>NZ_VFVY01000003.1 GCF_006442315.1 Mesorhizobium sp. B2-3-4 | reverse complement strand
AAACCAAAATGGTCATTCGCATGGCGCTGGCCCGAAAACTCCTCGTCATCCTCAATGCAAAAGCACGCGATGCGCGCGTGGAGTTCGCAAATGCAACTTGACACAACAGATAGTCGCTCATTGCCCTGCCGGGCATTTCTCCCCGTATAGTGACGGGGAGAAAGACGCTGTCATCGGCGCTTTCGCAAACCATTAACGTGACAAGAAGGGCGCGGAGGTGCGCCTGGCTTCCTTCTCCCCGTCTCTATACGGGGAGAAGGTGCCGGCAGGCGGATGAGGGGCAGCGCTAACGTTGTGTTAAGAGTGTTGCACGCCCTCTAACGAATGAGAATCGCCCTCAAATCATTCACATTGGTGCCCGTAGGTCCCGGCACAAACAGATCACCCACCGCATTGAAGGCCGTCCAGGCATTGTTGCCGGCCAGCATCGCCTTGGCATCCACGCCCGCCGCCCGCATGCGCGATACGGTCGAGCCGTCGGCAAAGGCGCCGGCATTGTTTTCCGAACCGTCGATGCCGTCGGTGTCGGCGGCAAGCGCGTGGATGCCTTCCACGCCGCTGATGGCGACGGCGAAGGCGAGCAGGAATTCCGAATTTCGGCCGCCCTTGCCTTTCGCGCGCAGCGTCACGGTGGTCTCGCCGCCCGAGAGGATCAGCACCGGCTTCGAAAACGGCCGGCTACGCGTCGCCACTTCGCGGGCGATCGCGGCGTGGACGCCGCCGACGTCGCGGGCTTCACCCTCAACGGCGTCGGAAAGGATGACGGCTTCGATGCCCTGCCTGGAGGCTTCGGCAACCGCCGCTTCGAGCGAAACGCCAGCGGAGGCGATCAGGTGTACCTCGTTGCGCGCAAAGCGCTCATCGTCGGGATCCGGCGCATCGGCGGCCGGTGACTGGATGTGCGCCATCACCGAGGCCGGCAGTTTCATGCCGTAGGCCGATATAGACGCCAACGCGTCCTCGCGGCTGCCGGCATCGGGAACGGTCGGCCCGGAGGCGACAAGGGCTGGATTGTCGCCGGGAATGTCGGAAACCACCAGCGACACCACTTTGGCCGGCCAGGCGGCGGCGGCCAGCCGGCCGCCCTTTATGGTGGAGAGATGCTTGCGGATGGTGTTCATCGCCGCGATCGGCGCACCGGAGGCAAGCAGCGCCTCGTTGACGGCGATCTCGTCGGCCAGCGTCAGGCCGGCGGCCGGAGATGGCAGCAGCGCCGAGCCGCCGCCGGAAATCAGCGCCACGACAAGGTCGTCCGCCGACAGCCCCTGGACTTTGGCGAGCAGTCGCCGCGAGGCTTGGAGGCCGGCGGCGTCCGGCACCGGATGGGCGGCCTCGATGATTTCGATGCGCTCGCATTTGGCGCCATAGCCGTAGCGGGTGACGACCAGACCTTCGATCGGCCCGTCCCAGACCTTCTCGAAGGCGGCCGCCATCTGCGCCGAGCCCTTGCCCGCGCCGATGACGATGGTACGGCCCCTGGGCTTCGCCGGCAGATGCTCGCGGATGGTGCGTTCCGGATCGGCGGCTGCGACCGCCGCGTCGAAGATGGAGGTGAGAAAGACCTTGGGATCGGAAACGGTCATTCGGCTTCCGCCGACAAAGCCAGGCCGCGCTTTTCGATGCCGAGATGCTCGCAGAGCGCATCGACCACGACACCATGATCCTGGCGCTCCGGCAAGCCGGATACCGCGATCACACCGATGACGCCGGCGCCCTTGACGGTGACCGGGAAGCCGCCGCCGGCCAGCACGTAATCCGCGATGTCCAGCCCCTCGCCGATCTTGAAGGTACGATCCGGGCGCTGCTGTTCCAGAACCAGACGATAGGTGCTTCTGAGGTAGCGCCTGACGACATTGATCTTGCGCCGCGCCCAGTCGGGATTGGAAGCGTTCGAGCCCGGCATTGCGGCATAGAAAAGCGGCCGGTCGAACGTCCTGATATCGACGATGACGGGCATGTTTTCGGCCAGCGCGCGATCGCGGATGGCAGAGCCGATCTTGAAGGCGACGGCTTCGTCGAAAGCCGTAAAGACAAGGGTCTCTTCCTGTCTCTTGATCAGAGCGATGTCGTCAGCAACGGCCATGTCGTTCCCCTGTCAACTTCGCCGCACGCTTTGACCGATGGTTGCCGCCGGGTCAAGCAGACAACACACCGCAGTCCTAAATTGCGATGTCGCTCTTGGCAGGCCGCCCCGCGACATAGACCTCGCGCACGGCGCGGTCGTCGCCCAGCGTCTGCAGGAGAAACAATTCCTGCGCCAGCGTCTCGACCGTTTCCATCCTGAGCCGCATCGCCGGGGTTGCCCCGGCATCCAGCACGACGATGTCGGCATCGGTGCCTGCATCCAATGTGCCGATCTTGTCCACCACCGAGAGCGACTCGGCATTGCCGCGCGTGATCTGCCAGAAGGACTGGAACGGGTTGAGCTTCTCGCCGTTCAGCGCGATCACCTTGTAGCCCTCGTCCATGGTGCGCAACATCGAATAGTTGGTGCCGCCGCCGACATCGGTGGCCGCCGCGATCCGCAGCGATTTGTCCCGCCGCCGAAAGCGCTGATAGTCGAACAGGCCGGAGCCGAGAAACAGGTTCGAGGTCGGGCAGAACACCGCCACCGAACCGCTGTCCGAGAGCGCGTCCGCCTCGCGTTCGCCGAGATGGATGCAATGGCCGAACAGGCTTCTTTTGCCGAGCAGACCGTAATGCTCGTAGACGTCGGTGTAGTCGCGAGCCCGGGGGTAGAGCTGCTGGGTAAAGGCGATCTCGGCGTGGTTTTCCGACAGATGCGTCTGCATGTGCAGGTCGGGATGCTCGCGGCAGAGCGCGCCGGCCATCTCCATCTGCTCCGGCGACGAGGTGATGGCGAAGCGCGGCGTGATGGCGTAGTGCTGGCGCCCCTTGCCGTGCCACTCCTTGATCAGCGCCTTGGTGTCGTCATAGCCGGATTGCGGCGTGTCGAGCACGCCTTCCGGCGCGTTGCGGTCCATCATCACCTTGCCAGCGATGTTGAGCATGTCGCGCGCATGCGACTCGGCGAAAAAGGCTTCCGCCGAGGCTTTGTGGACCGAACAATAGGCTGCAACCGTGGTGGTGCCATGCCGCACCGTCTCGTCGAGGAACAGCCGCGCGATGCGGCGGCCATGCTGGGCGTTGGCGAATTTCGTTTCCTCGGGGAAGGTGTAGGTGTTCAGCCAGTCGAGCAGTTCGGCGCCATAAGAGGCGATGATCTGCATCTGCGGGAAATGCACATGCGCGTCGATGAAGCCCGGCAACAGCAAATGCGGCCGGTGATCGACCCTTTTCGTGCCTTCGCCGGCTTGCTTCTCGACATCGGCATAGGCGCCCGCCGCGACGATCCTGCCGTCGCGGATAAGGAGGCCACCATCTTCCTCGTAGCGCCAGGCGGAGTGGTCATCGATGGCCTGCGGCCAGCGCACGAAGGACAGCGTGCGGCCGCGAATGAGTGTCGAGGTCATGCTTATTTTCCCGCGCCTTCGAACCAGGCCACCAGCAGCGCGCGTTCCTTGTCCGTGATCTGGCTGATATTGGCCGGCGGCATGGCGTGGCTGCGGCCGGCCTGGATATAGATCTCGCGGGCGTGATTGGCGATGTTGGCATCCGTGTCGAGCAAGACGCCCTTGGGCGCGTGATAGATGCCCTCGTAAACCGGCTCCGCGGTATGGCACATCGAGCAGCGACCCATCACGGTATCGCGCACGGCCGGGAAATGCGCCGAGGCGATGTAGATTTCGGCCGAAGCGGAAGCCTTCGGCTCGCCGGTCAGCACTTTCGGCACGGTCGACAGCCAGATGATGATGATGAACAGCACAAGGGCGCCGAGCCAGGTCCAGTGCGGGTTGCCGGCGCGCTTGTGCACGGTGTTGAAATAGTGGCGGATCAGGACGCCGATGATGAACACCAGCGAGGCGATGACCCAGTTGAACTGAGTGCCAAACGCCAGCGGATAGTGGTTCGACAGCATAAGGAACAGCACCGGCAGCGTCAGGTAATTGTTGTGGAGCGAGCGCTGCTTGGCGATCTTGCCGTATTTGGGATCGGGTTTGCGGCCGGCGATAAGGTCGGCGACGACGATCTTCTGGTTGGGAATGATGACCATGAACACGTTGCACGACATGATCGTGGCGGTGATGGCGCCCAGATGCAGGAAGGCGGCGCGGCCGGTGAACAGATGCGTCAGCCCCCAGGCGATGAACACCAGCACGCAATAGAGCACCAGCATCAGGCCGGTGTCGCTCCTGCCCAGCGGCGAGCGGCACAAGAGATCATAGACGACCCAGCCGACGCCGATGGTGGCCATCGACAGGAGGATGCCGACCGGCACCGACATCGGCAGCACATTGGGATCGATCAGGAACAGGTCCGCGCCGGCATAGTAAACCACGCACAGCATGGCGAAGCCGGACAGCCAGGTGGCGTAGGATTCCCATTTGAACCAGGTCAGGTGTTCCGGCATTTCGGCCGGCGCCACCAAATATTTCTGGATGTGGTAGAAGCCGCCGCCATGCACCTGCCATTCCTCGCCGAAGGCGCCGGCAGGCATGCCCGGGCGCTGGCGCAGGCCGAGATCGAGCGCGACGAAGTAGAAGGACGAGCCGATCCAGGCGATGCCGGTGATGACGTGCAGCCAGCGCACGGCGAAGCTCAGCCAGTCCCAGAAAATCGCGAAATCCATCATTTGATACGTCCCTGCCGATCCGGTGACTTTACGGTGTGGCGCGCAAACGAAAAGAGGCGAGGCGTACGATGACTTTCAAAAAAAAATGGAAAATACTAAGGTCACTATACGCAGCCGCATGAGAGCCACGGAAGCCGCATGGCCTATCTCGACAACATCGCCGTCTTCGTCCGCGTCGTCGAACTCGGCAATCTGTCGGCGGCGGGCCGCGACATGCGCATTTCGCCGGCGGTCGCTTCCAACCGCATCAAGGAACTGGAGAAGCATCTTGGCGTGCGGCTGTTCAACCGGACGACCCGGCAATTGATGCCGACCGAGCACGGCACGGTGTTCTACACAGGCGCCAAGCAGGTGCTGGAAGCGATCACCGAGGCCGAAGCCGCCGTCTCGGCGCTGTCGGGCCAGCCGCGCGGCACCATACGCGTCACCGCGCCGCTCGGCCTCGGGCGCCGGCTGGTGGCCTCGGGCATTCCCGATTTCCACGACAAATACCCTGACATCGAGGTCCGGCTCAGGCTTTCCGATCACAATGTCGACATCATGAAGGAAGGCATCGACGTCGCCTTCAGGCTCGGCATCATCGAGGATTCCAGCCTCAGGATGCGCGGCATCATGGAATGCGAGCGCGTGCTGGTGGCGGCGCCCAAATACCTTGAAGCGCGCGGCGAACCGATGGAGCCGCAGGAGCTGATCGGCCGCAAGCACGACTGCCTGATGCTGCGCTATTCCGGCGCGCGCGAATATGTCTGGACCCTGCAGACACCAGCTGGCCCGCAAAAATTCGAAGTGCATGGCCCCTACGACACCGACGATGGCGACGTGCTGACCGGCTGGGCGCTGTCGGGGCGCGGCATCATCAACAAACCGCGCTTCGAGGTCGAGCCTTTCATTCGCGACCGGCGGCTGAAAGTGATCCTGACCAGTACGCCACCGACGCCGGTGCAATTCGCCGCCGTCTATCCGCACAAGAAGCTGCAGGACCCCAAGGTGCGGCTCTTGCTCGACTTCATGGCGGAACGCTGCCAGCGGCTGATCAAGGATATTCTGGCGGGCAAGTGAGGACGACTGGACGGCAAGTGACGGGCTCGTGGCCTATCCCGTCCGGTTGCCTTGCGCGAAAGCCAGCCTAGGTTGGTAGCCGATGGCCGCGCCGATGTCGCCGGCGGCCGGATGGACCGCAAATGCTATTCGCTGTTTCGCTCAACATCGCTTCAGCTCAAGGCCAGGCAGGCACCACACCGGCCGGGATAACGGCCTTGGTCCGCAAGGCAGAGGCGGCTCATATCGACATGGTCGTCATCTCCGACTCGGCGGCGGGCAGCGAGCCGTCAACCAGCCCATTCGAGGCGACCACTCTCGTTGCCGCTCTGGCGACCGTTACCGAAAAGATCGGCCTCGTTGCGCGAGCCTCGACTATCGCCCACCAGCCCTACAATCTGGCGCGCCGCTTTGCCTCGCTCGACATGATCAGCCACGGACGCGCCGGCTGGAACGCGACGTTGGCGCAGGCGGCGCGCGAGGCGGCCAATTTCAGTCGTCCTGACGGGTTTTCCGCCGATGATTTTCGCCGCCGCTCGCAGGAATATCTCGGCATCGTCCTGGGCCTGTGGCAAGGCTGGGACGCGGACGCATTGCTGTTCGACAAAAGCGGCGGTCGCTTCCATGATCCGGAAAAGATGCACCTTCTCGACCACAAGGGCGAGTTCTTCTCGGTGCGCGGACCGCTGAACGTCGCGCGCTCGCCGCAGGACAGGCCGGTGCTGGTGCTGGCCGGCCTGTCGGAAGGCGACCTCGACATTGCCGCCCGCAACGCCGATGTCATCCTGCTGGACGAGCGGCAGGCGGCAGAGAACAAGGCGCGCCATGGCGATATCAAGCGCCGCGTTTCGGCATGCGGGCGCGAACCAGGTGCGGTGAAGGTGCTGACTGACGTATCGCTCACCGCCGCCAGCCTCGGCGGGCTGGCCGACAGGCTGGAGGAGGCCTTCCGCTCGAAAGGCTGCGACGGTTTCAACATCCGCCTGCCGGCGCAGCTTTCGGTGTTCGACGATTTTGCCGATCGCATCCTGCCGGACCTGCGCCGGCGTGGCCTGTTTCAGGAACATTATCGCGGCACCACGCTGCGCTCGCATCTTGGACTGACCGGCGGAGGCAACCAATGACCCGCCAGATGAAGCTCGGCGCCTTCCTGTGGGCGACTGGCCATCACATCGCCGCCTGGCGCCATCCCAAGGCGCATGTCAGGGCCGGCATCGACATCGACCATTACATCCAGCTGGCGCGGACCGCGGAAGCCGCGAAGTTCGACATGATCTTCTGTGAGGACGCAGCCGGCTTGCGCGAGGCCAATGTCGGCATCGCCAGCCAGACCTCACGCTCGATCGGCTTCGAGCCGATCAGCCTGTTGTCGGCCATCGCCGTGCAGACCAGCCGCATCGGCCTCGTCTCCACCGCCTCTACGAGCTACAACGAGCCGTATGGCCTGGCGCGGACCTTCCTGTCGCTCGATCATCTGAGCGGCGGCCGCGCCGGCTGGAACCTGGTGACCTCGGCCAGCCCGATCGAGGCCGCCAATTTCGGCGCGACAGGCCTCAAGCCGCATGCCGACCGCTATGAACGGGCACGCGAATTCGCCGAGGTGGTCACCGGGCTGTGGCATGGCGAAAGCTTCCATGGCCATGACGGCCAGAGTTTTTCAGTGCAGGACGCAATCGACCTGCCACGCTCGCCGCAGGGCGCGCCGGTGATGGTCCAGGCCGGCGCTTCCGATGTCGGCCGCGAGCTCGCCGCCCGCACCGCCGATGTGGTGTTCACCGCCGCTCAGACCTTCGAGGAAGCGAAGACTTTTTATGACGACCTCAAAGGCCGCACGGCGACCTACGGGCGCCAGCCCGACGACATCAAGATCATGCCCGGCGTCGCGCCCGTGGTGGCCGAGACCGAGTCCGAGGCGCGTGAAAAATTCGAGGAATTGCAGGCGCTGATCCCCGACGATGTCGGCGTTGCGCTCTTGTCCAGCTATCTCAGCATCTCCGATCTGTGGCGCCACCCGATCGACGGGCCGCTGCCTGACCTGCCGGAAAGCGAGGGCATGAAAAGCCGGCAGGCGCTGGTCGTCGAGCAATCGCGCCGCGACGGGCTTTCCATCCGCCAGCTTGCGCGCCATTTCGCCGGCGCGCGCGGCCATTGGCGTATTGTTGGCACGGCGGCGCAGGTCGCCGACGAGTTGCAGGCGCGGTTCGAAGGCGGTGCGGCGGACGGCTTCAACGTGATGCCTTCTTATTTCCCCGGGGAACTCGATGCCTTTGCCACGCTGGTAGTGCCGGAACTGCAGCGGCGCGGCCTGTTCCGCCGGGAATATGAAGGCAATACGCTGCGCGACCATCTGGGCTTGAAACGGCCGGCCTGAATCCAGCGGCTTCTATATCTCGTCCATCATCCGCGCGGTGCCGGAAACTCTAATCGAGCCGCCGATTTCCGGACCGATTTCGGCATGCAGGCGCGAGCGCATGCCCATGTCCTCGCCTTGCACGATGTCGATCGCGCCGCCATGCGGCCAGCCGAGGTCGCACAGATAACCGGCGAATGCCGCGGTCGAAGCGCCTGTCGCGGGATCCTCGTAGACCCCACCGGATGCAAAGGGGTTGCGCGTGTGGAACAAGCGCGGCGTTTCGGAATAGGCGAGCAGGATTGTCACCAGCCGCTCACGCCGCATGAGGATCTGTCCGGCCTTCAGATCGTAGCGCATGGCCGCCAGCGCCTCGCGCGAGTTGAGGGCAAGCACAAGGTGGTCGGCACCTCCATGGATCAACGCCGGCGCAATGGCCGGATCGAGATCGGCCGCGGCATAGCCGAACAGGGCCAGCGCCTCGGCAATCAGCGCCGGCGGCGCCGGCTTGCTGCGTGTCGGCGGCGACTGCAACGCGGCGGCAACGTTGGCACCATCACGAAACCCTTCGACCGTGATGCTCGCCTGGTTAAGAGTGAGCGGGAAAACTCCGTCGCCGAACTGCCGGACGAGGGCGGCTCCCAAGGCGATGGTGGCGTGACCGCAGAATGGAACCTCGGTTTCCGGCGAGAAATAGCGGACCCGCCAGTTCTCTCCATCCGGCGCGGCAAAGGCCGTCTCCGAGAACCCGACTTCCGCCGCCAGACGCTGCATTTCGGCAGCGTCGGGCAAGGCATCGCCGATCAGCACTCCGGCAGGATTGCCACCGGTGTCACCATCCGAGAAAGCTGCTATCTTCAGAACGTTCATGTATCCTCGCCTCGTGCCGATACGCCGGGTGGATACCGCAAATGCATCTTTCCTGCGATCGAAAAACGGAGAGATCGACGGTGGCTAGCCAGCCATGACCTTGCGGTGCTGGACCTGATGGCCGGCATTTGACACCGCACTGTGCATGACCAATGCCGTCATGATCTCGGCAGCGGCAAGTGCCGCGATGACAGGCGGGCGCTTGTCCTTGACGGCATCGCCGCCGATGGGCGAGACGAGGCGGGCAAATTCGTCTTCAACACCGTCGGCCGACTTCAAGAACCAGTTCTTGAAGGTGGCTTTCTTGGTCTTCGAGCCGATCATGCCGACATAGGCCGCGTCGTCGCGTTTCAGCGCCTCGGCGACGATCAGGAAATCCAGCGCATGGTCATGGGTCAGGATGGCGAAGGCGGTGCCAGCGGGCGCGTTGCGCACCTCGGCCTCCGGCATCGGCGTCAGCCGCGTCTCGACGGTTTCCGGCATGCCTTCCAGTGCCTCGGCGCGGGTCTCGATGACGACGCCATGGACAGGAAGCAGCGCGATGGCCGAAGCCAGCGACTGGCCGACATGGCCGCCGCCGAAGATATAGACATGCGGCAGGTGGGCTTCCTCGGTCTCGGCCGCCGCGACCAGTTCGGCGGCCAGCGCGGCATCGATCAGGCGGATCAAAACCTCGACCCGTCCGCCGCAGCACTGGCCGATCTCAGGGCCGAGCGGCACATCGAGCGTGGCGCAGACTTCGTTGACCTCGATGCGGGCGCCCCTTGCTTTCGAGGACGAGGGAAGCATCTGCCTGGCCTTGTCGATGGCCATGTATTCGAGCTGGCCACCGCCGATGGTGCCAAGGATCGCTCCTTGCGAGACGAGCATGAAGGCGCCCTTCTCGCGCGGCGTCGAGCCTTTCGTGCCGGCCACTTCGACCAGCGCAAGCCGGGCGGCGGTGCCGAGAAAGGCTTTGAGGCTTTGCACTTTCGAGTTCATCGCTCACGTTCCCGAACAGGGAATATAGGATTTTTCGGCTGGAATTGCACCTTTGGCGGGATCAGCCGCCTGCCCTGGCCTCTTTCTTCAGCCGCTCGATCGCCATCAGCACGCGCTCGGGCGTTGCCGGCGCGTCGAGGCGCGGGCAGATCCTGTGGTCGGCGACGCTCGCCACGGCATCCGACAGCGCGTGCAAAACCGACATGCCGTGCGGCAGCGGCGGCTCACCGACCGCCTTGGAGCGATGGATCGTCGGCTCGTAAGCCTGCGACCAGTCGGTCAGCGCCACGTTGAAGATCTTCGGCCGGTCCGACGCCAGCGGGATCTTGTAGGTCGACGGCGCGTGGGTGCGCAGCCGGCCCTTGTCGTCCCACCATAGTTCTTCCGTCGTCAGCCAGCCCATGCCCTGGATGAAGCCGCCCTCGACCTGGCCGATGTCGATCGCCCGGTTCAGCGAACGGCCGCAATCATGCAGGATGTCGGCGCGCTCGACGACATATTCGCCGGTCAGCGTGTCGACCGAGACTTCGGAGCAGGCCGCGCCATAGGCGTAGTAGTAAAAGGCGTGGCCCTGGCCCTTGCTGCGGTCCCAGTGGATCTTCGGCGTCTTGTAGAAGCCGGCGGCCGACAGCTGCACGCGCGCAATATAGGCCTGCTTGATGAGATCGTTGAAGGAGACCTCCTGGTTGCCGACGCGTACCCGGTTGGGGAGGAACACCACCTGGTCGACGGGCACCTGGTATTTTTCGGCGGCGAAGTCGGTGAGGCGCTGGCGGATCTGGCGCGCCGCATTCTGCGCCGCCATGCCATTGAGGTCGGCGCCCGACGACGCCGCCGTCGGCGCGGTGTTGGGCACCTTGGCTGTTGTGGTGGCGGTGATCTTGACGCGGTCCAGGTCGATCTGGAATTCCTCGGCCACGACCTGCGCCACCTTGAGGTGAAGGCCCTGGCCCATTTCAGTGCCGCCATGGTTCATGTGCACCGAACCGTCGGCATAGACATGGACCAGCGCGCCGGCCTGGTTGGACTCGGTCTTGGTGAAGGAAATGCCGAACTTGACCGGTGTCAGCGCCAGGCCGCGCTTGATGAAGCGGCTGTTGGCGTTGAAGGCCCTGATCTCGCGCCGCCGTCTGGTATAATTGGCGCTCTCCTCCAGTTCCGCCACGATGCGCTGGATGATGCAATCCTCGACCTTCTGGTGATAGGGCGTGACGCAGCGTGCGCCGATCGCCTCCATCGGGTCGTAGAAATTCAGCTTGCGGATCTCGAGCGAATCCTTGCCGACCGCGAAGGCGACCTCGTCGATGACGCGCTCGGCGCCGACCATGCCTTGCGGGCCACCGAAGCCGCGAAAGGCGGTGTTCGACACCGTGTTGGTGTAAAGCGGCGCCGACTTGGCGTGCACATTCGGGTAGAAATAGGCGTTGTCGCAGTGGAACAGCGCACGGTCGCCGACCGGGCCGGACAGGTCGGCGGAGAAGCCGGCATTGAGGGCGAAAAGAAAATCCACGCCGAGGATATGGCCCTCGTCGTCGAAGCCGACCTCGTAGTCGATGGCGAAATCGTGCCGCTTGCCGGTGGCGGTCATGTCCTCGTCGCGGTCGAGCCGGACCTTGACGGCGCGGTGGAGTTTCTTGGCCGCGATGGCGGCGATCGCCGCGCACTGGTTGGCCTGGGTTTCCTTGCCGCCAAAGCCGCCGCCCATGCGGCGGACCTCCACCGTCACCGCATGGCTCGGCACGCCGAGCGCATGGGCGACCAGATGCTGCGTCTCGCTCGGCCCCTGCGTCGAGCAATAAACGATCACTTCGTCATCCTCGCCGGGTATGGCGAGCGACACCTGGCCCTCGAGATAGAAATGGTCCTGGCCACCGAGCTTCATGCGCCCCTTCACCCGACGCGGCGCCGCGGCGATGGCGGCAGCCGCATCGCCGCGACGCAAGGTCAGCGGCGTGGTGACCTGCTTGTCTTTGGCCGGATCGAGAGGCCAGATGCTTATCAAGGCGGGAAGCTCGTCATACTCGATCCTGGCCAGACGCGCCGCGCGGCGCGCGGCCTCGCGCGTCTGCGCGATCACCGCGAAGATCGGCTGGCCGAAGAACTGCACCTTGCCTTCGGCCAACACAGGATCGTCATGCATATTGCTCGGCGAGACATCGTTTTCACCCGGCACGTCGGCATAAGTCAGCACGTCGACGACACCGGGCGCCGCGCGCACCGCCGAGAGATCGACGCTTTTCAGGATGCCATGCGCCACCTTCGATAGGCCAAGCCCGACATGCAGCGTGCCTGCCGGCTCCGGCATGTCGTCGATATAGACGGCGCTGCCGCTGACGTGCTTGTGGGCGGAATCATGCCGCTGGTCGGTGGCGACGCCGCCAACGATCTTCTCAGCCTTGAGGTTCGGCGTGGCGTGCTTGTTCATCATGCCGCCTCGCTGCGTGAGACCTGGAAAGGCGCCTTGTTGCCGGTGGTTTCCACATAGAAACGCAGCAACAGGTTCTTCGCCGCCAAGGCCCGATATTCAGCGGTCGCCCGCATATCGGTGAGCGGCGTGAAATCGTTGGCGTATTCGGCCATCGCGGCTTCGACCGTCGCCTCATTCCAAACCTTGCCGATCAGCGCCTTCTCGACGGCCGACGCCCGCTTCGGCGTCGCCGCCATACCGCCATAGGCGATACGGATATCGGCAACCGTGCCGTCCTTGGCCAAATTCAGATGGAAGGCACCAAGGGTTGCGGTGATATCCTCGTCGCGGCGCTTGGTGACCTTGTAGACGGCGAACCTGGTGTCCTTGGCCGGAACGGGCACATGCACCGCCTCGACGAATTCGCCGGGCTGACGGTCCTGCTTGCCGTAGGCGATGAAGAAATCCTGCAACGGGATCGTGCGCCGCTTCTTGCCCTTGCGCAGCGTCAGCCTTGCGCCGAGCGCGATCAACGGCGGCGGCGTATCGCCGATCGGCGAGCCGTTGGCGACGTTGCCGCCGATGGTGCCCATGTTGCGCACCTGTTCGCCGCCGATGCGGTCGACCAGCGGCCCGAGCGCCGGGATGCGTTTGGACAGCGTCGAAAAGGCCTCGGTGTAGGTGACGCCGGCGCCGATCGATATGACGCCTTTATCTTCCGTGATGGCGCAAAGCCCCGGCAGATTGCCGATGAAGATCACCGGCGAGATGTCGCGCATGTGCTTGGTCACCCACAGGCCGACATCGGTCGATCCCGCGACGACCGTGGCGGCGGGTTCATGCTCGAAGACAGATGCAAAATCGTCGGCATCGGCCGGCACGACCAGCCGCGTCTTGCCGGCGCCGATCTCGACCCTGGCGCCGTCGCGCAACGCCTGCAGCCGTGTCGTAATGTCCCGGCGTTCCGCTGCCAGCGGGTCCTTTGTCGCCTTGCCATAGCTCGATATGGCGTGCGCCGCGCGCATGATCGCCTCATAGCCGGTGCAGCGGCAGAGATTGCCTTGCAGGGCCTTTTCGATGGCGGCGTTCGAGGGGTCCGGCGACTTCATCCACAGTCCGTAGAGCGACATGACGAAGCCCGGCGTGCAGAAGCCGCATTGCGAGCCATGGAAATCGACCATCGCCTGCTGCACCGGATGCAATTTGCCCGGCTCGCCGCGCAGATGCTCGACTGTCACGACATGGGTGCCGTCGAGCGAGCCGAGGAAGCGGATGCAGGCATTGACGCTCTCATAGACCAGTCCCGCGGCCGAAAGCTTGCCGATGAGCACCGTGCATGCGCCGCAATCGCCCTCGGCGCAGCCTTCCTTGGTGCCGCGCAGCGTGCGGTCGAGGCGAAGCCAGTCGAGCAAGGTCGCGTCGGGCGCCACGGACGTCAGCACGACGTCGCTGCCATTGAGGATGAAGCGGATTTCGTTGCGGATGTCGACCTTGGCCATGCCTCAGCTGCCCCTGTAGGTGGAATAACCGTAGGGCGAGATCAGCAATGGTACATGATAATGCACCGCCTCCGCCATGCCGAAGCGGATCGGCACGCTGTCGAGGAACGCCGGTTCGGGCAGCTTCGTGCCCTGGCCGCGCAGATAATCGCCGGCGGCGAACACCAGCTCGTATTCGCCGCTACGGAAATCGGCACCGGCCAGCAGTGGGGCATCGCAGCGGCCATCGGAATTGGTGACGACGGTCTTCAGAAGCGCCTTCGCCGAGCCGTCGATGCGATAAAGCGCGATCGACAGGCCCGCCGCCGGCTTGCCGGTCGCGGTATCCAGCACGTGGGTCGTCAGGCGCCCGCCATCGGCTTTCGACGTTTCTGCCATTGGCCGCCTCCCATCCAGGTACATCAGAACAACAGTGACGAATTGTGCGCCAATTAAAGGCGATGCATAAGTCCCGGTCGAGCGGAGCGCGACAAAAACACTTTCAAAAATTTTGAGGGGAATGCGGGAGCAGCCCTTTCGATATTCTGATCATACTTCCGGTGATGCCGGGCGCGGAGGGACGATGCGTTACACCAGGGACATGCGTGGCTACGGAGCCAATCCGCCCGATCCGAAATGGCCTGGCGGCGCGCATGTCGCCGTACAGTTCGTCGTCAACTACGAAGAGGGTGGCGAGAACTGCGTGCTGCACGGCGACAAGGCCTCGGAGGCCTTCCTGTCGGAAATCGTCGGCGCGGCGCCCTGGGTGGGCCAGCGCCACTGGAACATGGAATCGATCTATGAATATGGTGCGCGCGCCGGCTTCTGGCGGCTGCTGCGACTGTTCAGCGAGGCGCAGGTGCCGGTGACCTGCTACGGCGTCGCCACCGCGCTCGCCCGCTCGCCCGACCAGGTCACGGCCATGCAGGACGCCGGTTGGGAAATCGCCTCGCACGGGTTGCGATGGATCGACTACCGCGACCACGCCGCCGAGGACGAGCGCCGCGACCTCGAAGCGGCGATCAAACTGCATTACGAGGTTACCGGCCAGCGCCCGACCGGCTGGTATACGGGCCGCACATCGGTCAACACGGTGCGGCTGGTGGCCGAGGAGAGCGGCTTCGACTACGTCTCGGACACCTATGACGACGAGTTACCCTATTGGTTCGAGCATGGGGGCGGCACGCAGCTCGTCATTCCCTATACGCTCGACGCCAACGACATGCGCTTCGCCACGCCGCAAGGCTTCAATTCGGGCGACCAGTTCTTCGCCTATCTGAAGGACAGTTTCGACACGCTCTATGCCGAGGGCAAGGCGGGCAGGCCGCGGATGATGAATATCGGCCTTCATTGCCGTCTCGTCGGGCGGCCGGGCCGGGTGGCGGCGCTGAAGCGCTTCGTCGACTATGTGAAATCGCACGACAGGGTCTGGCTGGCGCGGCGCATCGACATCGCCAGGCACTGGCAGGAAAATCATCCGTATCAGCCCGCCGCCCTGCGGCCGTCGAAGATGGAATTCGAGACGTTCGTCCACACCTTCGGCGGGGTGTTCGAACACTCGCCCTGGATCGCGGAGCGGGCATACGAACTGGAGCTCGGCCCGGCGCACGACACGGCCGGCGGGATGCACAATGCGCTGTGCCGCGTCTTCCGCTCGGCAAGCGAGACCGAACGGCTCGGCGTGCTCAACGCCCATCCGGACCTCGCCGGAAAGCTCGCCAAGGCCAAGCGGCTGACGGCGGAATCGACCCGGGAACAGGCGTCGGCCGGCCTCGACGCGCTGACCGACAAGGAACGCGAGCTGTTCTCCAAGCTCAACGCCGCCTACGTCACCACCTTCGGCTTCCCATTCATCATCGCGGTGAAAGGCAAGACCAAGGAGGAAATCCTCGGCGAGTTCGAAGCCCGCATCGGCAACAGCCGCGGCGTCGAATTCGATACCGCCTGCAAACAGGTCGAACGCATCGCGCTGCTTCGGCTGAAAGACATGCTCCCGCAATAGGTTCAAGGCCCCATGGATATGATCAAGACGCCAGAGCGCATTTACTACGCACCGCATGGCGGCCATCCCGGCCAGAACGAGCTTTTGACCGGGCGCGCCGTCTTCACCGAGGCC
Organism: Mesorhizobium sp. B2-3-4; assembly: GCF_006442315.1. GTDB lineage: Bacteria > Pseudomonadota > Alphaproteobacteria > Rhizobiales > Rhizobiaceae > Mesorhizobium. The sequence goes on along the minus strand of NZ_VFVY01000003.1, from coordinate 329,655 downwards.
TATGCGGTTATCCCGAAAGGCGTGATGCAGGACATCGTCACCAGCCCCTTGCCATTCTGGGACGAGACGAGGGCCTGGATCATCGCAAGGCCGCTGTCAGGCTTTGCCGAGACGTTTTCGCAGTACATCGTCGAGGTTCTGCCCGGCGGCGGCAGCGACCGGCCCGAACCCGACGCCGGCGCCGAAGGCGTGCTGTTCGTGGTCGAGGGCGAGCTCACCGTATCGCTCGCCGGCAGAAAGCATGTGCTGGCGCCCGGCGGCTTTGCCTTCCTGCCGCCGGCAAGCGGCTGGACGGTGCGCAACGAGAGCGGTTCCGCCGTCCGCTTCCACTGGATCCGCAAGGCCTATGAGGCCGTCGACGGCCTGGACACACCGGAAGCCTTCTTCTCGAGCGACCAGCAGGTGGCGCCGACGCCGATGGCCGGCACCGAGGGCCGTTGGGCAACGACACGCTTCGTCGATCCCGCCGACATGCGCCACGACATGCATGTCACCATCGTCACGCTGGAGCCGGGCGCCGTCATTCCCTTCGCCGAGACGCATGTGATGGAGCATGGGCTCTACGTGCTGGAGGGCAAGGCGGTCTACCGGCTGAACCAGGACTGGGTCGAGGTCGAGGCCGGCGACTTCATGTGGCTGCGCGCCTTCTGCCCGCAGGCCTGCTATGCCGGCGGCCCCGGAAAATTCCGCTACCTGCTCTACAAGGACGTCAACCGGCACGCCAAGCTCGGCGGGGCTGGCATTGGCGGTCGCGCGCGGTGACCCGCTCCATCCTGGCTCGCATCGTCGCGCGGCCGCTGACCCGCGAGGCGTTTGCCGAATTCGGCGACGTCATCGACATGGGTGGCGACAACCATTACCCGATCAATGCCGGCCGCGCCGAGCGCTACCACGATCTGGCGACCGCGGAGGCCACGGGCCCCAATGCCCGGGTGCTGATCTCGATGGTGCGCGGCACGCCTTACGAGATGCCGTTGAAGCTGACCATGGTCGAGCGCCACCCCTTCGGCAGCCAGGCCTTCATCCCGCTGTCGCCGCGCCCGTTCCTGGTCGTCGTCTGCCATGACGGCACCGACGGACCGGGCGAGCCGCATGCCTTCATCACCGCGCCTGGGCAAGGCATCAACTATTCCCGCAATCTCTGGCACGGCGTGCTGACGCCGATCGGCGAGGCGCAGGACTTTTTGATCGTCGACCGTGGCGGCGACGGCTCGAACCTCGAGGAGTTTTACTTCTCGCACCCTTACGAGATCCTCCTTCCCTGAAAGCCTCTCCATGACCGACGTTTCGCTGATCGACCGCCTGCTCGACGTCATCGAGCACGACATCGTGCCTAAGACGGCCGAAGGCGTTGCCCATGGCAACAAGCTTTTCGGCGCCGCCATCCTGCGCAAGAGCGACCGCTCGCTGGTGCTGGCCGAAACCAACAACGAGATGGAAAATCCGCTCTGGCATGGCGAGGTGCACTGCCTGAAACGCTTTTACGAGATGCCCAAGGCTGAACGCGTCGACACCAAGGACGCCATCTTCATCGCCACGCACGAACCCTGCTCGCTCTGCCTGTCGGCGATCACCTGGACCGGTTTCGACAATTTCTACTATCTGTTCAGCCATGAGGACTCCCGAGACAGCTTCGCTATCCCGCATGATCTGAAAATCCTGAAAGAGGTCTTCACTCTCGATCCCGGCGGCTACAATGCCGAGAATGCCTATTGGAAGAGCTTTTCCATCCGCCGGCTGGTGCGGGCTTTGCCGGATGGCGAACGCGGGCGGCTGGAAGCGCGCATCGGCAGGATTTCCGAGCGCTACGACGAGCTCTCCGGCGTCTACCAGGACAGCAAGGCGGATAACGAGATTCCGTTGAACTGATCGACGAACTGCGGTAGCGGCCAAGTCGCATATTCCGCTGCTCCAGTCGCGAATGGCGATTGAAAGTCGCCTCGGCACGGGGCGTTATGCCTGCCATGAAAACCATCACCGAATTTCCCCGCAAGGTCGTCGAATTTCCCGATATGGGCATCGTCATGCCGGACGGCTGCCGGCTGTCGGCCAGGGTGTGGATGCCGGACGATGCAGGCGATGATCCGGTGCCCGTCATCCTTGAGCACCTGCCCTACCGCAAGCGCGACGGCACCATCTTTCGCGACCAGCTGACGCATCCCTATTTCGCCGGCCATGGCTATGCCTCGATCCGCGTCGACATGCGCGGCAATGGCGATTCCGAAGGGCTGATGGACGACGAATATTCCGAGCAGGAGCTTCAGGACGCCTGCGATGTCATCGCCTGGGCGGCAGCGCAGCCCTGGTGCAACGGCAATGTCGGCATGATGGGCATTTCCTGGGGCGGCTTCAACTGCCTGCAGGTGGCGGCCAAGCAGCCGCCGGCGCTCAAGGCGGTGATCAGCCTGTGCTCGACCGTCGACCGCTATGCCGACGACATCCACTACAAGGGCGGTTGCCTGCTGCTTGAGAATTTCGGCTGGGCCTCGACCATGCTGTCTTACTCGTCGCGCCCGCCGGATCCGCTGATTGCCGGCGACAACAGATGGCGCGATCTGTGGATGGCCCGGCTGGAGAACCAGCCTTTCCTGTTGCCGCTCTGGCTCCGCCACCAGCATCGCGACGCCTATTGGAAACGCGGCTCGATCTGCGAAGATTTTCCCGCCGTCAAGGCGGCGGTGCTGTCGATCGGCGGCTGGCACGACGGCTATCGCAACACGATTTCGCACCTCGTCACCAACATCGAGGCACCGGTCAAGGGCATCGTCGGACCCTGGATCCACAAATATCCGCATTATGCCGGACCCAAGCCCGCCATCGGCTTCCTGCAGGAAGCGCTACGCTGGTGGGACCACTGGCTGAAGGGCGCCGAGACCGGCGTCGAGGCCGATCCCGACTATCGCGCGTATGTGATGGACAGCGTACGTCCCGCCCGCTGGCATCCGGAACGGCCCGGCCGCTGGATAGCGGAGCAGGAGTGGCCGTCGTCCAACATAGTGATTGAAGCGATCGAACTCATTTCTGCCGAGGCCGGGCCTTCAACCGTGGCCTCGCCACAGACCTGCGGCCTTGCCGGCGGCGAATACTTTCCTTTCACCTTCGGGCCGGAACTGCCCGGCGATCAGCGCCCTGACGACGGGCTGTCCGTGTGTTTCGACCAAGCTGAGCTCAGCAAGCCGATCGAGATCGTCGGCGCGCCGGAGCTTGAAATCCAGCTCGCCTCCGATCGGCCCCAGGCCAAACTCGCGGTCCGGCTTTGCGACGTGCATCCCGACGGTGCCTCGGAACTCATCTCCTATGGCGTGCTCAATCTGACACACCGCCACTCGCATGAGTTCCCCGAATCGCTGGTCCCCGGAGAGACGGTTTCGGCGCGCGTCGTGCTCGATCAATGCGCCTACCGCGTGCCGGCCGGCCATCGTCTGCGCGTCGCCGTTTCGACCGCCTACTGGCCGGCCATCTGGCCCTCGCCGGAGCCGGTGCGACTGACCTTGTCGGCGGCCACGCTATCGGTGCCGTTGCGCCCGCTGGCAACAGGCGACGAAGCCGTTTTCGGAGAACCGGAAGGCGCGACGCCCTGGGCGACCGAAACGATTCGGCCCGCCAATTCAGAACGCCATGTCGACCATGACGAAAAGACTGGGATTGTCACGCTGTCGATCACGGACGACTTCGGCGAAGTGCGCGATCTCGAGCATGGCCTGGTCAATGGCAGCGTCGTGCGCGAGACATGGACGATCCATCCCGACAATCCATTGTCGGCCTCCGGCAGGACGCACTGGACACAGACCCTGTCGCGAAATGGATGGTCGGTGCGAACCGAAACCGTCGCCGAGATGCGATCGGACGCGCAAAACTTCATCGTCAGCGCCAGAATCGAGGCTTACGAGGGTGAAAACCTCGTCTTCGAGCGCAATTTCGACGAAACAGTCCCACGCTCGCTGGTCTGAGTTCCCATACTATTGGTCCAAATGCGACGCGCCATTTACGCCACGGCATGTCGCATTCGGTCTTGCTTACCGCTTTCCCTTGCGGTCATTATTCCCCTCAACAACAAGCAAGAAAATCGACCGCAGAGTCGAACCAACAGAGTGAGGAACTCAAATGTCAAACGAACTGGAATTCCTTAGCCGGCGCGTTGCGTCGGGCAAATTGAGCCGTCGCGATTTCCTTGGCCGGGCGGCGGCGCTCGGCATAACCGCGCCCTTCGCGAACGCGCTGCTTTCGAGTGCAGCGCGCGCGGCCGGCCCGGTCAAGGGCGGCACGCTGAAAGCCGGCCTGGTCGGCGGCGAGTCCACCAACAGCCTCGATCCGGCGCTGATGATGACGCAGGTGCCGTTCGCCTTCGGCAAGTGCTGGGGCGAAATGATCGTCGAGCTGTCGCCGGACGGCAAGCTCGAGAACCGCATCGCCGAGGACATCGGCTCGTCCAAGGACGCCAAGACCTGGACGCTGAAAATCCGCGACGGCGTCGAATTCCACAACGGCAAGACGGTGACCGCAGAAGACGTGGCCGCGACGCTGGAACGCCATTCGGACGAGAAGTCGAAGTCCGGCGCGCTCGGCTACATGAAGGGCATCGAGACCATCAAGGCCAGCGGCAAGGAAGTGGTACTGACGCTGAAGGAGGCCAATGCCGACCTTCCCTACCTGCTCAGCGACTACCACCTGATCGTCCAGCCGAACGGCGGCAAGGACAAGCCGGATGCGGGCATCTCGGCCGGCCCCTACGTCGTCAAGACCAACGAGCCCGGCGTGCGCCATGGCGGCGAGCGCTTCGCCAATTACTGGCAGGGCGACAAGATGGGCCACGCCGACCAGATCGAGGTCATCGTCATCAACGACGCCACGGCCCGCACGGCGGCCCTGCAGGGCGGCCAGGTCAACATGATCAACCGCGTCGAGCCGAAGATCGTCGACCTGATCAAGCGCGTGCCGGGGGTCACCATCCGCAACCACGCCGGCCCCGGCCACTACGTGTTCATCATGCATTGCAACACGGCGCCGTTCGACAACAACGACCTCAGAATGGCACTGAAGCTCGCCATCGACCGCGAGGAGATGCTGACCAAGGTGCTGCGCGGCTACGGCTCGCTCGGCAACGACTTTCCGATCAACTCGGCCTACCCGCTGTTCACAGAGATCGAGCAGCGCAAATACGATCCCGACAAGGCCAAGTTCCATTACAAGAAGTCCGGTCATGACGGCACCGTGCTGCTCAGGACCTCGGACGTCGCCTTCCCGGGTGCCGTCGATGCGTCGCAGCTCTTCCAGCAGAGCGCGGCAAAGGCCGGTATCAAGATCGAGCTCAAGCGCGAGCCCGGCGACGGCTACTGGAACGAGGTCTGGAACAAGCAGCCCTTCTGCGCCTCTTATTGGGGTGGCCGCTCGACGCAGGACCAGATGTACTCTACCGCCTATCTGTCGACCGCCGACTGGAACGACACGCGTTTCAAGCGCCCGGACTTCGACAAGATGGTGCTGGCGGCTCGTGCGGAACTCGACGAGGCCAAGCGCAAGCAGATGTATCACGACATGGCTGTCCTGGTGCGCGACGAGGGCGGCCTGATCCTGCCGATGTTCAACCAGTTCATCGACGCGACCGGCGCCAAGGTCGATGGCTGGGTCGACGATCCGCATCAGGAGCTGATGAACGGTTACGCCCTGGCGAAGTGCTGGCTGCAGGCCTGAGTCCGGCTTTGCAGAGATGTCTTCACCCATCCTGAAACTAGTTGCCCAGCGCATTGCGCTGGGCATCCTCCTTCTGCTGGCCATCTCGGTCCTGATCTTCGCCGGCACGCAGATTCTGCCCGGCGACGTCGCGCAAGCCATTCTGGGACAATCGGCGACACCGGAGTCGCTCGCCAATCTGCGCGAGCAGCTTGGGCTGAACGACCCCGCCTATGTCAGGTATTTCCACTGGCTCGGCGGCGTTCTGACCGGAGACCTCGGCACGGCCATGTCGAGCGGGCAAGATATCGCGACCTCGATCAAGGGCCGGCTGTGGAATACGCTGTTCCTCGCCTTCTGGGCGGCGATCGTGGCCATTCCGCTGGCGATCACGCTTGGCTTGATCGCGGTGCGCTACCGCAATGGCTGGGTGGACAAGCTGATCTCCGGGCTGGCGCTCGCCTCGACCTCCTTCCCAGAATTCTTCATCGGCTATCTCCTGGTCTATTTCTTCGCGGTGAAATGGCAGATCTTCCCGGCGATCTCGACCGTCTATGACGGTATGCCTTTCGGCGAGCGCATGCAGGCCATCGCGCTGCCGGCGACGGCGCTGACGCTGGTGGTGCTGGCGCACATGATGCGCATGACCCGGGCGGCGATCCTCAACGTCATGCAGTCGGCCTATGTCGAGACGGCGGAACTCAAGGGGCTTTCGGCCTTTTCGGTGATCCGCAAGCACGCTTTTCCCAATGCCATCGCGCCGATCATCAACGTCGTCATGCTCAACCTTGCCTATCTCATCGTCGGCGTCGTCGTGGTCGAGGTGATCTTCGTCTATCCAGGCATGGGACAGTATCTGGTCGACCATGTCACCAAGCGCGACGTGCCGGTGGTGCAGGCGGTCGGCCTGATCTTCGCTGCCGTCTACATCAGCCTCAACATCATCGCGGATATCGCGGCTATCGTCGCCAATCCGCGTCTGCGACACCCAAAGTGAGGGGGCGGGCATGCTCGACATAAGACGCATCCCCATTCCCGCCCTGATCGGCCTGGTGCTGACGGCGCTGTTCGTGCTGGCCGCGATCTTCGCTCCGTGGATTTCGCCCCATGACAATGCCGAGATCGTCGGCGACGTCTGGGAGCCTATGTCGGCCGCGCATTGGCTGGGCACCGACAATCTCGGCCGCGATCTGTTGTCGCGCATGATCTACGGCGCCCGCATAACCCTGTTCATCGCCGTGCTCGCCACCGCGCTGTCCTTCTCGCTCGGGGCGATACTGGGCTTTTCGGCCGCGGTGTTCGGCGGCTGGTTCGACACCATCCTGTCGCGCCTCGTCGACCTGCTGATGTCGATCCCGACGCTGATCATGGGCCTGGTCGTGCTCTCCGTGCTGCCGACCAATCTGGTGACGCTGATCCTGGTGATGGGGATACTCGATTCGACGCGCGTCTATCGCCTGGCGCGCGCGGTCGCTGTCGACATCAACGTCATGGACTATGTCGAAGCCGCCAAGCTGCGCGGCGAAGGCAGCAGATGGATCATTTTCCGCGAGATCCTGCCCAATGCGCTGTCGCCGCTGGTCTCCGAACTCGGCCTGCGTTTCATCTATGCTGTGCTGTTCCTGTCGACGCTGTCCTTCCTCGGCCTTGGCGTGCAACCGCCGGATGCGGACTGGGGCGGCATGGTCAAGGAGAACAAGGACGGCATCGTCTTCGGCATCGCGGCGGCACTCATCCCCGCCGGGGCGATCGCGGCACTCGCGATCTCCGTCAATCTTGTCGCCGACTGGGTGTTGAACCGCACGACGAGCCTGAAGGGAGGACGCGGCTGATGGCTGACGGCAAGGCAAACTCCACCCCTCTGCTCGATATCCGCAATCTGCGCATCGAGGCGACGGTCTATCCGCCCGGCGAGGCGCCAAAGACCATCACGCTGGTCCATGACGTGTCGCTGACGCTCGAAAAGGGCAAGGTGCTCGGCCTGATCGGCGAATCCGGCGCCGGCAAATCGACCATCGGCCTTTCGTCGATGGGCTACGGCCGCGGCGGTGTGCGCATCACCGGCGGCGAGGTCATCCTCAACGGCCGCGACATCCTCAAGGGCGGCAAGGACGGTTTCCGCAAGCTGCGCGGCCGCGAGGTCTGCTACGTCGCGCAGTCGGCGGCGGCGGCCTTCAATCCGGCGCACAAGCTGATGGACCAGGTGGTGGAAGCCACGCTTCTGCACGGCACCGCGACGCGGGCGGAGGCCGAGAAGCGAGCCATCGCTTTGTTCAAGAAACTCAGCCTGCCGAACCCCGAAACCATCGGCGACCGCTTCCCGCACCAGGTTTCGGGCGGCCAGCTGCAACGCGTCATGACGGCGATGGCGCTGTGTTCCGAACCCGATCTGATCGTCTTCGACGAGCCGACCACGGCGCTCGACGTGACGACGCAGATCGACGTTCTGGCCGCGATCAAGGACGCCATCCGCGACACGCATGTGGCCGCGCTCTACATCACCCACGACCTTGCCGTCGTTGCCCAGGTCTCGGACGAGATCATGGTGCTGCGCCATGGCAGGCTGGTCGAATGGGGCGGCACCCGCCAGATCATCAAGGAGCCACGCCAGGAATACACCAACGCGCTGGTCTCGGTGCATGAGATCGAACACCAGGAGCAGAACCCCGGCGCAACGCCGTTCCTGTCGGTCAAGAACGTCACCGCCGCCTATGGCGGCGGCCAGGTCAAGGTGCTCAAGAACGTCTCGGTCGACATCTATCCGGGCCAGACGCTGGCCGTGGTCGGCGAGTCGGGCTCCGGCAAGTCGACGCTGGCGCGCGCCATCACCGGGCTTTTGCCGCCGGAGCAAGGCAGCGTCGTCTTCGACGGCCGCACGCTCGGCAACAGGCTTGCCGACCGGCCGAAGGAGGATCTGCGCCAGTTGCAGATGATCTACCAGATGGCCGACGTGGCGATGAACCCACGCCAGACCGTCGGCACCATCATCGGCAGGCCGCTCGAATTCTATTTCGGCATCCGCGGGCGCGAGCGCGACCGGCGCGTCGCCGAACTGCTCGATGAGATCGAGATGGGCAAGGGCTTCGTCGACCGCTACCCGGCCGAGCTTTCGGGAGGCCAGAAGCAGCGCGTCTGCATCGCGCGTTCGCTCGCGGCCAAGCCCAAGCTGATCATCTGCGACGAGGTGACATCGGCCCTCGACCCGCTGGTGGCCAACGGCATCCTCAAGCTGCTGCTCAATCTGCAGCAGCATGAAAAAGTCGCCTATCTCTTCATCACCCACGACCTGGCGACGGTGAAGTCGATCGCCGATTCGATCGCGGTGATGTATCGCGGCGAGGTGGTGCGCTACGGCTCCAAGAGCAAGGTGCTCACACCGCCCTTCGACGCCTATACCGACCTGTTGCTGTCGTCCGTTCCGGAAATGGAGATCGGCTGGCTGGAGAAGGCTATCAAGGGGCGGCGCATGGCCAGCGCGGGGAACTAGCAATAGCAGCCAGCAGTCCGCCAGCCAGGAAAGATAGCGGTCGTCATCCGCGTGCAACACTAGGGCGCCACACGTCCTTCGGACGGGCGTCGCCGATGTGACATGACGCTGTTTTTTTGAAGACGCTGTTTTTTTCAACAAGGGGTAGAACATGAAGACTGAACTCGACCATCTTGCCGAGCTCGCCGGCCGGGGCCGGATATCGCGTCGCGACTTTCTTGGCCGCACCGCGGCACTTGGTGTGTCCGCCGCGCTGGCAACGACATTGGCCGGAAAAGCCTTCGCGCAGACCCCGGTCAGGGGCGGCATCCTCAAGGCCGGCCTGCAGGGCGGCGAATCCACCAACAGCCTCGACCCGGCATTGAACCTCAGCCAGGTAACCTTCAGTTTCTGCAAGCAGTGGGGCGAGTTCCTCGTCCGCCTCAAGCCGGATGGCGGCGTCGAAAATCTCATCGCCGAGGAGATCGGTGCTTCGTCCGATGCCAAGACCTGGACGATCAAGGTTCGCGACGGCATCGAATTCCACAATGGCAAGACCGTCGGCGCTGAAGACGTCGCCGCCACCATCGAACGCCATGCCGACGAGAAGTCCAAGTCGGGCGCGCTCGGCATCCTCAAGAACATCAAGGGCGTCAAGGCAAGCGGTAAGGAAGTTATCGTCACGCTCGGCGACGCGGACGCTGACTTCCCCTATCTGATGGCCGACTACCACCTCGTCATCCAGCCGAATGGCGGCAAGGACAATCCCAATGCCGGCATCAGCGCGGGCCCGTACAAGGTGACCGTCAACCAGCCGGGCGTGCGCCATGGCGGCGAGCGTTTCGCCAATTACTGGCGTGGCGACAAGGCCGGGCATGCCGACCAAGTCGAGATCGTCGTCATCAACGACGCGACGGCGCGGCTGGCAGCGTTGCAGGGAGGCCAGGTTCACCTCATCAACCGGGTCGAGCCGAAAGTGGTCGATCTGGTCAAGCGCATTGCGGGCGTCAGCATCGAGAACGTGTCGGGGCGCGGCTATTACCCGTTCAACATGTTCTGCGACACCGCCCCCTTCGACAATAACGACCTGCGCATGGCGCTGAAGCTGGCCATGGACCGCGACGAGTTGCTGGAGAAGATCCTGCGCGGCTATGGCTCGGTCGGCAACGACTTCCCGATCAACGAAGCCTACCCGCTGTTTTCGGCCGACATCGAACAGCGCAAATTCGATCCGGAGAAGGCCGCGGCCGCCTACAAAAAGTCAGGCCATAGCGGCTCGATCCTGCTGCGCACATCGGATGTCGCCTTCCCGGGCGCCGTCGATGCCGCCCAGCTCTATCAGCAGAGCGCGGCCAAGGCCGGCATCAAGATCGAGATCAAGCGCGAACCCGGCGACGGCTACTGGTCCGAAGTCTGGAACAAGCAGCCCTTCTCGCTCTCCTACTGGGGCGGACGCGCGACGCAGGACCAGATGTACTCCACCGGTTATGTCTCCACCGCCGACTGGAACGACACGCGCTTCAAGCGGCCTGAGTTCGACAAGATGCTGTTCACGGCGCGTGCCGAGCTCGACCAGGCCAAGCGCAAGGCGATCTATCACGACATGGCCGTGCTGATGCGCGACGAAGGCGGGCTGATCGTGCCCTTCTTCAATCAGTTCATCGACGCCGCGGCCACCAACAAGATCAGCGGTTGGGTCAAGAACCCGAACGGCGAAATGATGGACGGCTACGCTCTCGCCGAGTGCTGGCTGAACGCCTGATGGCCGCCTGCCACTGAGAAGCGCCGCGTGTCCGTGCGACACGCGGCGCACTCGTTTCAACCGTCAACCGCATGGAGCCACCCGTGGCGCTCAACACCAAGCTGCTGCTGATCATCCTCGACGGCGTACCCTACCGCAACTGGCGCCGGCTGATGGGCAATCTCGAAGGCTGGGTGCAGTCGGGCGAGGCGCGGGTGTGGAAGATGCGCTCGGTGCTGCCGTCGACCTCGGCCTGCTGCTATGCCTCGATCCATACCGGCGTACCGCCACAGGTGCATGGCATTTTGTCGAACGAGAACCGCTTTCGAGTCGAGCAGCCTGACATCTTCTCGGAGGTCAGCAAGGCCGGCGGCAAGACCGGCGCGGTGACGCATTCCTACTGGTCGGAATTCTTCCGCTCCTATCCCTTCGATCTGGTCGAGGACATGGAATATGACGAGCCGAGCGGGCCCATAACGCACGGCCGCTTCCACACCATGACCGGCTACAATGCCCGCAACCAGATGACGCCGAGCGACGTCGACCTGTTCGCGACGCTGACCATGCTGACCAGACGCCACGGCATCGACTACGGGATCCTGCACACCTGCACGCTGGACTCGATGGGCCATCGCTTCGGCCATGACTGTCACGAGATGGACCATGCCTGCTACGCCATGGACGGCATGCTGGCGGGCTTCCTGCCCGGCTGGATCGAGGCCGGCTACGAGATCATGGTCACCGCCGACCACGGCCAGACCGACCGTGGCCACCATGGCGGCCACGATGACGAGATGCAGGATTTTGCCCTGTATTATTTCGGACGGGGCAAAGGGCCGGAGGAGGATGTGCTGCTCGACCAGTTGCAGCTCGCGCCGACGGTTTTGAGCCGGCTCGGGGTGACGATACCCGAGACGATGAAGGCGAAGCCGTTTCTGGTCTAGCTTCCCGCTCTCTGCGCGAGGGGAGAGGGAAAAAGCGCGCCTACTGGCCACGTCCCCACTCTTCGGTTAGCCTCCGCGAATTCCTTGGCGGAGGATGAACCTTTTTGGACCGATCGGCGACAGAGCAGACAGGAGCCAGGCGGCTCAACCGGCCATGACGGCGGCGACGGACACCGATCGCGCGCTTGTCGACCGGGTCGCGAAGGGCGACCGGGCTGCCGTGCGGCTCCTGTTCATGCGTCACCACGCGCGGGTCTACCGCTTCGTGGCGCGCCAGACGGGATCGGAAATGATGGCTGACGATATCGCGAACGAGGTGTTCCTCGAACTGTGGCGCCAGGCGCCGGGCTTCGAGGGACGCTCGGAAGTCTCGACATGGCTGCTCGGCATCGCCCGCTTCAAGGCGCTCTCGCTGCTGCGCAAGAAGAAGGAAGACTGGATCGACGACGAGGCCGCCGCCGCGGTGCCCGACAGCGCCGACACGCCCGAAGTCGTCACCATGAAAGAGGACAAGGCCGCCGCCTTGCGCCGCCTCATCGACGCCCTGCCGGAAGAGCACCGCACGGTGATCGACCTCGCCTATTATCAGGGACAGTCGGTGACCGAGATCGGCGAGGTGCTCGACATCCCGGTCGCGACCGTGAAGACCCGGATGTTCTACGCCCGCAAGAAACTCGGCGAGGCCTTGAAGGCCGCCGGTTACGACAGGGGGTGGCCATGAGCGCCGCTGAAAAGATGTCGCGCCGCGACGAAATGGAAACGCTGCTGCCGTTCTACCTGAACGGTTCGCTGGAAGGCTCCGACCTCGAAGCCGTCGAGGAATGGCTGGCCAGCGATCCGGCGGCGCTTGCCGCGTTGGGTGAGGCGGAAGCCGAGTTTTCCGGCACGTCGGCGGCCAACGAGGCGATCCGCCCACCGGCCGATGCGCTCAGCCGCTTCGCCAAGGCGCTCGACGCGGAGGCCGGACCGGCACGCGCGCCGGCCAGCGCGTCCTGGCTGGCGCAGGCCTGGGGCCGCTTCATGGCGGTTCCGGTCGGCGTCGCCTGGGCGACGGCCGCGGTGCTGCTTGCCCTGATCGCAGTCCAGTCGCTGGTGCAGCCCGGCAGCAAGGGCGGCAATTTCGAGATCGCCGGCGCTGAAGACGATCTGGCGAAGATGCCGTTCGCGCTGGTCAAGTTCAAAGCGGATGCGAAGATGGCCGACATTGCCGTCTTCCTCGACGCCAACAAGCTCAAGATCGTCGGCGGACCGACCGCCGACGGCGTCTTCAAGCTCGCCATTCCGGCGACCACGGCCGCCGACTACGAGAAGGCGCGTGGCCTTATTGCCGCCCAGCCTTTCGCGGAAACTGTGATCGAGGGAAGGAAACCGGCTGATGGCGGCTGAGGCGGTCATTCGATTTGCGGCGATCCTGTCGGCAGTGATGGCGATCACCGCCGTGCCGTCGTCGGCGCAGAACAACGACGCCAATCCCGACCGGACGAAAATCGATTGCAACAACGGAGCCAATGCGACGGCGGCCGACTGCGTCAAGGACGGCGGCGGCAGCAAGGACGGATCGGGGCCGGCCCAGGCCGGCGCGGTGTTTCTGCCTGCCCTGATCGTCGACCTGTTCCCCAACCCCGCTCCCGCGCCGGTGCCGACGCCACGGCCGGAACCCGCGACGCCGCCTGGCGGCAACCAGGCCAGCCCGCCGGCCAATGGGCCGATCGTCTCGCCGACCGATCTCATCGCCGTCCTGCCGCCGCGCGCCGTCACCGGCGAGTTCGTGCCCGACGAGGTGCTGGTGACCGTCGATGGCGACGCCGGCGCCGTGCAGCAGATCGCCTCTTCTTTCGGGCTTGAAGTGCGCTCGCAGCGCCAGTCCCGACTGCTCGGCTCCACGCTGGTGCGCTTCGGCATTCCCGATGGCCGCCCGGTCGGCGTGGTGCTGGCGCAACTTGCAGCCGACGGCCGCACGCGGCGCCGCGAGCCCAATCACATCTATTCGCTGCAGCAGGCGGCCGGCATCGTCAACTATGCCTTCGACCGCATCGCGCTCGACGCCAGGCAGGCTAGCGGCGAGAACGTGCGGGTCGCCGTCATCGACACCGGCATCGATGACAGCAATCCGGCACTGACCGGCGTCATCGCCGGACAGTTCGATGCCATGCCTGACGTGCCGGTCGAAAAGCGTGATCACGGCACCTCCGTCGACGGCCTGATTGCCGGCGTCGGCGCATTGGAGGGCATGGCGCCGGGGGCGAAAATCTACCACGCCCGCGCCTTCGAGGGCGGCAAGTCGACCATGGACGTCATCCTGTCGGCACTCGACTGGGCGGCGGAGCAGAATGTCAGCATCATCAATATGAGCTTCGTCGGTCCCAGGAACGACCTGCTCGGCACCGCCTGCCGCAATGCGCGCTCGCTCGGCATGGTGCTGGTGGCGGCGGCCGGCAACAACGGCCCGAAGGCACCCTATGGCTATCCCGCCGCCTTCGACGGCGTCATTGCGGTGACGGCCACCGATGCCAAGGACGCGCTGATGCCGCAGGCCAATCGCGGCGCCTACGTCTTCATCTCGGCGCCGGGCGTCGATATGGTGGCGCCGAGCGGAGCGGGTTCCGATGTCGTCACCGGGACCTCGTTTGCCGCGGCGATCGTGAGCGGCGCCATCGCCAATCTCATCCATGCCGACCCGAACCGCTCGGCCGACGACATCGAGAAGGCACTTGCCGCGACGGCCCGGGATCTGGGCCCCAAGGGCCGGGACAATGATTTCGGCTATGGGCTGCTCGACACCAAGGCGGCCGAGGCGGCGAAGCAATAGAATGCGACGGCTCAGGCGACGCTTTGCCGGGGGCGGAGCAGGAGCCAGAACGCGGCGATGTGTGTGATCATCAGCAGCGGCACGTAGATGATCGGGATCGCATAGGTGGCGCCCAACTGTTCCGCGTGCTCTGGAAGGCCAGCCTGGATGGCGTGGTAATAGTCGGCGATGAGGTCGACCATGCCTGTCAGATTGAAGGCCACGACGAATGTCCAGAAGAGTTGACGAAACCTGACCGTGAGCAGCGCCAGGATAGCCAGCAAGCCGGTGACGAAGTCTCCATAGGCGGCGAACGCGGCGAAGCCGGCAGGCAGGTTGGGGCCGACGACGCCCGGAAGCAGGAAGACAAGCCCGAAGAAGCGGAAGCTGTGCAGCGTGGCAATGGCGCGTTGAGCGGCCACCCGATCCATCGAGCTCAGCCAGGGCAGGCCATAGACGCCGAAGCAAAGCAGCCATGCGACATAGCCGAGACCGAGCTGAATCTGGAACAGTATCTGTGTCGTCATCTGGTTTCCTCGCAACAGGTGGTCGCGCGGTTTCACGCGCTTCGATCGCTGGATCTTTGTTTTTCGCAATTCCGGGCGGAAAACCGCTACGCGCTTTTTCTGGATTTGCTCTAGCTAAGCCTGCTTCCAAAGTTCGACTATCCGCTGTAATCAGAACAACCCATGAAGCAGAGCTACACAATCCGCCACGGCGCGCTGGATGGCGTCGAGGTGTTCTTGGCCGTCGCCAGGCACCGGAACTTCCGTCGTGCCGCCGCCGATCTGGGGGTGACGCCGTCCGCGGTGAGCCAGGCAGTGCGCGCGATGGAAGCGCGCCTGGGCGCGGCGCTCTTTACCCGCACGACGCGCAGCGTCGGCCTGACCGAGGCCGGCCGACGCTTCCTCGACCGCGCCGGCCCGGCCTTCGAGGAGATCATGGCCGCGGGCGAGGCCGCCCGCGATGTCGGCCAGCGGCCAACCGGGCTTCTCCGCCTGTCGGTGCCCCGCGCCGTCGTGCCGCTGATCCTGGAGCCGATGATCGCCTCGTTCTGCCGGGCCTATCCCGAGGTCGAACTGGAGATCGCCGCCAGCGACGAGATGGTCGATCTGGCGGCCGGCGGGTTCGATGCCGGCATCCGGCTCGGCCAGTTCATCGCGCCCGACATGGTCGCGGTGCGGCTCACGCCGCCCTTTTCCTTCGTGGTCGTCGGCTGCCCGGACTATCTCGAGCGCCACGGCAAGCCCGATCGCGTCAGCGATCTCGGCAAACATGCCTGCCTTCGCCTGCGCCGCGGCAACGGCGCGATCGCGCCCTGGTCCTTCACCGACGGCAACGGCGCGATCGAAGCGGCGGTTTCAGGGCCGCTGATCGCCCACGACTATCCGACCTTGCTGGGAGCTGCGATCCAGGGCGTCGGCCTGGCGCAGGTGCCCCGCCCCGTCGCCGCCGCCGCGATCAGCCAAGGGAGCCTCGAGGCGGTGCTGGAGGCCTTCGCCGGCGCGACGCCGGGCGTCTTTCTCTATCATCCCGGCAGGCGTCAGGTTCTGCCGAAGCTGCGTGCCTTCATCGATCATCTCAAGGCCGGAGATTGAGACAGAGGCCATTGCTATTGACCGGTTCTCCCGATGATCGAGGCGATGTCGGCGATCTGCGCCTCGGCCAACACGCGCTTTGGAATCATGGGAAGCGGCGCGTGGGACGAGACCAACAAGCACAGCACGCATGGCGAAAATCAAGTGGCCCATGGTTCCAACACCGGGCATTGGTCAATCTGGGGCGAACCCGGCCCCGGGGCTGGACCTTGAACGGTCAGCCCGGTGACTGAACAGTCAGCCTGGTGCTCCCGCCACCGAACCCCTGACCACCAGGTCGACCGGCCAGACCTCGCCGCGCGCACCCTCCTCCAACCCCGATATCCTAGCCGCCAGCCGCTCGGCAACGCGGGCACCGGCCAGCCGGATCGACGAGCGCGTTGTCGACAGCGGCACGGAAAAATTCTCCGGCTTCAGCCAGGGGAAGACGTCGTCATGAGCAATCAGCGAGATGTCGCCAGGGATGGAAAGGCCAAGATCGCGCGCGGCGCGCACGACGCCGAGCGCCATGATCAGGCTGGAGCAGGCGATTGCCGTCGGCGCGTCGTCCTGCTCGAGCAGGCGCCTGGCGGCACGATAGCCGTTCTCTTCGGTCATGACGACGGAAGAGACATGGCGATCGTCCAATGTCAGGCCGCTCGCCGCCAGCGCCCGGCGCATGCCGCGCTCGCGATGAATGGCGAAGGTTTCCCTGTCGTCGCCGTTGATCAGCGCCAGCCGCCGGTGGCCGAGTTGGACGAGCAGCCGGGCCGCCTCGTGGAATGCACCCTCATTGTCGATGTCGAGATAGGGATAGTCGAAACCGGAGCCCTCGCTGCGGCCGTGGACGATGAAGGGAATGCCGAGCGTGTTGACCAGCGCCACGCGCCGGTCGACCGGTCTTGGCGAGGAGATGTAGACGGCATCGACCTGCCGGTTGGCGACGATACGCCGGTAGGTCGTCTCCTGGTCGTCGGCGTCGGCCGGCGACAGCACCAGGTCGAGCTCGTGGGCGCGGGCATAGTCGCCCAGGCCGGAGAGGAATTCGACGAAATGCGGGTCGATGTCGACGGCCGCGCCCGTCGGCAGGACGTAGCCGATCATTCCGGACTTGCCCGTGGCCAGCCGGCGCGCGCTCGGATTGGGGCGATAGCCGTGGCGTTTGGCGGCGTCCATGACGCGCCTGCGGGTTTCCTCGTTGACTTCAGGGTAGCCGTTCAGCGCCCGGCTTACCGTGGTCTGCGAAAGCGCCAGCATATGCGCGAGTTGCTTGAGGTTCACGAGAGGCCTCCATGCCTCAAAGCGCTTTTAAATTGAATCGACCCAAGCGCCTTCAGGGACGCGGCCATATGGCGGAGACCATAAGCGCGCCGGAGCCAGGTTTGAAACAAAAATTGCTGTGCACTGCCAAAAAAGCATGTTGCGGCGCACTTTTCAGGCCTTGAGTGCGCTCATTTAAATCGATTAGCTCGCCTCACCTCTTGACTCTCGATCGATTCAATGGCGAGATCGGGAAAGCCAAAGCGCTTTGGAAGACTCTTCGAAAGGTTGCGGTTCCCTTGCGACTGAGTCACAGTCCTGCGGCGTCGGCGGACGGAATGGAGGTTCCGTCCGGTGTGTGTGACCCACTGGGAGGAATACCGATGAAGAAAATGCTTTTGCTGGGTGTTGCGTCTGCCGCATTCGCCCTGAGCGCCCCCGCGCAGGCCGAGCTGAAGTTCAAGCCCGGCGAGGATTCGAAATTTCACTGGGCCAATTACGAAGACCTCAAGAAGGTCGACCTCAAGGGCGAGACGCTGACCATCTTCGGACCATGGCGCGGCGAGGACGAGACGCTGGTCCGGTCGGTACTCGATTATTTCTCCGAGGCCACCGGCGCCGAGATCAAATATTCCTCGTCCGAGAATTACGAGCAGCAGATCGTCATCGACACCCAGGCCGGCAGCCCGCCCAACATCGCCGTCCTGCCGCAGCCGGGCCTGATCCAGGACCTTGCTTCCAAGGGCGTGCTGACCCCGCTGGGCGACGACGTCGCGGCGTGGGTGAAGGAGAATTACGCCGCCGGCGATTCCTGGGCCAAGCTCGGCACCTACAACGGCAAGGACGGCAAGCCCGGCTTCTACGCGCTGCCCTACAAGATCGACGTCAAGGGCCTGGTCTGGTACTCGCCCGACAATTTCGAGGAAGCCGGCTACAAGGTGCCGAAGACGCAGGAAGAACTCGCCGAACTCGAGAAGAAGATCATCGCCGATGGCGGCAAGCCCTGGTGCATCGGGCTTGGTTCGGGCGGAGCGACGGGCTGGCCGGCGACCGACTGGGTCGAGGACATCATGCTGCGTACGCAGCCACCCGAAGTCTACGACAAGTGGGTGAAGAACGAGATCCCGTTCACCGACCCGGCCGTGGTCAACGCCATCGACATCTTCGGCAAGATCGCCACCGACGACAAGATGGTCGACGGCGGCGCCAAGGCGGTCGCGGCGACCGACTTCCGCGACAGTCCCAAGGGCCTCTTCACCGTGCCGCCGAAATGCTACATGCACCATCAGGCGTCATTCATCCCGTCTTTCTTCCCGGAGGGCGTGAAGCTCGGCCAGGACGCGGACTTCTTCCCCTACCCGCCCTACGCCTCCAAGCCGGAATTGGGCACGCCGCTGGAAGTGGCCGGGACGCTGGTGATGATCACCAAGGATTCCAAGGCGTCGCGTGAGTTCATCAAGTTCCTGCAGATGCCGCTCGCGCATGAATTGTGGATGGCGCAGAAGAGCTTCGTCACGCCCTTCAAGGCGGCCAACAAGGATGCCTATGGCAGCGACGCGCTGAAGAAACAGGGCGAGATCCTGGTCGGGGCCACGACGGTGCGCTTCGACGGGTCCGACCTGATGCCCGGCAAGGTCGGCGCCGGCTCTTTCTGGACCGGTATGATCGATCTGGTCGGCGGCAAGTCCGCGCAGGACGTCGCCGCCGACATCCAGAAGAGCTGGGACGCAATCAAGTAGGCAGCGGCGCGGCCTGGAGCGGTCCAGGACTTTCCGATCCTCCACCTGGATCCGGGCCACGGCCCGGATCCGACCGGCGGTGCACGCCGGAAGCCTTCGCGTTTCGATTGTTCCGAACAACTGAAAGTCGGTGCATCCGATCGCCAGCACTCGCCTGGCCGGTCATGCGCAGGGAGAGGGACCCATGGCGGCTCAGATTTTCTCGGCAATATTCGTCATCATCATCGGCGTCGGCGGCTGTGTCGCCTATTTCTGGGGCGCCAACAAACTGCTGGACCTGATCTTCCCCTCGCGCGGAGTGTCCGGAACGGCCGCCGTCAACAATCTGCGCCGGCAGGGACTGGTGCGACCCTGGCTGTTCGTAGGCCCGGCACTGATCATCCTGACCATCTACCTGATCTATCCGGTGATCGCGACGCTGTGGCTGTCCTTCTTCGACCGTGGCGGCACGAATTTCGTGGGAGCCGCCAACTACGAATGGGCGTTGCGCGATCCGGACCTGCGAAACGCGATCCTGAACAACATATTGTGGCTGGCGGTGGTGCCGGCGGCCTGTACCTTCCTTGGCCTGATCATCGCAGTGCTCACCGACAAGATATGGTGGGGCACGATCGCCAAGAGCCTGATCTTCCTGCCGCTGGCCATCTCCTTCGTCGGCGCCAGCGTGATCTGGAAATTCATTTACGAATATCGTGGCGAGGGCCAGATCCAGATCGGCCTGCTCAATGCCATCATCCAGTATTTCGGCGGCCAGCCGCAGGTGTGGATATCGCTGCCGTTCTGGAACAATTTCTTCCTGATGGTCATCCTGATCTGGATCCAGACCGGCTTCGCGATGGTCATCCTGTCCTCGGCGCTGCGCGGCATCCCCGAAGAAACGCTGGAAGCCGCCGTCATAGACGGCGCGAATCCGTTCCAGATCTTCTGGAAGATCATGGTGCCGCAGATCTGGGGTACGATCGCGGTGGTGTGGACCACCATCACCATCCTGGTGCTGAAAGTGTTCGACATCGTGCTGACCATGACCAACGGTCAGTGGAACAGCCAGGTGCTGGCCAATCTGATGTTCGACTGGATGTTCCGCGGCGGCGGCGATTTCGGCCGTGGCGCCACCATCGCCATCATCATCATGATCGCCGTCATCCCGATCATGATCTGGAACATCCGCCAGGCCAACAAAGAGACGGGAGGGCACTGAGATGGCCGTCGCGACCGGAAATTCCTTCGCCAGCCGTTTCGGCGTCCATATAGCGGTGCTGGTCTTCGTGGTGATCTGGACCATCCCCACGCTCGGCATCCTCGTCTCGTCGCTGCGCGACAAGGACCAGATCATCGCCTCGGGCTGGTGGAACTCCTTTGCCAGTTCCAGCCAGACGGAGGCCGGGAGGCTGCCGCCCGCCTCGGCGCAGACCCAGAAGGACGGCAAATACGTCATCGAGGGCAACATCTTCGGCGATGGCGCCAAGCGGGCGATCAGCGCCTTCGGCGTCAAGGCGGCGGCACCGACACAATATCCCGCCGGCACATCGGTCGATCTCGGTGATGGCGTGAGCCTGCAGCTCAACGCCGACGGCAGCTTCGTGCTTGCCTCGCCCAAGGCCTTCGAAGGCGACCGGGGCCAGCGCGTCTACTACGCCTCGTCGGCGCCGCCGAAATTCACCACCGACAATTACAAGACCGTGATGTTTTCCGAAGGCATCGGCCGTTCCTTCATGAACTCGCTGACGGTCACCATCCCGGCGACCGTGATCCCGATCCTGATCGCGGCTTTCGCTGCTTACGCGCTGGCCTGGATGCGCTTTCCCGGACGCGCCTTGCTGATAGCGGTGATCATCGGCCTGCTGGTGGTGCCGCTGCAGATGTCGCTCATCCCGCTGCTCAGGCTCTACAATGGCGTCGGCACTTTCTTCGGCGTGCCGTCCAAGACCTATCTCGGCATCTGGCTGGCGCATACAGGCTTCGGCCTGCCTTTCGCCATCTACCTGTTGCGCAGCTATATTGCCGGTCTGCCGCGCGAGATCATGGAATCGGCCCGCATCGACGGCGCCAGCGATTTCGAGATCTTCGTCAAGATCGTGTTGCCGCTGTCCTTCCCCGTGCTTGCCTCCTTCGCCATCTTCCAATTCCTCTGGGTATGGAACGATCTGCTGGTGGCAATGGTTTTCCTCGGAACAGCGCCCGACCAGATCGTGCTGACGGCCAAGCTCAATGCGCTGCTCGGCTCGCGCGGCGGCAATTGGGAGATCCTGACGACATCGGCCTTCATCACCATCATCGTGCCGCTGATCGTCTTCTTCTCGCTGCAGCGCTATTTCGTCCGCGGGCTGCTGGCCGGCTCGGTGAAAGGAGGTTGAGACCATGCAATCGGCTTTGAAGGCGACTTCGAAACCAGATCCCGCCGTCGACCGCGACTGGTGGCGGGGCGCGGTGATCTACCAGATCTATCCGCGCAGCTATCAGGATTCCAATGGCGACGGCATCGGCGATCTCAAGGGTATCATCGGCAGGCTGCCCTACATCGCGGCTCTCGGCGCGGATGCGATCTGGATCTCGCCGTTCTTCAAGTCGCCGATGAAGGATTTCGGCTACGACGTCTCGGACTATTGCGATGTCGATCCGATGTTCGGCACGCTGGCCGATTTCGACGCGCTGACGGCGGAAGCGCACCGGCTGGGCCTCAAGGTGATGATCGACGAGGTGCTGTCACACACCGCCGACATCCACCCCTGGTTCAAGGAAAGCCGCTCGAATCGCGGCAATGCCAAAGCGGACTGGTATGTCTGGGCGGACGCCAGACCCGACGGCACGCCGCCCAACAACTGGCTGTCGATCTTCGGCGGCTCGGCCTGGCAGTGGGACACCAGCCGCCAGCAATATTACCTGCACAATTTCCTGGCCGAGCAGCCCGACCTCAATTTCCATAACCGTGACGTCCAGGACGCGCTGCTCGACGTCACCCGCTTCTGGCTGGAACGCGGCGTCGACGGCTTCCGCCTGGACACTATCAATTTCTACTTCCACAGCCAGGGCCTGGAAAACAATCCGCCTCTGCCGCCGGAAGAGCGCAACGACCAGACGGCGCCGGCGGTCAACCCCTACAACTACCAGGACCATCTCTACGACAAGAGCCGGCCGGAAAACCTCGGCTTCCTCGAACGCTTCCGTGCCTTGCTCGACGAATATCCGGCAACCGCCGCGGTCGGCGAGGTCGGCGATTCGCAGCGCGGGCTGGAAGTGGTGGCGGCCTACACCGCCGGCGGCAAGCGCGTGCATATGTGCTACTCCTTCGACTTCCTGGCGCCGGAAAAGATCAGCGCCGCCAAGGTCCGTTCGGTGCTTGAAGCTTTCGGCAGGGTGGCCAGCGACGGCTGGTCGTGCTGGGCGTTTTCCAACCACGACGTGATGCGCCCGGCCTCGCGCTGGGCCGCCGGCGAAGCCGATCCGACCGCTTATCTCAAGGTGATCTCGGCCCTGCTGATGTCGCTGCGTGGCTCGGTCTGCATCTATCAGGGCGAGGAACTCGGGCTTGGCGAGGCCGATCTGCGCTTCGAAGACCTGCAGGACCCCTACGGCATCCGCTTCTGGCCTGAGTTCAAGGGACGTGACGGGTGCCGCACGCCCATGGTCTGGGATGGCAAGGCCAGCAATGGCGGTTTCTCCAAGGCCAAGCCATGGCTGCCAGTGCCGGCAAAACACCTGGCGCAGGCGGTCAGTGTCCAGCAAGGCGAACAGGCCTCGCTGCTCGAGCACTACCGGCGCTTCCTGACCTTCCGCCGCGCCCATCCGGCGCTGGCCAAGGGCGATATCAGCTTCATCGAGAGCGAGGGCAATACGGTCGCGTTCACTCGCCGGGCGGGCAATGAGGAGATTGTCTGCGTCTTCAATCTGGGTGCTGCGCCGGCGAAGGTTGACCTCGGCGGCCGATCCCTGCAACCTTTGCCGGGGCATGGATTTTCCGGTCAGGCGAGCACCGGTTCGGTCGAGCTCGACGGTTACGGCGCCTGGTTCGGGCGCATAGGCTAAACATCTGAGGAATCACTGGGAGGAAACCAATGGCCGATGTCAATTTGAGGCAGGTGAAGAAGTCCTACGGCAATCTCAACATTCTCCACGGCATCGACCTCGATATCAAATCGGGCGAGTTCATCGTCTTCGTCGGTCCGTCCGGCTGCGGCAAGTCGACCTTGCTGCGCTCGATCGCCGGGCTCGAGGAAATCACGTCGGGTGAGCTCAAGATCGACGGCGAACTGGTCAATGACGTGCCGCCGTCGAAGCGCGGCATTGCCATGGTGTTCCAGTCCTACGCGCTTTATCCGCACATGACCGTCTACGACAACATGGCGTTCTCGATGAAGATCGGCAAGGAGAACAAGGCCGAGATCGACCGGCGCGTGCGCCAGGCGGCGGAGATCCTGCAACTGACCAAATATCTGGACCGCCTGCCCAAGGCGATGTCGGGCGGCCAGCGCCAGCGCGTCGCCATCGGCCGCGCCATCGTACGCAATCCCAAGGTGTTCCTGTTCGACGAACCGCTATCGAACCTTGACGCCGCGTTGCGCGTCGCCACGCGTATCGAGATCGCCAAGCTCAAGGAATCGATGCCCAACACGACCATGATCTATGTCACCCACGACCAGGTCGAGGCGATGACGCTTGCCGACCGCATCGTGGTGCTGAAGGAGGGCCACATCGAACAGGTCGGCACGCCGATGGAGCTCTACAAGAAGCCCGGCAACCTCTTCGTCGCCCAGTTCATCGGCTCGCCGGCCATGAACATCCTGCCGGCGACGGTCGACAAGACAGGCAATCCGACCGTCATCAGCCATGTCGGCGGCCGCAAGGCGACGGTGCCGATCGCAACGCCTGCTGCGGCAAAGGGAACGACGGTCAGCTTCGGCGTGCGGCCGGAGGATTTGTCGGTCGCCACAGGCACGGAGTATCTGTTCGAGGGGCTGGTCGACTATGTCGAGCAGCTCGGCGAGGTCCAGCTGGTCTATGTCGACATCGGCCGCGCCGACCTGCCGCTGGTGACCAAATTGCCCGGCAATGTCGAGGTCAAGCGCGGGGCGAAGCTGCGGCTGACGGCAGATGCCGGCGACTTGCACATCTTCGATACGGACGGGCGGTCTTTCGCGCTGCATGAAGCGGAAGCAAAGGCCGCTTAAGGCATAAACAGGCCTGACAACAAAACGGCGGGCAAGGCCCGCCGTTCTTTTCTGGATCGAGTCCGGCTGTTAGTGGCCGAAGAGGTTCCGGTCGCTGCCTTGGGG
This sequence comes from Mesorhizobium sp. B2-3-4, assembly GCF_006442315.1. Taxonomy (GTDB): domain Bacteria; phylum Pseudomonadota; class Alphaproteobacteria; order Rhizobiales; family Rhizobiaceae; genus Mesorhizobium. Next base: position 305,200 of record NZ_VFVY01000003.1, on the reverse strand, counting down.
CGCAGACTTCTGCACGTCGCCCGACGAGTTGAGCAACTTGTAGACTGGCGAGCCGTTTTCACGGATCGAACCCGTGCGCGAGTTGTCAACCGAAGTCGCGGCCGGCAGGTTGGCGCTATTGGCGTTGAAGTTGTCGCTACCGGCGAAAGCGCTGCCGGAGAGAGCCAGAACGGCGGCGGCGGCGATGAGAATCTTGTTCATTTCAAATAATCCTGATTTCTTGAATTTTGTGGGAAGCGGGCAAGCCCGCTACCCACGGATGGACCGTTAGTGGCCGAAGAGGTTTCGATCGCTGCCCTGCTGGACAGGCGCCTGGGTGGCCGGAGCCGACTTGCCGATCGACGCGGTGGCCGCGTTGTCGGTCGACGTGATGGCGGCCTGGTTGGCACCGTTCGAACCGTAGTTGTCGCTGCCGGCGAAAGCGCTGCCGGAGAGAGCCAGGACGGCGGCGGCGGCAATGAGGATCTTGTTCATTTTAGGTACTCCTGAATTCTTGGCGTCCACCGGCGCGGCAGGATCGTCCTGCCGCCGGCCGGGGATCGATTGTTAGTTGTTGCCGAAGAGGTTGCGGTCGGCACCGTGGACTGGCGTCTGGGCAGCCGGTTCCGACTTCTTGACCGAAGCGGTGTAGGTGCTGTCGGTGGCCGTGGCAGCAGCGGCGTTCGAACCGTAATGATCGCTACCAGCGAAGGCGCTGCCGGAAATGGCCAGAAGGGCGGCGGCAGTGAGAACAATCTTTTTCATTTTTGATACTCCAGTATTTTTCCGTCCGTCTAGCGGCGTGTCTTGGGATTAAAATCGCGTCGTTCGGACAGCCCCGATGTGGGAAAGCCCCCTGACTGTTTCCAATCACGAAGTTGTTCAGCGTGGACCATGAATCCACCCCTTGAAATTAGACCAGAGCTGTCCAGTTCGGTTATTTTCCGTAGCTATATCAGCTAGTTACTGGAAACCAGCGCCTCGATCACCAACTGTATCGGAGGCTCGGCGTTCACACCGTCCTGCACGCACCGTCAACAGAAACGAACCGTTCGGTTCGATTTTAGATCATGCTAATAGTCACTTTTCGTAACCGTTGACCTTTTTCAATGCGGCCGGAGGTCAAGAAACGACGCGCAAAGCGGTCCACAATTGGGGCGGTCGGAGCCGGTCCATCGCCAGGGGTGATGCTTCGGACGCATGTCGCCGGCGAGACCGTGCTGAAGACGGCACGCGCGTCAGGCGTGCGGATACAAGCCGTCTGTGGAGCTTTGCCGGTCCGGCTTTGGCTTGCCAAGGCGAAATCGAGTGTTTACAGCCCTTACCAAGGGGTAGCGATCGCACGGTCGGCCGGTGGCCAACGGGATCGCAGTGCGGGGCCAGGAACAATGCGTCAGCCCGACGTCTACGCAGTGGCGAGCAAGGACATTGTGTTTGAGTCCTTCGACGGCGACGCCGTGGTGCTCGATCTTTCGACGGGAAAATATTTCGGCTTCTCCGATTCGGGCAGCGGCGTGTGGCAGGCGCTTTCATCGGGTGTTTCCGCCGCTGCGCTCGCCGAGACTGGGGCGATAGCGTCGGCGGAACTGGCGACCTTCATTGCGCGGCTGCTCGAATTCGGGCTGCTCGCACCCGCCGACACGGCGCCCAACCCGCTTCCGGGCGATCTCATCTCGCAGCTTGCCGCCGCGCGCGAGCCGCTCAGCGTCGACGTGCATGACGATCTCGCCGATCTCATCGTCGTGGATCCGATCCATGAGGTCGACGAGCCTCTCGGCTGGCCGGCGGTCAAGCAGGCGAACTGATTGACCTTTCATCGCGCGACCACTGGACACTGAGACTGCCCATGCCGCGCGTCACACTCGAAACCCTGCCAGACTACGCCCGCTATCTCATCGGCGCCGCGGAAAGCGCGGCGGCGGCGTTTCCGGTGACGCGCAAGTCGCGCTTGCCCCGACTGGACATCACCACCCATCTCAGCCCCGGCACGCTGGCGGATGCGCTTTGCCATGGCTTCGTCGAGGCCCGCGATGACGAGGCCGCCACGGTCGGCTGCCGGATTTTCGTCGCTCACCCGGGCATCGCCGACATGCCGATGCCGGCGCAATGGGGCGACGCCCACTATACCGAGCACGGCTTTGCGACACGGCTCGCCGAGGCGGGCTTGCGCGGCCATTTCTATCACGACCTGGATTTTTGGCAGGTCTACGATCCGCAGCGCCGGGTCGGCGTGCAACTGATGACGACGGCCGATGCCTTCCCGCCGTGGGAACCGGCCGCGCCGCTGCGCCCTTTCCTGCATTGGGAATATGCGGCGCGCGGCATGCGGCTTACCCATGCCGGGACGCTTGGCCTCGAGGGCAAGGGCATTCTGCTTGCCGGCTCGGGCGGTGCGGGAAAATCGGGAACGGTGGCGGCGGGCCTGCTCAACGGGCTGGACAGCGTCGGTGACGATTATGTCCTGGTCGACCTCGAGCGGGGCGTGAGTGCAAGACCGCTGTTTTCGACGCTGAAGCAGGATCCGCAAGGCTTTGCGCGGCTGGGGCTGAAGCAGCGGCTCACCGGGCATGGGCCGCTCAACTGGCAAGGCAAATACACGTTTCACATTGCCGACATCGCGCCCCGGCAGGTGCCTGCGAGGCTGGACATCATTGCGTTGATGGTGCCACATATCAGTGGCGGCAAGGCAAGTTCGATCGCGCCGGCTTCGCGCCGGGACGCCATGTTGGCGCTGGCACCGTCGGGCATCATGCAGATGCCCGGCGAGCGTGAGAGCGGCTTCCGCTTGTTCGGCGACCTTACTCGCCTGCTGCCGTGCTACCGGCTGTCCCTGGGGAGCGATCCCGAGGAGATCGCCGGGACGGTCTCGAATTTCCTCGCGCGGGGCATTTCGTGAAATTGAGCGTGATCATGCCTGTCTACAACCGCGAGCGCTACGTCGTTTCGGCATTGCGATCGCTGGTGCGGCAGCGCGATGCCACCGATCTCGATATCATCGTCATCGATGACGGCTCGACCGACGGCTCGGCCGAAGCGGTTCGCTCCTTCATGGGCGAGAGCGCTTGCATCCGGCTGTTCCACCAATCCAATATGGGTGTCGCCAAGGCGCGCAATGCCGGGCTGCGGCAATTGCCCCCGGGCTGCGAGTTTGTTTCGTTCCTGGATTCCGACGACATCTCGGTGGCCGGGCGCTTCAAGGCCGATCTTGCCTGCTTCGTCGCCAAACCCGGTCTGGAATTGACGTATTCGCTGATGACACTGGCCGACAGGATCGATGATGAGACGCTGGAGCCCACGGCCGATAGCCGCACCATGACGCTTCGTGGAATTTCGCTGGGTACCGCGGTGTTCAGGAGAGAACTCATCGAGCGCACGGGCCAGTTCGACGAGGCATTCGAGCAGTCCGAGGACACCGACTATCTGCTTCGTATCTTTGAAACGGGTCCGAACTATGCGTTGCTGGACACTGTGGCGATCTACTATCGCCGCCATGGCGCCAATGCCACCAGGGAGCATGGCGACAGGCTGCGCAACCATTTGCGTGCGATCCACAAGTCGATGCGACGACGCAAGGCCGACCCGTCGCTGCGCGAGGCTCCTGGCATCTTCGAGCTCAAGAGCCCCGCCAATTGGCAGATGATGTGATGCCGGAACGGTGCTGGAGTTGCCGATGCGGCTGAGCGTGATCATGCCCGTCCACAACCGCGAGACCTTTGTCGGCGCGGCGCTGCGCTCGCTGCTCCGGCAACGCGATGCCGCCGATCTCGACATCATCGTCATCGATGACGGTTCGACCGACGGATCGGCGCAAGCGGTGCGCTCGATGATGGACGAAACCCCCTGCATCCGGCTGTTCCAGCAGGAGAACGCTGGCGTGACCCGGGCGCGCAACAGCGGGCTCAGGCAGCTGACGCCGGAGACCGAACTGGTGTCCTTTCTCGATTCGGACGACATCTCGCCAGCCGGTCGTTTCAGCGCCGATGTGGAGCTTTTCCGAAAAGACGCCGGCCTCGAGCTGACCTATTCCAACATGATGCTGGTCGACAAGATCGACGACAGCGCCCTGGAACCCGCCCCCGACAGCCGGAGCATCACCGTCCGCGGCATTCATCTGTCGTCCGCGATCTTCTCGCGCCGGCTGGTCGAACGGATCGGCGGCTTCGACGAGGATTTCATCCAGGCCGAAGACACCGATTATCTGCTGCGCGGTTTCGAGATCGGTCCGCGATATGTACTCCCCGACACGCTGGCGCTTTACTACAGGCGGCACGCCGGGAACATGACAAGACAGGAAGATGTCCAATCGCGCGAGTTCATGCGCGCCATCTATAAATCCATGAAACGTCGCAAGGTCGATCCATCGCTCAAGCCGATCGAAGGTATTTTCGAATTGAAGAAACTGGCGGACTGGCGGTTCCTGTGATGAGCGAATACGGCGTCGTCATTCCGGCATTCAACGCGGCCTCGACCATAGCCGAGACGCTGGCCTCGGTGATGGCGCAATCCCTGAAGCCACGCGACATCGTCGTCGTCGACGACGGCTCGAGCGACGATCTGGCCGGGGTGATCGCGGCGCTGGACATGCCGGTGCGCCTGCTGCGGCAGGACAATGCCGGCCCCGGCAGCGCCACGACGCGAGGCATCGCGGCACTGTCGACACCGTTCATCGCCACGCTCGATGCGGACGATCTGTGGCTCCCCGACAAGATCGAGCGGCAGCTGGCGCATTTCGCCGGCTCGCCCGCGACATCGGCGGTCTTCTGCCATCTGCGCACCTTCCGCAGCGAGCGGCCGGACGATTTGGGCCCTGAGTCGGTGCCCGGCTGGTCGCGCAGCACGATGCTGATCCGCCGTGAGGTCGCAAGCGCCGTAGGCCCGATAACCGATCCGCCCGGCGGCCGCGGGGAGATGATCGACTGGATCGCCCGCGCCCGGGAGGCGGGCCTTGCCCTCGACATGATGGATGCGGTGCTGGCGCTGCGCCGCATCAGGCCCGGCAGCCTGTCCTACGGGCGCGATGCGGCGCGCGATCGCGGCTACCTGGAAGTGGCGCGGTTTGCCATGCTGCGACGGGCCCGGTCCAAGGCCGGCACGAGCTGATGGCGGGCATTCGGCGCATCGGCCGGCGTTTCCCGGACTATGGCTGGTCATGGCCGACCGGCGGACTCGACCAGTTGCTCAAGGCCGTCCTGCTGTCCGATGAAGACGCCGCCCGCGCCAAGGCAGCGGGCTGGCTGGACGAAAACGATATCGACCATGTCTCCTTCAGGGAGCATCGACTGCTGGCCGCCATCTGCGACAGGTTCGGCCGGAAATTGGCCGGCCATGCCGCCTATCCGCGTCTTGTCGGGCTGCAAAAGATGCTGTGGACCAAGTCGCGCATGGCGATGCGCGAGGCCGAACCGGCGCTGCAGGCGATGACCGAGGCCGGGTGCCTGGTGATGCTGATCAAGGGCGCCAGCCGCATCGCCCTGAACGCGTCGGCGCAACGTGGCCGGGTGGCGCACGACATCGACATACTGGTGCGGCCACGGGACATGCCGGCGGCGTTCGACGTGCTGCGCGAGCGCGACTGGCAGATCGCCACCGGTGTCAGCCCGCAATATCTGAGGACAAGGCTGGCGTCGCTGCGCTCGATGAACTTCTTCAAGGGCAATTATGGTGACATAGACCTACACCAGCTTGCCTATGACGGTTCGCAGCAAAGCGACGAGGACGACGAGGCGATCTGGCGGCGAGCGGCGGCGGCCGAATTCAGCGGCGTCGGCGTGCTGGTGCCGTCGCCAGCCGACCGCATCGCGCTCGCCATCGCGCATGGCGGACTCGACGCGCACACGCACAGCGACTGGCTGGTCGATTGCGCCGTCGCCATTCGCGCCGGCGACATCGACTGGGACGTGTTCCTCGATGTCGTCGCCAGGCGCGGCCTTGCCGTTGCCGCGGCCGTCGCGCTCTCCTACCTTGCGCTCGACATCGGCGTGGCGGTTCCGGACAAGGTGCTGGCGCGCGTGGTTGACATGGCCGACCGCAGCAGCCTTTCGCGCTGGTCGGCGGTGCTGCAGGCCAAGCCGCGAACCGATTTCGGCAGGCTGGCCTGGCTGTCGCGGGGCTTTGCCAAGCAGTTGCGATTGAGACGCAAGAGCGGACGGTTGCGGCAGGAGCCGCCGGCAAGAGCGTGGCGCGGGAGGCCGGCACGCCGCGCACCGCCGGAAGAACCCTCGCCGCCGGTCTTCTCGCAGACCATAGCCTGCCCGCGGATTGCGGGGGAGATGATGCTGGACATCACGGTCAGGATCAGCGTCCCGCCGGTCCGGCGCCGCATCGAAATGGAGATCAACCGGGACAACGACCATGTCGCGCGCCTGCGCGCGATGGCCATCAGCCGGTCCGGTGGCCAAAGGCTGCTGCGCTTTCGCGGCAAGGTGACGTTCGACGGCCAACAGCATGCCCTGACGCTGGAGGCACGGCCGTCGCGACAGTTCCGCCAATGGGACGATCAGGCGACGGTCGCCACCTATGGCGCATTGCCCTTCCATCTGGTTTCGGCGACCTTTTCGCCACTGCGCTGAGATATAGCCGCCCCCGAACTGCCGGTGCGGAGCGGAGCGCGCGTGGCCTATGCGGCCTCGCCGGGCTTCGTCACGCGCCGCAGCGTCAGATTGATCCTGCCGCCGTTCTTGAGCAGCGCCGAGGTCGAAGGATAGATGCGGTCGACGCCATGGAAGGCAAGGCGGCCCTCGCCGCCGAGCACCACGACATCGCCGCTTTTCAGCCTGAACGATTTGGTTGCGCCGTCGCGCGTCGTCTGGCCGACCCTGAACAGGCAATCGTCACCCAGCGAGACGGAGACGACGGGTGCCGAGAAATCGGCCTCGTCGCGATCCTGATGCAGGCCCATCTTTGCGTCGGGCGTGTAGAAATTGATCAGGCAGGCCTCCGGCGGATTCGGATAGCCCGACACCTGCCGCCACAAGTCGAGCAGACTGTCGGGGATGCGCGGCCATGACGTCCCGGTCACCGGATGGGTCGGCTGGTAGCGATAGCCCCGCTCCTTGTCGGTGACCCAGCCGAGCGGGCCGCAATTGGTCATGCGCACGCTCATTTCCTTGCCGGTGCGCGGCATCGCCGGCACGAACAGCGGCGCTTGCTGGACGATGCCCCTCACCTCCTCGACCAGTGCTTCCTGGACCGCGCGTGACAGGTGGGCCGGCATGTGGCGGACGCCCTTGGGCAGAACGAGCATGGAGTGGCTCACCTTGCGAATGTTCGGAGATGCAGGATGACACCATCGCATGCCGAGCGCGACCCGAAAGCCATCGTCGATTTTTACTGAGACGGCCCAACCGGCAATGCGCGGTGAATTCGTCTCGCCAAATTGGCCGAAGGCGGTTGACGAATAAAGATGACTACCATAGTCAAGATTTTGAACTTGAGTGTTTTGTACAACAATTTCGCGCTGGCGTCGGGAGGAGGCAGCGGGGAACGAACGGCGAGAGAGGGTTGAATAGAAGTGGCTTTCCTTCAAGGCTTTGAAGCGCTCAAGCGCGGTCGTATCCGGTTCCGGCGAGGGCTTGTCGTCACGACGTGTCTGTCGACGCTGCTTGGAGCCGGATATGCATCGGCGCAACAGGCCGGTCCCCAGGCATCGGGTGGCACCACCGTGCTCGAGCCGATCACCGTCAACGGCAAGGCAGGCGGCGACACTTCCCGCGAAGACGACAAGACGGTGGCTGCCAAGCGCAGCGCCGGCGCGACCAAGACGGACACCCCGCTCATCGAAACCCCGCGCTCCGTCTCGGTGGTGACGCGCAAGGAGATCGAGGAGCGCGGCGCGCAGGACATCATCGAGGCGGTGCGCTATTCCGCAGGCGTCAGCACCGGCGCCTATGGCTTCGACCCGCGCTTCGACCAGATCTATATCAGAGGCTACGACGCGACCACGCTCGGCGATTACAAGGACGGCATCCGCCAGCCCTACATCAATTACGGCACGTTCCGCACCGACCCCTATTCGCTGGAGCGGGTCGAGGTGATCAAGGGCCCGGTCTCCGTGCTCTATGGCGCGGGAACGCCGGCCGGCATCATCAACAAGGTGCCCAAGCTGCCGACCGAGGACCGGATCAGGGAAGTCGAACTGCTCTATGGCACGAAGGACAGGGCGCAGGCCGCGTTCGATTTCGGCGGCCCGGTCACCGAGGGCAGCGACGAATTCTTGTACAGGATCGTCGGCCTGGCGCGAAACGGCGACACCAATTTCGACATTGCCGACGATCGTTATTTCCTGCAGCCGTCGTTCACCTGGAACCCGGACGCCGCCACCTCCTTCACCGTCTACGGACTGGTGCAGGCCGACGAGACCGATTCCAATGTCGGCGCGATAAAGGACCCGTCGTCGGGGAAGATTCTTGCCTTCCGCGAAAGCGATCCCGATTACGACTACCAGAAGATCCGGCAACAGCAGATCGGCTACAAGTTCGAACATGATTTCGGCGACGGCATCACGGTACGACAGAACGTGCGGTATTCCCATCTCGACCTGAGGTCGCGTTATCTCGCGGTCTCCGGTTGGACCGGCACGATCGCGCATCGCTATGCGACTGCGATTCGCGACGAAATGAACGTCTTCCAGGCCGACAACCAGGTCGAGGCCAAGTTCGACACCGGCGCGATGGCCCACACGCTGCTTCTCGGCCTCGACTACACAAACCTGACCTCGTCCTTCGGCTACGGGTTCGATGCGGCCGATCCGGCTTACGATTTCGACATCGCCAACCCGACCTATGGCGTCTCCGGCCCGACGCCGGGCACCACCTTCTCGGCCTCCGACGCGGATCTGCGCCAGACCGGCGTCTATGCGCTGGACCAGGTCGAGCTGGACAGATGGCGATTCACGCTTGGCGGGCGCCAGACCTTTGTCGAACAGACGCGCGATTATGCCACCGGCGCCTCCGACGGGTTGAACAAGAACGCCTTCAGCATGCAGGCCGGCGCCCTCTATCTGTTCGACAACGGCGTCGCGCCCTTCGCCAGCTACGCGACCTCGTTCGAGCCGGTCACCAATCAATCCGCCGCGGGCGGCGTTCTCCAGCCTACGAAAGGCGAGCAGTTCGAACTGGGCGTCAAATACCAGCCGCCAGGAACCGACATTCTGCTGTCGGCGGTCGCCTATCATCTGGTCGAGAAGAACAAGCCGGTGATCGTCAACGCGAATCTCGGCACCTACCGGGCCCTGGGCGAGGTCACCAGCAACGGCCTTGAGCTGGAGGCGCGTGCCGCTCTCACGGACGGGCTGGATGTGATCGCCGCCTATAACTACAACCACGCCGAGATCACCGGTGCTGCTCCCGACTCGGCGGAGCTCGGCAAGGTTCCCGCCGTCACGCCCGAGCATGTCGCGAGCCTCTGGGCCAATTACAAATTCGACGAGGGCAGTGCCGCCCCGGGCCTTTCGGTGGGCGCGGGCGTGCGGTTGCAGAGCGCCACCTATACCGACACCACCAACACCGCCAAGAACGACGCCGCGATCTATCTCGATGCCTCGGCGTCCTATGATTTCGGCGCCGTCGACGAGAAATTCGAAGGCGTCAGCGCCGCCTTCGCCATCCGCAACATCGCCGACGAACGCGCCACGGTGTGCAATTCAGGCTATTGCTATCTGGGTCAGGGCCGCAACATCACGGCGTCGCTGAAGCGCAGCTGGTAAGAACCGAAAACGCCGCGCGCCCTTTCGGACGCGCGGCGTTTTTTGATCTGGCCGTCTCGAACGGCGTGGCCCGTGCCCAGGTCAGGGGATACGCAGGACCTGGCCCGGGTAGATCTTGTCGGGATGGGTCAGCATCGGCCTGTTGGCCTCGAAGATGGCCGTGTTCTTGGCGCCCTGGCCCTTGCCGTAGCTCTTTTCGGCGATCTTCCAGAGATTATCGCCCTTCTGGACGGTATAGAAGGTCGGCTCCTTGGCGGGGGCGGCCGTGCCGGAAGCCGGCGCGACCTGCAATTCGTCAGCCTGCACCTTGGAAACGCCCAACGTGTTGCCGACGGCGATAACCGCCTTTTCGAAGATCGACTGGTCCTTGACCACGCCCTTCAGCACCGCGGTATCGCCCTGGATGACGACTTGCACGCCATCGGTGCCGAGCTTGTGCGAATCGAGTTCCTTCTTGAGGGTGTCTGCGGTGGGTGCGGCTTCCTCGTCGCCGCCTATGCCGAGCTTCTTGCCGACGTTCTTGACGAAATCGAACATACCCATCTCTAGGTCTCCATTGCTGTGGCAATGGGGAAACCTCGCATCCGCAACGCAAAATTGAAAGCGGTTTTGCGCGCACGACTGGCGTGTTGCTTAATCGTTTTCTACCCGGCCGCGCAGTTTCTTCACCGTCGACCGGCCGGCCTTGGTCTTGAGGCGCCGCTCCACCGCCCCTTTCGAGGGCTTCGTCTTCTTGCGCGGCGGCGGCGGCGGTTCGGCGGCCTTGGCCACCAGCGCGGTCAGCCGCGCCCGCGCGTCGGCGCGGTTCTGCTCCTGCGTCCGGAAGCGCCCGGCCTCGATGACGATGACGCCGTCCTTGGTGGCGCGCTGGCCGGCAAGCTTGATCGCACGGGCGCGCACGCGATCCGACAGGCCCGCCGCGTTCTGCGCGTCGAAGCGCAACTGCACCGCCGTCGCCACCTTGTTGACGTTCTGGCCGCCTGGGCCGGACGAGCGGATGAAATCCTCGTGCAGATCGCCCGGATGGATCACGGCCTCGCCTGATATGATGATGTCGTCGTCGATCGGCATGGCGCAGTCATGGCGCGGCAGACCGAAAAAGAAAAGGCCCGATCGAAACCGGGCCTTCACTGGTACCGGGCAGCAATGACGCCAGGCGAGCCGGCGATTATTCCGCCGCTTCCTGCATGCGGGGCGCGGCCCCCAGCACCACGGCGTCGACATGGCTTTCGAATTTCTCGAAGTTGACGGCGAACATGCCGACCAGCCGCGCCGCCTGACGGTCGTAGGCAGCCTTGTCAGCCCAGGTCGAGCGCGGATCGAGAATGGCGCTGTCGACCCCGGGTACCGCCTCCGGCACCTCGAAGCCGAAATTGGTGTCGGTGCGGAATTTTGCCATCTTCAAAGAACCGTCGAGGGCCGCCGCCAGCAAGGCACGCGTCGCCTTGATCGGCATGCGCTTGCCGGTGCCGTAAGCGCCGCCGGTCCAGCCGGTATTGACCAGCCAGCAATCGGCGCCATGGCGGGCAATGAGCTCGCGCAGCAGATTGCCGTATTGCGACGGGTGGCGCGGCATGAAGGGCGCGCCGAAACAGGTCGAGAAGGTCGCTTCCGGCTCGGTCACGCCCTTTTCGGTCCCGGCGACTTTCGCCGTATAGCCGGAGAGGAAGTGATACATCGCCTGCGCCGGTGTCAGCCTGGCGATCGGCGGCATCACGCCGAAAGCATCAGCGGTCAGCATGATGATGTTCTTCGGGTGACTGGCGCGCCCGGTCTTCGAGGCATTGGGGATGAAATCGAGCGGGTAGGCGCAGCGCGTGTTTTCCGTCAGCCTGCCATCGTTGAAGTCCGGCACGCCGTCGGCGTCGAGCACGACATTTTCCAGCACCGTGCCGAAGCGCTGCGTGGTGGCGAAGATTTCCGGCTCGGCTTCCGCCGACAGCCTGATCGTCTTGGCGTAGCAGCCGCCTTCGAAATTGAAGATACCGTGCGGCCCCCAGCCATGCTCGTCATCACCGACCAGCGTGCGCGACGGATCGGCCGAGAGCGTGGTCTTGCCGGTGCCCGACAGGCCGAAGAAGATGGCGGCATCGCCAGCCGGCCCTTCATTGGCGGAGCAATGCATCGGCATCACGCCCTTTTCCGGCAACAAGTAGTTCAGCATCGTGAACACCGACTTCTTCATCTCGCCGGCATAGGAGGTGCCGCCGATCAGCACTATTCTGCGCGTCAGGTCGACGGCGATCATGGTCTCGGTGCGGCTGCCGTGGCGGGCGGGATCGGCGCGGAAGGACGGCAGATCGATGATCGTCATTTCCGGCACGAACGTCTCGAGTTCGGCCGCCCGCGGGCGGATGAGCAGGTTGCGGATGAACAGCGAGTGCCAGGCGAACTCGGCGATGACCCGGGTGGGCAGCTTGAGGTCCTCATCGGCGCCGCCGACCAGGTCCTGCACAAAAAGGTCCTTGTCCGCGGCATGGGCGAGGAAATCGGCGAGCAGCGTGTCGAACTGAGCCGGCGAAATCGCCTTGTTGTTGTCCCACCAGACATGCGGTTCGGTGGCGCCGTCGCGCACGACGAACTTGTCCTTGGGCGAGCGGCCGGTGTGCTGGCCGGTCTCGGCGACAAGCGCGCCCTGCGCGGTCAGCCGTGCCTCGCCCCGCCGGATCGCCTCCTCATAAAGGGCAGCCGCGCCGAAATTGTAGCGCACCACGCCCGAGGTTTTCAGACCGATACGGTCGATCGCGCAGGCAGGATTGCGTTTGCCGACTTCCGACATTGGGGACCCTTCTCAAGATTTGCCGCATCTTTGCCGGCAGGTTTCCGGCATGCCCGCTTTATGGGCCGAGACGGTCAGAACCAGAAAAGCCAAATGATATCAAATCATTAATCGATTTAAATATTTTGAAAGTTGTTTAAATCGTTTATATATGCAAAAATTTTCACGGTTGCCCAAAGGATTGGCCGTGTCCGTTCGTCCAATCCGTGTCGAGGTAGGATTGTGGCCGCCGGCATGCCGCTCGTGACAGCGGACAAGCCCTATGCCACATTTTGTACCTAATTTGTCCTGCAAAAGCCCCTTCTCTACGACAGAAGGGACAGCTCATGAGGGAGCCGCTTGAAATGGCAACAATCGCGCTTGTCGATGACGACCGCAACATTCTGACGTCGGTGTCGATCGCCCTCGAATCCGAGGGATATCGTGTCGAGACCTATACGGATGGTGCGTCCGCGCTGGAAGGCCTGGCGGCGCGGCCGCCGAATCTCGCCATCCTCGACATCAAGATGCCGCGCATGGACGGCATGGAGCTTCTGCGCCGGATGCGCCAGAAGTCCGACCTGCCGGTGATCTTCCTGACCTCCAAGGACGACGAGATCGACGAATTGTTCGGTCTCAAGATGGGCGCCGACGACTTCATCCGCAAACCGTTCTCGCAGCGCCTGCTGGTCGAGCGGGTACGCGCCGTCTTGCGCCGCGCCAGCGCCCGCGAAGCCGCGGCAAAAGCGCCCAGCCAGCAGGCCCGCTCGCTCGAACGCGGTCAACTCGTCATGGACCAGGAGCGCCATACCTGCACCTGGAAGGGCGAACCGGTGACGCTTACCGTCACCGAATTCCTGATCCTGCATTCGCTGGCGCAACGCCCCGGCGTTGTAAAAAGCCGTGATGCGCTGATGGATTCGGCCTATGATGAACAGGTCTATGTCGACGACCGCACGATCGACAGCCACATCAAGCGGCTGCGCAAGAAGTTCAAGGCTGTCGACGACGACTTCGAAATGATCGAAACCCTTTACGGAGTCGGATACCGGTTCCGAGAGGCGTGAATAGGGAATAGGCAGTAGGGATTGGGCCGTAGGGAATCTCAGCCATCTCTATTCCCTATTGCCTACTGCCTACTCACTAAACAGGGCCTGCTATTCGATGGCAGTTGAAGCACAGCGAACAAGACCGGCGGGCGCTGCCAGGCGGCCGTCGCGCATCATGCCGTCCTTCGTGTCGAAATTCACGGTGCCGATGCGCCGCTTCCTCGGCCATCACATCTTCTCCAGCCTGACGCGGCGCATCCTCTTCCTCAATCTCGCCGGCCTGGCGGTGCTGGTCACCGGCATTCTCTACCTCAACACCTTCCGCGACGGGCTGATCGACGCGCGCGTCGAAAGCCTGATGACGCAGGGCGAGATCATAGCCGGCGCCATCGCGGCATCGGCGACGGTCGAGACGGATTCGATCAGCATCGATCCGGAAAAGCTGCTCGAGCTGCAGGCCGGCGAAAGCCTGGGGCCCGGCTCGGACCAGCTCGACAATCTGGATTTCCCGATCAACCCCGAGCGCGTGGCGCCGGTGCTGCGGCGGCTGATCTCGCCGACCCGGACGCGGGCCCGCATCTATGATCGCGACGCCAACCTGCTGCTCGATTCGCGCCATCTCTATTCGCGCGGCCAGATCCTGCGCTACGACCTGCCGCCGGTCGACGAGGAAGAGCCGGACCTTGTCGAGCGGGTCCAGAAATTCATCTTCGATTTCTTCCGCAACACCGACCTGCCCGTCTATCACGAGCAGCCCGGCGGCAATGGCGCCGCCTTCCCCGAAGTGGTCAAGGCGCTGACCGGCAGCCCGTCGACCATCGTGCGCGTCTCGGAACAAGGCGAACAGATCGTCTCGGTCGCGGTGCCGATCCAGCGTTTTCGCGCCGTTCTGGGCGTGCTGATGCTGTCGACCGAAGGCGGCGACATCGACAAGATCGTCGCCGCGGAGCGCAAGGCGATCCTGCGCGTGTTCGGCATCGCCGCGCTCGTCACCGCCATTCTGTCGATGCTGCTCGCCTCCACCATCGCGAACCCGTTGCGCCGCCTGTCGGCTGCGGCGGTGCGGGTCAGGCGCGGCGTCAAGAGCCGCGAGGAGATACCCGACTTTTCCGACCGGCAGGACGAGATCGGCAATCTGTCGGTCGCCGTGCGCGACATGACCAACGCGCTCTATGCCCGCATCGAGGCGATCGAAAGTTTCGCCGCCGACGTGTCGCACGAGCTGAAGAACCCGCTGACTTCGCTGCGCAGCGCGGTCGAAACCTTGCCGCTGGCCAAGAATGACAATTCGCGCGGCCGGTTGATGGAGATCATCCAGCACGACGTCAAACGGCTGGACCGCCTCATCACCGACATTTCCGATGCCTCCCGCCTCGATGCCGAACTGGCGCGCGAGGATGCAGGCACCGTCGACCTGAAGAAATTCATTACCGATCTCGTCGCCGTTTCGCGTGAAACGACGCGCAACAAGAAGGCGGTCGAGATAGAGCTCAAGGTTGCCAAGCTGCCGCAGGGCGCCAAGGGCTATGTCGTCCTCGGCCACGATCTGCGCATCGGCCAGGTCATCACCAACCTGATCGAGAATGCGCGCTCCTTCGTCCCCGAGGATCATGGCCATATCAGCCTGTCGCTGGCGCGCGCCGGCAAATTCAACATCCTCACCGTCGACGACAACGGACCCGGCATCCGCGCCGACAACATCGACCGCATCTTCGAACGCTTCTATACTGATCGGCCCGCCGGCGAGGCCTTCGGCCAGAATTCGGGCCTTGGCCTGTCGATCTCCAGGCAGATCGTCGAGGCCCATGGCGGCACGCTGACCGCCGAGAACATCCCCGGCACCAAGCCCGGCGAGATCAAGGGCGCGCGCTTCGTCGTGACGCTGCCGGCGGAGGGATGATTGCCAACCGTCGAGAATTGCGACGTGCGGCCTGAGAATATGCACGCGACGGCACTGCTTATCGGTGAGCGCGGCATCTTCATCACCGGCGCGTCCGGTTCGGGCAAGACGACGCTGGCGCTGACGCTCATCGACCATTGCCGCCAGCGCGGTCTGTTCGCGCGGCTCGTCGGCGACGATCAGCTCTTCGTCGAGGCGCATGCGGGGAGGCTGGTGTGCTGTGCGCCTGCTGCAATAGCGGGGCTGGCCGAGGTGCACGGCCTTGGTCCAAAACGGCTGCCGTTCGAGCCTGCCTGTGTCGTAGACCTGCATCTTCGCCTGCTCCCGGCCGAGGCCGTCGCCCGTCTGCAGGAGGACGCCAGCGACGACATCGCCGGCTGCGCGGTGGCGCGCATCGATCTGGCCGAGCGCAATGTCCAGGCTGCCTTGCCCGCCGTGATGGCACGGCTGTCGATCATGCCATTTCTATGATCCGCGCGGTATTTTTTGCTGCAATGCGTCAAAATGGCATGGGCCGGCGCAATTTTGGGCTTGTCAACGGGCCGCGCGTCGACAAGATAGCGCTCCCGCCGCCTGGAATGGCTGGCGAACATAAAATGCGCCTGTGAAGCGGCGATGACGGGAGCCACCAAAGAATGATCGGACTCGTGCTTGTAACGCACGGTCAACTGGCCACCGAGTTCCGACATGCCGTCGAACATGTCGTCGGGCCACAAGACAATTTCGAAACCGTGGCGATCGGGGCCGACGACGATATGGAGCAGCGTCGCCGCGACATCGTCGACGCCGTCGCCCGTGTCGACACCGGCGCGGGCGTCATCGTGCTGACCGACATGTTCGGCGGCACGCCGTCCAATCTGGCCATCTCGGTGATGGAGTCCGGGCGCACCGAGGTGATCGCCGGCATGAACCTGCCGATGCTGATCAAGCTGTCGTCAATCCGCAAGGGCGACAACATGGCTGCCGCCTTGGACGAGGCGCAGGCCGCCGGCCGCAAATACATCAATGTCGCCAGCCAGCTTTTGAGCAGCAAATGAGCACGATGTCGTCGGAAAAGGACCACATCGCCAAGGATCCGATCACCAGGGAATTTCCGATCGTCAACCAGCGCGGCCTGCATGCGCGCGCCTCGGCCAAGTTCGTCCAGCTTGCCAGCGGCTTCAACGCTTCGGTCCATGTCGAGAAGGATGGCGTCCAGGTCGGCGGCACCTCGATCATGGGCCTGATGATGCTGGCCGCCAGCCCGGGATACTCGATCCGGGTCACCGCCAGCGGCCCGGAGGCGCTTGAGGTCATGGACGCGCTGGAGCAGCTTGTGGCGTCGCGCTTCGGCGAGGAATGCTGACAGCCTAGACCCGGCCCCCGATAAGGTTGCGCTGTCATCCACAACTTTCAGCGCCTAGCTTTCGGGCGACTCTATCTCCGGTTGGGCAAATAAAGGTATCAATCCAGCACTTGCGTTCAGAGGCGAGTGCGCATGATTACACGGCTAATAGCTGGATTCATCTTTGCATTGCTGCTCGGCCTGACTGTTGGCCGCCCGGCTGCTGCTGACCAATTGCCGCCCCCCGCAACTTTCGTGCGCAGCCTGCTTGATGCACCGGAAAGCGAGATGGACTTTGCCCGCGCCAAGCTGGCGGTCGACAAGTTTGTTGACCCTTCGACTGATGAAGCAGGCACGCTTGCTCAAATTGACGGGATGGTAGCGACGGTCAACAAGATGCTCGGCACACTCCCGCCGGATGCCGCTTCAACCAGCATGGAAAAGATGAAGGCCCTGCGCACGTTTCTCTACGAGGGCGGCTGGTGGAACAATGGCAGGCCGTTTCAGTACGATCTTTCCGACCCCTACGGCCAGCAACCTGGCGCACAGCTGCTTTCCAACTATCTCGCGACCCGAAAGGGCAATTGCGTCTCCATGCCGACGCTGTTTCTCATATTGGGGAAACGTCTCGGCCTCGATGTGACGCTCTCGACAGCCCCGCTGCATGTGTTCGTGAAATTCACCGACGATGCGACCGGCAAGACCTGGAATCTCGAAACCACGAGCAGCGCGGGCTTTACGCGCGATGAGTGGTATCGACAAAAGTTACCGATGACCGATGTGGCCATCACCAACGGCGTCTACCTCAAGACGCTTTCACGCCGGGAAGCGCTGTCGATTATCGCCACGCCTGTTCTCGACAATCTTATCACCACCGGCCGCTATGACGAAGCCATCGCTTTGGCCGACGTGCTGATCGATGCCTATCCCGCCAACGCCTATATATTGGTGAAGAAGGGCACGGCCTACTATCGGCTGCTCGATGCCAACATCATCAAGAAATATCCGAAGCAAAACGACGTCCCGGCCGACAAGATCGCTTATGCGAACGATCTCTACCGAGCCAACCAGGATGCTTTCGCCAAGGCCGAAGCGCTCGGATGGCGGCAACCGAAACTGAATTAGTCACCAAGGACGATTTGAGAGGGCAAGGGGGAGTTGATGATGAGATTCGGCGGTGGCGGGATACTTCAACACATACTGGCGGCCGTACTAGCCATCTCGATGGTGGTTTCCAACACCGCTGGAGCCTATGCTTCATCGGCATATGGCCCGCACTTACTGCCGCAGCAGCAGGCGCGCCACGATGTCCAGTCGGTCCGCTTCATTTCGCCCGATACCCTAGATCCGGCAACGCCGGGTGTCGGGACCAACAGATATTCCTATTCCGGCAACGACCCGGTTAACAAAAGCGATCCGAACGGCCACGTGATGATGAGCCCTAGAGCTAGCGATCCGTTGGGCACCGACCCGACTGGACGTCTTGGTGGATGGGAACGTGGCGGTATTGGGGGAGGCAGTTTTGGCGGTTTCGGAATTGGGGCAGCGCTTGGGGGAATGCTTGCCGGTCTGCTAGGTACGAGCAACCCCGCCAGCATGTCCGTAAAAGGCAATGACAATGCGGGCGGCAGCAAAACGCCCACAGGACCTGACGTTTCGGGGACAGCCGCAACACCACCCGATCCAGACAAAGATGATGGTGCCGATCAAAAGAAGACGGGCAAGGATTTCACCAGATCTCTGACTGCCGAAGATTTGGGGATTAAAGGCGATTTAAAACAATTAAAGGGCACAGTTACGATGAAGGACGGCGTCATGACCGTTAAAGTGGATATGATTGAGGGAAAAATAACAACTCCATTTAGCGTTTTTTCAAGCTTAAGATCTTATGCAAACTCCGTTGGAGCAACTTCTTTGCGTGTTGAAGCAAACATCGCCGATGACAACCTCGACTCTATTTTGACAAATAGATATAATATGACAACAGAGAAAATCGGCGATAGATATGTAAATACAATCAACATTCCTTTGAATAAGTAGGACGACGATGACAGCCAGGTCACGATCTCACCGAATACTATCGAAGCTGCAAAGCTACGAAACTGTGTCAGCGTCTTCTTCCGTACAAGGGACAGGTGACAGTCCCAGCGAGCTTGGAACTCTAATCGGTGTATACACCGCAGACCAGAAGACGGGAAATATATTCTTTTTTGAACGCGGTTTGCGATGCGCCAAATGGAACGAACCGTTCATTCTTTACAGCCAAATCTCTGATGTGACGCTTCCTAACGCCAAAGACAGCGAATACTTGGAAATCCATATGTCTACCGCAGCAGGCAAGTATCAAATAATTCCTAAAATAAAGAATGATATATTCCCAATAATGAGATTTTTAATTAGAGTTCGAGACGACATAAAAAATGGTGCAAAATTTTAATGCCTCTTAGCCGACGATCGAACTGTTTAAGCATCTGACCGAACATTCCGAGTCTAGAAAGACGGGCGGCGCGCCAAGAGATTTAAAGTCGCCCCGGGAGTTTCTATTAGGAGAAGAAATGGAAGCGTTGCGAGAGGACGGATTTTTTAACGCCGCATAGTATGCGAAACTGGATCGGTTTGACCTGGTGTGCGTAGGGCCACTCCGGACGCAGAGGTGTTCCATCCGACCGGTGAACGGCACGCGAAATTACGGGGACAGTGCACTTTTATCGGGCCGGTCTGGGCTGGCGTTTAATTCTCGGGCTAACGCGCACTCAGGACATGCAGGAATAAAGATTTCTTTATATCCCATTGTCGTCCCGACGCCGATCTGCTAGTCAGGCCGGCAATTCGCGCCCTTCGACGCGCCGACCGGCGCGGGCGCATCCGCAACCAATTCGCAAGCACATCAAATCGCACGGAGCACTGCCATGACGGGTAGCAAGGATTATGTGGTCGCCGACATCTCGCTTGCCGGCTGGGGCCGCAAGGAGCTGGACATCGCCGAAACCGAAATGCCGGGCCTGATGGCCTGCCGCGAGGAATTCGGCGCCAAGAAGCCGCTCAAGGGCGCGCGCATCACCGGCTCGCTGCACATGACCATCCAGACCGCGGTGCTGATCGAGACGCTGAAGGCGCTCGGCGCCGACATCCGCTGGGCCTCCTGCAACATCTTCTCGACCCAGGACCACGCCGCCGCCGCGATCGCCGAGGCCGGCATTCCGGTCTTCGCCGTCAAGGGCGAGAGCCTCGAACAGTACTGGGACTACACCGACCGGATCTTCCAGTGGGCCGATGGCGGCCTCTCCAACATGATCCTCGATGATGGTGGCGACGCCACCATGTACATCCTGATCGGCGCCCGCGCCGAAGCCGGCGAGGACGTGTTGTCCAACCCGCAGAGCGAGGAAGAGGAATATTTCTACGCCCAGGTCAAGAAGCGCCTCAAGGCTTCGCCCGGCTTCTTCGCCAAGCAGAAGGAAGCCATCCGCGGCGTCACCGAGGAGACCACGACCGGCGTCAACCGCCTCTACCAGTTGCAGAAGAAGGGCCTGCTGCCGTTCCCTGCGATCAACGTCAACGACTCGGTAACCAAGTCGAAGTTCGACAACAAGTATGGCTGTAAGGAATCGCTGGTCGACGGCATCCGCCGCGGCACCGACACGATGATGGCCGGCAAGGTCGCGGTCGTCTGCGGCTATGGCGACGTCGGCAAGGGCTCGTCGGCTTCGCTCAAGGGCGCCGGCGCCCGCGTCAAGGTCACCGAGGTCGATCCGATCTGCGCGCTGCAGGCGGCGATGGACGGGTTTGAAGTGGTCACGCTGGAAGACGCGGCGCCGACCGCCGACATCGTCATCACCACCACCGGCAACAAGGATGTCGTCACCCTCGACCACATGCGCTCGATGAAGGACATGGTGATCGTCGGCAATATCGGCCATTTCGACAACGAGATCCAGGTGGCGTCGCTGCGCAATCTGAAATGGACCAACGTCAAGCCGCAGGTCGACATGATCACCTTCCCGGACGGCAAGCGCATGATCCTGCTGTCGGAAGGCCGCCTGCTCAATCTCGGCAACGCCACCGGCCATCCGAGCTTCGTCATGTCGGCGTCCTTCACCAACCAGGTGCTGGCGCAGATCGAGCTGTTCAGCAAGGGCGAGCAGTATCAGAACCAGGTCTATGTGCTGCCCAAGCATCTCGACGAGAAGGTCGCACGCCTGCATCTCGACAAGCTCGGCGCCCGCCTGACCGAACTGTCGGGTGAGCAGGCAGCCTATATCGGCGTCACGCCGCAGGGTCCGTTCAAGCCGGAACACTACCGCTATTAACCAAATCCAAATTTTCTACCAGATATTGATGCCGGGCGATTGACTTTTCGCCCGGCTTTATTTTTGCGCCGAATGATTCTTCACGCCGATTCCGGCAGGCGCTATTGTTGTGATTCGCGGGTCCGGGGACGAGGGTCGGCGTACGCATCAGGGCGGTCTTGCATTCAGGCGGCGAAGAGGACCAAGACATGCCGGGGGATAACCCGCTTCGCGCGGGACAGGCCGTTTCCGGCGGCCATCAGGATTCGGAGACCACTGGCTCCGCCACGCATGGCGGGCGCCGCTCCTGGCGTGGCCGCGCGGGATTGCTGCTTGCCGGCTCCGCGCTGGCTAGCCCGCTGTTGGGAGCCGCCGCACGCGCCCAGGGCGCCGAGGTGGCGGCAGCCAGCCTTTCGATCAGCACCATCGAGGTCATGCAACTGGCTGTCTTTGCCGGGGTGATGGGAGCGGCATTCCTGTCGGCCATCGTCCTCATCCGCGAACGCGCGCGCACCTCGGCCGAAAATGTCGAGCTGAGAAGCCGCGTCGCCGATATCAGCGCCGCGCTGCGGCGCTCGGAAGCGCTGCTCAACCTGCGCGACCAGCGTGTGGTCGTCTGGGCATCGGAAAACAAGAAACCGGAACTCATCGGCACGTTGCCGACCGAAAGCGGCGCGCCGGAGGAGCGGGCCGCTTTCCTCGCCTTTGGCCGCTGGCTGCTGCCGCGCTCGGCGGCGGCGCTCGAACATGCCGTGGCGGCTTTGCGCGAGAAAGGCAGGCCGTTCGATCTGGTGATGGAATCGCAGACCGGCGCTCCGTTGGAAGCGCATGGCCGCAAGAGCGCGGCTCACGTGCTGGTACGTTTTGTCTCGCTTTCCGAGACGCAGCGCAGCCAGGCCCGGCTCAAGATCGACAACCAGCGGCTGGCCGCCGACCACGACACGATGATCGGCCTGCTCGAGGCCCTGAAGATGCCGGCATGGCTGCGTGACGAGCATGGCCGCCTGAAATGGGTCAACCGCGCCTATGCCGACGCGGTCGAGGCGGAGGGCGCCGAAGCGGCCGTGCGCGACGCCAAGGAGTTCCTCGGCGGCCAGGCCCGCGACGCCATCGCCACGCAGCACAGATCGCATCCGGTGTTCGAGCAGTCGCTTTCCACTGTGATCGAAGGCGATCGCCGCGTGTTTGCCGTGACCGATTTTGCCGGTCCCGACGGTTCGGCCGGCCTGGCCTGCGACACCAGTGCCATCGAGGCCATCCGCGGCGAATATGAGCGGACCGTTCGCAGCCATGCCGACACGCTCGACCAGCTCAACACCGCGGTCGCCATCTTCGACACCGACGAGAAGCTGCGCTTCTTCAACCAGGCTTTTCAGAAACTGTGGGGCCTCGACAGCGGCTTCCTGCACAGCGCGCCCGACAACGCGCTTCTGCTCGACCGGTTGCGCAGCGAGGGCAAGATCGCCGAACAGCCCGAATGGCGCCGCTGGAAGGAAGGCCTGCTTTCCGCCTACCGCGCGGTCGAATCGCAGGAACATTGGTGGCATCTGCCGGACGGCAAGACGATCCGCGTCGTTGCCAATCCGCAGCCCAAGGGCGGCGTCACCTGGGTGTTCGAGAACCTGACCGAGAAGATGGATCTGGAAAGCCGCTACCGCACCGCGGTTCGGGTCCAGGGCGAGACGCTCGACAATCTCGCCGAGGGCGTCGCGGTGTTCGGTCCCGATGGCCGGCTGCGGCTGTCGAACCCGGCTTTCGCCACGCTGTGGGGCGTGGACACGGAAGCCGCCAAGCCCGGCGTGCACGTATCGACCATACGCGATCTCTGCGACCGGCAAGCCGTCGAAAGCCCTTGGCCCGGCTTCGTCGCCGCCATCACCGGTTTCGACGACGAGCGCCGCGACCGCCACGGCCAGACCGAGCTCAACAATGGCAATGTGCTGCGTTACGCGGTGATTCCGCTGCCCAACGGGCAAGTGATGATGACCTTCGTCGACGTCACCGACAGCGTCCATATCGAGCGCGCGCTCAAGGACAGGAACGAGGCGCTGGAGAAATCAGACCAGCTCAAGAACGAATTCGTCCAGCACGTGTCCTACGAACTGCGTTCGCCGCTGACCAACATCATCGGCTTCACCGAGTTGCTGTCGCTGCCGGCGACCGGCTCGCTGACGCAGAAACAGCGCGAATATGTCGAGCATGTCGGCTCGTCTTCCTCGGTGCTCTTGACCATCGTCAACGACATACTCGACCTGGCGACCGTCGATGCCGGCATCATGCAGCTCGACATTTCCGAGGTGCATGTCGACCGTACCATCGCGGCAGCCGCCGAACTGGTCGCCGACCGGCTGGAGGAGCATTCGATCCGGCTCGCGGTCGATGCAGCCGCCGCGCCGAAGACCTTCCATGGCGACGAAACCCGCATTCGCCAGATCCTCTACAATCTGCTGAGCAACGCCGCCAACTACGCGCCGGAGGCCAGCACCATCCGGCTGACGTGCCGCCAGCTGGCGGACGGGGTCGAATTCTCGGTTCACGACGATGGGCCGGGCATGCCGCCCGATGTGCTGGATTCGGTGTTCCGCCGCTTCGAGCCGCGCGCCAATGGCGGCCGCCGGCGCGGCGCCGGGCTCGGCCTGTCGATCGTCAAGAGCTTTGTCGAACTGCATGGCGGCGCCGTTCGCATCGAAACCGGCAAGGACAAGGGCACGACAGTCATCTGCACCTTTCCCGACATGCCGGGCATTCGCGCCGCGGCCGAGTAGCGCGCTCGATGGCGGAACCGGTGCTGGAGCGTCTGCTCGCCGACGAGACACAAACAGCGCGGCTGGGCGAAGACCTGGCGCTGGCGTTGCGTGTCGGCGACGTGCTGGCGCTCAAGGGCGATCTCGGCGCCGGCAAGTCGACGCTCGCAAGAGCGCTCATCCGGACGCTGGCCGACGATGCCGGCCTCGAAGTGCCTAGCCCGACCTTCACCCTGGTGCAGAGCTACGACACCCGCATCCCGGTCCATCATTTCGATCTCTACCGCCTGTCCTCGCCGGACGAGCTCGACGAACTCGGCTTCGAGGAGGCGCTGATGCAAGGCGCCGCCCTGGTCGAATGGCCCGAACGGGCGGACGGCTATCTGCCCGAGACGACAGTGCTGGTCGAACTCGTCCAGCATGGCGAGGGCCGGCTGGCGCGGCTGTCGGGGCATGGCCCTGCTTTCGAGCGTGTCGCACGCTCGCTGGCCATGCGCGGCTTCCTCGACGGCGCCGGATGGGGGCAGGCGCGGCGCCGGCATTTCATCGGCGACGCCTCGGCCCGCTCCTATGAGATCGTCTCGCTTGCCGGGCAGGCGCCGCGCGTGCTGATGAACTCGCCACGGCTGGTGCTCGGCCCTGCCGTGCGCGACGGCAAGCCTTACGCCGTGATCGCCCACACCGCGCAGTCGGTGTCGGCCTTCGTCGCCATCGACCGCGCATTGCTGGCCGCCGGGGTCGCGGTGCCCAGGATCGACGCTCAGGACCTCGACCAGGGTTTCCTTCTGCTCGAACACCTCGGCTCCGAAGGCTTCCTCGACGGCAATGGCGAGCCGGTCGCCGAACGCTACGAGGCGGCGGCCGAACTGCTGGCCATGATGCACTCCAAGAGCTGGTCTCGGCACATGGAGGCGGCTCCCGGCGTCGTTCACGACGTACCGCCCTTCGATCGCGACGCCATGCTGATCGAGGCGGAGTTGCTGATCGACTGGTACGTACCGGCCATATCGGGCGGCCCGCCGAGCAGCGCTCTGCGTTCCGGCTACCATAGTGTGTGGAATGCGCTCCTCGACCGGCTGCAGGACAGCGAGTACACGCTGATGCTGCGCGACTTCCACTCGCCCAACATCATCTGGCGCGGCCAGCGCTCCGGCCTCGACAGGCTCGGCATCGTCGACGTGCAGGACGCGCTGATCGGGCCCTCGGCCTATGACGTCGCCTCGCTGGCCATGGACGCCCGCGTCACCATTGCGCCGGCAATCGAAAAACAGACACGGGATGCCTATATCGCCGCGCGTCATGCGGCGGGAGGCTTCGATGAAGCCGGCTTTCTCGAATCCTATGCAATCATGGCCGCGCAACGCAATTCCAAGATACTCGGGATCTTCGTGCGCCTCGAAAAACGCGACGGCAAACCCTATTATCTCAGGCATCTGCCGCGCATCCGCGATTATCTGAGGCGGGCGCTGTCGCATCCCGCGCTCGCCGACCTCAGGGATTTCTACAACGCGCACGGGCTGCTGGAGGAACGAGCGCTGTGACGACAAGACCTGACACCGCCATCGTCCTTGCCGCAGGGCTCGGCAAGCGCATGCGGCCGATCACCGACACGATCCCGAAGCCGATGGTCAGGATCGCCGGCAAGACGCTGCTCGACTGGAGCCTCGACAGCCTGGCCGCGGCCGGCGTCGGCAAGGCGGTGGTCAATGTCCATTACCTGCCCGAGCAGATCGTCGCCCATGTCGCCGCGCGAAGCGCGCCGCGCATCGTCATTTCCGACGAGAGCGACCGGCTGCTCGATTCCGCCGGCGGTATCGTCAAGGCGCTGCCGGAACTCGGTCAGAATCCGTTCTACATCCTCAACGCCGACACGTTCTGGATCGACCACGGCACGCTCAATCTCGGCCGGCTCGCCCTTGCATGGGATGCGGCGAAAATGGATATTCTGCTGATGCTGGCGGATCTCCATCAGGCGACAGGGCACTGTGGCAGCACCGATTTCCTGGTGGCGCCGGATGGCAGCCTGCGGCGTTCAAAGGGCGATCCGTCGGGGCTGATCTATGCCGGTGCAGCCATCATCCATCCGCGCCTCTTCAAGGACGCATCCGCCGAGCCGCATTCGCTCAATGCCTATTTCGACAAGGCCATCGCCGCCGGCCGCCTGTTCGGCATGCCGATGCATGGCCATTGGATAACCGTCGGCACGCCCGATGCCATCCCGCTTGCCGAGGCGGCGGTGGCGGGTGCGCTCATCGAGTCGCAATGAGCGGCTCGAGCCGCGTTTTCTCCATTCCCTCCGGAGCGCCGTTTCTGCCGACGCTGGCCGAGGCGCTGCTTGCCGGCCGCCTGGTTCCGGGGTTTCGTTTCGACGGCGACCCGCTCGCGCTGGCCGACGTCACCATCTATGTGCCGACGCGACGCGCCGCGCGCGCCTTGCGCGGCGTCTTCGTCGACAGCCTGAAGGCACGTGGCGGCGGCGGTTCGGCGATCCTGCCGGTCATCCGCCCGCTCGGCGAATTCGATGAGGACGAGGCCGCGTTCGAGGCCGATCCATCGGCGGCAATCGATCTCGCGCCACCCATCGCCGCCACCGAACGCCTGTTGCTGCTGACGCCTTTGGTGCGGGCATGGAAACGCCGGTTGCCCGCCCATGTCGCGGCGCTGTTCGCCGAGGAGATCGTGGTGCCTGCCTCCACCGCCGACGCGATCTGGCTGGCGCGCGACCTGGCCGGACTGATGGACGAGATCGAGACGGAAGGCACCGACTGGGCCAAACTTGCCGGCCTGGTGAGCGGAAACCTCGCCGGATGGTGGCAGGTGACCCTCGAATTCCTCGGCATCGTCACCGATGCCTGGCCACGGTTCCTCCAAGAGAGCGACCGCTCCAACCCGGCCGCGCATCGCAGCGCCCTGATCCGCGCCGAAGCGGCGCGGCTGCGGCGCAATCCGCCCGCCGGGCCGGTCATAGCGGCGGGGTCCACCGGCTCGATCCCCGCCACGGCGGAGCTGCTCGCGACCATCGCCGGCCTGTCCGGCGGCGCCATCGTGCTGCCCGGGCTCGACCAGAGGCTGGACGAAGCCTCATTCCAGGCGCTCGTCGCACCCGGCGCGCGACCGGCCGTGCTTGGCCATCCGCAATACGGCCTGGCAAAGCTGATCGGCAAGATCGGCGTGCTGCGCGGCGATGTCGAGGAGATCGGCGCAGCCGAACCAAAACTCGCGCTCCGCGCGGCCCTTGTCGGCGAGGCGCTGCGGCCAGCCGAGACCACCGAATTGTGGGCCGAGACGCGCAGCGGATTTTCGGCGGTCGATAGAGAGGATGCCTTCGCCGGCGTGACACTGCTCGAAGCGGCAAGCGAACGCGACGAAGCCGTCGCTATCGCTGTCGCACTCAAACAGGCGGTCGAAGAGCCCGGCCAAAGGGCAGCCCTGGTGACCGGGGATCGCGCCCTGGCACGTCGCGTCTGCGTCGAGCTCAAGCGCTTCGGCGTCATCGCCGACGATTCCGGCGGCACGCCGCTGTCCAACACGCCGGCTGCCAGCCTGCTCAGGTTGGCGCTCGAAGCCGTGTTCCGTCCGGGCGATCCGGTCGGCCTGTTGTCGCTGCTCAAGCATCCCCTGCTCGGTCTTGGTTTGGAGAGGACCGATGTGCGCCATGCGGCGGAACTGGTCGAACTGGTGGCGCTGCGCGGCGGCACCGGCCGACCCGACATCGCTTCGCTGCCGGATCTCTTCGAGGCCCGCCTCGGCAACCTGGGGGACGACAGCCGGCCGCCATTCTGGTTTGCCCGGCTGACCGTGCGCTCCATTGAGGATGCGCGGAATCTACTCGAACGCCTCACGCAAGCCCTGGCGCCGCTTTCGGCCTTTCGCGGCCAGGCGGATGCCGAGCTTGCGGCGCTGGTCAAAGCCAGTGTCGTTGCGCTGGAGAACCTTGGCCGTACCGCCGATGGCGGCCTTGGCGACCTCTACGCCGGCGATGCCGGCGATAAGCTCGCCGAACTGTTGCGCGGCCTGGTCGCGGCTTCGGCGCCGCTGTCGTTGGCGGCAGTCGAATGGCCCGATGTGATGGAAGCGCTGATCGCGCCCGAGACCGTCAAGCCGGCGCAAGGCACCGACAGGAACATAGCGATCTGGGGCGCGCTGGAGGCGCGGCTGCAGGATGTCGACACGCTCGTCGTCGGCGGACTCAATGAAGGCGTCTGGCCGCGCAAGCCCGAAAGCGACCGCTTCATGTCGCGGCTTATGAAGACCGGCATCGATCTCGAACCACCGGAGCGCCGCATCGGTCTGGCCGCGCATGATTTCCAGATGGCCATGGGCGCGCGGAACGTGCTGCTGGCCCGCTCGGCGCGTGCCGGCGATGCGCCGGCCGTGCCGTCGCGCTGGCTGCAGCGGCTGCTGACCTTCATCGGCAACGATCAGGCGGCGACGCTGCGCCGCCGCGGCGATGAATTGCTTGCCTGGGCACGCGCGCTCGACACCGGACCGAAGCGGGATTTCGCGCCGCGGCCGCAACCGAAGCCGCCACTGCCGGTGCGCCCTGCGCATTTCTCGGTCACCGAGATCGAGACGCTGCGCCGGGACCCTTATGCCGTCTATGCAAGACGGATCCTCGGCCTGATGCCGCTCGATCCGCTGATCCGCGATCCCGGTGCCGCTGAACGCGGCACGCTCTTCCACGCCATCCTGCATCTCTTCTCGAACCGCGTGGCCGATCCGCGCGCGCCGGACGCGCTGGCCGGACTCATTGCGGCCGGCCGCGCCTGCTTTGCCGAGGCGGCGCTTCCGGCCGATGTCGAGGCGGTATGGTGGCCGCGCTTCGAAAAGCTGGCCGCCAACATCATCGAGTGGGAGCGCACGCGCGCCGACGCAGTGATGCGGCGGCATGCCGAGGAGCGCGCCGGCAAGACCGTGGTCGGCCAGTCCGGCGTCACGCTGTCCGGTTATGCCGACCGCGTCGACCTGCTGGCCGGTGGCATGGCCGACATTCTGGACTACAAGACGGGCTCCTCGCCCTCCAAGGCGCAGGCGCATACGCTGCTGGCGCCTCAGCTGGCGCTGGAGGGTGCGCTGTTGCGGCGCGGCGCGTTCAAGGATCTGGGCGCGCGCGACCCCTCGCAACTGGCATTCGTGCGCCTGAAGCCGAATGGCGAGGTGTTCGAAGAATCCATCCTTGAACACAACCGCCAGCCACGCACCGCGATCGATCTGGCCGAAGAGGCCTGGGCGCGGCTGGAAAAGCTGCTGATCCATTACGCCGACCCGGCAACCGGTTATCTGTCGCGCGCATTGCCGTTCCGCGAGGGCGAGACCGACGGCGATTACGACCATCTCGCCCGCGTGCTCGAATGGTCCGCCGGCGGCGATGCCGGGGATGAGGGAGGGGAGGCATGAAGAAAGCCTATCCGATCCCGAGCGATACCTCATCGAGCCAGGCCCGCGCCGCCGATCCGGGCAATTCCGCCTGGGTCTCGGCCAATGCCGGGTCCGGCAAGACCCACGTGCTGGCCCAACGCGTCATAAGGCTGCTGCTCAACGGCACCGATCCGTCGAAAATCCTGTGCCTGACCTATACACGGGCCGCCGCCGCCAACATGTCGAACCGGGTCTTTTCCACGCTGTCGGACTGGACGGCGCTCGGCGACGCCGAGCTGGACGCGAAGATCGCTGCGCTGGAAGGACGGCGGCCCGACCGCGACACCATGCGCCGGGCACGGCGGCTGTTCGCCGAAGCCCTGGAGACGCCCGGCGGGCTGAAGATCCAGACGATCCACGCCTTCTGCGAATCGGTGCTGCACCAGTTCCCGCTGGAAGCCAACATTCCCGCTCATTTCGAAATGCTCGACAGCCAGATGGAGGCATCGCTCTTCGCCGCCGCGCGGCGCGAGATGATTTCGGCCGCCGGCGACCGGATCCTGGCGGAGGCGTTCGCCACCGTATTGGAACGCGGCGGTGAAGCCGGGCTCGACGCCTTGCTCGGCGAGATCGTGCGCAAGCGTGACGGGCTGCGTGCATTCCTGGACGCTGTCGGGCGCGACGGCTTCCAGCCCCTGTTCGACGAATTCGATTTCCGTCCAGGCCAGACCGCCGAGGGCATAGCGGCATCGGTCTGGCCATTGCCTGACTTCCCGCCGGACTATTTTGCCGGCTTTGCCCAGGCGGCCGAAGCCACCGACGCCCGATCGGTGCTGAACAACATCCTGCCCTATGCGCGCCAGGCTGTCGCCGAGAGCGATCCGGTTCGCCGCCTGCAGTTGCTGGCCCGGGCCTTCCTCAAGACCGATGGCGATCCCTACGATGCGGCAAAGGCCTTCAAGAAGGCGCTGACCGACCGGCTGCCCGACCTTGCCGAACGTTACGCCTCGGCCGCCGGCACCATCATCGAAACCGTCGACCGGCTGGCGCTGTTCAGGATGCTGGAGGGCACGACTGCTGCGCTGACCATCGCCGACTGGCTGATCGCGCGCTACGAGGTGCTGAAACGCGGCCGCGGCTTTCTCGACTTCAACGATTTGATCACCCGCACCGTCAACCTTCTGGCACGGCCCGATGCCGGCCCCTGGGTGCAGTACAAGCTCGACCAGGGCATCGACCACATTTTGCTCGACGAGGCGCAGGACACCAGCCCGGATCAGTGGGAGGTGGTAAAGCGGCTGGCTGAAGAATTCTTCGCCGGCTTCGGCGCGCGCGACAGGGTCCACCGCACGGTCTTTGCCGTCGGCGACGAGAAGCAGTCGATCTATTCCTTCCAGGGTGCGGCTCCGGACTCCTTCGCCGACAGCCGGTTGCTGTTCGCCGGGCGGGTCCGCGATGCCGAGGCGTCCTTCGCCGACCTCAAGCTGACCTGGTCGTTCCGTTCCACCGATGATGTGCTGGCCGCCGTCGACCGCGTCTTTGCCGATCCGATCGTGCGGCGCGGCATCAGCCACGATCCCGACCCGCTGAGCCACAAGGCGATCCGCACCGATGCGCCGGGCTATGTCGAGGTCTGGCCGTCGATCGGCGCCGAGGCCGTCGACGAGCCCGACGACTGGACGCAGGCGATCGACCATGCCCACGCTCCGGCGGTGCGCCTGGCCGAGAATGTCGCGGCCACCATTGCCGGCTGGATCGGCAAGGGCGAAATCATCGAGGGCCGCGGCCAGCGGCTGAGGCCAGGCGACGTGCTGGTGCTGGTGCGCAAGCGCGACAGTTTCGTCCATGCGCTGACCAGGGCGCTCAAGCGTCGCGACATTCCGGTCGCCGGCGCCGACCGGCTGAGCCTGCCCGGCCATATCGCCATCAAGGACCTGATCGCGCTCGGCCACCTGCTGATCCAGCCACAGGACGACCTGTCGCTCGCCGCCGTCCTGCGCAGCCCGATCTTCGACCTGCCGGAGGAGACGCTGTTCACGCTCGCCGCGCAAAGGCCGTCTGGCCTGTCGCTGGCGGCATCGCTGCGCCGGCATGCCGACGAAAGCGAGGCGCTCGCCGCCATCGTCGCCCAGCTCGACATCTGGGCCGGTGAGGCCGCCTTCAAGCCGGTATTCGAATTCTATGCTGCCCTGCTGGCACGCGATGGCGTGCGCCGCCGGATGATCGCGCGGCTCGGGCCGGAAGCCGGCGATATTCTGGACGAATTCCTGAGCTTCTGCCTCGCCGAAGAGCGGACCGGCCTGCCGGGGCTCGAAGCCTTCCTGTCGACGCTGGAGAATGCCGGTCCCGAGATCAAGCGCGAGATGGACCAGACCCGCGACGAGGTGCGCGTCATGACCGTGCACGCCGCCAAGGGCCTGGAGGCGCCTGTCGTGTTCCTGGTCGATGGCGGCTCGGCCCCGTTCAGCGACCAGCATTTGCCGCGTCTGATGCCTTTCAGCGGCTCGGGCCGCCATTTTGACGGCAAGGGCTATCTCTGGCGTTCGGCCAGCGACGTCGCCAATGGTTTCTCGAAAACCGCCGCCGCTCGCGCCCGCGAACTCGCCGACGACGAATACCGCCGGCTGCTCTATGTCGGCATGACGCGCGCCGAGGACCGATTGATCGTCTGCGGCTATCACGGCAAGCGGGCGCCGAATGCCGGCACCTGGCATTCGATCGTCAGCCGCGCGCTGATTGGTGCCCCCGAGAGCGAGCAACGGCCGCATCCGGCCGGCGGCGAGCCGGTCTATCGTTTCCACATCACCGGACTGCCGCCGGTTGCGCCAGGTCCAGGCGAGCAGGCGCGGCAGGCCGATGCTTTCGGTCCGCTCCCGGCAACCCTGTTCCGGCCCTTGCCGCCTTTCGAGGACCTGCCGCGTCCACTCTCGCCGTCGGGTGCCTCGGCGCTGATCGAGGAGGGCAAGGAAGCGGTGGTCGACAAGGCGTCACCGGTGCTTGATGCCGACGCGGAACCGGGTTTTGCCGTGCTGCGCGGGCTCGCCCTGCACAGGCTGCTGCAGATGCTGCCCGGCATTGCCGTGGACGAACGCAAAAGCGCGGCAGAGCGTTACCTCTCGCGGACAGGTGCGGAATGGCCGGCGCCCGAGCGTGACAAGGCCCTGGCATCGGTCATCGCCATCCTTGCCGACCCTCGGCTGGCCCAATTGTTCGCGCCGTCATCGCGCGCCGAGGTCGCGATCATGGGCAGCCTTGAGGTTAGGGGCAAGGTCCGCTCGATCTCCGGCAAGATCGACCGGCTGGCGGTGACAGCGGACGCGGTCTCCATCGTCGACTACAAGACCAACCGGCCGGCACCCGCCTCCCTGGCCGAGGTACCATCGGCCTATCTGCTCCAGCTCGCGCTCTACCGCGCCCTGCTCAAGCCGCTCTATCCGGGGCGCGAGGTCAAGGCGGCGCTGCTGTTTACGGAAGCGCCAAGGCTGATCGAACTGCCGACCCGGGCCATGGACGACGCCCTTGCCCGACTCACAGGAGCGTGACACAAGAACTGCTTGAAGAACGGCGCGACAACCACCACATTTGGTGTGACAAAAAATTTCGAAAGGATTTCGCATGGCCACCGTCAAGGTCGACAACAACAACTTCAAGGCCGACGTGCTCGACGCCAACGTGCCGGTCGTGGTGGATTTCTGGGCCGAATGGTGCGGCCCGTGCAAGATGATCGGCCCGTCGCTGGAAGAGATTTCCAACGAGCTCGGCGCGAAGGTGAAGATCGCCAAGCTCAACATCGATGAGAACCCCGAGCTTGCCGCCCAGTTCGGCGTGCGCTCGATCCCGACGCTGATGATCTTCAAGGGCGGCCAGATGGCCGACATGAAGGTCGGCGCGGCGCCGAAGACCGCGCTGTCGCACTGGATCAACGGCAGCCTTTGAGCGCCTGACACTTGTAATGCAACGAGCCCGGCCGTCGCGCCGGGCTTTTTGTTGGCGTCATGTACAGCGCCGCGCGTCCTTTGGACGCGCAAAGGACGCTGTACCTTTTAGATTGGCGCATGATCCTTTCAGAAAATCGATTCCGATTCTCTGGGTCATGCGCTGCGCCGCTCTGGCCCTGACATCGCGGCACTCCATGTCTTCTGTTGGCAGCAGAAGCAGGGAGAGAGAAATGACCGGATCCGCCAAGGCCACCGTCTTCATCGACAATGATCGCGTCATCGTCACCGAATACCGCTTCCAGCCGGGCGACAACACCGGCTGGCATCGCCACGGCCATGACTATGTCGTGGTGCCGCTTATGGACGGCAAGCTGAAGCTGGTGACCAAGGACGGCGAAACCTTCGCCGAGATGAAGAAAGGCGCGCCCTATTTCCGTAGGGAAGGCGTCGAACATGACGTCATCAGCGCCAATGACGGCGAATACGCTTTCATCGAGATCGAGCTGAAGTAGCCGTCAACATGGGGCAGGCAGAAGGCCGCCGCCCCATATCCGGATGACGTCGCCTTACATGCCCATCACGGACGGAAGCCACAGCACCGTCTGCGGCACGAACGTGATGATCAGCAACACCGTGAGCACGATCGCGACGATGGGCAGGCTTGCCCAGATCACGTCACGCATCGGTACTTTCGCGATCGACTGCGTGATCAGCAGGTTGAGGCCAAGCGGCGGATGGATCAAACCGACCATGAGGTTGAGCACGACGACCAGACCGAAATGCGTCGGATCAATGCCGAAGCTCTTCGCCGCAGGCAGGAAGATCGGGACGAGAATGATCGTTGCGGGCGTCGAATCCAGGAACATGCCTGCAACCAAGAACACCACATTGACCAGCAGCAGGAATTCGGTCGGCGACAGGTCGGCGTTGTGGAGCAGGCTCTGGATGTCGGCTGGAATGCCATGGACGACGACGAGGTAGGCTATGAAGGACGAAACCGCCACCACGAGCATGATGTTGGCGGTCTGCATCCCTGCATCGGTCAGCAGGCCCGGAAACTGCCGCCAGCTAAACTCACGATGGATGACCCAGCCGATGAAGATGGCATAGAGCACGAGAACCGCGCCGAGTTCGGTCACCGTGAACAGACCACCCTTGGCGCCGACGACCAGCAGCAGCGGCATGGAGAGCGCCCAGGCGCTGCCCTTGAACTGCTTGCCGATCACGCCCCACGAAGGACGCCCGCGCGCCGAAAGCCCGTGCCGCCTAGCATAGTTCGTCACATAGGCGATCAACGCCACGGCGATGAGGATGCCCGGAATGTAGGCGCCCACGAACAGCTTGGTGATGGAGACCTGCGCGATAACGCCGTATATGACCAGCGGAATGCTTGGCGGAATGATCGGTCCGATGACGGCGGCACCGGCCGTAAGAGCCGCCGCGAAGGCGCCTGAATAGCCGTCCTTGCGCATTTCCGGGATGAGCAGAGCGCCGCTCGCCGAGGCATCGGCGACGGCAGAGCCGGAAATGCCGGCCAGAAAAACATTGGTGCCGACATTGACGACGCCGGAACTGCCCCGGATGCGGCCGAGCGCGGAGGAAAACAGGTCCACCACGCGTGTCGTGATACCGCCGCTGTTCATCACCGAAGCCGCGAGGATGAAGAATGGAACGGCAAGCAGCGGGAAGGAATCGATGCCGTTGACCATCTTCTGGGCCAGGATGAAGCCCGGCATGCCC
This sequence comes from Mesorhizobium sp. B2-3-4, assembly GCF_006442315.1. Taxonomy (GTDB): domain Bacteria; phylum Pseudomonadota; class Alphaproteobacteria; order Rhizobiales; family Rhizobiaceae; genus Mesorhizobium. Next base: position 270,418 of record NZ_VFVY01000003.1, on the reverse strand, counting down.
CAGATCGCGATGACCAGCAGCGCCGAAAGGCCAAGCGCGATGGCGACGGGAACGGCAAGGAGCGCAAGAACGAGGAAGACGACGGATAGCACCAGCAGCATCATCATAACTGGGCACCCCGATGGGCAATGGGCTTGTCGGTTGTCGGCGTTTCCTGCTCGGCACGGCTCGCGCCGAACAGGCGCTCGGCTATGAAGAACAAGCCAAGGATCGAGAAAGCCAGTAGCGCGCCGTAGAACCAGTCGAAGCTGATGCCGGTCGCCGGCGCGATCTTCTGGCCGACCACGATCATCAGATGGCGCGCGTAGACGGCGAGAACCGCAAGGAAGATCGCGGTCGCGATATCCACCAGCGTCTTGAGCCGCGTGAAGATGCTGCTGCTCAGCCTGTCGTGCAGCAGATCGATCACGATCAACTGCCGCTGGCTGACCAGAAGCGCTGCACCCAGGAACGTCATCCAGATGAACAGGATGCGCGAAATCTCCGCCAGACCAGGCGTCGGCGCGCCTATGAAATAGCGGCTGAAAACCTGGATGCAGACGAGGATGACGATCGCCAGCAGTGCCGCGCCGACAAGAAAGCCGAGCGCGCGACGCAGTGCGGTGCCAACAGACGTAAGCAGCTTTGACATCTGGCCACCTCCAACCGGACGGCGGTTACTTCACCGCCCGGATCTTGTCGATGTAGGGCTGCAGCGCGGCGTCGTATTTGGAATCAGCGGCCGCCTTGGCGATGAATTCGTCAAGGTTCGGCTTGTGGACCACGACACCCTGGGCAACGAGCTCGTCGAGCACCTTGGCCTGCGAAGAGTCCGTGTATTCGCGGTACCAGTCGGCGCTTTCGTCGGCGCTCTTGGCGAAGGCGTCCTGCACGCGCTTGTCCAGGCCCTGGTACCAGGGTTCGCCGCACATGAAGCCCATCGTTTCGGCCATGTGGTTGGTCAACAGAAGGTGCTTGGCCACCTCATAGAAGCGCTGGTCCTTGATCGCCACCAGCGGCTGCTCCACGCCATCGACAACGCCCTGCTGGATGGCGGTGTAGACCTCTTCGAAGGGAACAGTCGCCGGGTTGGCGCCGAGGGCTTGGATGGAGGCGATGTAAGCCGGGATGCCAGGAGCGCGGATCTTGCGACCCTGCAGGTCGGCGAGGTTCTCGGCGGGCTTGGTCAGCAGGAACTGGCGGAAGCCGTGGAAGGCCGGGCCCAGCACGCGGAAGCCGGCGTCCTTGGCAATTGCATCGAGGATTTCCTTGCCGACAGGACCGCGCCAGATGCGGAAGAAATGGTCCTCGTCGCGATAGAGATAGGCGACGCCTTCGACATTGGCGGCCGGATGGAAGGAGCCGAGGTCGCCGACACTTTCATACATGCATTCGAGCACGCCGCCCTTAACCTGCTCGACCATCTCGTCGACGGTGCCCAACTGCGAGCTGGGAAAAAGCTGGATGGAAACGTCAGCGCCGAGCGCGGCTTCCATCTTTTCCTTGAACACCTGCATTGCCTTGGTGTCCGGGCTGTCGGGCGAACCCGCGCCGCCGATCCTGATGGTGACGCCGGCATGGGCGGAGACGGTGGTGAGTGCCGCGATGCAGGCGGCGGCCAATATGGATTTCAGCATTACAGTTCCCCTTCTGGTTAGCTTGGCTTGTTTTGTCTTGGCTTCTTTTGCGCCGGCTTGTCTTGTGCCCGGCTTCGAAAATGGGCGTGCCAGCCATTGGCAGGCCTGATGGTTCCTTCAAACCAGTGTCGTTATGACCTCGTCGAGCGTGTCGACGATGATGTCGATTTCCTCCTCGGTGACGATGTAAGGCGGCGTGATCTGGATGTGGTCGCCGCCCTGGCCGAAATTGGCGCCCGGCACGCCGCCGCCCACGATCACTCCGCGCTCGCGCATCTGCGAAACGAGCCGGGAGGTAAATGCCTTCTCCGTCGGGAACGGCTTGCGGGTCGCCCGGTCCTCGACGAATTCGACGCCGGCATAGAGACCTTTGCCCCTGACGTCGCCGATGCAGGCATGGCGCTGCTGCAGCTGCCGCAGCCGCGTCGCCAGATAGTCGCCGATCTGGCCGGGGCGCTTGAACAGGCCCTCCTTCGACATGATGTCGAAAACCTGCTGGCCGATGAAGCAGGAAGCCGGGTGGCCGCTGTAGGTGAAGCCGTGCACGAAACGCTTGCGGTTCGTGCGGAAAAAGTCGGTGACCCGATCGTTGACCAGCACGGCGCCAAGCGGCGCGTAGCCGCTGCCGATCGCCTTTCCGCAGGTGATCATGTCGGGTGTGACGCCCCAATCGTCGATGGCGAAGGGAACGCCGGTGCGGCCATAGCCGGCCAGCACTTCGTCGGCCACGAAAAGGATACCGTAGCGATCGCAAATCTCGCGAACGCGCTTGTAATAGTCCTTGTGCGGAACAAGGCCGGAAGCCGTGGTGCCGACGATCGTCTCGGCAAAGAAGCAGGAGACCGTCTCGGGTCCCTCGAGATTGATTGCACGCTCCAGTTCATCGGCGCAGTCGAGCGTACAGCCGCCCTTTTCCCGGCAATAGGCACATCTGTACTCGTAAGGCGGCGCGATATGGACGACAGGCAGGAGATAGGGCGCGTAGGGCGTGCGCCAACTCGTGCGCCCCGACAGCGACAGGGTCGCGATCGTGACGCCGTGATAGCTCTGCCAGCGCGCGATGATCTTGTGCCGCTGCGTATCGCCACGCTCCAGATGATATTGCCGCGCGAGCTTGAGAGCCGTCTCGTTCGCCTCCGAGCCGCCGGACACGAAGTATACCGATTCCATGCCTTTGGGAGCGACCGACAGGATCGATTCAGCCAGTTGCTCCTGCCAAGGATGGGTGAAGGTCGCGGTATAGGCGAATGTCACCGTGTTTCCGGCATCCGCCAACGCGCGATAGATCTCGGTACGGCCATGGCCAATGCCGACCACGCCGGCGCTGCCCATGCCGTCCAGATACGCCTTGCCTTCCGTGTCGTAGACGTAGACGCCGCTCCCGTGAGCGAGCTTTGGAAGCTCGGCTGCGTAGTCTCTCGAAAAGATGGAGGACATCACCCAGCCCCAAGCCCCTTTGCTGGGCGCAGACCATCGCGAAACTGTCACACGCTGTCAATATCAATTATCGATAAACGATAACAAACATGATTTCTCCGATGCGATCTGCTAGAGGAGTTGCCGGGCGACCACGCGAGCGGACCGCCGCCTGGACCGCGAAGCCATGTGTCGCCCCTGCGCCCCAGCCGTGTGCTGCGTCGCGGGACTGATCGACCTGGGGAGTGGTGGGCTGCATGCAGATGGCGAGACGCAAGACCAAGGACGTGTCGGGCGACACGTTTTCCTCGCTGGAGAACGAGATCAGCATGGCGCTTCGGGCCGCCATCGTCGACGGTGAGATCGAGCCGGGCACGCGCTTGATCGAGCTCGATCTCGCAGCACGCTTCAATGTCAGCCAGGGGACGATACGCGCCGCGCTCAAGGAGCTCCAGGCTCAGGGCCTGATTGTCTACAAGCCACGGCGAGGGAATTTCGTCATCACTGTCGAGAAGACCGACGTCTATGAAATCTCGATGCTGCGCGATTCTCTTGAAGCACTCGGCGCCCGACTGGCGGCGAAGCGGATGGACGATAGCGGCCGCAAGATATTGAACGACATACTGAAAGCCATGCGGACAGCGGCCGAGAGTGGCAACCGCAAGAAGCTGATGGAACTGGACTTCGAGTTCCACCGCACGGTCATCGGCATTTCAGGCCATCGACGGTTGATGGAAATCTATGAAAGGCTCGAGGGACAGACCCGCATGTTCCTGCGCCTTACGGACCGCTTCTACGAGAACCTGCAAGACATACCCAACCTGCATGAACCGCTGGTCGCGGCGATCGTCAACGGCGATGCCGAGACGGCGTTTCAACTTGCGATCCGGCACGCGGATGCCGATGCCGAGGAACTCGTGTCGAGCATGCTCGCGACAAACGCATAGCGCCGGCCGGCCCGCCTTCGCGGGAGTCCGGACCTCAAGTCGGCGGCGTGCCGTTTTCAGCCAGGACCGCGCCGGCAAGATAGAGCGAGCCCCCGATCAGGATGCGGGGCGCCGGGCCGTCCCAGGTGTCGCGCAGCAGCATCAGCGCGCTGGCGACGGAGCTGACGGGCTCGGCCGTCAGTCCGGCCTCCGTGGCCCGAATCGCCAGTTCATCGTTGGGCACGCCGGCGTCGCTCATGCTGACCGGCACGGTATAGACATGGCGGGCCAGGCCCTTGAAGGCGCGGAAATAGCCGCTCTGATCCTTGGTGTTGATCATGCCCGAGATGAGGAAGAGCGGACGCGGGTTCTTTTCCTCCTGCTCGGCCAGCGCTTCGGCGACGACCACGCCGGCACCCGGATTGTGGCCGCCGTCGAGCCAGATGTCGGCGCCCTTCGGCGCCAGTTCCGCCAGCCTGCCCTGCACCAGCTTCTGCATGCGGCCGGGCCAGGCGACATTGGCCATCGCCTTCTCGGCGGCGCGGTGGCTGATCTCGAAGCCGGCCGCCTTGACGGCGGCGATCGCGGCCGCCGCATTGGCGAACTGGTGGCGACCGGGCAGGCGCGGCGGCGGCAAGTCCATCAACCCGTCATCGTCCTGGTAGACCATGCGGCCGTTTTCCTCGAAGGCGAGAAAATCCTGGCCATAGACGAGGGTCGGGCAGTCCAGCCGCTCGGCCGTGTCGATCAGCACCTGCAGCGCTGTCTCGCTCTCCTGCGCGCCGATGACCACGGGGCAGCCGCGCTTCATGATGCCGGCCTTCTCGGCGGCAATCAGTTCGACACGGTCGCCGAGATAGGCCTCGTGGTCCATCGACACCGGCATGATCACCGACACGGCCGGCCGGGCGATGACATTGGTGGCGTCGAAGCGGCCGCCAAGCCCGACCTCGATGATGGCGGCATCGGCCGGGTGTTCGGAAAAGAGGATGAAAGTGACGGCGGTGAGAATTTCGAAGACGGTGATCTTCTGGCCCGCATTGGCCGTGGCGACGCGGGCAATGGCCTCCGCGAAGACATCGTCGTCGACCAGCCTGCCACCGCCCTCGGCAGCCAGCCTGTAGCGCTCGTGCCAGCTGACCAGATGCGGCGAGGTGTGGACATGGACGAGCCGGCCGGAGGCTTCCAGCAGCGCCCGCGAGAAGGCCGCGCAGGACCCCTTGCCGTTGGTGCCGGCGATGTGGATGACCGGCGGCAGCAGGTCTTGCGGATTGCCCAGCCGCTCCAGTAGCCGTGTGACACGGTCGAGCGAAAGGTCGAAACCTTTCGGGTGAAGCGCCATCAGGGCTTCGATTTCGCGGTCGGCGGCAAGCGTCGTCATGGCACAATCCCGGCGCATGGCCCGAGAGCCAGAATCGCTCCCGCAATGACCACGGCTATCAAAAGGCTACAGCGCGCCACGGATGGCGCGCAATCGCTGTTCGCGCCCTCGGGTGTCGCGTCTTCAGGCCTCGTGTTGCATCAAGCTTGGGGCCGGGCCTCGGCCGTAACCACGGCGGGCGGCAGGATTTCCGGCTCAAGCGGCTTTTGCTCTTCCGGCACCTTGAGCAGCATCTTCAAGAGGCGCGCGATCGTCTGGCGCATTTCCAGCCTGGACACCACCATGTCGACCATGCCGTGCTCCATCAGATATTCGGAGCGCTGGAAGCCGTCCGGCAATTTCTCGCGGATGGTCTGTTCGATGACGCGCGGGCCGGCAAACCCAATCAGCGCACCCGGCTCGGCGATGTGCACGTCGCCCAGCATGGCGTAGGAGGCGGTGACGCCGCCAGTGGTCGGATTGGTCAGCACGACGATATAGGGCAGGCCGGCTTCCTTCAGCCGGTCGACGCCGACCGTGGTGCGCGGCAATTGCATCAGCGACAAAATGCCTTCCTGCATGCGCGCGCCGCCGGAAGCGGCGAACAGGATCAGCGGCCGCTTGCGCTGCAGGGCAACCTCGAAAGCATGCACGATGGCATCGCCAGCCGCCATGCCGAGCGAGCCGCCCATGAAGGCGAAATCCTGCACCGTCACCACCACCGGCAGGCCCTCGATCGTGCCGAGAGCGTTGACGATGGCGTCTTCCAGGCCGGTCTTGGCCTTGGCGTCCTTCAGGCGGTCGGTGTAGCGTTTCTCGTCGCGGAACTTCAGCGGGTCCTGCACGACCTTGGGGTTGTCGAGCTGCTCATATTTGCCGTCGTCGAGGAAGTATTTCAGCCGCTCCTTGGCCGAAATCTTCATGTGGTGGCCGGATGACGGGATGACGAACTGGTTGGATTCCAGGTCCTTGTGGAACACCATTTCGCCGGTCTCGGGATCCTTGATCCAGAGATTCTCGGGCATGTCGGTCCGTCGGCCGAGCATCGAATTGATCTTCGGGCGAACGTAATTGGTGATCCAGTTCATCGCTTCGGCTCCTGTCCTGACGAAGAGTGGGGAGAGATAGGAAAACTATTCGGCAGCAGCAAGGCGGGCCGAGCGCACACCTTGCGCGAGGCCGCTGACCAGCGTGGCGACGGCTTCGGCCGGATCGGCGGTCTTCTCGCCCTTCGGCCCCAGCACATTGGCGACCGCATTGACGATTGCCGTGCCGACGACGACACCATCGGCATTGGCGCCGATGACACGCGCCTGTTCGGCGGTCTTGACGCCGAAGCCGACGCAGACCGGCAGGTCGGTATGGCCCTTGATGCGCTTGACCGCGGACGCCACCTTGCCGGTGTCGGCGAGCGCCGCCCCGGTGATGCCCGTCATCGAGACGTAGTAGACGAAGCCAGACGTGTTCTGCAGCACCTTGGGCAGGCGCTTGTCGTCGGTGGTCGGCGTCGCCAGCCGAATGAAGTTGATGCCGGCCTTCAGCGCCGGAATGCACAGTTCCTCATCCATCTCCGGCGGCAGGTCGACGACGATCAGCCCGTCGATGCCGCTCGCCTTGGCGTCGACGAGAAAGCGGTCGACGCCATAGATGTAGATCGGGTTGTAGTAGCCCATCAGCACGATCGGCGTTTCGTCATCGCCGGCGCGGAAGTCGGACGCCAGTTTCAGCGTCTTCACCAGCGTCTGGCCCCCTCTCAGCGCGCGCAGGCCGGCAGCCTGGATCGCAGGACCGTCGGCCATCGGGTCGGAGAACGGCATCCCCATCTCGATCACGTCGGCGCCCGCCTTGGGCAGCGCCTTCATGATCGACAGCGAGGTTTCATAGTCGGGGTCGCCGCCCATGAAATAGGTGACGAGCGCAGGGCGGCCTTCGGATTTCAGCTTCGCCATGCGGCGGTCGATGCGGGTGGTCATTTCTGGCCCTTTGGACAAATCTTGCTCATTATCAACTCCCAAGTCCAACCGTCCGAAGGGGCTAGATCTCCATGCCCAGCATCGACGCCACGGTGTGCACGTCCTTGTCGCCACGACCCGACAGGTTGACGATGACGATCTGGTCCTTGTCCATGGCGGGCACGATCTTCACCGCATGCGCGATGGCGTGCGCCGATTCCAGTGCAGGGATGATGCCTTCGACGCGCGTCGTCAGCTTGAAGGCTTCCAGCGCCTCGTCGTCAAGGATCGGCACATATTCGACACGGCCGGAGTCGCGCAGCCAGGAGTGTTCGGGGCCGACGCCGGGATAGTCGAGGCCGGCCGAGATTGAATGGCCGTCCATGATCTGGCCGTCGGCATTCTGCAGGAGATAGGTGCGGTTGCCGTGCAGCACGCCGGGAGAACCGGCATTCATCGAGGCGCAATGCTCGATGCCGTCGAGACCACGCCCGCCGGCTTCGATGCCGATGATGCGCACGTCCTTGTCGTCGAGGAAGGGGTGGAACAGCCCGATGGCGTTGGAACCACCGCCAACGGCGGCGATGATGGTGTCGGGCAGCCGGCCTTCCTGCTCGAGGATCTGCGCGCGGGCCTCCGATCCGATCACCGACTGGAAGTCGCGCACCAGTTCAGGATAGGGATGCGGGCCGGCGGCGGTGCCGATCAGGTAGTAGGTGTCCTCGACATTGGTGACCCAGTCGCGAAGCGCTTCGTTCATGGCGTCCTTCAACGTGCCGTGACCCGCGGTCACCGGCCGCACTTCCGCGCCAAGCAGCTTCATGCGGAAGACATTGGGGCTTTGGCGGGCGACGTCGGTGGCGCCCATATAGACCACGCAGGGATAGCCGAAGCGTGCCGCGACGGTCGCGGACGCCACGCCGTGCTGGCCGGCGCCGGTCTCGGCGATGATGCGCTTCTTGCCCATGCGCTTGGCGAGCAGGATCTGGCCGAGGCAGTTGTTGATCTTGTGCGAGCCCGTGTGGTTCAGGTCCTCGCGCTTGAAATAGACTTTCGCGCCGCCGAGATGCCTGGTCAGGCCTTCGGCGAAATAGAGCTTCGAGGGCCGCCCGGCATAATGGGTCGACAGGTCGGAAAGCTCGGCCCTGAAATCCGGATCGTTCTTGACCTCGTTCCAGTGCCGTTCAAGATCGAGGATCAGCGGCATCAGCGTTTCGGCGACGAACCGGCCGCCGAAAATGCCGAACATGCCCTGTTCGTCAGGCCCGGTGCGGAAGGAATTGGGTGTCGCCGGCTTGTTCATCGCCGATCGCTCCTTAATTTAGCGAGCATGTCCTTGTCGGAAACCGGATTCCCCTTTTCCCGACATGCTCTGGTTTGAGCCTGTCAGGCAGCGCGGTCGTCGCGCGCGGCCCTGACGGCCCGGAAAAACTGTTCGATCAGCGCCGGATCCTTGACGCCCGGCGCGCTTTCCACACCCGAGGAAATGTCTATTCCGGGCGGATTGGCAAGCCGAAGGGCATCGCCGATATTGGCGGCGTTGAGCCCACCGGAAAGCATGTAATCGAGCCCGGCGTCAAGACCGGCAAGGATGCGCCAGTCGAAGGCGACACCATTGCCCCCCGGCAGTTGCGAGCCCTTTGGCGGCTTGGCGTCGAACAGGAACCGGTCCGCGATGCCGATGAACGGCTTTGTCCGCTCGAGATCGGCGGCCTCACTGACCGAAAGCGCCTTGATCACCGGCAGCCCGTAGCGGGCCTTCAACTCGGCCACGCGCTCGGCTGTTTCCGACCCGTGCAGTTGCAGCATGTCGGGTCGCATCTCTTTTACGATTTCATCGAGGAAGGCGTCGCTGGCGTCGACCGTGACGGCAACCGCCAGGGCTTTGCCGCGCGCCGCCTCGCGCAGACGTCCGGCTTCGGCCGGTTCGACATAGCGCGGGCTCCTGGCGAAGAAGATGAAGCCGACATGGCTGGCGCCGCCAGCCAGGGCGGCGGCCATTGCCTGATCGGTCTTCAAGCCGCAGATCTTGATGTCGAGCGCCATGCCGCGGGCATTGGCATGAAATCGAGACCGAGTCGAGAAAAAGCATACTGTTTGCCGGCAAGGCCAAAGACGCTACCTATGGATGGACAGGACACAGGCGGGAGCAGAACCATGGCCGACCAGACCGTTGCCGAACTCAGGCAGAAGATCACACAGGCCCGCGAAGTCATCGCGCATCTCATGGACAAGGCCGCCTTCAACGGCGCCGAAGCGCACCGCGCGCTGGATTATTTCGGCGGCGACGCCTTCGACCGGGATTTCCTGCCCTGGCCGCACCATGGCGACGAAGGGTTGCGGCCGGAGGAGTTGAACGCGGCGAATGACGATTGAGCGGTTGCGTAGGGCGGGCCAACCGCGCCTTCGTGATCCCAGGGCGGAGCGAAACGCAGACCGTAGGATGACGAAACCTAGGCAGGGGCGGCGCTCGGCGCGCCCATCCCTACTCGAACACAATCGCCTGCAGCGCGCCGCCATTGCGCTTCAGCCAGTCCTTGCAACGGTCGGTGTCCGGGCAGAGCTTCTCGCACAATTTCCAGAATTTCGGGCCGTGGTTCATCTCCTTGAGATGGGCCACTTCATGCGCGACGAGGTAATTGATGACAGGCGCCGGCGCCATCATGATGCGCCAGGAGAAGGAGAGGTTGCCTTCCGAGGTGCAGGAGCCCCAGCGGCTGGACGTGTCCTTGTAGCGGATCGCCTTGGCGCGCTTGCCGAGCGCCTCAGTGTGCCTGATCACCAGCTTCTCGATCTCCTTCTTGGCCTCGCGCTTGAGGTAGTCGGCGATGCGGCGCGGCAGGTGCACGCGGTCGCCATGCACGATCAGCAGCGGGCCGCGCTCGTCGCGCGACACGGTCACCGTGCCGCGCTTCGACGGCTCATGCACGATGCGATGCGGCACGCCGCGCACAGGGATCTTGATGCCGGGCCGCACCTGCGGGCGCGTCGGCACCTTGGCCAGCCGCTGCTCCAGCCAGTCCTGGTGGCGGTCGAGGAACCTGTCCACCTCACCGCGGCGCAGGCCCGGCGGCACGGTGATACGCAAGCCCTGACCGCCGGAATCGATGCGCAGCGTCAGACGTTTTGCCCTGGCGCTCTCGACGATCTTGAGCGGCAGTGTGCGGCCGGCGACACAATATTCCCGCTCCACGACGGGCGTGGGCCTGGGCTTCGTCAGATTGCGGAAGAATCCGATGGTCATGGCGGGACGATACGCGATTCGAGGAAAACGAATAGAACAAAAAAGAAACGGCGCCGCTCGCGCGACGCCGTCATCATACCTCGGTCTGTCGCGGGACCTTAGTCGTCGAGCAGGTTCGAGCCTTTGCCGCGCTTGGTCGGCGCAGGATCGGTCTTGGCCGGCGCGGTCGACTTGTTGCGATTGGCCATGAAGCGATCAAATTCGTCCTGATCCTTGGCACGGCGCAATTCGCGGGCATAGTCGTCGAACTCGGTCAGCATGTCGTCGAGCTTGCGGCGTTCCTCGGCGAGGCGCTCGAGTTCCTTTTCGCGCCAGTCGTCGAAAGCGACGTTGCCGGTGCGGGCGGAGCCGTTGCCCCAGCGCGCGGCCTTGTCGGAACCACGGCGGCAGCCGGCGAAGATGCCGTCGGTGGCGCGGTTGACGTCACGCTTGAAACCGTCGAGCCGGTCGCCCCAGATGATGTAGGCGAGCATGGCGAAGCCGAGCGGCCAGAACACCATGAAGCCGATCACCATCAACGCGATGGTCGCCGGCGTCCAGGCCGGGCGGATCAATGCAGATGTGTTCATTTTCTCCCATTCCTTCGGTTGGAGACAGCCAGGACCGGCTGCGTGGAATCGAAATGGGAAGGCGAAAACGGCGATTCAAGACAATATCCGGCAAAACCGGACAAGGTTCTGAAATGATTATCGCTTTTTGAGCATGTCGAGGAAAAGCACGACCAGGCCGGCGACCAACCCCCAGAAAGCGGCGCCGACGCCGAACAGCGTCAGCCCGGAGGCGGTGACGACAAAGGTGACGGTGGCGGCCATGCGGTCGCCCTCGTCCTTCAGCGCGATCGCCAGCGCATTGGCGAGCGAGGCCATCAGCGCAAGGCCAGCGACCAGAACGATCAGGCTCTGCGGCAGGACGGCAAAGATCGCCACCAGCGAGGCGCCGAAGATCGCAAATATGAGATAGGCGAGCGCGTAGAACGGGCCGGTCTTCCAGCGCTCGGCCGGATCGGGATGGACGTCCGGCCCGGTGCAGATCGCCGCCGAGATCGCCGCCAGATTGGTGGTCGAGCCGCCGAACGGCGCCGACAGCAGGGAAAAGAAGCCGGTGACGCCGATCAGCGGGCCGGGTTCCGGATGGTAGCCGGCGGCGCGCAACACGGCGAGACCGGAGAGGTTCTGCGAGGCCATGGTGACGAGGTAGAGCGGCAGCGCCAGACCGATCATCGCCTTGGCGGTGAATACAGGTGCGATCAAGGTCAAGGTCGACAGTTCGGGTGTCGGCAAGCCGCCGACACGACCGGTGAGAAACGCCGCCAGACCGCCGCCGATCAGCACCGCCAGGACCGATAACGCCGGATTGAACAGACGGATGATGAAGAAGGCAGCGATCAACGGCAGGATCAGCCAGGGGTCGACGGGAATGGCCTTGACCGCGTTGAGGGCGAAGGTGACGACAATGCCGGCCAGCATGCCGGACGCGACCGAGGGCGGAATTTTGGAAATCAGCTGCGTCAGCGGCCGGAACAGGCCGGTGGCGATCAACAGGATGGCGGTGACCATGAAGGCGGCGACCGCCTCGCCGATCGAAAAGCCGCTCGAGGCCGCCATCAGCGCCAGGCCCGGAGTCGACCAGGCGGTGATGACGGGCATTTTCGTGCGCCAGGACAGCCACAGGCTTTCGATCGCCATGGCCAGGCAAATGGTCGTCACCCAGCTCGCTGTCTGGACCTGCGTGGCGCCGACCGCATGCGCGGCGGCGATGACGATGGCCAGCGTGCCGCCGAAGCCGACGATCGCCGCGACGAAGGCTGAAATCGGGATGGACAGGCGCATGGTCAGTCGACCCGCCCGGCCAGGTTGCCAACCGCCCGCAGCAACATGTCGAGATCCTGTGGCCGCGACAGGCGATGGTCGCCGTCAGGGATGAGCGACAGCGTGACATCGTCGGTCGGCAGCAGGGCGGCCAGCCTCAGCGCGTGGCTCGAAGGCACGTCCGCGTCGGCAAGACCCTGCAGGATATGAACGGGGCAGTGGGTGTCGATCGGCCCGGTCATCACCCGGTTTTCGCGCCCGTCCTCGATCAGGGCGCGGGTGTAGATGTAGGGCTCCGCCGAATAGTCCGACGGCTCGGCGAAGAAGCCGTTTTCGGCGAGGTCGTGCCTCTGCGCGTCGGTCAGCACCGGCTCGACCAGTTCGCTGGTGAAATCCGGCGCCGGCGCCAGCAGCACCAGGCCGACGACGTTCACGTCGCCCGCCTTGCGCAATTCCTGCACCATGCGCAGCGCAATCCAGGCGCCCATCGACGAGCCGACCAGGATCTGATCGCCTGTGGCGAAACGCCTGATGACCGCAAGGCTTTGCGCAAGCCATTTCGAGATGGTGCCATCGGCGAAGGCGCCAGCGGATTCGCCATGGCCTGAATAGTCGTGGCGCAGGAAGGCACGGCCTTCCCGTGCCGCCCAGTCCGACAGCGTCTGCGCCTTCGTGCCCAGCATGTCGGACTTGTAGCCGCCGAGCCAGACGATACCGGGCGTGGTGCCCGATGTGTGGCGCACGGCGATAGCGGATCCATCAACATCCAGAAAGGTCGGAGCGGCGGTCATGGCTGCGGAGCGGTCCTGTTTTTCTCACGCCTCGCTTTTGGCACGGCCAAAGGCCGGGCGGAAAGTGCTCGCGATGCTTCTTTGCTTGGCACAGGCGCGTGATCAGGTGATTTCCTGAGAACGTTGTGCTATTGACTTGCGCCGCGCGCTTCCCACATTGGCGCGTCCGCACCAGATTTGTACGAACCCTGAACGAAACGGCCTAGGAGACCACGACCATTCGCAGACCTTTCAAAGCAGCGGCGCCGACCAAGGATGGCCCGCGCTCCAACCGTGATATCCGGGTTCCCCGGGTCCAGCTTATCGACGCCGAAGGCCAGAACCGTGGCGATGTTTCCATCAACGACGCTTTGCTGCTCGCCGAAGAGGCCGGGCTCGATCTCGTCGAAATATCGCCCAATGCGGTACCTCCCGTCGTAAAGATCCTCGATCTCGGCAAGCTGAAATACGCCAACCAGAAGAAGGCGGCCGAGGCGCGCAAGAATCAGAAGGTCATCGAGATCAAGGAGATCAAGATGCGCCCGAACATCGACAGCCATGACTACGACACCAAGATGAAGGCGGTGCGCCGCTTTTTCGAGGAAGGCGACAAGGTCAAGCTGACGCTGCGCTTCCGCGGCCGCGAGATGGCGCATATGGAACTCGGCATGCAGCTTTTGAACAAGGTGCGCGAGGAGGTGGCGACCATCGCCAAGGTGGAGGCCGAGCCGAAGCTCGAAGGCCGCCAGATGATGATGGTGCTGGCGCCGCGTTGAGGCCTGCGTTCGCTTGCAGTGCCTGACATCACGGCACGGTCACGAAAAGGTTAGGCGGGCAACCGCCCTCTAATTCAGCCTGAATTGTGATACAGGGCGTCCCGACGATCGGCGGGACGCCTGTTTCTTGGCAACATCGGCGATCGCCGGCTCGGTTTGCGCATGCCGTCGGGCCGCTTTTCGGGCGGCATGCACCACGCTCCTCGACGATCGGAGTCCAAGCTTGGACACAGAATACAAACACGGGCTGGGCAACTACCAACAGATGCGCCGGCTGGTACTCGCGGTGCTCGTGGTCGTACTGTTCGCGGCTTTGCTGTTTGGCCAGTCGACCTTTCCGCCGGATACGCCGGTGCATGAAACGATCGAGATGTTCGGCGTGCTGCTGATTTTCCTCGGCATCGTCGGCCGGCTCTGGGCGACGCTCTATATAGGCGGGCGCAAATCCGCCGAGGTGGTGACCGGCGGGCCCTACTCGATCACCCGCAATCCGCTTTACGTTTTCTCGACAGTGGCGGCCGCCGGCGTCGGCGCGCAGATCGGCTCGTTTACCGGCATCGTTCTGTTTGCTGTCCTGTGCGCGGGCGCCTTCCACATCGTCATCCTGCGCGAGGAAAAGTTCCTTAAGGAAGCGCTCGGCGCGCCCTACCAGGCCTATCTGGAAAGAGTGCCGCGCTTCTTCCCCAACCTCTCGCTCTACCAGGAAGGCGACACCGGCAGCTTCAAGCCACGCCTGCTTCTGAACACGCTTCTCGACGGGCTGGTGTTCCTGATCGCGCTGCCGGCCTTCGAACTGATCGACGGGGCGCAACTGTCGGGCGTGCTGCCGGTCTGGTTCACGCTGCCCTAAACAGGGATGGAGCGCCGCGTTCGGATAAGGTGCCGTGGGTGTTGCGCAGCCGCCAGCTTTGACGTATAGGACCGCCGTTCCAAGAAAACCGCCCGGCAGGGCATGCCGTGGCGGTTTCATTTGCTTTTCGGGCTTTGGTCGGCCCGGAGCGAACAAAACAAGAGGCGTGGAGTGCCAGAGGCACGACAGGGACCTCATAGAAACGGAGTAGCAAAATGCCCAAGATGAAGACCAAATCGGCCGCCAAGAAGCGGTTCAAGATCACCGGTACGGGTAAAGTCCTGTCGGCTGCGGCCGGCAAGCGTCACGGCATGATCAAGCGTTCCAACAAGTTCATTCGAAATGCCCGCGGCACGATGGTTCTGGCTGAACCGGACGGCAAGAAGGTCATCAAGAATTTTCTGCCGAACGGCCTCTAAGGCATTCGGTCCGGACACGCATCAGTTTGACGCAATTCCGAACGGAAAACCGCAAGGCACTTTTCCTGGAATTGCTTTTAAGGAGATCATGACATGGCACGCGTAAAAAGAGGCGTCACCGCTCACGCCAAGCACAAGAAGGTCCTGAAAGCCGCGAAAGGCTTCTACGGCCGCCGCAAGAACACCATCCGCATCGCCAAGCAGGCGGTGGAAAAGTCGCTGCAGTACGCTTACCGCGACCGCAAGAACCGCAAGCGCTCGTTCCGCGCGCTGTGGATCCAGCGCATCAACGCCGCGACCCACGAGCATGGCCTGACCTATGGCCGCTTCATCGACGGTTTGAACAAGGCCGGCATCGAGATCGATCGCAAGATCCTGTCCGACATGGCCATCCACGAGCCGCAGGCTTTCGCCGCCCTGGTCGCCAAGGCCAAGGTCGCGCTCGAATATCTGAAGAACACCACGCCGAATGCTTTTGAAAGCGCTGTCGCCTAAGACCAGCGCTTCCCAAGCACTTTCGACACTTGATTTGGGGAACCCGCGCTGGCACGGCTGGCGCGGGTTTTCTTATGCCTGATGTAACCAAAATGGTGACGACGAACCAAAATGGTGTCAGTCGCCCGATCGAGAGAGTTTCGCCGTGAACGCCACTGCTGGAAATCTTGAAGCCCTGGAAGCTTCGCTGCTCGCCGATATCGCCTCCGCCGCCGACGAACCGGCAATCGAGGCGGTGCGTGTCGCGGCCCTCGGCAAGAAGGGCTCTGTCTCGGAAATGCTGAAGACGCTTGGCGCGATGAGCGCCGAGGAACGGCAGGTGAAGGGGCCGGCCATCAACGGCCTGAAGAACCGCGTCACCGATGCGCTCTCCTTGCGCAAGGCCGAACTCAGGGACGTGGCGATCACCGCCCGTCTCGCCGCCGAGACCGTCGACGTCACCTTGCCGGTGCGCCAGTCGCCGGCCGAGCGCGGCCGCATCCATCCGATCAGCCAGGTCATCGACGAGATCGCGGCGATCTTCGGCGATCTCGGCTTCGCGATCGCCGAAGGTCCCGATATCGAGACCGACTATTACAATTTCACCGCGCTGAATTTCCCCGAAGGCCATCCGGCGCGCGAAATGCACGACACCTTCTTCTTCCAGCCGGACGAGAAGGGCGAGCGCAAGCTGTTGCGCACCCACACCTCGCCTGTGCAGATCCGCACCATGGAGAAGCAGAAGCCGCCGATCCGCATCGTCATTCCGGGCAAGACCTACCGGCAGGATTCCGACGCCACGCACTCGCCGATGTTCCATCAGGTCGAGGGGCTGGTGATCGACAAGACGGCCAACGTCGCCAACATGAAGTGGGTGCTGGAAGAGTTCTGCAAAGCGTTCTTCGAGGTGCCCTCGGTCAAGATGCGCTTCCGGCCGTCCTTCTTCCCGTTCACCGAGCCGAGCCTCGAGGTCGACATCCAGTGCGACCGTTCGCGGCCGGGCGAAGTGCGTTTCGGCGAAGGCTCCGACTGGATGGAGATCTTGGGCTGCGGCATGGTGCACCCCAACGTGCTGCGGGCCGGCGGGCTCGATCCCGACGAATATCAGGGCTTTGCCTGGGGCATGGGCATCGACCGCATCGCGATGCTGAAATACGGCATGCCGGACCTGCGCGCCTTCTTCGACGCCGACGTGCGCTGGCTGTCGCATTATGGCTTCCGGCCGCTCGACATGCCGACGCTGTTCGGGGGCCTGAGCGCGTGAGCCCAACCGTCGATCCCTATGCGGACGCGGTGACCTTCCGCTTCGGCGACAGCCCAGAGCTCGCCGACGAATTGTTGGCGCTGGTGCTGTCGGGGCGCAAGACCGCGACCTGCGGCGCGCTGCGCGACTATGGCGGCGCCGAGCCAGTGCCGGAGGTCGGCCGCCGTGACGTCGTGCTCGACGGCAATGGCCGCCGCGCCGCTGTCATCGAGACGGTCGAGGCCATCGTGCGGCGCTTCGACGAGGTCGATGCCGACTTTGCCCGCGACGAGGGTGAAGGCGATCTGAGCTACGACTACTGGCGCGATGCGCACCGCGCCTATTTCGAGCGCAATGGCGGGTTTTCGCCCGACATGGAACTGGTTTGCGAACGCTTCCGGCTGGTCGAAGTGTTCGCTCAAGACGACGCGAAAGTGTGAGACGATGAAATTCACCCTCTCCTGGCTCAAGGATCATCTAGAGACCGACGCCTCTCTCGCCGAGATCGTCGAACGGCTGACATCGATCGGCCTCGAGGTCGAGCATGTCGACGACAAGGCCGGCCTGAAACCCTTCGTCATCGCGAAGGTGCTGACGGCGGTGCAGCATCCCGACGCCGACCGGCTGCGCGTGCTGACCGTCGACATCGGCGACGGCAAGGCGCCCGTGCAGGTCGTCTGCGGCGCGCCCAATGCGCGGGCGGGCCTGATCGGCGCCTTTGCAGCGCCCGGCACCTATGTGCCCGGCATCGACGTGACGCTTGCCGTCGGCAAGATCCGGGGCGTCGAGAGCCATGGCATGATGTGTTCCGAGCGTGAGCTTGAACTGTCCGACGAACACAATGGCATCATCGACCTGCCGCAAGACGCGCCCGTCGGCACCAGTTTCGCTGCTTACGCGCATCTCGACGATCCGGTCATCGAGATCAATCTGACGCCGAACCGGCCGGATGCCACCAGCGTCCATGGCATTGCCAGGGATCTCGCGGCGAGCGGGCTTGGCCGCCTCGTCGGCGGCGCGATCATGCCGCATGCCGGCAGCGGCATGTGCCCGGTGAAGGTGACGATCGAGGCGCCGGAGCTCTGCCCCGGCTTCGCGCTCAGGCTGGTCAAGGGCGTCAAGAACGGTCCCTCGCCCAAATGGCTGCAGCAGCGGCTGATTGCCATTGGGCTCAGGCCGATCAGTGCGCTGGTCGACATCACCAACTACGTCACCTTCGACCGTGGCCGGCCACTGCACGTCTTCGACGCGGCGAAGGTGGCGGGCAACCTCGTGGTGCGCCGCGCCAGGGATGGCGAAAAGGTCCAGGCGCTCGACGGGCGCGAGTACACGCTGACGCCGGAAATGTGCGTCATCGCGGATGACAACGGCGTCGAGTCGATTGCCGGCATCATGGGCGGCGAGCACTCCGGCTGTGACGAGAACACATCGGACGTGCTGATCGAATCCGCTCTCTGGGACCCGATCACGACGGCCCGCACCGGCCGCTCGCTCGGCATCATCACCGACGCGCGTTACCGCTTCGAGCGCGGCGTCGATCCTGAATTCATGGTTCCGGGTATCGAACTGGCAACCAGGCTGGTGATCGACTTCTGCGGCGGCACGCCGACGGAGACAGAAGTGGCCGGCTATGCCGGACACCAGCCGAAGATCGTTTCGCTGCCGCTGTCGGAAGTGAAGCGGCTGACCGGCATCGAAGTGCCGCGAGCCGAGAGCCTCGACATCCTGTCGCGCCTCGGCTTCCACGCGCAGGGGTCGGGCGACATCGTCGACGTGACGGTGCCCTCCTGGCGGCCGGATGTCGACGGCAAGGCCGACCTGGTCGAGGAAGTCATGCGCATTCACGGCGTCGACAACATCGCCCCGCAGCCGCTCGGCGCGCATGACGCGGTCAACGGCAAGATCCTGACCACGCTCCAGATCCGCACCCGCGCGGCCAAGCGTTCGCTAGCCGTGCGCGGCATGATGGAGGCTGTCACCTGGTCGTTCATTCCGGCCAGGCACGCCGAACTGTTCGGCGGCGGCCAGACGGCGCTCAAGCTCGCCAACCCGATCGCCGCCGACATGTCCGACATGCGGCCCTCGCTGCTGCCGGGACTGATTTCGGCCGCGCAGCGCAATGCCGACAAGGGCATCGGCGACGTGGCACTGTTCGAGGTGTCGGGCACCTATGAGGGCGACGGCGCCGACCAGCAGCGGCGCGTCGCCGCCGGCGTGCGCCGCGGCACGGCAAAGCTCGACGGTTCTGGCCGCAACTGGGCCGGCAATTCCGGTCCGGTCGGCGTGTTCGACGCCAAGGCCGACGCGATCGCGGCACTCGAAGCCTGCGGCGCGCCGGTCGACCGGCTGCAGATCGAGGCCGGTGGCCCGGCCTGGTACCACCCGGGCCGTTCCGGCACCATCAAGCTCGGGCCAAAGACAGTGCTCGGCACGTTCGGCGAGTTCCACCCGAGGACACTGGAAGACCTCGACGCGTCCGGGCCGCTCTGCGGCTTCGAAGTGTTCGTCGATGCCGTGCCCGAGCCGAAGGCCAAACCGACCAAGACCAAGCCGAGGCTGGACCTCTCCGCCTTCCAGGCGGTGAAGCGCGACTTCGCTTTCGTCGTCGACAAATCGGTCGAGGCTGGCACGCTGGTGCGCGCCGCATTGGCAGCCGACAAGAAGCTGATTAGCGCGGTTTCAGTGTTCGATATATTCGAGGGGGCCTCGCTCGGCGCCGACAAAAAATCGATCGCCATCGAAGTGTCGATCCAGCCGGTCGAAAAGACCCTGACAGACGAGGATTTCGAGGCGCTGGCCAAGCGCATCGTCGACAATGTCGGCAAGCAGACGGGTGGCGTGCTGAGGGGCTAAAACTTGCGAGCGGATGGCGAATCGTCCTCCAAAGGGCGATGGACCATCTGCGCTATTCCGGGCTCTCGTTCGAAGCACAACGCAAAGCGTTTTTCGACATCGTGTCGGCGGACCCGCTGGTGGGCGACGCACTGGCGCGGGCTCGCACGCTGGCTCTGCCGGACTGGCTGGTGGTTTCGGGTGCGCTTTACAACAGCGTCTGGAACCATCTGACCGGCAAGCCATCGGGCTACGGCATCAAGGATGTTGATCTCTTCTACTTCGATGACGGCGATCTGTCCTATGAGGCCGAGGATGCTGTCATTCGCCGGGCGGCAAGGCATTTCGAGGGGCTGGCGCTGCCGGTCGAGGTGCGCAACCAGGCGCGGGTGCATCTGTGGTATCCCCAAAAGTTCGGGCAGCCCTGTCCGCGCTATACGAGCGCGAGCGAGTCGGTCAGCCATTTCGCCTCGAAGACGCATGCGGTTGGGGTGCGATACGATGCTGAGGGAGCGTTGGAGTTGGTGGCGCCGTTCGGGCTTGATGATGTGTTTTCGTTCCGCATCACGCCGAACCGGGTGACGGACAATCAGCGGACGCATGAGGCGAAGGGGAAGCGGGCGCGGGAGTGCTGGCCGGAGATTGAGGTGGTGCCTTGGTAGGGGCGGAGATAAGAAACGTCGGCGCGAGGCCCCCCTCTCTGCCCTGCCGGGCATCTCCCCCTCAAGGGGGGAGATCAGGTGTCACGTCGGCTTTCGCCAATCACCAGCGCAGCAAGGAGAACGCCGGCGCCCAAGCTGCCAATCTCCCCCCTTGAGGGGGAGATGGCCGGCAGGCCAGAGAGGGGGGCCTCGCGCCTAACTCTCAACAAAAAGGGGCACCGCCTCCTTCAACTACCCATTCACCAGCGCCAGCAATTCCTCCGTATAGCGCTTGCCCATCACCTTATCCGGCGACAGCGCATCACCGATCGCCGCGACCTCGGCAGCGCTCAACGCAATCCCGGCCGCCGCCGTGTTCTGCTCCAGATGGCGGATCTTGCGCGCGCCGGGGATCGGCACGATGAAATCGCCCTGGTGCAGCACCCAGGCGAGCGCCAGTTGCGCCGAGGTGACGCCCTTTTCGGCCGCCAGTCTTTCCAGCGTCGCGATCACCTTGGCGTTGGCTTCCATGGCCTCGGCCTGGAAGCGCGGCAAGGTGCGGCGCCAGTCGCTATCGTCGAGTGTCTCCGGTTTGGCGATCGTGCCGGTCAAAAGGCCACGGCCGAGCGGACTGTAGGGAACGAAGCCGATGCCGAGTTCGCGGCAGACGGCGAAGACCTCGTCCTCCGGGTCACGGCTCCACAGCGAGTATTCGCTCTGCACGGCGGCGATGGGATGCACGGCATGCGCCCGGCGGATGGTTGCCGCGCTTGCCTCCGAGAGACCCAGCGCGCGCACCTTGCCCTCGCGCACCAGCTCGGCCATGGCGCCGACCGTGTCTTCGATCGGCACGTTGGGGTCGACGCGGTGCTGGTAATAGAGGTCGATGACATCGGTGCCCAGCCGCTTCAGCGAGGCCTCGGCGACGGCCGTGACGTGCTCGGGGCGGCTGTCGACGCCGGCCATGCGGTCGAGGCCCGTGCCTTCCTCCAAAATCTTGAAGCCGAATTTGGTCGCGATGGTCACTTTGTTCCGCACCGACTTCAGCGCCTTGCCGAGCAGGATCTCGTTTTCGTAGGGGCCATAGACTTCGGCCGTGTCGAAGAAGTTGACGCCGATCTCGACGGCGCGGTGTAGCGCGTCGATCGCCTCTGCCTCCGGCTGGCCGCCATAGGCAAAACTCATGCCCATGCAGCCGAGGCCTATGGGATAGACGCTCAGTTCAGTTCCTAGTTTGCGGGTTTGCATCAGGCATCTCCTTGTTGTGATGCGACTGAGATAGCGCCTTGCTTTGTGTTCGATAATCGTCTCTCATTTGCACGGGCTGTTCCAAGAAATAGATCAATGAACCGAGCGCATCTCTCGCAACTGGCCGTGCTGGCAACCGTCGCCCAATGCGGCAGTTTCCGCGGCGCGGCCAAGGAATTGGCCATCGCGCCATCCGCGGTCAGCCATGCAGTGTCCAGTCTGGAGGCGCGGCTCGGCGTGCGGCTCTTAGCGCGCAGCACCCGCAGCGTGGCGCCGACCGAGGAAGGCGCACAACTGCTGGAGCGATTGCGGCCGGCACTCTCGGAGATCGACCTGGCGCTGGAGACGGCGGCCGAGTCACGCAACCGGCCAGCCGGGAATCTCAGGCTCAGCGTGCCGCGCACGGCAGCACATCTGGTGCTGACGCCGCGGCTCGGCGGATTTGCCGCCGCCTATCCCGACATCGTGCTGGAGATCGTCATCGAGGATCGTTTTACCGATGTGGTGGAAGGCGGTTTCGATGCCGGCGTGCGGCTCGGCGAGAGCCTGCAGCGCGACATGATCGCGGTGCGCATCGGGCCGGACATGCGCGGCGCGGTGGTCGGCGCGCCATCCTATTTCGAGGCGATGCCGAAACCTCGCCATCCGCGCGAACTGGCGGAGCATCGCTGCATCCGCTTTCGCTTCTCCAGCGGTATCCTCTACCGCTGGGAGTTCGAGAAGGACGGCGAGGAGATCGAAATTGCCGCGCAAGGGCCGCTGATCCTCGACGAGGACCATCTGATCGCCCAGGCAGCGGTCGACGGTGCAGGGCTCGCCTTCGTCTTCGAGCCCTATGTGCGGGCGCCGCTCGCCGATGGCCGGCTGATCCGCGTGCTGGAGGATTGGTGTCCGTCTTTCGAGGGCTTCTTCGTCTACTATCCGAGCCGCCGGCAAATGCGGCCAGCGCTGAGGGCGTTTGTCGATTTCTTCAAGGGTGAGAAGTGGTCCGCGTAGCGGATGAAAAGCCAATTGCTTGGCTTTTCGAACTTCGAACGCCCTGAGCCTGCGAAGGGCCGGGGTGACAATTCGTGAGTTCGACCGGGTTCCCGCTGCTTCGCAGCGTCCCGACGTTCGCCGGCCTTCATCGTGCCACTGGCACGATGAATTCGCCTGTGGTGAACCGGCTACTCACCCCACAAGCGAGGGTGGAAGAAACCGCGGCTCAGCAACGTTCGCCTTCCATGCAAACCTCCATCACCAACACCCCCACCCGCTACGGCTGGGCGATGATCCTCCTCCACTGGCTGATCGGCATCCTCTTCATCGGCCAGTTCGCGCTCGGTTTCGTCATGGTGCGGATCGAGAGCCAGCGCGCCGCCTTCGAGCTGATCCAGTTGCACAAGTCGTTCGGCTTTCTGCTGCTTGGCCTCATCATTCTGCGCATCGCCTGGCGGCTCGGCAACAAGCCGCCGCCCCTGCCATCCCGGGTCGCGGCCCTGGAGCGGCGGACGGCGCCGCTGGCGCATCTGGCCCTCTATGCCTTCCAGGTCGCCTTGCCCTTGTCCGGCTGGGCGCTGGTGTCGGTCTCGACGCTGGAAATTCCCACCATGCCGTTCAACCTCTTCGTCATGCCCAACCTGCCGCTCGCAGAGTCCGACGCCGCCGAGAGCTTCTGGGCGTCGGCGCACTGGTATCTCGCCTATGCCGGCATCGCCCTGGCGGCCCTGCATGTCGCGGCGGCGCTGCGCCACCACTTCCTGCTGCGCGACAGCGTGCTCACGCGCATGATCACGCCTTCGTCAGCCGGGGAATAGAACGGGCGCCGGTCGCGTTTGTGAAATGAGGACGCCAGGAGCGTTGCCTCCGAACAAGGAACACCCCAATGCATGCGCGAATCCTCGGATTGGCGGTTGCCGCCGCTTGCCTTGCCATGCCCGTCTACGCGGCGGTCGTGCTCGGCGACGCCGCCGGCAGCTACACGATCAGCCAGGCCGGCTCCTCGGTCCGCTTCACCATCGGCAAGGCCGGCGGCGGCGGATTCGATGGCGCCTTTGCCCGCTTCAAGGGTACGATCCGCATCGACAACAATGATGTCGGCCGCTCGAAGGTCGACCTCACGATCTATCCCGAAAGCGTGGGCACCGGGCAGGGCCGCATTGATGCCTTCCTGCGCTCCGACGCGGTGTTCGATGCGGCCAACAGCCCCGAAATCCAGTTCCGTTCGACCAGCGTTGCCCGCACCGGCGACACGACAGCCCTGGTCACCGGCCGGCTGACAGCACGCGGCAAGACGTCCACGGAAAAGTTCACCGCTGAACTCGACGGGCTGAAAGCCGGCACGATCAGATTCCATGTTACCGGCAAGGTGCTGCGCTCGCGATACGGCATGGATGTCGGCACGCCGCTCTATTCCAATGTCGTCGATTTCGACATGACGCTGACGGGCAGGCGGGGCTGAGCGCGGCCGCACGTCCTCGTCATCCACGTGCGAAGCAAGCAGCGTAGCGACGCGGCGCGGACCTGAGGATGACGAAGGTGCCTTGTGACCCGCGTCTCTCATTGGCTTTTCTCCAGAATTCAGGCACATCTTCATCGATATAATCGATAGGAGAAGCGTGATGTTCCGATGGGGTGTGTTGTCGACGGCCAAGATCGGCCGCGAGCATTTGTTGCCGGCCATGGTCGAGGCGGAAAACGGCGTGCTTTCGGCGATCGCCAGCCGCGACCTGTCGAAGGCCAAGGCATTGGCCGAGCGCTTCGGCGCGCGCCATGCCTTTGGCTCGTATGAGGAACTGCTCGCTTCGAACGAAGTCGACGGCGTCTATATTCCGCTGCCGACCTCGCAGCATGTCGAATGGGCGGCCAAGGCCATCGAAGCCGGCAAGCATGTGCTGGTTGAAAAGCCGCTGGCGCTCGACGCCAAGGACATCGCACCGCTGATCAAGCTGCGCGACCAGAAGAAGGTGCTGGTCTGCGAAGCCTTCATGGTCATCTACCATCCGCAATGGATCAAGGTGCGTGACCTCATCGCCAGCGGCGCCATCGGCCGGCTGCGCCATGTCCAGGGTGCGTTCTCCTATTACAATGTCGACCCCACCAACATGCGCAACCAGCTCGACCTCGGCGGTGGCGCCTTGCCCGATATCGGCGTCTACCCGACCGTGTCGACGCGTTTCTCGACCGGCAAGGAGCCTAGCCGTGTGCAGGCGACGATCGAGCGCGACAAGACATTCGGCACCGACATCTATTCCTCGATCCGCGCCGATTTCGGCGACTTCGAGCTGTCCTTCTACCTGTCGACGCAGATGGCGGCACGCCAGGTGATGGTGTTCCACGGCGAGAAGGGTTTCATCGAGGTCTTTTCCCCATTCAATGCCGGGCTCTACGACCACCACCGCGTCGAGCTTCACAATCAGAACCACACCGAGGCGCAGGTCTTCTGCTTCCCCGGCACGCAGCAATACAGGCTGGAAGTCGAGACCTTCGCGCGGGCCGCACTTGGCGGCAAGGAGCGCGTCTTCACGCTGGAAGAATCGGTGCTCAACCAGAAGGTCATCGACGCCATCTTCCGCGCCGACGACAACAAGGGCGGCTGGGAGAACGTCTGATTTACCAGCGCTAAATTTGCCGGCTACTTCTCGGGAGGAATCATGGCTGACGACGCGGACGTCATCATTGTCGGCGCCGGTCTTGCCGGGCTGGTTGCCGCGGCCGAACTGGCCGAGGCCGGCAAGAAGATCATCATCGTCGACCAGGAGCCGGAACAGTCGCTGGGTGGCCAAGCCTTCTGGTCGTTCGGCGGGCTGTTCCTCGTCGATTCGCCCGAGCAGCGGCGTATGCGCATCCGCGACTCGCACGATCTGGCGCTCGAGGACTGGATGGGCACAGCCGCCTTCGACCGGCCGGAGGATTTCTGGCCGCGCAAATGGGCGGAGGCCTATGTCGGCTTCGCCGCCAACGAGAAGCGCTCCTGGCTGATGGAGCGCGGGCTGAAGTTCTTCCCGGTCGTCGGCTGGGCCGAGCGCGGCGGCGGCAATGCCGTCGGCCATGGCAATTCGGTGCCGCGCTTTCATATCACCTGGGGGACCGGCCCCGGCGTGCTCGAGCCTTTCGTGCTGCGCGTGCGCGAGGCACAGAAGCGCGGATTGATCGGCTTCAGGTTCCGCCACCGGGTCAACGAACTGACGCGCACGGGTGCGACCGTGACCGGCGTGCGGGGCGACATCCTCGAGCCGAGTACCGTCGAGCGCGGCCACAAGAGCTCGCGGGAAGTATCGGGCGATTTCGAACTTCATGCGCAGGCGGTCATTGTCGCCTCCGGTGGCATCGGCGCCAACCATCAGCTGGTCCGCGAAAACTGGCCGAAGCGCCTCGGCAACGCGCCGAGGCGCATGATCACCGGCGTGCCCGACCATGTCGATGGCCGCATGCTGGCGATCTCCGAACAGGCCGGCGGCGCGATCATCAACCGCGACCGCATGTGGCACTATGTCGAGGGCATCAGGAACTGGGCGCCGATCTGGACCGACCATGCCATCCGCATCCTGCCCGGCCCGTCCTCGCTGTGGCTCGATGCAAGGGGAAAACGCCTGCCGGTGCCGCTTTATCCCGGCTTCGACACGCTGGGCACGCTCAGCCACATCATGGGCACCGGCTTCGACTATTCCTGGTTCATCCTGACCAGGAAGATCATCCAGAAGGAATTCGCGCTTTCGGGCTCGGAACAGAACCCCGACCTGACGGGGAAAAGCTGGCGCAAGGTGCTCGGCCGCGCCACCTCGGGCATTCCAGGCCCGGTCAAGGCGTTCATGGAAAAGGGCGAGGACTTTATTGTCGAGACCGACCTTTCGAGGCTGGTGGCGCGCATGAATGCGCTGGCCGGCGGCGAGCCGCTGCTCGACGTCGCGGAGGTCGAACGCGAAATCCGCGCCCGCGACCGGCAGCTCGACAACCCGTTCTCCAAGGATATGCAGATCACCGCCCTGCGCGGCGCACGCGCCTATCTCGGCGACAGGCTGATCCGCACGGCCAAACCACACAAGATGCTCGACCCGGCCAATGGACCGCTGATCGCCGTGCGCCTCAACATCCTGACCCGCAAGACGCTGGGTGGCCTTGAGACCGATCTCGACAGCCGCGTGCTCGGCGCCGACGGCCGGCCGGTGCCGGGCCTCTATGCGGTCGGCGAAGTGGCGGGCTTCGGCGGCGGCGGCGTGCATGGCTATGCAGCGCTCGAAGGCACGTTCCTCGGCGGCTGTATCTTTTCGGGCCGCAGCGCCGGCAGGGCGGCGGCACGCGCGTTGGGGTGAACGGCGATGGCGTCCTGCCTACGCTTGGCCGCGCAAGGCCAGCCCAGCTACATTACAACCGTAGTGCGAGGAAGATTTGGCGCGCCCGAAGAGATTCGAACTCCTGACCCCCAGATTCGTAGTCTGGTGCTCTATCCAGCTGAGCTACGGGCGCGCATCAGGCCATGTTTTCGACGGCCCCGCGATCCGATCCGAAAGACCGGCCGCGAATGTGTGCAGTTCCCTAACGACTGAATTTGCGAAAAGCAAGCCGATCCGGCAAAAGTTTTGTCGCAAGCCTGTCATCCAGTGGTGCCTGTGCCGATGCCGGCACTGCGAAGCCGCCATGCGGCTGGCCTGATCCGGCCGAGAAGGCCAAGGGAAGAGCGACGAACCCAAAAGGCCGGCAACCTGGAATCCGGCCAAAAAGACCGTCAGGCCGGGCGGCGCAGGCTGCCGCGGGCCTGGTCGAGACGCACCGGCTGGTCGGGGATGGTGACGGCGAATGTCGTGCGCCCGCCGATCGACTCGACCAGTTCCACCGTGCCGCCATGCGCCCGGATCAGTTCATGCGCGATCGCCAGGCCAAGGCCGGTGCCGCCACTGCGCGCCGAGCCGCGGAAGGCCGCGAACAGGTTTTCGCGCGCCTTCGGCGGCAGGCCGGGCCCGGTGTCGGTCACGGCGATGCGGCTGACGCTGCCCATGCGCTCGGCCGATACGGCGAGCCGGCGCACCACAGCGCTTTCGGTATCGGCCGCCATCGCCTGCACCGAGTTGCGGCACAGATTGGTGAGCACCCGGAAGAGCTGGTCGGAATCGGCATCCACCTCGAAAGCCGCCTCGACGGCATTGATGAACTCGATGCCCTCCTCGATCGCCAGCAGTCCGTGCACGTCCTCGACCAGCTGGCGCAGCCTTACCCTGCGGCGCGACGGCGGCGGTTCCTGCGTGCGGCCATAGTGAAGCACGCCCTCCGAATAGGAGACGGCGCGATCAAGCGCGCGCAGCAGCTTGGGCGCGAAGGCCTGCACCGTCGGATCCTTGACCTGGCGCAGGCGGTCCGACATCAGCTGGGCCGAGGCCAGGATGTTGCGCATGTCGTGGTTGATCTTCGACACGGCCAGCCCGAGATCGGCCAGATGCTTCTGCTCGGCCAGCATCTTCTGCAGCCGCTCCTGCATCTGTGACAATTCGCGCTCGGCCACCCCGATCTCATCGGAGCGGTCCGCCGGATGGATGATGCGTCCGGGATCGTCGGGCGCCTCGGAGAAGGACAGCATCGAGCGCGTCATGGTGCGGATCGGGCCGATCATGATCAGGTCGATCGCGGCATAGACCAGCATGGCCGTGAACAGCGAGATCAGGAGCGAGACGAAGGCGACGTTGCGCGAATAGATGAGCATGGCCTTGCGCAAGGAGTAGTCGGGCATGATCAGCTCGAACTCCTTGTCGCTGTCGCCGACCGGCCCAAAGACGCGCAGCATCCTGTCGCCGCCGAAAAACAGCGTGTCCAGCGCTCCGGTCATGCCCTTGACCATGCCTACGCTGGCGAGATCGATGTGCTCGTCGACCTGCGGCGGCATGTCGGCCACCACCAGAAGCCGCGAGACGCCGCCGTCGCGCACCGCGATCGCCTTGGCGCCGATCGCCATCAGCACGTCATTCTGCGCGGTGCGCGACAGCGAGGTCGACTCGCCCTGCACCAGCACGATCGAGACCGCCGCGGCCGTGCTCAGCCTCTCCTTGAGCCAGCTCAGCCTATAGCTGGCGATCCAGGGCAGGAAGATCAGCACTTCGGCCAAAAGCACGAAAACGATGGTGAGCAGCAGCAGTTTCGTCGAAAGGCCGCGCGACAGCGGCACCGAGCGCACGGCGGCTTGCGCCGTTCCGGTCCCTTCGCCCGCTTGGATGGCTTCGCTCATGCGACTCGATCTTCACAATCACTTGATCAGCCAACATTAGGCGATTACGGCTTTTTTGCCAATTTCATCCTTGGTCGGAAAAATTAATTCGCGGAAAGGTTGGCGCGAAACGCCACGCCAGCGCCGGATTGACTTCCAAAACCCTTCTTTCTATAAGCCCGCTCACGCTCGGGCCATTCGTCCCGGCGCGGTTTCGATCGCGCCAAACCGGCCCGGCAAAGCTCCTGTTACAAAGTGACAGACACAAGAAGGGCCGCACCCCGCGGTATTAAAACAAATGAAGCGTACCTATCAACCGTCCAAACTCGTCCGCAAGCGTCGGCACGGCTTCCGTGCCCGCATGGCCACCAAGGGTGGTCGTGGCGTCGTCGCAGCTCGCCGCAATCGCGGCCGCAAGCGGCTCAGCGCCTAAGCGAGACGAGATCGTTGCCCGCAACCGGCAAGCCAGTGGGACAAAATCCCAAGCGGCTTCTGAAACGCGCGGAATTCCTGGCCGTCCGCCGCGGTGAAAAACGCCGCGGGCGGTTTTTCCTCGTCGAGGTCCTCGATCGCGGCGATGGCGGGGTGCCGCGCGTCGGCTTCACCGTCACCAAGAAGGTCGGCAACGCGGTTGTGCGCAACCGCGTCAGGCGGCGGCTGAAAGAAGCCGTGCGCACCCACGCCGCCGATGACATGATGCCTGGCAATGACTATGTCATCGTCGGGCGCGACGATGCGCTGCGCGCCCCGTTCGGCCAGTTGAAGGCCGAACTCTCCCGCCGTCTCAGCGGAACACGATAGGCCAAGGGCTCTCGATGGAAAACAACCGGAACTTCTTCATCACCATCGCGCTGTCGGTGCTGATCCTGACTTTGTGGCAGGTTTTCTACATGAACCCGCGCGTCGAGGCGCAGCGCGAGGCCGCCAAGGTCGAGCAGCAGCGCGTCGAGGAACAGAAGAAGGCGGCCGATGCCGCCAATCCGGGCGCCAGCACGCCGGCGCCGGGTACGACGGCGCCAGGCGCCATTCCCAATGCTCCCGGCGGTGACGTCGTCACCGCGGCCGGCCGCGACCAGGCGCTGGCCGCCTCGAAGCGCGTCAAGATCGACACGCCCAGCCTCGAAGGCTCGATCAACCTGACCGGCGCGCGGCTCGACGACCTCAAGCTCAAGCACTACACCGAGACCGTCGACAAGAATTCGCCCGAGATCGAACTGCTCAACCCGCAGGCGCTGCCCACCGGCTATTTCGCCGAGATCGGCTTCGTCGGCAACGACAAGACCGGTACCGTGCCCGGTGCGGAAACGCAGTGGAACGTGGACGGCAATCCGACACTGACGCCGTCGACGCCGGTGACGCTGACCTACACCAACGACAAGGGCCTGACCTTCAAGCGCACCTTCTCGGTCGATGCCAATTACATGTTCACCGTCTCCGACACGGTGCAGAATTCCGGGTCCAGCGCGGTTTCGCTGTTCAACTACGGCCGCGTCGCGCGCTACGACAAGCCGGCGGTGGCCAGCACCTATGTGCTGCATGAAGGCCTGATCGGCTTCACCGGCACGGAAGGGCTGCAGGAGCACAAATACGCGTCCGTCGAAAAGGACAAGCAGTACCAGCCCGGCAAGTCGACCGACGGCTGGCTCGGCATCACCGACAAGTACTGGGCCGTCACGCTGGTCCCGACCGAGAAGCAGCCGTTCCAGCCGCGCTACGCCTATTTCGAGGACGGCCGCCATCGCTACCAGTCCGACTTCCTGACCGACGCCATCAATGTCGATGCCGGCCAGTCGGCGACCGTCGAGACGGAAGTCTTCGCCGGCGCCAAGGAAGTCGCCAAGATCAACGCCTACGCCGAAGACCGCCACATCAAGCGCTTCGACCTGTTGATCGACTGGGGCTGGTTCCACTTCATCACCAAGCCGATGTTCTGGCTGATCGACACGCTCTACAAATTCCTCGGCAATTTCGGCCTGGCGATCCTGGCCACGACCGTCATCGTCAAGGCCATCTTCTTCCCGCTCGCAAACAAGTCCTACGCGTCGATGGCGAACATGAAGAAGGTGCAGCCCAAGATGCTGGAAATCCGCGAGAAATACGCGGACGACAAGATGAAGCAGCAGCAGGCGATGATGGAGCTGTACAAGACCGAGAAGATCAATCCGCTTGCCGGCTGCTGGCCGGTGGCGTTGCAGATCCCGGTGTTCTTCTCGCTCTACAAGGTGCTCTACATCACCATCGAGATGCGGCATGCGCCATTCTTCGGCTGGATCCAGGATCTGGCCGCGCCCGATCCGACCTCGCTGTTCAACCTGTTCGGCCTCATCCCGGTGACGCTGCCACATATGCTGATGATCGGCGTGTGGCCGCTGATCATGGGCGTCACCATGTTCCTGCAGATGCGCATGAACCCGACGCCGCCGGATCCGACGCAGGCCGCGATCTTCACCTGGATGCCGGTCATCTTCACCTTCATGATGGCGGGCTTCCCGGCAGGCCTCGTCATCTACTGGGCCTGGAACAACACGCTGTCGATCCTGCAGCAGGGCGTGATCATGAAGCGCCAGGGCGCCAAGATCGAGCTGTGGGACAATCTGGTGGCGATGTTCCGCAAGAAACCCTCGCCGGCGGAATAGCCGGCGCTTCCCTCCTTCTCAAAGGCCCGGCTCGTCCGGGCCTTTTTGTTTGCGCCGGCATCACTTCACGTTCCCGTGATCGACGAAACTGCGGGCATGCGCGCGGCGTGACTGCGTGTGCGTTTCCAAAGGCTATCAATTCCGATCAGCCCTCACCCGGAGGAAGACCACATGCGCATGCCCTCATTCAGGACCTTCGCCGTTTCCGCCCTTGTCGCCGGCATGGCGATCGCCGCTCCCGCCTACGCCAAGAACCCCAATGTCGGCGGCGCGCCGATGTACACCACCAAGAACATCGTCGAGAACGCGGTCAACTCGAAGGACCACACGACGCTCGTCGCCGCCGTCAAGGCCGCCGGCCTGGTCGACACGCTGCAGGGCGCCGGTCCGTTCACCGTCTTCGCGCCCACCAACGAGGCCTTCGCGGCGTTGCCGAAAGGCACGGTCGACACGCTGCTCAAGCCCGAGAACAAGGACAAGCTCACCAAGGTGCTGACGGCGCATGTGGTGGCCGGCAAGATCTCGGGCGCCGAGATGATGAAGAAGGCGAAAGCCATGGGCGGCAAATACGAGATGAAGACCGTCTCGGGCGACACGCTCACCGCCGAGGTCAAGAAGGGCAAGCTCTACATCATGGACGAGTCCGGCGGCGAGGCCAGGGTAACGATCGCCGACGTCAACCAGTCGAACGGCGTCATCCATGTCGTCAACAAGGTGCTGTTGCCGAAGTAACGGCTTCCGGCCAAAGGGGGCAAGGCGGCCCGTTGGGCTTTCTCGGCCCGCCGTCCCCGCCTCATGACGAGGTGCCATGTTTCTTGGGAAGCCGCATCGGCGAGGCCGGGGTCCTGTAGTCCCTCACAGGACCCCGGTTTGTTTGTGAAGACCGCTGGATTGGGCGGCCCGAGGCTCGCCCGCTCCTGCCACATCACTCCATGACGGCGCTGTGGTCGACCTTGGCGGGCGTTCCCGGCTTGCGCAGCAGGAGCACCAGCGGGATGGCGGCGAGCGACAGGATCATCATCAGCTTGAAGTCGTTCATGTAACTGATGATCGTCGCCTGCAGCGTCACCACGCCGTCCAGCGCGGCGCGGCCGGCGGCGGTGTAGGGGTTCATTGCCTGGAGGACTGCCGGATTGCCGAATGCCTGGTTGAACGGCGTCACATAGGTGGCGATGTTGGCATGGTTGATCTGCACATTCTGCGTCAGCAGCGCGGTGACCACCGATATGCCGACGCTGGAGCCGATGTTGCGCGACAGATTGTAGAGGCCCGTGCCTTCCGCTCGCCGCTCCGGCGCCAGCGTGGCGAAGGTGATGGTGGTCAGCGGCACGAACAGGAAGCCGAGGCCCGCGCCCTGGACGAAGCCGGTCGAGACGATCGTCCATTGCGAGACATCGGGCGTCCAGCCGGTCATGTCGTACATCGCCCAGGCCGTGATCAGCAGGCCGATCAGCAGCAGCCAGCGCGTATCGACCTTGCCGATCAGCTTGCCGACCAGGAACATGCAGGCCATCGTGCCGAGCCCGCGCGGGCCCATGACGATGCCGGCCGTCACCACGGGATAGCCCATCAGCGTCTGCAGATAGGGCGTCATCAGCGCCAGCGAGGCGAGATAGGTGATGCCGATGATGAAGATGAAGATCATGCCGACGGCGAAATTCCTGTCCAGGAAGAGCCGCGGATTCACGAAGGTGTTCTTGGCGGTGAAGGTGTGGACGATGAAGATGTAGAAGGCCGATGCGCAGATCAGCGCCTCGACGATGATCTCGGACGACGAGAACCAGTTGAGCTGCTCGCCGCGATCGAGGAACATCTGCAGGGCGGCGATGGTGATGCTGAGCATGCCGAAACCCAGCCAGTCCAGCCTTGCCTTGAAGTCTAGCTTGGTCTCCACGACGTAGAGCGACACGCCGGCGAAGGCCAGCGCGCCGATCGGCACGTTGATGTAGAACACCCAGCGCCAGGAGACGTTCTCGGTCAGCCAGCCGCCGATGACCGGCCCCAGCACCGGCCCGACCATCACCGAGACGCCGAACAGCGCCATGGCGGAGCCGCGCTCTTCCACGCTGTAGATATCGAGCAGGATCGACTGCGACAGCGGCACCAGTGCGGCGCCGAACAGGCCCTGCAGCAGGCGGAAACCGACGATCTGCGGCAGTGACTGGGCGAAGCCGCACAGCACCGATGCGACGACGAAGCCGGTGATCGAGGTCAACAGGATGCGCTTGCGGCCGAAGCGGTTGGCAAGATAGCCGGAAGGCGGCGTCATCACCGCCGCCGCCACGATGTAGGAGGTCAGCACCCAGTTGATCTGGTCGGCGCTGGCCGAGACGCTGCCCTGGATATAGGGCAGCGCGACATTGGCGATGGTGGTGTCCAGCGCCTGCATGATGACGGCCAGGATGACGCAAGCCGTGATGGCGCCGCGATTGGCGACCACCGGCGTGGCACCTGTCGCGGACGCGCTGGTCATGATTTTTGTCCGAACAGGCCGATGAGGTTGGTGACGAAGTCGGGCAGGCCGCGCGCATGGCTGGTGTCGATATCGACGACCGCGCTCATGCCGCCGCGCAGCGGCAGCTTGCCGTCCATATCATCGATGGTTACGCGCATCGGGATGCGCTGCACCACCTTGACCCAGTTGCCGGTGGTGTTTTGCGCCGGCAGCAGCGAGAAGCTGGATGAGGAGGCAGGGCTGATCGAGGCAACCTTGCCGTGCCACACGGCGCCCGGATAGGTATCGACGCTGATCGTCGCGGTCTGTCCCGGCCTGACATAGGTCAGCTCGGTTTCCTTCGGCTCCGCCGCGATCCACAGATCGGTCGACGAAACCAAGCTGAAGGCCGGTTGCGAGGCCGGCAGGTACTTGCCGACCTGCAGCGCGTCAACATTGGTGACGACGCCGTCGAACGGCGCCTTGACCACGGAATCGGTGAGGTTGCGCTGCGCGTCGTCGACGCCCGACTGGGCCTGCAGGTAGAAGGGGTTCTTTTCCACCGGCTGGTTGGCGTCGCCGCCGAGTTGGGCGAGCGTGGCCTGCGCCTGCGCCTTGGCGACCGACACTTTCTGGCGCGCGGCGACGAGGTCGTGCTGGGCGCTGTCGAAGGATGCCTTCGAGGCGGTGGAGGTCTTGAGCAGATCCTGCTGCCGCTGGAACGCGGCCTCGTAGTAAGGAATGTCGGCCTCGGCCTGCTCGATCTGCACGAGCGACTGCTGGTAGCTCGCCTCCAGCGTCAGCACCTGGTTGCGCACGGTGCCGAGCTGCGCCTGGGCGGCGGCGAGAGCGGTCTCGAAGGAAGCCGGCCGCAGGCGAAACAGCACATCGCCCTTCTTCACCGCCTGGTTGTCGTGGACGTCGATCTCCTGCACCGTGCCGGAGACGTCGGTGGAGACGCCGAGCGCCTGTGCCTGGATATAGGCATTGTCGGTCGTCATGACCTGGCCGCCGGTGACGTAATAGTAACCGCCAACGACAAGCGCGACCGGAAGCAAGGCAAAGAGAACCGGGCGTGTCAGGCTGCGCTTCGGCTTGACCGCGGCAGGGGCAGGCGCGGCAATCGCGGCAGGGGCAGGCGCTTGCTGCGGCTGCGGTTCCCTCGCCGGAGCCTCGAGAGCGGCGGGCTCGAGGGCAACCGGCGCTTCCAGTTCGTCATTGTCGATGACGGCGGCGGCTCGCCTCTGCTCGCGCTCGCTGTCCAGCCGGATGATCTGGTCGCTGGACCGGTCCGCCGCGGGCTCGCCTTCGGCGGGCTTCTTGGTCGAGGTTGTTTCAGCCATTTACTTTCTCCCGGTCGACGGCCCGATGGGTGCGAGCCTCGAACAGATTGGATTCGATCAAACGTTGCGTTTTCAGCCGATGCTCAAGCCGCCCATGTCCAGGCCGCCCATGCCCAGGCCATTGTTGAAGCCGGCGCGCGGCATCGAGCGGCACGAAGCCGATGTTGGATGAGGAGGGCATGATAAGGGATCGTCTGCGGACAAGTTTTCGTGAGCATGCTTATTATCATCATGCACATAATCCTGCTGGACGGCGTGCGCAAGACGCACTAAGCCGCACGGAAGAAAAATTTGATGGGCCACGGGACGCGACACGTGCCAGGCGATGCGCGTCTGCCGGCAAGGATTTCGACGATGAACTGGATCAGGATCGCAGCCGTTACGGCTTTGGTTGGATGCCCCGCCGCCGCAAGCGCGAAGGATGCGGTCAGCTGCGGCGGTGCCGCCATGCTGGGCGGCGCGCAGCTCAACTGCAGTCACGTCGAACCCAAGGCGCCGCCGCAATTCTGCACGTTCAGCTGGGATCTGCATACGATGGCGGGCGATCAGAAGATCGTCGAAGGAAGCTTCATGCTACCGCCCGGAGCGTCGAACGTTCAGGTCTATCAGGGCAGCGGTTTCGACAGCGCGCTGTCCAACCCGATCGTGATCTGCCGCGG
Source organism: Mesorhizobium sp. B2-3-4 (assembly GCF_006442315.1). GTDB lineage: Bacteria > Pseudomonadota > Alphaproteobacteria > Rhizobiales > Rhizobiaceae > Mesorhizobium. The sequence goes on along the minus strand of NZ_VFVY01000003.1, from coordinate 234,600 downwards.
CAACAAATGAACGCCGCGAGCAAGGAAGGCTCGCTCCTCAGCGGATTGGTGCTATAGGGCGGATCACGTTATTTTGACCAGGCGTGCGGATTTCCGGATCCGAACGGCTCTCATTTCCTGGACGGACTTAGACATGGACGGACCCAACCCCGGCATCAAGCACCCGATCCCGATGCACACCCGCGTCGGGTTCCTGAAACCGCTGGTCACGGCGCCGAACATCGAGATCGGCGACTTCACCTATTATGACGACCCGGACGGGCCGGACAAATTCGCGCAGAAATGCGTGCTGCATCACTATCCCTTCATCGGCGACAAGCTCATCATCGGCAAATTCTGCGCCATCGCCGAGGGCGCGCGGTTCATCATGAACGGCGCCAACCACGCCATGTCGGGCTTTTCGACCTATCCCTTCAACATTTTCGGCCATGGCTGGGAGAACGGCTTTGATCCCGCGACCTGGTCGAAGGAAGTGCGCGGCGACACGGTGATCGGCAGCGACGTCTGGATCGGCATGGAAGCGGTGATCCTGCCTGGCGTCGAGATCGGCCACGGCGCCATCGTCGCCGCCAAATCCGTGGTGACGCATGATGTGCCGCCCTACGCCATCGTCGCCGGCAACGCGGCCAAAGTGGTCAAGACGCGTTTCGACGACCGGATCGTGCGGCGGCTTCTGTCGGTGGCCTGGTGGGACTGGCCGGTGGACAAGATCGGTCGCAACCTCGATGCCATCAGGGGCGCCGATATCTCTCTTCTGGAGGCAGCAGCTTGACCGTTCCCAACAGCACCGCGATCCAAACCGACCTGTTCACGCGCGGGTGGATTTTCATCCGCGGCGTGCCGGCCATGAAGTTCCTGCCGCCGGAAGGGCCGCCGGAGATCGCCTTTGCCGGCCGCTCCAATGTCGGCAAGTCGTCGCTGATCAATGCCCTGGTCAACCAGAAGGGCCTGGCGCGCACCTCCAACACGCCGGGGCGCACGCAGGAGCTCAATTATTTCGTGCCGGACGGATTTTCGGGCGACGGCGCCGACCTGCCGCCGATGGCGCTGGTCGACATGCCGGGCTATGGCTATGCGAGCGCGCCCAAGGAAAAGGTCGACGACTGGACCAAGCTGGTCTTCGACTATCTCAAGGGCCGCGTCACGCTGAAGCGGGTCTATGTGCTGATCGATGCCCGCCATGGCATCAAGGCCAAGGACGACGAAGTGCTGTCGCTGCTCGACAAGGCGGCCGTGTCCTACCAGATCGTGCTGACCAAGACCGACAAGATCAAGGCCGCCGGCGTGCCACGGCTGATCGAGGAGACACTGCAAAAGATCAAGAAGCGCCCGGCGGCGTTCCCGTTCGTGCTGGCAACGTCGTCGGAAAAGGCCGAAGGCCTTGAGGAATTGCAGGCCGCGATCGTGCTCGCGGCCAATGGCGGCTAGCCCGGGGGCAAAGGCCCGGCATTGGCCCGTCCAACCGCGCAGGAACGGGGCAAGCCGCTAGTGCTTCGCCTCGATCGCGATCATCTGGTGGCGTTCTTCCTCGGCAAGCTTTTCGGTGCCGTAAGCCTTCAGGAAGATGTCGACGCCTGAGCGCACGATGTGATCGATCTCGTCCTGGGTCGGAGCCTTGGTCCGGTAGGCGAAGATGCACTGCCGGAAAAGACCGGCAAGGCACAGTTCGGTGAACTGATAGGCGGCAAGATCGACATCGTCGATCTTCAGCATGCCGCGCTCGATGGCGGCGTTGAGGAATTCCATGACCTTGTCATGGCCGCGCTTGGGACCGCGTTCGTAAAAGCGCGCGCCCATGTCGGGTATCCTGTCGGAGGCGCCGATGACCGTGCGCTGGGCCTGGATGACCCTGGCCGAAGTGATCTTCATCGACAGCACCTTGCCGAACTTGACCAGCGTCTGGCGCAGATCGTCGGCGCGGTCGAGCATGTCGTACATGTTCTTGAAGATGGTGCCGCGCTCTTCCTCGATCAGCGCCTCGAACAGCTCTTCCTTGTTGGCGAAGTAGACATAGATGGTGCCCTTGGAGACACCGGCCTCGCGCGTGATGTCGTTCATCGAAGCGGCCTCGAAGCCCTTTTCGATGAAGACGCGACGTGCACCGTCGATGATCTGGCTGCGCTTGACCGGATCCTGTCCGGCCGCCGGGCGGCCGCGGCGCAGACCGTCCAGCAGGTCTTCGCACTGCTCGGTTTCGGCGTTGTTCACAGTCTCAACCATAAAAGTCACACCTCGAAAATAATTCGAACCAACCGGTTCGATTGCCCCTTGATATGGTCCTCTTTAGGCGCTATGTCAACGGCCAGATCGAACCGAACGGTTCAGTATTATAACTTTAGAGAGATGTCATGTCCTCGAACACGCCCGCCACCGCCGAAGTCCGTCCTTTCCCCAACGCCAAGGTTGCCCCGGCGACGGAAGCGCCCGATGTTCATGTCCAGCCGGCTGTCGCACCGCCGCCGAAGGCTGAAGCTCCGGCCAAGAAGAAGCGTTCGGTGCGCTCCTTCCTGCTGCCGATCATCGGCCTCGCCCTTTTGAGCGGCGGCGCCTGGTACGGCTATGACTACTGGACCACGGGCCGGTTCATGATCTCCACCGACGACGCCTATGTCCAGGCCGACATGGCGTTCGTCTCACCGAAAATTTCCGGTTATGTCGATCAGGTCCTGGTCAGCGAGAACCAGCAGGTCAAGGCCGGCGATCCGCTGCTGACGATCGATGCCGGCGACTACAAGATCGCCGTTGCCCAGGCCGAGGCGCAGATCGCCACGCTGGCCAAGACACTCGACCGCATCGATGCGCAGACCAAGGCCGCGCAAGCCTCGCTGCAGCAGGCGCAGGCGCAGAAGGTCGCCGACCAGGCCGCCGCCGACAATGCCGGCCGTGCCCAGCAGCGCGCCGCGCAACTGGTCAAGACGCATGTCGGCACGCAGGCCCAATTGGACGACGCCCAGACCGCCCTCGATCAGGCCAATGCCGCGCTTGTCGGCGCCGATGCCCAGATCGCCGCCGCGCAGGCCAATATCGGCGTGCTCGAGGCGCAGCGCGCGGAATCGGCCAGCACCCTGGCCTCGCTGCAGCTCGGCCGCGACAAGGCGGCGCGCGACCTCTCCTTCACCGTGCTCAAGGCGCCTTATGACGGCGTCGTCGGCAACCGCTCCGTCGAACAGGGCGATCTCGTCAGCCCCGGCCAGAAGCTCGCCGTCGTCGTGCCGATGGACAAGCTCTACATCGTCGCCAACTTCAAGGAGACGCAGCTTGCCCGGTTGGTGCCCGGCGAAAAGGTCAACATCTCGGTCGACGCCATCGACGGCCAGCCGATCCAGGGGACCGTCTCCTCGCTGGCCCCGGCCTCGGGCGCGGTGTTCTCGCTGCTGCCGCCCGAGAACGCCACCGGCAACTTCACCAAGGTCGTGCAGCGCGTGCCGGTCCGCATCGACGTACCGGCCGATGCGTTGAAGACCGGCAAGCTGCGCGCCGGCTTGAGCGTCGTCGTCGCCGTCGACAGCCGCACCGCGCCTGCCGCCACCAGCAACTGAGCGCCTTTCGGAGGGCGGCTTGGTGGCTGATTGAAGCACCGAGCCGCCCGGCCTGCCTCAACGAGGCCCCAAGGAGGGCCAGGAAATGGCAACCGCTACCATCACCGCAGGATCGCCGCCGGCAATGCCGGCGGTACCCGACACGATTTCGACGCGCCGCGTCATCGCCTTCCTGGCGATGGTGTTCGGCATGTTCATGGCGATCCTGGACATCCAGATCGTCTCGGCCTCGCTGGCCGAAATCCAGGCGGGCCTGAGCGCCAGCTCCGACGAGATCCCATGGGTGCAGACGGCCTATCTGATCGCCGAGGTGGTCATGATCCCGCTGTCGGGCTTCCTCAGCCGCATGCTGTCGACGCGCGTGCTGTTCACCATCGCCGCCGCCGGCTTCACCGCCGCCAGCGCTCTTGCCGCGACCGCCACCAACATCGACCAGATGATCGTCTATCGGGCCGTGCAAGGCTTTATCGGCGGCGGCATGATTCCGAGCGTCTTCGCCGCCGCCTTCACCATCTTCCCGCCGTCGCGCCGCGCCGTCGTGTCGCCGATGATCGGCCTGGTGGCGACGCTGGCGCCGACCATCGGCCCGACCGTCGGCGGCTATATCAGCCACGCCTTTTCATGGCACTGGCTGTTCCTGGTCAATGTCGTGCCCGGCATCCTGGTGGCGACCGCGGCCTGGTCGCTGATCGATTTCGACAAGCCCAATCTCAAGCTGTTCAACAAGTTCGACTGGTGGGGCCTCGCCGGCATGGCCGCTTTCCTCGGCTGCATGGAGTATGTGCTGGAGGAGGGTCCGAACAATGACTGGCTGCAGGACCAGGCGGTGTTCATCTGCGCCATCATCATGACCATCGGCGCGGTGATCTTCTTCTGGCGGGTTTTCACCGCCGAGGAACCGATCGTCGACCTGAGGGCCTTCAGCAACATCAACTTCGCCTTCGGCTCGCTGTTTTCCTTCGTCATCGGCATCGGCCTCTATGGCCTGACCTATCTCTATCCGGTCTACCTCGGACGCATCCGCGGCTACGATTCGATGATGATCGGCGAGGCGCTGTTCGTCAGCGGCCTGGCGATGTTCTTCACCGCTCCCATCTCCGGCATCCTGTCGAGCAAGATGGACCTGCGGCTGATGATGATGATCGGGCTGTTCGGCTTCGCCACCGGAACATGGTGGATGACGCATCTGACCGCCGACTGGGATTTTTACGAACTGCTCATTCCGCAGATCCTGCGCGGCTGTTCGATGATGCTGTGCATGGTGCCGATCAACAACATCGCGCTCGGCACGCTGCCGCCGGACCGGTTGAAGAATGCGTCCGGCCTGTTCAACCTGACCCGCAACCTCGGCGGTGCGGTCGGCCTGGCCCTCATCAACACGGTGCTGATCGACCGCAACGCCTTCCACTACGCCCGGCTCGCCGAGCATGTGCAGTGGGGCAGCGCGGCCGCGCAGACCAAGCTGCAGAACATGACGCTCAATTTCGAACAGACCACCGGCCTCGACGCCACCAGTGCCGCGATCTCCAAACTGTCGGGCATGGTCCAGCAGCAGGCGGCGCTGCTGTCGTTCATGGATGTGTTCTATCTCTTGACCGTGCTGTTCGGGACGCTGGGGTTCTTCACCATGCTGATCAAGAAGCCAGCCGCGCCCAGTGGCGGCGGAGGCGGCGGGCACTGAAGACAAACCGTGGGCAGCGGTTTCGGGAAGCTCCTCCAGTCCACGCCCGAAAAACTCTGACCGCGCAAAAAACTCCGGGCCGCAAAGCCCGGAGTTTTTTGTTGCCTTCGGCAGCGTCAGGCGGTGGCGGGCTTGAAGGTAAGGGCCACGCCGTTGATGCAGTGGCGCAGACCGGTCGGGGCCGGGCCATCGTCGAAGACGTGGCCGAGATGGCCGCCGCAGCGGCGGCAATGCACTTCGGTACGGGTCATTCCCAGTGACCGGTCCTCGGTCTTGCCGATGCCATTGGCGATCTCCTGCCAGAAGCTCGGCCAGCCGGTGCCGGACTCGAATTTCGTCTCGGAGGGATAGACCGGCAGGTCGCAGCCGGCACAGGCGAAGACACCCTTGCGGTGTTCGTTGAGCAGCGGGCTGGTGCCGGGATATTCGGTGCCTTCCTTGCGCAGCACATTGAAGGCCTCCGGCGACAGGATGGCTTTCCATTCGTCATCCGTCTTGGTGATCTCGAATTTCTCGGCGGCCTGCGCGGCCTGCGGGCTGCCCATGCGCAGCAACGTTGCCGCGGCCCCGACGACGCCGAGGGCGGCGACACCACTCAAAAGAAAGTCGCGACGGTTCATCACCAGTTCCTCCTGTTGTCTTTTTGCCAAACTATACCGCCCCGCGAAAATCAAAAGGCGGTGACGGTTGCTCTCAACCAAACGCCGCGCCGCTCCACGGTTCATCGTGGAACGGCGCGGAGCACGCTTGTCGATTGCGGATCACGGGAGCGTGATGACACGATCGACGGAGAGCTCTTGCGACGGGTTCGTCCGCCGCAAGCGCCTCGTTACATCACATTTTCGGGAGCAGAACCTTGTCGATGACGTGGATGACGCCGTTGGACTGTTCGACATCGGCGATCGTCACATTGGCAACATTGCCGTTCTCGTCGGTGACGGTGACCTTGCCGCCATCGGCCTTGAGCGACAGTTCGCAGCCGCCGACCGTCTTGACCTTGTGCGTGCCGCCGTCGGCCTTGGCCATCGAGGCGACATCGGCAGCCATCGCCTTGGCGCCGATGACATGGCAGGTCAGGATCTTGACCAGCTTGTCCTTGTTCTCGGGCTTGAGCAGCGTGTCGACCGTGCCGGCCGGCAGCGCGGCGAAGGCTTCGTTGGTCGGCGCAAAGACTGTGAACGGCCCAGCGCCCTGCAAGGTCTCGACCAGGCCGGCGGCCTTGACGGCGGCGACCAGCGTGGTGTGATCCTTGGAATTGACGGCGTTGTCGACAATGGTCTTGTTGGCGAACATGGCGGCGCCGCCGACCATCGGGTTTTCTGCATAAGCAGCCGTGGCAAGCGCGGAGACAGCGATCGTACCGGCGAGCAAAAGGGTGGCGAATCTACGCATGATGTTCAAACTCCTCGGGTTTCTCTTCCCATCCTTGGGAACGCGAGGAGATACGGAACACAAACGCGTGAGTTTCAGAATATTTTTGAGTCTTCTATTTATTCGATATGACGCAAGGATTTTTCCAGGACGATATTTAGCCGGCATGCGCACGATTAGACATGCGCCGCATCAGATAGATTGAAACTATTCTGGAGGCGGTACGGCGTTTGAGGCAGGTCAGATGCTCTTCAGATCGCCCGCGGCAACCACCGGCCCGGTCGGCTGACCGGTCGGCGAACCGCCAGCCGGCTCGAGGCTGACGGCCAGCACGGCGCCCTGCGCCAGTTTCTGCTGCGCGGTCGGCGAAACGCCAATATGCGCCGTCGCCCCGGCAGGGATGACGCCCATCGAGACCGGCGCGTTCTTGCCCTCGATCATCCAGAGCTCGAAGTCCTTGCCGGAGGCGAGCGTTCCGGAAACGTGCGAAAGACTGACTTCATGCCGTTCGGAATCATAGACGGCGAGATATTTGACGTCACTGCCGTCGGCGGCCAGCGAAGCGACCAGCCGCGCCTGCGGCTGTTCAGCCGGCCGATTGACATAGGGAACGGCGACATAGAGCGCCAGCGCGGCGACAGCCGCCACTGCAAGGCCGCGCCAGAAGGCGAGGCTGGACCACAGGCCGGCGCGCGCCTCGGCGGGAGTGGCTGCGGCGGATGCAAACAGCCGGCGGTCGATGGCCGGCTTGACCGAAGCCGGCGGTTCAATTTCCGCATAGCCCGCCGCCAGCGGCGACAGGCGAACTTCCCACCCATCGACGAGGCGCGCGAATTCCGTCTCCGCGTCGATGCGCCTGGAGGCGATCTGCCGCTCATCGGCCGGCAGAACGCCAAGAACGTATTCGGCGGCGAACAGGTCGTCGCCCCCACGTTCCGGTCCGTTGTCCTCTGCCAGCGTCATCTTTCCAGACATTCTCTGAGTTTCATCAGGCTGCGGCGCAGCCAGGTACGCATCGTGTTCAACGGCACGCCGTGGCGCTCCGCCAGTTCGGCATAGCTTTCGCCCTTGAGGTAAGCGCCCCGGACGGCCGCCGCCCGGTCCTTTTCCAGTTCATCGAGGCAATGGTGGATGCGTTCGGACTCATCGCCCGCCACCGCCATCGCTTCAGGTCCCGGCGCCGGATCGGCCACGTCGAGCGCGGCATCGATATCGGCGGCAGGCTTGCGCCGCGCCCTGATGCGATCGATCGCATGATTGCGCGCGATCGCCACCAGCCAGGAGATCGGGCTCAGATCAGAAACAGCAAAACGGTCCGCCTTCGTCCATATCTTGACGAAGACTTCCTGCAAGGCTTCTTCCGCATCTCCCCGGTCGTTCAATACACGAAGGCACACACCGAAAAGTTTCGCGCTGGTCTGCCGGTAGAGCAGATCGAAAGCGGCCCGGTCCTTCATCGAAGTCCGGACGATCAGCTTGGTGATGTCCTGCGGCGTCATGTCAGGCAAATTAGGGTATTGCATTGCATTTGCAACGCCGGAAATATTTCGTGCCCCTAAAGTTCCGGCGTTGGGGCGCTGCTTCGATTGCCAAGGGAATTGCCGCTGACTAGCTTGACGGCATCGGGGGAGCGCGCATGTCGGTCGAACGGATCCTGTGGGAAGAAGACGCAACCGGCCTTGCCGGCCTGGTGCGCAATGGCGACTTGTCGGCGGTCGAGCTGACCGAGGCGGCGATAGCCCGTGCCGAGGCCACGCGGCCCGAAATCAACGCAACAGCGGAGGCGCTCTACGAGACCGCACGAACCCGGGCGAAGAGCGTCGACCGTTCGCTGCCGCTTGCCGGCGTCCCCTTTGCCATCAAGGATCTCGGCATCGCCATCAAGGGCGTGCCGTCGCATGGCGGCAGCCGCATTCCAGCCTCCGTGCCCGGCGTCAATTCGGTGATGACCGACCGCTATCTCGCCGCCGGACTGATCCCGATCGTCACCTCGACATCGCCCGAACACGGGCTGCGGCTGATGACCGAGTCCAAGGCCTTCGGCATCACCCGCAATCCTTGGAACACCGGCCACACGTCAGGTGGCTCGTCGGGCGGTGCGGCGGCGCTCGTCGCCGCCGGCGTCGTGCCGGTGGCGCATGCCTCGGATGGCGGCGGCTCGATCCGTGTGCCTTCGGCTTGTAGCGGGCTTGTCGGCCTCAAGACATCGCGCGGCCGCGTGCCGCTGTCGCCGTTGGTCAGCGAGAGCTGGTACGGCATGGTGGTCGATCATGCCGTGACCCGCTCGGTGCGCGACTGCGCGCTGCTGCTTGACCTTACCCACGGTCCCGATCCGTTGGCGCCCTATGCCGCACGAGCGCCGAGCGGCCCGTTCGCCGCGGCCGCCGCGCGCGATCCCGGCAAGCTCAGGCTGGCGGTGTACCGCCAATCGCCGCTCGGCCTGCCGATCTCGGCCGAGACGCTCAAGGCGCTCGACACGGCGGTGGCGCTCGCCCGCGAAGGCGGCCATACGGTCGAGGAGATCGACCTGCCCTTCATTGGCCGCGAGTTCTTCGCCGACTTTTGCACGACTGTCGCCTCCGCCGTTGCCGGCACGCTGCGGGCCGAGGCATTGCGGGTCGGCCGCGCCGTGACGGGCGACATCGAACGGGCCACGCGGGTGCTCGGCCGGTTGGGGGAGATGGTCTCGGCTGGCGAGGTTTATGCCGGCCTGCAGCGCCTGCACGCCGCCTCGCGGCGTATGATCGAGGACACTGCGCAATACGACGCCGTCCTGATGCCTGTTATCGCGCACCCGCCGCTCGCCTGCGGCGCCATGGATCCCAAAGGCGCCGACGAACTCATCGAAAACCTGCTCGACAAGCTTCATCTCACGCCGCTGCTGAAGATCAAGCCGCTGTTCGGCCAGCTGATGGACAAAAGCCTTTGGTTCACGCACTGGCCGGCGATCCACAATGTCAGCGGTCAGCCCTCGATCGCGCTCCCCGTCCATGTCACGGATGCCGGCCTGCCGCTCGGCATCCAGGCCGCCGGCCGGTCGGGCGACGAGGAGACGCTGTTGTCGCTCGCCGCGCAGATGGAGAAACTCTCGGGCTGGCTTGGCCGCAGGGCGCCGCTGATGGTGCCGTCACAATGACGACACCGTGAACCGACTATGACAGCAATGCCATTTGCGGCTCGCGTCAATTCCCGCTAAGACGCCGCCGTCCTTCCAGATGCATGTCGCCCAAAAGTGTCCAGCGGTTTTGGGACACGACATGCATAAACAAAAAGCCCAGGGAAACACGCCGATGACGGACATCGCCGCCACCGCCGAAATGCAGGCCGCCCTGCTGTCGCGCGCGCTGCCTTACATGCAGCGCTACGAACACAAGACCGTCGTGGTGAAATATGGCGGCCATGCCATGGGCGATATCGAACTCGGCAAGGCCTTCGCCCGCGACATCGCGCTGTTGAAACAATCCGGCGTCAACCCGATCGTCGTGCATGGCGGCGGGCCGCAGATCGGCGCGATGCTGGCCAAGATGGGCATCGAATCCAAATTCGAGGGCGGCCTGCGCGTCACCGACCAGAAGACGGTCGAGATCGTCGAGATGGTGCTGGCCGGCTCGATCAACAAGGAAATTGTCGCGCTCATCAACGCCGAGGGCGAATGGGCGATCGGCCTGTGCGGCAAGGACGGCAACATGGTGTTCGCCGAAAAGGCCCGCAAGACCATGATCGACCCGGACTCCAACATCGAGCGCGTGCTCGATCTCGGCTTCGTCGGCGAACCGGTCGAGGTCGACCGCACGCTGCTCGATCTGCTGGCGCGCTCCGAAATGATCCCGGTGCTGGCGCCGGTGGCACCGGGCCGCGACGGCCACACCTACAACATCAATGCCGACACGTTCGCAGGTGCCATCGCCGGCGCCTGCAAGGCCTCGCGCCTCTTGTTCCTCACCGACGTGCCCGGCGTGCTCGACAAGAACAAGAAGCTGATCGACGAGCTGACGGTCGCCGAGGCCAGGGCGCTGATCAAGGACGGTACGGTGTCGGGGGGCATGATCCCCAAGGTCGAGACCTGCATCGAGGCGATCGAGCGCGGCGTCGAGGGCGTCGTCATCCTCAACGGCAAGACGCCGCATTCAGTGCTGCTCGAACTTTTCACCGAGCACGGTGCCGGCACGCTGATCGTGCCGTAGCGGATCGTCAGCCGGCTAATCGCCTTTCCTGAGGCGCGGACACCTTTCGAGGCTGGCGCCCGACGAGCATCGATTCTTCCTCGGCGTCCTGCGGTGCGCCCCAGAATTCGGCGAGCGTCGGTCCGTTCTTGACCCTGCCGTCGCTGACCAGAAACCCCCAGACCTCGCGGAACCAGACCCTGCGGCCCATTTGCGTGTACCAGCGCATCGAATGGCGCTGCTCTGGATCGGGGTGGAACAGGATGCGCGCCAGCGCCTTGGGTCGTGACTGCACGGCCACTTCGATCAGCTTGACGGCGAAGAAAAGCATCCACGGTTTCAGCCGGGTCATGTGCAGCACCTGGTGCTTGTAGTCCCATAGACGGGCATCCCTTTGGATGACCTTGCGGTCGCGGGCGATGCGGAAGAAGGGCGTCCAGCGGTGCGGCGTCACATAGAGGGCCTGGATCTGGTCGGGATCGTAGGCGATGAGCTGGCGGAAGCCGCGCCATAGATCGCGAAAGCTCTCATCCTCGAAACCGGCCACCCAGGTCGCCATCGACAGGATGCCGTGCTTTCGCAACAGTCGGATCGCCTCGCGGTCGGACGAGGTGCTGCCGCCCTTGCGGATCAATGCAAGCGTCTGCTCGTCGGTGTTTTCCATGCCGAGCAGCCAGCGGATGACGCCGGCCTTGCGGTAGAGATGCAGGATGTCGGCGTCGCGCACGATGTCGTCGGCCCGCGTCGAGCCGACGATCAGAACCGGCACGTTCTCGGCGATCAGCGCGTCGAGAAAGGCGCGCCAGGCCTTCTTCGACACCGTCGGGTTTTCGTCGGCAAGGTTTATCAGCTCGACGCCATGCTCGCGGTGCAGCCAGGCGATCTCGCTCGCGAAGCGGACCGGGTCACGATGCCGCCAGCGGGTCCAGAAGCCGCGCTGGCCGCAATAGTTGCACAGATGCGGACAGCCGCGCGAGAACTGCATGACGACCGCACGCTTGCCGCCCCAGTAGGAGTAGCGCCTGTGATCGATCAGTTCCCAGCCGACGCGATAGGCGTCGAGATCGGCGATGGTCATGGCGGCTTGCGTGGCGACGGGGCGGCTGAGATCGTCGCGATAGGCGATGCCGGCGACGCTTGCCGGCGGCTGGTGCATCTCCAGCGCCTCGACCAGCGCCACCACGGTCGCCTCGCCCTCGCCGCGCACGATGAAGTCGAAAACGTCGGTCTCAGCCAGGATGTCGCGCCAGTGATAGGTCGGGAAGACGCCGCCATAGATGACGATCGTCGCCGGCGCGCGCGCCTTGATCATGCCTGCGATCAGCAAGGCGGTCGGATGCGCCGAGGTCGAGCCTGAATGGCCGATCAGGACGAAGTCGGGGCAGTCCTTCAGGGCTTCCGCGACGACGGCGGCGAGCGGCATCGGCCCGAATTCGGCATCGACGAGGCGCACCTCATGGCCGGCATCGATGAGCGGGCCGCCGATCGCCAGCAGGCCGAGCGGCGGCAAATGATCGTCGGGCACGCGGCTGCCGATGGCGGTGTGCGGCGGGTTGATCAGGACGATGTTCATGGCGGACCTCCGGGAAATTGGTCCGCGCATGCTGGCCGGCGATAGCGCCGCCCGATTGGCCGGTTTCAGCAGTTTGCTTGCAGCTTTTCCGCAGAAACGGGAAGCGCCCTCACCGTCTGAGATGCGCGAGCGGCACGTGGCCGGGTCCCTTGATGTTCTGCAGCACCAGCTGGGTGTGGACGTCGCGCACGCCGTCGAGCCGCATCAGCCGGTGCATGACGAAGGCGTTGAGTTCGTCGACCGACGGGACCATGACATGCAGCAGGAAATCGTGGTCGCCGGTCATCGTCCAGCACGACGACACCTCGTCCATGCGCTGCACGGCGGCAATGAAGCTTTCGGGCGAGCCGTCGCTGTGGCTGACAAGGCGCACCTGGATGAACACCTCGACCATCAGGCCGACGGCCCGGCGGCTGATCACCGCGGCAAAGCCCTTGATGATGCCGGTATCCTGCAGCGCCTCGAAGCGTCGCGCGCAGGGCGTGGTGGAGAGGCCTATCTCCTGCGCCAGCTCGGAGACAGGTTTGCGCCCGTCGCGCTGCAGGACATCGAGCATCTTGACCTCGAAATCGTCGAATTGAGGCATTTTCACTCTCCTGGCGGATATTTTGAGTGAATGGTATCTCGAATGGCCTGCTTCAGCCATCATCAAAACCGATTTGCCTCGGCAAATCAGGCTAGCCTCCCGGTCACGTCAGCCATTCGTGATTTGCAGGGAGAGAACCATGACCACGATGAGCGTTGCCGAATATGCCCGCGACTGTGCGGCCCAGGGGCTGCGCGGCGACTATTCGGTCTGCCGCGCCGATTTCACCGTGGCCCAGGGCTATGACTATTCGGCCGAGGAGCAGGCGGTGTGGCGCACGCTGTGCGACCGCCAGACCGAGCTGACACGCAAGCTCGCCCACCACTCCTATCTCGACGGCGTCGACAAGCTCGGCCTGCTCGACCGCATCCCCGACTTCGAATCGGTGAGCGCCAGGCTGCGCAAGCTGACCGGCTGGGAGATCGTCGCCGTGCCGGGGCTCATTCCGGCCGCCCCCTTCTTCGATCATCTCGCCAACCGCCGCTTCCCGGTGACGAACTGGTTGCGCACCAGACAGGAGCTCGACTACATCGTCGAGCCCGACATGTTCCACGACTTCTTCGGCCATGTGCCGGTGCTGTCGCAGCCGGTGTTCGCCGACTTCATGCAGATGTATGGCAGGAAGGCCGGCGACATCATCGCGCTCGGCGGCGACGAGATGATCACCCGGCTTTATTGGTACACCGCTGAATACGGCCTGATGCAGGAGGCCGGCCAGCCGCTCAAAGCCTTCGGCGCCGGGCTGATGTCGTCCTTCACCGAGTTGCAGTTCGCCGTCGAAGACAGGGATGCCCACCATGTGCCGTTCGACCTGGAGACGGTGATGCGCACCGGCTACGAGATCGACAAGTTCCAGCGCGCCTATTTCGTGCTGCCTTCCTTCGACGCCTTGCGTGACGCCTTCCAGAATGCGGATTTCACCGCGATCGTCGCCCGCCGCAGAGGCCAGCCCGCGCTCGACCCAGCGACGGTGTAGGCCTTTCTCTGGGGTGCTCCAGCAAATCCGTGCCGGTATTTCGGCGCGTCGCATGAATCAGTTTCCAGGCGACGCGCATTGGCCTTGGTTCAGCTGGGCTATTGCATCGCGGCCGGGTTCATCCACAGCAATTCCCAGACGTTGCCGTCGGGATCCTCGATGTGGCGGTTGAACATGAAGCCGAGATCCTGTGCCGGATTGGGATCGGCACGGCCGCCTGCCGCCACGCCCTTGTCGATCACGGCGTTGACCTCGTCCTTGCTGTCGGTGGTGAGCGCGATCAGCATCTGGCTCTCACGCCTGGGGTCGCCGATCTGCCGCGCCGTGAACTGGCTGTAGTGCTGGTGCGTAAGCAACATGACCCCAATGGAGTCCGAGAACATGATCGAGCTGGCCTGATCGTTCGAGAACTGCGGGTTCAGCGTGCCTCCGATCGCGAGATAAAACCTGGTCGCCACCTGAAGATCGCGCACTGGCAAATTTATAAAGATCATCTTGGTCATCGGTTTAAACCTTGCCTTCGTTGACAGGTACTAGTCAGTCCAGTACCGTTTTCATGGCTATCATAAGGGAACGGTACCGTCTAGTACTGTTTGCGAGGGACCATGAAAATCGACGGCGAGACCAGATCGGCACGCAAGGACCGTGAGATCATCCAGGCGGCGACGGCGGCGTTCATAGCGAAGGGTTATGATGGAACCAGCATGGAGGAAATCGCCACCAGGGCGGGAGCCTCCAAGCAGACCGTCTACAAGCATTTCAAGGACAAGGAGACGCTTTTCGGCGAAGTGGTTCTATCAACCGCTGCCCAGGTCAACGATATTATCGAGTCCGTGACGACACTGCTTTCGGAGGCGAAATTCATGCAGGGCGGCCTGCAGCAGCTTGCTCGACGTCTGGTCACTGTTCTCATGGATGAAGAACTGTTGAAGCTGCGGCGCCTGATCATCGCCAACGCGGATCGAATGCCGCAACTTGGCCGTAGCTGGTACGAAAAAGGTTTCGAGCGCATGCTCGCCTCGATGGCGTCCTGCTTTCAAAAGCTCACCGACAGGGGACTGATACAGACCGGCGATCCCCATCTGGCGGCCAGCCACCTTTTTGGGATGCTGCTTTGGATCCCGATGAATGAAGCCATGTTCACCGGAAGCAACCCACGCTCCAAATCCGACCTTGAACGGCATGCGGATGCCTCGGTGAAAGCGTTTCTCGTCGCCTACGGGGTCCAGCCGAAATAATCCCGTTCGCAGGCAAGAGGCCCGGTGACGTGAAGATGGCACGCTCGCCGTGCCGACCACGAAGTGGTACGGCAAGAACCACAGCGCCAAGTGAGGTCATCCACCGGCTGCCTCCGGGCAGTGGAGGCCTCACTCCACCACATGAAACGATCCTCGCAGCAAAGTCACCGATGGCCTATCCGGACACCTACTACGCACGCACCCAGACCGACCGCAAGACAAGGCCTGCGCTGCAAGGCGATGCGCAGTGCGACGTTGCCGTCGTCGGCGCGGGACTGGCCGGGCTGACGGCGGCGCTGCAACTGGCACGCGCCGGATTGCGTGTCGCCGTGCTGGAAGCACAGCTCGTCGGTTTCGGTGCCTCGGGCCGCAATGGCGGCTTCGTCACGCCCGGTTTCGCCACTGGCGGAGACGCCATTGCCGCACGTGTCGGCAAGATAGCGGCGCGCGACCTGCACCAGCTCTCGATCGAAGGCGTCGAATTCGTGCGCGACACGATCGAGACCCTCGCAATATCGGCAGCCATGCCGCGTCCCGGCCTGCTCAGCGTTTTACGCTACGACGACGGCGACGCGCTCAAGGCGTATGCCGACCAGATGGCTCGCGACCACGGCTATGAACTTCAGTATCTCCAGACAGAAAAGGTCCGGTCGGTGCTGAAATCCGCCCGCTACCATCAGGGGCTGCGCGACCCGAGCGCCTTTCACATCCACCCGCTCAACTATCTGCGTTGCCTGGCCGACGAGATCGAGCGCCTCGGAGGCAAAATCCATGAGGGGTCGGAGGTCGTGCAATGCGACCTGTCTGGACCGCAAAAGATGCTGCGCACCCGACAGGGCACGCTTCGGGCCTCCCACGTCGTGCTGGCGACCGGCGGCTATACCGGCCCGGTATTTTCTCAACTCCATCGCGCCTTCCTGCCGATCGCGACCTATGTGATGGTTTCCGAGGCGGCTCCCCGCCTTGTCGCGCAGGCCATCGCCACCGCGGAGGCCGTCGGCGACAACAGGCGGGCCGGCGACTATTATCGCCTGGTCGAGAACGGCAATCGGCTCTTGTGGGGCGGACGCATCACCACGCGCGCCGCGTCGGCCGACGCGCTGGCGCGCGAACTGCGCCGCGAGATGGTCGGCACCTATCCGCAGCTTGCCGGCCTCAAGACCGAATTGGCCTGGTCGGGGCTAATGTCCTACGCGCGGCATCTGATGCCCCAGATCGGAGAGTTGCAGCCGGGTGTCTGGTACTGCACTGCTTTCGGCGGGCACGGCCTCAACACCACGGCGATCGCCGGCAAAATCGTCGCGGAAGGGATTCTGGGCGCTTCGGACCGCTACCGGCAGTTCGCGCCGTTCGGGCTGAGCTGGGCCGGCGGCGCCGCCGGCCTCGCCGCCGCGCAGCTCACCTACTGGAAATTGCAGGCGCAGGACTGGTGGCGGGAACGCCGCGCCACCCCCAAGGGCGAGGTGACGGCATGATCGGCGGGCGTGATTCTTTGCCTTCCCAGCCGGCTTGCGTTCAAGGCGGCGTGTCTAGCGCGGCCGCGGTTCCTAGGCCTTCAGTCGCTCGAGCTGGGCACGCTGCAGGTCGAGCGCGGCATTGACGAAACGTGAGATGGTCGCGAGTTCGGCCTCGCTGAATGTGGCGATGACCTTTTCCCCCTCCTTGGCGATGGCGCCGTAATAGCGCTCCGACAAGGCGCGTGTCGCCTCGGTCCCCTCTATCACCACCTTGCGCCTGTCCTCGAGACTGCGTGTGCGCGTGACAAGACCTCGCGCCTCCAGCCGATCGATCAGCGCCGTCACCGCGGCAGGCGTCAGCCCGGTCGCCGTCGCGATGGCGCCGGCCGATTGCGGGCCGCCATAGAGCAGCCCCAGGCAATGCCGTTCGGCCGCGTTGAGCTCAAGCTTCGCCCCCACGGCCTCATCGTAAGCCTGCGTCGCGTCCTGCCATTGCATAACGGCGAGGCCGATTGACGCCGACAGCACGGCACGATTTTCGCTTGACGTATTTATTTCGATCATCTAACTATCAATCTGTCTAACATTTAGACCATTGCACAAATATGCGGTCATGTCTCGGACAAAGCAAGAGCCCGGCCGCCCGACAAGGATATGAAAAATGAGCCTGATTCAACAACGTTCGCCCCTCTCCCACGACGAGGAGTATAAATACGCCAAGCTTGCCATGGAGTGGTATGGCTGGGGCTCCCCCATCGGCCTCGGCATCCTGCTGGTGTCGCTGGCGGCCGCCGCCGTTCTGGTGCGCATCGCCATCCACGGCCTGTAACGATGACCGTTACGCGCACAGGCGTCGGAGCTTTGCCGGTGGCCATCATCGGCGCCGGCGTCGGCGGACTGGCTCTCGCCGTGATGCTGCGCCGGCAAGGTTTCGGCGTCAGCCTGTTCGAAGCAAGGTCACGCGAGGCGCTCAGCGAAGGCGCCTTCCTCACTCTGGCGCCCAACGGGATCAATGCCTTGCGGGCGCTTGGGCTTGCCCAGCGCATCACGGCGCTCGGCATTCCCACGCTCGGCTTCGAGATCACGAACGCCGCCGGGCGCCGTCTCGTCCATCTCGACGAGCGGCAGTCCATGCGCGAGGCCGGCGCCGAGAGCATCACCATCAGACGCTCGGATCTGCTCGGTGCGCTGCTGGACGAGGCACAGGCGCTTCGCGCCGACATCCGCTTCGGCCACGCGCTTGCCGACATCGAAAACCAGCCGGAGGGTGTGCGCCTGACCTTCGGCAACGGTGTGCGGGTCGACGCCGGCTGGCTGGCGGGTTGCGACGGTGTCTGGTCGCGCGTCCGCCGGCCCTGCTTCCCGGCCTCGCCGGATCCTGTCTATACCGGGCTGACCGGCACCGGCGGCACGATCGATGTTCCATCCGTGGCTCCGACCGACGGGTTCATGCACATGGTGTTCGGCGAGCAGGCATTCTTCGGCTACATGAAGGCGGCGGACGGACCGGTGTTCTGGTTCGATTCCTTCCCGCTCAGCGAGGACGCGGCGACGGCGCGGCCCGAACCGGCGCAGCTGGCCGCGACGGTTCGCCAACTGCATGCCGGCGACCCCGGGACGATCCGCGAGATTGTCGGCGCCATCGCGGAAGTTCCGCGCGCCTATCCGGTTTTCGACATGCCCCATCTGCCACAATGGCACACCGGCAATGTGGTCGTGCTGGGCGACGCGGCGCATGCCGTCTCCCCGCATGCCGGGCAAGGCGCGTCGATGGCCATCGAGGATGCCGTGGTGCTGGCCGCGTGCCTGGGCGCGACGCCATCGCCGTCGCAGGCCTTCGCTGCCTTTCAGGCGCTGCGCCGGGATCGCGTCGAACACATCGTCAAGATCAGCCGGCGCATCGGCACGCAAAAGCAGGCAAAGGGCCGCCTCGCCCTGTTCCTGCGCAATCTGATCCTGCCATTCTTCGTCCGCTTCGGCGCGCGCACCACCCGCGCCATCACGCTTTACCGCGCCGACCTGGCGCCGCTCGAAAAGCCATCGATCTGATGACGGCCGCGCCCTGCGCGAGCGCGGCCATTCCGCCAGCTTCCTACAGCATGTCGCGGCGAATAGGATTCGCCGACCTACTGTAAGCTTCTGATATTATGCATGTCGTTGTCCCGGAACCGAGGACACTTCCGGGCGACACGCATTAGACCGAAACCACCTTGCTCAAATGGTCGCCCAGCCGGCAGGCGAGCGCGGTGATGGTGGTGGTCGGGTTGGCTTGACCGGATGTGCAGAACACCGAGGAACCGCCGACATAAAGATTGTCCATGCCATGCACCTTGCAGTTGGCGTCCACCACGCTCCTGGCAACGTCGGTGCCCATTCGCGTACCGCCCATGTGATGATGACCGGCGGTTTCCTCGTTGGTCGGATAGTCCTCGCCGTTGGCGATCCAGTCCATGAGCCGAACGCGGCCGAGGTCCTTCTCGATCAGCGTCGTGCCGAACAGTTTCAGCCCCTCGACAAGCGTGCGGCGCTCCAGTTCCGATTTCTTCCAATGAAGTTCGATGCGCGGCACGCCGGCATGATCGACATCGGTCTTCGACAGTTCGACCTGGTTGGAGGCGAGCGGCGCCTGTTCCCAGGCGACATAGAGCTGGGCCGCGCAGCGCAGATTCTGGCTGAGCTTGGAGGACATCCATTCGGCCATATCGGGCGCGGTGCAGGCGAGGTCAGCGACAAGGCTTTTGACGCCCGCATAAGGCGTCTCGATCAGCCTGATGCCGAAATTCATGATCTTCAGGCGCTCCATGGCGGCAAGCGTCGGCGAGAAGAAAGCCTCTTTGACGTCGTCGACCTCGAACTCGCCATAGTTGGCCAGGATGGCATTGCCACCCTCGAAGGTCGGGTGCTCCATCCAGTAGCGGCCAAGGGCGGCGGCATTCGGCACGACGCCGCCATTGGAGCGCTGGTTCGACCACAGAAGCAGCCGCGAATTCTCCAGCCCGCCGGTGCAGACGATGAAATAGTCGGCGTTGAAGGTGCCCGCATCCCTGCCGTTGGACCACAGCCTGGCGCCCGTCACCCGCTTGCCGTCGCCGGCAAGCTCGGTGGCATAGGTGTTGAGAACGACGGCTATGTTCCTGCTCTTGTCGAGTTCGTCGCCGAACTTCTCCGCAAAGCGCACCGCCGGGCTCTTGATCAGCTGCACCCAGCGGATGTCGTCGGAGATCGGAACGTCCGGCCGGAAATCGGCAAGGTCGAGAATATCGTGCACTTCCGGGAGGTAGGGTTCGATGTCGGCGCGGCGGATCGGCCAACCTGTGTCGGGCGCCCAGGCTTTCGGCTCGAAATCCTGCTTGTCGAGCACGCGGCACCAGCCGGCCCAATGATTGGAACTGCCGCCCATGAACCGCAGCCGGGTGATGTCGAGATCGAAATAGAAATCGCCCACCGTGGAGCCGCGGTAGAAATCCTGCGACTCGTCGCTGAAATCCCGCGAACCGGCTTCCAGCACCACGACCGGGATGCCGGCCGCATCCAGTTTTCTGGCGATCGTGGTGCCGGCCGGACCGGAACCAAGGATGCAGACCTTCGGCGCGAAGCTGGCGGCGCGATACGCCTCGTAGCTGTCGAAGATCATGCCAGGTCACTCCGCTTCAGGATCCAGCCATTGACCTCGACGATTTCGTCGGGGTCGGCCAGGGATGCGCCGGCATGCGCGGTGTTGGCATCAGGCAGCTTGCCAAGCACGGACAGGGCAGGCAGGGCGACCAGCGCCTGCACGAGCGCGCGGCGCGACATTTTTTTTATGAAGAAACTCATGACAGGTCTCTCGAACAGGGGCTTCGATGCGCGCGATGACGTTCCCCGAACGGCACACGCATCTTCACCGAAGCCAGTATCGTGCCAAGGATGGGCTTAAGGCCGTGAAATGGCGATAGGCCGCGCAACAGGCTGCGAACAGGGTTAGGGAGTCCTTAACGGGCCGGGTTGGCCCGGACCGTTCATGCGGCTTCGGAAATGTCGGTATCCAGGATCGTCAGGTTGCGGCCGCCATGCTTGGCCTGATACAGGCGCCGGTCCGCGGCCCGCATCAGTTCCGATACGTTGGCATCCTCGCCGCAAACGGTGCCGCCGATGCTGACGGTCAACGGAATGGTCCGTTCATCGACTGGCCGGAAGCGGATGAGCTCGACCTCGCGGCGGATGCGCTCGGCGACACGCTTGGCCTCCTTGTCGGTGGCGCCGATCAGGAACGCACCGAATTCCTCGCCGCCGATACGGCCCAGCACATCACCGGCGCGCACGCCGCGCTCGATGGCGCTGGCGATCAGCAGCAGCGCGTCATCGCCGGTCAGATGCCCGAAATTGTCATTGATGGTCTTGAAGTGATCGGCATCGATGATCAGCAGGGCGCCGCGGTCGGACTTGCGCCGCGAGCCGTCCAGCGCGGCAAAGAAGCTCTCCCGGTTGAGCATGCCGGTCATGTCGTCGCGGCTCGCCTTTTCCGCCAGGCGGCGGTGCGCGGCGGCGAGTTGGGCATGCGCACGGGCAAGTTCGCGATGCGCGTTCTTCAGCCGGTCGCTCTGCCAGAACGTGCTGGCGCACGCCGCCCAGGCAAGCACCAGCGGACAGAGCGTCGAGGTCAGCCAGATGGTGCGGGTGATCGGGAAGCCCATGGCTGGGACGATGATCAGGGTCAGCAGGAGAGAGACGGCGACGGAGGCGAAAGCGATGGCGGCGGATTTGAGAATGATGCTGTTCATCGCGAACTCCCCACAGGACTGTCTCTGTGCCAGCAAGCCCTGAAGGCTACCTTTCCCGGATGATTAAAATTTGAATCGCGAGGCTGTTTATGCAACCTCAACGGGCAGAGGTTGTGGATAAAGTCCCTTTCAGAATCCCTGTTTCATGCCATAAGAAGCGCATGACGACGCTTCCCGATCCCGCCCGCTTCGCCCATGTCACCGACTGGGTGTTCGACCTCGACAACACGCTCTATCCGCACCACTCCAATCTGTTCTCGCAGATCGACGTCAAGATGACCGCCTATATCGGGGAGCTGCTGGCATTGCCGCGCGAGGATGCGCGCAAGCTGCAGAAGGAACTCTATCTCGAATACGGCACGACGCTGAACGGGCTGATGACGCGCCACGGCATCGACCCGGACGACTTCCTCGAGAAGGTGCATGACATCGACTATTCCTGGCTGGTGCCCGATCCTGTCCTGGGCACCGCCATCCGCCAGCTTCCCGGCCGCAAGTTCATCTTCACCAATGGCGACCGCAGGCACGCCGAGCGCACCGCGCGCCAACTCGGCATCCTCGACCATTTCGACGACATCTTCGATATCGTCGCCGCCGATCTCAACCCCAAGCCGGCGCGCCAGACCTATGAGAAGTTTGCCGAGCTGCACGCCGTCACCGGCCACAATGCGGTGATGTTCGAGGACCTCGCCCGCAACCTGGAGGTGCCTAAGGCGCTGGGCATGACCACGGTTCTCGTGGTGCCGCGCAATTTCGAGCCGACCTTTTCGGAAATCTGGGAACGCGATCCGGCGCAGGAAGACGACGTCGATTACGTCACCGATGACCTGGCGACGTTCCTGACGGGGATAGTTGCGGGGGTAGAGGAATTGAAGAATTGAGAAACTGGGGAATTGAAGAACTGGGGAATGATCCGGTCCTCTTTTCCTCAATTCTTCAATTCCCCAGTTCCTCAGTTCTCCGTCCTACTCCCCTAATTTGTAAAACCTGCTGATGATCCCCCAGGCCTCATCCGCCGTGTCGACGAAGTCGATAATGTCCTGATCACCGGGGCTGATCGTGCCCTGCTCGGCGAGGAAGTCGAGATCGATCGCCCGTTTCCAGAACGACTTGCCGAACAGGATCACCGGCACGCGCTCCATGCGCCCGGTCTGGATCAAGGTCAGTGTCTCGAAGAACTCGTCCATGGTGCCGAAGCCGCCGGGAAACACCGCGACCGCCTTGGCGCGCATGACGAAGTGCATCTTGCGAATGGCGAAATAGTGGAAGTTGAAGCAGAGTTCCGGCGTCACATAGGGGTTCGGCGCCTGCTCGTGCGGCAGCACGATGTTGAGACCGATCGACGGCGCGCCGACATCGTCGGCGCCGCGGTTTCCCGCTTCCATCACGCCAGGCCCGCCACCGGTCACCACGACATATTCGCGATAATAGGAAGCGGCGGACTGCTGCGAGCAAAGGCGGGCGAATTTGCGCGCCTCCTCGTAATATTTGCTGTTTTCCTCGAGGTTCTTCTTCTGCGTCTCGTTCTTGGCCGCCCATGCCTCGCCGCCGGGCTCGGGCAGGCGCGCGCCGCCGAACAGGATCACCGTCGAGCGGATACCGCGCTCGGCCAGGATCATTTCCGGCTTCAGGAGTTCGAGCTGCAGCCGCACCGCGCGCAGTTCGCGCCGCGTCATGAAGTCGGGATCGTTCCAGGCCAGCCGGTAGGTCTCGGCCCGTGTCTGCGGCGTGTCCGGCACGCTCTTCGACCGCTCCAGATCCTCGTCCGAATGCGGTAGCGGCGTCCATCCCGCCTTTTCCATAGGAGTCATCGAGTCCACCCGTCCAAATTCCCTTACTTGCGCCGTCCCATGACGCAGGCGCGATTGACCCCCATTGAGCCTTAACATAAGCAGGTTCCGCAAAAGTGTGCGGCGGTTTTGCGACAAGAACCTGCTACATGCAAAGACCCGGGCAGGCAAAGCCTGCCAGGCGTCCGCGCGACTCTTAAACAGGTTAAGGCGCAGCCCTTAACAGCTTGGTAATGGAGCAAATTCATGTCGAAGCCCGATCTGGCGAGCCTCGAAAAGACCATCGACAAGGCCTTCGAGGAACGTGACGCCATTTCGACCGCGACCCGCGGCGAGGTGCGCGACGCCATCCAGTCGGCGCTCGACCTGCTCGACCGTGGGGCCGCCCGCGTCGCCGAGCGGCAGGCCGACGGCAAATGGCATGTCAATCAGTGGCTGAAGAAGGCGGTGCTGCTCTCCTTCCGGCTCAACCCGATGGAAATCATCAAGGGTGGTCCGGGCGAGGCCGTGTGGTGGGACAAGGTGGCGTCGAAGTTCGATGGCTGGAGCGCCGTCGATTTCGAGAAGGCGGGCTTCCGCGCCGTCCCGTCGTCGATCGTGCGCCGTTCCGCCTATGTCGCGCCGGGTGCCGTCCTGATGCCGTCCTTCGTCAATGTCGGCGCCTATGTCGATTCCGGCACCATGGTCGACACCTGGGCCTCGGTCGGCTCCTGCGCCCAGATCGGCAAAAACGTCCACCTTTCCGGCGGCGTCGGCATTGGCGGCGTGCTGGAGCCGATGCAGGCCGGCCCGACCATCATCGAGGACAATTGCTTCATCGGCGCGCGTTCCGAAGTGGTCGAAGGCTGCATCGTGCGCGAGGGTTCGGTGCTCGGCATGGGCGTCTTCATCGGCCAGTCGACCAAGATTGTCGATCGAGCTACCGGCGAGGTCTTCTATGGCGAGGTACCGCCCAATTCCGTCGTCGTCGCCGGCTCGATGCCGGGCAAGGCTTTTCCAAACAACGAGCCCGGCCCCGGCCTCTATTGCGCCGTGATCGTCAAGCGCGTCGACGCCAAGACCCGGTCCAAGACCTCGATCAACGAATTGCTGCGCGATTGATCTTTTCGAAAAGCAGGAGCACCTTCCGCCGGCGCGGCAATGGGTCGCGCCTGACATGACGGAGGGGTGACATGGACTGGAAATATCTGCTGACCAGCTACGAGGGTCGCATCAACCGCGCGAAGTTCTGGGCTTGTGTGGGCGTCATTTTCGTCGGCGCGATTGTCGCGATGATCCTCGACAATATCCTCGGCACGACATTCAACAGCATGCCCTATGGTTTTATCTATGTGGTATACACGCTCGCCATGCTCTATTCGATCTTCGGCGTCTACGCCAAACGCTGGCATGATCGCGGCAAGTCGGGCTGGTGGACGCTGATCGCTCTCGTGCCCTTCATCGGTGCCATCTGGCTGCTCGTCGAGCTAGGAATTCTCGAAGGCACCAAAGGTGCCAATCAATACGGACCGGACCCGCTTGCCTGACAGATCGGATCTCATCTGGCTTTTCTTCAAGACATCGGGCCGCGTCAGCCGCGCGGCCTATTTTCTTGGCGGCCTGCTCGTCGCCATCATCCAGGCGTTCCCGCTGTACCGCTTCACGCTGGTGCCGGAAGGCTCGCCCGAGAGCAATATGTGGTCGTTCATCTTCTTCATCGCCTTCATCGCCTCGCTGTGGTCGAATATCGCGCTGGCGATCAAGCGCCTGCACGACCTCGACAAGCCCGGCATTGCGGCGCTGATCCTGTTCGTGCCGGTCGTCTCGATCGTCGCCTTCCTTGTCTTGTGCCTGTTTCCAGGGCAGCCTGGACCCAACCGTTACGGCCGGCGCACCAACGAGCCGGCTCAACCCTGAGGACCTGTCGGGCATGCGCTACCGCACGCTTGATCCGAAACTGATCGTCGAGACCGCCGAACGTCTGGAAGGGCGCATTGCCGATCGCTTCCCGCAAGCAGGGTTGCGCGGCGTCGCGACCGAACTGGTGTCGCTGTCGCGCGACCTCGCCAAGGCGGCAAAGGCGCTGGAGGAGCCGATCTGGTGGCTGCGCGGCCTGATCGTCGCCGCCTTCATCGCCGGTGTGCTGGTGTTCCTGTTTGTCGGCACCATCCTGCCGCTCGACCGTATTTCAGGAAGCGACGACGCGGTGCAATCGGTGCAAGGCATCGAGGCTTCGATCAACACCGTCATCCTCGCGGTGCTCGGCTTTCTGGCGCTGATCCGCACCGAGGAGCGCATCAAGCGCAAGAAGGTCTTTCGTCAGCTGCACGGCCTGCGCTCGCTGATCCACGTCATCGACATGCACCAGTTGACCAAGGATCCAGCGACGCTGTCGGCCAGTTTCAAGCCAACGGCGCATTCGCCCGCCCGCCGCCTCACCAATGCCGCCGATCTGGCGCGCTATCTCGACTATTGTTCGGAGATGCTGTCGATCACCGGCAAGATCGCGGCCCTGTTCGCCCAGTCGGTCAATGACGATATCGTCATCGACGGCGTCAACGACATCGAGAATCTGAGCTCCAATCTATCCCGGAAAATCTGGCAGAAGATCACGCTGATCGAGGGCCGGCCGGCGGCGCTTGAAGCTTCTCCGGCACCAGACCCGGCGAGCCAAGCCGCTCGGCTTCCGCCGCACGCACCAAAGCGCTGATCCGCTGGATCGTCGGCGCCGGCGTGCCGGCTTTTTCGGCGAGCCGCAAGACTGCGCCCTGCAGGTCGTCGATTTCCGTCGGCCGGCCTCGCTGCAGATCATCCCACATTGACGAGCGCGCCTCGGGGTCGATCGCCAACATGCGGCGCGCCAGCAGCTTGAACAGCCAGTCGGGCAGCCTGAGCACTTTCGGCAGCAGCGCCGGCCGCAGGCCGGCGATGCGCGCCGGCTCGATGGCGGACGCCTTCATCGCCAGCAAGGCCTCGTCGATCTGGCCGGCCAGGACCAGCCGCCAGCGCCTGTCGGCAAGTTCGGTGGCCAGCGGCAAACCCGACAGCGCCACCAGCGCGTTGTTCAGGTTCATCAGCAGCTTGCCCCACAGAACGGCCTTCATGTCGCCATGCGTTTCGACGGCGAGCCCCTCGACATTGAGAAAACCGGCGACGTCGGGAAGGCCCGCAAGACCGCCCTCTTCGATCATCACCTTGCCGTGGCTGGCGCGATGGACGTTGAGCGGCAGTTCGCCGTCGGCCGACTGCACGACATTGAACGGCACCATGCCTGCCAAAACCGTTCTTTGGCCAAGTATAGCGCGCAGCCTGTCGGCATTGCCGACGCCGTTCTGCAGGCTCACCACCACGGCATCCGGGCGGGCATGGGCCTTGACGAGTGCCGCCATCTCCTGCGTCGCGCCGCTCTTGACGGTGACCAGGATCACATCGGCCCCGGGCAAGGCGACGGCTGGATCGGTGGTGACGGCGAGTTGTTCCGGCTTGACGAGGCGATCACGGCCTTCGAGGTCGCTGACGCGCAGCCCGCCCTGCCGCAACGCTGCCTCGATGCGCGGCCGGGCCAGCAGTGCAACCTGCCGCCCGGCTAGCGCCAGGCAGCCGCCGGCATAACAGCCAATGCTGCCGGCGCCGGCAATGACGATCCTTTTTTCCTTGTCAGCCATCTCTTGCTCCGCACCAGTTCTGTTATACGACATGAAAACCATAATGTCGGCGGTATGTCAGGCCATAGCGCTGGCCCCTACGTCTGGCCGTGACAGGCGTTTCGCTTTCGACTATCGCTTTTGCCATGACGCTGCCGACCGATCCCGCCGCAAACCTTGCCTCCCTCATCCGCTGTGCCTCGGTGACGCCAGCCGAAGGCGGCGCGCTCAGCGCGCTGGAGGCGATGCTGAAACCGCTTGGTTTCCTGGTGGACCGGCCTGTCTTCTCCGAGGACGGTACGCCCGATATCCAGAACCTCTATGCCAGGCGCTCCGGCAACGGCCCGCATCTGATGTTCGCGGGCCATACCGACGTCGTGCCGGTCGGCGACGAAGCGGCCTGGACGCATCCGCCTTTCGCCGCCGAAATCGCCAATGGCGAGATGTATGGCCGCGGCGCGGTCGACATGAAGGGCGGCATAGCCTGTTTCATCGCGGCGGTGGCACGCCATGTCGAGCAGAAGGGCGGGCCGAAGGGCTCGGTTTCGCTGCTGATCACCGGCGACGAGGAAGGTCCGGCCATCAACGGCACCGTCAAGCTGCTCGAATGGGCCGCGTCCAAGGGCGAGAAATGGGACGCCTCGATCGTCGGCGAGCCGACCAATCCGGATACGCTCGGCGACATGATCAAGATCGGCCGGCGCGGCTCGCTGTCGGGCAGCATCACCGTCAATGGCCGCCAGGGCCATGCCGCCTATCCACAGCTCGCCGACAATCCGGTGCGCGGACTGATGAGCCTGGTGGACGCCTTGCTGCATCCCGTCTTCGACAAGGGCACGAAGGATTTCCAGCCGACCAATCTGGAGGTCACCTCGATCGATGTCGGCAATCCGGCCACCAACGTCATCCCGGCCAAGGCGACCGCGATCTTCAACATCCGCTTCAACGACACATGGACGGCCGAGACGGTCCAGGGCGAAATCCACAATCGCCTCGATCAGGCGGCCGGGCGCAAGAAATACCGGCCGGGCAAGAAGACGCCGATCGACTATGACCTGGTCTGGCGCGACCGGCCGAGCCATGTCTTCCTGACCCGCGACGACAGGCTGATCGAGACGCTGAGCGGCTCGGTCGGTGCCGTGGTCGGCAAAAAGCCGGCGCTGTCCACCTCCGGCGGCACATCGGACGCGCGCTTCATCAAGGATTATTGTCCGGTGGTCGAATTCGGCCTGGTCGGCAAGACCATGCACATGGTCGACGAACGCGTCGCCATCGCCGACCTGGAAACGCTGACGCGAATCTACCAGCGCTTCATCGAAGACTGGTTCGGACAGGGCTGACCAGCATGCTTTCGGCGGACGAAACCCAAGCTTCGCTGACCGGCGCCTGGCGGCTGATGCTCGGCAAGGCCGATGGCCTGCGCCTGCTCGACCTGTCGGCCGACGGTTTCTGGAATTCGTTTTTCGCCATAATCGTCGCGGCGCCGGCGCTGATCGTCGGCTGGGTCGGTATCGCCAACGAGATCGGCGATCCCGACGCCTTCGCCGGCCGCTTCTCAATGCTATTGCGGCTGGCGACGGTCGATATCGGCTCCTGGGTGCTGCCGCTGGTCGCGCTCGCCCTGGTGGCGCCGCGCGCCGGCATTGGCGGCCGCTTCGTCCACTATGTCGTCGCCAGCAACTGGGCCTCGGCCATCACCGCCTGGCTGATGCTGCCCTCGGCCCTGATCAGGCTCTTCCTGTCCTCGACAAGCCAGGTTTCCAGCCTTGTGTCGCTGCTGCTGTTTTGCCTGTCCATGGTGCTGACCTGGCGCATGACCAATGTGACGATCGGCAAGGGCGCGGCCGTCGGCACCGCCGTTTTCGTCGGCATGTTCATCGCGTCGCTGCTTGTGCTGTTCGGGCTGCAGATGCTGCTGGGCATCACCGTGCCGGACGATGTCGGGGCACAGAGCCTTTCCAGGCTCTATCCGGGTTAGACAGCACCCTGGCCGGGATAATCCACGCC
The DNA here is from genome assembly GCF_006442315.1 of Mesorhizobium sp. B2-3-4. GTDB lineage: Bacteria > Pseudomonadota > Alphaproteobacteria > Rhizobiales > Rhizobiaceae > Mesorhizobium. The sequence goes on along the minus strand of NZ_VFVY01000003.1, from coordinate 205,836 downwards.
TGTCAGGAAAAGCCCATCGGGCGGCGCCACCTGGCCGCAGGCGGCGCGATCCTTCGCCTCGAGCGCCGCCTTGAGATCGGCTGACGTCCAGCCGCCGTCACCGACGCGCTTCAGCGAGCCGACCATGGAGCGCACCTGATTGTGCAGGAAGGACCGTGCCGAGGCTCTCACCTCGATCATGTCGCCCTCCCGGTTCACATCGAGCCGCTCCAGCGTCCTGACCGGGCTGTTCGCCTGGCACTGGGTGGAGCGGAAGGTGGTGAAGTCGTGCCGGCCGAGCAGGAGCTTCGCCGCCTCATGCATGGCGCCGGCATCGAGCCGCTTCGGCACCCACCACACCTTGCCCTTGTCCAGCGCCGAGGGCGCCCGCCGGTTGAGGATGCGGTAGAGATAATGCCTGCCGGTGGCCGAGAAGCGGGCATCGAATTCGTCGGGAACGATCGCAGCCTTCAGAACGGCGACATGCGCGCCGGATGCCTGCAGATGGGCGTTGATGGCATCGCGCACCTTGTCGCCGGACCATTCCTTGGCGAGGTCGACATGCGCCACCTGCGCGGTCGCATGCACACCGGCATCGGTGCGGCCGGCGGCGCGCAAGCGGACCTCTTCGCCGCTGAATTTTTCGACCGCCTGCTCGATCGCCTGCTGCACCGAAGGCTGGTCGGCCTGATGCTGCCAGCCGGCAAACAGGCTGCCGTCATATTCGATATCGAGGCGAAAACGCGGCATTTGCGGCTATAGCTCTCGCCTCGAGCAATTCCAGGAAAAACGTGAAACGGGTTTTCGTTCGGAATTGCGTTGAACCAAAGAGATAGAGCAGGTCACCGTTTCCATGAAACGGTAGACTGCTCTACGCGGCCAGAGCGGTAAAGGCGGAGGCATAGACCAGCCTGCCGGCTTCGGGAGCATCACCCCAGGCCAGCGCCTGCAGCGCTTCGCCCTGGTATTGGCTCTCGAACTTCTCGGCGCGGGCATGGCTGTAGCCGAAACGGCCGTAGTAGGCCGGATCGCCCAGCACCACGGCCAGCGTCTCGCCGGCTTCCTTGAGCCGGATATGGCCTTCGCGGATCAACGCGCCGCCGATGCCGCTGCCATGGAAGGAAGGCTCGACCGCCAATGGCGCCAGCGCCACGGCGGCAAAGCTCTTGCCGCCGCTCTGGACGAACAGCCGCGAAAACAGGATGTGGCCTACCAGCTGGCCGTCCTCTTCCGCCACCAGTTCTACGACGGCGTCGCCACCGGTTACTAACGCATCGACCAGGCCTGCTTCCGCCTGCTGGCCGAAAGCGTGTTCCTCGACGAGGCGGATGGCCTCGCGGTCCCGCGGCGTCGCCGCGCGTATCGACATCATGCTCATGAGAATTTCAGTCCTTTTTCGATCTTGGCTCCGCGCAGAAACTCCTGCGCGGCAGCGGGCTTCCCGCCCGCACGTTGAACTTCGACCAGCCTGATCGCGCCGCTTCCGCAGGCGACCGTCAGCCGGTCATCGAGAATTCCTCCCGACTCGCCCTGGTCTCCCGAAGGCGACAGGCCATCCGGAAGCGTCGAGCGAAGCAGTTTCAGCCGTTCCATGCGGCCGCCAATTTCTATCTCGGACCAGGCGCCGGGAAAGGGCGACAGGCCACGAATGCGGTTGTGGACCTCGACAGAAGGCCGTGTCCAATCCAGGCGCGCCTCGGATTTATCGATTTTCCTGGCGTAAGTCACCCCTTCCATGGCCTGCGTGGAAAATGTCAGGGTGTTGTCTTCCAGCCCCGTCAGCGCTTTGACCATCAGGCCAGCGCCAACGCTCATCAACCGATCATGAAGATCGCCGGCTGTCATATCGGGGTCGATGGCGCATTTTTCAACCAGTCCCACCGGGCCGGTGTCGAGGCCCTCCTCCATGCGCATCACCATCATGCCGGTCTCGGTATCGCCGGACATGATGGCGCGCTGGATGGGCGCGGCGCCGCGCCAGCGCGGCAAAAGCGAGGCATGACCGTTGACGCAGCCAAGCCGGGGCGCGTCCAGAACCGCCTTGGGCAGCAGCAGACCATAGGCGACGACCACGGCGACATCGGCGCCAAGGGCGGCAAAAGCAGCCTGCTCGGCCTCGCCCTTCAACGATGTCGGCGTGCGCGCTTCGATGCCAAGCCGCTCCGCCTCGCGCTGAACCGGCGACGGCGTCAATTCCAGCCCGCGCCGGCCGGCCGCGCGCGGCGGTTGCGTATAGACGGCCGCGATCTCATGCCCGGCCTCGGCAATCGCGCGCAGCGTCGCCACCGAAAACTCCGGCGTGCCCATGAAGATGACGCGCAGGGGCATTGCCCTATCCTGCCAGCTTGCCCGGCGCCTTGTCCCTGGCGATCTTCTTGAACTTCTTCACCACCATGTCGCGCTTCAGCTTGGAGATGTGGTCGATGAACAGCACGCCGTTAAGATGGTCGATCTCGTGCTGCAGACAGGTCGCCATCAGGCCCTCGGCCTCCATCTCCTGCAGCGCGCCGTCGCGGTCGAGATATTTGACCCGCACGGAAGCCGGGCGCTCGACCTCGGCATAGTAATCCGGAATCGACAGACAGCCTTCCTCGTAGACGGAACGCGCGTCGGCGCTGTCGAGAATCTCGGGATTGATGAAGACATGCGGCGCCGGCGTTTCGTCCTCCTTGGCGAGGTCGATCACCAGCATGCGCAACGGCTCGCCGATCTGGATTGCCGCCAGCCCGATGCCGGGCGCGTCATACATCGTCGCCAGCATGTCGTCGGCCAGTTTGCGCAAGGGCGCGTCGACACGCTCCACCGGCTTGGAAACCTGGCGCAGGATGGGGTCGGGAAGAATGATGAGCGGCTTGATCGGCATGGCGTTCCAACTAAGACCTCAAAAGAAAGGCGTCAACCGTTGGACGTGCGTCTCGTTCACGTTTTGATCTGTGCTAGCAAGCCGAATCGGCTATGCTGTCCACATGAATGATCTGAGCACCATCCTTTCGGAGCCTGTCGCCCGGCTTGGCGCCACCACGATCACGCTCGGCCACGCCTTGGCCTTCGGCGCCCTTTTGTTTCTCGGCCTGTTCGTGGCGCTGGTTATCGCACTGTGGCGCGCGGCCAAGGCGCGCGCGGTCGCCGCCGCGGAAGCCGCCGACCACGCCCGCGACGCCGAGGCGCGGATGGCCGGCATATTGCAGAGCCAGGCCGAGATGCAGGGCCGCATGGGCGCAATCGCCGAAGTATTCGGCGCGCGCCAGGCCGAACTGACGCAGTCGATCGGCCAGCGGCTCGACGCCATGACCGGCCGTATCGGTCAGACCATGACCGAGCAGACCAAATCCACCCATGAGAGCCTGGCGAGACTGCAGGAGCGGCTGGCGGTCATCGACACCGCACAAGGCAACATCCAGTCGCTCGCCGGCCAGGTCGTGCAGTTGCAGGCAATCCTCTCCAACAAGCAGACGCGCGGCGCCTTCGGCCAATCGCGCATGGAGGCGATCGTCGCCGACGGCCTGCCGCATGGCGCCTACGAATTCCAGGCGACGCTGTCGAACGGCAGCCGGCCGGACTGCCTGGTGAAGATGCCGAACGGCGCGCCGTCGCTGGCCATCGATGCCAAATTTCCGCTGGAAGCCTGGAACGCCATCCGCGCCGCCGACGGCGCCGATCTGCAGAAGGTCGCGGCCCAGGCCTTCCGACGCGACATCGAGATCCATGTCCGCGATATTTCGGAAAAATACCTGCTCCAGGGCGAAACGCAGGACACCGCCTTCATGTTCGTGCCGTCGGAATCGGTGTTCGCCGAGATCCACGAGAATTTCGAAGCCGTCGTTCAGAAGGCGCACCGCGCCCGCGTCGTCATCGTCTCACCGTCTCTCTTGATGCTGTCGATCCAGGTCATCCAGGCGATCCTCAAGGATGCCCGCATGCGCGAACAGGCGCATCTGATCCAGGGCGAGGTCATCAGGCTGATGGAAGACGTCCAGCGCGTCGACGAGCGGGTGCGCAAATTGCAGGGCCATTTCGGCCAGTCGGCCAAGGACATCGAGGACATCCTCGTCTCGACCTCGAAAGTGACCAAGCGCGGCCAGAAGATCGAGGCGCTGGAGTTCGGGGAAGTCGAGCCCGACGCGCCGCGCGGCGCCGCCCCCAAGGTAGAGGCCGGCACGCGCGTGGCCGATTCCAAAACGGGGCAGTTGAGGCTGAGGGTCGTGGAAGGCGACGACTGAAAGTAGCCGGAGCTACTGTTCCTCCACCGTTGTCATGCCCTCGAATTCCGGGAGCCAGTGCAGCGCGGAACGGTGCCACTTTTGCTGTCTCGGAACCAGATCCTGACGTTGCCGCGCGGATCCAACCCTGATCCCATAGACCTTCGGGCCGTCGCCGACCGATGTCGCATAAAGATGCGAGCCGCAGTCGGCGCAGAAGGCCTGGGTACGCTTGGCGCCACTCGCCACCGTCTTGATATAGATTTTCGGAGAGCCCCTAGTGATCCGGTAGTGATCCTGCGACGCCGGGACGGTGACGCGAAACGCCGTGCCGGTCAGTTGCTGGCAATCGGTGCAGTGGCAGATCGAGGTCTTTTCCGGGTCGACCTCCGCCTCATAGGTGATGGCACCACAATGACAGCCGCCGTCGATCTTCATCGTCATTCCTCCAACATCGCTCGGCTGATCTTAGCCGCGCGGGACCGCGAGGCAACGGCGCGGCACTAGGCCAGGGCATGATCGCTATAGCGGGGCGATTTCCGGACCATGTTCAATTATCCGGACGCCGATTCGATCAGCTTGCGCCGCTGTTCCCAGGTGCCTGACGTCTGCGGCTTGACGAATAGCCGGGTGATCTCGGGCATTTCCTTCTTCAGCCGCGCCTCGATGCGCTCGACACAGGCCTCGATCTCCGGCGCCGCCAGATGGTCCTCGAATTCGATGCTCAGGCCGGCGACGATCTCGCGTGGCCCCAAATGGACCGTCAGCACGCCGTTCGCCCGCTGCACCGCCGGATCCTGCTGGGCGATCGCGAGCACCTTTTGCTGGACCTCGGGGGAGGCCGGCTCACCGATGAGCAGGCCCTTGCTTTCGCGCGCCAGGAAAATAGCCGTGGCGCCCAGTATGAGCGCGATGCCGATCGAGGCGGCGCCGTCGAGCTCGGGCATCTCGAAAATCTCCGCCGCCAATATGCCGGCGAAGGCGACGATCAGGCCGAGCAGCGCGGCACTGTCCTCGAACAAGACGGTATAGACGCTCGGATCCTTGCTCGATTGCACCGCCTGCAGCCAGCCCTGCCCACCCTTCTCCCGGCGAAATTCCTTCAGCGCCACCAGCCAGGAGCTGCCCTCGAACAGGAAGGACAGTCCGAGCACGATGTAGTTGACCTTGACGTTGGCGACCGGTTCGGGCGCCATGATGTGGACTATGCCCTCGTAGAATGACACCCCCGCGCCCAGCGCGAAGACGAGAAGGGCGACGATGAAGCTCCAGAAATAGAGTTCCCGGCCATGGCCGAGGGGATGCGTGCGGTCCGCCGGACGCGCGGCGCGGTGCATGCCGTAAAGCAGCAGGCCGCCATTGCCGGTGTCGACCAGCGAGTGCACGCCCTCCGACAGCATTGCTGAACTGCCGGTGAAGAAAGCGGCGGCGAACTTGGTCAGCGCGATCGCGAGATTGCCGGCTAGCGCCGCATAGATGACCGTCCTGGAGCCGCCGTGCCCTGCCATCGCTTCCTCGTCGTCGCCGATGTTGCGGGAGAGCTTAGCCGCCCTCGCGCGCAAGCTCCACATCCATCCTCAACGCATCGCCCGCCGATCCGTTCTGGCCACGGTGGGGCCGGACGGCCGGAAAGCGGTTGATACGCGCCGGGCAAGGGTGGCGGGACCCAAACAGCCCCTTGCCTAGAAACGCTTCTCTTGTTTCACTTCGCGTCCCGCAACTGGAGGAACGAATCATGGCTAAAGGTGCGATGAAGGCAGGCAAGGAAGCCCGCAAGCCGAAGAAGGATGCCAAGAAGCCCGCCGCCGCTCCGGCCCTCAAGGCGCCGCCGGTCAAGGCAATGCGGATCAAGGAAAAGTAAGTCTCGCCAATCCGGCGCGGCGGGATTTCACCGGCGGTATTGGGCAATGCCGCCGGCATGTGTTGATCGGGCGTTCGGAGAGCCCTATATCGATGGCGCGGGGACGACCTCGCACTTTCCGAAAAATCGGTCGGGACGACCCGCCCTTGTCGAACGAGCATCCGAGGCCGCGGGCCTGGATGTTTCGATGGAGCGCTCCGATGTCCTGGATTCTTCTGTTTTTTGCCGGCCTGTTCGAAATAGGCTGGGCAATCGGTCTCAAATACACCGATGGCTTCAGCAGGCTGGTTCCGACCGTGCTTACGGTCGCTTCGATGATCGTCAGCCTCACCTTGCTCGGCCTGGCGCTGAAGACGCTGCCCGTCGGCACCGCCTATGCGGTGTGGACGGGTATCGGCACAGTCGGCACCGCGCTGCTCGGTATCTGGCTGTTGGGCGAGCCGGCCACGGCGATCAGGCTTGCCTGCATCGCCCTCATCGTCTGCGGCATCATGGGGCTGAAGTTCGCGGCCTAGTTCACCGTTTCACGGAAACGGCGAACTGCCTAACTCTTTGTTTTGACGCAATTCCCAAGGGGAAGCGCTACGCGCTTCTCCCAGGAAAACCGTTTCACTTTTCCTGCAATTGCTCTCGGGGCGACCCGACGCGAACAGGCTAACGGACCCGCCCGGCAAGCATGTCCGGCGGTCCGGTTCATGCGCACAAACGCAAGCAGGGCCACAACAAGGCAGCCCTGGTTCATCATCTTGAAACGAGCGAAGCGCTCAGCGGCCGGTAAAACCGGGCGGGGCCCTGCCGTTGCGAGCCTTGCGCGCAGCATAGCGTGCGTCACGCTTGGCCTTGCGTTCGGCTTCGTCGGCCAGCAAGCGGGAGATGCGGTCGTTCTCTTCTGCTTCCCGGATCTTCGCTTCCGCCGCGGCGGCCTCTTCGGCGGCGATGCGCGCCGCTTCGGCGGCGGCCTCGCGCTCGGCCTTCTCGGCCGCCTCGCGTGCCAACTTTTCCTGCTTCAGCCGGGCCTTTTCGGCCTCGCGGATTTCACGGGCCGCAAGGATCGCCTTGCGTTCGGCCTGTCGCGCCAGCACCGCGGGATCGTCTGCTGCCGGCTTTGACTTGAAGCGCTCCAGAAGCGCCTTCTTTGCCTCGTTCGCGGCATTGCGCCGTTCGAATATGTCTTTTTCCCTGTAGATAGCCAAGTCCACTTCCTTGAAGTCTATTCGCGACGCTTACATACGCGCGAAAACCGGGAGTTCAAGCGCCAAAACGGTATGCCAGCCATGAAATTCCGGGATGTTGCACCCGGGAGACGCATTTGCCGCCGAAATCGACATGCACTGTTCACCAGCCGCCCTCTGGCGGCGTGGCGGGCGCGTCGCTACCTCTAGCGCAACAATCAACACACCGGGATGACATCAATGGAACTCGGCCTCTACACTTTTGCCGATGTAAGCCCTGCGCCGGGTCCCGGCGCCATCGGCCCGCACGAGCGGTTGCGCAACCTGATCGAGGAAGTCGAACTGGCCGACCAGGTCGGCCTCGACGTGTTTGGCCTCGGCGAACATCACCGGCCCGACTATGCCGCCTCGGCGCCCGTCGTGGCGCTGGCCGCGGCGGCGGAACGCTCGAAACGCATCAGGCTGACCAGCGCGGTCACCGTCCTGTCCTCCGACGATCCGGTTCGCGTCTTCCAGCAGTTTTCCACGCTCGACCTGTTGTCGGGCGGCCGGGCCGAGATCATGGCGGGGCGCGGTTCGTTCATCGAATCCTTCCCGCTGTTCGGCTATAATCTGGAAGACTATGACGAGCTGTTCGCCGAAAAGCTCGACCTTTTGCTTGCCATCCGCGACCAGGTGAAGGTCACCTGGTCGGGCAATCTGCGCGCCCCGATCAACGATCGCGGCGTCTATCCCCGGCCCTTCCAGGCCCGGCTGCCGGTCTGGATCGCCATTGGCGGAACGCCGCAGTCGGCCGCCCGCGCCGGCGCGCTCGGCCTGCCGCTGGCGCTCGCCATCATCGGCGGCGAACCGGCGCGCTTCGCGCCGCTGTTCGACCTCTACCACGAGGCCGCCAAGCGGGCCGGCAGCGATCCGGCGGGATTGGCCACCAGCATCAACGTACACGGCTTCATCGCCGACACGACCGAGCAGGCGGCGGACGATTTCTACGGACCGCAGGCCGAGGTGATGAACCGTATCGGCCGTGAGCGCGGCTGGGGTCCGACATCGCGGGCGCATTTCGACCAGTCGCGTGGTCCCAGCGGCGCCCTGTTCGTCGGCAATCCGGAGCAGGTCGCGGAAAAGATCGTCGCCCAGCACAGGATTTTCAACAACGACCGCTTCCTGCTGCAGATGGCGATCGGCACCATGCCGCACGCCAAGATCATGAAGGCGATCGAGCTTTACGGCACCAAGGTGGCGCCGATCGTGCGCAAGGAAACGGCGAAACCCGCACCCGCCGTGGCGGCGCCTGTCGCGTGAACTCGATGGGGCCCGCGAGAGCAGGGCCCCATTCCATCCGCCCCGCGATGCGCAGGCCTATGGCTTTGGCCGGTGCGAGGCCGCGTCCATCATCGCGGCATGATGGATTTCGGTCGCCTCGTCGGCCGGGAACATGCACTCGATGCGTAGTTCCTGGGCGGCGACGGTTTGGGGGGTGCCTACAGTTGTGATCATCGAAAAATAATTCAAGCGGCGACCGTCCTTGACGAAGCCGAGCGGGATGACCGGCATGAAGCCGATCGCCACCGGATTCTTCCACTCGCTCTCCACATCCGGATAGTCGAGCAACGCCGTCAACAGATCCCTGGTCCTTTGATCGACGACGCGGCCGATGGATTCGCGATAGACGCGCTCGAACAGGCCGCGTGCTACCTCGGGCCAATTGGCGACGAACGGGCGCATACCTTCGGGATCGAACATCAGGTGGAGCATGTTGCGCGGCGCTTGCCGAGCGGCCATGTCCAGGAAACAGCCGAAGAAGAGCGGCGCGGCCTGGTTGGTCATCAGCACGTTCCAGTACCGGTCCATGACCAGCGCCGGATAGGGTTCATGCTGCCGCAGAATCCGCGTCAAGGCATCGGTCACGCTTCTCATTTCCACGGAATCCCAGGCGCCTTCGGAAAACATCGGCGCGTAGCCCGCCGCCAGGAGCAAAGCGTTGCGCTCGCGCAAAGGGACGTCGAGCGCCCCGGCGATAGCCATCAAGGTGTCGCGGCCGGGAACGCTGCGTCCGCTTTCGATGAAGCTGATCTGCCTTTGCGAGATGCCGGTGTCTAGGGACAGGTCAAGCTGACTTTTGCCACGCACATTGCGCCAGTAACGCAAGAGCGTACCCAGGTCGGGTGTCATGGTCGTTCCAGGATTCGTTTTCATGGAATGCTGTCCTCGACGTCCCTCGACGATACACCGATGCGATCACGCTTGTCCGACGACGCATGGCACCAGCAGGTCCCATGCGCCGTCGATCGGGTCAGGCGGCAATCGCGGCGATGGGAGACCATGCCTGCGCCTGGAAGCGATCCTCGATCGGCGTACCGGCCACATTGGTGGTGGTTGCCGCCATGGTGGAAACGCCGACGCCGGTTACCACTTCCAGAATCTGGGCCTTCGAATAGCCGGCCGAAGTAAACGCATCGATGTCGGCATCGCTGACATTTCCCTTGTTTTCGATCAACGCCTTGGTAAGCGCCGAGAGGGCCGCATATTTCGGGTCCGCCGGCAACCTACCATCCCGGATCGCCTTGACCTCGCTCGGGGCAATCCCGTCCTCGATGGCGAATGTAGAATGCGCGGCGACGGTCCAGGGACATCTGATCGTGACCGCGTTGGTGAGCAGCAGCACCTGCTTTTCGATCTCGTCGAAGCTTCCGCCGTGAAAACTGCCGAAGCTCGAGACGAAACCATTGAGGAGAACCGGATTGTTTGCCATCGTCGCCATGACATTGGGAAGAAAGCCGAATTTTTCCGTCAACGACGCCAGAGCGGGTCTGGATTGTTCCGGTGCCGACTCGAGTGTCTGAAGAGTGAACCTTTGCATTGTAGAATCCTCTGTTCAAATATCTGTTTCTGACCACATGGATAGTTTCCGCGCTGCGCCATGACATGGTGCTATCGATCGCGCGTTGCACCGCCGGATTACATGAACCCGCTGCGCGAAAACATGCCTTGTATTACTCGTGCTGGAAGCATGGTCTCAATTACATCGAATGTAATATTTCGGGCGGCGCACTTCATTGGATCCGAGCCCGCACCGGAGACTTCGCTCCTGAAGCCGGCTCATGGAACCTCCGCCCGCGACTGCGCGTTTCTTCCGTGCATTGCCGACCGCTGAGGGGCGCGCCGGCGCGAGGGGATCAGCATGAAGACCGAACCCGCAGCCTTGGCCGCAGGCGTCGCCGACGACCCCGATCCGCGTGCCCAGGCGCGCGCGGATTTGCGGCTGATGCGGTCGCTGCTGATCGGCATCTTCATTTTGATGACCACCGCGGCGATCTATTTCGGCAAGGCTTTTTTCATGCCGGTCATGCTCGCCTTCCTGCTGACGCTGACCCTGACGCCAATCGTCCGTTTCCTGCGCAAGCGGGGCATCCCGGAGGTGGTTTCGGCGACAATGCTGGTGCTTTTCTCGATCTTCGTGTTCACCAGCGCCGGCTACCTGCTCAGCGGACCGGTCATCGATCTGCTCAACAACACCTCCTCGATCGGCCAGCAGCTCACGGAGCGGCTGGCGCAGTTCAAGCGGCCGCTGGCGCGGATGATGGATCTTGCCCATCAACTCGAAGCGCTGACCGAGACCTCCCAGGAACCGGGCGTGCAGCGGGTCGCGGTGGCCCCGTCCGGCATCCTGTCCACCGCCGCCAGCAACATTCTCGACGCGGGCACCAGCATCACCATCGTTTTCGTGCTGTCGCTGTTCCTGCTCGCCTCCGGCACGCTGTTCTACGAGAAGATCATCCAGTCCTTCGCCAGCCTCAGCCAGAAGAAGCGGGCGCTGCGCGTCGTCTACGACGTCGAGCGCGAGATCTCGCATTACCTGCTCACCGTCGCCGTCATCAACGCCGGGCTGGGCGCCGTCATCGGGCTGGGGCTGTGGGGGCTCGGCATGCCCAATCCGCTGGTCTGGGGCGCGGCGGCGGCGCTGCTCAACTTCCTGCCCTATGTCGGGGCGCTGATCACCATCCTGCTGGTCGCGGTCATCGCGCTGATCAGCTTCGACACGATCACCTACGCGCTCCTGGCGCCCGCCTTCGTCATCCTGTGCGATATCGTCGAAGGCCAGTTCGTAACGCCGATGGTGGTCGGGCGGCGGCTCGAGATCAACGCCGTGGCGATCTTCATCGCCATCGCTTTCTGGTCATGGCTGTGGGGCTTCGTCGGCGCGTTGATGGCGGTGCCGCTGCTGGTCGTCATCAAGGTGTTCTGCGACCATTTCGAAGGTCTCAGTCATGTCGGCAATTTTCTCGCCGCGCAACATGCCACGGTCGTGGAAGAGGAAGCGGACGAATAGGACGGCCAGGCCGCCGCGTAAGCGGCGCTCGGTTTGCGGCGGCGGTATCGAATGCCTATATCCGGCCGATCAGTGCCGGTGCCCCTTCCCGATGAGCGACATTCCCTTCGACCTCGACGCCTATTTCAGCCGGATCGGCCATGCCGGTTCCCGGGATGCTTCGCTCGACATGCTGAAGACGCTGCATTTCCTGCACCCACAGGCGATCCCATTCGAGAACATGGACCCGTTTCTGGGGCGCCCGGTCCGTCTGGACATCGCCTCGCTGCAGGACAAGATCGTGCTTGGCGGGCGTGGCGGCTATTGCTTCGAGCACAATCTCCTCTTCATGCATGCGCTGAAGGCGCTGGGCTTCGAGGTCGGCGGCCTTGCGGCGCGGGTGCTGCTGGGCCAGCCCGAGGACGCCATCACGGCGCGTAGCCACATGCTGCTGCGCATAGATCTCGATCAACGGACCTATATCGCCGATGTCGGTTTTGGCGGCCTGACGCTGACCGCCCCGCTGCGGCTCGATCCGGGCCTCGAACAGAAGACCCCGCACGAAACATTCCGCATCGTCGAAACCGGTGATCACTTCCGCCTGCAGGCCGCCATCGGCGGCGGCTGGCGTACGCTGTATCGGTTCGACCTGCAGCCGCACTATGAGGTCGACTATTCCATCAGCAATTATTTCATGTCGACCAACCCGGCATCGCATTTCGTGACCTCGGTTCTGGCGGCGCGGGCGGCACCCGACCGGCGCTACGGTTTGCGCGGCAACCGCCTGTCGATCCATCACATTGACGGCCGTACCGAGCAGAAGGAGATCGCCACCGCCGCCGAACTCGCCGACACGCTGGAAGGCCAGCTCGGCATCACCATTCCCGACCGCACGGCCTTCGAGGCACGGGTGCGCGAGAACAAGATCGTGGAGACCAATACATGACCGAACTGTCCGTTCTCGACCTGTCGCCGATCGTCGAGGGCAGCGATGCCTCGCGCTCGCTGGCCAATTCGCTGGACCTCGCCCAGCATGCCGAGCGGCTCGGTTACAAGCGCTACTGGCTGGCCGAGCACCACAACATGCCGGGCATTGCCAGCGCGGCAACGGCCGTGGTCATCGCCCATGTCGCCGGCGGCACGAGGACCATCCGCGTCGGGGCCGGCGGCATCATGCTGCCCAACCATGCGCCGCTGGTGATCGCCGAGCAGTTCGGCACGCTTGCCGCCCTTTATCCAGGCCGCATCGACCTCGGGCTCGGCCGCGCTCCCGGCACCGACATGAATACGGCACGCGCGCTGCGCCGCAATCTCGAGGCCGGCGTCGACAATTTCCCGCAGGATGTCGTCGAGCTGATGGGCTATTTCCTGCCGGCCGAGGAAGGCCAGCGCCTGCGTGCCGTTCCCGGCGAAGGCCAGACCGTGCCGATCTGGATTCTCGGGTCGAGCCTCTACGGCGCGCAGCTGGCCGCCATGCTCGGCCTGCCCTACGCCTTCGCCTCGCACTTCGCGCCGGCCGAACTCGACCACGCGCTCGACATCTACCGCTCGCGCTTCCAGCCCTCCGAGCAACTCGACAAGCCGCATGTCATGCTCGGCCTCAATGTCTTTGCGGCACCCACCGACGCCGAGGCGCGGCTCCAGTTCACCTCGCTGCAGCAGGCCTTCGTCAATCTGCGCACCGGCAGGCCCGGAAAATTGCCGCCGCCGGTCGAGAACTATGACCGGGACCTCGACCCGATGGCCAAGACCATGCTCGGCCAGGCGCTGTCCTGCGCCGTCGTCGGCTCGCCCGAAACGGTCCGGCAAGGCATCGATGCGTTCGTGCGCCGCACCGGCGCCGACGAGCTTATGGTCACCGCGCAGATCTTCGATCACGCCGCGCGCGTGCGGTCGTTCGAGATTCTGGCCGAGGCGCACAAATCGCTGTCGCAAGCGGCCTGAGATTTATTGGCCGGCAGGCGCTTTTGCCGATGCCGATGCTCTGCTAAGTGCGGGGCATCCCTACGCAAAGGCGAGCCTTCCCTTGACCCATGATCTCGACGCACGCACGCAGTTCGCCATCGATCTGGCGCGGCGCGCCGGCGAACTCGGCCTTGGATATTTCCGTGACCTCGACAGCCTGACCATCGAGAGCAAGGGCCATCAGGACCTGGTCTCGCAGGCCGACCGCGAGGTCGAGCTGTTCATCCGCGCGGCCATCGCCGCCGACTACCCTCGGGACGGCATCGTCGGCGAGGAACATGCCTCGGTCGCCGGCTCGACGGGTTACGCCTGGGTGATCGACCCGATCGACGGCACCGCGAATTTCGTGCGCGGCATTCCGGCCTGGTGCGTGGTTATCGCTTGCGCCAAGGATGGAGAGACGATCGTCGGCGTCATCCACGAACCGTCGACGGGCGAGACCTTCCACGGAAGGCTGGGCGGCGGCGCCTTCCTCAACGGCCGGCCGATCAGGACGAGTGCGGCGAGGAGCCTTGAAGAAGGCTCCGTCGGCACCGGATTCTCGAACCGGGCCGAGGCCGAGAACATCGCCGTGCTGATCAAGAAGATCCTGGCCGAAGGCGGCGTCTTCTTCCGCAACGCGTCGGGCGCGCTGATGCTCGCCTATGTCGCCTCGGGCCGGCTGCTCGGCTATGTCGAGGAACACATGAACGCCTGGGACTGCGTGGCCGGCATGCTGCTGATCGAGGAAGCCGGCGGTACGGTGCTGAAGGCCGATCCGAGGACCGTGCTGCAAAGCGGGACAAAGGTCATCACCGGCGGCAAGGGCGTCTTTTCAAAGCTGCAGGCGCTGTCTTCCGGCGTCTTCTAACCAGGCTGGCGCGCGCCTGTTCAGGCGTTCGCGCTCTGCACCAGGGCCGCCACCGGCCGGCATGAATCGCGGATCATCAGCCTACCCTTGAGCACGAGTTTGCGCGGCGGCGCATCCCTGTCGCCGCCCAGCCGATCGAGCAGCAGATTGGCCGCCTGTTCGCCGATCGCCTGCACCGGCTGCGCCACGGTGGTCAGTTGCGGCTGGAACACGTCCGACCAGGGGAAATCGTCGAAGCAGGCTACCGAAATGTCCTCCGGACAGGACAGGCCGATGTCGCGGATCGCCTTCATGGTGCCGATCACCATCGGGTTGTTGGCCGAGAAGATCGCGCTTGGCCGGTCATGCAGCGACAAAAGCTGCATGGTGGCGTTGTAGCCGTCGATCTCATGGAAATTACCCGAGCGCACCAGTTCTTCCAGCACCGGCAGGCCGGCGGCCTGAAGCGCCTCGCAATATCCGGTCATACGGTCATGCATGGGTGAAATGTCCGAGGTGCCGGTGATATAGCCGATGCGCCGGTGGCCGAGATTGATCAGATAGCGGATTGCGTCGAACACGGCGCGCTGGTTGTCGAGAACCACCGCATCGGTATCGACGCCCTCGCACAGGCGGTCCAGAAGCACCACCGGCACATTGGCGTCAGCGACGATCCGCTTGAGGATCGCGCCGTCGCCGACGCGCGCCACGATCAGCCCGTCGACCATGCGGTCGAGCAAGAGCCTGATCTGGTCGTCCTGGGTGTTCAGATCCTCGTCGGTGCAGCACAGCATGACGGCATAGCCGGCGCGGTCGAAAGCCTGCTGGATGACCGAGACGACATCGGTGAAGAATGGATTGGTGATGTGCGGAACGGTCAAGCCGATGGTGCGCGTGGTGCCCATCTTCAGGCTGCGGGCGATGGCGTTGCGCTTGTAGCCGATATCGCGGATCGCCTGCTCGATGCGGGCGCTGAGCTCGGGGCTGACCGTCGCCGTGCCGTTGATCAGCGCCGAAACGGTGGCGACCGAGACGCGCGCGGCCTCCGCCACGTGCAACATCGTCGGCGCGGAGGATTTGCGTTGTTTTTTTGGCCCTGACGCTGTCATTTTCGAAACGTTTCGTCACCCCTTGCCAGTGATACGTACGGAATCCTGTCATTTTAGGCAAGAATTGAAATGCACCAAAGTTTCGTCAGCCCATATCGGCTTGACATGATCGAAACGTTTAGATTAGCGTTCGAGACGCTGACGAAGACGGAAGGGAGGCCGCCATTGTCATGGAACAAAGCAGTTCCCTTTCCTCGACCGCATCGGATCGCTCGGACACCGTTCTGAGTGCGCAGCATATTTCCAAGAGCTTTGGCGGCATCGCCGCTCTCGTCGATGTCGGCTTCGACCTGCGTCGGGGCGAAGTCCACGCCCTGATGGGCGAGAACGGCGCCGGCAAGTCGACGCTGATGAAGATTCTGTCGGGCGTCTATACCGGCTATGATGGCACCGTCAGCATCGATGGCAGGCCAGTCAGCTTCGCCGGCGTGCGCGATGCCGAGGACGCCGGTATCGCCATCATCCACCAGGAACTCAACCTGGTGCCGGAGCTCAGCGTCGCCGACAACATCTTCCTCGGGCGCGAGAAGCTGATTGCCGGACTGATCGTCGACCGCAAGGCGAGCAGCCGCGCGGCGAGCGCCCTTCTGCAGCGGCTCGGTATCGAACTCGATCCGGACGCGCGCGTCGGCGCCTTGCGCGTCGGCGAACAGCAACTGGTCGAGATCGCCAAGGCTCTGTCGATGTCGGCGCGCATCCTGATCATGGACGAGCCGACATCGGCTCTGTCGCCGGCGGAATGCCAGCGGCTGTTCCGCATCATCGGCCAGCTTGCCGAAAGCGGCGTCGCCATCGTCTACATCTCGCACCGCATCGACGAGGTCATGCATCTGGCCGGCCGCGTCACCGTGTTCCGCGACGGGCGCCATGTGCTGACGCGGCCGATGGCCGAGCTCGACGAGAATGCCATCATTTCGGCGATGGTCGGACGGGACCTGCTCGCATCCTCCCAAGACGAGCGGGCCCCCGGCGGCAGGACCGTGCTTTCGGTCAGCGATCTGTCGCTGTCGAAGCCCGACCGCCAGGGCTGGCGGCAAGTGATCGAAGGCGTCGGTTTCGATCTCGCCGCGGGAGAGATCCTGGGCATAGGCGGGCTGCTGGGCTCGGGCCGCACCGAGATCATGGAAGCGATCTTCGGCTCCAGCGACGGCCGCGCCGGCGGCGAGATCAGGCTCGACGGTCAGCTGGTGGATATCCGTTCGCCGCGCGACGCGCGGCGGCTGGGCATCGCGCTGGTCACCGAGGACCGCAAGACGCAAGGGCTGCACCTGCAAGCATCTATAGCCGACAATGTGGCGCTGCCGCTGGTCGGCGCGCTGGCGCGCTTCGGCATACGCTCGCTGGCCGGCGAACAGGGGCTGGCGCGGCAGGCGGTCAAGGCGCTCGGCATACGCTGCCGCGATATCGACCAGCCGGCCGGCACGCTGTCGGGCGGCAACCAGCAGAAGGTGGTGATCGGCAAGTGGCTGGCGACACGGCCAAGGGTGTTGTTGCTGGACGAGCCGACGCGCGGCATAGATGTCGGCGCCAAGCGCGAGATCTACGATCTCATCTTCAAGCTGGCGCGCGATGGGCTGGCCATCGCCGTCATCAGCTCCGAGCTGCCGGAGCTGCTGCATCTCTCCGACCGCATCCTGGTGATGGCCGACGGCCGCCAGACAGGCATCCTTTCGCGCGACGCGGCGAGCGAAGAGGCCATCATGCGCCTCGCCGCGCCGCGCCGGACCCTATCGAGACCCGCCGCATGACCGCACTGAAACTCCTGTCGCGCACCAAGCTCTACTGGGGCCTGATCGCCATCTTCCTGATCGGCGTGCTGGGCTCGCCGGTCAGTTCCAAGGGCAACAATATCTTCCTGTCCTACGGCAATCTGCTCGACGTGCTGCGCCAGGTGTCGACAACCGGACTGATCGCAACCGGCATGACGGCTGTCATCATCACCGGCGGCATCGACCTGTCCGTCGGCTCGCTGATGGCCATCTGCTCGGTGGTCTGCGCCATGCTGCTGACGGTTCCCGGCGTGACGCCCGGCGTCGTGCTGGGCGTGCCGACCGTTGCCCTGGTGGCGCTTTGCCTCGGCTTCGTCGTTACGCGCTTCATTTTCCTCAATCTCGAAAAAGCCGGCGCCGAGCCGGCCGCACGGGACGCCAGGCTGGATGGCGTGCGGGGCGTGGTCACGCCCGCCATCGTCGGCATCGTCCTGTGCTGCCTGTCGCTCTGGTACCTGCTGCCGCAGATCGAGCCCAAATTCGGCGTGCTCGGGGTGCTTCTGGTGGCGCCTTGCGTCGGCCTGCTGTTCGGCGCGATCAACGGTTTCATCATCGTCGCCGGGCGGCTGCAGCCCTTTATCGTCACGCTGGCCATGATGGTGACGGCGCTCGGCATCGCCCGGCTCACCGCCGGCCAGAACAACGCCGTGCTGCCGGTCTATACCGGTTCCAACGCCACGGCCGATTTCGAGCTGCTGCGCTCGCTGGTATTCGGCGTCATCCCGATGCCCGGTCTGTTCTTCCTCGGTGCCATCGTGCTCTACGGCGCGGTGCTGCGCTTCACGCCGTTCGGCCGCTATGTCTATGCCATCGGCGGCAATGAGGAGGCGGCCAGGCTTTCCGGCATTGCCGCCGGGCGCGTCAAGATCGCCACCTATGCCATCTCGGGACTGCTCGCCGGCATCGCCGCGGTGCTCTATGTGGCGCAGTACCGGCAAGGCAAGCCGGACGCCGGTGCCGGGCTGGAGCTCGACGCCATCGCCGCCGTGGTCATCGGCGGCACCAGCCTGATAGGCGGACGCGGCAGCCTGACCGGAACGTTCTGCGGCGTGCTGATCTTCGGCCTGCTGTCCAACATCCTGCAACTCCACAACATCAATTCGAACCTTCAGCTGGTGCTGAAGGGGATGATCATCATCGGCACCGTGCTCGTGCAGGAGCGCAATGCCGGCGATCTCATGGCCTATCTGCGCCTGCCTGGAGCGGCGCACAAGGAAACGGCCGCCGCGAAACGGCCGTCGCAAGAGACACCGTCTCTCAATCTCGGAGGAAACAAGAAATGAAACGACGTGACATGCTCAGGCTTGCCGTACTCGGCGCGGCATTGCTGACCACCACGGCACTGCTTTCGACCGGCAATGCCTTCGCCCAGGACAAGAAGTGGAAGATCGGCTTCTCGCAGGTGACCACCATCGAGCCCTGGCGCGCGCAGTTCAACAAGGACATCATCGCCGAGGCCGCCAAGCATCCGGAAGTCGAACTGATCATCACCGACGGCGAAGACAAGACGGAGAAGCAGGTGGCCGACGTCGAGAACCTGATCCGCCAGGAAGTCGACGCGCTGCTGGTGTCGCCGAAGGAATCGGCCGGCCTGACCGGCGTCGTGCAGCAGGCCATCGACGCCAAGATCCCGGTCTTCGTGCTCGACCGCAATGTCGACACCAAGGACTACACGCAGTTCGTCGGCGGCGACAATGCACTGATCGGACGCGCGGCCGGCGAATACGCCGTCGAACTGCTCGGCGGCAAGGGCAAGGCGGCGGGCAATGTCGTCGAGATCTGGGGCGGCATGGGCACCCAGCCGGCGCATGACCGCCATGACGGTTTCCATGAATTCACCGACAAGGAGCCGGGCATCAAATATCTGCTCGACCAGCAGTCCGGCGACTGGAAGCAGGACCAGGCCTACAATCTGATGGCCAATGCGCTGAAGACCAACGAGAAGATCGATCTAGTCTACGGTCACAACGACCCGATGGCCTACGGCGCCTATCTCGCCGCCAAGGATGTCGGCCGCGAGAAGGACATCAAGTTCATCGGCATCGACGGCCTGCCCAATGAAGGCGTGCAGATGGTGAACAAGGGCGAGCTGACGGCGACCTTCACCTATGTCACCCCCGGTGCCGAAGGCCTGCGTCAGGCGATCAAGTTCCTCAATGGCGAGAAGGTCGAGAAGACCATCACCTTGCCGACGCAGAAGATCACCAAGGAAAACGCCGCCCAGGTGCTCAAGGACAACGGCCTCTGAGGCGCTTGCGGTAAAAACGTAGGGGGCAGGGCATGGCCCTGCCCCCTACGCTTGCGAGCCTCCTGCTCCGCTGCCGCTTATAGAATCTTTGCCAGGAAACTTTTCGTGCGATCCCGCTGCGGATCCGAGAAGAGCGCCTTGGGAACTCCCTCTTCCACGATCAGCCCGTCATCCATGAAAATCACCCGGTGCCCGACCTCGCGGGCAAAGCCCATCTCATGGGTGACGACCACCATCGTCATGCCTTCGATCGCCAGCGTCTTCATGACCTGAAGCACTTCGCCGACCATTTCGGGGTCGAGCGCCGATGTCGGCTCGTCGAACAGCATGACATTCGGCCCCATGGCCAGCGAACGGGCGATCGCCACGCGTTGCTGCTGGCCGCCGGAAAGCTCGTCGGGGTAGCTCGCTTCCTTGCCCACCAGCCCGACCTTGGCCAGCAATTCGCGCGCAACCTTGTTGGCTTCGGCCAGCGCGACCTTCTTGACCTTGCGCGGCCCGATCGTGACGTTCTCCAGAATGGTCAGGTGCCTGAACAGGTTGAACTGCTGGAACACCATGCCGACATGCTGCCGCAGCATGTGAATGTTCGTCTTCGGATCGGTCAGCACCATGCCGGCGATTTCGATCTCGCCGCTGGTGGCGGTCTCCAACCCGTTGAGGCAGCGCAGGAACGTGCTCTTGCCGCTTCCCGAGGGGCCGATGACGACGACGACCTCCTTCTCCGCCACATGGGTGCTGATGCCCTTCAATATCTCATTCTCACCGAAGGACTTGTGAAGGTCTTTAACGTTTATCAACTTGAAGCCTCCTCTCCAGGTAGGACGCGAACTTCGACAAGGAGAAGATGAGGACGAAGTAGAGTGCCGCGATAAGGCCCCAGATGGCAAAGGACGCGAACGTCTCGGCGATCACGATCTCGCCCTTGTAGACCAGTTCGGCGATGCCGACCGGGGCCAGGAGCGACGTGTCCTTGATCGTCTGGGCCGCCTGGTTGACCAGCGGCGGGATCATGCGCTTGAACGCCTGGGGCAGGACGATGTAGCGCATCGTCTGAAAGCCGTTCATCGCGATGCTCTGGGCGGCTTCCTTCTGGCCCCGGTCGACGCCGAGAATGCCCGCACGGATGATTTCGGTGACATAGGCGCCTTCGTTCAGGCTGAGCGTCAAGGCGGCCGCGAGGATCGGATAGGTCAGCTGCCCGAACCATTGGTTGACGGGCAGGATGGCGGGCAATCCAAGCACGATGAAGAAAAGCTGCACCAACAGCGGCGTGGATCGGAAAATCTCGACATAGGCGGTGGCGATCCATCGCAGCGGTGCGACCGTCGACAGGCGCATGAGCGCCGCGACCAGGCCGATGACCACCATCAGGATGATAGCGACGATGGAATACTGGATCGTCAGCCGCAGGCCGTCGAGCAGAACGGGTAGGTTTTGCCGGATGGGGTCCATGAACCGTGCCTTGGATTGCTATTCCCGGCCGCCTCGGCGAGGTGATTGCACGGAGATGTGCGATCACCCGCGGACGGCCGGGGAGGCCGAGCTATGCGCCGTTCGGATGAACGAAACGGGACTCAGCCCGAAATCGCAACCGCGGACGGTTTCTGCACGTCATTGACCACGCCGCTGGTATCGCCGCCGAAATAGGTCTGGAACAACTTCTGGTATTCGCCGCTCTGCTTGATTTTGGCGAGGCCGTCATTGATCTTTTCGACGAGTTCCGGCTTCTGCTTGCTGATGGCGATGCCGTAATATTCGCCCGTCAGCAGTGGTCCCACGGTCTTGGTGTCCTTGTGGGCGGTCATGAAATTCACGTTCACCGGGTTGTCGAAGATGACGGCGTCGGCGCCGCCGGTCTCGAGCGCCTGATAGGCGGCATCGATGCTCTGGAACTGCTTGATGTAGTCGGGCGCGAAGCCATGGCCGGTCAGATAGTCGACCGACGACGTAGCCTTCTTGGTGGCCACCACGTGGCCTTTCAGGTCGTCGAAGCCCTTGATCTCGGAGTCCTGCTTCACCAGAACCGACAGGCCCGACTTGTAGTAGGCGTCGGAGAACTCGACATTCTGCATGCGGCTGGTCTTGATGGTTATGCCGGCGACCGCGGCATCGATCGAACCGGCCTGCAGGCTCGGGATGATGCCGTTGAAAGGCAGGGTCTTCAGCGTGACCGTCATGCCCTCGGCCTTGGCGATCGCCTTGATCATGTCGATGTCGAAGCCGGTGACCTCGCCATTCGTTTCGGTCTCGAAGGGCGGGAAGGTGGTATCGGCGCCGACGACGATGTTGGTCGCGCTTTGCGCGAACGCCACCGATGTTGCACCGGACGACAGGGCGAGGCCGAAAGCCAATGACGTAGCCAGCACGATGAGCGACTTGTTTTTCACAGATGTCTCCTTTCCGGCGGGCGTTCGTCAGCTTCGAGCAAGTCAACGATGAGGCGGGATGCGTGAGTGCATGAACTCAAAGCCCGTCCAGAGCCATCTGGATCGGCATGGACCCAAGTCAAGACTTGGGAATGCTTCACATTTGCGTTTTGGATTGGGCCAGCTTCGCGATTGCCGCTCCATCAGAAGCGGCCCGGCGCAAATGGCTCGACGGGCCTTAAGCCAGCTTGGCCAGCAGCCTCATGAACGTGGTGATTTCCTTGTTCGTGAGCGGCGCCAGGGTTTCCTGCGTGATCTCCCGGGCAAGCGGGATCAGCCGTTCGATCGCGTCGCGTCCCTCGGTGGTGAGGTTGACCAGCAGCCGCCTTTTGTCGACCTCATGCCTGGAGAGCTCGACCAGACCGCGCGCCTTGAGCCGGTCGATCACGCCCTTCACCGTTGCCGCATCCATGGCGATCAATGTGCCCAACTGGTTCTGCGAGGTCTCGCCGACGTCGCGCAACTTGGCGAGCGCCGCGAACTGCGGCGGCGTCAGGTCGCCGATACGGGCGGCGAAGATCGAAACATGGCGCTGGTGCGCCTTGCGCAGGATGAAACCGACCTGCTCCTGCAGCAGGTAATCCTGGCCGTCGGCCTCTTCGGCCTCGACGAGCTTGAGCAGATTGTCCTCGCCGCTCACCGCAGCCCGTCCCAGGCCTTGATGTCCCTGGCCGCGAGGCCGCCCATGCGGTCGTGCACGCGCGGGCCGCAGGTCATGGCCAGGCAGAACAGGATTTCGTCGGGACGCGGCCCGTCGCTGATGCCGACCTCCATGGCGTCGAAATGGCTGCGCACATAGGCGGCGTTGATGTGGCCGAGCGGCACGTCGAGTTTCGAGCCGAAGGCGCCGACCTTCTTGGCCGAGGGCACGATGGCCTTGGCGTCACCCAGCCGCTCGCGCATGGCGTAGCCGCCCGGCACATGCCACAGCGCACCGTGCTCCAGTTCGCCCGCCGTGCCGACGATGGCGCCCTTGCCGTAGCCGTCGATCTGTTTGACGTCGCCGCCGAGCGCGGCAATGAGCTTGTCGGAGAGCAGCAGACCGAGCGGCTTCAGATCCTCCATCGCGCCCTGCAATTCCTCGACATAGCGCCCGGCGAACGGGTTCCTGACCACCGCCATGGCCGCGGCACGCCGGCGCGGCAGGTCCGCGACAGGCCCGCCCTCATGAAAAATCTCCTCGCTCAGCACCGCGATCTTGCGGATCGGAAACTCAGGCATGGGCGATCTCCTCCGGTTCATGCTTGTCGGGCGCGGCGAGTGCCACGGAGCCGCTGATACGGGCCTCCCCACCCAGAAACAGCGCCGACGCGGCAATCAGGCCGCGCCGGCGAAAATCTTCTGCGACGGCAAGCCCGTTGTCCAGCGCCCGCGCGACGTCGCCGGGGGCAAGCGTGCCGACGCCTTGCGTCACCAGGCGCGCGCCAAGGTCGCTGTCGGGCGACAGGTCGCGCGCTGGAATGCGGTTGATGGCGGGATTGCCGGGCAGGTCCACCGCATTGGCGATGAGCGTCGCCGCCGCATCGGCCTCGGCGCCGGTGCGCGCCAGCACGGTGACGGCATCGGCAATGCCGAGCGAGAAGGAGCGGCCGCGCCAGCCGCTGGTGGCGACGCCGCGTACGCCGTCCTCGGCGCGAATGGTGATCCGGTCTCCCATACCGTTGCCGGTACCGGCGACCGCCAGCCCCATCGACCGGCCCTTGCCGATGTGCAGGGCGCTGTCGCCGCCATTGTTGACATAGGCGCGATCGAGCTTGCGGCCGGCTAGCAGTGCGGCCAGCATTTCGTCGGCTACCGATCCGGCGACGGCGGCCATCGGGGTGATGAAGCACTCCGCCAGCGGTATGACGGCTGCCTCCATCCGGCGCGCCGTCGGGCCGGCAAAGGCGCGCGGCGCCAGGAAAAACGCCGGGAGGCGCAATTCGGGAAGCTCCTCGACCAGTTCGACCAGGATGGTCTGGAAGCGCGCGACGGCCTGGGCGTAGGCGGCGCGGCATTCGTCCTCGGCGCCGAACGCCTCGACGATCAGGTCGATCGGCCCGTGGTTGAGATGCAGCCGCTTGCCGTCCTGCAGCCAGTGCGCTTGCGGGCCTTCCATCACCCGGCTCCGTCCGGGCGCGCGCGCCGCAATTGCGCCAGCGGCGGCCAAGGATTGCCGGCAGGCGCGCCGCTGCCGCGACGCGCATTGAGATATTCGCCGCCCTTGGCAACGATGTCGGCGACGCTGCGTATCTCGGCCTCATAGCCGCCGAGCCTGACATAGTCGTCGCGACGCAGCGTGAATTCGATCGGCGCCACCAGGGCCGGGGTCGGAACATAGCCGAAAGCACCTTCCGGCACGCGGGTCACATCGACCATCAGCGTGATGCCGCCGCCCGGCCAGACATAGACCGGCGCGCCGCCGACGGTGACATAGGTCTTCAGGCCCTGCACGGAGCGGGTGAGATTGACGGGATTTTCGGTGACGCCGGCACGCAGCGATCCGCCGGCACCCCCGATGAACAGCACGGTGCACAAGGCCGGCTCGCAATTGTCCTCGATCAGATTGACCGATTTCCGCAGCCGCTCCGGAAACGGTTTCTCGACCGGCTTCAGCTCGTCATCGAGCTCGTAATAGGCGAACTGCTCGCCGGTGGTCGATACCATCAGCAGCGACAGACCCGGACGCGCGCCCTTCTTGGCGTTCCAGTCGCCGAGGATCGACAGCGGGTCTGAAATCGAGGTGCCGCCCCAGCCGAGGCCGGGCTCGGAGACCTTGAAATAGCGGCCCGGTGTCGAACGGCGGCCGATGATCTTTATGCCTGTATCCTGCCAGCCCAGGACCTTGCCTGCCTGGTGCTCGGAGACGACGCCGGTTATGTGGTCGTCGACCACCACCACCTCGTCGACCAGCCCGCGCCATTGCGTGGCGAACATGCCTATGGTCGCCGAGCCGCAGCCGACGCGCATGCGGTGTTCCTGCTTGCCGTCGATGATTGGTGGTTTGCCGGCTTCGACAATGATGGTGGCGCCGCCGTCGATGGCGAGTTCCACCGGCTTGCGGTTGCACAGATCGAGCAGCGCGTCGCAAGTGGCGCGACCCTCCGCCTTCGAGCCGCCGGTCAAATGATGGACGCCGCCCAGCGACAGCATCTGCGAGCCATATTCGCCCGTCGTGACGTGGCCGATCGCTTCACCTTGCGACCGCACGACAGCCGTTTCGGGGCCGAGATGCCGATCGGTGTCGATCTTCACCTTGACGCCGCAATATGAAAATATTCCCTCGGTGACGACGGTGACGAGATCGACGCCCTCGACCTCCTGGCTGACGATGAAGGGAGCGGGCTTGTAGTCGGGATAAGTCGTTCCCGCGCCAATAGCCGTAACGAAACGGCGGCCGGTGTTGACCAGTTCCCCGTCCCACGCCTCACCCTCGGCGACGAAGGGCACCATGGTGACACCGGTCTCGGCCGCATGATCGAGAATGGCCAGCGGGTCCATGCGTACGATCTTGCCGTCGACATTGCCGTAGCGGTCGCAGGCCCCCGTGCGGCCATCCGCGATGTAGCACATGACCGGGCAGGCATCGCAGCGGATCTTTTCCGCCACCAGCTTCTCGCCGGGATCATGGGTTTCGAAGCGTTCGGCAAGCTCGCTCATCGGCGTGCCTCCTTGTCGCGGATCGCCGCCAGAATGCGGCTCGGCGTCGCCGGCACCTTGGTGACCAGCACGCCAGTGGCGTGACGGATGGCGTTGAGGATCGCCGGCGCGGTCGGGATCAGCACATGCTCGCCAAGCCCCTTGGCACCGAACGGTCCTTCCGGATCGGGAACCTCGACCAGGATGGTCTCGATCGGCGGCACGTCGCCGATGGTCGGGATGAGATAGTCGTGCAGATTCTCGGTGCGGCCGGGGATGTACTCCTCCATCAGCGCCATGCCGATGCCTTGCGCGATGCCGCCCTCGATCTGACCCTCGACCAGCAGCGGATTGATCGCCTTGCCGACATCGTGCGCGGCGGTGATTTTCAGGAGCTTCACTGTGCCGAGCTTGAGATCGACCTCCAGCTCGGCGATCTGCGCGCCATAGCCATAGACGGCATAGGGTTTGCCCTGACCCTTGGCATCGAGCGGCAATGTCGGCGGGTCGTAGGTCTCCTCGGCGCGGAAGACAAAGCCGTCGGCGTCCACCTCCAGCGAGGCGAGATCGATACGGCGTCTGGCTTCGTCCTCACGGATGACGATCGCGGCACCATCCAGTTGAAGGGATGCCTTGTCCGAGACATTGGCAAAGCGCAGGATTTTTTCACGCAGCGCACGGCCCGCCTTCTCGGCCGCCTTGCCGGTGACGAAGGTCTGCCGCGAGGCCGAGGTCTTGCCGGCGTCGGGGCTGATCGCCGTATCGGCGCTCTTCAGCCGGAATCTTTCCAGCGGCAACCCTAGCGCGTCGGCGCAGATCTGGGTGATGACGGTGTTCGATCCCTGGCCGATATCGACGGCGCCCTGATGCAGGATGACGTCGCCCGATGCCGCGATGCCGACGCGGATTGTCGACGGATTGGGCAGCGAGGTGTTGCCGCAGCCATACCAGCAGGACGCGACGCCGACACCGCGCTTTTTATCGATGCCGGCAGTGTTGAAGGCAGCCGCATCGGCCGTCGCCCGCGCCCAATGCGGCAGCAAGGCTTCGAGACATTCGGCGATGCCGACGCCTGACTCCAGCCGCTGCCCGGTAACCGTTTCGGAGCCGTTCCGAAGGCAGTTTTTCAGACGGAAATCGAGCCGGTCGATGCCGAGCTTGCCCGCCAACTCGTCGTAAAGCGTCTCCTGCATGATGGTCGCCTGCGGCACGCCGAAGCCACGGAAGGCGCCGGAGATCGGGCCATGGGTGTGAATGGCGCGGCCCTCGGCACGGTAGTTCGGGGTGAGATAGGGGCCGGAGGCATGCACCGGCACGCGGTTGGCCACCGTCGGACCCCAGCTCGCATAGGCGCCGGTGTTGAAATCGCCGACAAAGACCATGCCGATGACATGGCCGTCGGCATCCACGCCGATGGTCGCCTTCATCTCGGCCGGATGGCGCTTGGTGGTCGACATCATCGATTCGTTGCGGGTGTAGGCAAGGGCCGCCGGCCGTCCCGTCTTAAGGGCCACCAGGCCAATCAGCGGCTGCAGCGAAACGTCGAGCTTGGAGCCGAAACCGCCGCCGGTCGCGGTGGGCACGATGCGCACCTTGTCGACGGCAAGGCCAAGGACTTTGGCGGTATCGTCGCGATCCATGTAGGGCGCCTGCGTGCAGGCGACGACGACGAGCGTGTCGCCGTCGAGATATGCATAGCCGGCTTCCGGTTCGATATAGGCGTGCTCGACATAGGAAGTATCGATGGCACCGGACACAGTGAACGCCGCCTCGGCTAGAGCCGTTTCCGGCTCGCCGCGCTCAACGAAGCCCTTGGTCAACAGATTGGCCGGGCGGCTGTCATGAATCAGCGCCGCCCCTTCCGCCTTCGCTTCGGCGGGATGCAGAAAATGCGGCAGCTCCGTCCAGCGGATCGGAAAATCCGACAGATCGAGGTCCAGGATCGCCTCGCGCTCGCCGGCGACCAGCGCCACCGCCTCGCCACGCAGGCGGGCAAAGCCTTCGGCCAGTGCCGGCTGGTCGGCGAACGGACCGATGACGCCGAAGCAGTTCCTGCCCGGGATATCGGCTGCCGTGAAAACGCCCGCGATGCCGGGATGCTGCTTCGTCCAGCCATCGATGTCGCCGAAAGCGAAACCGGCATGATAATGCGGCGAGCGGACCACCAGCACGGCAAGCGCATCGGCCGGGAAGGAATCGCCCCCGAACTTTTCATCGCCTGTCACTTTCGGAACGCCGTCGAGCCTGACCGGCGACGCGCCAATGGCGTGGCCGGACCGAGGCAAGCGGAAATCCAGGCTTGCGGTCTGGACGGACGCCTCCATCACCGCGGCGATGATCTTGCGGTAACCGGTGCAACGGCAGAGGATGCCGCCCAGCGCATCCTGCACCTCGACCCCGGTCGGCCTCGGTTTCTTGTCCAGCAGCGCGGTTGCCGCGACGAGCAGCGCGGGCGTGCAGATGCCGCACTGCGCCGCACCATGCGCCAGGAAGGAGGCCTGCAGCGCCGACAACCGGCCATTGGCCAATCCTTCGACCGTGGTCACCGCTGCGCCGGCGGCCGAGGCTGCCGGCATCAGGCAGGCGCAGACGGGATCGCCGTCGACCAGCACCGTGCAGGCGCCGCAATCGCCTGCGTCGCAGCCGACCTTGGTGCCGGTGAGCCGCAACTCGTCGCGCAACACCGAGGACAGCCGGCGCAGCGGCGGCACGCTGACCGAGACGGCTGCGCCATTGACCGCGAAGGCGATATCGGCGCGATCCATGCTCATGCCGCCACCTTGTCATCCGCCGGCATCGATGCCGCCGCAAGCACGGCGCGGGCAACGATCTCGCGCACCGCGTCGAGCCGGTATTCGGCGCTGCCGCGCACATCGGCGATCGGCGACAGTTCTCCCATCGGCGCGGACTGAACAGCGTCGGCAAGCCCGGCGTCCACGGGGAGCCCGCGCAGCGCCGCCTCGACATCGCCAAGCCGCCTGGCGACGGCCGAACAGGAGCCGACGGCAACCGCCGCTTCCGCGACAAGGCCGTTTTCGACAACCAGGCGCGCCGCCACCATGGCGATGGAGATGACGAGATAGCGCCGGGCGCCGAGCTTGACGAAGGCCGATGTGCCGGCGGTTTTCGGCACGCGGATGGCGGTCACCATCTCGCCAGGCTGCAAGGCCGTGCGGCGATTGCCGAGAATGAACTCCGACAGGGGCAGATGGCGCGTCGCCGCGGCCGAGCGCAGTTCGACCTCGGCGTCGAGCACCAGCAGCCCGGGCACGCCGTCAGCGGCCGGAGAGGCGTTGCACAGATTGCCGGCGACCGAGGCGACGTTCTGTATCTGCGGCGAGCCGACCTCGCGCGCCGCCTGTTTCAAGGCGTCGAAAGCTGTAGGCAAGGGATGGCGGACGACATCGGTCCAGGTCGTGCGCGCGCCGATGACCCAATGGCTTCCGGTTTCGGCGATGCCGCGCAAGGAAACGAGGCCGTTGATGTCGAGGACATTGTCGCGAAACGGCTTGCTGCCCTGCGCCGGATAGAAGTCGGTGCCGCCGGCAAGGATGCGCCATGCACCCTCGCCAAGCAGTGCGAGCGCCTCGTCGATCGTGGTGGGTTTCGCGTAACGGATCACGCCTGCCTTCCAAACAAAACAGGCCCTCCCGGCAAAATGGGCCTTCCCAGATTGGGCCTTCCCCGAAACCGGCCCGCCCAAAGCGTCACCCCGGGATGGTTTCGACCGGCTTCCGAACCGGAAATTCATTCGTATGCAAATGATATCAAGACGGCGGAAATTGTCAAAGCCAGAGTTTTGGCCCGGAGTTTTGGTCATTGTCCTCGCCGGAATGCGGGCAACGCGATTGTTATGTCTTCGGAGGTTGACGCCGCCGGCCATCTGGTCAAGTTTCTGCGTCCGGTCGCGTCAGCGGCATCTTTCTACTGGAGCCTGAGCCCAACACAGAGAAGAAGGAGGCCCCATGGCCGACGAAGCGCTCGTTGTCATCGACCTGCAGAACGACTTTTGCCCGGGCGGCGCGCTGGCCGTTGCCGGTGGCGACGAGATCGTGCCGCTGGTCAACGACCTGATTCGGCGGACCGACCATGTCGTGCTGACGCAGGACTGGCACCCTGCCGGCCATTCCAGCTTCGCCTCCAGCCATCCCGGTTCGCAGCCCTATTCGACGTTTGAGATGCCCTATGGCCCGCAGACGCTGTGGCCGGACCATTGCATCCAGGGCAGCCTTGGTTCGGATTTCCATTCCGGCCTTGCCTGGACAAAGGCCGAACTCGTCATCCGTAAGGGCTTTCGGCCCGATATCGACAGCTACTCCGCCTTCTTCGAGAACGATCACAAGACGCCGACCGGGCTCGCCGGCTATCTCAGGGAGCGCGGCATCGGCACGCTGACGCTGGTCGGCCTGGCGACCGATTTCTGTGTCGCTTACTCGGCGCTGGACGCGGTCAAACAGGGTTTCAGGACCACGGTCCGGCTCGATGCCTGCCGTGGCATCGATCTCAATGGATCGGTCGAGACAATGCTGGCGAAGATGCGCGATGCCGGCGTGACGCTCGAAGACCACGCGTCGGACTGACCGCACCGTGAGCGGCAAAGAGGGATCGTTGCCGACCACGATCGGGACGGCCGGGGCGGTCATCGTCGCGACGCTGTTTCCGGCACCGGCCTTCGCGGCCGAACAGCACGGCCTGCCGGGCGCCGCGATGTCGTTGTGGTGGGCACTGCCTTTTGCCGGTCTGCTTCTGTCGATAGCCACCGGGCCGCTGCTGTTCCAGCACGTCTGGGAGCATCACTACGGCAAGATCGCGGCTCTTTGGGCGGCCCTGGTGATCGTGCCGCTGGCGGCCGCCTTCGGCATGCCCGCGGCCAGCGAGGCGGTGCTGCATGCGCTGCTCACCGAATACATGTCCTTCATCATCCTTCTGTTCGCGCTGTTCACCATCTCGGGTGGCATTCTGGTCGCCGGCAACATCCACGGCACGCCGCTGGTCAATGCCGGACTGCTGCTGATCGGCGCGCTGCTCGCCTCGGTGATCGGCACGACCGGCGCCTCGATGATCCTGATCCGGCCGATCCTGCGCGCCAACGACGCCAGGCCTTTCAATGCCCATGTCGTCGTCTTCTTCATTTTCCTGGTGTCCAACATTGGCGGCTCGCTGACACCGCTCGGCGACCCGCCGCTGTTCGTCGGCTTCCTGCGTGGTGTCGACTTCTTCTGGACGACCGCAAATCTCTACCGGGAGACGCTGTTCGTCGGCATCGTCGTGCTGGCGGTGTTCCTGGCGATCGACATCATCCTGCACCGGCGCGAGGCCGGCGCGCCGAAGATCAAGGATCCGACACCGGATACGAAAGTGCGCCTGCGTGGGCTGGCCAACCTGCCGCTGCTGGCCGGTGTGATCGGCGCCATCCTGCTATCGGCGGCCTGGAAGCCGGGCGTGAGTTTTCCCATCCTGGGCGTAAGCCTCGAACTGCAGAACCTGGTGCGTGACGCCATCATCCTGGCGCTGGCCTTCGTTTCGCTGGCGGTCTCGCGAAAGGAATATCGCGAGGCGAACGGCTTCAACTGGGCCCCGATCGCGGAGGTGGCCAAATTGTTTGCCGGCATCTTCATCTGCATCGTGCCGGTCGTCGCCATTTTGAGGGCCGGCCATGACGGCGCGCTGGCGCCGCTGGTCGCGCTGGTAACCTCGGCGCAAGGCACGCCCAACGACCTCGCCTATTTCTGGCTGACCGGAGCGCTGTCGTCCTTCCTCGACAATGCGCCGACCTATCTGGTGTTCTTCGAGCTTGCCGGCGGCGACCCCCGGCATCTGATGACCGAGGCGGCCTCGACGCTGGCCGCGATTTCGGCGGGCGCCGTGTTCATGGGCGCCAACAGCTATATCGGCAATGCACCAAACTTCATGGTCTATGCCATCGCCAGGCATCGCGGCATCAAGATGCCCGGCTTCTTCGGCTACATGGCATGGTCCGGGCTGGTGCTGATCCCGACCTTCCTGATCGCGGGTTTTGTTTTCTTCGGCTAGATTTGTCTAAAGCAATTCCGGACGGAAAACCGCTACACACTTTTCCTGGAATTGCTCCTATCAGCCGACGCCGACATAGCGCCTGACCGCCGAGGGGTCGGCGCGCAAGGCCTCGACATCGACGGTCTCGCGGTTGCGGCCGTTTTCGATGAAGCAAACGCGGTCGGCGACGGACAGCACCGCATCGACCCGCTGCTCGACCAGGATGGTCGAGACATCCATCTCGCGCAGCTTGGACACGGTCTCGCGGATCCTGGCGATCATCGACGGCATCAGCCCTTCGGTCGGCTCGTCCAACAGCAGCACCTGCGGCTCGAGGCACAGTGCGCGCGCCATGGCCAGCATCTGCTGCTCGCCGCCGGAGAGCGTGCCGGAGCGCTGCCGCAGCCGCTGGCGCAGCAGCGGAAACAGGTCGAGAACCTGCTCCTTCGTCGCCTTGCCCTTGCCGCGCGCCATCAGCCCGATCTCGATGTTTTCGGCCACCGTCATCTCGGCGAACAGCCGCCTGCCCTGCGGCACATAGGCGATGCCCGCCTTCGGCACCTCATGCGCGGGCAGGTCGGTCAATTCCCTGCCGGCGAGCTTGATCGAGCCGGCGCTCGCCGGAACCAGGCCCATGATCGCCTTCAGCGTCGTCGTCTTGCCGGCGCCGTTGCGGCCGAACAGGCACAGCACCTCACCCTTGTTCAGCACCAGGTCGAGGCCATAGAGCACCTGGACTTCGCCATAGGAGCAGTCCAGCCCGGAGATCATCAGTGCCTGGGTCTTGCTCGTCTCCATCATGTTCGTTTCGGTCATGTTCGTTTCGATCTTGGGGCGGTCCCCAGATAGGCTTCCTGCACCGCCGCGTTCTCGCGGATCTGCCCGGGCGTGCCCTCGGCCAGGATCTTGCCGGCATTGAAGACGGTGATGCGGTGGGCCAACTGCATGACCACGGGCATGTTATGCTCGATCAGAAGCACGGTGGCGTCCCTGGCGATCTCGCGCACCAAGGCGATGAAATTGTCGATCTCGCTGTCGGCCAGCCCTTGTGTCGGCTCGTCGAGGATCAGCAGGCGAGGCTTCAGCGCCAGGCCCATCGCCACCTCCAGCAGGCGTTGGTGGCCGTAGGACAACTGCCCGGCCGGCATATCGGCACGGTCGGCGAGGCCCGTGCGTTCGAGCGCCGACATGACGCCTGCCTTGATCGCGCCTGCGGACCGGCGATCGCTCAGTGTGAGCTGCACCGGCAACGCGACATTGGCGTAGGCGCTGAGATTGGCGAAGACGCTGGTGATCTGGAAGGTGTAAGCGATGCCCCGGCGCACCCGGGCATAGGCGGGCAGGCCGGTAATGTCGTCGCCGTCGAATATGATCGCTCCCGAAGACGGCTGGATGCGGCCGCTGACCAGGCTGACGAAGGTCGTCTTGCCGGCTCCGTTGGGGCCTATGACGGCGCGAATCTCGCCTGGCATCAAGGTGAAATCGACATTGTCCACGGCGCGCAGGCCGCCGAAATGGCGCGACAGGCCCCTGGTGCTCAAAAGAGGTGTCATGGCAGCCACCTTAGCCAGCGTTGGCGGATGGTGCCAAGAATGCCCTTTGGGAAAAACAAAACCAGCAGGATCAGCGCGATGCCGACGATCAGCAGATAGGCCGATGTGTAGCCGCTGGTGATGTCGATGACATAGTACATGAAGACCGTGCCGATGAGCGGCCCAAGCGTTGTGGCGGCACCCCCGAGCAGGACCCACAGCAGCGGCAGAATCGAATACTGCACCGAGGCGAAACTCGACCCGACATAGCCGAACAGCAGCGCATAGGCGGCGCCCGAAGCTGCGCAGATCGTGCCTGAGACGACCACGGCGGCCAGCTTGTTGGAGTAGGTGTCATAGCCCAGCATCTTGGTGCGCTCCTCGTTCTCGCGGATAGCGACCAGCACGCGGCCATGGCGGGAGCGGACGATGGAAAGGGTGATGAGCAGCACGAGAGAGAACAGCGTCAGCGCGCAGATGTAACGCACGGTCGGATCGGTGAGATCGAGCGAGGTCGCGCCGAAATTGAGAACACGCGCCGGCTGCGGCACCACCATGCCCTGGTCGCCCCCAGTCCATGTCGCGAAATAGAGGATAAGGAGATAAAAGACCTGGGCGAACATCATGGTGACGATCATGAAGGCGACGCCTGTGGTGCGCAGCGCGAGCAGGCCAATGACCAGGGAAAGAACCGCACCGCAGGCGAGCCCGGCGGCTAATGCCGCCGGCACGCTCCAGCCGAGCTGGATTATGGCAAGGCCGGCGCCGTAGAGCCCGGCGCCGAAGAACATGGCGTGGCCGAGACTGAGCAACCCGACATAGCCGAACAGCATGTTGTAACCCATGGCAAAGACCGCCAACACCATGATGCGGGCGAGCAGGCCGTGGTAATATTCGGGCAAAATGAAGCTCAGCGCGAACAGCAGCGCGATTATGCCGAGATGCAGAGCGTAAGCTTTTGCCGGCGATGCCTCGCTCATCGCGACGCCGTCCCGAACAGGCCCTGCGGGCGAAACACCAGCACCATGGCGACCAGCAGCGTGGCGATGATCTTGGCCAAGGTCGGCGAGAAGAACATCGAGATGATGCCGTCCGACAGGCCGATCAGCACGGCGGCGACGACGGTGCCGCGCAACGAGCCTAGCCCGCCGATGATGACGACGATGAAGGAGAGCAGCAGCGGGTCCTGCCCCATCAGATAGTGCGCCTGGCTGATCGGCACGATCAGCACCGCGGCGATGGCCGCCAGCATGGCGCCAAGTGCGAAGACGCCGCCATAGACGCGGCCGACGGGAATGCCGAAGGCCTGCGCGGTCTCGCTGTCATATTGGGTGGCGCGCATGATCAGGCCGATCCTGGTGCGCGTCAGCACCAGCCAGGTCGCGATCAAGAGCAGCGCGGAGGCGGCGATGATCGACAGCTTGTAGCCGGAATAGCCGAACCACGGCAGCAGGATGCGGTAGTTGAACGGCGGCTCCACCGGCCGCGCTTCCGGGCCATAGAAGGTCAGCGCCAGTTGCTGGATGATGTAGAGCATGCCGATGGTGGCGACGATGGTGGCTTCGGGATTATAATTAAGCCGGCGCAACACCAGCCGTTCGGCAACCAGCGCGATGGCGCCGACGATCAGCGGCGCGATGATCAGAGCCGCCAGGAAGCCAAGCGCCGGATGGCCTGAAATAGCCGTCGAGATCGCCCAGGCGAGCACGGCGCCCAGCATGAAGAACTCGCCATGCGCGACGTTGACGACGCGCATGACACCGAACACCAGCGACAGGCCCAGCGCCGTCAGCGCCAGCACGGCTGAGGTGACGAGGCCTTCGAGGGCGGCGAGGAGGAGATGGGGTCCGAAATGCACGGTTACACGCCCGATGAAGTGGTGCCAAGCGTGCACCTCTGGCCTGTCGGCCATGCCGGCAGGCCATGGAGGAGTGGCTTGGCGCTCACGCTGGCTGGAATGAGCCTAAAGTGCCTGTGTCGTGTAATCCCCTTCGGCCTCGTAGAGCCCGTCCTCGATCTTGGTCTTGTGCACGACCTTGAGCTTGCCGCCCTCGACCTTGGAGATGTTCTGGATGCCGAAGCACTGGTGGATCTTGCCGTTGAAGGTCTTTGGCCCTTGCGGATGCTCCGGCCCTTCGGCGAATTCCTTCAGCGCTTCGGTCGCCTCGACCAGCTTGGCGCGGTCCTCAGGCCCCTTGTAGCCGGCGTCTTCCATCGCCTTCTTGACGACATAGAGCGTTTCCCAGCAGCCGAACATGTGCGCGGCGGTGGAGACATCCTTGGGGTCGCCGACGGCGGCACCATTGTCGTCGATGCCGACGGCGGCGCGATAAGCCTTCTGCGCCTCGCTGTCATCAGCCTGCGCGTAGCGCGGCGAGCCTTCCCAGAAATGGCTGCCGTCGAGGAATTCCAGGCCGGGGCTGTTGATGTCGACGGCTTCCAGCGAATCGATGAAGCCGAACAGTTGCGGCCGCTGCGAGCCGTAGAACTCACCGAGTTCCTTGACGAAGGTAAGCACCGCCGGGCCGACCATGACGTGGTAGATCACCTCGGTCTCGGCCGGAATCTGCGGGAAGTACTTGGTGAAGGAGGATTCCGTCGGCGGAATGGCGATCTGCGCGATGACGTCGGCGCCCTGCGCCTTCAGCGCCGGCGGCAGGTAGTCGCGATGGTCGTAGCCGAAGGCGAAATCGGGGAAGATCTGCGTCACCTTCTTGCCGGCATTGGCAGCGATCCATGGCGCCATCGACTGGATCTGGCTCTTCACATCGGTGATCCCGGGCTGGAAGACATAGCGGTTGAGCTTGGTCGAGGCGACGTGGTGGCCTTCGCTGACGACGAAATAGGGCATCTTGGCTTCGCCGGCGGCGGGCGCCGAGCCGATGACGACATGCGAGAACAGCGTGCCGAAGACGATGTCGGTCTTGTGCTGGGTGGCGAACTTGCCGACCACTTCGGCGCCACGGCCGGGATCGGTGCCATCATCCTCGATGATGACTTCGACCTGACGGCCATTGATGCCACCGGCGGCATTGATCGCCTTGATCGCGGCAGCGGTCGTCTTTTCGTACCAGCGGCCATAGGCGGCGCCGATGCCGGTGCGGTGCGACTGGAAGCCGATCTTGATCGGCGCGGAGCTCTGCGCCTGGGCGTAGCGGACGAAGCCGGGCGCCACGGCCAGCCCCGCGCCGGCGGCTAAGCCCTTGAGAGCCTTGCGACGGGTGATGCCTGATTTGGAAAGGTCGAAAAATCCGTTCTTGTCAGTCACGTTCGTTCCCCTGTTCTTGCGTTTTGACCAACGATAAGGCGGCTCGAACATCCTCGGCAAGAGGATGCAAAATTGCATGTATACAAACTAAATCACCAAAGGCATGGCCTGGCAAGCGAGCTTTCCGTCGGGGCATGCCACGCGAGTGACTTCATCTCATCCGACCGTCGGCGTGGCAAGCAGCCAGAGACCGAAAATGGTGTAGGCGATCATCAAGACGGTGAGCGGAAACTGGCTGAGCGCGGCGCGGGCGGGCTGGGGATGCAGGCGCCCGGCAAAGCCGTGGGCGACGAGGACGGCCAGCACATGGCCCGATATGATGGCGCCGGCCTGGACGTTCCACAGCCACCAGGCGGAGCCGGCGCCGGCAACGATGCCGGCCTCGACCTGCATGTCGGCTGTACCAAACAGGTTCCAGCCCTGCGCGAAGGGATCGGACAACGCGGCGATCGCGTACTGGCCGTCGACCAGCAGCGCCGTCAGGTAGTGCGCGACATGATAGGCGAGGGCGATCGGCACGATCGACCACACCAGCAGTCCCGCCGCCTTGGCGAAAGGCTGGTCGCCCTGGGCAAGACGCTGCCCGAGGAAGACGGCAAGCAGGAACACGCCCGCCAGCAGCAGGAATGTCAGGACAAGGCCCAGGCTGCCGCTGCCGATCACTGCCGTGCGGCCGGGAAATTCCAGCGGATTGATGCCGAACAGGCCAAGCCAGAAGAAGGTTTTCGACAGGCCGTCGAAGGAGACCGAGGACAGGGCGAGCAACAGGAAGGCGATGCCGCTGGCCGGCAGAGGCTCGGCCGCCAGCAGCTTGGCGCCCGGCCAGCATAGCCTGATCCGTCCTGCGTCACTGCGCTCGACCGGCGCGAAGCGGGCGACCATGGAAAAGAAGATGCCGAGAAACTCGCCGCTCCGGCCCCATTGCCGATAGCCGAACACCAACATGGCAACGAAGGTGACAAGCCAGTAGAGGCCGGCGGCGAAAGCAAGCCGCGCCGGATCGTCAGGCGCTGGGTCGATGAGTTCGAACCAGGCGAAGGCGAAGAACAGGATGACGGCCGGCCAGCAGCCGAGCGATTGGGGCAGTGGCCTGGCCACCCCGTCGCTCCTGCCGGTCAGGCGGGACAGCAGGCGCCATGGGCCGTACCACGGGTTGAGCCACGACCAGAGATCGCCGAACCCGCCCTGCAGCAGCGTCAGGCCGGCCCATAGCAGCGTCCATATCACAAGCGGCAGCGGGTTGGAGAGCGGGTCGCGGCTGCCTATGAAGCCGGCAACGAGCAGAATTGCAAAGCCGGCAAACGATATCAGGCTGACGGCGGTCCCCGCGTTGTCGCCGACCGTGAAAAGCGGCAGGCGCCGGCGCCAGAAGCGCTCGAGGGCATCGGGCGGCAGCAAAGCCAGGACAAGGAAGCTGACGGCGACGGCGAAGGCGCCGCCGATAAGGTAGTAGCCGGTTGGGAGCAGCAGGACATGGCCACGGTCCGAGGCGTGGGCGAAGGCCGAGGTCGGGAGGAGGGTCAAGGCAAAGGAGATAGGAACGAGGCTGCAAAGGTAGCGCTCGATGGCTTGGCACCCTTCCTCTCCCCCGTCGATCGAAGGAGAAGTGTCGAGCGAAGCTCGACGGAGTGCGGGTCGACCCTGGCGCAGATCAAGACGACGCTTGCACGCGACCCTTTTTCCTATGTCAGTTGCGGCGCCTTCCAGATGGTTCCCCCACTCCGTCGCCGCTTTGCGGCGCCACCTCTCCCCCCTCCGGAGGGAGAGGAAGGGAGCCTCTGCGGGGGAGATGTCCGGCAAGACAGAGGCAGGCGCGAGGGAACTCACTCTATCCAAGATTGCCATCTTGGCCGGCGTTGCCATGCCTCACACCTTGACCAGCTGCTCCACGCGGTCCTTCTGCCCGAAGATCCTCAAATACCGCTCTATTTCCTTATGGTCACCTGTCGCCTTGGCCGGGTTGTCGGAGAGCTTGACCGCCGGGCGGCCATTGGCTTCGGTGACCTTGCAGACCAGCGATATGGCGTCGAGACTGTTGGTTTCCGTCGGCGCGCAGCCTTCGAAGTCGTTGGTCAGATTGGTGCCCCAGCCGAAGGACATGCGCACCTTGCCCTTGAAGTGGCGGTAGGTCTCCTCGATGGTCTCGACTTCGAGACCGTCGGAGAAGATCAGCAGCTTCTGCCTGGGGTCCTTGCCCTTCTCGCGCCACCAGTCGATGATCTTTTCGCCGCCCTCGATCGGCGGCGCACTATCGGGGCGAAAACCCGTCCAGTCGGCCACCCAGTCAGGCGCGTCGCGCAGGAAAGAGGCGGTGCCGAAAGCGTCGGGCAGCACGATCAAAAGATTGCCGCCATAGTAGCGCTGCCAGTCCTGCAGCACCTTGTAGGGCGCCTGCTTCAGTTCCTTCTCCGATTTGGCGAGTGCGGCAAACACCATCGGCAGTTCATGCGCGTTGGTGCCGAGCGCTTCGAGATCGTTGTCCATGGCCAGAAGCACGTTGGACGTGCCGGTAAAGGCCTCGCCGATGCCTTCCTTCAGCGCCTCGACGCACCAGCGCTGCCACAGGAAGGAATGGCGCCGGCGCGTTCCAAAGTCCGAGATGCGAATGCCGGGCAGTGCCTTCAGCCGCTCGGTCTTGGCCCACATCTTGGCCTTGGCACGGGCATAGAGCACGTCGAGCGCGAACGGCCCGTAGGCACGCATAGCCGCGCGGGAGCGCAGTTCGTTGATGATGGCGAGTGCTGGAATCTCCCACAGCGTGGTGTACATCCACGGGCCGGAGAAGGAGAGTTCGTACTGGCCGTCATGCCTGGAGAGTTCGTAGTCGGGCAGCCGGAAGCCTTCCAGCCATGCCAGGAATTCCGGCTCGAAAATCTGCTTGCGGCCGTAGAAATTGTTACCGCCGAGCCAAATCATCTCCTTCTTGGAGAAGCGCAGCGTGCGGGCATGGTCGAGCTGTTCGCGCAGCTCGCCCTCGTCGATCTCGTCGGCGAGCCGCACCGAGGTGGTGCGGTTGATCAGGGAGAAAGTGGTATCGACCTTGGGATACATGCCCCAGATCATCTGCAGCATCAAAAGCTTGTAGAAATCGGTGTCGAGCAGGCTGCGCACGATCGGGTCGAGCTTCCAGGTGTGGTTGTAGACGCGCCGCGCAATATCGGTCCTGGCCATGTCTGTTACCGCCTTCGCTGCCCTGCCACCACAATAGCGACAGGCCTCATAGCATCGAATTGACCAAAACGCTGCCTGCTTTCAGGCTGGCCCGACAAAAAGAAAGCCCTGTGCGCCTATGAGGCTTTGCCGCCCATCACCTTGAGCGCCGGACGCTTGCGGCGGGTGACGAGGCGGCCCGCCACCGGGGCATCGGCGCGGCTGTCATCCCCGGCCTT
Source organism: Mesorhizobium sp. B2-3-4 (assembly GCF_006442315.1). Taxonomy (GTDB): domain Bacteria; phylum Pseudomonadota; class Alphaproteobacteria; order Rhizobiales; family Rhizobiaceae; genus Mesorhizobium. The sequence continues at coordinate 166,145 of NZ_VFVY01000003.1, read as the reverse complement.
CTCGGCGAACAGCCAGTCGATGAACACCTGTACGATCGGCGTCGCCCGCATCTCGTTGCGGCAGACGACGTAGAAATCGTCGACCGCCGGCACCGACAGGCTGAACGGGGCCACAAGCATGCCCCTGGCCAGCAGCGCGCTTGCGGTCACCGAATCCCCCAGCGCCACGCCATGGCCATGCACCGCCGCCTCCGTCGCCATGCGGGCATCGCCCAGACGATGGCGGCGGCCGCTGTCGAGGTCGAGCGCATCGGCGGCGGCCAGCCATGTGTGCCATTCGCGGCCGTCGTCACCATGCAGGAAGACATGGTCGGCGAGATCCCGGACGCTGCGGATCGGGCGGTTGTTGATCAAGGTCGGGCTGACCACTGGAAACAGTTCGAGGCCCGACCATTTGCGCATCCAGCAATCGGTCCAGCGGCCGTCGCCATAATGCACACAGACATCGATATGTGACGCCCTGATATCCTTGGCATCGTTGGAGGCGATCAGCGTCAGCTGGATGTCGGGATATTGCGCGGTGAAGGAGCCTAGGCGCGGCGTCATCCACAAAAGCAGCAGCGCCGGCACGCAGGAGACCGACAGCGCGCCGCTGCTCGCGGGCCGCGTCAGCCGCTGCGTGGCGGCGGCGATGCCGTCGAAGGCCGTCGATACGGCCGGCAGGAGTTCGGCGCCATGCGGGGTCAGCTTGACCCGCTGGCCGACGCGTTCGAACAGCTTGACGCCGAGCGACTGCTCCAGCGCCTTGATCTGGTGGCTGATTGCGCCATGCGTGACATTCAGTTCACTCGCCGCCTTGGTCAGCGAGGCATGGCGCGCCGTGGCCTCGAAGGCGCGCAGCGGATTGAGAGGGGGCAAGCGCTTGGCCATGGATGCTCGGCTTCATTGTGAGATTTTCTCACAGAAAACACCCTAACAATATCAATTGCTTTTTCAATGCGGCTGCCGGACACTTTTGGCCTGAGCAAGCATCAAGACGTGAAATCTGCGGGTAGCCAGCGGGGCCGCGACCGACCGGGTGACGGTTGGCTTGCGTGAAGTCGCCAACGGCCGCACCGCGCCAGTCCAGGAGGAGCGGATATGGGTTACAACAGCGACAAGCTCGACGCGTTGCGGCGCAAATATGGCGAAAGCCATGGCGGCGAGATGTTCGACCCGACGTTCCGCAAGGTCGCCGACAAGATCTTCAACAAGGCAGGCACGCGCCTTGCCCCCTATTCCGGCATCCCGACCTTCCTCGCCGCGCCCTACCGCGAGATCGCGGCCGAGAACCCGGATTTCGGCGACCTGCAGGTGGCGATAATAGGCGTGCCCATGGATCTCGGCGTCACCAACCGGCCGGGCTCCCGCTTCGGACCCAGAGCGTTGCGCGCCATCGAGCGCATCGGCCCCTACAATCACGTGCTGGAATGCGCGCCGACGCATGACCTCAAGGTCGCCGATATAGGCGACACACCGTTCCGCAGCCGCTACAGGCTGGAGATCAGCCATGAGGACATCGAAAAGCGCACCAACCAGATCGTCGATGCCGGCGTTATTCCCTTGTCGGTCGGCGGCGACCATTCGATCACGCATCCGATCCTGAAGGCGGTCGGCAAGAAGGCCCCGGTCGGGCTGATCCATATCGACGCCCATTGCGACACAAGCGGCCTGTTCGACCTGACCAAGTTCCACCATGGCGGCCCGTTCCGCAACGCGGTGCTGGACGGCGTGCTCGACCCGACGCGCACCATCCAGATCGGCATCCGCGGCTCGGCCGAATATCTCTGGGAGTTCACCTACGAGTCGGGGATGACCGTGGTGCATGCCGAGGAGGTGACCGGGCTCGGCATTCCGGCCATCATCGAGAAGGCGCGCAGAATAGTCGGCGACGGCCCGACCTATATCTCCTTCGACATCGACAGCGTCGATCCGGCCTTCGCGCCGGGCACCGGCACGCCTGAGATCGGCGGGCTGACGACGCGCGAAGTGCTCGAACTGCTGCGCGGTCTCAAGGGCCTCAACATCGTCGGCGGCGACGTCGTGGAGGTGGCGCCGCAATATGACGCGACCACCAACACCGCGCATGCCGGCGCCCAGGTTCTGTTCGAGATACTGAGCCTGATGGTCTTCAGCCCGGCCATCACTGGCAAGGGAGCCTGACACTCGAAACGAAAAGGCGGCCGCCGTCCTGGAGCCGGTGGCCGACCCAGACAATCAAAAGCTTCCAGAGGGGAATAAAAATGACAATCCATTCGACATTGAAATCATCCATTGCCGCCGTCCTGGTCCTGGGCGCCGCCAGCTTCGGCATCGCCACCCAGGCCGCCAAGGCCGATGCGCTGGCCGACATCACCAAGGCCGGCGCCATCAATGTCGGCGTCTTCGCCGACTTCCCGCCCTTCTCCTCGGCCAGCGCCGATATGAGCCTCAAGGGCTACGACATGGACGTCGCGCAATACATTGCCGACACGCTGAAGGTGAAGCTCAATCCGGTCGCCGTCACCGGCCAGAACCGCATCCCCTATCTCAACGACCATCGCGTCGACATTCTGATGAGCGTCGGCTACTCGAAGGAGCGCGAGCAGGTCATCGACTTCGCCGCCGCCTACGCGCCCTACTATATCGCCGTGATCGGTCCCGCCGCGATGAGTGTGAAGGGCAAGGAAGACCTCGCCGACAAGTCGATCGCCGTCAATCGCGGCACGCTCGAGGACACTTCGCTCACCGAGGCCGCACCGGCGTCGGCGGACATCAAGCGTTTCGACAATTACAACGCCGTGATCCAGGCCTTCATCTCCGGCCAGACCCAGCTGATGGTGGTCGGCAACGATGTCGGCGCGCAGGTGCTGGCCAAACAGGACGCGCTGAAGCCGGAGCAGAAATTCCAGCTTCTGACCTCGCCCTCGCATATCGGCCTCAACAAGAACGAGGATGCCTTGAAGAAGGCGGTCAACGATGCAGTCGCCAAGATGCTGGCCGACGGCAAGCTGGACGAGAGCTCGAAGGCCTGGCTGAAGACGCCGCTCAACCCCGACAACCTCAAGGATTGAGTTGCCGTGGCCTTCGGCTGGCTTCCAGGTGCGGCGGGCGACATCGCGCACGGCGCGGGCACGACGATCCTTTTGATCGCCGTGACCACGCTGGCGGGAACGCTGCTCAGCATCCTCGGCGCCGCCGGGCGGCGAAGCGGTCCGGCGCCGCTGCGCCACGCCATCGGCTGGTATGTCGAGGTGATGCGCAACACGCCTTTCCTGGTGCAGCTGTTCTTCATCTTCTTCGGCCTGCCCAGTCTCGGAATCCGGCTCGATCCGATCCTGGCCGCCATGCTGGCGATGACGCTCAACATGGCGGCCTACACGATCGAGATCGTCGGCGCCGGGCTCGACGCGGTGCCGCACGGGCAGACGGAAGCGGCTCTGGCGCTGGGCTTGAGGCCACGCCAGGTGTTCATCAAGATCGTGCTGCCGCAGGCGCTGAAGGTGATCTACCCCGCGCTGACCAGCCAGATCGTCATCATGATGCTGGAATCGGCCGTGGTGTCGCAGATTGCCGTGCGCGAGCTGACCTACGAGGCCGACATGCTGCAGGCGCGCACCTTCCGCTCCTTCGAGACCTATTTCGTGGTGACATTGGTCTACCTCGCTCTGTCCCTGGCCCTGCGCCGGCTACTGGTTTCCGGCGGGCGCCGCGCGTTGGGAGCCGGCGTGTCATGATCGAGTTCACCCTCTGGGACATCGTTCGCAATCTTCTGCTGGCCACGCGCTGGACGGTGCTTTTGTCGCTGGCCGCCTTCGTCGGCGGCGCGGTGGTCGGGATGGCGGTGCTGTTTTTCAGGATTTCCAAGAACAAATGGAGCCGGCGCCTGGCTTCCGGCTACATCGCCCTGTTCCAGGGCACGCCGCTCCTGATGCAGCTTTTCCTGATGTTCTTCGGCCTGCCTATGCTCGGCCTGCGCATCGAGCCCTGGACAGCCGCCGTGCTCGGCCTGACCTTCTTCGCCAGCGCCTATCTCGCCGAAATCTGGCGCTCCGGTGTCGACGCATTGCCATTGGGTCAATGGGATGCCGGCGCCAGCCTTGGCCTGCACTATCTGCAGGAACTCAGGCTGATCATCCTGCCGCAGGCGTTTTCGATCACCCGTGCGCCGACGGTCGGCTTCCTGGTGCAGCTCATCAAGTCGACCGCGCTGACCTCGATCATCGGCTTCGAGGAGTTGGTGCGGACCTCCAACGCGATCAACAACGCCACTTTCGAACCGTTCAAGGTCTACGGGCTGGTGGCGCTGATCTTCTTCCTCATGTGCTTCCCGCTGACGCAATATGCGCGACGGCTGGAGAAGCGAGCGGCGACCCGCTAGACGCCCTTCTCCTTTCGCGACGCATCCGCCACGCAACTGTGATTTGCGGTCGGGCCGCGATGCATCCCAGTTTGAGCGTCACCGACCGCTTTCGGGAGCATCCGGCAATGTGGACGAAACATCTTGTCGCGCTTGCAGGCCTGCTTGCGCTCTGGGCGACAGAGCCGGCCGCGGCCACCGGCCAGACACCCGAAAGCGTCAGCATTCCGGCTGACGGCAAGAACCAGCCGGGGATATTGGACGCAAGGCTGTTCAAGCCGGAAGGACAAGGGCCGTTTCCGGCTGTTGTTGCCATGCATGGCTGCAGCGGCTTGTGGAGCAGCAAGAATATAGGGCTCAGCCCGCGCCATGCCGATTGGGGCCGGCGGCTCGCCGCTCTCGGCTATGTCGTGCTCTTTCCCGACAGCTACGGTTCGCGCGACCTTGGACCCCAATGCAAAAACGACGACCGGCAGGTCGAGCCCTATCGCGAGCGGGTGGAGGATGCCAACGCCGCCCGCCGCTACCTGCAGACGCTACCCTATGTGAAGCCGGATGCCATCGCCCTGCTCGGCTGGTCGAATGGCGGCTCGAGCGTGCTTTACACGGTGCGGCCGAAGGACAGGCCAAAAGCCGGTTCGCCGGATTTTCGCGCGGCGGTGGCTTTCTACCCAGGGTGCTCGGCCATGGCCAAGAAAGGCGACTGGGCGACGCGCGTGCCGCTGCTCATCCTGATGGGCGACGCGGACGACTGGACGCCGGCCAAGCCATGCAGGACGCTCGCCGCCGCCAACCCGGACAGCGTGAAGCTGATCCTCTATCCCGGCGCCTACCATGATTTTGACAATGAGGCGCAGAAGCTGCACGAACTGCATGGCCTGGCCTACACGGCCAACGACGACGGCATCGCTCATGCCGGACTAAACCCGGCCGCGCGTGCGGCGGCGCTCAAGGATGTGCCGGATTTTCTTGCGGTGCTGAAGCAGTAGAAGCGTCCGCGACCAGCGGCCGTTTCACCTCAATGCCCGAACGCCATCGGCGGTGCGATCCTGTCCCTCCGCAGCCAGCGCGCTAGCAGCAGCGCCGCCACCACGGCGAGCCCCGTCGACAGGCCGATCCAGATGCCGACGCCGTGGAAGCCGAAATGGAAGGCGAGCAGCACGCCGAGCGGCAGGCCGACGCCCCAATAGCCGATCGCTGCATAGATCATCGGCACCTTGGTGTCGTGCAGGCCGCGCAGCATGCCGGCGGCCACCGCCTGCGCGCCGTCGAAAACCTGGAACAGGGCGGCAAACACCAGGAACGACACCGCAAGCTCGATCACCCTGGCATTGGCCGGGTTGGCGAGATCGATGAAGGCGCTGATCAGGAGATGCGGCAACAGCACCATCACCAGCCCCATCAGCGCCATGAACGAGACGCCGATGACGAAGGCGGTCCAGCCGGCGCGCGACACGCCTTCAGGGTTGCCGGCGCCATGCGCCAGCCCGACGCGCACCGTGACCGCCTGGTTGAGGCCGAGCGGCACCATGAAGGAGATCGATGCGATCTGGATTGCGATGGCGTGCGCGGCCAGCGAATCGGCGTCGATCAGGCCCATCAACAATGCCGCCGCGTTGAAGATCGTCACCTCGAAGGCGAGGATGCCGGCGATCGGCAGGCCGAGCCGCAGCAGCCCCTTGAAGCGCGGCCAGTCCGAGCGCCAGAAACGGCCGAACAGGCGGTAGCGCCGGAACTTCTTTTCCCACATCACCACGACGGCCATGCCGGCGAACATCAGCGTGCTGGACAGTGCGGTGGCAAGGCCGGAGCCGGCAATGCCCATGGCCGGAGCGCCGAGATTGCCGAACATGAACACCCAGTTGGCGAACACGTTGAAGGCCACGGCGACGAAGACGATGATCAGCGCCCAGCCCGGCCGTTCCAGCGCCGAGATGAACGAGCGCAGCACGATATAGCCGTAGAAAGGCAGCACCGCCCATTCCAGCCATCGCAGATAGATGCCGGCCTGGTGGGCCAGGAGAGGCTCCTGGCCCATCGCCAGCAGGATGCCCTCGCCGTGCCAGAGAACGAGCCAGATCGGGATCGAGATCAGGATAGCCAGCCACAAGCCCTGGCGCACAGTGCGCCGCAGGTCGCGCACCGAATGGCGGCGGCGGCCGAGCTCGGTGGCAATCATCGGCGAGGTCGCCAGCATCAGGCCGAGGCCGAAGATCAGCGGCATGAAATAGAGGTTGGCGCCAAGCGCTCCCGCGGCCAGCGTGTCGGCCCCGAGCCGGCCCATCATCATGACGTCGGTGGCCGTCATCGCGGTCTGGCCGAGATTGGTCAGTACCATCGGCCAGGCGAGCGCAAGCGTCGCCCTGATTTCCTGACGCCAAAGATTTTCCGGCGCGCGGGCGCCGGCTTCGATCGCGGACATTGTCCTGCTCTTTCAAGGTCGCGGCGCATCGGCAAGAGCCGGAAGCCGCATCGCAAACGGCACAAAATGGCGCCGTTTGCGTCGTCTATTGAATGAAATGCGACATGAAGGCAAGGGTGGAGGCGCGTGAACAGATTGAGCCAACGCCATGTCCGGCAGCCACAGCCTCGTTCCCTTGGCGGCCGGGGGCTGCTACGGATTGGGACATCGGCACCGGCGGATGTGGGAGACAGGATGGCGTTCAGACAGCGAAAGAACCCGGCCGCGATCCCGCGCACAGTGCCTTCCTTCGAGCATATCGTCACCGAAGCGAACGACAGTTTCCTGTGGCGCCTGGACGACTATCCCTGGGAGCGCAATGTCTGGAATTTTCATCCGGAATACGAGATTCATCTGCTGAGGAAATCTTCCGGCGTCGTGCTGGTCGGCGACCATATCGGCGAGTTCGGCCCGGGCTACCTGACCATCGTCGGCGGCGGCCTGCCGCATGACTGGGTTACAGCTGTGCAGCCGGGCGACCTGATCGAGGGGCGCGACATCGTGCTGCAATTCGATGCCGGGCGCCTGCGCGGCTCGGCGGGCCTGCTGCCGGAACTGCGCGAACTGGAGCCGTTCCTGGAACGGTCGCTGCGCGGCATCGTCTTCCACGGGCGCGCGGCTCTGGAAGGCGCCGACCTGATGGAACGGATGGGCACGGTGCATGGGCTTGCCCGTCTCTGCCTGTTCCTCGAACTGGTCGACCTGCTGGCCAGGACCGACGAGTACGAGCTGTTGTCGTCGCCGGATTTCTCGCCGGTTCTCGACGCCGCCTCGCTCGATATCATCCAGCGCACGCTGACCTACCTGTTCCAGCACTTCGCCGAAGATCTCAAGCTGCCCGACATGGCCGATCTGGCCGGCATGGGCGAAAGCACCTTCTCGCGCTTCTTCCAGAAGAACACCGGCAATTCGTTCAGCGACCACCTTGCCAAGCTCAGGCTCTGGCAGGCCTGCAAGCTGCTCGCCGACACCGATGTCGCGATCACCGACATCTGTTTCCAGGTCGGCTACATGAATATCTCCAACTTCAACCGCGCCTTCCTGCGCAGGCACAAGATGACGCCGTCCTCCTACCGCAAGCTGTCGCGGCAACGGCTGGCGATGCGCGCATAAGCGTGTCCTGAATTATCGTTCCAGATCGGATCGATACTCATGTGACCGGCTCCGTGAAAGCGAGCCGGCTTTTGCGCTGCACAATGCATAAAAGTACAGGTCTGCTGCAACGAGGCTTCTAGCTTGGCCCATCGCAACTCCGCATTTTGGCGATGGGTGGCATGTCTCTCGGGCGATGGTGAGGATCGCGAAACCCGAGGACCCGAGCTTCCTGCGACATATTCCTGGAGGAGAAAAGATCATGAAACCAGTTCGGCTCGCTGCCAGCCTCGGCGCAGCTTTCGTGCTTTCCGCTACCGTTTCAACCATTGCACTGGCACAGGCACCGGTCTGCTCGGCGCCGGTCAAGGTACTGGCCCAGCCACGCGACGGCCTGACGCTTCTGGAGGATTCCAAGGCCGAGTTCGAGAAGCTCTCCGGCGCCGGCTTCAAGATCGACTATCTGAACGAGAACGACCGGCGGGCGAAGTCGCGCGCGGACGCCTCCACGGTCGGCAACTACAATGTCTACTATGTCGATGAAGCCAACGTGGCGCTGTTTGCCTCGTCGAAGTGGATCGTGCCGCTGACCGATTATTACCCGGCTGACTATGACTATGCCGACTTCGACCCGGGCCGCCAGAAGGTCGCCACCTATGACGGCAAGGTCTGGTTCGCGCCGCTGACCGGTGGCGGCGACCTGATGGTCTACCGCAAGGACGTGCTGGAGGCCGCCGGCATCCAGCCGCCCAAGACGCTGGACGAGCTGATCGCCGACGTACCGAAGCTGACCAATGCCGACAAGGGCATGTACGGCATCGCGCTGCGCGGCGCGCGTGGATCGGGCGCCAATGTCTGGCGCTGGATGCCGTTCTTCAAGGCCTATGGCGGCAAGTGGTTCGACGGCGACAAGCCGGCTTTCAACTCGGACGCGGCGGTCAAGGCAACCGAGACCTATCTGAAACTGTTCAAGGATTCCGCGCCCGGCACGCAGACCGGCAGCTGGGATGAATCGACCGGCGCCTTCCTCTCCGGCCAGGTCGCGATCCTCGTCGAATCGACGCCGCTGTCGGGCATGGCGGTCGATCCGAAGACCTCGCAGGTGGTCGGCAAGATCGGCTTCCTGCCGCCACCCTCGCCGCTTCCGGGCGGCGGCTATGGCCACGGTCTCGCCATCGCCGCGAAGGCCAATGCCGACGACGCTTCCAAGAAATGCGCCGGCCTGTTCATCGCCTGGGCAACGTCGAAGGAGAACGAGAAGCGCCGGCTCGACGCCCACCAGTTCGGCGAGTTGAACCGCACCAGCATTCTGTCCAGCAAGGAATTCGCCGACATCTACGGCGCCGACCTCGGCCAGGCACTGGCCGAAACCGGCAAGGTCACGGCGGTGAACTTCTGGCAGGATCCGCGCTGGCCCGATCTCGGCGACCGCTGGGGCATCATCCTCGAGGAACTGATTGCCGGCACACGCACCGACGTCAAGGGCAGCCTCAACGAGCTCGAGGCCTATGCCAATGAGCTGGTGAAGAAATAGGCCCTCCCTCTTGCGGCGCACGGTCCGCGGCATTCCTCGGGATGCCGGGACCTGTGCGTCGCAGGAGGGGCCTGCCTTCCCCTGAAACATCCGTGCGACGCCTCCGCCACGCACGCACATCAGAGACACAGCAAGGCCTGAGACCAATGCCTCGACGTTCATCCCTGCCGGTCACCTTTGTCGTGCCGACGCTGGTCATTCTGCTGACCCTGTCGATGGTGCCGACGCTCTACGCGATCATCATCGCCTTGCAGAACCGCGAGTTGAGCTCGACGACCTATTCCTGGGTCTGGTTCTCGAATTTTGTCGACCTGTTCTCCGATCGCCGCTTCCTCAACGCCGTCTGGGTGTCGGTGAAGTGGGAGATCGTCACCGTCGTGGCGACCATGGTGGTGGCGGTCGGGCTCGGCGTGCTGATGTTCGAGGTCGCCGGCCCGCGCCTGCGCAATCTCTACTGCCTGCTGTTCATCATTCCGGTGCTGCTGCCGCGCGTCTCGGCGGCCTTCGTGTGGAAATTCGCCTACCATCCGCTCTACGGCATCGCCACCTACCCCTATCGGCTGCTGACCGGCGGGCTGATCTTCGACCCGCTGTCCAAACCCTCGACGGCCTTGTTCGCCGTCGCCTCCGTCGATGTCTGGCAATGGGGCCTGTTCTTCGGCGTCATCGTGCTGAAGCTGCTCGAAACCTTGCCGCCGCAGCCGATCGAGGCCGCAAGGCTCGACCACGCCAAACGCTGGCAGATCCACGCCTATGTGACGCTGCCGATGCTGAAGGCGCCGCTGGTCAGCCTGATGTTCGTCAAGATGATCGAATCGCTGCGCTCCTTCGACCTCATCTATGTGATGACGCGCGGCGGACCGGGCGTGGCGACCGAGACGCTCGACATGTACGCCTTCTCGCAGGGCTTCATCGAGTCCGGCAAGGTCTCCTATGCCTCGGCCATGGCGGTGCTGATGATGATCGCCACCGTCATCACCTTCACCATGCTGTGGAAGCGGGTGCAGGCATGAGAGCGGGTCGCCTGATCGGCAGGATCGTGCTGGCTTTCGCCGGCTTCATGGCGGTGTTTCCGCTCGCCTGGACGGCGCTCAATGCGCTGAAGAACAATGTCGACATCATCACCCGCGTGCCGCGGCTGGTGTTCACGCCGACATTGGCCAATATCAACTATATCATCGGGCGCGACAGCGTGCTGACCGGGCTCTACAACTCGGTCGTAGCCTGCGGCTCGGCTGTGCTGATCGGCGTGGTGCTCGGCCTGCCGGCGGCATACGCGGTGGCGCGCTATCCCAACCGCTGGGCCGGGGACATCCAGTTCTTCGTGCTGTCGCTGCGCTTCCTGCCGCCGGTGGCGGTGGCGATCCCGCTGATGGTGATCTGGCTGCAGATCGGCCTCTACGACACCTTGCCGGCGCTGATCGTCACCTACTGCCTGCTCACCATCTCGGTGATCATGTGGCTGGCGATACCCGCCTTCCAGGCCGTTCCCAAAGAGATCGAGGAGGCGGCCTTCGTCGACGGCTACGGCGCCTATTCGGTGTTCTGGCGCATCGCGCTGCCCGTAGCCGCGCGCTCGCTGGCGGGAGCGGTTGCCTTCAGCTTCGTGCTGGTCTGGAACGAGTTCCTGATCGCGCTGATGCTGTCCAGTTCCAACGCCAAGACCTTGCCGATCGTCGCCTCCGAGCTTTCCCAGCAAGGCATGAACGTGCCGTGGGGCATTCTCAACGCCTCGGTTGTGCTCCTGTCGCTGCCGCCGCTGCTTTTCCTCGGCGTCTTGAGCGGCTTCCTGAATTCCGTTTTCCGGCAAAAGAAGACTTGAAGTGAGGCTTACCGCGATGCGCGCATTGGTGCTTGAGAAAAAAGGCGAACTGTCGCTGCGCGAGATCGCGCTGCCGCTGGACGTCGGACCCGACGACGTCAAAATCGCCATCCACACCGTCGGCGTCTGCGGCAGCGACGTGCACTACTACACCCACGGCGCCATCGGCAGCTATGTCGTGCGGGCGCCCATGGTGCTCGGGCACGAAGCCGCGGGAACCGTGGTCGAGACCGGCGCCAATGTCGAGACGTTCAAGGTCGGTGACCGTGTCTGCATGGAGCCGGGCGTGCCCAACCTGTCGTCGCGCGCGACAAAGCTCGGCATCTACAATGTCGATCCCGATGTCAGTTTCTGGGCGACGCCTCCGGTGCACGGCATTCTTGCTCCCTATGCCGTGCATCCTGCCGCCTTCACCTACAGGCTGCCCGACAATGTCTCCTTCGCCGAGGGCGCCATGGTCGAACCCTTCGCCATCGGCATGCAGGCGGCGAGCCGTGCCCGCATCGTTCCCGGCGATGTCGCCGTCGTCGTCGGTTGCGGCCCGATCGGCATCATGATCGCTCTGGCGGCGCTGGCCGGCGGCTGCTCGAAAGTGCTGATCTCCGATTTCTCCGCGCCTAAGCTCGCGATCGCCGCGGACTATGCCGGCATCGTGCCGGTCAATATCGGCGAACAGTCGCTGGTCGATGCCGTCGCAGCCGCGACCGACGATTGGGGCGCCGACATCGTCTTCGAGGCAAGCGGCAGCCCAAAGGCCTTCGCCGACCTGTTCGACGTCGTGCGGCCAGGCGGCGCGGTGGTGCTGGTCGGACTGCCGGTCGAGCCGGTGGCCCTCAACGTGCCGGCGGCGATCTCGAAGGAGGTGCGCATCGAGACGGTGTTCCGCTATGCCAATATTTTCGACCGCGCCCTGCAGCTCATCGGCTCCGGCAAGGTCGACCTCAAACCGCTGATCACCGGCACCTATGCTTTCTCCGACAGCATCAAGGCCTTCGAGCGCGCCGCCGAGGGCAATCCGCAAGACGTCAAGCTGCAGATCCTGCTTACCGGCGAAAAGGGCTGACCATGTCCGCAATCACCTGCTCCCATGTCGACAAGACCTATGGCGCCACTTCGGTCATCCGCGATCTGAACCTTGCGATCGAGGAGCACGAGTTCGTCGTGTTCCTCGGCCCGTCGGGCTGCGGCAAGTCGACCTTGCTCAGGATGCTGGCGGGACTGGAGGACATCAGCGGCGGCGAAGTGTCGATCGGCGGCAAGGTGGTCAACGACCTCGACCCAGGCGACCGCGGCATCGCCATGGTGTTCCAGAACTACGCGCTCTATCCGCACATGACGATCTTCGACAACATCGCCTTCGGGCTGCGGCGCCAGAAAGTGCCGGCGCCGGAGATCGACAAGCGGGTGCGGGCGGTGGCCGCGACATTGGGGTTGGAACCCTATCTCGGCCGTAAGCCGACCGAGCTTTCCGGCGGCCAGCAACAGCGCGTCGCCATCGCACGCGCCATGATCAAGACGCCGAAAGTGTTCCTGTTCGATGAGCCGCTGTCGAACCTCGATGCCAAATTGCGCAACCATATGCGCATCGAGATTGCGCGGCTGCACCAGTCGCTTAAGACCACCACCGTCTACGTCACCCACGACCAGTTGGAAGCGATGACGCTTGCCGACCGCATCGTGCTGCTCAAGGACGGCAAGATCGAGCAGATCGGCTCGCCAGCCGAGATCTATGAGCGCCCGGCCAACATGTTCGTCGCCGGCTTCATCGGCACGCCGAACATGAATTTCATCGACGTGGCCGTGGGTCGCAAGGACGACCGCTGGACCCTGACCGGCGCCGGCACGGTGTTTTCCATCGACGGCTCGCGCTTCGACCTGCACGGTGTGTCGCGCGCGGTGCTCGGCATTCGCCCGCCCGACCTGAAGACCGCCGGTGCCGACGCGACCGGGAATTTGTTGCAGGGCGCTGCCGACCTCATCGAATTCCATGGCAATGACGCGCTGGTGACGTTTGGGACGGGAGCCAAGGAAATCAGCGCCCTGGTTCCGACGCGGGAATGTCCGGCGCGCGGCAGCGGCATCCGCTATGCCTTCGAGGAAAGTCGCATCCATCTCTTCGACGCGGCATCCGGCGTGTCGCTGCTGCGGCCGTGACGGCCGGACAGCCTTACCTTACCGCGTCAAGCGCCTGCCGCTGGCGGTGCATTTCCAGGAAGATCCGGTAGTCGCGGTCGAAACGGGCGCCGGCGGCCTTGTTCGGTGCGCGCGTCCTGCCGCCCTGCTGCATGGCGAGACAGGCGGCGTTGAGATCGGGAAACAGCCCGGCGGCGGTGGCAGCAACCATGCCGGTGCCGAGCAGCACCGCCTCATCGGCCAGCGGCTCGACCACCGTGCAACCGGTGGCGTCGGCATAGAGCTCCATCAGGAGCGGGTTCTTGGTGTGGCCGCCAGTGACATGCAGCGTGTCGATCAGGTAGCCGTTTTCGTTCAGCGCCTCCAGCACATGGCGCACGCCGAGCGCGATGCCGACGGCGGTGCGCCAATAGAGCTTGCACAGGCTGTCGAAGGACGAATCGAGCGTCAGCCCGCTGACGACGCCGACCGCGTGCGGGTCGGCCAGCGGCGAACGGTTGCCGTGGAAATCCGGCAACACATGCAGCCTCGCGGCAAGGTTCTCGCCCTCGGCGGCGCGCAGTTCGGCGACGCGCCCGGCGATCCTGGCATGCATGGCCGCGTTCGGCTCGCCGCCGGCGCCGTGCCAGCGGATGATGTGGTCGAGCAGGGCGCCGGTCGCCGACTGGCCGCCCTCCGACAGCCATAGCTTGGGCAGAGCGGCGCCGTAATAGGGACCCCAGACCCCGGCGAAAGGTTGCGGATCGGGCGACATCGCCATGACGCAGCTCGACGTGCCGGCGATCAGCGCCAGATGCCGGCCAATATCGTGATCGTCACCGGCAAAACCGCCGAGCACGCCAAGCGCGCCGGCATAGGCATCGATGACGCCGGCGCCGACCCGGCATTTTTCGCTGAGACCAAGCTCGGCCGCCGCCTGCGCCGTCAAGGCGCCGATATCGGCGCCGACCGGGCTTGCCCTTTCGGGCAGATTGCCGTGGTCAAAAAGGTCGTCGAGGCCGACGAGTTCGAAGAAATCACGCTGCCACGCGGTTTCCTGGTGCGCCAGATAGGTCCATTTGGCGGTCAACGTGCATTGCGAGCGGGCCAAGGAACCTGTTGCCTGCCAAGTGAGGAAATCGGCCAGGTCGAATAGATAGCCGGCTTCATTCCATGTCCGGTGCAAATTGCGCTTCAGCCACATCAGCTTCGGCGTTGCCATCTCGGGCGACATGACGCCGCCGATATAATTCAGCACCTCGTGGCCACTCGCCGTGCATTCGTCGGCCTCGGCGATGGCGCGGTGGTCGAGCCAGACGATTGTGTCCCAGCGCTTCTCGGCAGTGGTCGAGACACTGAGCTGGCCGCCTTGCCTGTCGCGCACCACCAGGGAACAGGTGGCATCGAAGGAGATGCCGGCTATGTCTTCGGCGACGACGCCGGCCTTTTCGCGCGCGGCACGCACGGCGGCGCAGACGGCGGACCAGATGTCGCGCGAATCATGCTCGGCATGATCGGGCTTCGGCTGGTTCATGGCGATCGGCCGCTCGGCGCGGCCGAGCAAGGTGCCACTGGTGTCGAGAATGCCCGCGCGAGCGCTCCCGGTGCCGACATCGACCGCGCAGACAAACTGTTTCGTCAAGATGCTTTAACTCTCGCTCCCAGGCCTGCAATCAGATCGGGCAATTGCAGCATGTCAGCGAATATAAAGTCCGGTTCGGTCGACGCAAGCCGCGCTTTCAGGGCGGGGTTGCCGGCGTGCGCGCCGCCGGCGAAAGCGAAGACGCGCATGCCGGCCGCATGGGCGGCCGCGACGCCGGCCGGGCTGTCCTCGATGACCAGGCAATCGCGTGGATGCGCCCGCATGGCGGCGGCGGCGTGGAGGAAAAGGTCGGGCGCCGGTTTCCCCCTGGCCACCATGGCGGCGCTGAACAAATGCGGCTCCATCAGCGTGAGCAGGCCGGTGACGTCGAGTGCATAGCGGATGCGCTCCAGCGTACCGGAGGAAGCGACGCAGAACGGCAGGCCGAGCTTCGGCAGCATGTCCTTGACGCCCGGGATCGGCTTCAGCTCCTCGCGGAACTTTCGCATGAGGTCGACGCGCATGGCGGTGAGATGCTTGTCGCTGATCTCGAGGCCGAAGTCGCGGCCAAGGATCTCGCGCACGCTTTTCATACTCTTGCCGAGGAAATGCTCGTAGGCGGCGTCCTCGCCGATGCTGCCGCCGGCAAGTTCGATCATGCCGAGCAGCGCCGCGACGGAGAGCGCCTCGCTGTCGACCAGCACGCCGTCGCAGTCGAAGATGACCAGTTCGGGCGTCATGATGCCGACTGGCTCTCAGAGCTTGCCGGCAAGGTAGCGCGTCAGCGTGGCGCGCGTGCCATCGGCCCACAGTGTCTTGAGCGCGTGGGCGAAGGCTTCGACGAAGGGCGCGGCGCGGCCGACATCGCCATAGATGTCGTCCATGGCAAGCCAGGCGGCGGGCGCGTCCTTTGCCGCTCTTGCCGTTGCCTGCATGCGGTCCCAGCTCGGGTCGTTGGGCTCGATGACGGCGCCGCTGTCGGTCGTGCCGAAGCAGTAGCGGCACCACAAAGCCGATTCCAGCGCCAGCCCGGCGACACTTTTTCCGGCCTTCAGCCGGTCGGCGATGGTCGGGATGATGAATTTCGGCTGGCGGTTGGAGCCGTCGAGGCAGAGCCTGCGGATGGTGTCGCCGATCTTTGGATTGGAGAAGCGCTTCTCGATGAGCCGGTAATAATCCTCCAGCACCGTGTCCGGCACCGGCGGCACGGTCGGAATGATCTCGTCATGCTCGAGCTTGTCGAGGAAGCCGCGCACCAGCGGCTCCTGCATCGCCTCATGGACGAAATGGATGTCCATCAGCCCGGCCGGATAGGCGATTGTTGCATGGCCGCCATTGAGGATGCGGATCTTCATCAACTCGTAAGGCGCGACATCCCTGACAAACTGCACGCCGACCTTTTCGAGCGGCGGGCGGCCGTCGGTGAACCGGTCTTCCAGCACCCATTGCCGGAACGGCTCGCAGAACACCGGCCAATTGTCCTCGAGACCGAAATCGTCGGCGAGGATCTTGCGCTCGCGGTCGCTGGTTGCCGGCGTGATACGGTCGACCATGGCGTTTGGAAAAGCGACCTTTTCGCTGACCCAGTTCGCCAGGTCGTCGTCGATCAACCGCGCAAGGCCGATCACCCCATCCGAAGTGACATGGCCGTTATGGGGGATGTTGTCGCAGGACATCACCGTGAACGGCACGATGCCGTCCTGGCGGCGGCGCACCAGCCCGGCCAGGATGATGCCGAACACGGTTTTCGGCACCGCGCCGGCTCGCGCGTCGGCGACGATGTCGGGATGCGTCGGATTGAACACCCCGGAGGCCGGATCGATGAAATAGCCGCCTTCGGTGATGGTCAGCGAAACGATCTTGATCGCCGGATCGGCCAGCCGCTCGACGATGGCTCCGGCGTCGCCAGGCGTCAGGAAGTCGATCATCGCGCCGGTCACGCGGGCGCTCATGTGGCCTTCGTCCTGCTCGACCACCGTGGTCAACCAGTCCTGTTCCTCAAGTTTGCCGCGGCCGATCTTCTCGCTCTCGAACACGCCGGCGCCGACCAGCGCCCAGTCATGGCCGATGCCTTGACCGAAAAGGTCGTCGAGATAGACGGCCTGGTGCGAGCGGTGGAAATTGCCGACGCCGAAATGCACAATGCCGGCTTTCAGCGCCGACCGGTCATAGGTCGGACCCGCGACCTTGGCCGGCAGCTCGGAGAGGTTCGAGGAAGAGAGTTTCACGGTCATCTGCTTTACCCTTTGGCCGATTTGCAGCCCGGCTGTTTCGCCTCCTTCGGGAGGGCGAGGATGAGGGGCCGCATCTGGTGTTCCAGCATGCCGCCCCTCACCTGCCCAGGGGCGCCTTCTCCGGAGGAAAAGAGAGAAGCGCCTTCCCCCTCAACTCACCCTTTCAACTCATCCATTGGCCGCCATCGACATTGTAGGTCTGGGCGACAATGTATTCGGCCTCGTCACTGGCGAGAAACACGGCCATGCCCGCGAGATCTTGCGGCTTGCCCATGCGGCCATACGGCACGCCCTCGCCGACCAGCCTCTTCTTCTCGCCCTTCGGCCGGTTCTCGTATCTGGCGAACAGGGCGTCGACCTCGTCCCACATGTCGCTGTCGACGACGCCGGGTGCGATGCCGTTGACGTTGATGCGGTGCTTGATCAGGTCGAGCCCGGCCGACTGGGTCAGCGAGATGACAGCGGCCTTGGTGGCACAGTAGACGGCGACCAGCGGTTCCCCGCGGCGCCCGGCCTGGCTCGCCATGTTGATGATCCGGCCGCCCTTGCCCCGCGCGATCATCGACCGGGCGGCGGCCTGCAGCATGAACAACGTGCCGGCGACATTGACGGAAAACAGTTTTTCGTAGCTCGCCCGCGATATCTCCACGATCGGCGCCAGGTCGAACAGAGCGGCGTTGTTGATCAGGATATCGAGGCCGCCGGTCCTGTCCTCCACCGCTTTCACCGCGGCGTCGATGGAGGCCTGGTTGGTGACGTCGAGTTTGACGGCATAGGCATGGTCGCCGATCTCGGCGGCCGTCTTTTGCGCGGCGTCGAGATTGATGTCGGCGATCGCCACGGTGGCTCCCTCACGTACATAGGCTTCGGCGAAGGCCCTGCCGATGCCGCGCGCCGAGCCGGTGATGAGCGCCGATTTGCCTTGCAGCCTCACTGTCCCATCCTCACTGAGACATCGCTTTTCCGTCGGGGCCGAAGCGGTGCAGCTTGGCCTTGTCGGGGGTGAGATAGATGGTGTCGCCATGACGGACGGCGAGCTCGCCGTCGGCGCGCACCGTCAGCGGGCCGACGCCATCGGCCTGGACGTGCAGGAAGGTATCGGATCCGAGATGCTCGGCCACGCCGACGGTGGCTTTCCAGTCGCCCGCCGTGGTCGAAATCTGCATATGCTCGGGCCGGATGCCGATGGTCTTGGCGCCATATTTGTCAGCCGGCGCACCCTCGATCAGGTTCATCTTGGGTGAGCCGATGAAGCCGGCGACGAACAGGTTGCGCGGCGAACGGTAGAGCTCCATCGGCGAGCCGACCTGCTCGATGTTGCCGGCGTTCAAGACGACGATCTTGTCGGCCATGGTCATGGCTTCGACCTGGTCGTGGGTAACGTAGATCATCGTCGTCTTGAGCTGGTGATGCAGTTCGCTGATCTCCAGCCGCATGGTGCCGCGCAAGGCCGCATCGAGGTTGGACAGCGGTTCGTCGAACAGGAAGGCCGAGGGCTGGCGCACGATGGCTCGGCCGATGGCGACGCGCTGGCGCTGGCCGCCGGAGAGCTGGCCCGGACGGCGTTCGAGATAGTTGGTGAGGTTGAGGACGCGGGCGGCGTCCTTCACCTTCCTGTCGATGGTCGCCTGGTCCTCGCCCGCCATCTTCAGCGGGAAGGCGATGTTCTTGGCCACCGTCATATGCGGGTAGAGCGCGTAGGACTGGAACACCATGGCCAGCTTGCGCTTGGCGGGCGCCTCGCCGGTGACGTCACGCCCGTCGATGTTGATGGTGCCGCCGCTGGTGTCCTCAAGCCCGGCGATCAGCCTGAGCAGTGTGGACTTGCCGCAACCGGACGGACCGACGAAGACAACGAACTCGCCATTCTCGATCACCAGGTCGAGGCCGGGGATGATGGACGTCGAGCCAAAGGATTTGGAGACGTTCTTGAGCGTGATGTTTCCCATGGTTTCCTCCCCGAGGGTTCTTTTTCGCCGATTGCTGCAGGCAAACGTCCGTTACTTCACCGCGCCGAACGTCAAGCCGCGCACCAGCTGCTTCTGGCTGAACCAGCCCATGATCAGGATCGGGGCGATAGCCAGCGTCGAGGCTGCCGAGAGCTTGGCCCAGAACAGGCCTTGCGGGCTGGAGAAGGAGCTGATGAAAGCGGTGAGCGGCGCGGCGTCCGTGGTGGTCAGGCGGATCGTCCAGAACGCCTCGTTCCAGGCCAGGATGATGTTCAGGAGCATCGTCGAGGCAATGCCCGGGACCGCCATCGGGGTCAGCACATAGATGATCTCGTTCCACAGCGAGGCGCCATCCATGCGCGCCGCCTCCAGGATCTCGCCGGGGATCTCGCGGAAATAGGTGTAGAGCATCCACACCACGATCGGCAGGTTGATCAGCATCAGCATGACCATCAGGCCGATGCGGCTATCGAGCAGGCCGAGATTGCGGAAGATCAGGTAGATCGGGAACAGCACCGCGACCGCCGGCATCATCTTGGTGGACAGCATCCACATCAGGATGTCCTTGGTCCGCTTGGTCGGCGAGAAGGCCATCGACCATGCCGCCGGGATGGCGACCAGCAGGGCCAGGATGGTCGAGCCGACCGAGAGGATGACCGAGTTCAGGAAGAACTTGAAATAGCCGCTCTGCGCCTGGACCTCGGCATAGCTCTCGAAGGTTCCAGACGGGATCAGGTTGAAGCCCTGGATCGCCTCCTGTTCCGACTTGAACGAGGTGATGATCGTATAGAGGATCGGAAAGAAGATCAGCAGGGCGACGATCCAGGCGGCGACGGTCGCGATCGTCTTGTGCTGGGTGGTGACAGAGCGTGCCATCTTGTCCTCCCTTACTTGTCCAGGTTCTTGCCGACGGCGCGCATGGCGAAGAAGGCGACGATGTTGGCCAGGATGACGGCGATCACACCGCCCGCTGATGCCTGGCCGATTTTGAATTCCAGCAACGCCTTCTGGTAGACGAGGAAAGGCAGGTTGGTGGAGGCGTAGCCGGGGCCGCCATTGGTGGTGACCAGGATCTCGGCATAGACCGAAAGCAGGAAGATGGTCTGGATCAGGATGACCACGGTGATGGCGCGCGACATGTGCGGCAGTGTCAGATAGATGAAGCGGCTGATGAAGCCGGCGCCGTCCATCTCGGCGGCTTCCTTCTGTTCGCCGTCGAGCGATTGCAGCGCCGTCAGCAGGATCAGCGTGGCGAAAGGCAGCCACTGCCAGGCGACGATGATGATGATGGCGGTGAGCGGATATTGCCCGAACCAGTCGATGGGCTGCAGGCCGAAGAAGCGCGCAATGTCGGCGAAGACACCGTATTGCGGGTGCATGATCATGTTCTTCCACACCAGCGCGGCCACCGGCGGCATGACGAAGAACGGCGAGATCACCAGGATGCGCACGATCCCCTGTCCCCACATCGGCTGGTCGATCAGGAGCGCCAGCAGGATGCCGCCGACCACGGTGATGACGAGCACGCTGACGACAATGGTGAGCGTGTTGAGGATCGAATAGAGGAAGGCCGGATTGGAGTAGAACAGAGCGTAATTGGAGAAGCCGACGAACCCGTCGCGGATCGGATTGAGCGGGTTGTACTGCTGGAAGGAGAACCACAGCGTGAGCGCCAGCGGCACAACCATCCAGACCAGCAGCAGCACCACGGAAGGCGCCATCATGAATCGGGCAAGCGAACGGGTCTGCTGAGTAGCCATGACGGTCACCCTTCAAGGATCAGGCTGAATTTTCACAGGCTCTGGAAAGGCGGCCGCCCGAACTGGGTTTCGGGCGGCCGTTGCCGGTCGAGGAGGTGACCGGCATTCGGCACCGGGAGGAGCCTTACTTGATGTAGCCGCCCTCGGTCATCGCCGCGGTCGCGGCATCCTGGGCCTGCTTCAGCGCATCGTCGACGCTCGACTGTCCGGCGAGGGCCGCCGAGAACAGCTGGCCGACGGTGGTGCCGAGGCCCTGGAACTCAGGGATGGCTACGAATTGAACGCCGACATAGGGCACGGGCTTGACGGTGGGGTGCGTCGGATCGGCGGCGTTGATGGAGTCCAGCGTCATCTTGGCGAACGGAGCCGCCTTCTGGTATTCGGCATTGGCGTAGAGCGAGGAACGTGTGCCCGGAGGCACGTTGGCCCAGCCTTCCTTGGACGCCACCAGCTCAGCGTAGTGCTTGCTGGTTGCCCAGGAGACGAACTTCTCCGCGGCGTCGGCCTTCTTCGTGCCGGCCGGGATGGCCAGCGACCACGCCCACAGCCAGTTGCCGCGCTTACCCAGCCCGTTGTCCGGCGCCAGCGCATAGCCGACCTTGTCGGCGACCGTCGAGTTCTTCGGGTCGGAGACGAAGGAAGCGGCGACGGTGGCGTCGATCCACATGCCGCACTTGCCCTGCTGGAAAAGCGCCAGGTTCTCGTTGAAGCCGTTGGACGATGCGCCCTCGGGGCCGTCGGCCTTCATCAGGTCGACATAGAACTGCAGCGTGTTCTTCCATTCGGGCTGGTCGAACTGCGGCTTCCAGTTCTCGTCGAACCAGCGGGCGCCGAAGGAGTTCGACATGGCGGTCAGGAAGGCCATGTTCTCGCCCCAGCCGGCCTTGCCGCGCAGGCAGACGCCGTTCACGCCATTGGCGCGGTCGGTCATCTTGTCGGCGGCCTGCTTGATGAAGTCCCAGGTCGGCGCGTCGGGCATCTTGAGGCCGGCTTTTTCCATCAGGTCCTTGCGGTACATGACGAAGGAGCTTTCGCCGTAGAAGGGCGCGGCGTAGAGCTTGCCGTCGACCGAGAGGCCACCGGCAATGGCCGGGATGATGTCCTTGGCGTCATAGTCGTCGCCGAGCTTGTCGAGCGGCAGGAGCCAGCTCTGCTTGGCCCAGATCGGAACCTCATAGGTGCCGATGGTCATCACGTCGTACTGGCCGCCCTTGGTGGCGATGTCGGTGGTAACGCGCTCGCGCAGCACGTTTTCCTCGAGCGTCACCCAGTTGAGCTGGATGTCGGGATTGGCCTTGGTGAAGTCGTCGGTCAGCTTCTGCATGCGGACCATATCGCCATTGTTGACGGTGGCGATGGTGATGGATTCGGCGTGAGCCGCGAAAGCCAGCGCGCTGGCCGAGCACAAGCCCAGGATGAGCGTACGAAGTTTCATCAAATTCCTCCCATGGACCAAGATGAGCATTTGCCTTGGCTGTGGGCAATTACTCACTAAGTATGAATTATGTCAAGCCGGATTCGATGCTGCAGCGCAGCACGCGGCCGGCGAATGGCGAGGCAGGGTTGGCGACGGCACTAGGATTGCCGCCGCCTGGAGTCCGGGCGGCGGGTCTAAGATTTCCCTGGGATGTCGGCTCTTGCCCGGCTTGCTGGCCTGGTCAGCAGGCGATTTCGGCCAGCAGCCAGTCGCGGAAGGCGCGGATCTTGGGCACGTTGCGGCGCGCCTCGGGATAGACCAGCCAATAGGCGTGACCGTCGTCACCGACAAGGTCGAAGGGCTGGACCAGGCGACCGTCGGCCAGTTCGGCCTTGAACAGCGCCCGGGTCAGGATCGCTACGCCATGGCCCGATATGGCGGCGTTGGCTTCATAGGCTTGCGCGCCCATGCTGCTGCCGGGCCGCTTGGCAAGGTCATGGCTGTGCACGCCGGCCGCCTCGAACCATTGCGTCCACCAGATATCGCTGGGATCGAGGATCGGCAGCTTGAGCAGATCGGCCGGTTCTTTGACGCCGCCGATGCTGGCCGCCAGCTTCGGGCTAAGCATCGGCGTGAAATCGGCATCGAGTAGCTTGTAGGCTTCAAGCCCCGGCCATTTGCCGCCGCCCGAGCGGATGGCGAGGTCGACATCCTCGCGGGCGAAATCGGTCAGCCGGCTCGATGTCTCGAGCCGCACGGCAAGCGATGGATGCGCGATCTGGAACGCCCCCAGATGATGCGCCAGCCAGTTGGAGGCGAAGGTCAGCACCGTGGTGACGCACAGCAACCCGTCCGCGCCGCCGCGCGCGGCGGCATAGGCCTGGCCGAGAATGGCGAAGGCTTCGCTGACAGCCGGCGCCAAGCGTTGGCCCGCTTCGGTCAATTCGATCTGGCGAGGCCGGCGCAGGAACAGCGGAGCACCGATGCGCTCCTCCAGCACCTTGATCTGATAGCTGACCGCCGCTTGCGTCATGGCCAGTTCGCCGGCGGCCTTGGTGAAGGAAAGTTGCCGGGCCACCGCCTCGAACACCCGTATCGCCTGCAACGGAGGCAGTTGCGAAACCTGCGGCGCGCTGAGGTCAGGCATAAAGCCTCCTTATGGGTCGTTATCGACGTTCAATTGGCAAAGGCGGCCGGCAAGACCGACATTCATCCTCAACCCGTCATTCGGGTTTCAGGATAGCGAAGGTTGACGATCATGACCATGACGCAGCAAAAATGCACTCCCGCCCCCGATCACCGCTGGATTTCGTGGCTTGTGAACGGATTCGGCTGGTTCGCGACCAGGAGGAAGGCGCATCTCGACATCCGGGACCTGTCGCCGCATCTGCAGCGCGATCTCGGTTTCCTCGATGGCAACGACCCTTTCGGCCGGCACGGATAGGCTTGTCGGCTTTTATCGCAAAATGGTCATAGGCCGGCCAACAGGGATGCCGCCGTGCGCTCGTCGGTGATGAGCCCGTTGACCAGCCGCCGGTTGACGGCGGCCAGGATGCCGGGCAGCTTGCGCTCGCCCATCGCAAGCGCGATGACCAGCGACCTCTCGCGTGACGGCAGCGACGCCGATGACACACGATCATTGGTGATGCCTTCGATCATGCGGCCTCCACGATCGAAAACCCAGCCGACGATTTCGGCAACGCCGCCGGCTTTCTGCAGGGCTTTCAGCTCGGTTTCCGAAATGAAGCCGTCCTCGTAGAGCGGCGCCTTCGGGCCAAGGTCGCCGATGCCGATGAAGGTGACATCGGCTTCCGCGGCAAGGGCCAGCGTCGGCTGGATCATCGGCTGGTTGAGCAGCATCTCACGCTCCTGCGGCGAGGAGGCGATGACCGGCAGCGGCATCGGGAAGGAGCGCGCCTTGACCCGGTCGGCCATGGTGAAGATGACGTTGTAGAAGGCGGCCGAACCGTCAGGCGAGATGTTGCCGGTCAAGGACACCACCTTGTGCTGCGGGCATTCCATCGGCGGCAATTGTTCGATCGCCGCCTTCAGCGTGCGTCCGGTGCCGATGCCCATGACAATCGGCGTCGGTGAGCGCAGCCGCCGTTCGATCTCGGCGGCCGCCGCCTCGGCAATGCCGATGGTGGTGGAGGAGGAGTTGGGATCGCTCGGCACCACCTCGACCAGATCGAGCGCGAAGCGCGATTTCAGCCGCGCGGCGAGGTCCAGGCAGTTGGCGATCGGATGATCGACGCGGACCTTGATCAGGCCTTCCGACACCGCCAGGGACACCAGCCGCTGCGCGGTCTGCCTTGAGATGCCGAGCGTGGCAGCGATCTGATCCTGTGTGTTGCCGGCAACATAATAGAGCCAGCCGGCGCGCGCCGCGTCGTCCAGCCTGTTGCTGCCGCCATCCTGCCGGCTATTCACGTCCTGCCTCCCGAGACCGCGATGATAAGCGGTTCTGCTAGTTTCGCAGGGAACCGCCTTGTGCGCAATTGTCAATCGCAGGAGCAATTGTTTGCGCCGCACAGTGAAGGTTTCCCCACGGACAATGTTGCCTGAAGCGGGCAGCGGTCCGTTGGATACCCAACCGGAGCGACGTTCTTGGGCGCCGACGGTTTATCTCCTGGCGCAAACCCTTTAAGGGATCGCAAAAAGGAGCGCTGCATGACACCGAAGGCGGTTTTCTGGGACATGGACGGCACGCTTGTCGACAGCGAACCGCTGCACGAGGCGGCGCTCATTGCAGCGATGCGCAATGTCGGCCTGACCCCGCCCGATGATTTGCACGAACGCGTGCTCGGCGTCGCCGCCTGGCCGGTCTATGAGATGATGCGTGACGAGTTCGGGCTCGACATGGGTTTCGACGACTGGATCATGCGCAAATACGAGCACTATCTGCCGCTGGTCGAGGGGCTTCAGCCCCGTCCCGGCGCGATCGAGGTCTTCAACGAATTGCGCGCGCTGGGCGTGCAGCAGGCGGTGGTTTCCAACTCCGACCGGATGATCGTCGAGGCCAATCTGCGCATGGTCGGGCTGACCTATCCGGGCATGAAGACGATCAGCCGCAACGATGTGCGCGAAGGCAAGCCGCACGCCGAACCGTTCCTGCGCGCCGCCTATCTCGCCGAAGTCGATCCGAGCCAGGCGATAGCCGTCGACGACAGCTGGCCTGGCGCCATGGCGGGACTTGCGGCGGGCATGAAGACGATTTTCTGGCCGGAGAAGCCGATGGAAGGCCCGCCCGGCGCCATCGTCATCAACAGCGCCGCGGAATTGCGGACCCAGGTCGGACTATAAGCCTCAGTTCCGGTAGACCGGCTCTTCCTCGTCGAGGATCGCCTTCAATTCGGCGAGATGACGCTCGGCCTGGCCGGGATAGTCGTCCATCTCGGCGGCCGTCTTTTCCGCGATCGCGTCGGACAGCGTGCGCAGCGGCCGCCCGGTCCACAGCGCCTTGATGTAGGTCTCGGCGGCGCGCTCGAAGTAGAACATGCGGTTGAAGGCGTCGGCCACCGTGTCGCCGATCACCATCACGCCGTGATTGCCCATCACCATCACCTTGACCTTGAGATCGGTCAGCAGTTGCGAGCAGCGCTCGCCCTCTTCCTCGAAGGCCAGCCCGCCATAATGCGCATCGACGACATGGCGGTTGAAGAACATCGCCGAATTCTGGTCGATCGGCGGCAGGGTCGAGTCGGCCAGCGAGGCCAGCACCGTGGCGTGGATGGAATGGACATGCATGACGCAGCGCGCATGCGGCACGTTGCGATGGATGGCGCCATGCAGGCCCCAAGCCGTCGGGTCGGGCGCGTTGGGGCCAGACAATGTCTCGGGATCGTTGGCGTTGATCAGCAGCAGGTCGCTTGCCTTGATGCGCGAGAAATGCACCTGGTTCGGGTTCATCAGGAATTTGGTGCCATCCTCGTTGACGGACAGCGAGAAATGATTGGCCACCGCCTCATGCATGTTGAGCCGCGCCGTCCAGCGGAAAGCGGCGGCGAGATCGACGCGCTCTTCGTAGAACGGCAGGTTGCTCAGCGGCTCCTTGTGCAGGCGGGCGATGCTCATCGAAAATCCTCCGGTTTTGACCAGAATGCCGCGACCGACGGCGGCCCGCAACGGGTTTCGGTTGGTGCAGGAGAGAAGCTGCTGCCCGTCAGGCCGCCGTGCTGGCGGCAGCACCGGCCCTGAGCCCGCCATGCTCGACGATGAAATCGATGACCTCCCGCAAGCCCTTGCCGCGCGACAGGTCGGTGAAACCGAACGGCCGCTTGCCGCGCATGCGGGTAGCGTCGCTCTCCATGATTTCGAGATTGACGTTCACATAGGGCGCCAGATCGCTCTTGTTGATGATCAGGAAATCGGAGCGGGTAATCGCCGGCCCGCCCTTGCGTGGAATTTCTTCGCCCTGGCAGACCGAGATGACGTAGAGCGTCAGATCCGCAAGATCCGGCGAGAAGGTGGCGGCCAGGTTGTCGCCGCCGGATTCGATGAAGATGATGTCGAGATCGGGAAATTTGCGGTTCAGCTCGGCGATCGCCTGCAAATTGATCGAGGCGTCCTCGCGGATGGCGGTATGCGGGCAGCCGCCGGTCTCGACGCCGACGATGCGCTCCTCCGGCAGGGCCTGCAGCCGCGCCAGCATCATGGCGTCTTCCCTGGTGTAGATGTCGTTGGTGACGACGGCGATGGAGAACTCGTCGCGCAGCGCCTTGCAGAGCTTTTCGGTCAGCGTCGTCTTGCCGGAGCCGACCGGGCCGCCGATGCCGACGCGCAACGGTCCATTTTTCTGTGTCATGCCGGGAACTCCGTGGCGGCGAGGATGGCAAAGCCGAGCCCGATCAACAGGCACAGCGGCGAATAGAGGGCGGCATCTAGCCGCGCGAAGGGCTGTTCGGGCGCCAGCCGGCGCCACCAGGGCGTGAAGCCGGCAATACCGCGGCCGAGGAACACCAGGCCGATCAGCATCGACGTGGCGGCAAGCCCCTCCTTGGGAAAGGGCGAGGCAAAGAAGCCGATCAGCGCCAGCGGCCACAGCGTTGCCAGCGCCAGGCAAGCGGCGACAGCGAAGCTCGCGACGGATGAAGGCATTTCGTCGACGCCGCGAAAGCCCACCACGGCGTGTGCACAGGATCTGGCATCGCTACCCGGCCAGATGCCGCCAATGCCCCAATAGACATGCAGCGCGGTGATCAGCAGCAGGACGAAGGAGAGAACGAAGGCGAGCAGGATCATGAACGGAACAGTCTCGAATACTGGGTTTCGTGCTGCATAGCCATGACATCGGAGACGAAGGCGCAGCCGCCCACATCGTCGAGCGAGCACCTGGCGGCGCGGTCGGCGGTCGCTATGGCCAACGCTTCAAAGCCGGCTAATAATATGACGGCATCCTTCTGGCCGATGACGCCGAGCCGGATGCCGGCCTGGACGAGGTTGGAGAAGAAGGCTTGCAGAAAAGCGGCCAGCGCGTCCTGGAGCGCGATGCCATTGCCGCCGGCAACGGCGCCGACGGAGACACAATAGGCGCACTCATCCGGCAGAAGCCGCAGGACAGGCGTGGGCCAGGCCGATGCCGCCCTGGCGAAAGCGGCGCCCTGCAGCATGGTCTCCATGTGCCGCTCCTGCGATCCGGCCAGCGCCTCGGCAAGCTCTGCAACCTCGTGGAGATCGCCGCCTTCGCGGGCGCGGCGCCAGCTTTCGGCGAACAGCACGGCATCGTTCCAGCCCGAGCCCATCTCGACCAGCGTTTCCAGCCAGGCGGCGAGGCTGTCACTATCCTTCACCAGCCCGTCATGGACGGCGCGTTCGAGGCCATGGCTGTAGGAGAAGCCGCCGACCGGAAAGGCGGGCGACAACCACGCCATCAGCCGCAGCAGCGCGATGCCGGACGGCTGGTCAGTCATGGCGATGACGGTGGCCATGATCGTGATGATCGTGCGCATGATCATGATGGTCATGGTCATGATCATGACCGTGATCATGGTTATGACCGTGGTCATGCCCGTGGCCATGATCGTGTCCGCCCGAATAGGCGCCGCGTACCGGCTTGAACGGGGCGGAAACCTCGCGCACCGTGGCGCCGAGTCCCTCCAGCATCGCCTTGATGACGTGGTCGCGCAGGATGAAGATACGATCCGCCTCGATCGCCGCCGCCAGGTGGCGGTTGCCGATATGCCAGGCAAGTTCGGTGAGGTGCACGCCGTCGCGGGCGCGGATGTCGTAGATTTCTTCCGGCGCCGCGACGATCTCGATATGGCCGCCATCCTCCAGCGCCAGCCGGTCACCATCGTTCAGGGCAACGGGCTCCGGCAGGTCGACCAGCACCTTGCCGCCGTCGACAAGTTCGATGGCGCGGCGGCGCAGATGCCGCTCGTCATGGGCCAGAACAGCGCGGCCGGATGGCGCGGCGTCTGCAGCCATGCCGGCTGACAGCACCGACACGGCGCGCGGGAATTTGGTGAAGTCGGTGTTGAGGTTGAGCTTCATTTCATGGACCCTCCGTTGGCTTGCGCCCTCGCACGGGCGGGCCGCGCCAGGACGCGGTCGAAATAGGCGTTGACGCGCTCGGATTCGATCGCGAAGCGGCCGGCGCGCGCCCATCCGCCCATGTCGCCAAGCAGGACATCGACCGCCGAGAACCGGTCGCCCAGCGCGAACGGCCTGTCGCCGAGCCGGCGATCCAGCGCCTTCACTTCCGAGGCGAAGTCGTAGGCGGCGGCGGGGCCGACATCGACGCGAACTTCCTTCGGCAAGAGGAAGCGGTGGCGCAGCTTGTTCCATAGCGGCGCCTCGAGCTCCGACTGGGCAAAATGCATCCAGGAATCCATTTCGGCCCGACCAGCCAGACCGGGATTGGCGGCCATGCCCTTATCGGTATGCTTCTCCGCGAGATAGACGCAGATCGCAGCCGAATCCGTCACCGTCAGATCGCCGTCGATCAGGATCGGCACTTTGCCGGACGGATTGAGCGCATAGGCTTCCGGCGAGCGCAGCTTGACCTCGACGAATTCATAGGGCTGCCCGAGTTCCTCCAGCATCCAGAGAACGCGGCTGACCCGCGATCCGCGCGACCCGACGGCCTTGTACATGCAAAAACCTGCCTTTCCCGGCAACTCTAGACCATCGGCCGATGTCATACGATCGTGTCGAACAGCCGCAGGATGAACGATATCTGATAGATCAGCGCCGCCGCGACGAAGGCGACGTGGAAGCGGCGGTCGCGCACCAATATGGCGGCGATGCAGAGCGCGACGAAGATCGGCGTCCGGTACAGATATTCATTGCCGAAACGGGCGAAATGCTCCGGCCCCTTCAACAGCGTGTCGATGACATCGAGCAGATAGGTCGCGCCCAACAGGCCGAAAAACCAGCCGCGGCGCGAGTAAAAATAATCCTCGTAGCTGGTGTAGTCGAGCATCGAGTCCGGGAACAGCAGCGCGCACAGCAGGAACAGCGTGATCGCGTAGAAAATGATGAACAGGTATTTGCCGAAGGTCCATGTCTCGATGGTGTAGAGGCCGAACTGCCACCACCAGAAATGCACCATCATCAGCAGCACCGAACCGACCCAGGCCAGATGCACGGGATAAAGCCGGTACTGGCCGGGATGCTGGACGATGCGTGCCAGCCCCGACAGGAGACGGGTGACGCCGAGCCCGATCACCATGCCCATGACGATGCGGATATGCGGGAAGATGTCGTGAGGAGAGGCTATTTCGGTGGCCATCTACGAACAAGCTCGATCGTTGCGGTCAGTCATACCAAAGCCATAGCTTCCGGTAGCCCGCTGGAACTTCAACTTGTTCGGCCGGCAAGTGATCTACATCGCCTTCCCAGGTCTCGTCAGGTTCGAACCCGGACGGCAACCAGGCGACGACGTCTTCCTCGCTGGCGCGCGTCGTGATGACAACCTTGTCAGAGAATGGCCATTCTCCATCATCGCACTGCACGATTGCTATTCGAACGCCGTGAACGTCGGGTCTTGTCCGTATCGATTGGAATGTCGCGAGTATCGTATCATTATCCGGCTCATCCGGGCTGTTGCACAGCAGTCCGGCTTCGCCTTCAGCTCCATCAAAGTATTGTTCCAGTGTGACAAGCGGCATCACGGCCGGGGCGACGCCGCCATTGTATTCCCGCAGCGTACCCATCCTGGAAATCAGAGCCGATTTCTTTTGTTCATTCATGATGCGTCCGGACTCTTTGGGCACATCAATCCTAAAACAGAAAATACCGTTGCGCCATCGGCAGCACGGTTGCCGGTTTGCAGGTCAGCAATTCGCCGTCGGCGCGCACCTCGTAGGTTTCGGGATCGACCTCGACATGCGGTGTTGCGTCGTTGAGCACCATCGAATGCTTGCCGATGCCGCCGCGCGTGTTTTCCACCGCGACGAACTGCTTGTCGACGCCGAGCCTTCCATGCAGGCCCGACTCCAGCGCGGCTTTCGAAACGAAGGTCACCGACGAGTTGGTCCTGGCCTTGCCATAGGCGCCGAACATCGGGCGGTAGTGCATCGGCTGCGGCGTCGGGATCGAGGCGTTGGGGTCGCCCATCGGGGCGGCCGCGATCATGCCGCCGATCAGCACCATATCAGGCTTGACGCCGAAGAAGGCCGGGTTCCACAGCACCAGATCGGCGCGTTTGCCGACGGCGATCGAGCCGATCTCCTTCGACAGGCCATGCGCGATCGCCGGATTGATCGTGTATTTGGCGATGTAGCGGCGGACACGGAAATTATCGTTGTCGCCGGTCTCCTGCGGCAGCGCGCCGCGCTGGCGCTTCATCTTGTCTGCGGTCTGCCAGGTGCGGATCGCCACTTCGCCGACGCGGCCCATCGCCTGGCTGTCGGACGAGATGATCGAGAAGGCGCCGATGTCGTGCAAAATGTCTTCCGCCGCGATGGTCTCCTTGCGGATGCGGCTTTCGGCAAAGGCGATGTCTTCGGGGATGGACGGCGACAGATGGTGGCAGACCATCAGCATGTCGAGATGCTCGGCCAGCGTGTTGACCGTGTAGGGCCGGGTCGGATTGGTCGACGACGGGATGACGTTGGGCAGGCCGCAGACCTTGATGATGTCAGGCGCATGGCCGCCGCCGGCGCCCTCGGTGTGAAAGGCATGGATGGTGCGGCCCTTGATGGCGGCGACCGTGTTCTCGACAAACCCGGACTCGTTCAACGTATCGGTGTGGATCATCACCTGGACGTCGTAGTCGTCGGCCACCGACAGGCAGCAGTCGATCGCCGCCGGCGTCGTGCCCCAGTCCTCATGCAGCTTGAGCGAACAGGCGCCGCCCAGCACCATCTCCTCGAGCGCCGCCGGCAGCGAGGCATTGCCCTTGCCCGACAGGCCGATGTTCATCGGGAACGCGTCGAAGGACTGGATCATGCGCGCCATGTGCCACGGTCCCGGCGTGCAGGTGGTGGCGAGCGTGCCGTGCGCCGGGCCGGTGCCGCCGCCAAGCATGGTGGTGATGCCCGACATCAGCGCTTCCTCGATCTGCTGCGGACAGATGAAGTGGATATGGGCATCGAAGCCGCCCGCGGTGAGGATCTTGCCCTCGCCGGCGATGATCTCGGTGCCGGGGCCGATGATGATGGTGACGCCGTCTTGAGTATCCGGATTGCCGGCCTTGCCGATTGCCGCGATGCGGCCATCGCGCAGGCCGATATCGGCTTTGAATATTCCGGCGGTGGCGTCGATCACCAGTGCGTTGGTGATGACGGTATCGACCGCGCCCCCGGCGCGGGAGACCTGGCTTTGGCCCATGCCGTCGCGGATGACCTTGCCGCCGCCGAATTTAACCTCCTCGCCATGGATGGTGAAATCCTTCTCGACCTCGATGAAGAGTTCGGTGTCGGCAAGCCGCACCTTGTCACCGACGGTCGGGCCATACATCTGGGCGTAGGCGGCACGGGTTAGTCTGGCCATCAGCGATTGCTCCCGAAATGCGGTGTTGGTGAAGCCGGGTTGCACATTGCCGCCGTCCAATGGTCACGCAATGACCCGCTGGGCGACACCTTCCGGGCCCATTTGGCGGTTGAGGTTGGCAGGTCACCCCCAAACGACCGTTTGCCCAATCGATGGAAGGAAAATCCATGCGCAAAACGATAGTTCTCGCAGCCGCCGCCAGCCTGATGCTCGCGGGCGCCGCCAGTGCCCAGCAGCAGCCCGCGCAACAGCCCGCTCCGATCGCCCCTGCTCCGGCGCCCGGCGGTCAGCAGGCCGCGCCGGCGATCCAGAGCGTCAACATCGTCGACATCACCGAGCTGCCGAAGGATACCCAGACGCAGGTCAACCAGGTGATCGCCCAGCGCGGCGATGCCGGCCTGCAGAAACTGCGCAGTTCGATCGATGCCACGCCCAAGGTGAAGTCCGCCCTCCAGGCCAAGGGTATGACCTCGGCCCAGGTGGTCGCGGCCAGCATGGAGCCCAATGGCGCGCTGACCCTGATCACCAAGAAAGCCAGCTGACCAACCGGCGCGGCGGGCCGGCATCCGGTCCGCCGGCCGCGTCATGACGGGAACCGTAGCGGGACCGGAACCGTTTTGTTTCGCAAGTATTGGAACGAACCTCGAAAGCGGACTATGACCCTCACCACCTTGCCCGATATCAGATGGCGGCATGCCCTTGCGGCGGCTGCGTTCCTGGCGGCGAGCGTTCCCCAGGCGGCTCTCAACGCACAAGGGCTTGAAAGTCCGGAGACCGTCGACCGCATCGTCGGCTCGCAGGTCAATCAGGAAGAGGCCAAGACAAATGCGGAGATCGGCAAGGTCAGCTCCGCGATCGACCGCACGCGCGAAAACATCGGCACGGTGCGCAAGACGTCCAAGCTCGACAAGGTCGATATCGTGTTCCTGACCGATGCGGCGCGCAGCGAAGGCGGGCCGCCGCCGGTCATCGAGAACAAGGTTCGGCAGCATCGGGACGACGTCGCCGAACTGCGCAAGGAGATCGAGGCCAACGCGCTGCTTTTCAACGCCATCGATTCGCGGCGCGTGCTTGCGCAGGACGTTCTCGCGGTGGCGTTCGACGATCCCGGCAAGATCGTCATCTATGCGGCGGCCAAGCCGTCGGAGTGAGGCGAATGCAGCGTGAGCGTCCGCGCTTGCCCTGAAGCCGATCGCCCTTCCTGCGCGCCCGACATCAGACGCGCTCACAGCTTGCCCATCACCTTCTGCTGGAAGCCGTAGACCTCGCGATTGCCGCCGAGCGGCACCAGCGTGACGTCCCGCTCCTGACCCGGCTCGAAGCGCGTGGCGGTGCCGGCTGCGATGTCGAGGCGCATGCCGCGCGCGCGTTCCCGGTCGAATTTCAGCCCCTCATTGGTTTCGAAGAAGTGATAGTGGCTGCCGACCTGGATCGGCCGGTCGCCGCTGTTGGCGACCTTCAGGGTGACGGTCGGCAGGCCCTTGTTGAGCTCGATCTCGCCTTGGGCGGGGATGATTTCGCCGGGGATCATCTGGCCTCACACGACGCCGAAGGCGAGGCCAATGCCGACCGCCGCGCAGGTGGCACCGGCGATGCGGGCCAAACCGCGGAACCGCACGCCAAGGCCAAGCCCGGCGGCGATGCCGACGGCATGGAGCAGCACGGTGGCGATGGCAAAGCCGGCCATGTATTCGAGCCCGCCGGCGTTTTCGGGCACTTCCGTGCCATGCGCATGACCATGGAAAAGCGCGAACAGACCGATGATGGCGATGCCGGCCGAAACCGGCAGATCGGCCGCCAGCGCCACCAGCAGCCCGAGCACCACGACGGAGGCCAGTATGCCTGGCTCGACGAAGGGCATCGGCACATGCGCCATACCGAGGGCCGCGCCGCCAAGCATGACGCCGACAAAGGCCGCCGGCCAGGCCAAGACCGCCCTGCCGCCCTTCAATGCCGCCCACAGGCCGACTGCGATCATCACGGTCACGTGGTCGAGGCCGGACAAGGGATGCATGAAGCCGGCGGTGAACGAGGATGTGGTGTCGATGCCGACATGAGCATGGGCGGGCATGGCCGCCGCCACGAGCAGCACCGCCGAGAGGCACAGGCGTTTGACAGGTATCATCTTACTTGGCCTTTCGTTTTGGGTGTCACGCCGCCTTGGCCGGGCCGCAGCCCTCGGCCTTGAGCACGCGTTTGGTCGAAGCCGGATATTTCTTCAGCATCGCGGCGGGACGAATCGGCCGGGCCGTAAAATCGCCGCCGCAGTTCGGGCAGACGCCCCCCAGGACGTTTTCGACGCAGCCGGCGCAAAAGGTGCACTCGAAGGTGCAGATCAGCGCTTCGCGGGCGTCCGGTGGCAAATCCTTGTCGCAGCATTCGCAGTTTGGGCGCAGTTCCAGCATTTCTCTCTCCTCACCGGATCGGTTCGTGCACGGTCACCAGCTTGGTGCCATCGGGAAAGGTCGCTTCAACCTGGACATCATGGATCATCTCGGCGATGCCTGCCATCACCTGCGCGCGGCTGACGACGTGGGCGCCGGCCTCCATCAGCTCGGCCACTGGGCGGCCGTCGCGCGCGCCCTCGACGACGAAATCGGTGATCAGGGCGATGGCTTCGGGATGGTTGAGCTTGACGCCGCGTTCCAGCCGCTTGCGCGCCACGACCGCCGCCATCGCGATCAGCAGCTTGTCCTTTTCCCTTGGCGTCAGATTCATGCTTCTTCCTGAAATGATGTGGGCTGAAATGATGCGGACACAGTCACAGTGACCATAATTTGGGCAGTCCGGCCTTTCCGTTGAGCAATCCGACGAGCGGAACCAGCCGCCGGCGCAGCTGGTAGCCGTCCTCGGCGTAAAGCCTCGCAAGAAGCTTGCCAGATGCCTTCACGGTCCAGGCGCTGGCGCCCCCCTGGTCGCCGACGATCTCGCGGACCGGTTCGAGCAGGGCTTGCGCGCGCGGCGACACCAGCAGCAGCGTCGCCACGGCGATCGCCCCACCCGATATCGCCGGTCGCGCCAGGGTGTCGGCGATGGCAGGTCCGATGCGGAAATCCTCGGCATGGATGAGGGCTCCCTCCTTGCGGATGCGCCAGCGGTCGCGAAAAGTGCCCTGTGCGGCACGTTCGCCCATGGCCAGGCGGCCGAAGACGGCCGCTTCCAGCACCAGCGCCTCGGCGCCGGCGGCAAGCTCGACATCGAGCGTGCGGGCAAAGGCGGCGCGGTCGAAGACGATGGTTTCCTGCGGCAGCCAGGCAATGCTGCCGTTCTCGCCGACGGTCAGCCTGACCCGGACTTCGGCATGGTCGGATGCGGCGCGATAGACTTTTTCGCAAGCCTGGGTTGTCACTGCGGCGCTGGCATGCGCGCCGACGTCGACATCCCAGCCGAGGCGGTCGCCGCCGGTCAGCCCGCCGGCGGTGTTGATCAGCACGGCCTCCAGCGGGCCGGCCGAAACCGCCGGCAGCCTTATCTTGGCGGAGCCGTCCTGATAGAGGCGCCGCAGCCGCGTACGGCCGTCGATGCCGACACAGCCAAGCTGTGCCTTGCCCGCCGCGCGCTGGGCCTTTTGGCCCGAAAACTTGGTATATTCGATCGTATCCACGCCGTCAGGTTAAGCACTGCGGCGGTTTTGTCGATATATAGCTTGTTGCTTGATGGCGTTTCCGTTTCTATAGAGGGAGCCACCTCGATACGGTCAGGCGACGCTTGGCGGGGGTATAAGGCGACGATCGCGGCCTGATATCGAGGACAACAAGGCGCTGTTCAGTTGGCGTCGGGAAACGACAAAGTGGGGAAGAAACCGAATGGCTGACCAGCTGGCAACGGACATCATCGAGAAGATCAAGGCCCATGCGGAGCCGGGCGGTGAGGAAATCACGACCAGCACGGAATTGACGGCGCTCGGCATCCATTCGCTGGAGCTGACCGAGATCATCTTCGATCTCGAGGAGCAATATGGCATCGAGATCGAGATGAACACGGTCGATGCCTGGAGCAATCTGAAGAATGTCGGCGACATGGTCGAGGCCGTTGGCGCGCTGATTGCGAAAAAAGCCTGACCGAATGCAAAAACGCGTCGTCATCACCGGCCTTGGCGGGCTATGCGGGCTCGGCACCGATGTGCCGGCAATCTGGGGCGAAATGCGCGCCGGGCGTTCGGCGATCGGCCCTATCGGCAGCGATTTCCAGAGTGAGCTGAAGGTCAAGACCGGTTGCGAAATCAAGGTGCTGCCCGATCATGGCATCGAGCGCAGGCAACTGGTGTCGATGGACCGCTTCAGCCTGCTGGCGGTGATAGCGGCGCGCGAAGCCATGCGGCAATCCGGATTGGCCCCGCATGCGGACAATACCTATCGGATGGGAACCGTCGTCGGCATCGGCGTCTGCGGCTTCGAGACGGTCGAGGAGAACTATCGCGCCATCCTGATCGAAGGCAAGAATCGCGCCGGTATCTTCACTGTTCCCAGGGTCATGCCGGGCGCCGCCGCCGGCCAGGTCAGCATGCATCTTGGCCTGCGCGGACCGGTGTTCGGCGTCACTTCGGCCTGTTCATCGGCCAATCATGCCATTGCTTCGGCGGTCGACCAGATCAGACTCGGCCGCGCCGATGTCATGGTCGCCGGCGGCGCCGAGGCGCCCCTCGTTTGGGGCGTGCTCAAGGGCTGGGAGGCGTTGCGCGTGCTGTCACCCGACACCTGCAGGCCGTTCTCGGCCGACCGCCAGGGCCTGGTGCTGGGCGAGGGCGCCGGCATGGCGGTTCTGGAAAGCTACGACCATGCGATGGCGCGCGGCGCCACCATCCTGGCTGAAATCGCCGGCGCCGGTCTTTCGGCCGATGCCTCCGACATCGTCGCGCCGACTGTCGAGGGACCGGAAGCCGCGATGCGTTTTTGCCTCGCCGATGCCGGGCTCAATCCCGAAGATGTCGACTATCTCAATGCCCACGGCACCGGCACCAAGGCCAACGACCAGATCGAGACCAATGCAATCAAGCGCGTCTTCGGCGAGCATGCGCGCGCGCTGTCCGTCTCCTCGACCAAGTCGATGCATGCGCATTGCCTGGGCGCCTCCGGCGGCCTGGAGATGATCGCCTGCGTCATGGCGATCCGCGAAGGCATCGTGCCGCCAACAGCGAACTACCGCGAGCCCGATCCCGACTGCGATCTCGACGTGACCCCCAATGTCGCGCGCGAGCGCAAGGTGCGCGCCGCCATCAGCAATGGCTTCGCCTTCGGCGGCACCAATGCGGTGCTGGCCTTCAAGGCGATCTGATCCCGGCGGTCACTACCGCCCGGCGGTCGCCACCGCCCGGGGGGCCGCAGCCTGATCTGCCGGGATCCCGAATCGGTTGACTGTCCGTCCAGGGTGAAACCGTCGCCGCCATATTGATTGCGCCGGGCCGCGGGCCTAATTCTTGGCCTACCCGCCAATCCCGCGCCATCTGGCGCGAATCCCCCCCGCCCAGGAGTTCCCGATGGCCGACCTGTCCGCCTTTCCGATCGCAACCCGCTGGCCGGCCAAGCATCCGGACCACATCCAACTCTATTCGGCGACGACACCGAACGGGGTGAAGGTGTCGATCGCCCTGGAGGAACTGGGCCTGCCTTACGAGCCGCACCTGATCAACATCGGCAAGAACGAGAGCTGGACCCCGGAATTCCTGTCGCTCAACCCCAATGGCAAGATCCCGGCGATCATCGACCCCAACGGCCCTGACGGCAAGCCGATCGGCCTGTTCGAATCCGGCGCCATCCTGGTCTATCTCGCCGAAAAGACCGGGCTGCTCATGCCGCTCGACGCGGCGCGGCGCTACGAGACGATCCAGTGGGTGTTCTTCCAGATGGCGGCGGTCGGGCCGATGTTCGGCCAGGTCGGCTTCTTCCATAAATTCGCCGGCCGCGAGATCGCCGACAAGCGGCCGCTGGAACGTTATCGCGACGAATCGCACCGCCTGCTCGGCGTTCTCGACGTCCGGCTGAAGGGCCGCAAGTGGATCATGGACAATGACTACACGATCGCCGACATCTCGCTGCTCGGCTGGGTGCGGAACCTGATCGGCTTCTACGAGGCGCGCGAACTGGTCGGCTTCGACGATTTCGCCAATCTGGCGGCGTGGCTGGAGCGCGGCCTGGCACGGCCGGCGGTGCAGAAGGGCCTGACCATTCCGGCGAAGGCATGAAACGGCCGGTAGAAGCGCCCTATTTGGTTTTCGCCTTGGCGCCGCTCTTGCCGACCACGGAGGCGGCAAGGGATGCCACGCCTCGCGCCGTGGCCACGACCGCGCCGGCGGCAATGTTGGCTGCCGTGCGGACCTTCGAGCTGCCGGCTGCGGCCGGCTTGCGTGCCTGAGCGGGCTTGGCGGCCAATTTCGCTGCGGCACCGGGCACGACTTTTTTCGGCGGCGCCTTGCCGAAGGAAGGCTTGGCGTCCTTGGAGCGCTGGGCAATCGCCGGGCCGGCTCCAGTCTTCGACTGTGTTGCTTTCGGTTGGGTTTGCTTAGCCTTGGCGGGCTTTCTTGCCTTGGTTGCCATCGGACGGAATCCCTCTTCTGGCACAATTGCCTCGTCGGCGATAACGACCTGAAAGTCTTAAGGTTCCCGTCAAAAAATACCGAAAATTAAACGGGTTAATCAAGATTAACCGGGGTTAACCAATGACCAGGTCGGCCGCCCGGCGCCGTGCCAGCACGCGTTCGATGTTGGGCATGTCGTTGGAGGCGATCCAGGCGCGCGCGTCGGCGTCGGAGCGGCCATGATCGTGCCAACGCTCCATCAGGCGGCGCTCGAGCTCGTTGCGCGGCACGTCTACGAAGATCGAGAAATCGAACAGCGGGGCGAGCCGCGACCAGGGCTGCTCGTCGAGCAGCAGGTAATTGCCCTCGACCAGGATGAACTTGGTATCCGTGCCGACGATCGCGGCGGCGGCACGCGACAATTCCATGCTTCGGTCGAAGACCGGAATGGCGATCTCGTCCTCGCCGGAGCGGATGCGCTTCAAAAGCGTCTCGAAGCCTGCAAAATCGAAGGTTTCCGGGGCGCCCTTTCGCGCGCGCAATCCGCGCGCGTTGAGCACGATGTCGTCATAGTGGAACCCGTCCATGGGCACGACCTCCACCGCGCCTTCCGGCAAAAGGTCATGCAGGCTTGCCGATATCGTCGACTTGCCCGCGCCCGGCGGCCCGGCGATGGCGACGATGAAACGGCTTGCCTTGCCAGCGCGCTTGAAGATGGTGGCGGCGAGGTGGGCGATTTCGGACATTCTGGCTCTCCGCGCGCGATTTGGGACGCATCTTGTCGGCAGTTGACGGAAATTTCAAACCCCCGCCGCCGGGCAATTTTTCCCTATGCCGCCGCCGGGCGGCCGATGCGCAGGAAATCGCTGTCGAAGGCAAGCTCGCGCACCGAGCCGTCGCCGGCAGCCAGCCGCAGACGGCCAGCCGCGGCGGTGATATCCTGCGGCGGTTCGCCCCCCGACAGCGGCAAGGCGCCGATGACGTGCCGGAAGGAGACGCTACGGCCCTCGCCGAGCGCGAATGCCGTCGCCACGCCTTCGCGCTTCAGCTCGTTGTCGCCGAGCGAGGCGGCGTGGCCAACCGCGGTACGCCCATCCTCGATGCCGAGCACGCCGAGATGACGGGCGCTCCAGGGCGCGTAGTCGCGCCCGCCGTTCGAGAACCAAAGCATGGTGACCGGCAGTTCGGCCGGGTTCTTCAGCACCAGCACCAGATCGTCCTCGGCCTGGCGGGCAAGCGCGGACCAGCCCGTGCCGCCATGGTCGGCCTCGACCAGGGTGAGGAAATCCTCGCGCCGATGCTCCATACGGTAGTCGGTGAGGTCCAGCGTGCCGCCGCCGGCAGCGGGAAAATGCCGGAGGTCGGACGACCGGCCGGGATAGGCAAGCATGGAGCGGCCGCGCGCCGGATCCGGCTCCGGCGGATCGGCCGGGGTGACGGCAAAACGCTTCGGCGAGAAGGCCAGCCTGCCGCCGCCTTTCATCACAGTCATCGGATGATGCGCGACCGAGATGGCGCCATGGCCGCCGAAAAACACATGTTCCTGGTAGAGAAAGGGATGATCGTCGACGAGCGTGAGAATCTTGTCGACACTGGCGCCCATCACCTTGTGCCGCAGCCGGAAGGCGGCCCGCCAGCCACCGTCGGTGGCGCCGTTTTCGGTGACATCCCAGGCGCTGTTGGCCGGCCAGCCATGCAGCGGCGCCTCCTCGACGTCGCTGCGCGAAAACGGCGCGCACAGAAAGTCGCCGGAGAGCCTGACGGTGCCTTGCGGCAAGTCTGAAGGCAGCGTCTCGCCCGCATCGACCCAGGGCGCGCGGTGCAGCGGCCTCAGCCGGCGCCCACCGCTTTCGACGGTCATGTCGGCGATATGGCCAACCGTGAGGTCGAGCGAAACCGAAATGCCCCTGGCCTTGATCGTAACTGTATCCATGGCGTTCTCACCCCGAATCTGCTGGGCGCCAACAAGAACCTGTTTGGCGCGCTGTGCAAGCTGGCGGGAGGCAATTTGCGTCGGGCGGAGCAGGAAGTTGCGGGCTTATCGAAGGTCGGCGCTGCTCCTCATTGCCCTGCCGGCATTTCTCCTCCCCGTAAACGGGGAGAAAGAGGCTGGAGGACTATTGCCGCTTGTACTCCCGCACCGGCGATTTCGTGCCGTCGGTGTAGGTGACCTGCACCGCCATCGACTTCACGCTGTCGGCGACCTTGAAATAGGGCTGGAAATTGTCGGGGATGGCGTAGGGGTCCTTGGCGTCGCAGGGCGGCATATCGAGCGACTTGTCCAACGCCGCGTCGTTCAGGCTGTAGCGCACCTCCTTGATGGCGCAGCGATAGGACAGCATCTGGGTGAAATAGACCAGGCCATGGTTGCCGCTGGCGTCGAAGGCGATCCAGGAGGTCCAGAACTGGTCGAGGATCTGCTTGTTGCCTTGCTGCAAGGCGGCATCGGGATCGAAGCGGATGTCGAACGGGCCGGCCTCGCGACTCCTGATGTCGAGATATTTGATGGCGATGGTGCCCGCCGGCGTGCTGTCGGGCACCTCGAAGCTCGGATTGGGCATCGGCTTGCCGGTCGCCTGGTCGTTCATGGCCAGGAAGCCGGTGTCGGTGAACGGGCCGGAATTGCCCATGCGCCAGGAAATGCCGGTCGCCGGTTCCGGCAGCGAGATGGTCATCGACCAGCCGGCATTGGAGCGCATCGGCGTCAGCGACGGCGCGAAGCGGGCGGGGTCGAGCACGTCGCCGAGCGCGGCCAGCCGGCTGCGGCTGCGCTCTAGCCAGTCGGCGAGCTCTCTCTGGTCGACGAAATATTTGAGCAGCCCGCCATCCTTTTCATAGGACGCGAATTTGGTCAGCGCCTTGGCCTCGTTGCGCTTGTCGGACAGCGTCTGGACGCCGAGCCGGTCTTCCGAAAACTCCTGCGCCTTGAGGAAATAGGCGGGCGCGAAATCGGGGTTGGCGGCAACGAAGGCGTTGAGCTTGTCGAGGCGCTGGGCATCGTCGAACTGCAGGATGTGCACCAGCTTGATCGACAGCGCCTTGCCCTTGTCGGCGAGCTGGCCGAACACTTCGCGGGCGCCGGCCTTGCCGTCCTGCACGCGCAGCAGCGTGGCAAAGCGCGTATAGGGGTCGATGGCATCGACGTCGAAGCCGGCGAAGGCCAGATAGGAACGCCGCGCGTTGAGCATGTCGCCCGATAGTTCGTAGACGCGGGCATTGTGGTAGAATTCGTCCGGCCGCTTCGGCTCGGCGATCGCCCCGCCCTGCGCCGCCAGCTGGGCGAACCCCTTGGCGATGGTGTCGATCGAAGCCGCGATCTGCTGCGTCGTCGCCTGCAGTTTCTCGGTCTGCGCCGCCTGCTGCGCCTGTCCGGCGGCCAGCGTCTCGGTCTGCTTCTTCACCTCTTCGGTGGTTTTCTGAACCTGCGCCGTCTGCTGCGTCTGCTGTTGCTGGGCCGAGGCGATCTCGTCGGTTTTCTTCACCACCGTGTCGGTCGACTTCTTGACCTCCTCGACCGTCTTCTGCGTCTGCGTGACCGTCTGCTCGATCCTGGCCACCTTCTCCGACACGATGCCCAGCGACTGCTGCAATTGCGCGATCGCCGGCACCAGGCCGGCGATCACGCCGTTTTGCGAATTGGTTTCCTGCTGCACGGCGTAGACGCCGCCGGCGACTGCCGCGGCACTGGTGGCGAAGACCAGCGCCGGCAGCGCCTTGGCGGCCAGCACGAGCCGCAGCACAATGGCGATGGCGATGATGACGGCGGCAATGGCGGCGACCAGCGCGATATAGGCGGCGAACGGCGCCAGCGGATTGAGCACGTCCGACACAGCGCCGCTGATGAACGCGACGCTGCCGGCCCATTTGCCGGTGCGGCTGAGCGATGCCTTGATCAATGACGGCGCAACGCCGCCTGCCCCGATGTCAGCCATGCCAGTCCCCCCAAAGCCGCCCGATGCCGCGCCCCTTCCCACGGGAAACGCGGCCTTGGCAAGAAAAGACGCAGAAACCGGGCGATTTCGGGGCGGATGACGGGCTCGACAATCCCTGTGCCAACCGGCATTAACCAAATGGACGCAACCAGCGCGTTACGTTAGCTT
This sequence comes from Mesorhizobium sp. B2-3-4, assembly GCF_006442315.1. Taxonomy (GTDB): domain Bacteria; phylum Pseudomonadota; class Alphaproteobacteria; order Rhizobiales; family Rhizobiaceae; genus Mesorhizobium. The sequence goes on along the minus strand of NZ_VFVY01000003.1, from coordinate 123,314 downwards.
CGCCTCATCTCAGCAACAGCATCGCCAGAACAGTCCAGCCTTGTCTTTTCCGCGCCTCTTTCCGCTCTTCCAGAAGATCCTGGTCGCCCTCGCCTTGGCGGCCATGGTGGCCGGCTGCTCCACGACCGCGCCGCCCGACAGCGTGCTGGCGGTGCCGGCGCCGCCGCAGAAATACGCGGCCATCGTCGTCGACGGCAAGACCGGCAAGCAGATGTTCGAGGTCAATTCGACGGCGCAGCGCTATCCGGCCTCGCTGACCAAGATGATGACGCTCTATCTCCTGTTCGAGGCGATGGAGTCCGGCCGCGTCACCAAGGAAACGCAGATCCCGGTGTCCGACCACGCCGCCTCGCAGCCGCCGACCAAGATGCGCTTCCGGCGCGGCGAGACCATCGACGTCGATTCCGCCATCCGCGCCATCGTCGTCAAATCGGCCAATGACGTGGCGGTGGCGGTGGGCGAATATCTCGGCGGCTCGGAGGACCAATTCGCCGCCATGATGACGGCCAAGGCGCGCGCGCTCGGCATGACCAGCACCACATTCCGCAACGCATCCGGCCTGCCCGACGACGGCCAGATGACGACCGCGCGCGACATGGCCGTGCTCGGCATGTCGCTGCAGCGGCGCTTTCCCCAGCATTTCCACTATTTCTCCGAAAGCGACTTCATGTTCCGCGGCAAGCTCGTGCGCGGCCACAACGACATGCTCGGCCGCGTGCGCGGCGTGAACGGGATCAAGACAGGCTATATCAGGGCATCCGGCTTCAACATCGTCACCTCCTACGACGCCGACGGCCGCCAGCTGATCGTGGTGGTGATGGGCGCCGACTCGGCCCGCCAGCGCAACGACCATGTCGAAGCGCTGATCCAGCGCAGCCTGTCGCCGACCATGGACGGTGCGAAGACGAGGCTGATGTTTGCCGAACAGCAGTAAAGGTGCGGGGCGCCGGCGCCTCGCGGGGTGCCTGCGTTGGCGATTGGCCGCGCCCCTCGACTTCGTCATCCACGGGCGGAGCAAGGAGCGCAGCGACGCGGCGCAGACCCGAGGATCCATTCCGTGACCTATGAGCGTTGCCACGGTGCAAGTTCTGCTCCGCAGCGCCCACGTTTGATGTCCCGGCATGGATCCTCGGGTCTCCGCGACGGAGCTTCGCTCCTGCTTCGCCCGTGGATGACGAAGTCGGGGGAGGCGCCCGCTAGCCGGCGAATGACCCGACACGGCAGGCGATCCCCCACTTCCCCCCAAACAAAAACCCCACAGCCGGCTATTGTCTTGCCACTGTCACGCAAACGTGCGGAAGACGTGGCATAGGCTGCGAAAACCGGCAGTGGATATGCGCCGCCGCCTGAGCGTATCCTAGACCTATCCTCGCCCGTTCCAGCAGGAGCCCATCATGAGCACCGTTCCCAAGGCATCAGAGCAGAAGTCGGCCGACAATGAGAACGACAGCGGCAGCGAATATTTCGAGGCGCCGACCACCGAGGCCGACCTGCACGAAGTTTCCGACGAGCATTTCGACATGCCCGAAGTGCCTGATTCCGAACCGTCCGCCCCCGGTGCGTCGCGGATAAAGCCGAGGAAAAAGCCGTCGGCGATCTCGGGCCGCAAATTCCGCAAGCGCGACCTGGTGCGCATCGACACGCTGCGCCCGAGCCTCGCCGACCGCATTCGCTCCGACCATCCGGACCTGCCCAAGGGCGCCCGCGTCAGCCGCGAGGAGCTCGGCCGCTACCGCATGCGCTATATGGAGGAGCTCTTACAGCAGGAGCATGGCGAGTTTTCCGAGCTCGACCGCCAGGTGGTGGAATCGATCGCCAAGCAGGACACGATTTCCGAAAACTCGGAAGAAGAATTCGAGGAACACCGCACTTTCCCCGACCGCGTCTCCGACAATATGGCGGCCTTCGGCGGCAGCTGGTGGTTCCTGATCTCGTTTGCCACCGTGCTCCTGGTGTGGATCGGCATCAACCTGTTCGAGGGCTTGAACCGCGCCTTCGATCCCTATCCCTTCATCCTGCTCAACCTTTTGCTCTCCTGCATCGCCGCCATCCAGGCGCCGGTCATCATGATGAGCCAGAAGCGCCAGGAGGTGAAAGACCGTCTGCGCTCCTTCAACGAATACCGCGTCAACCTCAAGGCCGAGCTCGAAGTGCGCCACCTGCACGAAAAACTCGACTACCTCATCTCCCGCCAATGGACGCGCCTGGCCGAAATGCAGCAGATGCAGCTGGACGCGATGAACGAACTGGCGGGTGCGAAGAAGGCGAAGCGTGCGGTGCGAGGGGCGCGGCGGCGCACGGTGAAGGGCCCGGCGGGGCCGCAGTGATGGCTCGCGCTGCAGACCAAAGCCTGTGCGGGCCAAGCCAAGTTCGCGCCACCGCCAATTGCCCGTTGAAGCCCGCGCCTGCTTCCGCTAAGAAGCCGTGACTTGCCGGTTCACCGGCTGGTTCGTTTTCCGGACGCCATGTCCTGAAAGCACCCGTAGCTCAGCTGGATAGAGCGCTGCCCTCCGAAGGCAGAGGTCACAGGTTCGAATCCTGTCGGGTGCGCCAGCCTCCCAAACAGTCGCAACAGGCAGGAAGTGGTTCGTATTTGGCGGCGAGGGCGAAAACCCTCGCGAAAAAAGCTAAATGGTCAACGGCAATTTGTAGATTGTTAGCGTCGGTTGAGATATTAATTTTCTTGGGTTTCTAATCGAAACCGAAGAGGCGTGTTCATCTCGCGTGATGCATTGCCCTGAACACTTGCCGGAGCGTCGTGCGACAGGGATAACATGGCGCCAACATGCATTGATCTCTTCGCTGGTTGCGGAGGCCTCTCTCTGGGCTTGGGCTCCTCTGGGTTCTCAACACTATTTGGTGTGGAGGCCCATCCAGACGCGTTTTCGACATACAGGCATAACCTCCTTGATAGGCAGGGTGATGCGCACAGTTGGCCGGCCTGGCTAGAGAAGCGCGCTTGGTACGCGCAGGACCTTCTGGCCCTTCACCAAAAGGAGTTGCTCGCGCTCCGCGGAACGGTTGATTTGATCGCTGGCGGTCCGCCGTGCCAAGGCTTCAGCATGAACGGCTTGCGCCGACCAGACGACCCCCGAAGCCGTATGGTCGACGTATACCTCCAATACGTCGAGACCGTTAGGCCGCGCCTGGTCTTGTTGGAGAATGTAGTAGGCTTCCGCTCGATGAAGCATCGGACCGGCGGAACATACAGTGACTATGTGACCAAGAGATTTGACTATCTAGGTTACGAATCTTGGTCCGATATTTTGAGAGCGGCGGATTGGGGCGTTCCTCAACGCAGGCCACGCTTCGTCCTCATTGCAGCGCTCAAAGGCACCTTGCCGGGAATTGACCCCATACAGCGTATGCGAGTCGGAAGAAAAGCATTTCTCGAAGCGCGAGGGCTCGGCCGGGGTCTAATCGGTGCACAAGCTGCGATTTCAGATCTGGTAGAGAATGCAATGCCTAGCCTAGATGCGGAGTGGGGGCACCTTGGGTTTAGGATGCTGAGGCGTGCGGAGGTGGCACTTAGCCCATACCAACGGTTAATGAGGGTCGGGGGTCGAGAGCAGCCAAGCGACATGCGACTACCGAGGCACGGCACCACATCCATCCAGCGGATGCAGGACATTCTGGACAATTGCGAACGTGGCGTTTGCCTTCGGCCGGAGGACCGCAGCCGTCTCGGCATCAAGAAGCGCTCGACCACGCCACTAGACCCGACGGCCCCGGCGCCAACCATAAGCACATTGCCGGACGATTTCATTCACTATTCTCGGCCAAGGGCAATGACGGTCAGGGAGCATGCCCGACTACAGTCATTTCCAGACTGGTTCTCGTTTCTCGGCCCTTACACGACTGGTGGAAGCCGGAGGAAAGACGCATGTCCGAGATTTACTCAAGTGGGTAATGCTGTGCCGCCACTCCTCGCTGAAGCGCTGGGCGAAATGCTAAGCGGGTTGCTTCTTGTCCAGAAGAACGACGAGTTCGCTCAACTCACGCAGGGCGTCAATATGGGCCGCGAAAATACGACGGATTTCCGGGAAGTCGCCGACAGTGATCTCGTTGCTCCCCTGTAAGACCCAACCTTCGGGCCCTTGCACTTCCACAACGTGACCAAGTATGTTCCGCCTGTTCAGGACCTTATCGTTGTACTGGGCACTTAGCGTCCTCAACTCTCTAAGCCTCTCTACCTGTCCCGCGTCAAGCCCGAAGGTATTAGGGTCGCCAGCGGCGACCTGCGTAAGGCGCCGAAAATGTTTGAAGAGCTTTGCACTGTCGATAACGCGAGTATCGAGGCGACCACTTAGATCACCAGAAATAACAGCCTCATACTTCTTGCCCATGTCCGTAATGAATTTGTGAACTTCGGCATCTAGATCGGCCATTTTTGCCGCGCAATTGGGATCGCGCGCAGACATAGACAAGACTGCCGTCTTCATGACCGAGTCACATTCAGCGACAACGCGCATTGCGAGCCCCCTCATCCCGGACAGCCGGTCGAGCGACCGGGCAGTCTGATCGATCAAGGAGCCCGTCCTTTCTATGAAACGACGACGAGCGCTGCAGTAAACACCCTCAACTTGCTTTTGAGCTATCATCTGGCGGAGCTCGTGCTCCTCCACACTGCCAGAATAGAAAAGAATCGTGGTGGAGGCGAACAACTCTCTAATTCTTGGTGCCAGATCATCGCCATTCTCATCCTTGAGCCGGTAGTCAAGGAGGATTAGATCGAAGCGATGATACAGCTTGTGAAGACGCGAGAACTCCTCGATCCCACCACTGTTGGGGATCGTATCAACACGTGGTACGAAGCCCGCATCCCGCACTCGGCGCTTAAGGCTTTCCTCCTCCTCGTTGCTGTAAGAATCCTCGATCCAAAGAATACCAAAGTCCAGATTCACGCTTCCTCCCCTGGAATTACGATCTCGAAATCTGCCCTGCTGCCATCCCCAGAAAGCTCGATGGTACCACCCATCCCTTCTACTATCTGGCGGACACTATATAGACCAAGCCCTGTTCCGTTAGATGTTCCCGTATATCCACGCTCGAAAATTTTAGAAGAGTCAACTCGTTTTTCATCAATTCCTAATCCATCATCTACAACTTTAATTACAGCAGAGTTTTTCCCTTTCTTGGAAACAGTAAATTCAACCTTGTTGGCTTTCGCCTTATGGGCATTATCCAGAAGGTTGTCTACCAGCACAGCGATGTCGACAGGTGAAAACTCTCTTTGCAGCGATACGCCCGACGCATCAAAAGCTGCACTCGGGATGCCAGGCACTCCTACAAGGCGCACTTTGAAGTATTCATTGAAAAATTGCATCAGATCGCCGCGGACTTTATCTGTCTGCAAGTCGATTCTTATGTTTGGAGCGAAAGAAAGAACCATTCCAAGCCGCTCACTAGAAAGATTCGCTCCTGCTATTGAAGAAGATACGCGTCTTGCAGATTGACGAATCGAGGCAAGCAAGTCTTCAACATCGTCAATGTGTTCCAGATTGTCTGGTTTGACTGCCATCGAAAGGACGCTTCGTATTTCGTGCGCTCCATTCGAAATTGCCGAGCGAAGATGTCCCAAATGAATTGTCGCCTGGTGCATCAGCAATTGGACGCGCTCCACGTCGACGTCCCTGCTGCTACCCAAAAACTCGGCTTGCTGCTCCAGTCGTTCAATCCGCGCATCTGCGCGAGCCCGCTCTTCCATTGCGCGTCGAGCGGCATCCTGCGCTTCCGCTCTAGAAGCCTTTAACTCCTCTATCCGTCGTCGGGCATCCTCAATCTGACCGAGCAATGAACTGTCGCCGCGGCTCTCGGCCACTTCTGACATTGCCTTAAGTGCATTCTCCGTAATTTGATCTGGATCGTCCGAAACCCTTACGATGTCTTTGTCGTAGTAAAGGATATCGATGTCTTTTGATCGCGCGAGGGAGCCGACGATAGCTAATACCCTCTCCCGAGCCTTGTCCGTTTCTAGCCCCTCGGAAGTGTCCCGATCTTGATCGCGGCTGTCTTGCCAATTTACGCCAACTACATAGCGTTCCAGTCGAAAGATCATGTGCCGGCGAATGGCCTCGAACAACGCGCGGCTGCGAGCGTCCTCGATCAGCCCCGCATCTCGGCTCGACACTTCACGAAACATCTTTGGGCGTGCCGCCACATCTACGCGACCGATAATGTCTCGCGTACCCAGATATCGTGATTGCCCCTGCTGCTTCCTGCGGTTAAGTCCTAGGGTGTCATCAAACTCCTCGCCTATCGGGAATATTCGGAACCTGTTGAGGAATAGGAATACGCTTCCGAACTCGATTGGCCGCACTCCCATGCGGGACGTAAATGTCTTCTTCGCCGACCTATTTAGAAAGTAAATTTGCCCCTCTATCTTACAGTCCATCAAATCTTCATAGTTTGACGGCTCGCGTATGGCGTATATCTTCCGACCCCTATCAAACAGTGTCGTATTAATATTGCCATCGTCGATTATTACTTCAATTCTACTTGTCTTATCTTGCAGAAGTTCGGCAATAGCATTGCGAACGCGACCGTCAACATCGTCGATTCTTGTGGTATTGCCGTCGACAAGCCAGGTGGATACTGCGACGTCGGTGGTGGTACCAAACGGATCGATAAGTTTGGCCAGATCCCTGCGTAGCTTCTTGATGTGGGTTGGATCCCAGCCTTGCCGAGTGTCTTTGATAAGGAGCACGGTCCCGTGCGACGATGGAGCTTCGGCATTGAGGATTTTGGGAAACGACTCGGCTGTTCCTAGAGCAACATCGACATCCTGAAACTCCTCGGAGCTATCCTTCTCAAAGCGTGTCCAGTCTACTTCCAGCTTAGATATGGAGTTTTCGCCATCGGCGCGACTGTAGAGCTCCAGCCCCGACCCCAAGGTGTCGCACGCGAACCTGCCGATTCCCTTGCTGCCGGCAAACTGCCCCGAAGGCCTGATTTTGTCTCGGTACGTGTCAGGGGCCGCCACGGCTTTTTCGGAGTAGGCAACGAACAGCCATTTATCGCGAATATCGGACCGAGACATGCCGCGGCCGTCATCGACGATCGCTATTGTCTTTTCGTCGGGATCGAACTCGATATCTACTCTGGTGGCACCAGCATCAAACGAGTTTTTCACAAGTTCGAATATTGCAACGAACTCGTTTGTCACGAGGTCGCGGCCAATGATGTCCTTTAGGTAGGAACTAACTCTGAAGGTCTCTGATGTAGTCATAAATTGCTTATATCTCAGAAACACGGTTCCGGTAGGCCTGGAGCACTCACCACAAGCAATATTTCGAACGGGGCAACCGAGTCTCGCTCGATTGTTAGCATTGGCCCGCTCACCCGCTCGCCCGTTGGGTGGCATAGTCCCGCCGGTAGAATTTGAGTCGCTAGGATGGAGATTTTGGTCTCACGATATTGCCATGTGTTCGCCGATGCTAACAACGGTCGGATGGCCGTAGAGGTCTCCGGCTTGCGCAGAAACAAAGTGTGCGTGCTGCGATTTAGCCAGATTTGGTCCTGATTCGGTGATCTTCATGATCGCCCCAGTCGCACCGGTCCGACAAATTCGCTCAGGCGTGCCGCGAGTTTGAAGATGTCGCGGGTTTCACATTCCCAGACAACCAAGGCGTGCCAACCCTCGGCTGCCGCTTGCGCCAGGTTTCGTGCGTCGCGTAGGCGATTGCGGTCGAACTTCGCCTGCCAGAACTCGCTTCTCGTAGCCGGGATATGGGCGATCTTGCATCCTTCGTGCTGATGCCAGAAGCAGCCATTGACGAAGATGATGCGTCTCCGCCCAGGAAAGGCCACGTCAGGTCGGCCAGGCGCAGCCTTCCATTGGAGGCGAAATCTGTAGCCCTGCCCATGCAAAATCTTGCGGACGACCTGCTCAGGAACGGTGTTCGCACCTTTTATGCGCGCCATGTGCACACTGCGCTGGGCGGATGTCAGAGGATCGGCCAGTGTTCACTCCAGATTGTACGATGAACACACATATAAAGCCGGCTCTGTCCATGCAAGCGCGCCCAAGCCCGACACGATCAATTGGCCAGCTGCGCCCTACTCCCCCACCCCCCGCACACTCTCCCGCTCCACCAGCGGGCACTCCAGCTTGGTGATCGGATAGCGCCCGCGCCCCACCATCGCCGGCGCTTCCAGCTGCTCGATCGCCCATTGGCCCATCGCCATATGCGGCAGGATCGAGGTGGTGAGCGGCGGGAAGAGGTGGCGGGCGATTTCCTCGTCGTCGTAGCCGACGACGGAGATGTCGGCGGGGATGTGCAGGCCGGCTTCCTTCAGGGCTTCGTAGCAGCCGATCGCCGTGCGGTCGTTCTGGCAGAAGATGGCGGTCGGGCGGTCTTTCAGCGCCAGCAGCTTGACGGTCGCGGCATAGCCGGCGCTGGCCGACCAGTCGCCTTCGACCACCAGATCCGGGTCGAAGGGAATGTCGGCGGTGGCGAGCGCGCGGCGGTAGCCTTTCAGGCGGTCCTGGGCTGCCTGCATCCAGGGTTCGCCCGTTATGGTGGCGATGCGGCGGTGGCCGTGGCTGATCAGGTGCCTTGTCGAGCTCTGGCCGCCGGCGATCTCGGAGGGCACCACGGCGGGGAAGGCGTAATCGGCCGTGTAGCAATTGAGCAGGATGACCGGGATGTCGAGGCCGTAGAGGAAGTCGGGCGCCGTGATCTCGCGGGTGAAGATGGTCATGTAGATCAGCGCCGAAATACCCCGCCGGGTCAGCGCCTCGATGGCGCGCGGCTCCATCACCGCGTCGCCCATGGTCTGCGCCACCAGGAGCACGTTGCCGGCATTCCACGAGGCCTGGCGCGCGCCCTCGATGGCGACCACGGCTTCCGGGCTGGTGGCGAGCTGGTCGACGGCGAAGCCGATGACGCCGTCGAGACCATCGAAAGCCGGTGCCGGCGGACGCAGCGCCGAGAAGGCGGGCGCCGCGTAGCCCAGCGCACGGGCGGCCTCGATGACCCGCTCGCGCGTCTGCCGCGACAGTTTTATCCCGGGCGAATTGTTGAGCACGAAGGAGACGGTCGCCTGCGAGCAGCCGGCGGCGCGCGCGATGTCGGTCATGGTGACACGGCCCTTGGGCCTGGCCGGCGCCTTGCGCCGCTTGCCGGGCTCGCGGGTTCGCCCGTCCGGATCCGCCGTCTCGCCCATTGTGCTTAAATCCCCCGTCCTGTCTAACGGCAGCCCGCCGCGCGGGCAAGGTGGCCGGGCGGCGCTCGATTCATGGAAACCGGGCGATCATTTATATCTATTAGTACCCTTGCCGTCCACCTGCCAAAGTTCTTCTGGAACGGCGAAATTCGAGCACTGCAAGGCCAAGCCCTGTCGCTGCTCCAGCGGAAGCCTTGCCAATCGATTGCCATGTGAGGCGTGAAAGACCTCTTGCCGATAGGCATCAACTAATACAGTTTACTAATATCGCAATGCGCGCTAACGTCAGCCGTGAATGGGCCGATGGCGGACCCGTATCGCATCCGCGGACCTTGTCTCGGATATGTGATATGTCAGACAAATCGGACTATTTACGAACGAAGGATGAGTCTCTACAGTCCGCGATCGTGGCTGGAAACGACGCCATTCTTTCAGTGCCGGGAACCCCTGAGGAGGAGGGGCGTCCAAGCCACGGCAATTCGGGTGAGACGACAATTTCAGTGAGCAAGTCCGGCCAGCCGGATGGCTGACCAAAACGGGAGGTTGAACATGAAATCCTTGATACGCAATGCATCCGTGGCCGCCGCGGCCCTGGTTGTCGGCCTGACGGCGACGGCCATCGCGCGCGCCGACGACAAGCCGACGCTGGCCTTCGTCGTCAACGGCGCTTCCGATTTCTGGAAAGCGGCCGAAGCCGGCGTCAAGAAGGCGCAGGGCGAACTGCCCGACTACAATCTCGAACTCAAATATCCCGAGCAGTCCTCGGTCGCCATCCAGCAGCGGCTGATGGACGATCTGGTGACCGCCGGCGTCAAGGGCATCATGGTCTCGGCCGTCGATCCCAAGACCTCGACCGACGGGCTGAACAAGATCGCCTCGGAGACGGCGCTGTTCACCACGGACTCCGACGCCCCGCAGACCAAGCGCGTCGCCTATATCGGCTCGTCCAATGTCGACGCCGGCAAGCAGGCGGCCGAAATCGCCAAGAAGGCGATGCCCAATGGCGGCAAGTGCCTCGGCTTCGTCGGCCTGCTCGGCGCCGACAATGCCAAGGAACGCATCCAGGGCATGAAGGACGGCCTGGCCGGCACCAAGATCGAGCTCGTCGACGTGCGCGGCGACGACATCGACCAGGCGCGCGCCAAGAAGAATGTCGAGGACGCGCTGGTCGCCAGCCCCGACGTCACCTGCATGGTCGGCTTCTACTCCTACAACACGCCGCGCATCTATGAAGCGCTGCGCGACGCCGGCAAGCTCGGCTCGATCACCGTCGTCGGTTTCGATGACGATCCGATCACGCTGGGCGGCGTCAAGGAAGGCACCATCGCCGCCACCGTCGTGCAGCAGCCCTTCGAATGGGCCTATCAGGGCATGAAGCTGATGGCCGCCTATCTCAAGGGCGACAAGTCGGGCATCCCGGCCAACAATCTGATCATCATCCCGACCAAGATCATCGGCAAGGATGATGTCGACGCCTACGCCGCCAATTTGAAGGCGATGGCCGGAAAATAAGACCTCGGGCAGTGCAGCCGGCTCAACGTCGCTTGAGCCGGCTGTCCGCATTGACGAACCCTGCCGGGACCGTCAGTCTGCGGATGGTTCAGTTCGCCAATCGCTGTCAGGCATGATGAATTACACCGACACCTCCATTGCCGCCTCCACCCCGTTCCTCAGCCTCGAGAACGTGCGCAAGACCTATCCGGGCGTCGTGGCGCTGGACGGATTTTCGATGGCCGTGATGCCGGGCGAGGTCATCGGCCTGGTCGGCGAGAACGGCGCCGGCAAATCGACGCTGATGAAGATCCTCGGCGGCGTCACCACGCCCGATACCGGCACGATCTCCGTCGACGGCACCGCCCATAACAGCCTGACCGTCGAAGGCAGCCTGGGTTCGGGCATCGCCTTCGTCCACCAGGAACTCAACCTGTTCGACAATCTCGACGTCGCCGCCAACATCTTCTTCGGCCGCGAGCCGCTGCGCGCCGGGCCGCTGAAGCTGGTCGACCGGGCGAAATTGCGCGAAATGGTGGCGCCGCTGTTGAAGCGCGTCGGCGCAAATTTCTCCGCCGATACGCAGGTCGCCGACCTGTCGCTGGCGCAGCAGCAGATGGTCGAGATCGCCAAGGCGCTGTCGATCAAGGCCAGGCTGGTCATCCTCGACGAGCCGACTTCGAGCCTGCCGATCGCCGAAACCGACAAGCTGCTCGACGTCATCAAGGCGCTGAAGGCAGACGGCATCTCGGTCATCTTCATCTCGCACCGCCTGCACGAGATCGAGCGCGTCGCAGACCGCGTCGTGGTGCTGCGCGACGGCATGCTGGCCGGTACGCTGGGCAAGCGCGACATCAACCACGACCAGATGGTCAAGCTGATGATCGGCCGCATGCTGAAGGAGCGCGAGAAGGCTTCCGAGGCGGCGCGGGCGCCGGGCGCCGTGGCGCTGTCGGCCAAGGCCGTCCGCACCCCCACCTATCCCGGCCGGCCGGTCGATCTCGACGTCAGGCGTGGCGAGATCCTCGGCCTCGCCGGCCTGGTCGGCTCCGGCCGCACCGAGCTCGCGCGCGTCTTCTTCGGCATCGATGCCTGCCTCGGCGGCACGCTGGAACTCAACGGCAAGCCGCTGGCGCTGGCGAGCGCCGCCGACGCCGTCGCGCAAGGCATCTTCCTGGTGCCGGAGGATCGCAAGCTGACCGGCATCCTGCTCGATCTGTCGATCGCGCAGAACATCTCGCTGCCCAACCTGCCGGCGCATGCCAGGCGATCGCTGGTTTCGGCGAGTGCCGAGACCGCCACCGCCGAGAAGCAGAAGAAGGACCTCGGCATCAAGGCGCCTTCGGTCTTAACCCGCACCGGCACACTGTCGGGCGGCAACCAGCAGAAGGTCGTGCTCGGCAAATGGCTGGCCATGAACCCGAAGGTGATGATCCTCGACGAGCCGACGCGCGGCATCGATATCGGCGCCAAGGCGGAGATCTACGGGCTGATGCGGGCGCTGGCCGATGCCGGCGTCGCGGTGCTGATGATCTCCAGCGACATGGAAGAGGTGATCGGCGTCTCCGACCGCATCGCCGTCATGCATGAGGGCCAGATCTCGGGCATCCTCGACAAGGACCAGTTCAGCCAGGAAAACGTGCTTTTGCTCGCGGTGGGCAAGCAGCCGAAATAGTTTTGCCGGGGGCTCGCGGTAGCGCGGCCGGCCCGGGCAGGCATTGGGGAGAAGACGATGAGCAAGAAAGATCTCGGCCTGCTGATCCTGATCCTGGTGGTCGGCGCGATCGTCGCCCTCATCAATCCGCGCTTCCTGTTGCCGATCAACCTCGCCAACACCTCGAACCTGATCGGCCTGTTCGGCATCCTGTCCATCGGCCAGGCCTTCGTCATCATCACCGGCGGCATCGAACTGTCGGTCGGCTCGCTGGTGGCGCTGCTCGGCACGCTGTTCATCGACTTCATCGCCGTGCGCGAGATGGACTGGCCGCTGGCCTTCGTGCTGATCCTGGTGCTGGGCGCCATCATCGGGCTGGTGCATGGCTGGCTGATCACGCGGCTGAAGCTGCAGCCCTTCGTGGTGACGCTGTGTGGCCTGTTGATCTATCGCGGCGTGGCGCGCTTCTACACCGCCGACGGAACGGCCGGTTTTGCCTTCGGCCAGAATTTCCCCGATCTCGAATTCCTCACCGCCGGCCGGTCCTGGGGCGTGCCGAACTCCTTCTTCGCGCTGATCGTCATTTCGATCGTCATGTGGGTGGTGCTGCACCGCTCGGTGTTCGGCCGCTATCTCTACGCCATCGGCAAGAACGAGGAGGCGGCGAAATATTCGGGCATCCGCACCGGACGCGTGGTCATGGCGGCCTACGTCATCTGCGGCGTGCTGACGGCACTGTCGGCGATCTATTTCGCCATGTATACGCGCTCGATCTCGCCGGCCAGCCACGGCCAGTTCTACGAGCTCTACGCCATTGCCGCGGCCGTGCTCGGCGGCTTCTCGCTGCGCGGCGGCGAAGGCTCGCTGGTCGGCGTCATCCTCGGCACGGTGCTGCTGCAGGAACTGCAGAACCTGGTCAACCTGCTCGGCATCCCCTCCTCGCTCAACTTCGCGGTGATGGGCGGCGTCATCCTCATCGGCGTGCTGGTCGACCAGCAATGGGGCGTGTTCCGGGCGCGCCGGCGGATGGTCGATGCCGCCCGCAAGGGCGCCGTCGGCGCGGCTGCGGAATAAATCCCCCGTCGCCCGCGAACAGCTTGTCCCTGCCGGTAGATTATTATAATAGCATAACCGATGCTGGCGGGGAGCTGACGGGATGCGCTGCGATTTGCGAGGCAAGGTGGCGCTGGTCACGGGAGCCGCCGGCGCGATCGGCAGTTCTATCGCACGACGACTGTCGGACAATGGCGCCGCGGTGGTCGTGGCCGACATCAATGGCGAAGGCGCAAGCGACATCGCCGGCGGATTGGGCGATGCGATGGCCTGCGCCACCGATATCCGCGACCCGAGCTCGGTGGACGCCGCGATCGCGGCCCTTATGCAGCGCTATGGCCGCCTCGACATCCTCGTCAACAATGCCGGCGTCAACACGCTGGCGCATCGCGTCACATTGGACGAATTCCCAACCGAGGAATGGGACCGCATCACCGGCATCGACCTCGATGGTCTCTACATCATGAGCCGGGCGGCACTGGCCCCGATGCTCGCCGCCGGCAAAGGCGGGCGCATCGTCAACATCGCCTCGGTGGTCGGGCTCGCCGCCATGCGGCTGCAGAGCCCGTTCGTCGCCGCCAAGGCGGGCATCATCCATCTGACGCGGTCGATGGCGATCGAACTCGGCGCCCGGGGGATTCTCACCAACGCCATCGCGCCGGGTTCGGTGATGACGGCGCTGACCGCCAAGTTGTTTTATGGCGAGGACGGCAAGTTCGCCGGGCGCACGCAGGAATTCCTCGCCCATGTGCCGCTGGCCCGGCCTGCCCAGCCCGAGGAGATCGCCGAGGCGGTGCTGTTCCTGGCCTCGCCGGCGGCCAGCTATGTCAACGGCCAGGTGCTTGCCGTCGATGGCGGCTGGACCGCGGGATACATGATGTGAGCGAGGCCATGGAAATCGATCTCGCCGGGGCAGTGATCGCGCTGGAAGGCGCAGGCAATCCGGTTGCCGAAGCCGCGCTCGCCGCCTTGCGCGCCAATGGCGGCCGCATAATCGACGGGGCGCGGCCCGCCGACATACCGCCTCCCGACATCATGCTGGTGTCATGCCCGCTGCGTCCGGGCACCACGGCGGAGAATCCCGGCGCCTTGTATGCGGCTGCGCGCAAGGCGGCGGTGGCGATGGCGGAACGCGGCGGCGGACGCATCGTCTTCCTGCTGTCGGTGACCGCCGGCATGCCGATGCGCCGCCATCCGCGCTTTTCCATGGAGAACGCCTCGATCCTGGCCGGCATGCGCACGCTGGCCATGGAGTTCGGCCCCAGAATCCTGGTCAACGCCGTCGGCGTCGGCCTGATCGAGGACGAGACCATGGTTTCGGGCGACAAGGCGATGCTCAGCCATGTCCCGGTCAATCGCGCCGGCAACATCGAGGAGGCGGTGGCGGCCGTGCTGTTCTTCTGCGATCCGCTCAACACCTACACGACAGGCCAGATGCTGGGCGTCGACGGCGGCTGGACGGCAGGCTATGGGCGCAATTTCTGACGCGCTGAGACCGAAGCGCCGGCCCTCTCGGGTGCCGCATGGCACCCAGGTCGACATGGCGCGCCCGTTGACGGCATCCAACCGTGCATTAGCCGGGTCCATCGCTGGAAAGCGGCGGCGGCAGACGCTATGAATGGGCATGCAGCGTGATCCCGGCGCATTGCCATGGTGGATCGTCTACGCTTTGGAGCCATTCGAGATGACCGATAGGCCAGGAGACGGCTCGGGCGGAAAGAAGCAGCCGCGCCGCCTCGGCGTCCGCGAGATCGCCAAGCGCGTCGGCGTTGCGCCGATGACGGTGTCGCGCGCGCTGTCCAATCCCGACATGGTCTCGCCGGAGACGCGCGCCAAGGTGCTCGAGGCCATAGAGCAAGCCGGCTTCGTACCCAACCGGCTGGCCTCCAGCATGCGCGGCAATGGCCGCATGATCGGCACGGTGGTGCCGCCGCTGATCAATTCGGGCATAGCCGAACAGGTGCAAGGCATGTCCGACGAATGCCACGAGAGCGGCTATTCGATGCTCCTGGTGCAAGGCGAATTCACGCAGGAGGCCGAGGACAAGGCGATCCGCGCGCTGCTCGGCTGGCGCCCGGTCGGCATGATCCTGCAGAGCTTCGTGCAAAGCGAGACCGCGCGCGCATTGCTGAAAAACAGCGGTGCTCCGGTGGTGGAGATCTCCGAGATCAAGGGCAGCAAGCCGATCGACATGGTGGTCGGCGTCTCAAATTTCGAGACCGCCTATGCGATGACCATGCATCTGGCCGCCAAGGGTTACAAGCGCATCGGCTTCGTCTCGACGCCGGTCCATGGCAATGACCGTCTCCGGCAACGCCGCACCGGCTACCACGCGGCATTGACCGAACTCGGCTTCAAGAACCATGCCGATCTGGAGGTCGAGGTGCCGATCACCGCGCAAGGCGGCGCCGAGGCGCTGGTGACGCTGACCTCCCGCCACAGGGATATCGACGCCATCTTTTTTTCCAGCGATACGCTCGCCATCGGCGCCGTGCAGGAATGCCACCGGCGCGGCTGGGCGGTGCCGGGAAAAATCGCCATTGCCGGCTATGGCGACATGGATCTGGCCGCGCAGCTTCATCCACCGCTGACCACGGTGAGGGTCAATCGCTACGAGATGGGCCGGCGCGCCGTACGGCAGTTGCTGGCAAGGCTGGGCGGCGACACCAAGGTGCCGACAATCACCAGCCTGGGCTTCGAAATCGTCGACCGCGAGAGCGCTTAAGCTCAAGGGAGGCTGCGTTTCCCCGCCTCTTCCCGCCGCCCGAGGCGCTTCTCCCAGCCTTGCGCGTGAACATTGAGATAGGCGTTCGGATCATAGGGATGATCCTTGATCGCATCGATGTCGAGGTCGATGCCGAGCCCCGGCGCATCCGGCAGCGAGAGATGGCCATTGTCGGGATTGACGGTCGGATGCCAGTTCACGAGGTCGCGCGTCCAGGGATCGTTGAAGGCATCGAAATGCTCCTGGATGAGTAAGTTCGGCACCGCTGCCGCCAGTTGCAGGCAAACCGCTGTCGCCACCGGCCCACCGCTCTGGTGCGGCGCGATATGGCTGCCATGGGCAAACGCCAGATTGGCGACCTGCATGGACGGGCCGATGCCGCCGAGCGACATCGGCTCGGGCTGGAAGATGTTGACGCCGCCGCCGGCCGCCAGCGCATAGAACTGGCCGACCGTGTCGTACATCTCGCCCGTCGCCACCGGGATCGGCGAACGATGCGCCACTTCGTGCACGGTCTCCTGACGGTCGCGCGAGGTCGGTTCTTCCCACCAGTAGATGTCGAGGTCGGCGAACTTTTGCGCCGCCTGCAACGCCGCGATTTCGGTGAAGCGGGCATGCACGTCGATCAGGATCAGCGTGTCCTTCGGCAGATGATCGCGCAAGGTCCGGCAGATGGCATAGGAAAGGTCCAGCTCGTCGCGTGAAATGAAGCCTTGCGCGGTGCCGAACGGGTCGAGCTTGAACGCCTTGAAGCCTTTGGCCAGCACCGCCTTGGCGGCCTCGAGGAAGGCCTCCGGCGTGCGCTCGGTGCGGTACCAGCCATTGGCATAGCCGAGCACGCTGTCGCGCACCTGTCCGCCGAGCAGCTGGTGGACCGGCACCCCGAGGCTCTTGCCAAGAATGTCCCAGCAGGCGACTTCGATGGCTGCGATCACCGTGCGGTGGATATGGCCGCCATCGAGCGAGACGCTGTCCAGCATGCGCCTGGCCAGCGCGTTGATGCGGCACGGGTCCTGGCCGATGGCGAGATGCTTGAGCTCATGCACGCCGGCTTCGGTGGTCTTGATGAAGCCGTTCAGCGTGCCTTCGCCGATGCCGTGGATGCCCTTGTCGGTATGCACCTTGACGAACAGCCAGTTCTTCCAGCCGGCGCCGACGGCAAAGGTCTCGATTTCAGTGATCTTCATGCCAAACCCTAGCTCAAACCAACGACCGTCGCGATGACGGCCTCTGTCGTCAGGCCGTATTTCGCTTGCAAGGTCGGCACCGCGCCGCATTCGATATAGCGATCCGGCAGGCCGATGCGCGTCACTGTCTTGCCAATACCGGCATCGAACAAGGTCTCGACGACGAGACTTGCAAGCCCGCCCACGACAACATGGTTCTCGACCGTCACGATACGGCCAACGGAAGCGGCGAATTCGGCCACCGCCGCAGTATCGAACGGTTTTATGGTCGGCACGTGCAATACGCCGGCGGCGATGCCCTGTTTCTGCAGAGCGTCCGATGCATCCAATGCCCGCTCGGTCATCAGGCCGGTCGAGATGATGCCGACATCGGAGCCGCCGCGCAGGCGGCGCGCCTTGCCGATCTCGAAGACATAGCCGGGCTCGAACACGACCGGCACGCTGCCGCGCAACAGGCGCATGTAGACGGGACCGCGATGGTCGGCGATCGCCTCCGTCGCGGCCTCGATCTCGGTCGCGTCGCAAGGATCGATGATGGTGAGGCCGGGGATCATGCGCATCAGCGCCAGATCCTCTATCGCCTGGTGGGTGCCGCCATAACCGGTCGTCAAGCCCGGCAGGCCGGCGACGATCTTGACGTCGAGATTGGAGTGGGCGAGCGCAATGGCGATGAAATCATAGGCGCGCCGCGTCGCGAAGACGCCATAGGTTGTGGCGAACGGCACCTTGCCGGTGCGCGCCAGCCCGGCGGCGACGGCGACGAGGTTCTGCTCGGCCATGCCGACATTGAAGAAGCGGTCCGGGAAGGCGTCGCGGAACGGCAGAATATCGGTGTACTTGCCGAGATCGGCGGTCAGCCCGACAATGTCGGCACGGCTCCCGCCGAGCCTTGCCAATGCCCGGCCGAAAGGCGCTTCGACGCTGCGCCGTCCGCCGCCGACGGCCTCGTCCTGGCCCATGGCCAGGGTGCGTCCGGCCTCCATCGCCGCGCCGCTCATCGGCCAACTCCCACGGTTTTCTCGAACTCGGCGATGATGCCGTCCCATTGCGCCACGTCGATGCGGAAGAAGTGCGATTTTTCAGAGGTTTCGATGCGCGGCACACCCTTGCCGGGCAGTGTGCGCAGAACGATTGCCTTCGGCCTGCCGTTGCGGTTTCTCGCATCCGTCAGCGCACCCACCACCGCGCTCATCTCATTGCCGTCGATCTCCGAGGTCTGCCAGCCGAAGGCACGCCATTTGTCGGCCACCGGCTCCATGTCGAGTACCACGGGCCCATCGGCCTGGATGCCGTTGCAGTCGATCAGCGCGACAAGCCCGTCGAGCCTGAAATGACTGGCCGACATCGCCGCTTCCCAGGTCGAGCCTTCCTGCATCTCGCCATCGGAAAGTTCGACGAAAACGCGCGCGTCGGATTTGTCGATGCGCAGGCCGAGCGCCTGCCCGACGCCTTGTCCGAGGCCATGACCAAGCGAGCCGCCGATCACCTCGACGCCGGGCGTGGTGTCGAGCGTCGACATTTCGAGCCGGCTGTTGTCGGCGCCGTAGGTAACGAGCTCCTCGACCGGAATGATGCCGGCCTCGGCCAGTGCCGCCCACAGCGCGATGGAATAGTGGCCGGTCGACAGCAGGAAGCGGTCGCGGTCGGACCATGCCAGATTGTGCGGATCGTAGCGCAGTTCGTGGAAATAGAGCGCGGCCAGCACATCGGCGATACCAAGACCCTGGCCGATATAGCCCTGGCCCTGGCCGCGCGCCATGGTCAGCATGTGCCGGCGCAGCAGCGTCGCCTTGCGTTCGAGCGCGCCGATATCGGCGCTGCCGGGTGGAGAATTTCGCAGCATGGGATCAGTCCTTGTCGAGCCCGCCCGACATGTTAAGGCGCTCTGCGGTCATGTATTTCGGCGCATCTAGGCAGAGCCAGACGACGGCCTCGGCCACTTCCGCAATCTCGGCGCGACGGCCGAGCGGAATGCGGCGCGTGCGCTCGTCGAGGAAGGCCTGCAGATCGTTGCGGCCATTGGCGCGGGCGAGATCCACCTCGGTCGAGCGCTGCATCTCGGTGTCCATCATGCCTGGCGCCAGGCTGTTGACCAGCACGCCATAGGGCGCCAGCGCCACCGCGGCGGCGCGGGTGATGGAATCGACGCCGGCCTTGCTTGCCGTGTAGGCGGTGTAGTCGGGAAGCGCCATACGCGAGCCGGGCGAGGTGATGTTGATGATGCGGCCCGAGCGCTGTTCGCGCATCACCCGTCCCGCCGCCTTGCAGGCCATGGCAAGGGCGGTGACGTTGAGCGCCAAGGTGCGCGTCCAGGCCTTGAAAGTGGCGTCGAGGAACGGCTCGATCACGCCATAGCCGGCATTGTTGACGAGGATGTCGATGCCGCCCCAGCGCGCGACCACTTTTTCGACGGCTGCTTCCGGCGCGCCTTCCCCGGTGAAATCGCTGACGATGCTTTCTGCCGGCGCGCCGGCGCCGGCAATCTGTCCGGCGGTCTCGGCGAGACCGTCACTGTTGATGTCGGTCACGGCGACGCGACAGCCGCGCCGCGCCAGCTGGATCGCCACCTCGCGGCCCAGGCCGCCGGCGGCGCCTGTGACCAGAGCCCTGGGCGGCATCGCGGTTTGATTTTCGGCAGGCAAGCGAGCACCCTCCCCGGTGGCTGTCTTGACGAATTTGATACCGGTACCATAAATGGCTGTCAACGGCGATGTGCTATTGTCCCGTCTGCCGGAATTGGGAGGACAAGATGAAAGTCGTCGCGCTCGAAACGCTGCAGCTGGCGGAATTTCCGTTCCTGTTCTGGCTGCGCGTCCACACCGATGCCGGCCTCATCGGCACTGGCGAGACGTTCTGGGCGCCGGGACCGGTGGCCTCCTATATCCACGACAATGTCGCCGCCTATCTGCTGGGCAAGGACCCGCGCGACATCGAGCTGCATGACCGCACGCTGGGCAGCGTCTATGTCGGGGCGCGCGATTCCGGCGCCGAGGTGCGCGGCAATTCGGCGGTCAACATCGCGCTCTGGGATATTTATGGCCAGGCGCTTGGCGAGCCGGTGTGGCGGCTGCTTGGCGGACGCACCCATAAGAGCGTGCCGATCTACAACACTTGCGCCGGCTACAAACATGTCCGCGCCACGAAGAAGAACGCGCTGTTCGAGCGCGGCGAGGACTGGTCGCTCAAGGCGGGCGATTCGAACGAGGGTCCGTATGAGGACCTGCTCGCCTGGCGCTACAATGCCGGCGATCTCGCCAGGAGCCTGAAATCGGAAGGCATCGGCGCCATGAAGATCTGGCCGTTCGACATCGCCGCCGAGGCCTCGAACGGCACCCGCATCTCGCTTGCCGACCTCGACAAGGCTCTGCAGCCTTTCCAGAAGATTCGCGAAGCCGTCGGCCGCGACATGGAGATCATGGTCGAACTGCATGGGCTGTGGACCTTGCCGCCGGTGCTGCGCATCGCCGAGGCGCTGAAGGCCTACGACGTCGCCTGGCTGGAGGAGCCTATCCGCTACAATGAACTCGACGCCATGGCCGAGCTTGCCCGTCATACATCAATTCCGATTGCCGCCAGCGAACGGCTCGCTTCGCGGCAGATGTTCAAGCAGTTGATCGACAAGCGTGCCGCCAGCGTCATCATGATCGACCTTGCCTGGTGCGGCGGCCTCTCCGAGGCACGCAAGATCGCCAACATGGCGGAAGCCAGCGAACTGCCCGTCACCTTGCACGACTGCACCGGGCCCATCGTCTATGCCGCGAGTTGCGCCTTGTCGGCGACCTTGCCCAACGTCAACTACCAGGAAGCGGTGCGCGCCTATTTCACCGGCTGGTACAGCGAGATCGTCGCCGATATTCCACCGGTGAGCGACGGCCATGTCGCTCCTCTCGAAGGCCCGGGCCTCGGTCTCAGCCTGCGGCCGGAGTTGTTCCAACGGCCCGACGCCACCGTGCGGATCACCAGACTCTAGCGTCTCACGCGGCACGCTTAGCGCCAGTAGACATTATGCTATTATAATCTATGATGCATCGAAGCGGACGACTTGCAAGTCCGCCGCCGGCGCTCAGCCGCCCGGCTCAGGACGTATTCAGGGAGGCTTTGGTGGCAATGTCCGCGGCGCGCGCATACGAGGACTCCAGAAGTGCGTCCAATCTGCCGGATCGGGAGATCCTGCTCGACCTGTTCGAACGCATGGTGCTGTTGCGCCGCTTCGAAAGCGTCGCCCAAATCGCTTGCCGCAAGGGCGAAACACCCGGCTTCCTGCATCTCTATATCGGCGAGGAGGCGACCGGCGTCGGCGTCTGCGCGCATCTGAGGCCAACCGACTGGGTCACCTCGACCCATCGCGGCCACGGCCACGCGCTGGCCAAGGGCGCCGATCCCGGGCGGGTGATGGCGGAGCTGTTCGGCAAGGCCGACGGCATCTGCGGCGGCCGTGGCGGCACCATGCATCTCTACGACCGTTCGGTCGGGCTGTTCGGCACCAACGGCATCGTCGCCGCCGGCATCGGCCACGCCGTCGGCATCGGCATGAGCGCGCGCCAGCAGGGCTGCGACGACATAGGCGTCGCCTTCTTCGGCGACGGCGCCGCCAATCATGGCGGCTTCCACGAGGCGCTCAATTTCGCCGCCGTGCAACGCGCGCCGGCCGTCTTCATCTGCGAGAACAACCTCTACGCCACCGCCACGCCGCTGAAGTCGATCACGCTCAATCCCGAAATCGCCAGCAAGGCCGCGTCCTACGGCATGCCGGGCGTCGCGGTGGACGGTAATGACGTGTTCGCCGTCTGGCTGGCGATGAAGGAGGCCACCGAGCGCGCCCGCGCCGGCAAGGGTCCGACGCTGATCGAGGCCAAGACCTACCGGACCGTCGGCCACCATGAAGGCGACCCGGTCATCGGCACCTATCGCACGCAGGAGGAGCTCGACGCCTGGATCAAGCGCGATCCGATCGACATGTTCCGCAAAATGCTGATCGAGGATTACGGCATTGCCGACGCCGAAGCGCTCGCGACAATAGAGACGCGGATCGAGAAGGTGGTCGAGCAGGCGCTGACCTTCGCCCGCAATTCGCCGGAGCCCGACCCGTCGACGGTGCGCCTGCATGTCTTTGCCGATCCGATCAATCCGCCCGCCGCGCTACAGCCGCGAGCGGTGACCGAGACCCGCACGCAAGGCTGGCTGGAGGCCGTGCGCGACGGCATCGCCGAGGAGATGCGCGCCAACAAGACTATCCTCTATTTCGGCGAGGGCACCGGCGAACGCGGCGGCAGTTTCGCGCACACCAAGAACCTCTGGCAGGAGTTCGGCGCCGAACGGATGGTCGACACGCCGATCTCCGAACAAGGCTTTACCGCCGCCGCCGTCGGCGCCTCGGCGACCGGCGCGCGCACCGTCTCGGACCTGATGTTCGCCGACTTCGCTTTCGAGACCGCAGGCCAGATTTTTCTGCAGGCGGCGAAGCTGCGCTACATGACCAGCGGGGTGATGAGCGCGCCGATGGTGGTGCGTGTCGGCGCCGGCGCACTGCGCAGCTCCGGGCCGCATCACAGCGGCATCTACCATCCGGTCTTCGCTCACATGCCGGGCCTCATCGTCTGCGTGCCTTCGACCCCGGCGGATGCCAAGGGGTTGATGAAGACGGCGCTGCGGGCCGGCGATCCCGTCATCATGCTGGAGCCAAAGGCGCTGTTTGCCTCCAAGGGCGAGGTGCCGGTGGGCGATCATTTCGTGCCGTTCGGCGTCGCGCGCATCGCCCGGGCCGGCGCCGACATCACCATCGTTGCCGCCGGCCAGATGGTGCAGCGCGCGCTGGAGGCTGCCGAAGCGCTCGCCGCCGAAGGCATAGGGGCGGAGGTGATCGACCCGCGCACCATCATGCCGCTCGACATCGACAGTATCGTCGCCAGCGTGCGCAAGACACATCGCCTGCTTGTCGTGGACGAAGCCTGGGCGATGTGCGGCCTCGGCGGCGAGATCGCCCAGGCGATCAACGAGCTCGCCTTCGACGAACTCGACGCGCCGCCCGGACGGCTGCACACCGCGCCAACCTCGCATCCTTTCGCGCCAGTGCTGGAACGCGCCATGCTGGTCGACAGCGCGCGCATCGCCCAAGGAGTGCGCGACGTCATGGCGGGGCGGCCGCCCGTGCCGGATCACTGGTATACGGTCGGCTTGAAAAGTGTTGCGCCGGCTAATTTGGCGCCTGCTCCGGTCAAGCCGCCGCCCGCCGCGCCAGCAACGGCTATTCTCGCTGCCGGAGACGACGAGCCGATAACAATGCCGTTCGGCGATCTGACCGTCAGCGAAGGTACCGTCGTCAAATGGCTGAAGTCTGTCGGCGATGCCGTCAAGGAGGGCGAGTTGATCGCCGAGATCGAGACCGACAAGGCGGTCGTCGAGATCGAGGCGCCGGTCAGCGGAACGCTCTGCGCGATCGATCAGCCGGTTGGCGCCGTGGTGCCGATGGGCGGCCGCATCGGCGGCATCAAAAAGTAACGCATCCCAATACGAGATCCGAAGGACTGGCATGAAGATCCTGTGCGCCAACTGGCAAGCCGCCGACGAGGCCGAACTCGAGCGCGAGCATTATCCCGACATTGAATTCGTGCTCGCGCGGTCGACCAATGACAGGGCGGCCGCTCTCGATCCGGCCATGTGCGAGACGGTCGATGCCGTCATCAACTATTCGCCGACCCACAATGTCGCCGCCGCTCCGACGGCCTTCCCCAAGGCACGCATCGCCGTGCGCTCCGGCGTCGGCTTCGACAACATCGATACGGCGGGCTGGGGCGCGCGTCGGATTCCGGCCTGCAACGTGCCCGACTATGGCACGACCGAAGTCGCCGACCATGCGATCGGCCTGATGCTGGCGCTGACGCGCGGCACCTCGGCCTATGGCGCGGAACTTTCCGGCCATGGCGCCGGAGGCTGGCATTTTTCCAAGGCGCCGCTGGTGCGTCGCCACAAGGGCGCTACTTTCGGCATTGTCGGGCTCGGCCGGATCGGACTTGCCACCGCCCGCCGCGCCGCCGCCTTCGACATGAAGGTGGTGTTTTACGATCCGCACCTTCTGTCGGGCGTCGATCTTTCGACCGGCTATGAGCGGGTTCATTCGCTGGCCGAGCTGATGGGGCGCGCTGATGTCGTCAGCGTCCACACGCCGCTCAGCGACGAGACGCGAAAGCTGCTCGGCGCGGCTGCCTTCGATGCCGCCAAGCCCGGCCTTGTGCTGATCAACACGGCGCGCGGCCCGATCGTCGATCTCGACGCGCTGGAGGCCGCCATGCGCAGGGGCACCATCGCGGGCGCCGGGCTCGACGTGCTGCCGAGCGAACCGGGCGATCTCGATCATCCGCTTTTGGCGGCATGGCGCCGCCGCGAACCCTGGATCGCCAATCGTCTGATCGTCACGCCGCATGCCGCCTTCTACAGCCCTGCGTCGATGCGCGACCTCCGGCTGAAATCGATCGAGGTCGTGCATGCCTATCTTGCCGAGGGCCGCCTCACCAACTGCGTCAATTCGGAGTTCCTGAAATGAATGCGGCCCTGGCACAGGCGAGGCGCCTCGCGGTCTCGCCTTATGCCCGCCGACTGGCGCGCGAGCGCGCGTTGCCACTCGAAGCGCTTCGCGGCAGCGGGCCGCATGGCCGTATCCTGGCCGCCGACGTGCTGGGCTTCGTTGCGGCGGCCGTTCCGGCAATCGTGCCGGAGGCCGCCATCTCGCCCGAGGCCGTTACTCCCCCCGCGCCAGTCGTGGTCCGCATCGCGGCCTTTGCGACGTCGATCGCCCTCGCTCCGCTGAAGGACCTGCTCAAGACGCTCGCGACCTCGGGCCATGTGTTCGATGTCGAGGACGCGCTGCCGCGCGCGGCCGGTCGGGCATTTGGACAGGTGCCGGACGCTGGCGCCGGCAATGGACCTGTGGCCCTTGAATTGGCCGGCGGGCAGGTTGTGTTCGTCACCAATCCCGAGATGCCGATGCTGTCGCTACGCGCGACGCGACTCGCGGCCTTGGCCGACGGCCGCGATGATGCCGAGAAGCCGGCGGCACTGTCGTTGCGTGTGCTTCCGGCAAGCGACATCCGGCCGGTGATGATGCCGCTTCTGGCTGGCCGCGCCATGCGCCTCGCCGTTTGCGTGGCGACGGCCGGCGACAGCGCCGAATGTCTGCTCACGGTGGATGCGGCAAGCCTGGATGAGGCGACGGCGGCCGCCTGGCTTTCGGCCCTTAAATCGGCGATCGAGCAGCCGCTTCGACTCTTCGTCTGAGACGGTTGACGATCGTCGACCTTGCCTAGCCTCGGCCCGAGGAAGCTATTATAAAAGCTTCGACACAGGCGCGACGAGGCACATGGACCACTCCGTTCCCACCATCGAAAGTCTTCCCAAGCGCACGCTCGGCCGCGCCAACGGACCGCTCTACCGCCAGCTCGCCGACATCCTGCGCGAGCCGATCGGCAACGGCACCTTTCCGGTCGGCGGCGAGCTGCCGAAGGAAGCGACCATCGCCGAACATTTCGGCGTCAGCCTGATCACCGTGCGCCAGGCGCTGCGCGATCTCGAGGCCGACGGCCTTATCCGCAAGCGTTCGGCCAAGCCCGCCGTGGTCGCGGCGCGGAGCCCTTCGGTCAATCTGAGCTGGAAGTTCAAGAATTTCGCCGACATGGCGGCCTTCACCAAGGACGCGAAGCTGACGGTGAAATCCTATCGCAAGGAGGCTTCACCCGTGCTCCAGCGCCATTTCGGCATGGGCAAGGACGAGGCCGGCTATTGCCTGCGCAGCGTGCTGTCGATCGGCGAACAGAGGAAGGCGCAGATCACCACCTATTTTCCGCCCGATGTGGGCGCCCGGTTGAAGCGGGAGGACTTTTCCGACGTGCTGATCTTCCGTTCGGTGCAAAAACATCTCGGCCTGCGGCTCGATGTGGCGCATGTGACGGTGCGCGCCGAAATCGCCGACGAGGCGGTTGCCGCCGATCTCGGCATTTCGCTTGGGGCCGCCGTGTTGACGGTGGAGATGCTCTACCAGTCGGCGGACCAGCGCAGCATCGAATTCTCCGTTGCCCGCCATCCGGCTGACATTTTCAGCATCACCTACGATGCGCCGAACGACCTGTCTTGAAGCCAGTCCGAAGCAGCATTTTGTGATGCGGTCCGCATAGACAGGACCATAAAATTATAATAGCATGATAGCTAGGCTGAGATGCCCGCTCAGGAAGGCGTCGCAGGGAGGAAATCCGGCGAATTCTGCCCGCGGTGCAGCCTTGGGAGTGTCCTGACCAAATTGACATTCGAAATTGGTACCGGTATCATAAACACCTTCCCGACCGATCAAGATGGCGCAGTCCATCACCGGTTGGGCAGGGAACACAGGGAGGAAATCATGAAATTGAGGAGCTTGAGCGCCTGTCTCGTGGCGTTCGCCGGTCTGGCGGTATCGATGGCCGCGATGCCCGGCCATACCGCGACCCAGAAGCCCTACACCATCTATCTCTCGAACAATTTCGTCGGCAATGACTGGCGCCAGCAGATGGAGCGCGTCGCCAATGTCGCGATCACCAAGGGGCCGCTGAAGGGCCGCGTCGACCTCAAGATCGAGAACGCCGAGAACACCGTCCAGGCGCAGATCAATTCGCTGAACAACATCATCCGCCAGAAGCCTGCCGCCATCCTCATCGACGCATCGTCGGCGGAAGCGCTCAATCCCACCATCAAGAAGGCTTGCGACGCCGGCATCATCGTCGTCAGCTTCGACCAGACCGTGTCGGCCGAATGCGCCTACAAGCTGCATTCCGATTTCGACATCATGGCCAACAACCAGGCGGAGTGGATGGCTTCCATCCTCGGCGGCAAGGGCAAGGTGCTGATGGATCGCGGCCTCGCCGGCGCGCCGATCTCGGAACAGTTCGAGAAGAACTTCGGAGCCGTTCTGAAAAGATATCCCGGCATCGAGATTGTCGGCTATTTCAACGGCAATTATGCCGCCGGCCCCGAACAAGAAGGCGTTGCCAGCCTGCTTGCGGCGCATCCGCAAGTGGACGGCATCTTCTCGCAGGGCTACGGCACGGGCGCCATCAAGGCGTTGCAGAATGCCGACCGGCCAATGGTGCCGATCGTCGCGGCGGCCTTCAACGGCACCGGCGTTACGTGCGCTGAGACCAAGGGCGCCAAATGCTGGCTCGGCGCCAATCCGCCGTCGCTGTCGGCCGAGGCGATCAAGCTCGCCGTCGACATACTCGATACCGGCAAGAAGCCCGCGGACACCACCGTGCTGTTCAATTCGCCGGGCCTGACCACGGATATGGTCGATGCCAAATACGCCCCGAATTCCTCGGCGGTGAAGATCGAACTTGGGAAGACCGTATTTCCCGATCTGGCGCCGGGCCTGTCCTTGCCGGTGTCGCCGAGTTGGGTTGAAATCACGCCCAAGGAGGCCTCGGGTACCTGACTTGACGGATGCAATGCGCCACTATCGGGCGACGCTGTTTCGAAACGGAAAACGGGAGGAGAACCATGAAATCATTGAGCCGTAACATCGGCCTTGCCGCAATCGCCGCCACCATGATGGCTGCCGGGATGCAGGCCGGTCACACTGAGGACAAGAAGCCCTACACCATCTATCTCTCCAACAATTTCGTCGGCAATGACTGGCGCCAGCAGATGGAGCGTGTCGCCACCGTCTCGGTCAACAAGGGGCCGCTCAAGGGCCGTGTCGACCTCAAGATCGAGAATGTCGAGAACACCGTCCAGGCGCAGATCAATTCGCTGAACAACATCATCCGCCAGAAGCCCGACGCCATCCTCGTCGATGCCGGTTCGGATTCGGCGCTCAATCCAACCATCAAGAAGGCCTGCGATGCCGGTATCGTCGTCATCAGCTTCGACCAGGTGGTGACCGAGCCCTGCGCGCTCGCCGTCGCTTCCGACTGGGATCGCATCCCCTCGGTGATGGCCGAATGGATGGCCGAACAGCTCGGCGGCAAGGGTAACATCATTTTGGACAGGGGCCTTGCGGGCGCGCCGATCTCGGCGCAGCTGCAGGGCGGCTATGAGAAGGTTCTGGCCAAATACCCCGACATCAAGATCGTTGGCTACTACAACGGCAACTATGCGCTCGGGCCAGAGCAGTCCGGCGTCGCGGCGCTGCTTGCCGCCAACCCGAAGATCGACGGCATCATGACGCAAGGCTATGGCTCGGGCGCCATCCAGGCGCTGAAGGATGCCGGCCGGCCGATCGTCCCGGTGGTCGGCTTCTCCTACAATGTCGCCGCCGTCACCTGCGCGCAGACGCAAGGCGCCAAGTGCATCCTCGGCTCCAACCCGGCCTATCTGTCCTCGGAGGCGATCAAGCTCGCGGTCGAGATCCTCGACACCGGCAAGAAGCCGGCAGAACGCTCGGTCTCGGTCAAGGGTGATTTCGTCACCACCGATCCTTTCGAGTCCAAGCTCTATCCCGGCACCAAGATGATCAAGATCGCGATCGGTGAAAACGCCTTCCCCGACCAGGCGCCCGGCCTGACGCTGCCGATCACGCCCGACTGGGTCGAGATCACCGCCGCGGAAGCGGCCGGCGCGAAGTAACATCCTCATCCACGACCCTGTCTCCCGGCATCGCAAGATGCCGGGAGAGCTTTTCGAAGGCGCATCCATGGACCTCGTCACCGTCACAGGCCTGTCAAAACGCTATGGCGGCATCGTTGCGCTGAGCGATGCGGCATTCAGCGCCCGCGCCGGCGAGGTGCATGCGCTGCTCGGCGAGAACGGCGCCGGCAAAAGCACCTTCATCCAGATCCTTTCGGGCGCCGTGCAGCACGATGGCGGCTCGATCCTGGTCGATGGGCAGGATTATCGTCCCGCCAATCCCGACGCCGCGCAAGCGCGCGGCATCGCCGCCGTCTTCCAGGAACTGTCGTTGATCCCCGATCTCAGCGTCGAACAGAACACCTGGTTCCGCCACGAGCCGCGGACATGGCTTGGCACCGTCAACCGCGCCGAGATGCGCCGCAAGACGCTTGCCTTGCTGGAAAGGTACAATTTTCCGGCGCTGCGTCCCGACCAGGAACTGCGCCGGCTGACGCTGGCCGAACGGCAGATCGTCGAGATCGCCAAGGGGCTCGCCAAGGATCCGCGCATCCTCATCCTCGACGAGGCGACCTCCGCGCTGCCGGCGCGAGAGGCCGAATGGTTGCTGAAACTGACCCGACAGCTTGCCGCCGAAGGCCGGCTGGTCATCTTCATTTCGCATCGCATGGCCGAGGTACGTGCCATCGCCGACCGGCTGACCATCTTCCGCAATGGCGCGACCGTCGCCGCGCACGAGGCCAACGCCGTGTCCGACACCGAGATCGTCACCCAGATGATCGGCCGGCATCTCGACCGGCTCTATCCCGAGCGCGTGGCCTCGGCGACGGATCGCGTCGCGCTCAGCGTCACGGGCCTGTCGAGCGGCAGCCGGCTCTCAGGCGTCGACTTCATCCTGCGCGAAGGCGAGGTGCTGGGGGTCGGCGGTCTGCAGGGCCACGGCCAGCGCGAACTGTTCCAGGCGCTGTTCGGCGCAAGCAGGGCGAGCGGCGCCGTCGAGCTCTGGGGCAAGCCGGCCTCGATCAGCAATCCGCGCCAGGCCTTGACCGGCAGGGACGGCATCGCGCTGGTGCCGGAGGATCGGCGCGGGCAAGGCCTGCTCCTGACCAAGAGCGTGCGCGAGAACCTGACGCTGTCGGTGATCAGGCGCTTCAGCGAGAACGGTTTGCTCAGCCGGCAAAAGGAAGCTGATCTGGTCAGGGAGATGGTGGATTTCCTGCGCATCAAGGCCGGCACGCCGGAACAGCTCGCCGGCACCTTGTCCGGTGGCAACCAGCAGAAGGTGATCTTCGGCAAGATGCTGTTGACGCAAGCGCGCGTGCTGCTGCTCTACGATCCGACGCGCGGCGTCGATGTCGGCACCAAGGGCGAAATATTCCAGCTGATGCGCGATCTCGCCGCCAAGGGCTACGCTATCCTGTTCCACTCCAGCGACATGCCGGAACTCGTCCATGTCGCCGACCGCGTGATGGTCATGCGCGACGGCCATGTCGCCGCGACGCTGGAAGGCGATCGCATCTCGGAGGCCGGCATTTTGCGCGCCGCCATGCTTGAACGCGAGGCGGCTTAGGGCATGGTGATGGCGAGCGCGGAGCAGATTGGCGAGATGACGCAAAGGTCGGCCGAAACCAGATCAACCAGGCCAGCCATCGATTGGCGCGGCCGCCTGCTCGACCGCGCGCCGTTCCTGGTCGCCTGCCTGATGCTGGCTTTGATCGTCGGCATCTATGGCAGCCTGCAATCCGGCGTCTTCACGCTGGATGAACTAAATCTCGACACCGCGGCGGCGATGACACTGATGCTGGCGGCGACGGGCCAGACCATCGTGCTCTTGCGCGGCGGCATCGACCTGTCGATCGGCGGCATGATCAGCCTCGGCACCGTCATAGCGGCGACACGTTTCACCGATGATCCTTCGACGACGGCATTATGGGCGCTCGTCATCCTGGCCCTCGGCTTCGGCATCGGCGCGTTGAACGGCCTGCTCATCTCGCTGCTCAAGCTACAGCCTTTCCTGGTCACGCTCGCGACCTGGTCGATATTGAACGGCATCGCCATGATCATCCTGCCGACCGACGGCGGCAGCATTCCCACATGGTGGGTCGGCTTTGCATCGGCACAGTTATTCGGCCTGACCAGCCCGGTCTGGATGCTGTTCGCGCTGGTGCTGTTCTGGTGGTGGTTCCGCGCGACAAGGGTTGGCATCACCATCCAGGCGTCAGGCTCCAACGAGAAATCCGCCTTCCTGTCCGGGGTGTCGATCACCCGCGTCAACCTCGTCACCTACGGTCTTTCGGGCCTGTTCGCGGCGGGCGCGGCGCTGTTTCTGGTGACACAGACCGGAGCCGGTTCGCCGACCATCGGCAAGGACTATATCTTGCCCTCGGTGGCGGCGGCGGTCATTGGCGGCGTCAGCCTGTTCGGCGGCCGCGGCCATCTTGCCGGCACGCTGATCGGTGCCTTCGTGCTGACGCTCATCGGCAATCTGGTCTTCGTCCTGCATTTGTCGAGCTACTGGCAGCCGGTGGCGTCGGGCGTCATCCTGCTGCTCTCGGTGCTGGCCAGTTCCGTCGCCGAGAAAGCCGCAAGGAGCCGCGTCCAATGAGCGCCTTCCTTGCCCGCAACCGGCTGATCGTGCTCGCCTATGCCGGCATGGTCGTGCTGCTCCTGGTCACCGCGCTGTTCTCGCCGGGCTTCCTGTCGGTCTCCAACATGCGCTCCACCGTCGTGCTCGCGGCCTTCGTCGGCATCGTCGCGCTCGGCCAGACCTTCGTCATCATCGGCGGCGGCATCGACCTGTCGGTGCCGTGGGTGCTGAATTCGGCGGCGATCATCATGGCGCTGCTGTGCGGCGGGCAGGATCTGCCGCTCGTCTGGGTCATGCCGCTGCTGCTCGCCGGCGGCGCCTTCGTCGGCCTCATCAATGGCGTCGGCGTCGCCCGCTTCGGCGTGCCGCCGATCATCATGACGCTGGCCACCAATGTCATCCTGCAGGGCCTGATCCTGGTGCTGACCGGAGGCTCGCCGACGCCTTCGGCACCAGCCTTGATCCAGTTCCTGTCGGTCGGCCGCATCGCCGGCTTTCCGGTCATCGCACTGATCTGGCTCGCCCTGACGCTGGTGGCGACCGTGCTGCTCTCCAAGGCGGCCTTCGGCCGCCATCTCTACGCGCTTGGTACCAGCGCCACCGTGGCCGAATTCTCCGGCGTGCCGACGGCGCGCACCACGATCCTGACCTATGTGATTTCAGGCCTTACCGCCGCCTTCGCCGGCATGCTTCTGACCGGCTATTCCGGCCAGGCCTATCTCGGCATGGGCGACGCCTATCTGTTCACCTCGATCGCCGCGGTCGCCATTGGCGGCGCTTCGATCCTGGGCGGCAGCGGCCATTATCTCGGCACCGTCGCCGGCGCCATGGTGCTGACCATCCTCACCGGCCTGCTGCCGGCACTCAACCTGTCGAGCGGCGCGCTGCTCGTCGTCTATGGCGCGGTCATTCTGCTCACCGTCTCGATCGGCAGCGAGGCCTTTGCCGGCCTTGGCGGCAGGCTGCGCAGGAACTGAGACTGGAGGAAAGAATGGTCGAGATCACCTGTGTCGTCGATGCCAGGGCCGAGCTTGGCGAAGGCACGCTTTGGGATGCAAAAGCCGGCGTGCTATGGTGGATCGACATCTGGAAGAAGCTGATCCACCGCTACGACCCCGCGACCGGCAAGGACGAGGTCTTCGAGACGCCGCACTATCTCGGCTGCCTCGGCCTGCGCGAGAAGGGCGGCCTGGTGCTGACCATGACCGACGGTTTTCACTTCTTCGACCCGGCAACCGGCACCTTCGAGGCGATTGTCGATCCGGAGGCGCATATGCCGAAAACCCGCTTCAATGATGGCAAGCCGGATCGCCAGGGCCGCTTCTGGTCCGGCTCGATGTTCGAGGTGCCGGGCCAGCCGATCGAATTCATCGGCGCGCTCTACCGTCTCGATCCGGACCTTTCGGTGCACAGGATGATCGACGGCATCGGCTGCTCCAACGGACTCGCCTGGAGTCCGGATTCCAAGACCATGTATTTCTCCGACAGCCATGCCGGGGCGGTCTGGGCCTATGACTTCGACCCCGCCACCGGCGACATCGATAACCGCCGCACCTTCATCGACATGACGGTGACCAGCGGCGTTGCCGACGGCGCAACCGTCGATGCCGAGGGCTGCTACTGGGTGACCATCCCGGTGACCAGCAAGATCTGCCGCTACGATCCCCAGGGCAAACTGATGCAGACGGTGCTTTTGCCGACCGATCTGCCGACCTGCTGCGAATTCGGCGGCAAGGACCTCGACATCCTCTATGTCACCTCGGCCGTGCTCAGGCGGCCCGACAGCCATTTCACCGGCCAGAAGAATCCGGGCGGATTGTTCGCGCTCGATGTCGGCGTCAAGGGCCTGACCTTGCCGGCGTTCAAGGGCTGACGGTTTCGCTCAGACCGCCGACATGCCCAGCGGCGTCTCGACCCTGCGCGTCGTTCCGGTAGCGAAACGACGTTCGAGATAGCCGGCATAGAGCGACAGCGGCCAGCACAGCGCGAAGTAGATGATCGACACCGTACCGAACACCATGACTGGCTGAAAGGTGACAGTGTTGACCTGCGTGGCGGCCCGCGCCAGCTCGGTCAGTCCGATCAGCGAAGCGATCGAGGTCGTCTTGACGATCTGCACCATGAAGCCGACGGTCGGCGGCAGCATCAGCCGCACCGCCTGCGGGATGATCACCAGCCGCAATGTCCTGACGAAGCGGAAGCCGAGCGCGGTCGAGGCCTCCCATTGCCCCCTGGGGATCGCTTCGATGGCGCCGCGAAAAATCTCGCCGAAGAAGGCGCCGCCATTGAGCGAGAAGGTCACCGCCGCCGCCACCCAAGGATCGGGCCGGTAGCCGAGCAGGGACGAGCCATAATAGGCCATGAAGAGCTGGATCAGAATCGGCGTGCCCATGAAGAACTGGATGTAGGCCGCCGCCAGCCAGCGCAACGGCCGCGCCGGCGCCACCCGGATCGCCGCCACCACCAGGCCGATCACGCCGCCGCCGGCGAAGGCGATCAGCGCCAGCAGGATCGTCCAGCGCGTTGCCAGGAGCAGGAACATCAGTTCATTGGGGCCGAAGTCGCGCAGGCTCATGGCTCAGACCTTCCACCGGAACATGAGCCTGCCCACCCCGGCAAAGAGCAGGCTGGCGGCCTGCACCAGCGCGAAATAGATGAGCGCGATGACGATATAGACCTCGAAGCTCCTGAAGGTCTGCATGACGAGGTTGTTGGCGACCGCCGTCAGTTCCTCGGCGGCGATGGCGCCGACGATCGAGGTGCCCATGATCTGCAGGATGAATTGTGCCGACAGCGACGGGTAGACGGCGCGCGCCGCCGGAACCAGGACGACATGGCGGATGATGCGATAGCGGCCGAGCCCGAGCGATTTGGCCGCCTCGATCTGGCCTTCCGGAATGGCCTCGATGCCGGCGCGCAATATTTCGGTGGCGTAGGCGCCGAGATGGATCGAGAGCGCCACCACCGCCGCCGTATTGCTCGACAATTTGAAGCCGAACAGCGGTAGCGAGAAGAAGACGAAATAGAGCTGGATGAGCAGCGGCGTGTTGCGGATCAGTTCGACATAGCAGGCGATAGGCCAGGATAGAAATCGCGGCCCGAAGCTGCGGCCGACGGCGCCGAGGACACCGATGGCGGTGCCGAACAGGATCGACAGGGCCGCCAGCTGGATGGTTTTTTCCAGGCCGCGCAGCAGCAGGTCGAGATGGACAAGGATCGGGCCGAATTGCAGGGCGGTTTGCATGGCATCCCGTCACGAGGTCAAGGAAACGGGGCCGACTTAGCCCCGCCCGACTGCGGATGTGTAAATCAGAAGACCGGCAGTACCGGCAGCGGCTGGTTGCGGTACTTCATCGACAGCGCATCCAGCGTTCCGTCGGTCTTCATCGTGAACAGCCAGGTGTTGATCCATTGGCGCAGATTGTCGTTGCCCTTGGCGACGCCGATGCCGAAATAGAACGTCTTCAGCACGTATTTCTGCTCGAAGGCGTCGCCATCTTGCGCCTTCTTCAGATAGATCTCGCCATAGTCGCCGCCGCCCATGGCGTCGATCTGGCCCGACACCATCGCCTGCAGCAGCGAGGAATAGTCGTCGAAGCGCAGGATCTCGATGCCGGGATTGGCTTCGGCCGCCTTGGTCAGCAGGCCGTCCTCGCCGGTGCCGCGCGTCAGGCCGACCTTCTTGCCGACGAGGTCGGCGACGCCCTTGATCGAGGTGCTCTTCGGCGCGATCACCACCGCCGACTGGCCGGCATAGGGAATGGAATAGTCGATCTGGATGGCGCGTGCCGGCGTGATCGAGAAGATCGAGATCACCGCGTCGACCTGCTTGGTCAGCAGGGCCGGTATGCGGCCGGGCGAGGTGACGGTGACGAATTCGACGGGCACGCCGAGCGCCTCGCCCATCTTGTTGGCGACCTCGATGTCGAAGCCGGTCGGCTTCAGATTGGCGTCGAGAAAGCCATAGGGCGGCGTGGTGGTGTCGATGGCGACGACGAGCTTGCCGCGCGCGATGATATCCTCGACCGACTGTGCCGAAGCGATCCGCGGCAGCAGCGCCGACAGCGCCAGCACGATGCCGGCAAGCATCGCGCCCCTCAGGAAAGTCCGCATGTTTTCCTCCCATGCATTTTTCTGGCGCCTTGCGTCGATACCGGCGGTGCGGGGCGCGGGGCCGCCCGACGATCTGAAACAGCTCGCTCGCCGACACCCTTGCAAACTGGAGAGTCAGCGGTTCCTCTGCGAGTTATAATGGTATGCTATTATAATATTTTATGCCTGTCCATCAACGTCCCCGCGCGAAGCCAGCGCCTGTTTGATACCGGTACCATATTTTCCATCTTGCAATGGCGTCAAGAGAAATGGGGCAAGACCACGATGATCAAGATGGCGTTGCGCACCGGTCCGCCCGGCCGCCGTCGCGCCGGCTGCCTTTCATGGCGCGCCCCATTGGGCGCTGCCACCGGTCATGGAACGATGCGGCGCTACCGGCCGCTCTGGCGTACGGCGCGGCGGACGCTTTGCAAAAGGATGGCGAGACAGCCGACCAGCAGCAGCGCGCCGCCAAGCAGCGGCGGCAGCGCTAGGAGCTTCACCCCTGCCGTGACGGCGGCCACCAGGATCAGCGCCAACAGCGCCAGATTGCCGTCATCGACAAACATGCCGAGGAATTCCCTGGCAACAAGACGAATGATGTTCATCGGGCGAGCCCTCCAGCCGCGGTCGGACGGGCGTCGCGCAACCAGCGCACGATGGCGAAGGACGCCAGTGCGACGATGACGAAGATGGCAAGCAGCGCGAGATCGGCGCCAGGCCAGTCGGCGCCTATGCCTTCGCCGGTCCAGAAGATGCCGAAGCTGGTCAGCATCAGCCCGACGGTGAATTTAAGCGCATTCTCCGGCACGCGCGCCAACGGCCGGTGAACCGCGAGGCCGACAAGCATCACCAGGACGAAGGCCGCCAGCGCACCGAGGCTGGCATAGAGCGTCTGCCCATGCGCGGCGCCGACCGCAATGACGATGAACACCACCTCGACGCCCTCGAGCAGCACCGCCTTGAAGGAGGCCAGGCCGGCAAGGTAGTCGGCGCGCCGGTCATTGGCCTGCCGGTTCAGGGCCGCCGTTTCCTTGGCGAAGGCAGCCTCCTCGTCATGCAGCGCGATGACGCCGATGCTGCGCAGGATGGCCTTGCGCAGCCAGCGCATGCCGAACAGGATCAAGAGCACCCCGACGACGAACTGCAGCGTCGTAATGGGCACGAGCGCCAGCAGCGGCCCGAACGCCAGCACCAGGGCCGCGAGCACCGCCAGCGCCAGCGCGGCACCCGTCAGTGCCGGGCGCCAGCTGCGCGTCACCCCGACCGCGAGCACGATGGTGAAGGCTTCGACGACCTCGACCAGGGAGGCGAGAAATGCCGCCGTGATCGTCGAGAGGATGGGTGTCAGTGTCTGCATCAAGGCTTCCTGTCTTGTCCTGTTCGACCATAATGGCCAGCTACTTGCAGCTTCGGCGCGCTATCGGGAATCACTATGCGGTCAGCACCACACAGCGCTCCGGCGGCAGCGAAAAGGCAAGCGGAGCGCCAATCGGCGGCGATTCGGGCCAGTCGAGCCGCACGCGCTGTCGTCCCAGATCGACCGCCAACCGCCAGCACCGGCCCTGGAATGCGCTCGACAGCACCTTGCCCTGCAACCGATTGCCGGGATAGGCATCCGCCGGCCGGGCGTCCTCGGGACGGATCACCAGCATACCCGCGCCGGATCGGGCGCCCGGCGTGCGCACGGTTTCGGCATCGCTGTCGGCGATGCTGAAGAGCTCGTCCCGAACCTGCCCGCGAACAGTCGAAAAGCCGCCGATGAAGCTCGCCACGAAAGAATCGCCCGGTGCTTCGTAGATTGCGCGTGGCGTGTCGAACTGGACGATCTCGCCGGCCCGCATGATGGCGATACGGTCGGAGACCGCCATCGCCTCCGCCTGGTCATGCGTCACATAGACGACGGTGATGGCTTCGCGGCGCACCATCTCCATCATCTCGATGCGCATGTCCTCGCGCAGCGCGGCATCGAGATTGCTCAGCGGTTCGTCGAACAGCATCAGCGCCGGACGCGCGGCGAGGCAGCGCGCGATGGCGACGCGCTGCTGCTGGCCACCGGACAATTCCGTGGGATAGCGATCCCTGTAGGGAGCAAGGCGGGTGACGTCGAACGCATGGTTCACCCGCTGAGCGATTTCATGTTCCGAAAGCCGCTGCGCGCGCAGACCAAAGGCCAGATTGTTGGCCACCGTCATATGCGGCCACAGCGCATAGTCCTGAAACACCATGCCGATCCGCCGCTTTTCAGGCGGCACGACCGACGTCTCGCTCCATACGACCCGTCCGTCCAGCGTGATCGCGCCCTTTTCGGGCATGACCAGCCCGGCAATGATGCGCAGCAGTGTGGTCTTGCCCGAGCCGCTGGCGCCGAGAAGCGACACAACTTCGCCGGCTTCGATCTTGAGGTCGAGGTCGGTCAGGATGGGACGCCCGCCGAGCGACTTGCAAATGCCGGCGCAATGCAGGGATGCGGTCATGACAAGATTTCCGCTTTGACGAACTGGGGGCTGCCAGCGTCGACACGCGCCACACTCCGGCGTGGTCTCATGAACCGCTGGAGCGGATACCACACCAGTGCGGCACCGATGCCCGCGGCCGCCATGGCGACCAGCGCGATCGCCGAGGCCAGTCCGTCCCGGTCGTGGCTGAACAGTTTGAGGATGAGCGTCGGTGCCGGCGGGCCGCTCTGGGGAATGAGCATTTGCGAGATCGGCAGTTCGAACACGGTGCGGATGAACGTGAGCAGGAACGCCGTCACCACGCTCAGCAGGATCAGCGGCAAGGTGATTGCCAGCAATCGCCGGGTTGGCCCGACACCGTGCAGGCGCGCCGCATCCGTCAGCCCCGGCGCCAGCTGGCCGATGGCCGAGAGGATCACCACCAGGCAGTAGGGAAGCGCCGCCGCGACATAGCCCATGACCAGCAGCGAGCCATCGCCATAATGAGGAAACGGCCAGTCGCGGAAACCCGGCAGGCGGTTCCACACAAGGATGTAGCCGAAGCCGAGTACGATGCCCGGTATCGCCACCGACCCCAGCGACAGACCGACGACGGCGCTGCGCAGAGCCGCGCCGGCACGGTCGAGTTGCGTCGACAGGAGCAGGGCAAGGGAGCTGGCTATGAGAGCCGTCAGCCCGGCGTAGAAGAGGCTGCGCAACAGGCCGTCATTGGCCGCGGTGTTCAGGCTGAGCGCCGCCACAACATTGGCGGCGGTGAAATTGCTCCAGACGAGCCCGTTGCCAAGCGTTTGCGTCAAGGCGCGCGCCGCGATCGCGGCGATCGGCAATGCCAGCGCAAGGAATGTGAGGGTCAGGGCAGCCGCCATGGCAAGCCAGCGCCATTTGCCGAGACGGTACAGCCTGGCGGGCCTGGCACGGCCCGAAATCAGGCGCGGGTCGGCACGGCGGCGCAACAAACGGTCCGCCACCACGACGAGCAGGACAAGGCTGAGAAGGACGAGCGCCTGGGCACCGGCGGCGGGAAAATCGACCGGATAATCGCTCGCGGCGGCGTAGATACCGTAGGTCAGGACACCAAAATTCGACATTCTGGCAATGGTCGAGGCCAGGCCGAAATCCGACAGCACCTCGGCGAAGGTGGCGATGAAGCTCAGGGCGATGGCTGGTGCCAGCAAGGGACCGTTGATGCGAAGCCAGATCCTGAAGGGAGCGGCGCCGGAGAGCCGCGCGGCATCCTCAAGTTCGCTGCCCAGTCCGGCCAGCGCGCTGCCGATGATGAAGGCGGCCAGGGGAAACAGGCTGAGCGTGTGCACGAACACCAGGCCGCCCAAACCGAAGAACGCAGAGCCCAGCGACAGGGGCAGCAACCCGAATTGAGCCAGGTAGCCGCCGGAAGACATCAGCAGCACCCAGGCAAGCGCCTTCAGATAGGACGGTGTCAGGAAGACCAGCCACGGCACCATTGAAATTGCCGCCCGCCCCGGAATGTCGCAGCGCTGGACCAAGACCGCGAAGGCACCACCCAACGCCGTCGTGGTGCAGGCGACGAGCATGCCGAGCTCGAGCGAATGCAGGACCGAGCCCGCGACATAGGGCGCGTTGAAGACACGCGCCAGGGGCTCGAGGCTAAGATCGTTGCTGGCGTCCCGCGCGGCAAACAGGCCAGGCATGACCGCCTGGACCAGCACCAGGGCCAGGGGCAATCCGATCAGCAAGGCAAACACGGCATAGACGGCAAATGGCCCGCCATGGCGGGCCAGCGCCGACAGGCGGCTTTGCGACCGCTTTCCGATGCCAGCGCCGCGGGCAAAGGCCGCGGCGCCGGAA
Organism: Mesorhizobium sp. B2-3-4; assembly: GCF_006442315.1. Taxonomy (GTDB): domain Bacteria; phylum Pseudomonadota; class Alphaproteobacteria; order Rhizobiales; family Rhizobiaceae; genus Mesorhizobium. Next base: position 83,488 of record NZ_VFVY01000003.1, on the reverse strand, counting down.
TGCTGCAGAATAGTCATTGCCCGAACATCCGGGTTACTGGACGAAATTGGTCTTGTACCACTGCTTCCATTCGGTCTCGTGAGCGGAAGCCACGGCATCGTCGAGATGCGTGTAGGTAATGTTGGTCTCGCGGCCTGGCTTGGCGTCGATGCCCTTGATGATCGGGATGTAGAAGAAGTCGGTGTCGTCGCCATTCTGCATGGCGGCCTGACCCTCGGCGCTGGTGACGAAGGCGATGAATTTTTCCGCCGCGTCCATGTGCTGGGTTTTGGCGCTGATGCCGAGGCCTTGCGGCAGCGACACCGAACCTTCGCTGGGATAGACCGCGACGACGGGTTCGCCGGCGGCGATCTTCGAGAAGATGGCGCTGTCCTGATTGATGCCGACCGAAGCATCGCCGGTCAGCACGGCCTTGTTCACCTTGCCGCCGCTCGACAGGCCCGACAGTGATTTGTTCGTCAGGGTCCTGGCCAGGAGAGCCTTGCCTGCATCCAGGCCATTGGTCTGGAAGAAGCCAGCCAGCCATTGATAGGCCGGACCGGACAGGTTGGGATCCTTGGCCGCTACTTTGCCGGCGAAGGACTGAAGATCGGCCCAGGATTTGGGCATCTTGTCCGCGGCCACCTTCTTGGTGTTGACCTCGATGGCCGTGGTGCTGGTGCCGGTCGGCAGGAAGGCGTGGCTTTGCGGGATCAGCGACTTGCCGAGATCGGTGAAGGACACCTTGTCGTAGGCGGCGGCGGGAACAGCCTGCAGCACATGGTCGGCCGCCATGCGCTCCAGCACGGCGGAGCCGTCGAGCCAGACGATGTCGAATTGCGGGTTGCTGCCTTCGGCGGCGATCTTGCCCAGCGTCTCGCCAGTGCTGCCGGGTTCGACGATGTCGACGGTGAGGCCGGTCTTGGCCTGGAAGGCTTTTGCCACCGGGCCGGCGAAATCAAGCGCATCATAGAGCACGAGGTCGGATGCCGAGGCAGGTGCCGCCATGGCAAGCGTACTCAAACCCATTGCCAAGCAGAAAGTTGTACGTACGCTCATCTTGTTCTCCAGTAGATTTTTCTGAGGCGTAATAAGCCCCATCGTATCATCTATGATGAGGTTGAATGTTTTGTGTCATATTTAGAGTCCCCTACTTTTTTTTATTATTTTTATTCTTTTGGACACCGCGCTTTATCCAGGCTTTGTCTATGGATCCCCGAACTGTGCTTAACCGCTCAAGGGCATCGAAGGCGGCTTCGCTGTTTCGCTTCGCCAGTCCGATGATCATCGCTTCGATGAGGACGATCGTGCCGCCATGCATGGCCAGATGATCGGCTTTGCCGCGCGGAACCGGAAGGTTCTCCGCCACCTTGCCGGTAACCAGCGGGGCCAGATTGTCACTGATCAACACCACCGGAACATCGAACCGCATGGCATGGTCGAGGACGACTTCCACCTCGCGATAGAGCGGCGCGTAGGCCATCATCAGCACGGCATCGCCCTTGCCGAGCCACAGCAAGCGGTCGGCCAGCGCAATTCCCGAAACCGACAGCGCGCTGGTCGGCAGGCCGATACGGTTGAACTGCAGACTGGCATAGTCGGCCATGGCGCCTGACGGACCGATGCCGAAGACATGGCGGCGGCTGGCCCGCGCCAGGATGTCGACACTGCGCTCGAAGGCGGCCGCCATTTCAGGACGCTTGAGCACGTCGAGCACGCTTTCATGGAGGTCGATCACGTGCCGCAGCGCTCCGGCGCTGCCGTCGCCGGTTTCTTGCAAGGTGCGTGCCAGGCGCTTGCCGGGGGATGGCGTGCCGGTCAGGTCCGACAGCAGCATCTGGCGAAGCGCGGACAGGCTTTCGAAGCCTAGCGAACGCGCTGTGCGCACAACGGTTGCGTCGCTGGTGCCGGCGAGTTCTGCGATCTCGGCCGCCGATCCCAGAAGGACGGACTGCTTCTGGTCAACGAAGAAACGCGCCATGCGCTGCTCGGCCGGCGGCAGGCTCTCAAGCACCGCCTGAACGCGGGCATCGACCGTTATCGTTGCATCTTGCGAGGTATCGTCCGTCATGGAGAGCGGCCCGTTCGTATGTAGTGATTACGACGAAATCCAGCATCCGAAATATCTATTACAGGGATGTGACAATGGCGCTCTGGCGACAAGGCGAACATTCAGGCTGCCCTCAGACGAGCGGCAACGCACCATTGGCGCCGGCATGCCCGGCATTTTGACGCGGTTTTCACAAAAAGTTGAAGCGTGGGGACCGCAGATAACAGCCCTTGTCGGAAAATGGGGGCTGGGCTAAGCAATTGGCATCACATGCTTCAAGAACACAAAATGGGAGGGAATACCGTGAAATCATCACGTTGGATGGCGCTCGCCGCGCTGGCGCTCACCTGTTCGACCCCGGCGATGGCCAAGGACTGGAAAACCGTCACCGTGGCGATGGAGGGCTCCTATGCCCCCTGGAACCAGACGGATGCCAGCGGCAAGATCGTCGGGTTCGAAGTCGACATACTGAACGACGTCTGCGGCCGCGCGAAGCTGGAATGCAACATCGTGGCGCAGGACTGGGACGGCGTCATCCCCGGCCTGACCGCGGGCAAGTTCGACATCGTCATGGACGGCATGTCGATTACCGAGGAACGCCTGAAGACCATCGATTTCTCGATTCCCTACGCCTCGTCCCCTGTGGCCTTCCTCGCCGACAAGAACGGACCGCTGGCGCAGCTCTCCAACAGCGGCAAGATGATCGACCTCTCCAAGGACGACGCCGAATCCAAGGCGGCCCTCGACACCTTGCGCAAGGAACTCACCGGCAAGAATGTCGGCCTGCAGGTTTCGACCACGGAAGCGACCTTCGCCGACAAGTATCTCAAGGATGTCGCCAGCGTCCATGAATACAAGACCACGGACGAGCATGACCTCGACCTGATGGCGGGCCGCCTCGACGTGGCTTTCGCCGACACCACCTACTTCCTCGGCACGCTGGCCAAGCCCGACGCCAAGGATCTCGAATTCGTCGGGCCGCAGTTCAAGGGCGGCCCGATCCTGGGACCGGGTATCGGCGCCGCTTTCCGCAAGACCGACAAGGATCTGCAGGACATCTACAACAAGGCCCTCAAGGCCGCCCTCGATGACGGATCGGTGTCGAAGTACAGCATGCAGTGGTTCAAGATCGACATCACCAAGTGATGTCGCAACGGGAGCAGCCTTGGCTGCTCCCGTCCGGCATTGAGGTGTAGTCGCAGCATATCTCGGCGCCCGGAGGGAGACGTGCGTGGAGTTTCTGAATAGCCTGCTGGAACAGATATCGACGGCCTATGACCTGTTGGCCGCAGGCTGGGGCGTGCAATTGCTCTGGGGCATCGGCTGGACCCTGGCGGTGACCTCGGTCTCGATGGTGATCGGTGCGGTGCTGGGATCGCTGGTGGCGGCGGCCAAGCTTTCGCATCGCGGCAGGTTGAGATTTCTCGGCGAGAGCTACACCACCGTGTTCCGCGGCGAGCCGGAACTTCTGATCATCTACCTATTCTACTACGGCGGCACGCAGGTGCTGACGGGCGTGGCGAGGTCCACGGGATCGATAGGGCCGACCGACATTGTGAATATGCCGAGCTTCCTGGGCGGTGTCCTGGCGGTCGGCATCATTTCGGGCGCGTACCAGGCCGAGGTTTTCCGCGGATCGTTCCTGGCGATCCATCGCGGCGAGCTGGAGGCGGCGCGCGCCTACGGCATGTCGGCCTGGCTGCGTTTTCGCCTCGTGATCATGCCGCAGGTGCTGCGTCTGGCGGTGCCGGGGCTGGGCAATGTCTGGCAGCTGACCATCAAGGACTCAGCTCTCATCTCGGTCACCGGCGTCGCCGAGCTGATGCTGACGGCGAACAAGGCGGCGCGTTCAACGCACCATTCGCTGCTTTTCTATACCGTCGCCGGCATCCTTTACCTGGTGATGACGTCGATCTCGACGCCGATCTTCGAAAAGGCCGAGCGTTACACCTCACGCAGCTTTCTGCGTCCGAAGTAAGAGGTGGCGGTGGATTACGACTTCTACCTTTCGACCATGTGGAGCGTGCTGAAAGCACTGCCGCTGACGCTCGAGATCTGGTTTTTCGGCATTGCTTTCGGCCTGGTCATCGCCACCGGCCTGACCTGGCTACGGGCATCGGGGTACAGATCCGGCGAATATTTCACCCGCGCCTATGTCTTCGTCTTTCGCGGATCGCCGCTGCTGGTGCAGCTCTATCTGATCTATTTCGGGCTCTCGCAGTTCGATTTCGTGCGGCATAGCCCGATCCTGTGGCCGATCCTGCGCGATCCCATGTATTGCACGATCGTCGCCATGGCCTTGAACACGGCCGCTTATGAGAGCGAGATCTTCCGGGGCGCGCTCAGGGCCGTGCCGGTCGGGCAGATCGAGGCGGCGAAGGCGTTCGGCATGTCGGCGTTTACCCGCTTCCGCATTGTCACGCTGCCGATCGCGCTGCGGCTGGCGCTGCCGGCCTATTCGACCGAGATCATCCTGATGACGAAGGCGACGGCGCTCGCGTCCGTGGTCACGATCATGGAGATGATGGGAACGGCGCAGAAGATCCAGCACGACACGTTCCGGCCGATCGAGGTGCTGACCTGCGCCGGCGTGATCTACCTGCTGCTCAACCTGTCGATCGCGAGGCTGTTTGCCTGGGTCGAATACGTGCTCTCGCCGCATCTGCGCCCGGCCCCAGACCAGTCCCAGCAGATCAAGCCCGTCCCGGAGGTGTTGTGATGTCGGCAAGTCCCGCCGCAGCCGCGAAAGCGGAACCATCCCACGACGCGACGTCGGCCATCTCGGTCAAGGAGATGCGCAAATGTTTCGGCGACCACGAGGTGCTCAAGGGCATTTCGCTCGAAGCCCACAAGGGCGATGTCATCTCGATCCTCGGCTCCTCGGGGTCCGGAAAGAGCACGCTGCTGCGCTGTATCAATCTGCTGGAGACCCCTGATTCCGGGGAAGTATGGGTGGGCGGCGAACTCATTCGGATGAAGTCGGGCCAGGGTGGCCATCAGACGCCGGCCGATATCCGCCAGGTGGAACGGATTCGCGCCGACCTCGCCATGGTTTTCCAGAGCTTCAATCTGTGGTCGCACATGACCGTGCTGGAAAACCTTGTCGCCGCGCCGGTGCATGTACAGAAGCGCCCGCGCGCCGAATGCCTGGAGCAGGCGGAAGCCTTGCTGAAACGCGTCGGCATTTGGGAGCGCCGCAACTATTATCCGCCTCACATGTCTGGCGGCCAGCAGCAGCGCGCGGCAATCGCGCGGGCGCTCGCGATGAACCCCAAGGTGATGCTTTTCGACGAGCCGACCTCGGCGCTTGATCCCGAACTGGTCGGCGAGGTGCTGCGGGTCATGCGCTCGCTTGCGGAAGAAGGGCGCACCATGCTGGTCGTGACCCATGAAATGGGCTTTGCCCGCGACGTGTCGAGCAAGGTGATGTTCCTTCACAAGGGCGAGGTGGATTCGCTGGGCGAGCCCAAGGAAATGTTCGCCAGACCACCCACGCAGCAGTTCAAGCAGTTCATCACCAACTTCAACAAGTGACGCGCCAGCGCCGGCGAGCCCCGGCGCAATAGGCTCAAACTCTTTGGTTTTCACCCAATTCCCTAGGGCAAGCGCCACGCGCTTGTCCCGGGAACCGTTACGCACTTCCCCGGGATTGCCCTAGATCAGGCCCGACATGTCGGAAAAGGCCATCGCCTTGCGCAGCACTTCGGCGAAGCGCTCGCCGGCTGCCTCGCGTGGACCGCTGTTGTCGATGGAGGTGACGCCTGGACCGGACAGGGTGATGTTGGCGCTGCGCGCCAGCCGGGCCAGCACTTCGCCGCGCGACTCGCGGCCGCGCATCGCCAGGCGCTCCGCCAGCACTTCGGGCGAGGCGGTGATCTCCACGATCGCCAGGTTGGCATAGCGTTCGCGCAAGGTGGGGATTACCGCCCGCGACACGTTGGCCACCGCGACGTGGCCGTTTGAAACCGACCAGTCGACATCGGCGGGCAGGCCATAGCGCAGGCCATGCGCTTCCCAGGAGATGGCGAAGGCGCCGTCTGCCTCGGCCTCGGCGAAGGCGGCGTCGGCCAGCGTGTCGTGATCCTCGCTCGCCGTATCGCTCGGCCTGGTGATGACGCGGCGCACGAATTCGATTTGGGTCTCGTCGGCGAAAAGCGCCTTGGCGTAGCCGATCACCGTGTCCTTGCCGGCGCCGCTGGGGCCGACGACGGCGACGAAGACGCCGTGACGGATCGGAAAGGTCTCGGCGGACAGTTCGCGCTCGATCAAGGCCGACACCATCATGCCACCCGGCGCCCCTGGCGCCAGACGGTGCGCACGACCGGAACATGATCGTCGACGCGCACGCGCACCAGATCGGCGCGGCGGCCCTGCTCGATGATGCCACGGTCATCGAGGCCGATGGCCTCGGCCGGGTTCTTCGACACCATGGCGACCGCCTGCGGCAGCGAAATTCCTTCGACCATGTCGCCGAGGAAGAAGGCCGACTGGATCAGGCTGAAGGGGATGTAGTCGGATGACAATATGTCGAGAAGGCCGTCGCGGGCCAAGGTACGCGCGGAGACATTGCCCGAATGCGAGGCGCCGCGCATGACGTTGGGGGCGCCCATCAGCACGCCGAGCCCGGCGGCCTTGGACGCACGCGCAGCCTCCTGCGTGGTCGGGAATTCGGCGACCCGCACGCCCTGCTCGATGGCCTCATCGACATGAGCCGAAGTGGCATCGTCATGGCTGGCGAGCACGATGCCGCGCTCCTGGCAGGCGGCGGCGATGAAGACGCGGTTCGGTCCGGAATTGCGCGCCGATTCGCCCATCCGCTTCTCGCAGAATTTCTTGAAATCCTGATCCGAGAGCTTCAGCTTGCGCTGATAGTAATAGGCATAGGTCTCGAGATTGACGAACTGGCGCTGGCCCGGCGCATGATCCATCAGCGATGCCAGCTTGACCCGGTCGTCGGTCTCGAAATTGGCGAAGGCCTTGAGGCAGTCCGGTGCCGAGACCTCGCAGCGCAGATGGATGAAATGGTCGGCCCTGAGCCGCTCCTGCTGGACGCTGTCCTCGATCGCGTCGGCGAGCTTGCGGATATCGTCCGAGGTGAGGTCGGCGTCCTCGTCCATGCCGACGCGCAAGGCATCGAGCACGGTGGTGATGCCGGCGGTCGCCACCTGAGCGTCATGCGCCAACACCGCGGCGATCGGATTCCAGCGCACCTTCGGCCGCGGCGCGTAATGGCCTTCGAGATGGTCGGTGTGCAGTTCGACCAGCCCGGGAATGATGTAATCGCCGCCCATGTCCTCGCCAGTGCGGGCAACACCCGCGTCGATGCCGGCGACAAGGCCGTCGCGCAGCACCAGCGACCCCTCGACGATCTCGTCGGCAAGCACGATGCGGGCGTTGGTAAGAACGGTTTCGGCGGTCATTTCAGGCAGTCCTTGCTCTTGGCTATCTCTCGGCGATCGTTCAGGCGGTCTTTCGCGCCGGCCGGCGCCCGAGCGCGTGCTGGGAAAGCACCATGAACGGCGCACCGGGCTCGGGTTCGACAAACAATGTCAGCGCGTCCACCAGCACAGGTTGACGCAACACCTCTGCGAACAGGCTGTCGATTGCTGCGCTGAGACGGGGGCTTTCCTGTGGCCCTGCCCGGCCTGACAGCGTCATGTGAAAGCGGAAGGTCTCGAACACATAGGGGTAGCCCCACTGGCAGAGATTGCGAAACTCGGCCGGCTTCAGCGAGTCCGGGCTGCGCCGCTCGATCTCGGCCTCGGTCAGCGGCGCGCGGAACCGGTCAAAATCGCGGACCACGTCGTCGGCGAAGCGGTTGAGCGAAGGCTGTGGACCATCCGGCACCAGCGCAAAGAAGCCGTCGATCTGGCTGACGACAAGACGCGGGATGGTCACCACGGGCGTCGCTTCGGCAAAATGGTCGAGCGCGGCGCGCAGCGAGGCCTCGGTCTCGTTGGCGGCGAGGCGGAACGGCGCCTTCAGCGTCGCGTGGAAACCATAGCGGCGCGCCGAGGCCGTGTGGAAGGCCACTTCCGCCGCCGACAGCTCGGCAACGGCCTCGACCGGCCTGGTCGCGGCGCCGAAGGGATCCCGGCCCAGCCAGTTGGCGGCGATCCGCGCCAGCGGTTCGTCCTGCCTGGGGGTGAAATAGATGGCGTAGCGCATGGAAAGTCCTCGTTAAAGCGCGCAGGAACGCGCTTTAAGCCTTCATCTGGCGCATGTCTTGCTCCCAAAACCGCTGAACACTTTTGGGAGACATGCACTAACCCGCTGCCATAGGTGATTTCCATGACGGATTGACGAAGCTTTCAAGGGTTTTCGAAGGCAAAGCGACCCCAGGAGTCCTTAGCCGACGATTTTTCCGGACTGAACCAACGATTTCGGCCGAAATGGTCGGCTCACGCCTTCATCAACCATTCATGCTCGGGTGCATTGTGGAATTTCCACGTCCGCTTCGGACCGGCCATGACGTTGAGGTAATAGAGGTCATAGCCGTGGCACGCCGCGCAGGGATGATATCCCTCGGGCACCAGAACGACATCGCCGTCCTCGATCGCCATGGCTTCGTCGAGCGCGCGCCGGCCATCCTTGCCGGCGTCGGTATAGACGCGCTGGAAGGCAAAGCCCTGCGGCGGGTTGAGGCGATGGTAGTAGGTCTCCTCGAGATAGGATTCGGCGGGCAGATTGTCCTGGTCGTGCTTGTGCGGTGGATAGCTCGAGGTGTGGCCGCCGGGGGTGATGACCTCGACCACCAGCAGCGAGTCGGCCGGCTGGCCTTCCGGCAGGATGTTGGTGACATAGCGCGTGTTGGTGCCCTTGCCGCGTACCTCCTGGCCGAGATCGTCGGGCGCAATGACGCGAACCGGCAGTCCGCCGCTTGAGCCCGGCGCCGAGCAGACCGCGAGTTCGAGTTCCATGTCCGCCGCCACCGACCAGTCCGAGCCCTGAGGCACGTAGACGGACCACGGCTTGCCTTCGAAGGGCGACATACGTTCTCCGAGCAGGCCGAGGTCCTTGCCGCCGGCCGTGACCGTGCCCTTGCCGGTGACGAAGACCAGGCAGACCTCGCGGTCGCCGGTGCTACCCGAGGCGTTCTGGCCCGGCTTCAGCCGGTGCAGGTCGAAACCGACATAGGTCCATCCGGCGCTTTGCGGCGTCACATGCGCGACGCGGCCATTGCCCTTGTCGGCTTTGACGAGCAGTTTCGACATTGTTGTCTCTCCTATTCCACTGGCGTGAGGGGCTCCGTGAAGCCAAGCCGTCTGTTCGAAAGGGCCATTGCAGATCTTTGGTCGGCGCGCCGCAAGCTAATCGCCAACGCATGCGATCAGTTACTCCTTCGGTTCGGCCTCGGCCGTCGCCTTGCTCTCATCAACCGGCTTGTAGAGATAAAAAAACTGCCAGACGGCATAGCCGGCGAAGCCGAGCGCGATGACGCCCCAGAACGGCGTGCCGGAGGCGAATTCGATGACCGACCAGACCAGGCAGACCGCAACGACGGCAACGCGCCGCCAGAGCGGCCGGAAGAACGGGTGTTCGTAATCTTTCATCGCGCCATCCGAGAGTTGCTGGACCAGGCCTCAGATAAGCCGCCCGTGGCAACCAATCCAGCCTTCAAGTATTCGGGAAGCCCTGCGTCTCGACCGTGTAGCCGGCTGCGGTCATCACCCGCATCAATTCCTTGTGGCCGACCTGCGCCATTTTCAGCGGCGGGTTCTTCCTCGGGTCCTGCTCGGCCTCGACCACGAACCAGCCTTCATAGTCGTGATCGGCGAAGCGCTGCACGATGGCGCCGAAATCGAGCGAACCGTCGCCCGGCACGGTGAAGGCGCCGAGCGCCACGGCGTCGAGGAAGGACTGTTTGGTGCGATCGAGCCCCTCGATCACATCCATGCGCACATCCTTCACATGGACATGGCTGATGCGCTTGTGATGATTGTCGATGGCGCGCAGCACGTCGCCGCCGGCAAAAGCCAGATGGCCGGCATCGAGCAGCAGCGGAATGCCTTCGCCGGAATGGCGCATGAAGGCGTCGAGCTCCGGCTCGGTCTCGACCACCGCCGCCATGTGGTGATGGTAGGAAAGCGGCATGCCTTGCCCGGCGCACCATTCGCCGAACTCGGTCAGGCGCCGCGCATAGGCCTTCATCTCGTCACCGGAAAGCTTCGGCTTGGTGGCGAGCGGTTTGGAACGGTCGCCCTGGATCGAGCGGCCGACCTCGCCATAGACGATGCACGGCGCATTGACCGCCTTGAACAGCTCGATCATCGGCAGGATCCGGTCCTTATTCCTGCCCATCTCCTCATCGACCAGCGTGCCGGAAAACCAGCCGCCGCACAGCGTCACGTCGGCTGCCTTCAGGATCGGCAGCATGACAGCGGGGTCGTTGGGAAAGCGCCGGCCCATCTCCATGCCGGTGAAGCCGGCCGAGCGCGATTGGCGCAGGCACTCTTCCAGCGAGACGTCGTCGCTCAACTCCGCAAGATCGTCGTTCCACCACGCGATGGGGGACATGCCCAGTTTGGCTTTCAAGTCGTCACTCCGGTTCCAGAACAGTCATTCTCTCGTCGTCGGCGCCAACGTTCAATCGCCGACGCTCTGCATTTGCCGCTTCTCGTCATAGGCCTTGCGGGCTGCGTTCACCTGCGGCCGCGCCGACACCTCTGGCACCGCCACGTCCCACCAGTGGCCGCCGGCATCGGTCGAAACCAGCGGATCGGTGTCGATGACCAGCACGGTGGTGCGGTCGTTCGTCCTGGCCCTCCGCAACGCGTTTTCGAGCCCGGCGATCGACGGCACTTTCTCCGCTATCGCGCCCATGCTGGCGGCATGGGCGGCAAAGTCGACATCGGGCAGGATCTCGTGGCGCGAGTCTTTCAGGAGATTGTTGAAGTTGGCGCCGCCGGTGGCCATCTGCAGCCGGTTGATGCAACCAAAACCCCTGTTGTCGAGCAGCACGATGGTGAGCTTCAGGCCGAGCATGACAGAGGTGGCGATCTCTGAATTCAGCATCAGATAGGAGCCGTCGCCGATCATGACGACGACTTCCTCGTTTGGCTTGGCCATCTTGGTGCCGAGCCCGCCGGCGATTTCGTAACCCATGGTCGAGAAGCCGTACTCGGCGTGGTAGGAGCCCGGCGCACCCGCCTGCCAGAGCTTGTGCAATTCGCCCGGCAACCCGCCGGCGGCATGGAGCAGCGTCACGCCGGATCCCATGGAGCGCTGCACGGCGCCGATGACCTGCGCGTCGGACGGGAAAGCGGCGTTGGTCGACGCCGTCACCTTGGCCGCGTCGGCCTGCCAGGCCTTCTTGCCGCTGGCCGCATTTTCGGTCCAGGCGGTTGGCGCCTTCCAGCCCTTCAGTGCGGCGCCCAGTTCGGCCAGGCCTTCGGCCGCGTCCGCGACCAGGGGCAGCGCGCGGTGCTTGCCGGCATCGAAGGGCTGCACGTTGAGCCCGATGATGGTCTTGCCGGAATTCTTGAACAGCGCCCATGATCCGGTGGTGAAATCCTGGAGCCGCGTGCCGATGGCAAGTACGACATCGGCCTCCTCCGCCAGCCGGTTGGCGGCCGATGTGCCGGTGACGCCGACCGCGGCCATGTTGAGCCTGTGATCGTCCGGCAGCGAGGATTTGCCGCCCTGCGTCTCGCAGACCGGAATGCCGGCAGCTTCGACGAATTTGGCCAGTTCGTCGGAGGCCTGCGAATAGAGCACGCCGCCGCCGGCGATCACCAGCGGCTTCTTCGCGCCCTTGAGTGCCGCGACGGCGGCGGCAAGCTCGTGGCGATCCGGACGCGGCCGGCGCTGGTGCCAGACGCGCTCGGCGAAAAAGCTCTCGGGATAGTCGTAGGCCTCGGCCTGCACGTCCTGGCAGAGCGACAGCGTCACCGGGCCACATTCGGCCGGGTCGGTCAGCACCTGCATGGCGCGGCTGAGCGCCGGGATGATCTGCTCGGGCCGGGTGATGCGGTCGAAATAGCGCGACACCGGGCGGAAGCAATCATTGACCGTCGCCGTGCCGTCGGAAAAATCCTCGGCCTGCTGCAGCACCGGGTCGGGAATGCGGTTGGCGAAGACGTCGCCGGGCAGGAACAGGACGGGCAACCTGTTTACATGGGCGAGCGCGGCCGCCGTCACCATGTTCAACGCGCCCGGACCTATCGAGGAGGTCGCGGCCATGAAGCGGCGGCGGAAATTGGCCTTGCCATAGGCGATCGCGGCATGCGCCATCGCCTGTTCATTGTGGGCGCGGAAGGTCGGCAGTTCGTCGCGCACCTGGTACAGCGCCTCGCCGATGCCCGCGACATTGCCATGGCCAAAGATCGCCCAGACGCCGCCGAAGATCGGCACTTTCTTGCCGTCGATCTCGGTCATCTGGCGGCTGAGGAAGCGGGTCAGCGCCTGCGCCATCGTCAGGCGGATTGTCTTGCTCATGATGTTTCCTCCGCAGTCCTTGATGCCGCCTGTCTGTGCCAGCGTCTTGTTATGCCGCCTTGCGGCCGCGCGCGGCAAGCCAGGCTTCGGTCAGCTGTTCGAAGCGCGACGCCATGTCGGCGACCGCCTCGTCATCCGACATCCTGCCGGAAAGCCACTGTTCGGCGGCGTGTACGAAGATGGTGCGGCCGACGGCGAAGCCCTTGACGATCGGCGCCTTGGCGGTGGCCGCGAAGGCCGCCTCCAGCTCGTCCTGCGGCGCTTCCAGCCCGAGCAGCACGATGCCCCGGCACCAGGGATCGTGCTTCAGGATGACGGCCTCGATCCTGGCCCAGGCGCCGCTCGACGCCTGCGGCTCCAGCTTCCACCAGTCCGGCTTGATGCCGAGCGCATAGAGTTCTTCCAGCGCGCGCGGGATGGTCGTGTCGTCGAGCTTGCCGTTCTTGCCGGCGATGATCTCGACCAGCAACTCGCGGCCTACTTTGCGGGCGGCCTCGTAAAGGCTCTTGAGCTTCTGCTGCTGTTCTTCCTTGAGGTCGGCCGGATCGTCGGGATGGTAGAAGCACAGGCATTTTATGCAGTGATCGACCGGCCATTCGACGAGCTGCGAGCCGATATCCTGCGAGAATTCGAAGCGCAGCGGCCGCGAGCCCGGCAGTTCCACCGGCCGGCCGAGCCAGGCGAAAGGATGCCTGGCGAATTCGAACATCGCCTCGCGGCCATGCTTCTCGTCGATCAGCATGCCGTAGCCGTCGCGCCCGGCGGCGACCTTGGCCGCCGCCTTGACCGCCAGCACCTTGAAATCGCGGATGCGCGCGGGATCGGCGCCGGTCTTGGCCGCGACGTCCTCGAGCTGCACACGGTGGTCGCAGGCGAGCGCCATCAGCGAAGGGATGTCGCGGCGGCGTGTCGTTGCCCAATGGATGTGGTTGATCGCCTCGTCCTTGCGCAGCGCGCGATGCCTGCTGCCGTTCTTGAGGAAGAACTGCAACTCCTCGAAGGTCGGATATTCCGGCGCGCAGAGCAGCCGCGACACGGCGAAGGCGCCGCAGGCATTGGCCCAGGTCGCCGCGGTCTTGAAACTTTCGCCGCCGAGCCAGCCGCGCAGCAGACCGGACATGAAGGCATCGCCGGCGCCCAGCACATTGTAGATCTCGATCGGGAACCCCTCGCCGACGATGCCGTCCTCGAGGTCGTCGCTGATCGGCCCGTCATAGACGATGCAGCCCATGGCGCCGCGCTTCAGCACGATGGTCGCCGCGGACAGCGAGCGGATCGTCTTCAGCGCGCTCAGGCAGTCGTCTGCGCCCGACGCGATCATGATCTCCTCCTCGGTGCCGACGATGAGATCGCAATCGGGCAGCACCGTCTTCAACTGGGCCGAGACCCGGTCCGACTTCACATAACGCTCGAAACCCTCTGCATGGCCGGCAAGGCCCCACAGGTTCGGCCGGTAATCGATGTCGAAGACCACCTTGCCGCCCTTGGCCTTCATGATGCGGATCGCCTTGCGCTGGGCGGCGTCGCTGTTGGGACGGGAAAAATGCGTGCCGGTGACGACGATGGCGCGCGCCGAGGCGATGAACGCCTCATCGATGTCCTCTTCGGCCAGCGCCATGTCGGCGCAATCCGAGCGGTAGAAGATCATCGGCGAGACGCCTTCGCTCTCGACCGAAAGCAGCACCAGCGCGGTGAGCCGTTCCTTGTCGGTCTTCAGCCCGTCGGTGTTGACGCCTTCGCGTTTCAGCTGCTCGCGGATGAAGCGGCCCATCTGCTCGTCGCCGACGCGCGTCAGCAGCGCCGAGCGCAGCCCGAGCCGCGCCGTGCCGACCGAGATGTTGGCCGGACAGCCGCCGACCGACTTGGCGAAAGAGGTGATGTCCTCCAGCCGCGAACCGATCTGCTGGCCATAGAGGTCGACGGATGCGCGACCGATGGTGATGACGTCGAGCGGCGCCTGTCTTGCGTCCACGGCTTCGCTCATTGGAACCTCCCGTCAGTCTTGTCGTCTTGAGCAACGTAGTTGGGGGACACGCGCTAGCGGCTGCGTGGCGCCAGCAATATGAAATAATAATTCCAATCCATAGTCAATATGGAATGAGTGTTCCTTCGTGAATTCGATGTTCCGGGCGTCCCGGTCACGCCTTGCGCTTGCGACCCACGTCGCGCCGTTTCTCGCCGACGCCGACCGTCAGCGCCATGGCCAGCGCCATCGTCGCCGACAGGGAGCGGAAGCCGGCGAAATCGGCTTCCGCGACTTCGAACCAGACCCTGGCGAACTGGGCCAGCGGCGAGAAAGAACTGTCGGTGATGGCAACGATCGGCACGCCTTGCTCGGAAATGGTGCGGGCCTCCTCGATCGTGGCCGGCGCGTAGGGCGAGAAGCTGATGGCGATGACGGCATCCGCCGGCGTGGCGAAGCCGACCATCTCGGCGTTGAGGCCGGCCGCCGATTCGATCAGCTGGTTGCGGATCTTCAGCTTGCCCAGCGCATAGGCGATGTAGGTCGCGACCGGATAGGAACGCCGCTTGGCCAGGACGTAGATGGTCTGCGCCTTTGCCAGCAGCGAAATCGCCTCTTCCAGATGGGCGTCGTCGAGCGTGCGCGAAATGTCGTTGAGCGAGGTGCTGGCGGCGGCGATGAAGCCATCGAAGATCGCCCGGTGACCAGCGCCGCCCTCGGCCTTGGCGCGCAGCGCCTGCAAGCGCTCGTCGTAGGAAGAATTGCGCTCGCGCAGCCGCTCGCGAAACACCTGCTGCAGGCTGGTGAAGCCGTCGAAACCGAGTTGCTGGGCAAAACGGATCAGTGTCGAGGGCTGCACGCCGGCCGAGGCGGCGATGCTGGCGGCCGTGCCGAAGGCTATGTCGTCGGGATTGTCGAGCGCATAGGCGGCGATCTGGGCGATCCGCTTGGGCAAGCTCTCGCGCCGATCAAGGATCGTGGCGCGCAGCGTCTCGAAGTCGCGAGGTACCTGTTCGTCCATCGTCGCCCTGCTCAGGCCTGTCTGGAGCATGATGCGGGTTTCGCGGACAGACGTCTCCGTTTGTCCAGGCATCGTGCTTCGGCTCTGGAACGCTCTCTGTGCCCCATCATAGCGGGCCTGCGCAAGAACACCATAAAAAATGAGACAGACATTCCATTCCGTAGAAAAATGGATTAATTCATCCACGCGATGCTCAAGCAGTGGAGAACAGGCGGATGGTCGGCGTAGGTCTTATCGGCACGGGCTTCATGGGCAAATGCCACGCCATCGCGTGGAGCGCAGTGGGGGCGGTCTTCCCCGATGCGGCCAAGCCGCGGCTGGTCCATCTGGGCGAGGTCAATGAGGATCTCGCCAGGCGCAAGGCCGGCGAATTCGGTTTCGCCAAGGCGTCCGGCGACTGGCGGGCCGTCATTGCCGATCCGGAGGTCGACGTCGTCTCGCTGACGACGCCCAACCAGTTTCATCCCGAGATGGCCATCGCCGTCCTCCAGGCCGGCAAACATCTGTGGTGCGAAAAGCCGATGGCGCCGAGTTTCGCCGAGGCCGAAGCGATGGCGGCCGCGGCCAAAGCGTCGGGCAAGGTTGCGGCGCTCGGCTACAACTACATACAGAGCCCGGCGATACGCCACATCGGGACGCTGCTCGACGAGAAGATCATCGGCGAGGTCAACCATCTGCGCATCGAGATGGACGAGGATTTCATGGCCGATCCCGAGGCGCTGTTCTTCTGGAAGCACGAAGCGTCCTCCGGCTATGGCGCGCTCGACGATTTCGCCGTGCATCCGCTATCGCTGGTGACGGCATTGTTCGGCCGCGTCGCCAGCGTCATCTGCGACATGGCCAAGCCCTATGCCGACCGCAAGCTGGCGGATGGCGGGCGCCGCGCGGTCGAGACCTACGACATCGCCAGCGTGCTGATGCATCTGGAGAACGGCATTGCCGGCACGCTGCTGGTCAACCGCTCGGCCTGGGGCCGCAAGGGCCGCATCGCCATCCAGATCTTCGGTTCCAAGGGCTCGATCCTGTTCGACCAGGAGCGGATGAACGAATTCCAGCTCTACCTCACTTCGGACCGGCCTACCGAACAGGGCTATCGCACCATCCTGGTGGCGCCGCAGCACAAGCCCTATGATCTGTTCGTGCCGGCGCCGGGCCACAGCGTCGGCTTCAACGATCTCAAGATCATCGAATGCCACGAATTGCTGGCGCGGCTTGCCGGCAAGCCGGCGCGGCTCATCGAGTTCGCCGAAGGGCTGGAGATCGAGCGCACGGTGCACGCCATGGCGCGCTCCTTCGAGGAAAAGCGCTGGGTGGACGTGCGCTAGGCCGATCGAGCCTATCCGTGTTCGGCGTGCCCTTGGACGGCCAGGGCCAGTCGCCCGACAGCCGGGGCTGCGTCCTCCCCGTGCAGGGCGGAAAAGCCGAGAAGAAGACCGTGGCTGACTTCAGGCGCAAGATGCATCGGGGAGATCGGCAGCACGCTAACACCGGACCGGCGGGCTGCCTGTGCGATTGAGACATCGTCCGACCCCGGGGGCAATCGGGTCAGAAGATGGACGCCCTGCATGGGCACTTCGATCCCGATCCCTTGCTGCTCCGCAAATTGGCCGCGAAGCAGCGCCACCAGCACGTCGCGCGAGGCGCGATAGCTTTCGCGCAGCCGCCTGAGATGGCTGGAAAAATGCCCCTCGCCTAGAAAGTCGGCGACCACCAGCTGATGGAATGGCGCCGGGAAGCGGTCGAGCAACACGCGCATGGCGCGAACGGCCGGCACCAGCTCCGGCGGTACCACGAGATAGCCGAGCCGAAGGCCGGGCAGCAACGCCTTGCTGAACGTGCCGAGATAGATGACCCGGTCATGCTCGTCGACGCCCTGCAGCGCCGCCAGCGGACGGTCATCATAACGAAACTCGCTGTCGTAATCGTCCTCGAGAATCCACGCGCCCTTTGCCGCCGCCCAATCGATGAGGGCCAGGCGCCGCGCCATCGAAAGCACCGTGCCCGTCGGGTATTGGTGCGAGGGCGTCACATAGACAGCCCGGATAAGTTCCGGACGTTCGGCAAGCAGGTCTACGTTGATCCCGTTCGGGTCGACGGGGATCGGAACGAGCCTGGCGCCGCCGGCGGTGAAGGCCAGCCGTGCCGGCGGATAACCCGGTTCCTCGATCGCGACGCTATCTCCCCTGTCGATCAGAGTGCGGATGGCAAGATCGATCGCCTGCTGCGAGCCGGAAGTGATGAAGACGCGGTCCGGATCGCAGCGCACGCCGCGGGCCGCTGCGAGATAGGTCACCACCTCGCCGCGCAGCCGTTCCTCGCCCTGCGGATCCCGGTAATGGTCGCTGAGCGCGTCGAGATGGCGATGTCCCAGGCGCTTGAGAACGGCACGCGTCCTGTCGTCGGGCGCCGCCCGGCCGGTGGCGAACGGCACCTGGCGCTGCGGAGCGAGCAGTGCGTTGCCGATGACCGAGCGCGCTGCCGACGAGATGTCGTTTCTTGCTGTCGCGCGCGCGGTCCGGCGCGCCCGCTCCGGTCGCCCCGGCACGTCGGCCGAGACAAACGTGCCGGAGCCGTGATGGCCGACGACATAGCTCTCGCTCAACAGCGTTTCATAGGCTTCGACCACGACGCCGCGCGACACGCCCCAAAGCCCGGCTGCGGCGCGCGTCGATGGCAGCCGTGCGCCCGCCGGCATCCGGCCCGAGACAATCGCATCGCGCAGCACGAAATAGAGCTGCCGCCCGATCGAGGCCTGCGACGCGCGGTCGATGGCGATGTCGACCAGATGCGTTGCCCCCTCGTGCCGGCGCGATGTCTTGTCGGCCATGAACTCCTCCCAAGTGGTCCCCGATCCTCGACCCAAGAGGACCTGTAAGTCGATCGGAATTTAAAGGATCACTGTACCACATTGCCCGGATTTGCGGGACGTTATCTTGGATAAGGTGCAGCCCGATGCGTACAGCGCACGCCTATTTGCTCTTTGTCGCCACCTTGCTCACATCGATGGGCTATGGCGCCACGTTCCTTCTCACCGAGCATTTTCGCGCGCTTGGCGGCAGCGAGATCGAGACAGGCACGACGCTTGGCGGCGCCATGCTGGGCACGCTGGTCGGCGTCCCCCTGGTCGGCTGGTTTGCCTGGCGTCTCGGCGCGGGCCGCATGGCCGGGCTTGGCGCACTTCTGGTTGCCTGCGGCTATCTCGGCCTGGCGTCGTTGTCGGCGCTGACGCCATTGATCGGCGTCGCCGGCTTCTTCATCGGCCTTGGCTGGGGCATCTTCTTTCTCGCCGCGCCGATGGCGCTTTCGATGCGCGTGACCGACCAGGATCGCGGCTTCTGGTTTACGCGCTATGGCGCGTTCCAGATGGGCGGCATCGGGCTGAGCCCGATCGCGGCCAGCGCGCTGATCAACCAGGCCGGGCTCAACACCGGACAGGCATTCGGGGCTGTCGCCTTGGTCTGTCTGCTTGCCGCATTGCTCCTGGCCCTGTTCGAGGCCATCGCGGTGCGGCCGGTCGCTGCGGCGGTCAAGGCGGCGGGCACCGCCTGGGTGCGGACCTTGCCGGCACTGCTGCGTACACGGGCCATGTACCCGATACTGATGGTCGGGCTTGGCGCCTGTGTGTTCAGTGGGCTGTTGACCTTCCAGACGTCTCTGGTCCGCGGCACCGGGCTTCAGGCCAGCACATTCTTTGCCGCCTATGCCATTACCGTCGTCGCGTCCCGCTTCTTGCTGGCGCCGGTCATCGGCCGTGCCAAGGGCGATCACGTCGCCGTCATTCTGCTGGCCATCATGATCGCCGGCGTCATTGTCGCTTTCGGCCTCGCCTATGGCGTTCTGGTACAGATTGCCAGCGCGATCCTGCTGGGCGTCGGCTACGGACTGGTCTATTCAGTCATCCAGACACAAGCTGTGAACGATGCCCCGGCCGAACACCGAAACGCCGCTCTGACATGGTTCGTCGTCGCCTATTTCCTGGGCATTTTCGGGTTTCCGATGCTCGGCGGCTGGCTGATCGTCCATGTCGGGACCAACGGATTCCTGGTCGCCGTCCTCCTGTTTGCAATGGCGGAAATCGCACTGGCGCTGTTGCGCGGACAGCGTCTTGCCGCCCGAAGCGTACAGGCGATATGAGATCTGTTCCCTCGCGAGGACATCTCAGCCACTGGCAGCGGCGTTCGTCTCCCAGCCGTCCACCCAGACCTGCCGCAGCCGATCGCCTTCGCCCTTGAAGCGCAGGCCAGTCGGCCGGCAATCCGCGATGCGGTCGCTGCGGAAATTGCGGATCGCCTGACGCAGCTCGCACCAGGCGACGATGTTGGCGGCCTCGGCGTAGTAGATGAGCGCGATCGGGCGAATGAGCCGCTCGGAGGCGCGGCCCATCTCGTCGCGGTAGGAAAGATCGAGCTTTTCCTCGTCGCGGATGGCGCGGCGCACCAGCGCCAGATCGATCGCGCCCGCTGAAGGCGCCGCGAAACCCCAGGCATGAAGCGCATTGGCGTCCAGCGTCTGGCGCAAGGGCGGCGGCACCGCGCCGGCGATCTTGGCGCCGACGCGTTTTGCCGCCTGTTTGAGCTCGTCGTCTCCGGTGCGCTCCAGGAGCGCCAGCGACAGCACGATCGCCTCCATTTCCTCGATCGAGAACATCAGCGGCGGCAGGTCGAAACCCGGGCGCAATATGTAGCCGACGCCACGCCCGCCCTCGATCGGCACGCGCATGGCCTGAAGCGCGGCGATGTCGCGATATATCGAGCGGATCGTCACCTCCAGTTGCCCGGCGATCATTGCCGCCGTCACCGGCTGCCTGGCCAGCCGCAGGATCTGGATGATCTCGAACAGGCGCGAGGCCTTGCGCATTTTTCTCACCGGCTGCGAAACACAACTGACACACCATCGTCAGTTGGCCCGATCTATAGGAGCGCCTATGGGCTTGAAAATCAACAATTCCTTGGCGGCATGCCGACGAGAGGCGACAGGCAACTGACATGAGCTACGCGGAAAATCTCTGGCTTTTCTTTCTTCTGCTGTTCGGCATCATCGCCGTTCCAGGCATGGACATGCTGTTCGTGCTTGCCAATGCGCTGACCGGCGGGCGTGACAGGGGACTTGCCGCGACCGGCGGCATCATGGTCGGCGGCATGGTGCACACGCTGAACGGCGCCGTCGGCGTCGGCCTGCTGATGCATTTCGTGCCCGTTCTGTTCAAACCGCTGCTGGTCGCCGGCGCCGCCTACATGGCCTATATCGGCATCACGCTGATGCGCAGTTCCATCACCGTCGGCCATGACGGCCCCGCCGGCAGCCGCTCCGCGTGGAGGGCGTTTCGCCAGGGTTTCGTGACCTGCCTGATCAATCCGAAGGCCTATCTCTTCATCCTGGCGGTCTATCCGCAGTTCCTGAAACCCGTGTACGGTCCGATCTGGGCGCAGGCGACGATCATGGGCCTGCTGACCATGCTGACCCAGGGCGCGATCTATGGCGGGCTCGCCATAACAGCCGGGCGTAGCCGGCAAATGCTGGTCGCCAATCCGCGCGCCACGGCTTTTGCGGGACGCGCCGCCGGATTGCTGCTGTTCGCCGTCTCGCTGTTCACCGCCTGGGAAGGCTTGAAGGCGGCGTGAGCCCGGAGCCTGGGACCCACGCCGCCTCTCAAACCGTCAAGCAGCGCCCTGACGGCTCTCCAGCATGGCGCGGCGCGCCGAGCGGCGCCATTCGACGGCGCCGGCAAGGCCATGCAGCACCGTTTCGGTGGTCGCCCAGTCGATGCAGCCATCGGTGATGCTCTGGCCATAGGTGAGCGACTTGCCTGGAATGACATCCTGACGCCCGGCGACGAGATTGCTCTCGATCATGACGCCGATGATGCGCTCGTCGCCGGCCGCGACCTGGCTCGCCACGTCAGCCGCCACCTTGGGCTGGTTCTCGGGTTTCTTGGCCGAGTTGGCGTGGCTGACATCGATCATCAGGCGGGGCGCGATGCCGATGCGGGCGAGTTCGGCCGAAGCGGCCTCGACGCTTGCCGCGTCATAGTTAGGCTGAACGCCGCCGCGCAGGATGACATGGCAATCCTCGTTTCCGGTCGTCGCCGCGATGGCGCTGCGTCCGCCCTTGGTCACCGCCATGAAGTGATGCGGCTGGGCGGCCGACTTCACCGCCTCGCCAGCGATCCTGAGATTGCCGTCGGTGCCGTTCTTGAAGCCGACCGGGCAGGACAGGCCCGAGGCCAGTTCGCGATGGATCTGGCTCTCGGTCGTGCGTGCGCCGATGGCGCCCCAGGCGACGAGGTCGGCAATGTATTGCGGCGTGGTCATGTCGAGGAATTCGGTCGCCGCCGGCAGGCCGAGATTGTTGACGGCCGACAGCACGTTGCGCGCCATGCGCAGCCCCTTGTCGATGTTGAAGGAGCCGTCGAGGTCGGGATCGTTGATCAGGCCCTTCCAGCCGACGGTCGTGCGCGGCTTCTCGAAATAGACGCGCATGACGATCTCGAGCCGGTCGGACAAGGTCTCGCGCAGCGCCGCCAGACGGCTGGCATAGTCAACGGCCGCGACCGGATCGTGGATGGAACAAGGGCCGACGATGACAACAAGTCGATCGTCGGCCCCCGTCAGGATGGAGTGGATGGCGTTGCGCGAAGCGGCAACGGTGCGCGTCGCCGTGAGTGAGCGCGGTATCTCGCGCATCACCTCTTCCGGCGTGCTCAGCAGTCTCAGTTCCTTGACCCGAAGGTCGTCTGTGGTGGTCAACACGGCTTTCTGCTCCTGTTTGGGAGACCTGCCGGCTGAAACAAAAAAGCCGCCAGGTCTGGCGGCTTGTCGGACTGTTTGCTGCAATCTTCAGATCGAGCGCAATCCTCCCGCCGCCAGCGAGCTGCTAAAGTACCAATAGGTGGCGGACAGGTGGATCATGCGGCTCATATAATCGATGTCGGAGCGCTTGTCACGCTCTGAGATTCTACTCGCCGACCACTCCGGCGATGTTCTGGTCGTAGTCGACCAGCGATCCGGTCATCACGCCGGCCTGCGGGCTGAGCATATAGGTGATCAACCGTGCCAACTGGGCCGGCTTCACCAGTTGGCCCATCGGCTGCGAGGCCTCGGCCTTCGCCAGCCAGTCGTCGGGCGCGTCGTGCCACTTCTTCTGCACGATGTCTTCGCCTTCGGTATCCATCCAGCCGGGCAACACCGCGTTGCAGCGGATGCGGTTCTTCCGATAGGAACTGGCGACATTCTTGGTCAGCGTCATCAGCGCGCCCTTGCTGGTCGAATAAGGCGTCAGAAAGGACTGGCCGGCATGCGCCGACATCGACAGCACGTTGACGATCGAGCCGGGCGTCTTTTTCTCGAGGAGATGCGCCACCAAGCCCTGCATCAGGAAGAAGGGACCGCGCACATTGGTGTCGAAGATCTGGTCGAAGACGTCTTCCGTCGTTTCGACCAGCGAGCCGCGCGCCGAGGTGGCGGCGGCGTTGACCAGTGCGTTGAGCGTGCCGAAGTGGGAAATCGCAGTGGCGACCGCGCGCTTGCAGTCCGCCACTTTGGCGACGTCCGCACTGATGAAGATGGCGTCGACGCCGTTCTTCTTCAGCGTGGCGACCGCCTTGTCGCCTTTCTCCTGCGAGCGGCCGATGAGTGCCAGCGCCTTGCAGCCTTCGTCGGCCAGTGCCTCGGCGACGGCAAAGCCGATGCCTTGCGCGCCGCCGGTGACGATGGCGCGTGTGTTCGAATTGCGATCGGCCGATGCGCTCATCGCTCTGCTCCTGGGTTGGATAATTGCTTCTACTTGTCGAGGCGTACGGTCTTGCCTGTCGTTGCCGATTTCAGCGCCGCGTCCGCCAGCTTCAGCGCGACGAGCCCGTCGGCCCCGCTCGGCGCCGCCTTCTTGCCCTTGGTCGCGGCGGTGATGAAGGCGGCGATCTCGTTGGCATAGGCGTCGAGATAGCGGGTCATGAAGAAGTCGTGCAGTGGCGGGCGCGTATAACCCTTCTCGTTGGCGACTTCGATCGACACCGGCCGCTGGTTCTCGGCCGCCACCATGCCCTTCGAACCATGCACCTCGATGCGCTGGTCGTAGCCATAGGTGGCGCGGCGCGAATTGGAGATGACGGCCTGCTTGCCGGAAGCCGTTTCGAGGATGACGCTGACCGAATCGAAATCGCCGGCCTCGCCGATCTTCTTGTCGACCAGCACCGAGGCATGAGCGCTGACCGCCACGGGTTCCTCGCCGAGCAGAAAGCGCGCCATGTCGAAATCATGGATGGTCATGTCGCGGAAAATGCCGCCGGAGCGCGCGATGTAGTCGAGCGGCGGAGCGCCCGGGTCGCGCGACGTGATGGTGACCATCTCGACCGTGCCGATGGCGCCATCGTCGATCGCCTTGCGCACGGCGGCGAAATGCGGATCGAAGCGCCTGTTGAAGCCGACCATCAGCGTCGCCTTGGCCTTCTCGACCACGGCCAGGCACTTCTCGACGCGCTTGACATTGAGATCGATCGGCTTCTCGCAGAAGATCGCCTTGCCGGCCTTGGCGAAGCGCTCGATCAGATCGGCATGGGTGTCGGTCGGCGTGCAGATGACGACAGCGTCGATGTCTTTCGCTTTCTCGATGGCGTCGATGGTGCGCACCTCGGCGCCATATTCATTCGCCAGGTCCTTCGCCGCCTTCTCGAAAGCATCGGCGACGGCGACCAGTCTGGCCTGCGGGTTGGAGCCGACGGCGCGGGCATGGACCTTGCCGATGCGGCCGGCACCGAGGAGGGCGAAACGAACAGTCATGTGGATTTCCTCTAGGGGATGGGTTCGAGAGAATTGTGTCCGCACCTTCCGGCCTGGGGAAGGTGGCAATGTTGTTTTTCCGGCGCGCCAGATCGTTCCGCAATCGTGTCACCTGCGGCCTCAAGCCGCGAGTTCAGCCTCCCCGGTCTTGGCGCCGGTGATATAGGAGACGATATCCTGGCCGTCGGTGTTTTCCTTGCGCAGATTGGCGACGATGCGGCCGCGCCGGAACACCACGATGCGGTCGCACAGATCGAAGACCTGGCGCATATTGTGGCTGATCAGGATCAGCGGCTCGCCATTCTCCTTCAGCGTGCGGATGATGTTTTCGACCTGAGCCGTTTCCTGCACGCCGAGCGCGGCCGTCGGCTCGTCCATGATGATCAGCTTGGAGGCGAAGGTAGCGGTCCTGGCGATCGCCACGCACTGGCGCTGGCCGCCCGACATGTGGCGGATGGTGTTGGACAGGTTGGGTATCTTCACCGCCGTGCGCACCAGGGCGGCCTCCGTCGCCTTGCGCATCGCCCTGCGGTCGAGGATCGAGAACGGGCCGAGATTGAACAGCACCTTCTCGCGGCCGAGGAACAGGTTCGACGGCACGTCGAGATCGTCGGCCAGGGCCAGGTTCTGGAACACCGTCTCGATGCCGGCCTCGCGCGCCGCGATCGGCCCGGTGAAGTTCACCTCCTTGCCGTCGAACCAGATCTTGCCGCTGGTGCGCTGCTCGACGGCGGTGATCTGGCGCACGAAGGTCGACTTGCCGGCGCCGTTGTCGCCCATGATGGCGACGTGCTCGCCCTTGCGCAGTTCGAAATTGGCGCTTTCGAGCGCGTGCACGCCGCCATAGCGCTTGGTGAGGTTTTCGGTCTTCAGGACGATGTCTGACATGGTCAAGCCCTCAATGCCCGCATGCGCTGGCGCCACTGGTCGAGAACGACCGCGCCGACGATGATCACGCCCTTGACCATTTCCTGATAGTAGGCGTCGAGGCGCAGGAAGGTGAAGCCGGAGATGATGACGCCGAAGATCAGCGCGCCGATCACCGTGCCGATGATGGAGCCGCGGCCGCCCGACAGCGAGACGCCGCCGATGACGGCCATGGCGATGGCGTCGAGCTCGTACATCACGCCCATGCCGGCCTGGGCGGTGAGGTTCTTGGAGGACAGCACCACGGCGGCGAGCGCCGCCAGGATGCCGGCGATGACGTAGACGAGGATCTTGTGATTGGCGATCTTGATGCCCGACATGCGCGCGGCATCCTCGTTGGAGCCGATGGCGTAGCAGTGCTTGCCGTACCTGGTGTAGCTCATGATGAGTTGGAACAGCACGGCCAGCGACAGGAAGATGATGACGGGCATCAGGCCCTTGCCGATCGCGGCGAAACTGTCGGTCGGAAACGAGATCGGCTGGCCCTTCGACCACCATTTGGCGATGCCGCGCGCGGTCACCATCATGCCGAGCGTGGCGATGAAGGGTGGGATGCGCGTGTAGGCGATCAGGGCGCCGTTGACCAGGCCGGCGAGCAGGCCGCAGCCGATCGCCACCAGAACCGGGACGATGACCGGCAGGTCGGTCCAGCCCTGTGCCAGGAACATCGCCTTGGGGTTGGGATTGCCGTTGACGGTCGCGACCTGCGCGAAACTCATGGCGATCATGGCTGTCGCGCCGACGATCGAGCCGGAGGACAGGTCGATGCCGCCGGTGATGATCACCTGGGTGACCCCGATGGCGATGATGCCGACGATAGACACCTGCAGGATGATGATCTGCAGGCGCGCTTCGTTGAAGATGCCGGCGACGTCGCTGCGGGTGTTGAACAGGAAGGAATCGCCGAGGAAGATCCGGCCGATCAGCTCGAAGATGACGACGAGGATGACGAGCGCCAGGAAGACGTTGAATTCAGCCGGCCATGTGCGCTTTTTGGCGTCATAGCTGACCCCGCCGACGCCGTGAGATGTCTGTGCCACTCTTGTTTCCTCCGTCAGCCGCGGTCGTTCCTCGGCACCTGTCCGGCACCGAGGGAAGAGGAGCGGCGCTGTCCTTGCGGGAGCGCCGCTCCGAAATGTCCGCCGCTCAGTTCTTCTTCAGGAACTTGTCGATGTTTGCCGGGGTGACAAGCTGGAAGGGAACGTAGACCTTGCGTTCGACTTTCTCGCCCTTGGCGAGCTTGAGCGCGGCATCCAGCGCGCCCGCGCCCTGGCCGGCGGCGTCCTGGAACACGGTGGCATCGAGGTCGCCCGCCTGCATGGCGGCAAGCGCGTCCTGGGTGGCGTCGACGCCGCCGACGACAACCGACTTCATGTCGATGTTGGCGGCCTTCATCGCCTGGATGGCGCCGATGGCGCTTTCGTCATTGTTGGCGATGACGCCGTCGAACTTCTTGCCGGTCGACAGCCAGTTGGTCATCAGGTTCTGCGCCTGGTCGCGGTCCCAGTTCGAGGTCTGCTTGTCGATGATCTTGATGAAGCTGCAGTCCGGCGTGGCGATGACATCGTCGATGTCCTTGGTGCGCTGCACGGCGGCCTGGTTGGAGAGCTCGCCCATGATCACGTAGACATTGGCTTCCGTCTTGCCGGCTTCCTTGAACAGCCGGCAGACTTCCTTGGTCTCGAGCGTGCCGGAATCGGCTTCGTTCGAAGCGACGAAGGCCTGGTTGTCGGGCAGGGTGTCGACATTGACCGGCTGGCGGTTGACGTAGACCAGCGGGATCTTGGCGGCGGCGGCCGCATCCGACATTGCCTGCGTGGCCGAAGTGTCGACCGGGTTGACGATGATGGCGTCGACGCCGGAAGCGGCGAAATTCTTGATCTGGTCAAGCTGCTTGGCAACGTCGTTCTGCGCGTCCTCGACCTGCAGCTCGACTCCGCTCATGCCCTTGGCCTGCTCGATCATGCCGTTGCGCAGCACGGTGAGGAAATTGTCGTCGAACTTGGCCATCGAGACGCCGATCTTGGCGGCCATGGCCGATGAACTCATCAGCGCCGCGAAGGCGACGCCCAAAAGCAGTTTCTTCATTTTATCTCTCCTCCACTTTTGGTGTCCGGTTGCACCGATCTCTCCGGAATCCCCGATCTGCCTGGGGAATCTCTCCCGATTTTCGTCTCTCTCCCGGATGGCGCCTGCCGTTTGCTGGAACGCCAAAGCCTCTGATGAAACAGATGTTCCGGAACGAAAGAACCAAAATGTATGACTGGTGAAATATTTATTCCATTTTGTCGCGAGGCGTCAAGAGCCATTCCAAAACCGGATGTGCGATTTTGACGGAGGCGACGGCGCCGGGTGCAAACGGCAGGTGAATGCCCTGCCCGTTGCGCGGATCGGGCAGGCGCAGGCCGCCGCCAGGCGGCTACCACCGAAACGCGCAGCCCAGCATGGACCTGCCTTCAGAAATGCCAGATGTCGCGTTGCAGCAGGAGATCGAGCGGCGCTCTCCAGACCCTGTATGTCGCCGCGCGCTTCATCTGTTGCTCGATGCTGAGCTTGCCGTTGAGCTCGAAGAAAGCGTCAATCCGCCGGCGGGCGTGGAGCTTTTTTCCCCTGGTGTTGTAGTTGCCGATCGGCAGCCCGTGGCGGCTGATCGTCCGCCCGTCCTGCGATAGCGCGATACCGGTGCAGAATTGTTCCGGGGTGTGCAAACGCACGATTTCCCTGACCTTGCCGGTGGCGGCGTATGCCCGTTCCAGCGCCGGAATGTTGTCATGATGAACGCCGACGACGCCGCTCGCCCACATCGGTTCATCGCCCGTCAGTATATCGTCTCCAAGCGAGAGCCCTTTGCCCCCGAGCGCGCGATAAGGCGGCTTTGGGCGGCCTTCGCAGCGCCACATCAAGGAGGAAGACGCCGATATCCGTTGGAAGCATCCCGATATGTCGCCGGTCGGGTACATATCGGCATCCATGAAAAACAGGCGCTCGCAACGCCGCAACAGATCGATGATGCCGGCGGCCTTGATGCCGAACTTGTATCGATTGCCGAAGGACGTCTCAGCCTTTTTCTCGGCGGTCAGCTCAATCGTTTCGATGGGATATCCGGCGAAAATAGCCGGGTTGTCGGTCAGGACCAGAATTCGGGCATCGGGGCAATGGTGCAGCAGGCGCAAGGCGCTGAAGATGGCGCCGCGCGCAAAGAGCTCGTCGCTTCCAAACGCGATGTACCCAAACCTGTTCCCGCCCATCGGACAACTATATTAGCGAGCGGATTTCCGGTCAATTTGGCGGCGCGCCAGGCGCCTGAGTGAACACGCCCGCTAGATGTTCTCAGGCAAATAGATGTCGAACGGCAAGAAGGTCTGGCCCGGTGCGTTGGCCGCCCCTGTCTCGATGGCATGCGCCATGAGATCGAGCAGTTCGCGGCACAGGGCCGCCAGCGGCGTCGAGATGACCATGGTCAGGACCCCGTCGGCCAGAGCCGAGCGCGAGACCGCCGATATCTCGTTGCAGACGACCGCCGGCATCTCGGTCGGCCGGGCCTGCCTCAGCGCCGCGACAGCGCCTTCCATGCCGCCGCCGGCGACATAGCAGCCGACGAGGTCCGGGTGGCGGCCGAGCAGGTCGAGCAGCGTGTCCTGCGTGATCTGGTTGGCCTCGAGATTGACCAGGGTTTCCAGAAGCGTGAAGTCCGGTGCCTGTTCGCGGAAGAAGGAGCGGAAGCCGATCTCGCGCAGTTCATGGCCGTGGAAGCGGTGGCTGCCGACGAAGAGCGCCACCTTGCCCGGCCGCCTGGCCGCTTTCGAGATCATCCAGGCCGCGGTGCGGCCGACCTTGCGGTTGTCGAGGCCGACATAGCCCTCGCGGATGCCGGCCGCGAAATCGGAAAGCAGCGAAAAGACCGGCAGGCCCCTGGCCTTCATCTCCTCGACGGTGACGGTGAGCGCCGGATGATCCGGCCCGACCAGGGCGACGGCCCGGCATCTGACGGCGAGCTGGCGCGTGCGCTCGACGATTTCGTCGGGCGTCAGCGAACTGGCGAAGTCGATGATCGCGACGCCGCGAAAGCGCTGCGACTGCGATACCGCCAGTTCCAGCTGCCGCGCGAACTCGGTGTAGAAGACATCATTGCCTCGCAGAAGCAGAAAGCCGAGCCGGTATTCGGGCAGTTCATGGCGCATACGCTGCTTGATCAGGCCGGCCGCGTGATAGCCGATCTCGGTCGCGGTCTCGTAGACGCGGCGCGCGGTTTCCTCGCGCACCGGCAAGCGATTGTTGAGCACGCGATCCACCGTGGCGACGCTGACGCCGGAGACGCGCGCCAGATCTGAAATGGTCGGCCGTTTCGCCATGATCGCCTCGTTCGATTGCCTCATACCGATACATCATTCTGATAGGAAATGATAGAAACTATCTTCGTGATGTTGAGTCTATCATCGCGAGGCGTTATTTTCCTGAAATGGAGCCAGTTGGCGATAGGCATTCGCGCGGCGAATGCCCTGCCTTGGGAGGCAATCATGTCGACAGCGCCGTCCCGGCGTGACTACAGCCTGATCGGTCGCGACGCCCGGCTTGCCGTCGAGAGCGGCCTGGCGGCGGCGCAGTGGTATCACACCGACATCCCCCGCAAGCAGATGAAGGAGCTGATGCAGCGCTCCGACGGGCCGGCGATCCGCGATACCGCGATCTGGCTCGCCGCCCTCATTGTCAGCGGCGCCGGCGCCGCCTGGTTCTGGGGCACATGGTGGTGCGTGCCGTTCTTCTTCGTCTATGGCGTGCTCTACGGCTCGTCGACCGATTCACGCTGGCACGAATGCGGCCACGGCACAGCGTTCCGCACGCAGTGGATGAATGACGCGGTCTATCAGATCGCCTGCTTCATGATCATGCGCAATCCGGTGACCTGGCGCTGGAGCCACACGCGCCATCACACCGACACCATCATCGTCGGCCGCGATCCGGAAATCTCCGTCATGCGGCCGCCGGACCTGGTGCGGCTCGTCCTCGGTTTCGTCGGCGTTACAGACGCCTGGCACGCAATGTCGGACATGCTGCGCAATGCCGCCGGCAATATCAGCGCGGCCGAGCAGACCTTCATTCCCGAGCCGGAACAGAAGAAGGCGATCCGCATCGCCCGCATCTGGACGGCGATCTATGCCGCTACCATCGCACTGGCGCTCTATTCTGGTTCGTTGCTGCCCTTGATGCTGGTCGGCCTGCCCCGGCTCTACGGCGCCTGGCATCACGTCATGGTCGGCCTGCTGCAACATGGCGGCCTCGCCGACAACGTCACCGATCATCGGCTGAACAGCCGAACCGTCTACATGAATCCGATCAGCCGCTTCATTTACTGGAACATGAACTATCATGTCGAACATCACATGTTCCCGATGGTGCCCTATCATGCGCTGCCGAAGCTGCATGCGCTGATCAAGCATGATTTGCCGGCACCGACGCCATCGATCCTGGCCGGCTACCGCGAGATGATCCCGGCCTTCCGGCGCCAGTTGCGCAACGAGGATTATTTCCTCAAGCGTGAGCTGCCGCCGACAGCCCGGCCGTATCGCGAGGAATTCCACAACGACACCGTCGCCGTCGCGGCGGAATAATCACGCGCCACCGTGCGCTCCCAGGGGAGGACTGAATGAGCGATTGGGTCGAGGCTTGTGCCGCCGAGGACATCGATGAAGAAGATGTGATGCGCTTCGACCATGGCGGGCGCACCTTCGCCATCTATCGCAGCCCCGACGACGAGTACTTCGCCACCGACGGCCTGTGCACGCATGAGAAGGTCCACCTCGCCGACGGGCTGGTCGTGGACGACATCATCGAATGTCCCAAGCACAATGGGCGTTTCAACTACAAGACCGGCGCGGCCAAGGGTGCGCCGGTCTGCGTCAACCTGCGGACCTATCCGGTCAAGGTCGATGCCGGCAAAGTCCTCGTTCAGATCGGGTGACGGACATGGCGCGGGGAATGGTGATCATCGGAGCCGGCGAATGCGGCGGGCGGGCAGCGCTTGCCCTGCGCGATCTCGGCTATGACGGGCCGGTGACGCTGGTCGGCGACGAGCCGCATCTTCCCTATGAACGGCCGCCGCTGTCCAAGGAGGCGATGGCGAGCGACGCGCCCGAGATCAAGGCGATCGCCAGCGACGCCATTCTGGTCGAAAAGTCGATACGGCACGTCCATTCCGTTCAGGCGGTGGCGATCGATCGCACGGCGCATATGGTGCGCCTGTCCGATGCTTCGGTGCTGCCGTATGACAAGCTGCTGCTGGCCACCGGTTCAACGCCGCGCAAGCTGCCCATGCCCGGCCTTGGCGGGCGCTGTGTCTATCTCAGGACCTTCGCCGACGCGCTGGCCATCCGCGCCCATCTCAGCGCCGGCAGCCACATCGTCGTCATCGGCGGCGGCTTCATCGGCCTCGAGCTTGCCGCGGCTGCCCGCAGGCTCGGCGCTTCAGTCACCGTCATCGAGGCGCAGCCGCGCATCCTGATGCGCGGCGTGCCGGCCGAGATCGCTGCCGTGATCCATGAAGCGCATGTGGCCGAAGGTGTCGACATACTGTGCGGCGACGGCATCGCGTCCATCGCCGACGACGGCAATGAGGTGCGCGTGACGCTTGCCGGCGGGCGCGAAATTGTCGCCGATCTCGCCATCATCGGCATCGGCGCCGTGCCGGTGACCGGGTTGGCTGCCGAAGCCGGCCTGGCAATCGACAATGGTATCGCTGTCGACGCCGAGCTGCGCAGCAGCGATCCCGACATCCTTGCCGCCGGCGATTGCTGTTCGTTCCCGCTTGCCGTCTATGGCGGCCGCCGCGTGCGGCTGGAAGCCTGGCGCAACGCGCAGCAACAGGGCGCGCTGGCGGCCAGGAACATGCTTGGCGCCGGCGAAGCGCATGCCGATGTGCCGTGGTTCTGGTCGGATCAATATGGGCTCTCCCTGCAGATCGTGGGGCTTTCCGACGAAGGCAGAAGCACCGTGCGCCGCGATCTTGGCGAGGGCGCCTTCATCCTTTTCCACCTCGCCGAGGACGGCAGGCTGGTGGCGGCGAGCGGCATCGGCCCCGGCAATGCGGTCGCTCGCGACATCCGGCTGGCCGAAATGCTGATCGGCAAGCGGGCGAAACCGGCGCCGGAAGCGCTGGCATCGCAGGACGTGAAGCTGAAGTCGTTGCTGGCCGCCTGAGGCGGTTGCGCCAATTATCGAGGTACGCGCTGCCCCTCATCTGCCTGCCGGCATCTTCTCCCCGTCAACTCTGATGCGCCTGGTCCCCTCGACGCGCCTAGAACAGCGACTTCAGCTCCGGCAGCTTGTCGTTGACCAGCCAGCCGTAATAATTCTCTTCAGGCAGTTTTGCCTGTTCGCCGGCGGCGCGGCGCCTGTCGTTCTCCGCCTTCAGCGCATAGGCGCGCTGCTCGGGGTTGCCGACATTGTAGAGCGTGGCGGTCAGTCCCGGATTGCCGGAAATATCGAAGCCGGCAATGGACTTGTAGGCATCGATCGATTTTCTGATCGTGGCGGCGACATAGGGCAGCGTCAGGTCCGGATCCATGATGGTCTTGTAGACCGCGTTGGGATCGGAAACGTCGAGCTTCGGCAGGCCTGAGACCTTGTGCACGAGATCGCTCATCTGCAGCGCGGTCAGCGGATTGAGCTGGCCGAGGCCGAAGGTCTGGCCGGCATAATAGGGCTGGAAGAAGGTGGCGCCGAAGCGGTTGTCGGGGAAATCCTCACCGCCGACCGTCTTGCCGCGAAACGAACGATTCCACACCTGCTCGCGGCATTCCCACAGATCGTAGCTGTCGGAAATAGCGGCGCATTTCTTGAATTCGGGCCGCTGCACGAAATCGGTGATGTCCTCGCCGTCATAGGCGAAGGAGAGCTTGCTGGAGAGGTAGGAGATCGCCTTGACGTAATAGGTCTGCAGCCGGTCGTAGGCGTCGACATTGTAGGTGTGCTCGCCGACGATGGCGCCGACGATATGCATCGGATCGATGCCATAGGCGCTCGCCGCCTTCTTGATCTTGGCGCGCAGGTCGGGGTCGTTCTGCAACAGCGCGTAGACCTTGCGATACTTGGCCTGGAAGGTGGTGTTGGTTGCCTGCGTACGGCGGCTGGAAGCGCCGGGAATGTCGGGCTGCTCGGCATTGCGGTTGCCCGGCGGCACCAATGTCGCCGCGTCGGCCGCGAACAGCGTCGCCGCCAGCGTCAAGCCGAGAAGGACCAGGACCAGTTTTTTCATGCACCCGCCGCCTGCAAATGGTGCGGGCAAACTAGGGTAATGGTCCGGGTCGAGTCGAGAGCAACGCTTCGCCTGGCAAGACGAAAGGTGGCCAGATGGTACCATCTGGCCACACATGGTTCAGTCGAGGAACCGCACCGCCTGGATCGGCGCCGGAAGGGTCCGGCACCTCTCTTCAAAGGATGAAACGCGACAAATCCGTGTTTCTGGAGAGGTCGCCGACATGCTTCTTGACATAGGCGGCATCGATGGTGACCGCCGTGCCATTGCGGTCCGGCGCATCGTAGGAAATGTCGTCCAGCACCCGCTCCATCACAGTCTGCAGCCGCCGGGCGCCGATGTTCTCGATGCTGGCGTTGAGGTCGACGGCGACACCGGCGAGCGAATCGATGGCGTCGTCGGTGAAGGTGAGTTCGACGCCTTCGGTCTTCATCAGCGCGATATACTGCTTGATGAGGCTCGCCTCCGTCTCGGTCAGGATGCGGACGAAGTCGTCCTTTTCAAGCGCGCGCAGTTCGACGCGGATCGGCAGGCGGCCCTGCAGTTCCGGCAGCAGGTCCGACGGCTTCGAGACATGGAAGGCGCCCGAAGCGATAAACAGGATGTGATCCGTCTTCACCGGTCCGTACTTGGTCGCCACCGTCGTGCCCTCGACCAGCGGCAGCAGGTCGCGCTGCACGCCTTCGCGCGAAGGGCCGCCGGAAATGTCCGATCGCGCCGCGATCTTGTCGATCTCGTCGAGGAAGACGATGCCGTCATTCTCGGTCGCGTCGAGCGCCCGGCGCACCACCTCGTCCTGGTCGAGCAGCTTGTCGGATTCGTCGCTGACCAGCAGGTCGTAGGACTCTTTCACCGTGGTCTTGCGCAGCTTGGTCTTCTTGCCGCCCATCGCCTTCGACAGCATGTCGTTGATGTTGAGCACGCCGATATTGGCGCCCGGCATGCCGGGAATCTCGAAGCCGGGCATGCCGCCATTGCCGGTGTCGGCCACCTCGATCTCGATTTCCTTGTCGTCGAGTTCGCCCTCGCGCAGCTTCTTGCGGAAGGAATCGCGCGTCGCCGGGCTCGCCGTCTTGCCGACCAGCGCTTCCAGCACGCGTTCCTCGGCATTGATGTGGGCGCGCGCCTTGACGTCTTCGCGCATCTTCTCGCGCACCAGGCCGATGGCGATCTCGACCAGGTCGCGGATGATCTGCTCGACATCGCGACCGACATAGCCGACCTCGGTGAACTTGGTCGCCTCGACCTTGACGAAAGGAGCGCCGGCGAGCCGCGCCAGGCGGCGCGAAATCTCGGTCTTGCCGACGCCGGTCGGGCCGATCATCAGGATGTTCTTCGGCATCACCTCTTCACGCATCTGGCCTTCCAGCTGCTGGCGGCGCCAGCGGTTGCGCAAGGCGATGGCCACGGCGCGCTTGGCGTCCTTCTGGCCGATGATGAAACGGTCGAGTTCCGAAACGATTTCGCGGGGAGAAAATGTGCTCATATCACTAAATTCCACTTTGCCACTGCTTGATGGCCTCGAACGGATGCAGCAGCATGATCACGTTGAGTGTCAGATTGTCCCGGATAAGATAGCCGGTACCCAGTTCGAAGAGGATGGCGAGGCTGACGATCACCCATATAGGTAGCCTTCGCGCCATCACAAATCCCAACACCATGGCCAGTGTGTCGGACACCGAATTGATGATCGAGTCGCCGTAATAATCGAGCGAAATGGTGCCGGCGCGGTAGCGGTCGATGATGAACGGGCTGTTTTCCAGCAACTCCCAGCCGCCTTCGATGAGAACCGCGAAGGCCAGCCTCAAGCCGATCGGCGAGCGCGGGAACAGGAAACGCGCCAGCGCGTAGAACAGGAAGCCGTGGATGATGTGCGAGAACGTATACCAGTCCGAAATGTGCTGGGAATTCTCCGAACTGTTGACCACGCCATGCCAAAGCTTGACGTAGCCGCAGGTGCAGATCGGCGTCCGGCCCATGAGATAGAGCGTGACGGCCTGAACGATGACCAGGCCGGCGACGATCAGCAATCCCATCCGCCAGCTGTTCTCATAGGCCGACAGGCTCCTGTCCTCTCCCGAAGCGTCCATGCCTTACCCCTCTTCCCCGTCGCCATCGTCGGCATCGCCCTCTTCAGCGTCGCCCTCTTCAGCATCGATAGCCATCAGGACGACGTCGCCATAGACCGATTGCCTGCGATCAATGGCGCGGAATCCGGCTTTTTCATAGGCACGGATGGCCCTGGCGTTGGCGGGATCGGGGTCGATGATGACGCGCGGCACGCCTTCCCTAAACAAATCCTCGACAAACTGGCGCACGATGGCGGAGCCATGGCCGATGCCGATCAGCTCCGGCCGGCCGATCGACAGGTCGATGCCCAGCGTGCCGAACGGCTGATCGGCATAGGGATGATCGTCCTCCATATGCGGGTCGTAGCTCTGCAGGTAGGCGATCGGCTTGCCGTCGAGCTCGACGATCAGCGGCTCGACGGAAATCGAGTCCATATGATCGCCGATCGCGGCGATTTCCGTCTCCGGATCGTCCCACCACGCGGCGACTTCAGGCTCGGCCAGCCAGCCGGCGATCATCGGCAGGTCCTTTTTGGTGACCGGCCGAAAATCGTAGCTATTTTCCTGTTTGACCATGATCTCTTCCGGAAACCGGTTCCCCGCTTGCGCGATCCTGCGGTTCGGGATCCTGGCCTGATTCAGGCGGCATCGAGCGTTTCTACGACGAAATTGTTGTTGGTGTAGACGCAGATGTCGGACGCGATCTGCATCGCCTTGCGGGCGATCTCCTCGGCATCCTTGTCGGTGTCCATCAGCGCCCGGGCGGCCGCGAGCGCGTAATTGCCGCCGGAGCCGATGGCCATGACGCCATGTTCGGGCTCGAGCACGTCGCCATTGCCGGTCAGCGCCAGCGAGACGGATTTGTCGGCGACCAGCATCATCGCTTCCAGCCGGCGCAGATAACGGTCGGTGCGCCAGTCCTTGGCGAGCTCGACGCAGGCGCGCGTCAACTGGTCGGGATATTGTTCGAGCTTGGCTTCGAGCCGCTCCAAAAGCGTGAAGGCGTCCGCCGTGGCACCGGCGAAGCCGGCAATCACGGTGCCGCCCTTGCCGATGCGGCGCACCTTGCGGGCATTGCCCTTCATGATGGTCTGGCCAAGGCTGACCTGGCCGTCGCCGGCGATCACCACCTTGTTGCCCTTGCGCACGGTCACGATGGTCGTGGCGTGCATGGTGAGTTCGTTGGACATTTCCTGGCTCCGATTCGCGCGATCCCAAAAAGGCGATTGGCGCGGTACGAGTAACTCCGATCGGCCAT
Organism: Mesorhizobium sp. B2-3-4; assembly: GCF_006442315.1. Lineage (GTDB taxonomy): Bacteria > Pseudomonadota > Alphaproteobacteria > Rhizobiales > Rhizobiaceae > Mesorhizobium. Next base: position 46,759 of record NZ_VFVY01000003.1, on the reverse strand, counting down.
ATGTATGCATGGGTCCGATGATTGCAAACCGCTCGATAGCGACCGGGATCGCAACTGGCAATCGCCGGATCATGCTGATAGAAGGCTTTCGTTTTCAAGCCCGTGAATGGCTCGAAGCCCGCTCCACCGCTTCGAGCCTGTCAAACAAGGACCAGTCATGGCGCCCCGTTCCGCCGAAGTCAGCCGCAAGACCAGGGAGACCGAGATCGCCGTGTCGGTCCATGTCGACGGCTCCGGCAAATCGGATATCGCGACCGGTGTCGGCTTCTTCGACCATATGCTCGACCAGCTGTCGCGCCATTCGCTGATCGACATGACGGTCAGGGCCAAGGGCGACCTGCACATAGACGACCACCACACGGTCGAGGACACCGGCATCGCACTCGGCCAGGCCCTGACCAAAGCGCTTGGCGAACGGCGCGGCATCATGCGCTATGCCTCGATCGACCTTGCCATGGACGAAACGCTGACGCGCGCGGCAATCGATGTCTCGGGCCGGCCGTTCCTGGTCTGGAACGTCGCCTTCTCGTCGCCCAAGATCGGCACGTTCGACACCGAACTGGTGCGCGAATTCTTCCAGGCGCTGGCGCAGAATGCCGGCATAACGCTGCATGTCACCAATCATTACGGCGCCAACAACCACCATATCGCCGAGACCTGCTTCAAGGCCGTGGCACGCGCGTTGCGCACCGCGCTGGAGCGCGATCCGCGCCAGCCCGACGCGGTTCCCTCCACCAAGGGTTCTTTGAAGGGATAGCCTCATGGCCGCCTATATCGTGATGGAGCCACCCGGCCGCAGCGAGAAGGTCGACACCACGGCCTTTGTCCGCGACGGCTTCACCTGGGGCGGCCTGCTGGTGCCGCCGCTGTGGCTCGCCTGGCACCGGCTGTGGATCGAAGCCGCACTTACCTTTGTCGTCATGGGCATGCTTTCGATGCTTGGCCAGAGGCTTGGCCTCGGCGTGGCCGGCTCGCTTTTGTCGCTGCTCGTCTCGCTCTATGTCGGGCTCGAGGGCCAAGGCCTGCGCATCGCGGCGTTGCGCCGCCGGGGCTGGCATGAATGGGGCGTCGTCGAGGCGGCCCGGCTCGGGGACGCCGACATGCGTTATACGCTGGAGGCCGAAGGCCTCGCGGACGAGGCAGCGCCCGCGCCGCGGATCGTTCCGGACGCCGCCCTGGCGCGCCCGGCGCAACCCGGCATGGCGCTGGGGCTGACCCATATTCCGGGACGGCGCTGAGATGCGGGTTGCGATCATCGATTACGGCTCGGGCAATCTGCGCTCGGCCACCAAGGCTTTCGAGCGCGCCGCGCGCGAGGCCGGCATCGCGGCCGAGATCGACCTAACGGCCGATGCCGACCGGGTGCGCAGCGCCGACCGCATCGTGCTGCCCGGCGTCGGCGCTTACGCCGATTGCGCGGCCGGCCTGCGCGCGGTCGAGGGCATGTGGGAGGCGGTCGAAGATGTCGCCGTTCGTAAGGGCCGGCCTTTCCTCGGCATCTGCGTCGGCATGCAGCTGATGTCAGAGCGTGGTCTGGAAAAGACCGTCACCAGCGGCTTCGGCTGGATATCGGGCGACGTCAAGGAGATCACGCCGACCGATCCGGCCCTGAAAATCCCGCAGATCGGCTGGAACACGATCGAGTTGAGGCGCCAGCATCCGCTGTTTGCCGGCATTCCGACCGGACCCGATGGGCTGCATGCCTATTTCGTCCATTCCTATCATCTCGACGCAAAAAACCCGGACGAGGTCGTTGCGGTCGCCGACTATGGCGGCCCGGTGACGGCGACCGTCGCCCGCGACAATCTCGCCGGCACGCAGTTCCATCCGGAAAAGAGCCAGGCGCTGGGCCTGGCGCTGATCACCAATTTCCTACGCTGGAGGCCCTGAACACGATGAGCAAGAAGGGCTACTGGATAGCGATGATCGATGTCCGCGACCCCGAGATGTACAAGCAGTATATCGAGGCGAATGCGGTGGCGTTCGCGAAGTATGGAGCGAAATTCGCCGTGCGGGCCGGCCGCCATGAGAATCCGGAGGGACCGACCGGCAACCGGCATGTGCTGGTGGAGTTCGATTCCTACGACAAGGCGATCGAATGCTACCATTCACCGGAATATCAGCAGGCCTCCAAGTTCCGGCTTGCCGCCTCGACAGGTCATTTCGTCATCGTTGAAGGCGCCTGAACGCATGATCCTTTTTCCAGCCATCGATCTCAAGGACGGCCAGTGCGTGCGCCTGAAGCACGGCGACATGGCGACCGCGACCATCTACAACGATGACCCCGCAGCGCAGGCAAAAGCCTTCGAGGACCAGGGCTTCGAATGGCTGCATGTCGTCGACCTAAACGGCGCCTTCCAGGGCCAGAGCGTCAACAGCGCGGCGGTCGGCGCCATCCTCAAGGCGACGAAGAACCCGGTTCAGCTCGGCGGCGGCATCCGCACGCTGGCGCAGATCGAGGACTGGCTCGACCGTGGACTGGCCCGCGTCATCCTCGGCACGGTGGCGGTGCGCGATCCCGACCTGGTCAGGCATGCCTGCAAGGCGTTTCCAGGCAAGGTCGCCGTCGGCATCGACGCCAAGGGCGGCAAGGTGGCGGTCGAAGGCTGGGCCGAGGCGTCCACCCTTGGCGTCATCGAACTAGCTAAAAAGTTCGAGGGCGCCGGCGTCGCCGCCATCATCTACACAGACATCGACCGCGACGGCGTGCTGACCGGCATCAACTGGGATGCCACGATCGATCTCGCCGACGCGGTCTCGATCCCGGTGATCGCGTCGGGCGGCCTCGCCTCGATCGCCGACATCGTGCGCATGACGATGCCCGACGCGCAAAAGCTCGAAGGCGCGATTTCGGGGCGCGCGCTCTATGACGGCCGCATCGATCCCGCCGAGGCACTGGCGATCCTGCAAGGCAGGCCCGTGGCGGAGGCTCGCTCGTGAAGATCACCATCATCCTGGCCTCCTATGACAGCGGCCACTATCACGGTGGCATGGGCCAGGGCCCGGACGCGCTGATCTCGGGCGGACTGGTCGACGCGCTGACCATGGCCGGCCATGACGTGACGGTCGCGGATATCGGCAAGGTCGGCGACGAGCAGGAGCGCGAGATCGCCACGGGTTTTGCCGTCTGCAACGCCGTCTCGGGCGAGGTCCGCATTGCGCGTGACAGGGGGCGGTTCCCCATCGTGCTGGCCGGCAACTGCCTGACGTCGGCCGGCGCGGTCGCCGGCGAAGGCGCCGACGCCATCGTCTGGGCCGACCAGCATGGCGACCTCAACACGCCCGAAACGTCGATCTACGGCTTCCTCGACGGCATGGCGCTGTCGACGGTGCTTGGCCTGTGCTGGCGGCCGATGGCGGCGGCCATTCCCGGCTTCAAGCCGATCGATCCCTCGCGCTGCGTGCTCGTCAACGCCAGGGATCTCGATCCGGCCGAGGAGAAACTCCTCGCAACATTGCCGGTCATCCGGACGGAATGTCCCGGGGTGGCGCAAGCGACGGAAAGGCTGAAGGCCGCCGGCGCCAAGAGCGTGCACATGCATCTCGATCTCGACGTGCATGATCCCAAGGCATTGCAGGCCAACCGCTACGTCACACCTGGCGGCCCGAACCCGGAACAGTTGCGCGACGCGGCCTGCGCCATGGCGCTAGCCGTGCCGGTCGTCGGCATCACCGTTTCCGCCTACGACCCGGCCTTCGACGCCCAGGCCGACGTGCCGCCGCTGGTCGGCCAGCTGCTCAACGATCTCATCGCCACGATAGAGGGCCGCTGATGCTGAAAGCCCGCGTCATCCCTTGCCTCGACGTCAAGGACGGCCGCGTCGTCAAGGGCGTCAATTTCGTCGATCTCATCGACGCCGGCGATCCGGTCGAGGCCGCCAAGGCCTATGACGCCGCCGGTGCCGACGAACTCTGCTTTCTCGACATCACCGCCTCGTCGGACAATCGCGAGACCATTTTCGACGTCATCGCCCGCACCGCCGAACAGTGCTTCATGCCGTTGACCGTCGGCGGCGGCGTGCGCCAGGTCGCCGATATCAGGAAATTGCTGCTGGCCGGCGCCGACAAGGTGTCGATCAACACGGCGGCGGTGAAGAACCCGGATTTCGTCGCCGAGTCGGCCGACAAGTTCGGCAACCAGTGCATTGTCGTCGCCATCGACGCCAAGAAAGTCTCCGGCGCCGGTGAGGCCGACCGCTGGGAAATCTTCACCCATGGCGGGCGCGAGAAGACCGGCATCGACGCCATCGAATTCGCCCGAAACATGGTCGATCGCGGCGCCGGCGAGATCCTTTTGACCTCGATGGACCGCGACGGCACCAAGGCCGGCTACGACATCGCCCTGACCCGTGCGGTATCGGATGCAGTGCGTGCGCCGGTCATCGCTTCCGGCGGCGTCGGCACGCTCGATCACATGGTGGCCGGCATCCGCGACGGCCATGCCGGGGCCGTGCTGGCGGCCTCGATCTTCCATTTCGGCACCTACACGATCGCTGAGGCCAAGGCGCATATGGCCGAGGCCGGCCTGCCGATGCGGCTGGACTCCTTGGCCGATCGGCCCTAGAGGCTTTCCGGCTAAGAACAGGGCTCCTGCGCCATGGCTGAATTCTCGCTCGCCGACCTGGAGGCAAGCATCCGGGAACGCGCCCGGTCCGGCGATCCGGATTCGTGGACGGCGAAGCTGTTCGCGCGCGGCATCGACAAGGCGGCGCAGAAGCTTGGCGAGGAGGCGGTCGAGACGGTGATTGCCGCCGTCAAGGGCGACAAGCAGGGCCTCGTTTCGGAAAGCGCCGATCTTATATATCATTGGCTCGTCGTTCTCGGCATTTCGGGTGTTCCGTTGAGCGACGTGCTCAAGGAGCTCGAAAGCCGCACCGGGCGTTCGGGCATCGCCGAGAAGGCGTCACGCCCCAAGGGCTGACCGCGAGGGAGGGCAGGTATCTCGATGGATCAGCTCGCGCCGACCGAGAAATATTCTCCCTTTCGCTTCTTCTCGGCCGAGCAATGGTCGCAGTTCCGCGCCCAGACGCCGCTGACGCTGAGCGAGGACGAATTCCGCCGCCTGCGCTCGCTCAACGACCCGGTCGACCTTGCCGAGGTCTCGCGCATCTACCTGTCGCTGTCGCGGCTTCTGTCGGCCCATGTCGAGGCGAGCCAGCTTCTGTTCCGGCAGCGCCAGGCATTCTTCAATGCCGTCGACGTGGTCAAGACGCCCTTCATCATCGGCATCGCCGGCTCCGTCGCGGTCGGCAAATCGACCACGGCGCGCGTGCTGAAGGAGCTTCTGGCGCGCTGGCCGTCGAGCCCCAAGGTCGATCTCATCACCACGGACGGCTTCCTGCTGCCCAACGAGGTGCTGCGCCGCGAGAACCTGATGGAGCGCAAGGGCTTTCCCGACAGCTACGATGTCGGCGCGCTGCTGCGCTTCCTCTCGGGCATCAAGTCGGCATTGCCCAACGTCCGCGCGCCGGTCTATTCGCACCTCACCTACGATGTCATTCCGGGCGAGTTCGTCACTATCGACCGGCCCGATATCCTGATTTTCGAAGGCATCAACGTGCTGCAGCCGGGCAAGCTGCCGCAGGACGGCAAGATCGTGCCTTTCCTGTCCGACTTCTTCGACTTCGCCATCTATATCGACGCCGACGAGACGCTGATCCACCAATGGTACATCTCGCGCTTCATGCGGCTGCGCGAGACCGCCTTCCGCAACCCGGACTCCTTCTTCCACCGCTATTCGCAGCTTTCCGAGGAAGCGGCGCGGGCGATCGCAGAGGGCCTGTGGAGCAACATCAACCTGAAGAACCTGCGCGAGAACATCCTGCCGACGCGCGCGCGCGCCGACCTGATCCTGCGCAAGGGCGCCGACCATCTGGTCGAGGAAGTGGCCCTGCGCAAGCTGTAACAAGAACATGGCGGGCCCGGGCCCGCCATGTCGATGTTCAGGTCAGCACCTTGCATCGTCAGCCATTGGCGAACGGCACGGCGACATAGATCTGGTTGCCGTCGCGCTCGACCAGCAGCAGCACCGATTTGCGGCCCGATTTGCTGGCCTGCGCTATGGCTTGCGTGACCTGCCTGGCGCTCTTCACCGAGGCCTGGTTGACGGCGACGATGATGTCGCCGGGCTGTATGCCGGCACCGGCCGCGGCCTTGTCCGGATTGACGGTGGCGACCACCGCGCCGCGCTCGTTGTCGGCGAGATTCATCTGCTGGCGGATGTCGGGCGTGATGTCCATCAGGCCGAGGCCGATGGTCGGCGCACGGGCACCCTGCCCGGTGCCCGGCGCGCCGGAATCATCGGTCGATGCGGTTTTCACATCGTCGCTGTTGCGCCCGACAGCGACGGAAATCTGCATCGCCTTGCCCTTGCGCCAGACCTCCAGACTTTCTTTCGAGCCCGGCGAGACGTCGGCGACGGCCCGTGACAGGTCCTTGGGATCCTTCACGTCCTGTCCGGCGAAGCTGGTGATGACGTCGCCGGTCTCGACGCCGGCACTTGCGGCGGGCGAGTCGTCATTGACCCGCGATACCAGGGCCCCACCGGAATGATCGAGCCCGATGGCGCTGGCGATATCAGGGGTGACGGGCTGGATCTCGACGCCGAGATAGCCGTATTCGATGTCGCCGCCCTTCATCAGCTTGGCGACGACCTTCTGCGCCTGGTCCGACGGGATGGCGAAGCCGACGCCGACGCTGCCGCCATTGGGTGAGTAGATCGCCGTGTTGATGCCCACGACATTGCCGCTGATATCGACCAGCGGGCCGCCGGAGTTGCCGTGATTGATCGGCGCGTCGATCTGGATGAAGTCGTCGAACGGCCCGCTGTGCAGGTCGCGGCCGCGTGCCGAGACGATACCGGCCGTTACCGTGGTGCCGATGCCGAACGGATTGCCGATCGCCAGCACCTGGTCGCCGGTCATCAGCTTGTCGGAATCGCCCCATTTCACGGTCGGCAACGGCTTGCCGGCCTTGATCCTGAGCACGGCGAGATCGTTTTTGGCGTCGTGACCGATCAGCTTCGCGGGGAGCTCGGTGCCGTCGTCGAGGGTCACCTTGATCGAGGTCGCGCCGTCGACGACATGGTTGTTGGTGACGATGGTGCCGTCGGCACCGACGATGAAGCCGGAACCTAGCGCCTCGGCGCGCTGCGGCTGCTGTTGCGGCGGCGTCCTGGGCATTGGTGCGCCTTGATCGCCGAAGAACTGGCGGAAATAGTCGTCGAAGGGCGAATTGCCGAGCGGTGAGCCGTCCTGTGAGCCGTCGTTCATGGCTTCCGGTTGTGCCTTCATGACGGTGGTGACGGTGACGACGGCGGGCTTGGCCGCGGCCACGATCGGCGCGAACGATCCGTTCGGGGCCGTTATTCCGGCGACCGGGGTCTGGGTGGTGGCAACGGCATTGCTCAAGCCGCCATTGCCCGCGCTCTGGGCGAAGGAGACGACGACGGGGGAGATGATCAGCGCCGCGCCCAGCAGGGCGGCGACGCGATGCCTACGAAGAATACCAAGGGGTGACATGGTCGTTCTGTCCGGGCGAGGGTTGATCGGGCGCCGCGGGCGCATCCTGGGAGAGAGCGCCCGTCAGCGTGTCGACGGCCGGGGTGGCTTGCCTCGCCGTGCATGGCGGCCGGCCGGATCGACACCAGCTATCTAGGGTCGCGAATGGCCTGAATTAGGGTTTTTGCCCGACCTTACGAAGATTTAATTCAGGATGCGCTTACGGACCGCAGATAGGCCGACGCGATTTCGCGCATGCGCCTGCCGTCGAAACTCGGGCCGTGACCGCCATGGCCGATGCGGATCGGCAGGTCGAGAAGCCGGCGCATGGTGTTGCGATAGGCCTCCCGGTCGGAATCCGGCAGGTCGTCGATCAGCGTATCGTCATAGATGGCGTCGCCGGCGAAGAAGAGGCCGTCGGTCTCGTCGAACAGCGCGATCGAATCCGGCGAGTGCCCGGGCAGGTGCAGCACCCGGAACCGGCGGTCGCCGAGATCGACCACGTCGCCCTCGTCGAGCATGCGCGTCAAGGGCGCCGGCGGGATCTTGTAGTCGCCCGATTTCCAGCCCGGCCCGGGCAGTTTCGAGACGGCGCCTTCGAGGTCGTGGAACATGTAGGCGTAGGTCGCTCTCTCATCCATGCTCTCGAACTGCGTCGCACTCATCCTCGGCCCGGCGCGCAGGGGGAACTCGTGCAGCGAACCGACATGATCGAGATGGATATGGGTGGCGACGACCAGCAGCGGCTTGCCTTCGGGTGTCCGGATCTCCGGCGCCAGCGGACAGATGCCCATGCCGGTATCGACCAGGAGATCGGCATCGCGGCCGGTGAGATGCCAGATGTTGGCGCGCAGATAGTCATGCACGAACGGCTCGGTCAGCATCGTCGTTTTGTCGTCGACGACGCTTCTGGAGAACCAGCCGGGCACAGGGGCCGGCATCAGACGAACGGCTTCCCGACCTTGTATTTTTCCGGCACCAGCCGCTTCAGATAGGCCATGCCGGCATCGGACAGTTGGTTGGCGTCGGGCTTCATGAAATTGTCGGGCATGTGGCGGGTCTTGCCGGCGACGTTCTTCAGCGGCACCTTCTTCAGCACCGTTTTCGAACCGTCATATTGCAGCGCCACCGAGCCGCCGCCCTGTTCGGCGACGCCGACGGCAAAGGCGCCGGCATCGAAGGCCTCTTGCGCGTCGACCGCGCTGATGGCGCCGACATAGCCACGCGGCATGTAGCCGAGCGCGTCGACGCGGGCCCGCTTGCCAGGCAGGCCTTCGGCCAGTGCGCGTTCGAGCGCGGCGGGCAGGTCGCTGCCCGACAGTTTGACGTTGCCGTGCTGGTCGCGCTCGAGCTTTTCGGGCGGCACCAGGCTTTCGACCAGTGCCTTGCCGTCGGCGGTGCTCACCCCTTCCGACACCGCAACGATGCAGCGCTTGTGGCGGTCGAGCGAGGCGCGCACGTCGTCGATGAAGCCGGCGGCCGAGAATGGCCGTTCGGGCACGTAGACAAGGTGTGGACCGCTGTCGGGGTCGAGCTGCCATGCGGCGGCGGCCGCGGTCAGGAAGCCGGCATGCCGGCCCATGACGATGCCGACATAGATGCCGGGCAGCGCGCGGAAATCGAGATCGACCGACAGGAAGGCGCCGGCGACGAATTCTGCGGCCGAGATGAAGCCCGGCGTATGGTCGTTTTCCTCGAGATCATTGTCGATGGTCTTCGGCGCATGGACGAAGGCGATCTTGCCACCGGCGGCGTCGGTCAGGATCTGCTGCGTGCCCGACGTGTCGTTGCCGCCGATATAGATGAAGGCGTCGGCGCCGGCCTTCTGCAGGCCCTTGAGGACGACCTCGCAATAGGCGGCGTCAGGCTTGTCGCGCGTCGAGCCCAGCGCCGCGCTCGGCGTTCCGGCGATCAGCCGCAGCCTATCCTCCGGGATGGCGGAAAGATCGACATAATTGCCGTCACGGATGCCGCGCACGCCGTGGATGGAGCCCAGCACCTTTGCGCCGGGATGCCGCTTGCGGATTTCCAGCGTAGCGCCGACGACCGTCTGGTTGATGACGGCGGTCGGGCCGCCGCCCTGCGCGATAACGAAAGTTTCGGCCATTCCTGACGTCTCCCTAGAGCATGATGCCGAAAAGTGTGAAGCGGTTTTCGGACGACATCATGCTGTGATTTCAGGCACCTTGGCCTGTCTTGCGACATCGCGCAACGGGGAGTGTCAGGGAGATGGACGATCACATGACGACGACCGGGTTTTTCTTCGATACCCGGCTGTAGAGGTCGATAATATCCTGGTTGATCAGGCGCACGCAGCCCGACGACATCGCCTGGCCGATGCTCCACCATTCGGGCGAGCCATGGATGCGGTAGCCGGTGTCCTTGCCGTCCTGGTAGATGTAGAGCGCCCGGGCGCCGAGCGGATTGGTGAGGCCGCCGGGCTGGCCGCCCTGCCACTTCACCAGTTCCGGCTTGCGCTGGATCATTTCGGGCGGCGGCGTCCAGGTCGGCCATTCCCTTCCGTACTGGATGTTGGCGCGGCCGGACCAGCGGAAACCGTCCTTGCCGATGCCGACACCGTAGCGGATGGCGTCGCCGCCCGGCTGGACGAGATAGAGCATGCGCTCCTTCAGGTGCACGACGATGGTGCCGGGCGCCTCGCCGGTGGTGTCGACGACGATCTGGCGGCGGAATTCCGGCTTGACCTTGAGATAGGGCACTTCGGGCACGTTGAAGCCGTTGTCGGTCAGCGCGGCATACATGACATCGGGGCTGGTGATGTTCTTGTCGACGCTGATCTGGGGCCGGATATGCGGCACCGAACCGGTGACCGTGTTGTCCAGTTCGAGCGCCGGCATGCCGCCATCGCCTGAGGTCGAGCAGCCGGCGACGCCGAGCAGCGCCAAGGCGCCCGCTCCCGACAGGACGGCGCGGCGGGAAAGAAGGAGATCGGTTTCGATTGCGTCGCCGTTTCGTGGCGGCGTCGGACCTTGCGGCAAGTCACGCATATACCCAACCCTACGCTGTCGGCGGGAAGCACGGTCCGGCCGGATGTCGGGCATTTTCATCATTCATGGTTGATAAAGCGTGAATGCCTTGCGCTGCCTGCGTTTGCGCCTCGCCGGCGTGACGTTCCACGCCCGCGGCGATCACCGCCTCCGTGCGCCTGCACAAAATCACCTCCGTCGGGTCACAATCCCGGCACCGGCGTTTCCTACCTCTGCCGGCGATCAGCGAGGGGCCTCCATGTGCAAGACGTTAAAAACCGACATCAAGCTTCTTGCCGCCGCCATTGCCGCGGCCGCCATGGTTCTCGGTGCCAATGTCAGCCTGGCCGATATCGTGAGCACGCTGAGCGGCGCGAACTGACGCCGATCGGCCGCTGGCGAAACTGACGGCCTGCAATTCGGGCAAGCGGCAATTCGGGCAAAATGCGTGGCGCTCGGCGCCCGCGATTTCTCTTTACATTCTCCCTGGGCTCGGGATTTATCCTTTTCCTTAACCCAAGGGAGACAGACATGTCCTTCGAAAACTGGGCCGCCTTCGCTGCCGCGTCGACCATCCTTCTCATCATCCCGGGGCCGACCATTCTTCTCGTCGTGTCCTACGCACTGGGCCAGGGCTGGCGAACCGCCCTGCCGATGGCCGTCGGCGTGGCGCTCGGCGACTTCACCGCCATGACCTTGTCGATGCTGGGCATCGGCGCACTGCTGGCCGCCTCCGCGACCGTCTTCACCATCCTGAAGCTGATCGGCGCCGGCTATCTGATCTATCTCGGCGTGAAGCTGTTCCGCGCCGGCGGCACGCTGAAAGCCGAACCGCGCACCGACGCCGTGTCGTCCGCCAAGATGATGGCGCATGCCTGGCTGGTCACGGCGCTCAATCCGAAGAGCATCACCTTCTTCGTCGCCTTCCTGCCGCAGTTCCTGGACCGGCATGCCAATTTCTGGACCCAGATGCTGATCTTCGAGACGACGTTCCTGGTGCTCGCCTTCGCCAACGCCTTCGGTTATGCGCTGATCGCGGCGCGTGCCCGCAATGTCGTGCGCAATCCCAAGGCGATCCGCATCTTCAACCGCACCGGCGGCACGCTGCTGGTCGGCGCAGGCATCGCCACGGTGGCGATGCGTTCGGGCAATTGATCGACGGATCTGCCGGCGCCGCCCGGTTTCTCTCTGGATCGGCTGTTACAGGACGGATGACATGATGATCGAACGAACCATGATAGCGGCGCTAGCCATTGCAGTTTCCTGTTCGCCTTCGCATGCGCAACCACGGCACCGTCTGCCGGCCGGCTACAAATGGGGCCGCTGCCTGCTTGTCGTCGGCGGACAGACCCGGATATCCGGAAAATGCTCCTATCAGATCGAGCAGGGCGGCGATTTCAACATCCAGGGACCCCGGCAGGTTTTTGCCGGGATCGACTATCCGGATACGCATAGCGGGGCCGGTGAAATGTCCAGGGACTACTGGGCGGTCGTCTACAAGGACGGCGATGTCTGGAACGGCTATGCCAACGGCGACATTCGCGACACCCATGGCGATTCCGACGACTGGGGAGAGCTTCGGCGCGAAGGCGCATGTTATGTCGGCAAGGACGTCCGGGTGTGCCTCTGGCGTTAGAGCAATTCCAGCAAAGTGCGTAGCGGTTTTCCCGGGAGAAGCGTGTCGCGCGTCCCCTTGGGAATTGCGTAAAAACAAAGAGTTAGAGCGGGTCTGCGATTCTACCAAACGCTGAACGGCTCTACAGCATGTCGTGGCGAACAGGGTTCGCCCGACCTACTGTAAGCTTCTGATTTTATGCATGTCGTTGTCCCGGAACCGAGGACACTTCCGGGCGACATGCATTAGGCGAGCGCGGACTGGATCTGTCGATCCAGCCTTGCTTCACCATTTGACGCTAAGGCCCAGATTGCCCTCGAGGATGCGGCGTTTGTCGCCGCCGAGGTTGGTGGTGTAATCGGCGGTGGCGAAGAGGCTGACCTTGTCCGTCACCTGCGCGACGATGCCGCCGCCGAATTCGAACGAGGTTGACCTGCCCTCGGTCGAGATGTCGGTGGTGTCGAAGCCGACATGATCGGTGCCGCCGAAATCATGCCAGATATTGGCCTTGAGGTAGGGCTGCAGCGCCATGCCGTTGACGGAGGCCTCGCCCTGCAGCCGCGCGCCCAGCCGGCCGGTGACGCTGCCGTCGCTGTCGAAGGAAACAGACGAGAAACGGTCCCTGGCATCGTCGAGCGACAGTTGCTGCCAGATCAGTTGCGCCTGCGGTTCGAGCGTCCAGCCCTGCGCCAGCGCTATGGGATAGCCGCTTTCCAGCGAGGCGGTGACGCCTGTTCCGCCGATGTCGATGCCGACATCGCGCGACGACGTCGCGTCGCCGCCGAAGAAGGTGGCCATGAGGACGCCGTCGAGGTACCAGCCGCTTTGACCGATACGGGTCCAGTAACCGCCGACGCTGGTGCCGCTGACATCGAGGCGGCCGACGGACAGGTCATTCCGCCCCAGCGCCTGGCCACGCACGTCACCTTTCATGCTGGCATAGGCGACGAACAGGCCGGCGCGATCGATCCCGCCCGAGGCGGTTTCACGGCCGAGGACGTCGAAGCCGGCCTGCAGGCCGAACAAGGTGCCGTCGAAGGATGGCGACACCGTCCCCGACCAGCCCATCTTGGCGTCCTGGCCGTATATGCGGCCCCAGACCGGCGACAGCTCGGCGTTCGACAACAGGCTCTGTTCGCCGCGCCGCTCGTGGAAGGTGCCGAGCGTCGTCATCGCCAGATGCCCGGCCACCGGCGGCAGGGCCGAATAGGTGGGCACCTCGATGCGGTAGAGCAGGATCGTCTCGCCGGGGGCCGGCGTCGGCAGGTCCGGCACGGCGGTGGGGACAACCGGCGGCGGCGGTGGCGGATCCGCCGGCGGCGCCGGCGGTGGCGGCGGCGGTGCCTCGGGCTCCGGATCGCCCGCCTGCACCGGCGGTGTCGAATCGACCGGCGGGTTGTTGATGTCGCCATCGGTCGGCACCGGCACCGGCGGCAATTCGGACGGCGGCGGCGGCGCTTCGGTCTGCGGCGCCTCCGGCTCGGGCTGTGGCGCCGGTTCGAGCGCCGGCGGCCCCGCGGCCGGCGTCGCCGGTGTGTTCAGCGTCGAGCGTAGATACCAGTTCTCCTCGCTGCCAGCGCTGACGCCGCCCTTGAAGAGGTAATATTCGAAGGCGCCGGCAGCGACCGGCGCATCGAGGGCAAAGGCGCCGGCGCTCGACGTGGCGCCGTTGACCGCCTGGACAAGCATGATGCCGTCGGCCGTGGTCTGCGCCCCGGCGCCGCCGACATTGACCACGGCAATGCCGGTCGAGCCCGAGGCCGTGCCGCCCGACAGCACCAGCCGGTCGGAAGCGGAACTGTCGTCGCCGAGTTCGGTCTGCAGCAGCAACAACCCGCCCATGCCGACATAATTGCCTGAAATGGTCAGGCGGTCGGTGGCGCCGGTGCCGCCATTGGTCAGGTCGATGCGGCCGGCATTGACCACTTCGGCCAGTTGCCCCGCCGTAAAGGCCTGGATGGAACTGCTGAAGCCGCCACCATAGAGCGTGCTTGCCTGGTCGACACTGAGCTTTCCGGTGCCCGTGCCGCTGTCGCCCAGCACCAGATTGCCATCCAGGATCAGCTGGGTGTCATTGGTGGCGTCGATGGTTTCCCAGTTCTGGACCCTGGCGACGCCGTCCAGCTTGACGTTGTCGAAGGTGAGCGCATCGGTGCCGAGGCCGCCGTTCAGCGCATCGGCTCCGCCGAGATTGGCCTTGGTGAGGTTGCTGAGCCTGACTGTATCGTTGTCGGCGCCGAGATCGACCGAACCATAAATGATGCCACCGCCATCCCAGACGAAATTGTCCGCGCCGAAGCTCAGCAGCACGTCGCCACCGACCGTACCGCCCGTGATCGTGACGCTGTCGTTGCCGCCGCTGACGCTGATATTGCCGCCGATCGTGCCGCCCGAGAGAATGATGGTGTCCTGGTCGAAGCCGGTGACGAGGTTGCGGTCGATGGTGCCAGCCGACATGTTGAAATAGTTCTTGTCGAGCTTCATGTTGACGCGGCCGATGCGGCCGCCAGTCATCACGGCACGATCGCCATCGTCGAAGAAATCGACGATGCGCCCGCCCGTCATGGTGAAAGTGTCGAGCCCGTCGCCCTGGTTCAGCGACCCGATCTGGCCGCCACTCATGTTGAAGTCGTCGATGCCGGCGCCCTGCTGGACATTGCCGGCGACGGTGCCGGACTGCATGTCGATGCGATCCGTGCCGGCGCCGAAGGTGACATTGCCGCTTACCTGGCCGGTGCCACCAGCGGGAAAGGTCAGCGTGTTGTCGCCGCTGGTATCGGTGAGGCCGCCGCCCGAATCGCCACTATCGCAAGTGAAGGTGTCATTTCCCGGAGACGGAACCAGCACGCATGCCGCGAATGCCGCAGAGCCAGGCAGCAACATCAGCGCTGTAGTTGCAAGTAAGCTAATAAACCTCGGATCGATCCGCCAACGCCTTCGCCGTAGCAAAGAAACAGCTCGATCATTGTGCTCCGAACCGCTGTCCGGAAGCTGTATTTTCAAGTGCCGCATCGCGTCCCCTCTCAGATCGCGATTTCAAGCCCCTTACCCGCGCCGCAATGAAGCCACAATTCGTCAGGTTTTACAAAGCCTAATCTGTCCCTCATGGTTGATGAACTACAAAAATAGCTGAAATGACACGCCGCAGCCCGCGAAATGGCGCGACCGTGGTCCATGCTTTAAGATCATGTTGGACCGAGGGGCATCACGCCCATCGGGGCTCGACAAGGACACTCGCATGGCTGTCAGGGACGAATTCGGCTTGGCATTTTCCGGTGCCACGGAAGCGGGGTTCGCGCCCTACAGCCAGGCGGTGCGTGAGCTGCAGTGCTTCATCGGCGATCCTGTCGGCTCCGTCGATCGCGCCATCGCACAGGATCCCGGGTTTGTCATGGCGCATGTCTTCAAGGGTTATCTTTTCGGCCTTGCCACCGAACCGGAAGCGACGGCCGTGGCCAGGACCTGCCATGCGGCGGCGCTGCCGCTTGCCGCCACGGCGCGCGAACGAGCCCATGTCGCGGCGCTTGGCCATCTCGCCAACGGGCGCTGGCATCGGGCCTCCGCCATCCTGCAAGACATAGCAGTCGACTTTCCGCTCGACGCCGTGGCGCTCCAGGTCGGGCACCAGGTCGATTTCTTCACCGGCAATGCCCGCATGCTGCGCGACCGCATCGCCCTTGCGCTACCGTCATGGCAGGCTGACATGCCGGGGTATCACGCCATGCTCGGCATGCATGCCTTCGGGCTCGAGGAGATGGGAGAGTATGCACAGGCCGAGAGGCTGGGTCGTCAAGCGGTCGAGATCGAACCGCGCGACGGCTGGGCGCAGCACGCGGTCGCGCATGTCATGGAAATGCAAAGCCGGCAAAGGGACGGCATTGCTTGGATGCGTGCCGATCCGGAGGCGTGGACGAGGGAAAGTTTCCTCCAGGTCCACAATTGGTGGCACCTGGCGCTGTTCCACTATGATCTCGGCGAGACCGACGAAGTGCTGGCGCTCTATGACGGGCCTATCTACGGCACCGGGTCGACGCTGGCGCTCAACATGGTCGATGCCTCTGCGATCCTGTGGCGGCTGCATCTCGGCGGCATCGATGCCGGCGACCGCTGGGCAGCCCTGGCCGCCAATTGGGTGCCCAAGGCGGGTGCCGGCAGCTACGCTTTCAACGACGCGCATGCGATGATGGCCTTTGTCGGCGCGGGGCTCGGCGCCCCGGCCGGCGATCTCCTCGAGGCACAGGGCCGGGCCATGCGCGGCGATGACGACAATGTCGCCTTCACCAGGGATGTCGGCCATCCGCTGACGCTCGCCATCAAGGCGTTCGGCGAGGGCAATTACGCCGAAACCATCCGGCTGATCCGGCCGATCCGGACGATCGCCCACCGTTTTGGCGGCAGCCATGCACAGCGCGACGTCATCGATCTCACGCTGATCGAGGCCGCACTGCGCGCCGGTGATGGCGCGCTTGCCAGGGCCCTTGTGGCGGAGCGCGCGACGGCACGCCCCGACAGTCCCCTATCGGCGCTGTTTTCGCGGCGGGCGGGCGATTTGTCAGAGAATTGACCCGGAGCGGTTCTTGCCTTAAAGACTGGCTCAGCCAGATTTTTTCGAGATCCGAAAAAAATAGCGACGTGGGAGGAAACCATGTATCTCGGCCTCGACCTGGGCACGTCAGGCGTCAAGGCGCTGCTGATCGATGCCAAGCAGAGCATCGTCGGCTCCGGCCATGGCTCGCTCGACGTCTCGCGCCCGCATCCCGGCTGGTCCGAGCAGGACCCGGCGCATTGGATCCGCGCCTGCGAGGACGCGATTGCCGAATTGAAAGCCTCTCAACCGGCACAGTTCGCGGCGGTCAAAGGCATCGGCCTCTCCGGCCAGATGCACGGCGCGACCTTGCTCGACGCGGCCGATCATGTGCTGCGCCCCTGCATCCTGTGGAACGATACGCGCAGCCATGTCGAGGCGGCCGCGCTCGACGCCGATCCGCGCTTCCGCGCGCTCACCGGCAACATCGTCTTCCCTGGCTTCACCGCGCCGAAGCTCGCCTGGGTGAAGAACAATGAGCCCGCTGTGTTCGCCAAGGTGGCGAAAGTTCTTTTGCCCAAGGATTTCCTGCGGCTTTGGCTGACCGGCGAGCATATTTCGGAAATGTCTGATTCAGCCGGCACGTCCTGGCTCGATGTCGGCAAGCGGCGCTGGTCGGCGGACCTGCTGGCGGCGACATCGCTTGACGAAAGCCACATGCCGTCGCTGGTCGAGGGCACCGCGAAAGCCGGCGGCCTGCGCGCCGAGCTGGCGTCGAAATGGGGCATCGCAGCCGGCATCCCGGTTGCCGGCGGCGCCGGCGACAACGCGGCTTCGGCCTGCGGCATGGGCACGGTCGGCGCCGGCCACGCCTTTGTCTCGCTCGGCACGTCGGGCGTGCTGTTTGCCGCCAACGCTTCCTATCTGCCCAACCCGGCGAGCGCGGTGCACACTTTCTGCCATGCTTTGCCCGACACCTGGCATCAGATGGGCGTCATCCTGTCGGCCACGGATTCGCTGAACTGGCTGTCGGAGATCACGGGCAAAGGCGCGGGCGAGCTGACGTCGGAGCTCGGCGATACGCTGAAAGCACCGACCGGCGTGTCCTTCCTGCCTTATCTCTCTGGCGAGCGCACGCCGCACAATGATTCGGCCATTCGCGGTTCCTTCACCGGCCTGGCGCATGAATCCGGCCGCGCCGTGCTGACGCAGGCCGTGCTCGAAGGCGTCGCCTTCGCCTTCCGCGACAGCCTGGAGGCCTTGAAGACGGCCGGCACCAGCCTGACGCGGGTGACGGCAATCGGCGGCGGCTCGCGCTCGCGCTACTGGCTGAAGGCGATCGCCACCGCGCTGCAGGTGCCGGTCGACATTCCCGCCGATGGCGATTTCGGTGCCGCGTTCGGCGCGGCGAGGCTCGGCCTGATCGCGGCGACAGGGGCTGATCCGCTGGCTGTGTGCACCGCGCCGCGGACGGATGCCACGATTGAACCGGATGCTGGGCTTGGCGGGGCGTATGCCGATGCTTATCAGCGCTACCGGGCGCTGTACCCGGCGATCAGGGCTGTAACAGCGTGAGTCAGTGCGAGGCCCCCCTCTCTGCCCTGCCGGGCATCTCCCCCTCAAGGGGGGAGATTGGCAGCTTTGGCGGCGGCCTCTTTCTTTCGGCGTTGGTTGTTGGCGAAGGCCTGCGTGACAATCAATCTCCCCCCTTGAGGGGGAGATGGCCGGCAGGCCGGAGAGGGGGGCCTCGCACCGCCCCTACGAAATTAGCCTCACTGCGCCGGAATCTTGTCGAGAAACCCCGTAACGCTCTTCAGGCGGCCGTTCTCGATGACACCGATGTCGGTGCCTTCAATGACGGAGGGCACACCCTCGGGTCCCAGATTCCACGAGAAGCGGATCTTGTCGCCAAACCCGTCCGGCGTGCCCTTCAGCGAGAAACGGAAGCCGGCAAAGCGCTGCTGGACGCCATCCACAAGGGCCGCGATGCCGTCATGGCCGTCGCCCTGCATGATCGGGTCGCGATAGCTGACATCGCTCGTGAAGGCCGCTTCGAGCAGCGCCTTGCGGCGGTCCGCATCGCTTTCGTTCCAGGCGGCGATGTAGTTCTGGGCGATCGTGTTGAGGTCGGTCATGGTCTGTCTCCTTCGTTCGACTGTTTTGACAGGACCGTTTTCGGCCAGCGCCGTCGTGAAACCAATTACGCCCGAGGTAATCGGGCAAAACTATCTTGGAGAGGAAGAAAACCATGAGCAGCGGCTTTTTCGGCGACATCCAGAAGATCAAGTATGAAGGACCGGATTCGACCAATCCGCTGGCCTATCGTTTCTACAATCCCGACGAGGTGGTGGCCGGCAAGCGGCTGGAAGACCATCTGCGCTTCGCCGTCGCCTACTGGCATTCCTTCGCCTGGCCGGGCGGCGATCCGTTCGGCGGCCAGACCTTCGACCGCCCGTGGTTTCCCAAGGCCGGCGGCGTCGACACGATGGAACTGGCGAAACTGAAGGCCGACGTCGCCTTCGAGATGTTCTCGCTGCTCGGCGCGCCCTATTTCTGCTTCCACGACGCCGATGTGCGGCCGGAAGGCAAGGATTTCTCCGAGAGCGCCGCCCGCCTCGACGAGATCGCGGACTATTTCGCCTCCAAGATGAAGCAGACCGGCGTCAAGCTGCTCTGGGGCACGGCGAACCTGTTCTCGCACCGCCGCTTCATGGCGGGCGCGGCGACCAATCCAGATCCGGATGTCTTCGCCTACGCGGCGGCGACGGTGAAGAGCTGCATCGACGTCACCAAGCGGCTGAAGGGCGAGAACTATGTGCTTTGGGGCGGCCGCGAAGGCTATGAGACGCTGCTCAACACCGACCTTGCCCGCGAACAGGAACAGGCCGGCCGTTTCCTCAACCTGGTCGTCGACTACAAGCACAAGATAGGCTTCAAGGGCACGATCCTGATCGAGCCGAAGCCGCAGGAGCCGACAAAGCACCAGTACGACTACGATGTCGCCACCGTCTACGGCTTCCTCAAGCGCTTCGGCCTGGAGAAGGAGGTCAAGGTCAACATCGAGCAGGGCCACGCCATCCTGGCCGGCCATTCCTTCGAACATGAGCTTGCGCTGGCCAATGCGCTGGGGATTTTCGGCTCGATCGACATGAACCGCAACGACTACCAGTCGGGCTGGGACACCGACCAGTTCCCCAACAACGTGCCGGAGATGGCGCTGGCCTTCTACCAAGTGCTGCAGGCCGGCGGCTTCAAGACCGGCGGCACCAATTTCGACGCCAAGCTGCGCCGTCAGTCGCTCGATCCGCAGGATCTGCTGATCGGCCATATCGGCGGCATGGATTCCTGCGCGCGTGGCCTCAAGGCAGCCGCGAAGATGGTCGAGGACAAAGCGCTGTCGGGTCCGCTGGCCGAGCGCTATGCAGGCTGGAACGGCGCCGAGGCCAAGGCGATGCTTTCGGGCAAGCGCACGCTGGAGGAGATCGCCGAGCGCGTGGTGAAGAAGAAGATCGAACCGCAGCCGCGTTCCGGCCGCCAGGAACTCTTGGAAAACATCGTCAACCGCTACGTCTGACGTCCTGGAATTGCCCCGAACTGGACCGACATCTGCCCGGTGTGGCCGAAAGCCGCCGTGATCGTCTTTTGCTAGTCGTCTCCGCCAGGTGAGCGGAGACGACAATGGCAGACGGCCAGATCACGGTGCGCGCGGCGCGGCAGGGCGATGTCGGGACCCTGAAGCAGGTGCTGCAGGAGACGTTCGAAGGCACCTGGCTGCCGCACATCACCCAGACATCGGCGCGGCGCTATGTCGAAGCCGACATTGGCGGACGCTATGTCGAGGAGAGCTGGCCGCACTTCACGGTTGCCGAGATCGATGGCGACATCGCCGGGCTGATCCACTGGCGCGACGACTTCATCGAGGCCGTGCATATCAGGGCCAGGCATCAGGGCCAGGGCGTCGGCCGCAGGCTCTTGTCGCAGGCCGAACAGGCGATTCGCGCCGCCGGCTTTGCCCAAGCGCGGCTGGAGACCGATACGTTCAACGAGCGGGCCCAGGACGTCTACAGAGCGCTCGGCTATGTCGAGAAAGACCGTTACCCCGACGATGAATGGGACAGCGGCTTCACCACCGTGCTGTTCGTGAAACCTCTCCCCTGATTCGCGATCAGGCACCCGGGAACCACGTTCGCCGGAAGGCCAATTGGACGACAAGGTTTTGCCCCTTGCCGCCTCTCAATGACCTCGCTCTTGCCTTCAAACTGCCGTCACGTATCTCGTATAAACAGGGCTCGTGGCGGGAGAGGAATGAAGGAGGCGAACCGATGCAGAACGAACGTGAAATCGACGCCCTGCTCTCACCTGAAGGAGCCGGCTCGATCATCGACCGGCTGATGGCAATGCCGCATCCCCGGGACGGCGCGCGCCGCTCCAACGAATGGGACCGCGCCGTGGCCAGCCGCTTCGAGACCCATCTCGCGCGGCAGATGCGCTCGCAGATCGATGGCGGCGGCGACCGCCAGAACGCTGCCTGATTCCCGAATCAACCGCGGCGAAGCCTGACAGGGGCCTCGCCAAAAGCTCTTGAAAACGCTCTGGAAAAGGCCGCGGCAGACGAGAAACCCGTCCGCCCGGCAATATCGGCCATGGCGATCCGCGTGTCGACCACGAGCCGACGCGCGGCCCCCAGGCGCAGCCTGAGATAGTAGGCACCCGGCGTCTCGCCGATCGACTTGCGGAAGATGCTTTCCAGCGTCCGCGCCGTCACCCCGGCGCGCTTGGCCACCGCCTCTATGGTCAGCGGCCGGTCGACATGCGATTCCATCAGCCGGATGGCCTGCGCCAGGCGCGGGTCGTAGCCATCGAGCCGCCCGAGCGAGACGAGCGGCTGGGCATCGGTGGCGGCGCGGGCCTGATCGTAGATGAAGACGCTGGCGACATCGAGCGCCACCGCCATGCCGAGGCGCGTGCGAATGAGATGCAGCATCAGGTCGAAGGTCGGCGAGGCGCCGCCCGAGGTAAAGACAGGGCCGTCGATGACATAGCGGTCCGGGCGCACGTCAACGCCGGGGAAGGCCGAGGAAAAATCCTCCATGTCTTCCCAATGGGTGGTGGCGCTGCGGCCTTCGAGCAGGCCGGCGCGGGCCACCAGCCATGTGCCGGCCTCGACGCCGCCGCAGGCACGGGCCGCGCGCGCCGCGCGCCGCAATCCCGAAAGCAAGGCCGATGTCGCGTAATTCTGGGTGCCGAAGCCGGCGACGACGACGAGAACATCGGTAGTTTCGGTCGCGTCGAAACGGCCGCTGACCGCCACCGGCAGGCCGCATGTGGTGACCGGCGCTTCGCCGGTGACCGACACCAGCTTGAAATCGAAGAGTATCTCGCCGGAGATGCGGTTCGCCGCGCGCAGCGGATCGACAGCCGAGGCAACGCACATGATCGAGGACCCGGAAAACACCAGGAACGTCACCTTGAGGGCCTCGCGTTCGGCGCGAAAGACGGATTTTTCGCTTTTGATCATATCGTCTTCGTAAAACGCAAAGCAGTTTCGTTCAAGTCGCGCGATGCTTGGTCCCTGTTTCGAAATGGGAGGAGAGTTTCGATGCCGCTTGCGATGAACCGTGAGGTCTTCATTACCTGTGCCGTGACCGGATCCGGCGGCTCGCAGGATCGCTCCCCCCATGTGCCGCGTTCGCCCAAGCAGATCGCCGATTCGGCCATCGATGCGGCCAAGGCAGGCGCGGCGATCGTTCATTGCCATGTGCGCGACCCCGAGACCGGCAAGCCCCGGCGCGACGTGCATCTCTACCGTGAAGTGACCGAGCGCATCCGCGCGGCGGAAGTCGACGTGATCCTGAACCTCACCGCCGGCATGGGCGGCGACATGGTGTTCGGCTCGCCAGAAGCGCCGTTGCCGCTCAATGAAAGAGGCACCGACATGGGCGGCGCCTCGAACCGCATGGAGCATGTGCGCCAGTGCCTGCCCGAAATCTGCACGCTCGACTGCGGCACGATGAACTTCGCCGAGGCCGACTATGTGATGACCAATACGCCCGGCATGCTGCGCGCCATGGGCGGCATGATGACGGCGCTCGGCGTCAAGCCCGAGATCGAGGCCTTCGATACCGGACATCTGTGGTTCGCCAAGCAGCTGGTCGAGGAGAAGGTGCTCAACGCCGATGCGCTGGTGCAGCTCTGCATGGGCGTGCCATGGGGCGCGCCTGACGACCTCAACACGTTCATGGCGATGGTCAACAACGTGCCGTCAACCTGGAACTGGTCGGCCTTCGCCATCGGCCGCAACCAGATGGCCTATGCGGCGGCCGCGGTGCTGGCCGGCGGCAATGTCCGCGTCGGCCTGGAAGACAATCTGTGGCTCGACAAGGGCGTGCTGGCGACCAATGCACAGCTGGTCGAGCGCGCGGCCTCGATCGTCACCAATCTCGGCGCCCGGATCCTCGGGCCGGAGGAAGTGCGCAAGAAGCTGAACCTGACCAAGCGGGCGCCGATCGCGGCATAAATTATTCGCGGGGAGGGTCGATATGACTACTGTAAAATTCACCGCGATGAAGGATGGCGACAGGGACGATTACGAGTTCCTGACCGCCCATGAAATCGACTATGCCGCCAAGACCGGCGACCGGCTGCTCGATGCGCTTGTACAGCTCGACGAGGGCCTGTCGGGCTACAAGATCACCCGGCTTGGCCATTCGCTGCAGGCGGCGACGCGCGCCTTTCGCGACGGCGCCGACACAGACTGGATCGCCTGCGCGCTGCTGCACGACATCGGCGATATCTACGCGCCCTACAATCACGACGAATACGCCGCATCGATCCTGAAGCCGTTCGTGCGCGAGCAATGCACCTGGGTGGTGGAGAAGCACGGCGATTTCCAGCGGCTCTATTACGCGCATCATCTGGGCGGCAACCGGCACGCCCGCGACCGCTTCGCCGGTCATGCCTATTTCGACGATTGCGACCAGTTCTGCGAGCGCTGGGACCAGTCGAGCTTCGATCCCGATTACGAGACGCTGCCGATCGAGTTCTTTCGGCCCTTCGTGCTCGAAGTCTTCGCCCGCAAGGCCTACGACCCGGCCGTGATCCGCGCCGGCGAGCGCGTGCCTCTCACCGATCCTGAAACCGCCAAGAGCAGAACCGGAGCTTCCGCATGAGCATCATCAACAAGGCGGCCGCCATCGGCGGCGGTGTCATCGGCGCCGGCTGGGTGGCGCGGCTGCTGCTCAACGGCATCGACGTGTCGATCTTCGATCCGGACCCGGAAGCCTCGCGCAAGGTCTCGGAAGTGATGAAGGGCGCACGCCGCGCCTACAGGCAGATGGTGCCAGGCGGCCTGCCGAAGGAGGGCAAGCTGACCTTCGCCAAGACCATCGCCGAGGCGGTGGCCGACGCCGACTTCATCCAGGAAAGCGTGCCGGAACGGCTCGACCTCAAGCACAAGGTGCTGGCCGAGATCGACGCGCATGCGCCGGCCAACGCCATTGTCGGTTCCTCCACGTCGGGCATCAAGCCGACCGACATGCAGGTGGCGATGAAGAAGCATCCTGAACGGCTGGTCGTCGGCCATCCCTTCAACCCGGTCTATCTGCTGCCGCTGGTCGAGATCGTCGGCGGCGACCAGACCTTCCCGGAGGCGGTCGAGGTCGCCAAGGAGATCTATGCCTCGATCGGCATGAAGCCTGTGGTCATCCGCAAGGAGATCGAAGCCTTCGTCGGCGACCGCCTGCTCGAAGCCGCCTGGCGCGAGGCGCTGTGGCTGATCAAGGACGGCATCTGCACGGTCGAGGAACTCGACGATATCATGCGCTACGGCTTCGGCCTGCGCTGGGCGCAGATGGGCATGTTCCAGGTCTACCGCGTCGCCGGCGGCGAGGCCGGCATGCGCCACTTCATGGCACAGTTCGGCCCCTGCCTGAAATGGCCGTGGACCAAGCTGATGGATGTGCCGGAGTTCAATGACGAACTGGTCGACCTGATCGCCACCCAGTCGGACGACCAGGCGCACGGCCTGTCGATCCGCGAGCTGGAAAAGATCCGCGACGACAATCTGGTCGCCATCATGGACGCGCTGTCGAAGCAGAACAAAGGCAAGGGCTGGGGCGCCGGCGCGCTGCACAAGGATTACACCAAACAGCTGGCCAAGCTGGCGGCAAAGAAGCCCGTGGCTTCCAAGGCGGCGGAAAAGGCCAAGGCCGCCAAGCCGGTGAAGAAGGCGGACAAGCCGAAGAAAAAGAAGAAGGGCTGAGGTGATGGATTTCGGTCTTTCGGAAGAGCAGAAACTCATTGTCGATACGACGCGGGCCTTCGTCGAGAACGAGCTCTACCCGCACGAGCGCGAGGTCGAACGCACCGGCGTGCTGCGCCGCGAGCTGATCGAGGAGATCAAGGCCAAGGCGATCGAGGCCGGGCTCTATGCCGCCAACATGCCGGCCGATGTCGGCGGCGCCGGTCTCGATACGGTGACCTGGCTGCTCTACGAGAAGGAACTCGGCCGCGCCAATTACGCGCTGCACTGGACCTGTGTGGCTCGCCCCTCCAACATCCTGCTGGCGGGCACGCCGGAGCAGCGTGAAAAATACCTTTTCCCCTGCATCCGCGGCGAGAAATGGGACTGCCTGGCGATGACCGAGCCCGGCGCCGGTTCGGACTTGCGCGGCATGAAGGCATCAGCGGTGCAGGATGGCGACGACTGGGTGCTGAACGGCACCAAGCATTTCATCAGCCACGCCGATCTCGCCGACTTCGCCATCGTCTTCATGGCTTCGGGCGAGGAAGAGACCTCGCGCGGCAAGCGCAAGAAGATCACCGCCTTCTTCGTCGACAAGGGCACCAAGGGGTTTTCGGTGCGCGAGGGTTATCGCAACGTCTCGCATCGGGGCTACACCAACGCCATCCTGGAATTCGACGATTGCCGGCTGCCGGCATCCCAGGTCCTGGGTGAGGTGCACAAGGGTTTCGACGTCGCCAATTCCTGGCTCGGCGCCACACGCCTGCAGGTCGGCGCCACGTGTCTTGGCCGCGCCGAGCGGGCGCTTGGCCATGCCATCGAATATGCCGCGCAGCGCCAGCAATTCGGCCAGCAGATCGGCAAGTTCCAGGGCGTGTCGTTCAAGCTCGCCGACATGGCCACCGAACTCAAGGCCGCCGATCTGATGGTGTTCGAAGCCGGCTGGAAGTACGATCAGGGCACCGTCACCGACCAGGACATGGCCATGGCCAAGCTGAAGGCCACCGAGATGCTGGCCTATGTCGCCGACGAGGCGATCCAGATCCATGGCGGCATGGGGCTGATGGACGACCTGCCGCTGGAGCGCATCTGGCGCGATGCCCGCGTCGAGCGCATCTGGGAAGGCACGTCGGAGATTCAGCGACATATTATTTCGCGAGCGCTGCTGCGTCCGTTCGGAGCTTAGAGCATACTTCCCCGAAGGCCGGACGCCGATCTGGAAAATCATGCTCGAAACGAAAAGATGACCATGCATAAACTCGAACGTCTCCTGCGCCCGAAATCGATCGCCGTGTTCGGTGGCGTGCAGGCCGCCGCCGTGGTGGCGCAATCGATCAAGATGGGTTTTGCCGGCGAGATCTGGCCGGTGCACCCGACCAAGGACGAGGTCGCCGGACGCAAGGCCTATCGCTCGGTCGCCGACCTGCCGGGTGCGCCGGACGCGGCCTTTGTCGGCGTCAACCGCCATCTGACCATCGAGGTCATCAAGGCGCTGGCCGAGCGCGGCGCCGGCGGCGCCGTCTGCTTTGCCGCAGGCTTCCTCGAGACCGAGGCCTATGACGAGGACGGCGAGCGTCTGCAGGCCGAACTGGTGGCCGCTGCCGCGCAGATGCCGATCATCGGCCCGAACTGCTACGGCCTGATCAATTATGCCGACGGCGCGCTTTTGTGGCCCGACCAGCATGGCGGCATAAGGCTGGCGGAGGGCGGCAAGGGCGTCGCCATCATCACCCAGTCGTCCAACATTGCCATCAACATGACGATGCAGAAGCGCGGCCTGCCGATCGCCTTCCTGATGACTGCCGGCAACCAGGCGCAGACCGGCCTGTCGGAAATGGCGCTCGGCCTTATCGAGGACGAACGCGTCACCGCGCTTGGCCTGCACATCGAGGCTTTCGACTCGGTAGCCGGCTTCGAGCGGCTGGCGGCGCGGGCGCGAGAGCTGAAGAAACCTATCATCGCCATGAAGGTCGGGCGCTCCGAACAGGCGCGGCAGGCGACCGTCTCGCACACCGCCTCGCTTGCCGGCTCGGACGCGGCATCGGGCGCGTTCCTGAAGCGACTGGGCATCGCGCGCGTCGATTCCATCCCCGCCTTCATCGAGGCGCTGAAGCTGCTGCACATCACCGGACCGCTGCCCGGCTACACCTTGTCGTCGATGAGCTGCTCCGGCGGCGAAGCGTCGGTCATGGCCGACAGCGCCGAAGGCCGCTGGGTCAACTTCCCGGTGCTGACCGACACCCATCGCGCCCATGTCAAATCGACGCTCGGGCCGCTGGTCGCGGTCGCCAATCCCTTGGACTATCACACCTTCATCTGGAACAACGAGCCGGCGATGACGGCCACCTTCACCGCCATGGTGTCGGGCGGCTTCGACCTCAACATGCTGGTGCTCGACTTCCCGCGCCCCGACCGCTGCTCGGTGACCGACTGGTGGGCGACGTTGCGCGCCTTCGAATCGGCCCTGAAGACCAACAAGGCGCATGGCGCCATCGTCTCCTCGCTGCCGGAGAACCTGCCGGAGGAATACACCGCCGAGCTGATGGCGCGCGGCATGGTGCCGCTGTTCGGCATTTCCGAAGCGATGGACGCGGCCCAGGCGGCCGCCTTCATCGGCTGGGCCTGGCGCGAGCCGCAGGCGCAGCCGGTGGATATTTCGGCCTCGGGCGCAGCCGGCGGCGATCATGTCACGCCCGACGAGGCCGAAGCCAAGGCGCGGCTGATCAAGGCCGGCTTGCCGGTGCCCAAGGGCGAGCGTGCCGGCAATGCGGTCGAGGCGGTGATCTCGTCGATGGCGCTCGGCTTCCCCGTCGCGCTCAAGGCCCTTGGCGTCACCCATAAATCCGAGGTCGGCGCCGTCAGGCTCAACCTCAAGGACGCGGAATCGGTCAGCGCCGCGGCGCACGATCTTCTGCCGCTCGGCACCGGCCTCTATGCCGAACGCATGGTGCGCGACGGCGTCGCCGAACTGATCGTCGGCTTCACCCGCGATCCTATGTTCGGCGCGGTCATGACGCTGGGCACCGGCGGCGTCCTGGTCGAGCTGCTGCGCGACAGCGTCACGCTGATGCTGCCGGCGACGCGCGACGACATCGAGGCGGCGCTGCGCGGGCTGAAGCTCTATCCGTTGCTGGAAGGCTATCGCGGCCGGCCCAGGGCCGACGTCAAGGCGGCCATCGACGCCATCTCGGGCATTGCCGATTTCGTACAGAAGAATGCCGGCGAGATCGAGGAACTCGACATCAATCCGCTGATCGTCTGCTCGGAAGGCAAAGGCGCCTGGATCGCCGATGCCTTGCTGGTGCTTGGAGAGAAGAAGAATGTCTGACGTCATCACCACCCGCCGCGAAGGCGCGATCCTCGAAGTCACGCTGGACCGGCCCAAGGCCAACGCCATAGACCTGAAGACCTCCAGGCTGATGGGCGAAACCTTCAAGGCTTTCCGCGACGATTCCGGACTGCGCGTCGCCATCGTCAAGACGGCAGGCGACAAGTTCTTCAGCGCAGGCTGGGACCTGAAGGCGGCGGCGGGCGGCGACGCGGTCGACGGCGACTATGGCGTCGGCGGCTTTGCCGGGCTTCAGGAACTGCGTGATCTCAACAAGCCGGTCATCGCCTGCGTCAACGGCATGGCGGTGGGCGGCGGCTTCGAGCTCGCGCTGTCCTGCGACCTTATCTACGCCTCCGACCATTCGTCCTTCGCGCTGCCGGAGATCCGCGCCGGCACGCTGGCCGACGCCGCGACCATCAAGCTGCCGAAGCGCATTCCTTATCACATCGCCATGGACCTTTTGTTCACCGGCCGCTGGATGGACGTCGCCGAGGCGCATCGCTGGGGCCTGGTCAACGAGGTGCTGCCCAAGGACAAGCTCGAGGACCGCGTCTGGGAAATCGCCCGGCTGCTTGCCAGCGGGCCGCCTCTGGTCTTCGCCTCGATCAAGGAGACCGCACGCGTGGCCGAGGCGCTGACCTTCCAGGACGCCATGAACAAGGTGACGCGCCGGCAGTTGCCGACCGTCGATGCGCTCTATGGATCGGAAGACAATATGGAAGGCTTCAGGGCCTTTGCCGAGAAGCGCGATCCGGTGTGGAAGGGGAAGTGATCCCGCGGATCGGCACAGCCAGCATGACCGACTACAAAACACTCATCGACGCCGAGACCTGGGCCTTCATCGAGCGGACCAATTCCTATTATCCGCCCGATACGATCGACTATACGATCGCGCGGCAGCGCGAGATCTATGACCTGATGTGCCGCGAGTTCTTTGCCGGCTACCCGCAAGGCGTGACGGCCGAGACGACGGTTGTCGCGGCGCCCGCGCACGATATCCCGATCCGCATCTATCGCAACGCGACGCCGGACGATGCGGCGATGGTGCTTTACATCCACGGCGGCGGCTTCATCCTTGGCGGGCTGGACAGCCATGACGATGTCTGCGCCGAGCTTTGCGGCCGCACCGGCCATGAGGTGGTCTCGGTCGATTACCGGCTGGCGCCGGAACACCTGCATCCAGCCGCTTTCGACGATGCGATGGGCGCTTTCGAATGGGCGGCCAGGACCTATGACCGCCCGGTCGTGCTGTGCGGCGACAGCGCCGGCGGCAATCTCTGCGCGGCGATAGCGCATGCAACGCGCGGTCATGCGAAGAAGCCGATCGGCCAGGTGCTGATCTATCCCGGTCTCGGCGGCGACCGTTCGACCGGCTCCTATATCAAGCATGCCGAGGCGCCGATGCTGACGATGCGCGACCTCGAATTCTACAAGCACATCCGCACCGGCGGCGCGGACCGGACCGGCGACATCACCCTGTCGCCGCTCGCCGACGCCGATTTCGCCAATCTGCCGCCGACCGTGCTGATCACCGCCGAGTGCGATCCGCTGTCATCCGATGGCGAGGCGTATCGCGACCGCACCGTCGCGGCAGGCGGGCGCGCTCACTGGTTCGAGGAGCCCGGCCTGGTGCACGGCTATCTCCGGGCCCGGCACAGCGTCGGCCGCGCCCGCGCGAGCTTCACCCGGATCGTCGATGCGGTGGCAACGCTCGCAAAGGGCGGCTGGGCCTGGTAGGGGCTGCCCCGCTCAGGACGCCTTGGCCAGAAAGCTCTGATAGTCCGATTTCGCCTGCAGCAGGCGCAGAACGTTCTCGCGCGAGCCGCGTACGTGCGCTCGGGCCAGCGCTCCGGCCCTCACGGCGTCGCCGGCACAGATCGCCTCGATGATCTCGGCATGTTCGTCGCGCGCGATCTTCCATTCGTCGAGCCACAACAATTCGGTCCAGACATAGTGCTGGCACTTGTCGAGGATGCCGCACAGCATGCCGTGCAGCATGACATTGCCGCTGATTTCGGCGATGACGCGGTGCAGGTCGATGCCGACCTCCAGTTCCTGGAATTTTTCGCGCGTGGTGCGGTCGGGAATGGCGGCCAGCCGCTCGCACTCGGCCAGCATGGCGCGCAGCCGCGCCTTGTCCTTCTCGGTCGCGGCGGCCGCCGCGAGTTCGGTGGCGTGGCCGTCGAGCAGCTCGCGGATGTCGAAGGCCTCGCGGAACATGTTGATGTCGAACTCGGTGACGGCATAGCCCTGGCGCGGCCGGCCCGTGACCAGCCCGTCACGCTCCAGCCGGTTGAAGGCTTCGCGCACCGGCGTGCGGCTGACATTGAGTTTTGCCGCGATGTCGCTCTCGGTGACGCGTGAGCCCGGCGGGATCTGGCCGGTCACGATCATCGCCTTGAGCGCGGAATAGACCGAGTCGCGCAGCGTGTTTTTGGTTTCCTTGGCCAAGTTCCGTTTCCAGTTCCCCGGTCCTAGCACCGGAAGTCGATGTCTTCCCAAGCGTAGCTGTAGTCAAAGTCGGCGTGATTTGCCACGCCCTGTCCGCTACCCACGCCGCCAATCCAGGATGCAGCAAGCGGTGTTGACAACGCCGCTTCCGAAGCTACACTCATAATTGTATACAAAATCGCATGCGAAATCAAAAACAATGGGAACACCCGGTTGGAGAACCGAAATGAACAGGATCAGGAACATTAGCTTTGCGGCGATGGCCGGCCTCATGGCCACGGTCGCGGTCCCCGCCTTTGCCGCCGATACGATCACCGTCGCCTCATGGGGCGGCACCTATCAGGAGGCGCAGACCAAGGCCTTCTTCACCCCGACCGCCGAGGCCCTCGGCATCACCATCAAGCAGGACACCACCAACGGGCTCGACGACGTGCGCCTGCAGGTTACCGGCAATGCAGTGAAGTGGGACATCACCGAGCTTGGCGCCGACGAATGCGCGCGCGGCTCGAAGGAAGGGCTGTTCGAGAAGCTGGACTACGGCGTCATCGACAAGAGCGGCATCAACCCGAAGCTGGTCCATGACGACTGGGTCGGCATTTCCTACACCTCCGTCGTGCTGATCTACCGGACCGATGTGTTCGGCGACAAAGGCCCCAAGACCTGGGCCGATTTCTGGAACGTCGAGAAGTTTCCGGGCCGGCGCGCGCTTTCGAGCAGCCAGGCGACTGAGACGCTGAGCGTCGCGGCACTCGCCTCGGGCCTGCCGATCGACAAGGTCTATCCCGTCGACATAGACGGGGCGCTGAAATCGGTCGACAAGATCCGTGGCCATGTCGATGCCTGGTGGACGTCGGGCGCGCAGGCCATGCAGCTGGTCAAGGACGGCGAGGTCGACATGGCCAGCATCTGGAACGGCCGCGCCGGCACGTTGAAGAAGGAAGGCGCGCCGGTGTCGTTCTCCTTCGACCAGGGCGTGCTCACCGCCGACTGCATGGTCATTCCCAAGGGCTCCAAGAACAAGGAAGCGGCGATGAAGGCGCTGGCGATGTTCGTCAGCCCTCAGCTGCAGGCCAACCTGCCGCTCTATGTCGACAACGGCCCGGTCAACGAGAAGGCGTTCGAGACCGGCAAGATCCCGCAGGACAGGATCAAGGACATCAACTCGGCGCCCGAAAACGTCAAGAAGCAGGTGTTGCAGGATGCCGAGTTCTGGCGTGACAACCTCGTCGAGGCGACGGAGAAGTTCAACAATCTGATCCAGCAATAGCTGCGACGAGACAGGCCGGGCGACACGCGCGCCCGGCCCCCATTGCCCCGGCCCAGGAGAAAATGATCTTGTCCATTGCACCATCCGCGCTGCCTATCGGCATGCGCCGGATCGAGAAGCGATTTGGCAGCGTCACCGTGCTGCGCGACCTGAACCTCGATGTCGAGCCCGGCGAGTTCCTGACGCTGCTCGGCCCCTCCGGATCGGGAAAGACGACGCTGCTGATGATCCTCGCCGGTTTCGTGCGGGCCAATGGCGGATCGATCAAGGTCGGCGAGGAGGAGATCATCGCCACGCCGCCGCACAGGCGCAACATCGGCATGGTGTTCCAGAACTATGCGCTGTTTCCGCACATGAACGTGTTTCACAACATCGCCTTTCCGCTGAAGCAGCGCGGCGTGGCGGCGGGCGAGACCGCCAGGCGCGTCGAGAATGCGCTTGATATGGTGAAGCTGCAGGGCCTCGGCGAACGGCGCGTCGACCAGCTCTCCGGGGGCCAGCGCCAGCGCGTGGCGCTGGCGCGCGCCATCGTCTTCGAACCGCGCATCGTGCTGATGGACGAACCGCTGTCGGCGCTCGACAAGGGCCTGCGCGAGCATATGCAGATCGAATTGCGCGCGCTGCACCGGCGGCTTGGCATGACAACGGTCTATGTCACCCACGACCAGCGCGAGGCGATCACCATGTCGGACCGCATCGCGGTCATGAACGGCGGCCGCATCGAGCAGCTTGACCGGCCGGAGACCCTCTACACCGCGCCGAAGACGCAATTCGTCGCCGGCTTCATCGGCGAATCGAATTTCGTGCCCGTCGAAAGCCGCAACGGTTCGGTCTGGTACGAGGACAGGAAGATCCGGACCGCAGCACCTTCGCCCGCGCCGGGCCAATATGTGATGGTGGTGCGGCCGGAGAAGCTGCGTCTTGTCACGGCAGCCGAACCGGCCGACGGCGTCAATGTGCTCGGCGCCACGCTCAGCGACATCATCTACCAGGGCGACAGCTTCGTCTGCTACGCGACGCTGCGCGACGGCCGGCAACTGACGCTGCGCGACTATTGCCGCAGCGACGTGCTGGCAAGGCTGCCGGTACCCGGCCAGCCGGTCACGCTCGGCCTCGATGCGCAGGACACAATCCTGGTGGCGGCGGACTGATGGCCGCGCAATCCGCCCTCCCGGAAGCGATCGGCGCCGGCCGCGATTTCAACGCCGGGGCGTTGCGCGCCGACGCGCGGCGCGAGCAGCTCAGGCTGCTGGGGTTGTTGTCGCCGAGCCTGCTGCTGGTCTTCGCCATCATCATCGTGCCGATCGGCTGGCTGTTCTGGCTGTCGCTGTTCGACGAGACCGGCGCGCTGAGCGCATCCAACTATGCCCGCTTCTTCGAACAGGCTTCCTACATCAAGACCTTCATCACCACCTTCAAGGTCGCCTTCATCGTCACCGGCGCCTGCGTGCTGCTCGGCTATCCGCTGGCCTACATGCTGTCGCAACTGCCGCGCCGGGCGGCGTCGATCTGCCTGATCTTCGTCATCCTGCCGTTCTGGACGTCGGTGCTGGTGCGTACCTATGCCTGGCTGGTGATCCTGCAGCGCAAGGGGCTGATCAACAGCTGGCTGATCGATCTCGGCGTGATCAGCCAGCCGCTGTCGCTAGCCAATAATTTTTCGGGCGTCGTCATCGGTATGACGCACATCCTTCTGCCGTTCCTGGTGCTGCCGCTCTATGCCTCGATGAAGACGATCGACACCGACTGCCTGCGCGCCGGCATGAACCTCGGCGCCGGCCCGGCCGCCACCTTCCGGCAGATTTTTTTCCCGCTGTCGCTGCCGGGCCTCGCGTCCGGCGTGGTCATCGTCTTCGTGCTCTGCCTCGGCTTCTTCGTGACGCCGGCGCTGATGGGCGGCGGCAAGGTGGTCATGTGGGCGATGCGCATGGAACAGACCACCAGCCTCTATTCCAACTGGGGCGCAGGCGCGGCGCTCGGCGTGGTGCTGCTGGTGGTGACGCTGGCGCTTCTGGGCCTGTTCCAGTGGCTGCTCGGCGCGCGCGCCACCGGCGTATGGAGTTCGCGATGAGCGACAGCGTCGGACTGCCTATCTCGCACCGCCAGCGGCTGTGGCTCTATGCGCTGGGCGGGCTGGTGCTGCTGTTCCTGATCGCGCCGTCGGTCATCATCGTCATCATGTCGTTCTCGGATTCGACGCTGCTGCAGTTCCCGCCGCAGCAATGGTCGCTGCGCTGGTATGAAAGCTATTTCCAGTCGCTGGAATGGCGCGACGCCACGATCGTCTCGGTCAAGGTGGCTGTCATGACCGTGCTGGTGGCGACGCCGCTCGGCACGATGGCGGCTTATGCGATCAACCGGGGCACGCTGCGCTTCAACGGCACGATCAACGCCCTGCTCACCGCATCGCTGATCATCCCGGTGATCCTGATCGGCATCGGCACCTTCTTCCTCTATGCGCGCGTCGGCCTCAACAACACGCTGACCGGCCTGGTCATCGCGCATACGGTGCAGGCGCTGCCGCTGGTGGTGCTGACGGTGCTGTCGGGCCTGCGCAGTTTCGACATGAACCAGGAGCGGGTGGCGCGCAGCCTGGGCGCCGGGCGCATCGCTGCCTTCTGGCAGGTGACCATGCCGCAGATCCGCTTCTCGATCGTCTCGGGCGCGCTGTTTGCCTTCATCACCTCATTCGATGAAGTTGTCGTCTCGCTGTTCATCTCGGGCGGCGAGACCACGACCCTGACGCGCCGCATGTTCAACGCGCTGCGCGACCAGATCGACCCGACCATCGCCGCCATCTCGACCTGCCTGATCGTGCTGTCGGTCCTGCTGTTGTCGCTGGCGCAGATCTTCGGCCGGCGGGATTGATTTCACCGGACCAATTCGCTGAAGTGACCAAGGGATACAAAGACCAAGATGCGTGATTTCCAGTTTCCCGGCCGCTCGCCGGTCCGTGCCACCGAAGCGATCGCCGCGACATCGCATCCGCTGTCGACGCTCGCGGCCATCGAGATGCTGCGCGCCGGCGGCAATGCCATGGATGCCGCCATCTGCGCCGCCGCGGTGCAAGGCGTGGTCGAGCCGCAATCGACCGGCATAGGCGGCGATTGCTTCGTTCTCTACTGCCCCAAGGGGCAAAGCGAGGTGCTGGCCTTCAACGGCTCCGGCCGCGCGCCGGCGGGCGCGACCGTCGGCTGGTACCGCGACAAGGGCTTTGGCGAGCTTCCCAAGCAGGGTCCGCATGCGGTGACCGTGCCGGGCGCCATCGACGCCTGGTGCCGGCTGCTGGCGGACCATGGCAGCAAGGATCTCGCCGCGGTGCTGGCGCCGGCGATCCATTATGCCGAGAACGGCTATGTCGTGCATGACCGCGTCGCCTTCGACTGGGCCGAGCCGGAAACCGATCTTTCGGCCGACGAGCACTGCGCGCGCATCTTCCTGCCCGGCGGTAAGGCGCCCCGTGCCGGCGATGTCCACCGCCAGCCCGAACTCGCCGCCACCTTGCGCATCATCGCCGGAAAGGGCCGCGCCGGGTTCTACGAGGGCGCGGTGGCCGACGACATGGTGCGCCGGCTCAGGGAATTGGGCGGGCTGCATTCTCACGAGGATTTCGCGGCGACCCGGGGGGATTATGTGGCGCCGGTCAGCATTTCCTATGGCGGCCACGACATCCACCAGATGCCGCCGAACAATCAGGGGCTGACGGCGCTGTTGATGCTGAACGTGCTGTCGGGCTTCAAGCTTGGCGGGCTCGATCCCAACGGCGCCGAGCGGCTGCACCTGGAGATCGAGGCCGGGCGGTTGGCTTATCGCGACCGCGACCGCTTCGTCGGCGACCAGGACCATGTGCCGGTGCCGGTGCAACAGCTTCTGTCGGGCGCCTATGCCGACCGGCTGCGCGCCGAGATCGACCGCGAGCGCGCCATGACGCATCTGCCCGACGTGCAATTGCCCGGCAGCGACACGGTCTACATCTCGGTCGTCGACCGCGACCGCAATGCCGTCTCCTTCATCAACTCGACCTATTATTCCTTCGGCAGCGGCGTGGTCGGCCCGAAGACCGGCGTGGTGCTGCAGAACCGCGGCTCGAGCTTCCGCCTCGACCCGGCGCATCCGAACGCCATCGCACCCGGCAAGCGGCCGATGCACACGATCATGCCCGGCATGGCGACGAAAAACGGCCGCGTGGTGATGCCGTTCGGGGTCATGGGCGGCGGCTACCAGCCGTTCGGCCATGTCCATCTGCTCACCAACATGATCGATTTCGGCATGGACCCGCAGCAGGCGCTGGACGCGCCCCGGGTGTTCTACAATGACGGCATGGTCGAGGCCGAACGCAACGTGCCCGCCGGGGCGCTCGAGGGACTGCGCAGACGCGGCCATGCCATCACCGAGCCGCATCATCCGCTTGGCGGCGGCCAGGCGGTGCTGATCGACTGGGAGAAGGGCACGCTGACCGGCGCCTCGGACCCGCGCAAGGATGGAATGGCGCTGGGATATTGATGGGATTGGCGCGGGAACGGCAGGTAATTTCCGGAACTTGGCGCCGCCCCTCATCCGCCTGCTGGCACCTTCTCCCCGTAAACGGGGAGAAGAGAGATAGAGCCGACGTCGCGCCCCAGCTTCTTTCTCCCCGTTTCGGGGAGAAATGCCGGGCAGGGCATGAGGGGCGGCGCCAACCTCCGCTGGACTTTCACAAGCTTTGAAACATAGTCGGTGACCATGAGCACGAAATCACAAGACCTCTCCCGCCGCCTCGCAGCCGGTGCCGACAACGCGCCGGCGATCCTGGCGCCCGACAGACCGACGCTGACCCATGGCGGCTTGCGCGAGCTGATCGCGACGACCGCCGAACGGCTGCACACCCTCGGCATCGGCCGGGGCGACCGGGTGGCGATCGTGCTGCCCAACGGGCCGGAGATGGCGACGAGCTTCGTCGCCGTGGCGGCCAGCGCCTCGACGGCTCCCCTCAATCCCGCCTACCGGGCGGACGAGCTCGATTTCTACCTCAGCGATATCGGCGCCAAGGCGATCCTCGTTTCCGCCGACGAGAGCGGACCGGCGGTGACGGTGGCCGAGCGTCTCGGCATCGGCGTGCTGCGGCTGGTCGTGCCGGCGGGCGCCCCTGCCGGTGGTTTCGTCATCGAGGGCCCAGCCGTGGGGCCGCAGGCGGCGCCCGACATGGCGCGCGACGAAGACGTCGCGCTCTTGCTGCACACGTCCGGCACGACGTCGAGGCCCAAGCTGGTGCCGCTCAGCCACGCCAATGTCGCGGCCTCCGCCCGCCACATCGGCGCGACGCTCGGCCTGAGCGCCGGCGACCGCTGCCTCAACATCATGCCGCTGTTCCACATCCATGGTCTGATCGCGGCGGTGCTGTCGTCGCTTGCCGCCGGCGGCAGCATCTACTGCACGCCGGGCTTCAATGCGCTGCGCTTCTTCCAGTGGCTGAGCGACGCCAGGCCGAGCTGGTACACGGCGGTGCCGACCATGCACCAGGCGATCCTGCCGCGCGCGGCGCGCAATCCGGATGTGCTGGCCGCGACCGCGCTGCGCTTCATCCGCTCGTCCTCGGCGTCGCTGCCGGCGCAGGTGATGGCGGAACTGGAGGAAACCTTCGGCTGCCCGGTCATCGAGGCCTATGGCATGACGGAAGCCGCGCACCAGATGGCGTCCAACCGCCTGCCGCCCGGCCTGCGCAAGCCGGGCAGCGTCGGTGCCGCCGGCGGCCCCGAAGTCGCCGTCATGGCGCCGGATGGCCGGCTGATGCAGGCCGGCGAGACCGGCGAAATCGTCATTCGCGGGCCCAATGTCACGGCCGGCTACGAGAAGAACCCTGACGCCAACGCCACGGCCTTCGCGCATGGCTGGTTCCACACGGGCGACCAGGGCGTGCTCGACGGCGACGGCTATCTCAAGGTCACCGGCCGGCTGAAGGAGATCATCAACCGGGGCGGCGAGAAGATCTCGCCGCTCGAGGTCGACGAGGTGCTGATGGACCATCCGGCGGTGGCGCAGGTGGTGACCTTCGCCATGCCGCATGACAAGCTCGGCGAGGAGGTGGCGGCCGCCGTGGTGCTGCGTGAAGGCATGAGCGCCTCAGAGGGCGATATCCGCGCCCATGCCGCGACGCGGCTCGCCGACTTCAAGGTGCCGCGCAAGGTGCTGATCCTGGACGAGATCCCGAAAGGCGCGACCGGCAAGCTGCAGCGCATCGGGCTTGCCGCCAAGCTCGGGCTTTGACGATGAAGATCACCATTTTCGGCGCAGGCGCCATCGGCGGCTATCTCGCCGCCAAGCTCGCGCTCGCCGGCCGCACCGAACTGTCGATCGTGGCGCGCGGCGCGCATCTCGAAGCCATCAGGGCTGACGGCCTGCGCCTGGTCGAGGACGGCGCGGAAAGCGTGGCGCCGGTCAGGGCCGCCGCGAAGGCCGTGGAGCTCGGCGTCCAGGATTATGTCGTGCTGGCGCTGAAGGCGCATTCGCTGACCCCCGCGCTCGACCAGATCGCGCCGTTGCTCGGCCCTGATACATCGGTCGTCACCATGCAGAACGGCGTGCCCTGGTGGTATTTTCATGGGCTCGGCGGCCCACTCGAAGGCACCAGGCTGGAGACGGTGGACCCCGGCGGCGCCATCTGGCGGCGCATCGGGCCAGAGCGCATCATCGGCTCGGTCGTCTATCCCGCCGTCGAGGTCGACACGCCGGGCCTCATCCGCCATGTCGAGGGCAGGCGCTTTTCGCTCGGCGAACCCTCCGGCGAGAAGAGCGAACGGGTGACGCTGCTGGCCGGAGAGATGGTCAAGGCCGGCCTGCAGGCGCCGGTGCGCGAGGACATCCGCAGCGAAATCTGGATCAAGCTCTGGGGCAACCTCTCCTTCAACCCGATCTCGGCGCTGACCGGCTCGACGCTGGCCGCGATCGTTGCCGATGACGGCACCCGCGCGCTTGCCCGCGCCATGATGCTGGAGGCCCAGGCGATCGGCGAGAGCCTCGGCGTGCGCTTTCCCATCGAGGTCGACCGCCGCATCAAGGGCGCCGGCGATGTCGGCGAGCACAAAACCTCGATGCTGCAGGACCTGGAACGCGGCCGCCCGATGGAGATCGACGCGCTGGTCAGCGCCGTGCAGGAGCTCGGAAGGCTTACCGACAAGCCCACGCCGAACATCGATGCGGTGTCGGCGCTGGTGCGGCGGCTGGCGGTGGAGCGCGGCTGCTACGGCCGAGGGTGACGCGGCCGGGAAAAGGCTGCACGGGCCCTTAATTCAGCATCGTTGAATGTAGCGCGCCTGTCGGCATATGACGACTTGCCGGAGGCCGAACCTTGCCTACGCTACCTCCCGGGAACGGGGTCTTGTCAGCGAGGGTTCAATGCTTTCTGAAAATATCGGCGTTTCCGCCGCACCGAGCACTCCCGTCACACTTTCCGGCAAGGTCATCCAGAAGGAAACAGGACAACCTCTTTCAGGGGTTCGGCTGACCTGGGTCGCGACCTTGAACGGCAAGCTCCTGTCCAAGGCCCGGACGGCCAGGTTGGCTGAAGCCGTCAGCGGTCGGGCCGGCACATTCACGCTGGCGCTCGAAGACGAGGCTGTCGAAGCCTATCGCCTGCTCGGCGTATCTCCGGGTTCATCCTCCACCATCGAGGTCGTGGATGCGGGCATCGCGGCGCCCGCTTACAAGATGAAAACGGGGCCGCAGGCCGGCCTTGTCATTCAGGTCGAATTGTACCCCAAGGCGAAGCCTGCCGCGAGCGGCGATATCAAATTGCTCTCGGAGTTCCTCGCTGCAAATCGTCTCACCAGCGCCAGGGACCTGCGGGAGCAACTGACCGCTCCCTGGGCGGACAGCCCCGCCGCATCATGGCCTGTCGCTACCAGGCTCAAGACACTGCAGGCCCTCGACATCGCGGCCAAGGATGCCGGTGTCGGCGAGGACTGGGGCCGGCTCCTCGATTTCGACAAGCTCGATGCCGGAACGCTGGCCGGCTCGGTCACAGGCGAGATTTTCACCGGGGCGATCCGGGACCATATCGGCAAGAAATCGAATCTGCGCCTTTATCGCGACTATCTGCGCGGTGTGTGGGTCAACGCCGCGCTTTTCATGCACGGGGCAACGTCGTCGCCGGGTGACGCGCAGCCCTCAAAGGCGACGCTCGAGAAGCAACTCGACAACCGGTTGCACCAGAATTTCAGGACATCTTCCGAGGCGCTCACGTCGACGGCTGCATTACTGGCCGAGATCCTCAAGCCCGCGCTGACGGTGTCGCGCGACAAGGGCGGGTTCGGCAAGACCGCGAATCAGGTGCCGGCCAAGGCGAGTTCCGAAAGCGATGACGGCTATCTGGCGAAGCTCGTCCAGCTTTCCGGCGTCGGCTCTTCGGAATTGCAAAAGCGCTTCCGCGTCGACTTCGAACCGGACGCCGGCGCCAGGACGTCGCGAATCCAACTCAATGTCGATGCCTTGCGCGGCTTTCTGTCCGACAGTTTCCAGGCGCCGTTCGACCCTTACCCGATTTCTCCTGACGCGCGCCAGGACAGGCAACGCCCGATCGTCTTGCCCGGCTTTGCCGGATCGGCGCCCTTCTATCTGCAGTATGAGGAATGGCTCGACCGACAGCAGCCCTTCTATTGCGAGAATGCGTTTGATATCCGGCGCACGATCCCCGTCTTTTCAGCGCAGTTCCGTGAAGCCGTACAGACGTTCATGGGCGGCCGAGACTTCGACGCGCGCAAGGCTTTCACGGAAGCCGAGCAACATTCGGTCTCCGCATCGGATGGGGTCGGGTCGATCCTGGTCGGGCTGTTCGCATTCACCGACCAGTTGACGCAATCCGTCGGCCAAATCGACCAGGGCGACTACAACGGGGCGCTGGCATCGCTGGCGGACGTCGAGGTCGCGGCCCAAGCGACGCTCAAGCAGCTGCTGAACAGATACTGGTACAAGGAGGCGTTCTCGTTTCAATGGAACAGCGGCTCCGAGATCCATCGCGACATCTCGTTGCCGGCACGGGCCGGAATGCCGACCGACAGCGTCGAAGCCCTGAGCGCGCTCGAGGGGTTTTTCCAGCCACCTTACTTCCTGCCGCTCAACTATCCCTCGGGTTTCGACAACGACACAAACCGCATCATCTCGACGCTCACATCCGCAACGCTTTACGTGCATTGGCTGTATTACGTGCTGCAGGTGATGCTGCCGTTCCTGCGCGCCGGCATCGCGCAGGCGACGCGGAACTATGCCGAAGCGTGCCGGCAACTCGGCTTTCTCACCGGGAATTTCGTCGGCGTCGCGGAGGCCTATACCGCCGATCCCTACAATGGATCATCGCGGATATTCCAACTGGAAAGCCTGCCCTACACCACGACCGTGACATACGACGAACGCAGCGGCACGCGCAAAAATGCCTATCCAGCCGCCTCGTCGGGAAGCGATGATCGCGCCTTCAGCACACTCAGGCGCAATCTCGCGATCTCGCCATGCGAATGGCGCTTCTTCCGCCTCGCGCAGGGCCGGGCAATGCTCGACTGGGCCGAACAACTCTTCCGCACCGACGAACCATCGAGCATTCGTCGCGCGCGCGAACTCTACAAGGGCGTACTCCTCCTGCACGGCGTGGAGCCCGGCACGGCACCAAGCTATCCCAAGGAGGGATCGCCGATCCTGGTCATGGTGACCCTTATCGGCAATCCGGCGATCCGCGCGCAGGTCGCCAGGGCCAATTACGGGCTGTACCTGATCCGGCAGGGACTGAACGTCTATGGCTGGCGCGAGGACATGGTGCCGGTCCTGCGGTTCCGTCCCTTGAAAGACGCGGCGGACAGCCTGGCCTCGGCGGCCAAGGCGGCTCAGAACGACTTCATCGCCTATACGGATCGCTTCGAACAGGCCCAGCTCGACAGGATGTATGCCGGGCTGCTGGTCGAGAAGGGCAAGGCAACCGCCAAGATCGCGGAAGAGCAGGTCGCAATCGCGCAGAACGATGTGAAGCTGGCTCAGGACCAGGTCAAGGCGATCGAGAAGCAGATCGAAAAGAAGCAGCAGGAGATCGACGATCACGACAGCTTGTGGGGTCAGTTCAAGGACTACGCCGGCGGCGTCAAGAAGGAACTGGAAAAGCTCACCAAGGAGGACAAGGGCAGCGCGGCTGGCGGCGGCGAGGCGACGAAAGGCCTTGTCGCCGTCGGTGGTTCGGGCGCCATGGTGCTGGGTGGCCTTGCCGTCTTTACCTACGTTTCCTGGCTGAGCATGGAGACGATGGAAACCGAGGCCAACCGGCGCGGTGACGAAATCA
Source organism: Mesorhizobium sp. B2-3-4 (assembly GCF_006442315.1). Taxonomy (GTDB): domain Bacteria; phylum Pseudomonadota; class Alphaproteobacteria; order Rhizobiales; family Rhizobiaceae; genus Mesorhizobium. The sequence goes on along the minus strand of NZ_VFVY01000003.1, from coordinate 4,551 downwards.
AGCGACTGCGGGACGAAGCCCTGCCTGCCGCCCAGGCACAGGTCAAGGTGCGCCAACGCGGCGTTTCCATCACCCAGTACCAGCAGCAGATCGCGCAGGCGGACCTGCAATACGCCAATACGCTCGTCCGCTTCAATCGCGACCGTTTCCTGAGCGTCGAGACCTGGTCGAAACTCGCCCTGGTTGCGGAGCAGCTCATGGGTTACTACGTCGACAATGCCGCACGCATGGGCTGGCTGTCGGAGCGCGCGCTGGCTTTCGAACAGGCGCGCGCCATCGCCATCATCAGGAAGAACTACCTGCCCAAGGCCATGCGCGGTCTTATGGGCCCGGACCTGCTGATAGCCGATCTCTCGGCGCTGGAAAACAGCCGGCTGCTCGCCATCAAGCTGACCATGCCCGTCCAGCATACGCTGTCGCTTGCCCGCGACTTTCCGCTTGCCTTCGGCGCTCTGAAGAGCACCGGCCGTTGCAGCTTCGTGACCGAGGAAGCCCTGCTGCGGGTGGCTTATCCCGGCCTTTTCGGCTTCCGTATCCGTAGCGTCAGCGTCGGATGCCAGACCACCGGTGCAAGCCTCATCCGCGGTTCGCTGCGCAATCGCGGCGTGTCGTCGGTGAACGTCGGGAGCGGCAGTCCCGAACAGATGCTGATACGGTTCCCCGACGCCTTGCCGATCTCCGAGTTCGACCTGAAGGACGACATGGATGCGTTCGGGTTGCCGGGCGAGACACTCCTGCAGTTCGAAGGCAGCGGCTTCACCACCGGCTGGGACGTCGCGCTGGCCGCAGGGCCGGGCGCGGCCTCCGGTCTGACCGACATGCTGCTTACCTTCGACGGGTTCGCGTTCTTCAACGACGATGCGTTCGCCCAGCCTGCGCCTGCCGCGCCATCGAACCGGGCCATGCTGTTTGCCGGATCGACGATCAATGCCGAGGGCGTTTCGGCGCTTCGCGAGGGAAGCTCGTCACAACTGACGATCGACCTCTCCGATGTTGGCGAGCCGGCCGCCGGCGTTCGAACGATCGCCAACCTGGCGCTGATATGGTTGGGCAAAGGGCCGGCCACGGCCACGCTGACCTCAGGCGATGGCACCACGGCCACGGCTACGTTCGAGGACGGCGTGGCCGCCTCCAACGCAGCACCTTTCGATGGCTCCGCCGGGGCGATGCCGCTCAATGTCTTCAGCGGTACCCCGCTCGACCAGACGTTCCGGCTCGATGTGGGAAGCCAGCAATTGCAAGAGGTCGACGATATCGCATTCCTGGTCGAGTATTCGACCTTGCCGAACTGAGCCAGGGCGCATCTGCGCCCCACGGGCCGGGCCGGCAGACAAGCCGATCCTGAGAGTTCGGCGGCGACGAATCCGATCGGCTCAGACGCCGGCGGCCACCAGGTGGCCGCCGCCGACATCGTTGAGCGCCAGCTTCATCGGCGCTTCGCCGATCCTGCGGGTGGCGCTCGGGATTTGCTGGTCCAACCTGGCGAAGCGGCTTCTTCGCCTGGCCGGGTCGGGCACCGGCACGGCTTCGATCAGGCGCCTGGTGTAGGGATGGCGCGGGTTGGAGAAGGCCTGGTCGCGCGTGCCCATCTCGACGATCTGGCCGAGATACATGACGGCAACGCGGTCGGAGATGTTCTCGACCACGGCCATGTCGTGCGGATGAAGAGATAGGCGACACCGAATTCGCGCTGCAATTCCTTCAACAGGTCGAGCACGCGCGCCTGCACCGATACGTCGAGCGCCGACACGCTCTCATCGGCGATGATCAGCTTCGGCTCAGCGTCAGCGCCCGGGCGATCAGATCGCGCCGCTGCTCGGCCCGGATACATCGGTCGTCACCATGCAGAACGGCGTGCCCTGGTGGTATTTTCACGGGCTCGGCGGCCCACTCGAAGGCACCAGGCTGGAGACGGTGGACCCCGGCGGCGCCATCTGGCGGCGCATCGGGCCAGAGCGCGTCATCGGCTCGGTCGTCTATCCCGCCGTCGAGGTCGACGCGCCGGGCCTCATCCGCCATGTCGAGGGCAGGCGCTTTTCGCTCGGCGAACCCTCCGGCGAGAAGAGCGAACGGGTGACGCTGCTGGCCGCCGAGATGGTCAAGGCCGGCCTGCAGGCGCCGGTGCGCGAGGACATCCGCAGCGAAATCTGGATCAAGCTCTGGGGCAACCTCTCCTTCAACCCGATCTCGGCGCTGACCGGCTCGACGCTGGCCGCGATCGTTGCCGATGACGGCACCCGCGCGCTTGCCCGCGCCATGATGCTGGAGGCCCAGGCGATCGGCGAGAGCCTCGGCGTGCGCTTTCCCATCGAGGTCGACCGCCGCATCAAGGGCGCCGGCGATGTCGGCGAGCACAAGACCTCGATGCTGCAGGACCTGGAACGCGGCCGCCCGATGGAGATCGACGCGCTGGTCAGCGCCGTGCAGGAACTCGGCCGGCTGACGGACAGGCCGACGCCCGCCATCGATGCCGTGTCGGCGCTGGTGAAAAGGCTGGCGGCCGAGCGCGGGTGCTACGGCTGAGCCGGGGCACGGCAGGCCTTCACGCGCCGGCAAACGGTGCAACATATCGTGCCCGAGATGCCGGCCGGTTCGCCTTATTGCCGGCCAGGGGCGACGTTAGCGTAGCGGCCCGTGCTTTGGCATCGAGGAACCGCCCCATGCGCCGATACGCCTGCCTTCTCACTCTTGCCGTCATGACCGCGGCCCATCCCGCGATGGCGCAAAGCGATGCCGAGATGAAAGCGTGCATCGACCGGTCCGGCGGCGTCACCGAGGCGATGCTGGATTGCGGGAAAGCCCAGATCGACAAGTTCGATGTCAGGCTGAACGCGGCCTACACCACGCTGATGCAGCGCGAACATGGCGCCGGGCGGACGCGGCTGCAGCGCGAGCAGCGCGCCTGGCTGAAGCACCATCTCAGCGAAACGCACCGGCTTGCCGCCGACCCGGACAATGGCTCGGCCGCCTTCCTCACCTCCCAGGGATTCGAGCTCGACGATCTCGGCGCGCGCACGGCCGAACTCGAAAAGCGGGTGCAGAAGACCCGTTAGAGAGGGAGGCACGCTGCTGTCCGAAAACCGCTCACGGTTTTCGGCATCATGCTCCAGCCGTCCCGGAGGCGGACATCCCCGTGATTTCGCCCATGGCTGCGCATGCCGCCGCCGGCGGGCCGATATGCTCGATGGCCAAGCGCGGTTCCGTCGCCTATATCTGAATTTTTTTCAGCCTGATCATCCGTCCGTGACCCCAGCCACCCGCCTGCAAGCCACAATCGAACTCATGCAGGACGTCGACAGCGTCGCGCGTCCCGCCGATGCCGTCGTCTCCGCCTGGTTTCGGGCCCGGCGCCATATCGGCGACAGGGACCGTGGCCAGATCCTGGAGCTGCTCTATGCGCTGCTGCGCCATCATGCGCGGCTTGGCTGGTGGCTGGCCCGGCATGGGCGCGAGGCCGTGCCCCGCAACCGGCTGCTGGCATGGCTCGCGCTCAAGCAGGGCAGGACGCCCGATCAGGTCAAACGCCTGTTCGACGGCGCCAAATTCGCGCCTGCCGCCCTCAGCGATCACGAGCACGCGCTGCTGGTCAAATTGCAGGGAGGCGCGATCGACCATCCCGACATGCCGCAAGAGGTGCGCCTGGAATGCCCGCTCTGGGCGGCCGATCCCTTGCGGCGCCGTTTCGGCCGGGCGTTTGGGCAGGAAATGGCCGCGCTGCTGACGCCGGCGCCGCTCGACCTGCGCGTCAATTCGATCAAGTCGACGCGCGAGGCCATGCTTGGCGCGTTGAAGGGCCTTGGCCTGGCGGCCGAGGCGTCTGAAATGGCGCCCTGGGGCATCCGCGTGCAGGAGCGCCCCTCGCTGGCCGGCCTGCCGATGCTACAGCGCGGCGAAGTCGAGATACAGGACGAGGGCTCGCAGCTCGTCGCCATGCTGGTCGATGCCCGGCCGGGCGAGCGCGTCGTCGATTTCTGCGCCGGCGCCGGCGGCAAGACGCTGGCCATCGCCACGCAGATGAACAACAAGGGCCATGTCGTCGCCTGCGACGTGATGGAGGGCCGCCTGAAGCGCGGCGCCGAGCGCTTCCGCCGGGCAGGGCTGCACAATATCGAGACGCGGCTGCTGGCCAGCGAAACGGACAAGTGGATCAAGCGCCACAAGGCCGGCTTCGACCGCGTGCTGGTCGACGCGCCCTGCAGCGGCACCGGCACCTGGCGCCGCAACCCCGACGCCCGCTGGCGCGCGCAGGAGCAGGGACTGGACAATCTCGTGGCGCTGCAAGCCCGCATCCTGGCGAGTGCTTCGCGCCTGGTGAAGCCCGGCGGCCGACTGGTCTACGCGACCTGCTCCCTGCTGCTGGAGGAGAACGAGGAGCAGGTGGGGGCGTTCCTGGCGGCGCATCCGGCTTTCCGGGTCGTGCCATTGGAAGAGGCCGCGCCGGGGGTGACGGGCTCGGCGCATGGCGATTACTTGTCGCTGACGCCGGCGCGGAATGGGACGGACGGGTTTTTTGCGACGGTGATGCAGCGGGATGTGGGGGTGGCAGGTGGG
>NZ_VFVY01000029.1 GCF_006442315.1 Mesorhizobium sp. B2-3-4 | reverse complement strand
AAAAGCACGCGATGCGCGCGTGGAGTTCGCAAATGCAACTTGACACAACAGATAGTCGCTCATCGCCCTGCCGGGCACTTCTCCCCGTATAGTGACGGGGAGAAGGACGCTGCCACCTATTTCGCGAATCGCCAGCATTGCAAGACGGGCGGTGAGGTTGCGGCCAGCTGACTTCTCCCCGTTTACGGGGAGAAGGCGCGGCGCTCGGTTCCAGAGGCGCCCCGCGTGAGTTCCTTCGACCTATTTCCCCGGTCGCCCCGTCTTGCTCGGCCGGCGCTTTTCCCGGCGGGCGTCGCCCGGATCCTCGTACGAGCCGATGCCGGCGCGCTGGCGCACGATTGGTTTGGCGCCGTGATCCGTCGCGCCCCCCTCTGTCCTGCCGGACATCTCCCCCATCTGGGGGGAGATTGGCTGGGGCTTTGCCGGCACTTTTCCTTCGACAGGCTTTTCCGTGCGGCGCACCGTCATCTCGTCCAGCGAGTTCTTCTTGAACAGTGGCTTGGTGGCTTCACCGGGAATGCCGAAGTCGGAGCCGTGCGCTTCCTGCGCGGTCTGCTTCTTGAACAGCGAGCGCGACACCGCTCCGGCCGGCGTCGGCATGTCGGTGCCAGGCCCCATGTCGTCGATCGACGGCTTGGCGAAGAGCGGCTTCTTCACGGGTACGGCGCCGTCGGCGCCCATCTCGTCGAGTTCGGGCTTGCGGAAGAGATTGGGCCGGGCAGCCTTGGCCGCCTCTTCGGCAGCACGGGCGGCGTCGAGCTTGCGGAAACGCTCCTGCTCTTCCGCCGTCCGATGCTTGGCCACGCCCTTGTTGTGCTTGCCCTTTTCGCGGCCCGACGCCGGACTCTGGCCCTCCACTTCGCGGGCCAGCGGATCGTCGGAGATCGACAGTTCCATCTCGCGCAGGCGCTTGATCTCGTCGCGGATGCGGGCCGCCTTCTCGAAGTCGAGATTGGCGGCGGCGTCGCGCATCTGCTTGTCCAGCGCGTCGAGATGGGCCTTGAAATTGTTGCCCATCATGGCGCCGGCGCTGTCGGTGAACTGCGAGATGTCGGCGCGGACGTGGTCCTTCTCGTAGACCGAATCCAGGATGTCCGAGATGCGCGACTTCACCGATTCCGGGGTGATGCCGTTGGCGGCGTTCCACTCCATCTGTTTCTCGCGGCGGCGGTTGGTCTCGGCCATCGCGCGTTCCATCGAGCCGGTGACCTGGTCGGCATAGAGGATGACCTTGCCGTCGACGTTGCGGGCAGCGCGGCCGATCGTCTGGATCAGCGATGTCTCCGAGCGCAGGAAACCTTCCTTGTCGGCATCGAGAATGGCGACGAAGCCGCATTCGGGGATGTCGAGGCCCTCGCGCAGAAGATTGATGCCGACCAGGACGTCGAAGGCGCCGAGACGCAAATCGCGCAGGATCTCGATACGCTCCAGCGTGTCGATGTCGGAATGCATGTAGCGCACGCGCACGCCCTGTTCGTGCAGATATTCGGTCAGGTCCTCGGCCATGCGCTTGGTCAACACGGTGACCAGCGTGCGATAGCCGGCGGCGGTGGTGTCGCGGATCTCGCCGACGACATCGTCGACCTGGCTCTTGGCCGGGCGCACCTCGACCGGCGGATCGATCAGCCCGGTCGGGCGGATGACCTGCTCGGCGAAGACGCCGCCGGACTGTTCCATCTCCCAGCCGCCTGGCGTCGCCGAAACGGCAACCGAGAGCGGGCGCATGGCGTCCCACTCCTCGAAGCGCAGCGGCCGGTTGTCCATGCAGGAGGGCAGGCGGAAGCCATACTCGGCCAGCGTCGCCTTGCGCCTGAAGTCGCCGCGATACATGCCGCCGATCTGCGGCACGGTGACGTGGCTTTCGTCGATGAAGACCAGCGCGTTGTCCGGAATATATTCGAACAGCGTCGGCGGCGGATCGCCCGGTTGGCGGCCGGTGAGGTAGCGCGAATAGTTCTCGATGCCGGCGCAGGAGCCGGTGGCTTCCAGCATTTCGAGATCGAAGCGGGTGCGCTGCTCCAGCCGCTGCGCTTCGAGCAGGCGTCCGGCGCGCTCCAGTTCGACCAGCCGGTGCTTCAACTCTTCCTTGATCGACTTGATCGCCTGGTTGAGCGTCGGGCGCGGCGTCACATAGTGCGAGTTGGCGTAGATCTTGACGCTTTTCAGCTCACCGGTCTTCTGGCCGGTCAGCGGGTCGAATTCGGTGATCGCCTCGATCTCGTCGCCGAACATCGAGATGCGCCACGCCCGGTCTTCGAGGTGGGCAGGGAAGATTTCGATGGTGTCGCCGCGCACGCGGAACGAGCCGCGCACGAAATTGACCTCCTGGCGCTTGTACTGCTGGGCGACGAGGTCGGCGAGCAGCGCGCGCTGGTCGAGCCGGTCGCCGATCTGCATCTGGAAGGTCATCGCCGTATAGGTCTCGACCGAGCCGATACCGTAGATGCAGGAGACCGAAGCGACGATGATGACGTCGTCGCGCTCAAGCAGCGAGCGCGTCGCCGAGTGGCGCATGCGGTCGATCTGCTCGTTGATCGAGGATTCCTTCTCGATGAAGGTGTCGGTGCGCGGAACGTAGGCTTCCGGCTGGTAGTAGTCGTAATAGGAGACAAAATACTCCACCGCATTGTCGGGGAAGAACTTCTTGAACTCGGCATAGAGCTGGGCGGCCAGCGTCTTGTTCGGCGCCAGGATCAGGGCAGGGCGCTGCGTCTCCTCGATCACCTTGGCCATGGTGAAGGTCTTGCCCGAGCCGGTGACGCCGAGCAGCACCTGGGTGCGGTCGCTGTTGTCGACGCCCTCGACCAGATCCTTGATTGCGGTCGGCTGGTCTCCGGCCGGCTCGAAATCCGACACCATCTTGATGGTGATACCGCCTTCCGACTTTTCCGGCCGGGCCGGGCGGTGCGGCGTCCACAGCACGCCGTCCTTGTGCAGCGGATTGCCGGACTCGATCAGTGCCGAGAGCGCCGCCACCGTGGCGGTGACGCCGCTCGAGGTCATCGTCTCGGCTTCCTCCAGGGAGACGTCGAGGCCGGCGACCGGATTGAGGCCGGCCGCGGCGCGTTCGCGGGCGGTCGCGGCGCCGCCCATCGAGGTGCCGCGCGCGGTGCGTCCCGGGGCTGCGGAGCGCTCGGGAATTTTCTTCGGCGCCTTGGCGCCGCCACCCTTGCCCGTGGCGCGGCCTTCGCGCTCTGCCTCCTGTTCGATCTGCTCGGCCCAATCCGCGATCGAACCGGTCAGCGGCGTGCCCGACAGTTCGGCCTGCGGCATCTCGGCGAAGCCGCCCTTGTGCAGCGGCTCCGAGGCGTCGAGGAAATCGGTCAGCGGGCTGCGCCGTTTCGGCGCGGCGCGGTCGTCATTCGCCGTCGGCGGCGTTCTTTTGTCGGGGGATTTGGCCATGTCCCGAATATGGGATTTCTCAGCCAAAATGGAAAGAGCGCGATGAGGATGGGCCGGCGGCCGCCTCATGCTCCTGACAGAAGGCTGTCAGTAGGTGGCGGGGGCTTATCTCAGGCGCCGCTTCCGTTCGACGCGACCCGGGTCGCCGATCCCCTCAGGCGATCGACCACGACGAGGCGTGTGACCTTGCCCTTCTTGAAGGCGGCGAGGAAGCGGGCATAGTCCCTGAAGACCACGCAGCCATTGGATTCGGCGCGGCCGCCGCGCAGCATGTAGGTGTGGGCGAGCAGGCCGTTGCGGTTGTATTTGTTGCCGCCGCTCACCGGCGTCAGGCGCAGGGCCTCGACGCCGTGGAAGCGCGATTCGCGCAGCGACAGATTGTAGGTGTTGGGCGGCGTCGGGCCACGGTCCTTGACATGGACATAGCGCGGCTGGTCGACCATGGCGCCGAGACCGGAATGCGCCTCGAGCCGCTGGCCGTCGGGCATGTAGACGGTCTTGGCGCTGATGTCATAGACGGCCACGCCATGGCCGGCGCCGGTGCCGGCGCTCGGGCCGTTGAACAGGTTCCTGAACGCCTGGCCGAGGCCACCCGAAGGCGTGTCCGGCTTGGCATAGGCCAGCACGTCGCCGTTTTCGCCGGAGCGGCCCTGGCGGGCAGGCTGCCTGGCCACCTGGACCGGTTTTGCCTGGGGGGCGGGCTTCTGTGCCAGCGCCTTGGGCTGCTGAGCCGGCTTGTCCTGTTCCACGACCTTGGGCTGCGGCGTGTCATATTGCGGCCGGCGGGTCGGCAGCGGCACGTCATCGGTGAGGGCATCCGGCAGGGAGGCCGCGTCGCCGGGCTGTTCCGGTTGGGTCTCGACAGGCGCGACGGCGACGTCGGCCGGGGATTCGGTCATCGGCAGCGGCGAGGCGAAGGCTTCGTCCTCGACCGGCATCGACTGCACGAGGGCCAGCGCCAGCTGCGCATTGTCAGGCGCCTGCGCCTGGGCGAAGCCCATCGGCGCCGGCGCGGTCTGCACGACGGCGTCCGCATCAAGGCGGGCGAAGCGTTCCGCCACCGGAGCCGGCATGTCGTCGGACAGGCTGGCCATGACCTGGACGGACGGCACCAGGGACGCTTCGGTGATTTGCGGGGCGGCGCTGGAAATCAGGGGGCGGGTGCTGGCCCCGGCCGCCGGCTTTCCAGCATTGGCAAAGGCAGCGGCCAGCTTTGTCGGCGACAGCGACGCTTCGACTAGCTCGAAGCGCTGCTGCGATTTCGACTTGGCCGTCACCGGCGCCGGCTTGGCCTGCGCCATAAGGCGCGCGGATTTTTCCGCCTGAGGCGCTACCGCGGCAAGCTTGAAGCAGCTGGCGCCGCACTGTACGGCATGATCATGCAGCGCCTGTGCGCCGCCATGGGCATTGGCCGTCACGAAGGGCGCGGAAGAGCTGAGGAAATGCTGTTTCAGCGGATCGGCGAGGGCGAGCGAGCCCGGCATCGACAATGTCTGCGGCAGGCCGGCAGACGTCGCCGACAGCGAAGCGCCGACGGAGCTGAGGCCAACCATGGTGCCGACGAGCCATAGGCCGACGGCAGCGCCGACGCCCGGCACCGCGACCCAGCGGACGACCCGTTCAGGGGTGAAGGATGAGGCACGTGGCTCATCGCAAGCGGTCTCACCGCTCCAACGCCTGTCCCCGACAATTTTCTGACTCAAGAACGCCATGCAACCAATCTTGCTCCAATCGGCTCCCACGTCCGCGACCGTGATGGTCGCGACGACCATTCTGTGAGTGATCCCAGGTGGTCCCCGACGCGTTTGCCGCGCCTGTCGTTAGTTGCCGATTGCTTCAAAATATGGACAAAGTTGGTTAACCAATCCCTCTCAAAACCAAGCGAGAGACGTGGACTTTGTGCCGAAAAAGGCTTGTCCACGACCATGCACGCGGTATTGCAGCCCTTCCAAGGGTGTTTTGCTGCCTGTTTTTGCCAGGCAAGTCAAGCAAAACAGCCTTTGCTAATTCTCGCAAACGGGCATTTCGGCGCTTCTCGCGGCAATACGGCGCGTCGACATGCTTCGATCGGGGCGTGGCACGTCCTGCCGGCGTCGGCGGCAACTGTTGCCGTCCTGCCACAATTTTTCGATCTGGAGGATCGCCTTCCGGCGCCCGATTGACTCGTTTTGGGAGGCCGTGCAATCCGGTCAAGTGCTTGGTTTTAAGGTGGCAAAGGCCACTTTTGGAGGCTTTTCCATGAAGCGTCGGGACTTCTTGGCGCTGTCGGCGGGTGCTGCGGCGTTTTCCATTGTTCCGGCCGCCGTCAAGGCCGCCGTGCCGGTTCCCTACGACCGCAATGCGGACGTACCGTTCAAGGACAAAAAGTCGTTCATCGACTGGATGGTGGCCAATCGCGGCGAGGATCCGAAATTCCTGGCCGAGCGATTCGATCGCTTCCAGATCATGGTCTACAACAAGGACGTGCTGGACGACCGCAACAAGCGCGCCTTCCTGCTGACGCCGCGTGAGGAGTTCGTGCTGCAGCAGAATCTGGGGCGCGCCTACGACCACGCCTTTCTCGACATCGGCTATGGCGTGACGATCTCGGGTCCGCATCTGGTCGGGCGCATGACCACGTCCATCGACGTGCAGTTCGGCGAGTCCGTGCTCGAGATCGGCACCGGCTCGGGCTACCAGTCGGCCTATCTGGCCAACCTCACCGACAAGGTGCACACGATCGAGATCATCAATCCGCTGGCACAGCGCACCCGCCGCACCTATGATGGGCTGATCGAGCGCGGCTACAGCGAGTTCGGCTCGGTCACCAGCCGCAACGCCGACGGCTACTATGGCTGGGAGAGCGTCGGCCCGTTCGACAAGATCATCGTCACCTGCGGCATCGACCACATTCCGCCGTCTCTGCTGCAGCAGCTGAAGCCCAATGGCGTGATGGTCATCCCGGTCGGTCCGCCCGGCGCCCAGCATGTGCTCAAGGTGATCAAGCAACAGCTTGCCGACGGCACGTTCAACATCGTCCGCTCCGACATCTACAATGGCAAGGTGGTGCCTTTCGTGCCCTTCACCAAGCTGGAAGGCGACCAGATCGTCGGCACGCATAACGGCTGAGTTGCCGCGCGACGGCACCGGCCTTGCTGGGTTTTCGCATCAAGGGGCCTGAATGGCAGCCGTCGCATCGACCTCTCGACCAGGCATTGCTTCGCTGGAGGCGCCACGTCTGCCGCACTATCTCGCGGTCGGGCTGATCGCCGGCGCCATCATCGCCCTGCAGATCGCCGTGATGCGGGTGTTCGCCGTCGGCAGCTGGTCGCATTTCGGCTCGCTGGTGGTCAGCCTCGCCATGCTCGGCTTCTCCTTGTCCAGCGTCGTCATCTTCGCCGGCAAGGGCTGGTTCGACCGCCACTGGCAGGGCGCGGCGACTATAGCCCTGCTGCTGATCGGCCCGCTTGCCGTCGCCGCCAACCTCATTGCCCAGACGGTGCCGTTCAACGCCATCTTCCTGGTTTCCGATCCCCAGCAGAAATGGCGGCTGCTCGCCAATTTCCTGCTCTATCTCCTGCCGTTCCTGGCCGGCGCCTTCTTCCTCGGCATCGTCTTCCTGAAAAGCCGTACCGCCTTCGGCCGCGTCTATTTCGCCGACCTGACAGGCTCGGGTCTTGCCGGCCTCGTCGTGCTGGTGTCGCTCTATCTGTTCGCGCCCGAAACCATCATCGTCGTGCCGCTGCTTTTGTGGGCGGCCGGCTCGCTCTTGTGGTTTGCCGCGTTCGGCGCGTGGAAGAGCGTTGTCGCGGGCGCCGTCGTCGCGGTGCTGTCGATATCAGGCTACCTCTTGCTGCCCGGGCTTACAGGCATACCCGACATCACCGTCTCGCAATATAAGGGCGTCGCCTATGCCCGCAACTTTCCCGACGGCAAGCGCATCTACCGCAGCATCTCGCCCTTCGGCGACCTGCAGGTCTATGCCAGCTCCTACATGCATTTCGCGCCTGGGCTGAGCGACAATGCCGCCTTCGGCATGCCCGAGGTTCCGGCCAACAGCTATGTCGGCATGTATCGCGACGGCGACGGGCCGGAAGGCATCATGCGCAATCTGGCGCCGGCGGAACAGGTCTATTTCCGCTACCTGCCGATGCATTATCCCTATGTCATCAAGGACAAGCCCAAGACATTCGTCGTGCAATTCGGCGGCGGCATCTCGACCCAGGCCGCGCTCAATGCCGGCTCGACCTCGGTAACTGTTGCCGAGAGCAACCCGATGACGTTGCGGGCATTCCGCGATCCCCTTCTGAAGGATGTCACCGGCGATATCCTGGCCGATCCGCGGCTCAAGGTGATCGACTATGACGGGCGGCTGTTCCTCGCCAACACGATGGAGCGCTACGACGTCATCGACCTCAGCCTCGCCGACAGCGTCGGCCTGTCCAATCCCGGCGGCTTCGCCATCTCGGAGAAGTATGCCTACACGCGCGAAGCGATGCTGAGCTACATGCATGCGCTGGCCGATGGCGGCGTGCTGTCGGTGACCTTGTGGAACAAGGAAGAGCCGCCGAAATCGGTGCTCAAGCTCTATTCGACCATCGCCGAGGCGGCGAAGGCATTCGACCCCCAGGGCGCGGCCAACGATATCTTCGCCGTGTCGAGCTATCTCTCGACGACAACGGTTCTGTTCAAGCGCGGCGGCTTCACCGAGGCCGAAATCAAGACGCTGCGCGACTACACCAAATCGATGTCCTGGGAAGAGGTCTACTATCCAGGAATAACCTATGACGGTTCGGGCGCGCAAAAGGTGCTCGATGATTATCGTGCCTCGATCTTCGGCAGCGCACAGGACGCGACGCTGACGCAGCCGGCCGCCGATGCGACGGCGCCCGCCGACCCGACCGCCCCAGTCAACCCAGATTGCGATCCGACGGCCCCGGTCGATCCGACGCTCGATGCCTGTGCGGATGCCGCCGGCAATGCCGGCCCGCAGGTGCTGCCGGCGACCGAACTGCAGCGCATGACATGGCATGCACTTCTGACCGGCGGCTGGGAAAAGCTCGCCGCCGACTATGTTTTCGACGCCCATGCGCTGAGCAACGACCAGCCCTATTTCGCCGCCTATGTGAAGGTCGCCGACCTGCCGCGCACGCTCGACCGGCTCGATTTGTTCCAGGACGACTGGGGCTATCTGCTGATCTGGGCGACGCTCGGCATCGCCTGCATCACCGCGGCGTCGCTGGTGCTGCTGCCCATGATCTTCGGCTGGCGCATCGTCTTCTCGCGCTCGCGCGGCAAGCTCGGCACCATCCTTTATTTCGCCTGCCTCGGCCTCGGCTACATTATGGTCGAGGTCGGGCTGATCAGCCGCTTTACCGTGGCGCTCGCCAACCCGACCGTGTCGGCGTCGGTGCTGATCTCCTCGATGCTGGTGTTTTCCGGCCTCGGCAGCCTGTTCGCCGAGCGCATCTTCGACCGCGCCCGGACGCTGCTGCCTCTCGTGCTGCTGGCGGTCTGCGCGCTGCTCCTGGCCTATGGCTTCTATCTGTCGCCGGTGCTGGACCGCATCGGCGCCTATCCCTATGCGGCGCGGCTGCTGCTCTGCTTCCTGCTGGTGTCGCCGCCGGCCTTCCTGATGGGCATGCCGATGGCCACCGCCATGACCCGGCTGGCGCGGCTCGGCAAGGAACATCTTTTCGTCTGGGCCTGGGGCATCAATGGCTGTTTCTCGGTGATCGGTTCGGCCGCGGTGCCGATCGTCGCCACCAGCTTCGGGCTGAGCGCCGTGCTGCAATGGGCAGCGATCGCCTATCTCGTCGCCATCCCGGCCTTCTTTGCCGTGCTCTTGCCATCGAGGGCCGTGCCGATCGGGCAGCCAGCCCATGCCTGACCGTCGCGCCATCGTCGCCGGACTGCTGGCCACGGCGGTATTTCCAGCCACGACCGAGGGCGCCGGGTTGAAGAAGGCGATATCGGGCATCGTGCCGTTCAAGGCCTCGCCCTTTCCCTATCGCGGCAGACTGCCCGACGGCTCCGCGCCGTTTCTCGACGTCGATGCGAGCGGCCGCCATGGCCACACTTCGCCGCGCGGCGGCATCTACTGGGAAGACGAGACCTATTCCGATCGTTCGACGCTGCTCGCCGTTCCCAAGGGCTTCGATCCCGCCAGGCCGGCTGTCATCATCGTATTCTTCCACGGCAATGGCGCCACCTTGCAGCGCGACGTGGTCGGGCGCCAGCGCGTCGTCGCGCAGGTCGCGGCTTCAGGCCTCAACGCCGTGCTGGTTGCGCCGCAATTCGCCCGCGACGCGCAGGATTCCAGTGCCGGCAATTTCTGGACGCCGGGCTTTTTTTCCGGGTTCATGGCCGAGGCGGCGCAAGGCCTGGCCAGACTGACCGGCGCCGGGGCGGCAAAATTCGAGGCCATGCCGGTCGTGCTCGCCGCCTATAGCGGCGGCTACAACCCGGCAGCTTCGATTCTGAGGAACGGCGATATCGGTACGCGGCTGCTCGGCGTCATCCTGCTCGACGCCGTCTTCGACGAGGCCGACATCTTCGCCGACTGGATCGCGCGCCATCGCAAGCGTTTCTTCGTCAGCGCCTATGGCAAGTCCTCGGCCTCCGGCAATGCCGAGATCAGGCGGTTGCTGGCGGGCAAGGGCATCCAGGCGAGCGCCGACCCGCCGCGAGCACTGGAAGCCGGCACTATCGCCTTGCTCGCCTCGGACGCGGCGCATGACAGTTTCGTCACCAAGGCATTCGTCAACAATCCGCTGCAATGGCTGCTGGGCCGGCTGCATGGGTTTGCCCGCTAAGGGCCCGCCCTTGTCCGCAGGGCGAGTTCACCGTGGCGGCGGCATCGCGGTCTTGAAAGATCGCGCCTTTAAGGCTTAGTGCCAGCCATGCTTTTGATAGCCATTGTCGTGGCCCAGATACTGGACCCGCTCAGAATCCTGCTCGTCGCGATCGCCTATTTCCTCAGCCTCAGGGTCAGGCGGCCGGGCGCGGGCTGGCTCGGACTGGTTGCGGCGCTTGTCGTGATCGCCATGCTCTATCCCTTCGCCGTCCTTGGCCAATCCGGCGACATCGCCTGGACCAGCGGCGCGGTGGGCGTGATATCCAACGCGCTGATCACCGGGGCCGTGGCCGGGCTGCTGCGGCTGCAGCGCCGCTTCTTCTGATCGCGGCTGTGCTTATCGGGGCAGGGCGCCATCGATGCCGGCGCCGGCGGCCGTCACGAGCGCCGCCGCCACTAGCGCCGCGCGGCGGGCCTTCGGACCGTGTTCGGGCCAGACGATGCGGCGTCTGATGGTCAGGGCCGGCACCTCACGTGCGATCTCGACCAGATGGCCGGCGTCGAGATGGCGGCGCAGCACCAGTTCGCTGGCCAGAAGCGCGCCCATCCCGGCGATCGCTGCCTGCGCCGCGACAATGGTCAATCCGAAGCGCGGACCCTGGTCGATATCTTTCCTTTGCCGCCCTGCCGCCGTGAACCAGTCGCGCCAGGCCGGATAGACATCGTCGCCCATCATCGGATCGATATGCAAAAGGGGTAACCTGTCCAGGATTTCGGCTCTGTCCGGTCCGGCCCTGACCAATGCCGGCGCGCAGGCCGGGATCACCCGTTCGGTGAACAGCTCGAGCGCCTGAATGTCCGATGTGGAGCCCTTACGGTAGCTGATGGCAAGGTCGACGCCTTCCTGCGCCATCGCGTCGAGCGCGACGGACGTGACGACGCGGACTTCCAGCCGCCCCAGGGCCGGTCGCACCATGGCCAGGCGGGGCGCCAGCCACAGCGAGGCGAAGGAAGGATCGGCCGAGATGGTGAAGGTCTCGGCCTGCCGTTCGAAGCGCAGCCGGCGCAGGCCCGAGGCCAGCGCGTCGAAGCCGCGGTCGATGTCGGGCAGGGCGGCCTCCGCGGCGCGCGTCAACACGATGCCGTTGCCTTCGCGCCGGACCAGCCTGGCGCCGAGCCGCTGCTCCAATTGCCGGATCTGGTGGCCGATAGCGCCGGGCGTCACCCCCAGTTCCTCGGCGGCGCGCGTCAGGCTGCCGGTCCTGGCGGCAGCCACCAGCGCCCGTAAACCCGAAAGCGGCAAATCCCTCAGCATCATGTTTTGAGCTTACCTCAAAAGTTTGGGAAGGGAACTCGTTTGAATCAAGGCTTGCGGCTGCCTAGACTTGCCGAAGAAATTCAACCGCAGGGGACATCGGATGCTCGACACGCCAAAGCATGCAGACCAGCACATACCAGGCGCCATTCCGGCGACGCCGATCCGCGCCATGCGCGCCGAGGGCACGCGCGTCGCCGTGGATCTCGCCGATGGCGGCTCGGCAAAACTCTCGACGCGCTGGCTGCGCCTCGCCTGCGAATGCGAGCTGTGCGGCGACACCGCTTCCGGCAAGCGATGGCTGACGCCGGCCGATGTCGGCAAGACCGTCCATGCCGAGAGCTTCGACCTCTCCACACCTGGCCAGGTCAGCGCGATCTGGCAGGACGGGCATGTGTCGCGCTACGACGCGGCCGCGCTCGCCAGCCATTTCGACGGTTCGGGCCCGATCCGGTTCCAGCCGCGCCTGTGGAGCAGCGATCTATCCGGGCAACTCGGGCGCTTCGCCTTCGATGCGGTGGTGGCCGACGACGCGGCGCTGTTTGCCTCGCTCAGGGCGTTGCGCGACCATGGCATCGCCATGCTGACCGGCGTTCCCGCCGAGGCCGAGGCGACGGCGCGTGTCGCCGGGCGCTACGGGCCGATCCGCGAGACCAGCTACGGCAAGGTATTCGACCTGATTTCGCGGCCGGATGCGCGGGTCGCGGGAGAGACGGCGCGGGCGCAGATTCCGCACACCGACGAGCCGTTTCGTTATTCGCCGCCGGGCTTCATCTTCTTTCACGCCATCCGCACGGGTGCCGGCAGCGGCGGTACGTCGCTGATGGTCGATGGCTTTCATGTCGCCGAGCTGATGCGGACGCACTCGCCCGAGCTGTTCGATCTGCTGACGCGGCACGGCGTCACCTTCCATCGCGAGCATTCTGGCGAGGTCTTCTTCAGCGCCGAGGCGCATGTCTTCAGCCTCGATGCGGCGGGCGCCGTCACCGGCATTCGTTTCAACGACCGTTGCCTCGCGCCGCAATCAGCGCCGCTCGACCGGATCGACGACCTGACAGAGGCGCTGGCCGAATTGACGCGGCTGATCCGCGATCCGCAAAACCAGTTCCAGCACCAGCTGCAACCGGGCGAGGTGCTCGTCTTCGACAACCAGCGTGTGCTGCACGGCCGCACCGAGTTCGACCCGACGCTGGCGGTCAGGCATCTCAGAAGTTGCAACATCGATCGCGACGGCGTGCACAGCGCGTTCCGGTCGCTGGCGCGCCGATTCGCGCCCGAAGAGGCGGAGGCGGTGCTTTATCAGGGGGCGATTTTTTAGGTGCCTGTCGCATCGTTTGTTATTGGCTGAAGCCTAGCCAAACTTCGTCATCCTAGGGCGAAGCAGGAGCGAAGCTCCGTCGCGGAGACCCTGGGATCCATTCCGTGACGTTAACGGCAGAGCGCCGCGGAGCAGAATTCTGAACCGTAGCAACGCTTTGAAGTCCCGGCATGGATCCTATGGTCTGCGCCGCGTCGCTCCGCTCCTTGCTCCGCCATAGGATGACGAAGCGATAGGTTTCGCCCCACGATGGCCGCTCAGTTGAACCACAGCGCAAACGTCAAAAACCCGCCGCCGCTGAACTCGCGCTGGATCTGGTCGAAATCCTCGCTGGTCAGGATCTTGCCGCTCTCCAGATAAGGCGCGATGCCCGGGCCGGTGATCGACAGCACGAGGTCGAAGGGCTTCGGCTCGTCGAAGAAGCGCTTCATGTTGATGCCCTTGCCGGTGACGCGGAAATGCGGCAGCAGGGCACGGCCTTCGAGCAGGTCCTCGGCCATGGTCAAGGTGGCGAGCCAGGCCTGCACCTGCTCTTCTCCGACTTCGAGTCCGGTGAGCGGGTTTTCGCCCTTCTGCTGCGGGCCGGGCAGCCATTCGCGGTCATTGTCGGTCTCGGCGCGGATCGCCTTCCAGTCCTCGCGCGACAGCCGGATCATTTCGAGCAGTTCCTGGCGCGCCGCCTTGCGGCGCTCCGGCTCGACCACCGGCCAGTTGATCATGTGCACCATCGAGATGAAGTCGGCGATGCGCCACTCCGAGGCAAAGATGTTCGAGCCCATCTCGCTCGGCGGCGGCACGAGAATATTCTGCAGCGGCAGTTTAGCGCGCGGGAACAGCATGTGGAACGAGCCGTCGAAGGTGCTCCTGAAATCATGCGCCAGCCAGAAATCGGCCTGCGCCATCAGGAACTGCGCATAGCCCTGCAGCCAGTAGCCGTCGGCGCGGTCGAAGCGGAAGGTGAGCGAGGGCGCGGCGCCGTCCAGTGCAACGCTGCCGCGCGACAGCGCCGTCATGATAGCGGCCATGCTTTCGTCCGGCGCGATCGTGCCGTCCTCGTTGAGGTCGATGCCGACATGGGTGAGGTCGATGACCATGCCGATATCGGCACCGGCCGGCACCGAGCCCAGTGTCGCGGCGGATTTTCCCAGCCGGTCGCGGAAAGCGACGAGGATGGCGCGGAACGCCTCATAGGTCAGCGGCTCGGGATTGGGATTGGCCGGCACGGGGAGCTGCATCAGCGGCAGCATGAAGGATTGTGGGCTCTCGAAGCCATGGCGGTGCAGGCCGCTGGCCAGCAGTTCGAGCGCGGTGAAGAACTCGCCAGCGCCGGCGGCATAGGCCGATGCCGGATCCCCGGGCGCCGCAGTTTCCAGCGTCGACAGGGCGCTGTCGCGGGCGGCCACGGTCCTCGCCTCGAACAAAGCGGTTGCCGCTTCGGGCATGGCGGCCTGCGCGGCAGACACCGGCAGAAGCACAATGAAGGCGGAAGCCAGCAGGCTTGCCAGTCGTGTCATCTTTCCCCTCCCAAGCATTTGTCGTGGACAACCATACACGGATTTGCGGCTATTTGCGGCATCGCGCCTGTCACGGCCAATTTGGTGGTCCACATCGTTGCATGATTGCCGAGGGATGCGCTTCAACCCGACCCACGGACGGTTTACAGAAGGCAAACGATTGGGCGTAGCCGTGTCGAACTATCCGCTTTCCTACAAACTGTCCTGGCTGCCGCGTTTCCTGAAGCCGTCGCTGGGGGGCGACGCCAACGGGTTTGCGCCGGCATCGGCGACGCTGATGGAGCCGCCACCGGGACAGACGGTGCGGCTGGCCTTCATCGGCGATATCTCGGCGGTGGCCAACAGCCGTGCGCCGGAGTGCGATCCGGCGATCAAGGCGCTGCTTGGAGCAGCCGACCTGGTGATCGGCAATTGCGAAAGCCCCGTTGTCGACAGGCCGAGCGCGGTGCTGGGAACCAGGCTTGGCACGCATCATGCGATGAGTGAGCGCTTTCTGGCCGAAGCGCTGGCCGCGGTCGGGATCGACCGTGAAAAACTGGTGCTGTCGCTGGCCAACAATCACGTGTTCGACCAGGGCGTCGCCGGCTTCGAGGCGACGCTTGCGGCCTTGCGGCGGCTCGGCATCCGCGGCATCGGCCTGGCCGCCAATGGTCCGGTCGAACGGTTCACGGCCGGGCCGCTTGCCATCGGCTTCGCCGCCTTCACCCTCTGGCGCAATGCCGACGACAAGCTGTTTGCCGGCCGCGTCGCCATCGAAGGCGATCCGGCTCGCTGGCCACGCGCGGCGGGCGCGGGGGTCGATCTCCTCTGTGCCGTGCCGCATTGGGACTGGGAGTTCCGGCATTTCCCACGTGCCGAAACCAGGGCGTTGGCGCGGCGGCTGACGGCGCAAGGCGTCGGGCTGATCGCCGGCCATCATGCTCATGTCGTGCAGCCGGTCGAGCGGATCGGCGCGACGGTGGCTGCCTATGGGCTTGGCGATTTCCTCGGCACCGCTTTTGCCCGCCAGCCGTGGCCGGGGCGCATCGGCGGGATTTTCAGTGTCGATGTCAGCGCGGACGGTGGGACACGTGGGACAGTCGCGGCCTACCGACTGTATCCGTTTGCGCGGCTGCGGGTCGGCGACCACGAGCGGTTGGTGCCGATCGAGGCATTGGAGCGGACGATGAGAGAGAAGGCCGAGAGGCGGCTGAACGCGATCTTTCCTTCCGCCGCAAGGTGAGGGGCCTGCCGCGCCTATCATCGGCGGTTGGCGACTTTCCCGAAAAAGCGGGTATCATGAGGATAGCATTGGCTTGCGGGGGTGGCGGTGGAAACAGCGGATTTCATGCCGAGCGAAACGGTCATCGCCGGCATCCGGAAAAACATCGAGGCTTACGAGGCGGCGCGGGCGTCGGCGGTCCGACAAGTGCGCTGGCGGGTGCCGGTGTTCGTCGGCCTGGCGCTGATCGCGGTGGCGGTTGTCGCCTGGCTGTTCAACAAGGTCGCCGACCCAAACGAGCAATGGGTCTCGACACCACATGTGTTCCTCTATGTCATTGGTTTCGCCGCTTCTATCCTGCTCTATTTCCAGGCGGTGAAACCCGCGACGCGGCTGCAGCAGTCGTTCCGCAACACGCTGCTGCCGATCATCTTCGGCTTCATCAGGGATGTCAGCTACCAGCATGGCGAAAGGCCGAACTCGTTCGACCGGCTGCCGCGTGAGGCGGTCGGCCCCTTCAACCGGCAATCGTTCGACGATGTCATTTCCGGCCGCTACGATACGTTTCCGTTCGAGCTCTACGAAGCGGAACTGCGCGAAGGAACGGGCAAAGGCTCGTCGACCGCCTTCAAGGGGGTGATCGTCGCGTTCGAGGCAATCGAGCCGTTCGCGGGCATATTGGTGGCGACGCGGCGGTCCAATGCGGTGGTCGGGTTTTTCCGTGGGGTGTTCGGGTCCAAGATGCAGGACCTGCAATCGGGCGACGCCCTGCTCGACGCCGCCTACGAATTCCGCACCGACAATATCGAGGCGGCGCGGCCGCTGGTGACCGGCCGGCTGGCGCAGGCGCTGAGATGGCTGGGCGAAACCTGGCGTGACGATCCGGCGCGGGTCGCGCTCAACGGCAGCGATGGTTTCCTGCTCTTGCCGCAGGGCAAGAACTTCTTCGAACTGCCCGCCATTTCAGTGCCGCTGGATTACCAGACCCATGTCGCGCCGATGATTTCGGACATAGGCGCGATGCTGGCGACGGCCGCGCTGGTGCGCAAGGTCGGCGCCAGGGACTAAGCCGCCGACAGGCCGGTTCGAGGTGCTTCGGCTTGAGAGCCTCAGCAGTCGAAGCCGTATTTGCCGCGCATATAGTCCACCTCGTCCTTCGACATCCTGGTGAACATCACGCAGACGGTGAAGCTGCCGACCTGATGGCCGTCCCTGGTGTAGCCCCAATCGGAAATATCGGCGCGCGTGAACTCGATATTCTGGCCAAGCACGACGTTGCTCACTTCCTCGGGCTGGTTTGCCAATATGCCGACGAATCCCGTTTGCGTACGACGAAAGGGAATAACCCAGAAGTGCTCGGTGACGTTGCCGTCACGCACCTTGACCTTCAATTTGTACCTGTCCGTGCCGGCAGGAGGGGCTTCGGACAGGGCCAGGAACTCGTCGAGGCTGGCGAGTGCCTTTTCTGTCGCCGCCTTCATCTCTGGATCGCCGGGAGCAAAAATCAGCGTCTTGTCGTCACCTGGATCGGCGCCTTGCGCGCCAGCCAGGTCCGGCAAAAGCGCCAGCATCAGAGATAGTGTGGTGCGGACGGCGATTCTCATGGAAGTCCCCTGCATGGCAACGAATACAGCATGCTGTATTCGCGCCGGCACTGCAACCCTGGCGTGAATTTCGTTTCCTTCGGATAGAAGCCATGAGCCGGCCCGCGACATAAAATGTGTCCCGATGGAAAATCGGCGGGCTGTTTCGTGATGCGGCCAGGCCCGGATTGCGGCGGCCGCGTGATCGACGATGGCTTTCGGCCGCAATCGTCCAAGCGACTCTTTTCTTGTGCGCAAGAGCCTCCCCGCGAGGGCGGAGCGATTGTCGAAATTGAGGGGGTGGTGGCTATTGTGTCGGAATTAAGCCGATGATTTCCTTGCGAAAATACATCCAACGTGATTTGCCGACAGCTCGCTCTTCGCCCCAGTCTCGGGCCGTTCGGTGCCGCTCTCTCCCAAGGCGGCGCCGGAAAACCGAAACAGCACGGAGTGCTTTCCAATGAAGAAGACCCTCGCAACCACCGCTGCCCTGCTTGCCTTCCTCGGCACGGCCTATGCCGCGACCGTCCAGGACACCATCCAGGCGGTCGACCCGACGACCAAGTCGGTCACCCTCGACGACGGCAAGATCTACCAGCTGTCGCCCGAAGCGTCGGTCGGCAAATTGAAGGTCGGCGCCAAGGTGGCGGTGACAGTCGACGACAAGACCGGCATGGTGACGTCGATCAAGAAGGCTTCGTAGAGCATGAAATCCGGCGCTGGCTGAAAAGACGGCCAACGCCGCGCTGCCCCTCATCCACTTCACGGCAACTGCCCTCCCATAGAGGGCAGGGTGAGGGGCGGCACAATTCTTCTCCCGTCAGCGGCATGGAGCCGGACAAGGCCCCCCGGTACGGTTGCGACCGCGCGCTGCCGACGTGACAGCCATGCAATCCGCGTTGGAATTCGCCCCGTCGTGCCCAGGCACGCCGGGGCGCGCCGATGCCTGGACCGCGGCTGGTTTTTGCCAAAAAGCCGCGCTATCCCTTGGCCAATGGGGGGTCCATGGCTGAGGGACAAAAGGGATTTCGCCTGTCGCGGCGACTGCTGCTGGGAGCGGCCGTGTTCGGCGGCGCCGTGCTGTGGGGCGGCACCACGGTGGCGCGGCTGGCGCGCGGCCCGTCGGGGCCGAAGGACGCCGGGCGCATCGCCGACATAGACGGCATCGCGCTGCCGCTGAAGCCGATCGCCAACCCGCCGGCCTTCGACCCGTCGCTGCCCTGGCTGGCGAAAGGCGGCGACATCAACGACGCCAGCGGCCTATCGCGGACGCCGGTCTATGGCGTGGTCGAGGTCAGCGAGGAAGAGCATATCGCCAAGGCGCTGGCCTTCGCGCGCGCCAATGATTTGAAGGTGTCGCTGGCGGCCGTCCGCCATTCGATGGGCGGGCATGCCTTCGACGACAATGCGCTGGTTCTGGATCTCAGGAAATTCAACAAGGTCACGGTGGACACCGCGGCCAGAACCATGAGCGTGCAGCCCGGCGCGCGCTGGCACGATATCCAGAACATGCTGCATCCGCGTTTCGCCGTGAAGGCGATGCAGTCGACCGACATCTTTTCGGTCGGCGGCTCGCTGTCGGTGAACGCGCATGGCATGGACCACCAGGCGGGCTCGGTCGCCGGCTCGATCCGCTCGATGCGGGTGATGCTGGCCGACGGATCGGTGACAACCTGCTCGCCCACGGACAATAGCGACCTGTTCCGCCACGTCGTCGGTGGCTACGGCCTGTTCGGCGTGGTGCTGGAGGCGACGCTCGATATCGTCGACAACGCCGTCTACCGGACCTCACGCGAGATCATAAGATCGGATGATTTCCCGAAATTCTTCGCCGCGGTGCTGGAGCCGAACAAGGACATCGGCCTGTTCTACGGCCATCTGTCGACGGCGCCGGGCAATTTCCTCGAGGACATGATCGTCTATCGCTACGACAAGGTGGCCGAAGAGCCCCCGGCGGACCAGCCGGCGCTCGGCGAACCCGATGGCGTCGGCCTGAAGCGGGTGATCATGAACATGGCCAAGTGGGGCAGCGCGTTCCAGGAACTGAAATGGTTCACCGAAAGGACGCTGGAGCCCAAATTCGAGAGTTGTACGGTGGCGCGCAACGCAGCCATGGCCGAAGGCGAGGCCTGTCTCGTCACCCGCAACAACCCGATGCACGATTCGGTGCCGTATCTGTTCAACGACCTCACGGACGAGACCGACATACTGCACGAATATTTTATTCCACGCGCGGCGTATAATCCATTCATAGCGGAAGCACGCGAGATCCTGCGCAACCAGGATTTGCCGGTGCTCAACGCTTCGGTGCGTATCGTCCACAAGGAGGACGTCGCGCTCACCTATGCGCCGGAGCCGGCCTATTCGCTGGTGCTCTACATCAACCAGCCGGCCGATGCCGGCGGCAACGCCAAGATGCGGGCGCTGACGCAGGCGCTGATCGACGTGACGATCAAGCATGGCGGCCGGTTCTTCCTGCCCTATCAGCTGCACTATACGGGCAAGGAGCTGCTGGCGTCCTATCCAGAGCTGCCGGCCGTGCTGGCGGCAAAGCGGCGATTTGACCCGACGGAGCTGTTTTCCTCGACCTTCTACCGTGGCATCAAGGCGCTGAGCGGGGTGGCGTAAGTGCAGGTCCGGGAAACCGCGCAGTGCTTTCCCGGGGGAACTGTTCATGAATGAAGCAGGAGAACGGCCAATGCGCATGGTATCGGCGGCAGCCTTCATTCTTATCGCCTTGTGCGCTGGGTCCGCCGCGTCCGAGGACCTCAAGGCCTTCAGGCTGACGAGCGACGGCAAGACGTTGGACATCGATGCCGGCGAGAGCACCAAGGTGACGTTGCCGGACGGCAAACAGGTCGAAGTGAAGCTCGACAAGAACGATTTCGCCACCTTTTCCGGCGGCAGTTTCTCCTTCAATCATCCGAGCGGCATTTCGGTGACCAAGACCGATCTCGGCGAAAACATAACGCAATATCTGATGGCCTCGGCGCTGGGCACGATCGTGGTCGTGCAGGAGTATGGCAAGATGAATCCGGTGTCGCTCAACCAACTGATGCTGCAGGAGATGACCAAGGAATCGGTGCAGGCAGGCGCGGAGCTGACGCAGCAGCCGACCACGCGCAAGCTTGCCGACGGGAGGGAGCTGACCGGTATCCGCGCCGAAGTGAAGACGCGCACCGACACCGCGTATTTCGAGATCGTTGGCTATGGCCTGGCCGATCAGGGGCTGTTGTTCATCACGCGCGTCGGGAGTGGGGACCTGGGCACCGAACAGCCGCTGATCGACAAGTTCTGGGAGAGCCCGAAGGTGAAGATGTAAGTGAAGCCTACAGCCCCGTCGGTACCAGGCCGGCCAGCCAGTTCACCGAGCGCTTTGCCGCGTCGGCGGTGGCGGAAGCCGCGCGGCCAAGATCGGTCTTGACCACGGCATAGCCGTTCTTGGTGCGGTAGAGCACGCCGGTTCCGCCGTCGACCACCTGTTCATAGGCGACGGGCCGGGCGGCATCCGCCTCGACGGCCGTCGTCGGCGCGCCGACCGGGACGCTCGGCCGATGGCTGAGCTCGGGCGGCAGCGGTCTTTCTGTCCGAACGATCTTGCTGGCGGGCTTCAGTTCCGGGCCGGACGCGATCGCGGCCAGGTGCGAGGATGAGGCCGATCCCTTGGTGCGGCAGATGCCGGACACCAGCGGATAGTTGAAATTGCGCTCGTGCAGGATCTGGCTTTTCATCGCGGCTTCGCAGTCGGCGATGGTCGACCACTTGGCCGGCGTCTCTCCGATATATTCGCACAGCTTGGCGTCGCAGTCGCAGCCGACGATGGTCATGGCGACAAGGGCGGTCTTGATCACGGTCTCGTCCCTTCGAGATACCCCCCGGCAGCCCAATCAGGTGCATGCCGTCCGGCATGCGAAACTCGGCATTCCATCGCGCGCGAACAAGGCGGGATTTGGCCGCGATTGTGGAATGAGCGTGGCGGCTCGACCGATCCTGGTCAGGAGTGGCCGAAAAGCCTCAGTAATCGTAGACGTGTTCGAGCTTGGCACCTGCCTTCATCAGCGACGGCAGCACCAGATGCAGCTTGCGCACGGCCACCACCATGCCGGTGCGGCGCGTCGAGGCGTCCGCCGGCAAGGGATAGCTGAACAGGATGCGCATGCCTTCGGGAACGGCGATCGCGTCGGTCGACAGCATCGTCACCATGATCTCGTCATTGCCGCCGATCTCGACGAAGGAGACGCCCTTGTCGATCAGGCGCGGGATCATGTCGGTGAACACCTGGTAGCGCTTGGTGACGAAGATGGTGCCGTCGGCGCCGTAGTCGCGCTCCAGCAATGTGTCTGGCTCGTTGCGCGTGGCTTCCCCGACCGGTCCCCTGGCCCAGACGTGGATGTCGAGGAGAGCGGGATCGGAGGTGGCGGCAAGCGCCTTCTTGATCAGGTCGGCATAGCCCTGCTTGATGGTGTCGGCGAGACCGAAGGCGAGCTTGCGTTCGCTGGTGCGGATGGAACTGTCGCCAGGGGCTGGCTGCACCGCGAAAAGCCCGGCGCGCTTTTCGGCATAGGGGAACTGGTACCATGGCACCTGGTCGAGAAAGCCTGCGTAGTCGGCCGCCACCTTGGCCTGGTAGATGTCGGCGGCGGTGCGCCTGGCCGATGTCGCCTCGGTGACGCGCCCGACCGTGTTCTCATAGGCCCACTGCAGGATATGCTCGATCGAATGGCTGGTGCCGATGATGACCAGCATCTGGTGGTCGGCGTAGTTGAACTTGTGGGCGGAACTGGCGCGGATCACCATTGCATAGTCCTGCCAGAAGCGGCCGACATACGACCAGTAGGGAAAGCCGCTCGGCTGGTCCTTGGCGACGAAGCCGGCATATTCGCGCGCGGCGTAGACGATCGCCCATTCGGGGTAGGTGAGGAAGGTCGATTCCTCCGGCCGCTGGTAGCCGGGGATCTCGGCGCGCACCTTGTCGGCCAGCACCTTGGGCGGCGCGCCGTCGGTGATGCCCGGCAGCGGGGTCTTGTCGAGCGATGGCGTCGTCAGGAAGCCATAGGCCAGCCCGGCGATCGGGATCAGGGTGACGATGACGATCAGCCAGAGGATCGTCTTGATGATGCGCTTTATCCAGCGGAACAGGAACATGGCCGGTCAGGCCGTGGCAAAGTGGTCGTATACGCGCTTCGACAGCCAGAAGCCGATATAGACGGCGATGCCGCCAATGACGATGTGCGGCAGGTTGGCGAAGAAGCGGGCGGGGAGTTCGATGTCGTTGAGGGAGCGGAAGCCGCTGATGAAGATGCCGGCATCGAGGCAGCCGGAGCCGGTGATCAGCCCGAGCACGCCGTCGAACAGGTAGACCGAACCGAACAGCTTGAAATAGAACACCGCCTGGCGGTGCGAGATGAAGGCGGCGGCCAGCGCCCAGACGCCCGAAAAGGCGTGCAGCAGATCGTCATACCATTGCAGGGAGAACAGGCCGAACAGATTGCCGTTGGCATCGTTGAAGGCCGGAATGTAGCCGATGGCCACGACCGCGAAGAACAGGAAGGCGTAGGCAACGGCAAGCTTCTGGATCAGCGTCATGAAGTATCCCCCTCCGAAAGCCCGTTGCAGACGGACCCTGACGACGCAGCGATACTAACCGATTTTGACGCGCGGTGAAGCGGGGCGCGCAACTTCGCCGGGAAAGAACTTGGAGGAGGCCAAAAGACAGTCGGCGCCGGGATTTCTCCCAGCGCCTCCCTGTCAGATCAGGACACGGTCGCGGCAGCAACTTCCGTAAAGTCGTCGCGCCATGCCGGCCTTGATTTTGACGGTCCTGCCAGTCCGCCACCCGAGAGCAGCGTCCGTTCGGGACCTCGCCGGTCTCCGCCCTTGCGGGCTTTGCCCTGCGGCCATCGAAGGTTTTTGCCGTCCTTCATGGCAGCATCGGTCCGCCGTCGGCGTTGGCACGCTTTCCGCGGCCCCGTAGGTCTCGGCTTCCGTCCCTCGAACAGGCAAGCCTGCTCTTGTTCCGGGCCGTACGGGCCTCAGGAAATCCGCCTTTCACTTTCGCCTTTCGGCTTGATGATCGGTAGCCGCCTGAGATGGGTTGAACTTACGCCGGGTAAGGGCCTTGGGGAATGGCCGTGCCCCTGTGGATAACGGGATTATCGGGGACCGATGCCAGAAGCCAAGGAAATTCAAGCGCGAAGACGTTAGACAGCCTGCCCGCTTTTTCGATGCCCATGCGCGCCGGTGCCCCTTGCTCCGCCGGGCGGTACGGGTTTGAATGCCGGCAAAAGATCGGGTTCTCCATGCCCGGCGCCGGGAGGGCGAGAATTTGAAGGTCGGGGTGGTGCTCAATCCGATTGCCGGCGGCGGCCGGCTGAAGCGGCATTGGCCCGATGTCGCCGCCGCGCTGAAAAAGCATTTCGGCGATTTCGAACTGCGCGAGACGCAGGCCGAGGGCGACGCCGAGCGGCTGGCGCTAGACCTCGCCGCAAACGGCTTCGATCTGGTGATCGCGGCCGGCGGCGACGGCACGGCCAGCGAAGTGGCCGACGGCTTGCTGCAGGCCCGCGAGGAGGGCGGCAGGACAACCGAGCTCGGCGTCCTGCCTTGCGGCACCGGCATCGATTTCGCGCGCGGCCTCGGCCTGCCGAAGGAGATCGATGCGACGCTGAAGCGGATCGCCGAGGCCAAGGCCAGGGCAGTCGACGCCGGGCGCATCTGCTACATAGACGACCATGGCGCGCTGGCCAGCCGGCACTTCATCAACATCGCCAGCCTCGGCCTGTCAGGCGCCACCGACCGAGCCGTCAATGCCGACAAGCGCAAGGGCAGAATGTCGGCCAAGGCGCTGTTCCTGTGGCGCACCGTGGTCGAGTTCATCCGCTATCGCTTCCAGCATGTGCGGATCACCGTCGATGACGGCGACCCGGTCGAGGCACGCATGGCGCTGGTGGCGGTGGCCAACGGCAAATTCTTCGGCTGCGGCATGATGATCGCGCCCGATGCCGAACTCACCGACGGACAGTTCGACATCGTCATCCTGCGCGCGGCGGGCAAGCTGAAGCTGATCTGGGATATCAGGCTGCTCTATGGCGGCCGGCATCGCAACCACCCGGCGATCACCATCCTGCGCGGCAGAAAAGTCGTCGTCGAGCCGCTGGGCGATGTCGAGAAGAACGGCGCGCTGGTCGACATAGACGGCGAGTCGCCCGGGCGCATTCCGGCGACTTTCGAGATGCTGCCCGGCGCGCTGACGCTGAGATATTGAATCAAGCCGTTGCCGGAATGATTCAAGTCTTTTCGAAACTGAATCCGGCTATCTATTCAAGTAAATGAAATTGCTTGGTTTTCCAACTTCCAGTCAGATTTCCAATTTGGCTGGAAAGCCTGTCGCGCGCAGGTCAGTGCCGACCGCGTCCTCGAGCAATTTGACGATCTGGGTCGACCAGGCATCACCGCCATAGGCGGCCTTGCCTTGCTCGAAAATCGCGTTGACGCGCGTGGCCAGGTCGAGCGGCACGCCCGACTGTTCGGCCATGGCCAGTGCGAAGCCGAGATCCTTCAGCGCCAGGTCCATGGTGAAGCCGATGTCGTAGGAGCCGTTGAGCACGAGCTGGCTTTCGGTCTCGTGGACGAAGCTGTTGCCGGAAGAGGCTGATATGGCGTGGTAGGATTGCGCGAGGTCGAGGCCGCCCCGTTTGGCCAGCATCAGCGCCTCGCCGGCGGCGACGAGATGGATGAAGGCCAGCATGTTGGTGATGACCTTGATCACTGCCGCCGAGCCAATCGGACCCATCAGGAACGACTTCGCGCACATCGCTTCGATGGCCCAGCGGTGACGTTCGTAGAGGGCGGCATCGCCACCGACCAGCGCGGTGATTTTTCCGGCCGCCGCCAGATGCACGCCGCCGGTGACCGGGCACTCCAGTGTCTCGATCCCCCTGGCCGAGGCGAGGGCGGCGAGGCGCACGATCTCGTCGCGGCCGTTGGTCGACATCTCGATCCAGGTGCCGCCCTTGGGCAGGCCGTCGAGCAGGCCGCCAGGGCCGGCCAGAACGGCTTCGCTGACCTTCGGCGAAGGCAGGCACGTGATCGCATTGCCGGCGCGTGCCGCCGCCCCGGCTGGGTTGTCCGCGGCCACGGCCCCGAGCGCGACGAGGCGCTCTGCAGCAGCGGGATCGCGGTCGAAGACGGTGACGGCAAAGCCGTTGCGGACCAGGCTGGCGGCAAGGTTGCCGCCGAGATGGCCAAGGCCGATGAAGGCGTAGGCTTCGCTCACGGCATCAGCGGCGTCTGCATCATCTGCAGATGCAGGTCCTTGCCCGTATAGGGGTGCGCGTCGCAGACCGCCTCGTTGAGCTCGACGCCCAGCCCCGGTTCCTTCGAGGGGATGACGTTGCCGTCCTGCCATTCGATCTTCTTCTTCAACAGCGTGGCGTGGAAGCCGTCCCACTGCTTCAGCGATTCCAGGATCAGGAAGTTGGGCAGCGTTACCGCCAGCTGGATGTTGGCGGCGCCGACGATCGGGCCGCAATAGCAGTGCGGCGCGACCTGGATGTGGTAGGCCTCGGCCATGGCGGCGATCTTCTTGGTTTCGAGAATGCCGCCGGAGCGGCCGAGGTCCGGCTGCAGGATGGTGGCGGCGCGGTTCTCGATGACGCGGGCGAATTCGGATTTTGTCGTCAGCCGCTCGCCGGTGGCGATCGGGATCGAGGTCGCGCGGGCAACTTGGGCCATAACCTCCGGCATGTCGGGCGGCACCGGCTCCTCGAACCACAGGGGATCGTAGGGTTCGATGGCGCGCGCCAGGCGCAACGCGCCCGATGCGGTGAACTGGCCATGCGTGCCGAACAGGATATCGGCGCGGGTGCCGACCGCCTCGCGGATCGCCTTGATCATGCGGGTGGAGACGTCGATGTCGAGCAGGCGCGGCTGGTGGCCGTCGAAGGCGGTGTAGGGGCCGGCGGGGTCGAGCTTGACGGCGTTGAAACCCTGCTCGACATATTCGAGCGCGCAGGCGGCCGCCATTTCGGGATCGTTGTAGACATTCCTGCCGTCCGGCGCGTCCTCGGAATGGACGCTGCCGGTGTGCGGATAGAGGTAAGTGTATGAGCGCAGCGTCTCATGCACCCGGCCGCCGAGCAATTTGTAGACCGGCTTGTTGGCTTCCTTGCCGATAATGTCCCAACAGGCCATTTCCAGCGCCGAGAAGCAGCCCATGCCGGACACGTCGGGTCGCTGGGTGAAGCCCGAGGAATAGGCGCGGCGGAAGAAGTTCTCGATGTCGTGCGGATCGCGGCCGACGAGGTAGCGTTCCGCCATGTCCTCGATCATTTTCGCCGTGACATGGGCCGAGAAGGTGGCGTTGTAGGCCTCGCCATAGCCGACCACGCCGCCATCGGTGGTCAGCTTGACGAAGATGAAATATTTGCCGCCGATGCCGGGCGGCGGGTTGCCGACAACCCAGGTCTTGACGTCGGTGATCTTCATTTTTGGTCCTCCAGAACCAGTTCGGCGCCCTTCCATCCGGTCATGACGGAGGCTGCATTGGTGTTGCCGGTGATGTTGTCGGGGAAAATCGAGGCATCGATGACGCGCAGGCCTTCCAGCCCGTGCACCTTGAGACGCGGGTCGACGACGGAACGCGCGGGATCAGGACCCATGCGGCAGGTCGATACCGGGTGATAGACGGTGCCGGAGCGTTTTCTGAAATCGGTGATCAGGTCCGCGTCGGACTGGATCGATGGGCCGGGCAGCACCTCTTCGGCGATGATCTCCGCCATGGCGGGCATCGAGGCGATCCTGCGCACGAATTTCACCGCGGCCAGCATCTCGTCGACATCGGCATTGGTCGAATAGGCGTTGGCGACGATTTTCGGATAATCGAGCGGATTTCTCGAGCGGATCATGATCTCGCCACGGCTCGAGGGACGGCAATTGGACAGGCCGATGGAGAAGCCCGGCCAGGGGTCGGGCGTCAGGATCGGCCGCTCGCCGCTCTTGGGAATGACGGTCGAGAAGGCCTGGAAGTAGAGCTGCATGTTGGGGCGCGAAAACCTCGGGTCGGTGCGGAAGAAACCGCCGCCATGGTTCATCGACAAGGATAGCGGTCCGGAGCGCGTCAGGATGTATTGCATGCCGACCAGCAACTTGCCCCACCAGGGGCGCAGGATCTGGTTCAGCGTCGGCAGCTTGCCCTTGAAGGTGTAGTTGATGCCGACATGGTCCTGCAGGTTGGCGCCGACATTCTCGTTGGCATGAACCACGGGAATGCCCAAGCCTCCAAGCAAGGCCGAAGGGCCGACGCCGGAAAGCTGCAGGAGCTGCGGCGAGTTGATCGAGCCTGCCGAAAGGATGATTTCGCGGCCGGCGCGCGCCGTTTTCGTCTGACCGTTCTGCAGATATTCGACGCCGACCGCGCGCTTGCCCTCGAACAGGATGCGGCTGGCGAGCGCATTGGTCTCGACGCGCACATTGGCGCGCTTCATCGCCGGGCGCAGGAAGGCGCGGGCCGCCGACATGCGGCGCCCGTTCCTGGTCGAGATCTGGTAGATGCCGACGCCTTCCTGGGCCGCACCGTTGAAATCGGGATTGAGCGGTAGCCCGGCCTGCTGGCCGGCGGCCAGATAGCGCTTGGTCAGCGGGTGGACGGCATTGGTGGTGTCGCTGATGTGCAGCGGGCCGCCGGTGCCGCGCCATCTGTCGGCGCCGGCCTCGTTGTCCTCCAGCGCCTTGAAGGCCGGCAACAGATCGTCATAGCCCCAGCCGGGGTTGCCGGCGGCACGCCAATCGTCGAAATCCTCGCGCGCGCCCCGGATCCAGACCATGGCGTTGATCGAGCTCGAGCCGCCGAGCAGCTTGCCGCGCGGCCAGTGGTCGACATTGCCGCCGAGGCCTGGATCGGCTTCGGTCTTGTAGTTCCAGTTCACCGCCGGATCGAAGAAGGTCTTGCCGTAGCCGAGCGGCATCTGCACGTAGAAGCGGCGGTCGGTGCCGCCGGCTTCCAGCACCAGCACCGAGAAACGGCCCGAAGCCGAGAGCTTGTCGGCAAGCACCGAGCCGGCCGAGCCGGAACCGACGATGATGAAATCATAGGTCTGCATGATGGAAATGGGCGGCTCCTGAAAAACAGGGCGCAGCCTAGACGCCACCGGTTCGCCGCGTCGCCGCGCCTTCCGGCATCGGTTGTGAAAAAAGCGACTGGTCTATCGGGCCGGGTTGCGGGGAATACCGACAATCGCGCTTGATATGCACGGGCTCGACGGACTATGCGGAGTTTTCCGAAAGTCTGCGACGTCTCGGAATCAAGCCCTGGTCACTCTGCGGAAAGCGGGAAATCACATGCGCACCCTGTCGGACGCTTTCATTCCCGAATTGCCTGGCTATTACAAAGGCAAGGTGCGGGAAAACTACGACCTCGCCGACAACAGGCGCATCATTATCGCCACCGACCGCCTTAGCGCCTTCGACATCATCCTGACCTCGATTCCGTTCAAGGGCGAGATCCTCACCCAGACGGCGCGCTACTGGTTCGAGGAAACCGCCGACATCTGCCCGAACCATGTGCTGGAATATCCCGATCCGAATGTCGTCGTCGGCACGCGGCTCGATATCCTGCCGGTCGAGATCGTCGTGCGCGGCTATCTGGCCGGGACCACCAGCACGTCGATCCTGACCCGCTACAAGCGCGGCGAGCGGGAGATGTACGGGATGCGCCTGCCGGACGGTTTGCGCGACAATGAGAAACTGGCCGAGGCGGTCATCACGCCGACCAGCAAGGCGGCCGATGGCGGCCATGACGAGCCGCTGTCCAGGGCCGAGATCATCGGGCAGGGGCTGCTTACGCAAGCGCAGTGGGATACCGTTTCGGACTACGCCTTGAAGCTGTTCGCGCGCGGCCAGGCGCGCGCCGCCGAGCGCGGGCTTATCCTTGCCGACACGAAGTACGAATTCGGAACCGACAAGAACGGGACGATCATTCTGGCCGACGAGATCCATACGCCTGACTCCAGCCGCTACTGGATCGGGGCGAGCTATGAACAGGCGCTGGTGAACGGCACCCGGCCGGAGAGTTTCGACAAGGATTTCATCCGCTCCTGGGTAACGGCACGCTGCGACCCCTACAAGGACCCGATCCCGAGGATTCCGGACGAGATCGTCGCACAGGCCTCTGGGGTTTACGCGCAGGCCTATGAGGCGATCACGGGCAAGGCCTTCGTCCCTGATGTTTCGGGGGGTACGGTTCTCGATCGTGTCCGAGCTAACCTCGCGCGCTATTTCTAGCGGCTGGGTTCGACCGTTTCGGGTTTCCAAGAGGAACCTTCTTCACGGCCGCGGATTGCGACGTGATGTTCAAAGGATTTCGACTGGAGCGGATAAGTCTTACGAACGCCACCCTTCGCGTTCGCGTCGGCGGCGTCGGACCGGCGGTTCTGTTGCTGCACGGACATCCGCGCACGCATGTCACCTGGCACAAGGTGGCCGACATTCTGGCGAAGGATTTTACGGTCGTTTGCCCTGACTTGCGCGGGTTTGGGCAATCCTCCATTCCCGAAGACACAGCCAACCATTCCGGTTCGTCAAAGCGCGCAAAGGCCCATGATTGCATTGAACTGATGCATTGTCTCCGGTTCGACCGTTTCGCGGTGGTCGGGCATGATCGCGGAAGCTATACGGCCTTCAGGCTGGCGATGGACCACCCGGCCGCGGTCACATATCTGATGATCCTGGATGGTGTTCCCATCCTTGAAGCCCTGGAGCGCTGCGATGAACGTTTTGCCGCCGCATGGTGGCATTGGTTCTTCTTCGCCCAGCCGGACAAACCTGAACGCGCCATCAATGTCGCCCCCGAGCAGTGGTATGGTGGATCCCCGGCAGAGATGGGCGAAGAACCTTACGCGGATTATCTTGAGGCAATCCGCAACCCCGACGTCGTTCATGGCATGATCGAAGACTATCGGGCCGGGTTGTCGATCGATCACATCCATGATGCGGAAGATCGTCGCTTGGGCCGCAGCATTCAGTGTCCAATGGCGGTCTTGTGGTCGCTGAAAGACGATCTTGAACCCTTGTATGGGGATGTCCTGGGTGTCTGGAAGCCTTGGGCGGGCTCGACCCTCACCGGTAAAGGAGTGCCGAGCGGGCATCACATGGCAGAAGAGATTCCCGAGATACTGGCCTCGGAAATCTCCTCTTTCATTGCCCCTGATCGGCCTCCCAACCAGCCATGAGCTACCTTCCGCTATGATGGTGCCCGGCGGCGTTGACCTCCAGCCGCCATGACGCTACGGGATCGGTGGCAATCGATCTCAGGGATTTCTCGCATGGTGCAATACGCCGAAGGCCGGCCGATCGGAGACCTGACGCTGCGCACGCTGGCCATGCCGTCGGACGCAAATGCTGCCGGCGACATTTTCGGCGGCTGGGTGATGGCGCAGATGGATCTTGCCTGCGGCATCCGCGCCGCCGAGCGCGCCAGGGGCCGCGTGGTGACGGCGGCGGTCAAGGAGATGTCCTTCGCCAAGCCGATGAAGATCGGCGATACGCTGTGCATCTACACCCATGTCGAACGCGTCGGCCGCACCTCGATGACGCTCAAGGTCGAGGCCTGGGCGCAACGCTATCTCTCCGACCTGATGGAAAAGGTGACGCATGCCGATTTCGTCATGGTGGCGCTCGATGGCGAGGGCAAGCCGAAGGCTGTGCCCGCCGAAGGCTGACGCGAGGCGATTCTCCAGGTCCGGCCATTTGTAACAGCGCCTGCGTCGACGACGCGCCTGGCGACATCCAATCGTTGCCTTCGCCCCCGATCCTGCCGGTGTTGGGGGAGAGACAATGCGTCAACACATGCTGAACGGCGGGCTCCTGGCAGCCCTGTTTGCCCTCGTTTGCCTGCTCGGCATAACCGCTTATGCCGAAGTCAAGGAAGACCGGCCGCGCACCACCTGCTTGCAGGGCGATGCTGGGCTGAAGCAGCAGGCACAATCATGCGCGACCTGCGCCCCGGAGGCCTGCAAGGGCACGGTACGAAGGGCCTGATTGACTGCCGACGGAATGGGATCGTCTTCTCCGGAGCCAGGCCCCGCCTTGGGCCGCCGACCAGGCGTTGCAAGACGATGTCGCTGGGTCTCGTGTGGGAACCGTGCATCCGATCGCGCTGGACAACATAGCTTGCCGCTAAACTCCCGAGCCCTTGCCGTGCAAGGGTTTTAGACGTGCATCTCGTCGAATCTGGCGCGTGCCGACTGAACGCGCTGGGTGTTTTTGCGCGCCCATTCGCCAAGCGCGCCGACCGGTACCAGCAACTCGTGGCCGAGTTCGGTCAGCTCGTAATCGACGCGCGGCGGGATGGTCGCAAACACCTTGCGGGTGACGAAGCCGTCGCGTTCCAGGCCGCGCAAGGTGGTGGTCAGCATCTTCTGCGAAATGCCGCCGACAGCCGCGCGCAATTCGTTGAAACGCAATGGCCCGGCGCCCAGCTTGCCGACCACCAGCACCGTCCATTTGTCGCCGACGCGCTGCAATATCTCCGACACGGCCCGGCAGTCCTCGGTGTTGTGCGGGTGCCTCAGTAACAAAAACGTGCCTCCTTGCGTGCCTGATTGTCAGTATCACATATAGCGCCGGTATCCAAACGATACCTAAAATTCCCGCAAGGAGAGCCCCTTATGTCCAAGCCCAAAATCGCCGTCGTCGTCGGTTCGACGCGCGCCGCCCGCTTCGCCGACGTGCCGACGCAGTGGATCGCAAAGATCGCCAAGGCCCATGCCGATATCGATGTCGAGATCGTCGACCTGCGCGACTGGCCGCTGCCTTTCTTCGACGAGGTCGCTTCCTCGGCCTGGGCACCGTCGCAGAACGAAGTCGCGCAGCGCTGGCAGAAGAAGGTCGCCGAGTTCGACGGCTTCATCTTCACCGCCGCCGAATACAATCACGGCCCGACGGCCGTGCTGAAGAACGCCATCGACTACGCCGCCAATGAGTGGAACAAGAAGCCGGCCGGCTTTGTCGGCTATGGCAGCGTCGGTGGCTCGCGCGCCGTCGAACACCTTCGCCTTGCCGCCGTCGAGCTGCAGATGGCGCCGGTCAAGTCCGCCGTCCATATCGCCTGGGCCGATTTCCTTGCCGTGCGCCAGGGCGAAAAGAAGCTCGAGGACATCGAGCATCTGAACCAGGCCGGTGCCGCGCTGGTCAACGATGTCGCCTGGTGGGCCAAGGTGCTGAAGGCGG
Source organism: Mesorhizobium sp. B2-3-4 (assembly GCF_006442315.1). Lineage (GTDB taxonomy): Bacteria > Pseudomonadota > Alphaproteobacteria > Rhizobiales > Rhizobiaceae > Mesorhizobium. The sequence goes on along the minus strand of NZ_VFVY01000029.1, from coordinate 45,115 downwards.
CCCGCGCCGCAGACGCCATCGCCGGGGAAGCCCAGGCGGCCTGATCCGCAACAAACATCATCCTCCCGAAAGGGCGGCGCTTGCGCCGCCCTTTTATGTTGCGGAAGATGCTTTCGCCATCGACCTTGGCCTGATGATGCAATCGGCAAGATGGGCCTGCTCGTCCAGCGTATCGGCGTGGTGTTGTCCCCATTGGCAAAGCGCCAGGAGGATGGGCTCGAGGCTGAGGCCGAGCGGCGTCGCGCAATATTCGACGCGCGCCGGGATTTCGGCGAAGATTTCCCGGCTGACCAGCCCGTGCTCCTCCATCTCGCGAAGCTGGTCGATCAGCACCTTCTGCGCAATGCCCGGCATCAATGCCTTGAGTGCCGAGAGCCGGCGCGGACCATCGAACAGATGATAGAGGATCACCGCTTTCCAGCGGCCGGAGATCACCTTCAAAGCACGTTCGGCCGGCAGCATCGGCAGTCGTTTGATCATGCGGGCCATGGTCACCTCCCGGTGTGCAGCGGACAAATTGCTGTGTAGCGGCGACTGCGCAGATAGTGGCAAAGGGCGGCCGATGCCATAGCGATCGGAGCCTGCCATGAAAGCCGTCCAGTTCAACCGTTTCGGCGGTCCGGAAGTGTTGGAAGTCGTCGAGCTAGCAAGGCCGGCCGCAATGCCTGGCGAGGTCCTGGTCAAGGTCGCGGCCGCGGGCATCAATTTCTTCGAGGTGCTGATGCGCGCGGATCGCTACGCGGTGAAGCCCGGCCTGCCGGCGTTTCCCGGCGTCGAGGTCGCCGGCACCGTCGAGGCGGTCGGTGACGGCGTTGACCGGCGCCTGTTGCGACAGCGCGTCGCCGTGCCGTTGTTCGCCTCGGCCCGGCCATTCGGCGGCTATGCCCAATATGTAACGATCGCCGCCGGCCTCGCGGTGCCGTTGCCGGAGATGCTTTCCTTTGAAGACGCGACGGCCTTGATGGTGCAGGGGCTGACCGCCTTGCATCTGCCGCGGCAAAGCCCGCCGGCGGGCAGGACGCTGCTCGTTCCCGCCGCGGCCGGCGGCGTGGGCTCGCTGCTTGTCCAGCTTGCCAAAGGGCAGGGCGCGCGTCGCGTCATCGCGCTCGCCGGCGGCAAGGCCAAGCGCGATTTCGCCTTGTCGCTTGGCGCCGATGCGGCGATCGACTCCAGCGAAGCGGATTGGCCGGCGCGGGTCCGTGATGCGTGCGATGGCGTCGAAATCGTCTACGACACGGTCGGTGGCGCGTTGACCAACGGATTTCTCGATGTCCTGGCACCCGGCGGAGAGCTGGTGTTCGCGGCGCTTGGCCGGTTTCAATTGTCGGCCTTGGACATCGAAACCATGATCGGCCGCAATCAGGCGCTCAGAGGCTTTGCCCTGCTGCCGCTTCTGTCCCCCGACATTCTCAGGTCAGGGCTGGCGCAGTTGTTCGAGCTTGCGGCGAGCGCCCGGCTCAAGGTGGCGATCGGCGGCCGGTTTCCATTGCATGAAGCAGGCGAGGCACATCGACTGCTGGAAGAGCGCCGCGCCATCGGCAAGATCGTGCTGCTGCCCTGATCGATGCGGCCGCCAGTGGCTTCGGACGGTGTTGCGATGCGCCGCTCACGACTTCGTGTCGCGCCGGTGCGCGTGTCGCCCATCAGGTAACTTGCATTATGCAACTATGTCGGCTATTTGTGGCTTGCATTTTGAAAGTGAGTCACGCGAATGGTTGCGAAAACAAGCTTCGAAACACGGCCGTGTCCCATCGCGCGCAGTCTCGACGATGTCGGCGAGTGGTGGAGCATCCTGCTGCTGCGGGACGCTTTCCAGGGGCTGAAGCGCTTCGACCAGTTTCAGAAAAGCCTGGAGATCGCGCCCAACATCCTGACCCGGCGGCTGAACAGCCTGGTCGAGCGGGGCCTGTTCGAAAAGCGTGTCTATTGCGAACGGCCGCTTCGGCACGAATATGTGCTGACAGCCAAGGCGCGCGACTTCCGCCCGGTCCTGCTTTCCCTGCTCGCCTGGGGCAACAAGCATCTGGCGCCCGAGGGGCCGAGCCTGGTGGTGGTGGACAAGGCCGATGGGCGCTGGGCCGAGCCGGTGCTGGTCGACCGCCAGAGCGGCAGGCAGCTCGACAGCGACGATTTCACCATGGCCACGGGGCCGATGGCCACCGAGCGCATGCGGCAGCGATACCGTTTCGCCAGCCAGGGGTCCGGGCTGCCGCTGGTCGATAACAGGCCGGTGGATCAAAACCGCGAAGAGGCGCCGGGCAAATGAACAAGGTTCTCTCCGCTGCCGAGTTGCAGCCGGCGCAGGCGTCGGTCGTTCAAGTCGCCACGCCTGCAAGGAAGCGTCGCAAGCCGCTCGTCATGTTGGCCGCGCTGGTCGCGGTCGGCGCTGCCGGATGGTATGGCGTCCAGTGGTGGCAGGCAGGCCGTTTCCTCGTCTCCACCGACGATGCCTATGTCGGCGGCAACGTCACGCCGCTGGCGCCACGCGTTGCCGGACACATCGATGCGATCCTCGTCGAAGACAACCAGCATGTCGCGGCGGGCCAGCTCGTCATCCGCATCGACGACCGGCCCTTCAAGGCGGCGTTGGACCGTGCACAGGCCACTGTGCAGCAGCAGCAATCGGCCCTCGATAATCTTGGCGCCCAGGTCGCGCTGCAGAATTCGCTGATCGAGCAGGCGCAGGCCGATCTCGACGCCAGGAACGTGGCCGCCGTCTTCACCGCCCAGGATGCCAAGCGTTATGAGGTGCTGGCCAGCACCAAGGCCGGCACGCAGCAGGACGCGCAGAGAAGCCTTGCCGCCGACGGCCAGGCGAAGGCTTCCGTTGCCGCCTCCCGCGCCGGACTCGCGGCCGCCAGGCAACGGCTCGATGTCCTCAACACGCAGATCGCGGAAGCGACAGCCGCGCTTGCCGCCGCCAGGGCCGATGTCGAGACGGCGCGGCTCGATCTCGGCTTCACGCAGGTTCGCTCTCCGATCGACGGCATCGTCGGCAACAGGCTGGCGCAGGTCGGCACCTATGTCTCGCCGGGCAGCTATCTCCTGACGATTGTTCCGGAGCAGGGGCTTTGGGTCGACGCCAATTTCAAGGAAGACCAGTTGCGCGCCATGGCCGACGGACAGGCGGCGACGGTCTATACGGACATCGCGCCGGACGTGCCGCTCAAGGGCCATGTCAGCAGCCTGGGGCCGGCGACGGGGGCGATCTTCAGCGTCATCCCGGCGCAGAACGCGACCGGCAATTTCACCAAGATCGTCCAGCGCGTGCCCGTCCGGATCGCCATCGACCAGGACCCGGCGCAAAAGGTCGCGCTGCGGCCGGGCCTGTCGACCACGGTGACCGTCGATACCGGTTCGCGCTGAGGCGCCATGTCCGCGCGTCCGCAATCCTTCATCGTCAGCATCCTGCCGTTCATGGTGATGTGCGTCGGGATGTTCATCGCCCTGCTCGACATCCAGATCGTCGCATCGTCGCTGCAGGATATTGGCGGCGGCCTGTCGGCGGCGCAGGATCAGATCGGCTGGGTGCAGACTTCCTATCTGGTGGCTGAAATCATCGTCATCCCGCTATCGGGCTGGCTCACTCGGGTGTTCTCGACGCGCTGGCTGTTCACCATCTCGGCGGCCGGCTTCACGCTGGCCAGCATGCTTTGCGGCTTCGCCTGGAACATCGAGAGCATGATCGTCTTCCGCGCCCTGCAGGGGCTGCTCGGCGCGTCGATGATCCCGACCGTTTTCACCTCTTCGTTCCACTATTTCCAGGGGCCGCGGCGCGTCTATGCGGCGGCCGTGGTCGGCAGCATCGCCTCGATCGCGCCGACGCTCGGGCCGGTCATAGGCGGCTGGATCACCGACACGCTGAACTGGCACTGGCTGTTCTATGTCAATGTCGTTCCCGGCACCGTCATCACCGTCCTCGTCGCGCTGCTGGTCAAGATCGACAAGGCCGATCCGTCGCTGCTCAGGGGCGCCGACTATATCGGCATGGCCCTGATGGCGGTCAGCCTGGGCACGGCGGAATACGTGCTCGAAGAGGGTTCGCGCTGGAACTGGTTCGACGATGCGACGATCCGCAACGGCGCCCTCGTCGCCGTCATCACCATGGTCCTGTTCGTCATCCGCAGTCTGACCTTTGCGCAGCCGGTGGTGGACTTTCGCGCCTTCGGCAACCGCAATTTCGCCATCGGCTGTTTTCTCTCCTTCGTCACCGGCATCGGCATCTTCGCCACGATCTACCTGACGCCGCTGTTTCTCGGCTATGTCAGGGGCTACGACGCGCTGCAGACCGGGCTCGCGGTGTTTTCCACCGGCGTCGCCTCGATGGTCGGCGTGCCCGTCTACATCTTTCTCGCCAAGCGCTTCGACACGCGCTGGCTGATGATGTTCGGACTGGCCTCCTTCGGCGCCTCGATGTGGAGTTTCAGCGCCATCACCAGCCAGTGGAGCGCCGCCGAACTGCTCGTGCCGCAACTCTTTCGCGGCTTCCCGCAGGTCTTCGCCGTCGCGCCGAGCGTCAATCTTGGCCTCGGCAGCCTGCCGCCCGAACGGCTGAAATATGCCAGCGGCCTGTTCAACACGATGCGCAACCTCGGCGGCGCCGTCGGCATCGCGATTTGCGGCGCCATCCTCAACGATCGCACCAATTTCCATTTCCTGACGATCGCCTCGCACCTGACGCCGCAGAACGAGGCCGCGATGCGGCTCGTCGACACTGTCGCGCAGCGCTATGGCCAACTGCCCGGCGCGATCGCGGACGGTCATACGGCCTCGCTGAAGCAGCTCTGGGCAATCGCCTATCGCGAGGCGTCGACCATGGCTTACGCCGATGCGTTCCTGGTCATCATGGTCGCCTTCGTCATCGCGACGGCGCTGGTGCCGTTCCTGCGCAACGTCACGCCGAAGGCGCCGCCGCCGGACGCGCATTAGAGCCCGATACTCTCGATTTTCGAAGAGCCGTTCGCCGACGCGGCATCAAAAAGGCGGGCATCGCTGCCCGCCGTACTAACCATATGGCGCGCCGGGGACTTGCTTCAAGACCCCGTGCCTGACGTAGAACCCTGGCCTCGTCCAAGACACCGAGAAACGGGAGTTCAAGATGCGGATATTGCTTTCGACATATGGGTCGCGTGGCGACGTCGAACCGATGGCGGCGCTCGGCGTGCAATTGCGGGCGCTCGGCGCGGAGGTGGCGGTCTGCGCACCGCCGGACGAGGAATTCGCGGCGCTGCTCGACCGTGCCGGCGTACCGTTGAAACCCGCCTTCTCATCGGTGCGCCAATGGGTGACCAAGGCGTTGGCGGACCGGACTTCCGTCGACCTGCCGACGCGCGCGGCCGAGATCGTCGCCGCGCAATTTTCCGCCATCAGCGAGGCCGCCAAGGGATGCGACCTGATCCTGGCCGCCGGTCTCTTTCCGTCCACGGCGGCCGCGCGCTCGGTCGCCGAGCGGATGGGTATCCCCTACATCTACGCAACCTTCTGTCCGATCTGGCTGCCGTCGATACATCATCGGCCGCAGGCCTATCCCGGCCACCCCTTGCCGCCGGAAGTGACCGACAACCGCTTGCTGTGGGAATTGAACGTCGAGACCATGAACGCGGTGTTCGGCACGGGCTTCAATGCGCACCGCGCCTCGATCGGGCTGCCTGTCGTGGACAATGTCCGCGATCATGTCTTCACCGCCCGGCCATGGCTGGCGTCGGATCCGGCCTTGAGCCCGTGGCAACAAACGAAGCTGAGCGATGTCGTTCAGACCGGCGCATGGATCCTGCCGGACGAACGTCCGCTGGCCGGCGACTTGCTGGCCTTTCTGGATGCCGGCCCGGCACCGGTCTATGTCGGCTTCGGCAGCATGCCGATGCAGGCTGCCAGAGACGCCGCCCTGGCGGCCATCGCGGCGATCCGCGTTCGAGGGCATCGCGCAATCGTCCTGCGCGGCTGGGCGGACCTGGTGCTGAACGATGAGGGTGATGACTGCTTCATCGTCGGCGACGTCAATCAGCAGGCGCTGTTTGCCCGTGTAGCCGCTGTCGTGCATCATGGCGGCGCCGGCACGACGACGACAGCCGCCCGCGCCGGCGCGCCGCAACTGGTCGTACCCCAGATAGCGGATCAGCCCTATTGGGCCGGCCGGGTGGTTGAGCTTGGCATCGGCGTGGCGCATGACGGCCAGGTCCCGACGGTCGCCTCCCTGTCGGCGGCACTCGGCCAGGCGCTGCCCCCTGACATATGCGCCCGCGCCGCCAATGTCGCTCGCACGATCCGTTCCGACGGCGCGGCGCTCGCCGCAAGGCTGGTACTCGAAGCGGCCGGGCAAGGGTGCTTGGCCGAGCAGGGGCACTTCCCCGCGCCGGCGTGACGACGTCAGGAGCGCATGACGGATGGTTTGCCCGCGCGGGCGAGCAGCAGCGCGCGCTCCCGGTCATTGCCGGTCAATCGGGCGGCGTGGCGGAACGAAGCGCTCGCTTCGGCCTGCCGCCCCAGCTTTTCCAGGAGGTCGCCGCGCACGGTGGGCAGGAGGTGCGAGTCCTTCAGCCGCGGTTCGTCCTTCAGCGCCTCGACAATGGCGAGCCCTTGCGCCGGGCCGAAGGCCATGCCGACCGCCACGGCCCGGTTGATCTCTACGATGGGCGAGGGGGCCGCCAAGGCCAGCGCCTGATAATAGGCCGCTATGGAAATCCAGTCGGTGTCGGCTGCCGTCACCGCGCGGGCATGGCAGGCGGCGATCATCGCCTGCAGGAGATAGGGGCCGGGCGCCGATGTCAGCGCCATGGCGCGGTTCAGGCCGTCGAGGCCGCTGCGGATGAGCGACCAGTCCCACCGGCCGCGGTCCTGGTCGAGCAGCAGGATCGGGTCGCCCGAGGCTCCGGTGCGGGCCGCGAAGCGCGAGGCGTTGAACTCCATCAGCGAGACAAGTCCCAGCACCTCGGGCTCGTCGGGCATCAGGGCCGCCAGCGAGCGGCCGAGGCGCAGCGCTTCGGCGCACAGATCGGCGCGCAGCCAGTCCGGCCCGGCAGTGGCCACATAGCCCTCGTTGAAGACGAGATAGACCACTTCCAGCACGGCGGCGAGGCGTTCGCGCCGCTCCTGCGCGCGCGGCGTCTCGAACGGGATGGCGGCGTCGCGAAGGGTTCGCTTGGCGCGCACGATGCGCTGGGCGGCGGTTGCTTCGGGCACCAGGAAAGCGCGGGCGATCTGCGGCGTCGACAGCCCGCCCAAGAGCCGCAAGGCAAGTGCCGCACGCTGCTCGGCCGGCAATATAGGATGGCAGGCGGTGAAGATCAGCCGCAAGAGGTCGTCGTCGATATCCTTGTCGAGCGCGGCCTCGATGTCGGGCATCGCGCGCTCCAGTTCGGTGAGGTCGATGGCGAGTTCGCGATGCTTGCCGTCGATCATGGTTGTGCGGCGCAGCCGGTCGAGCGCCCGGTTCCTGGCGACCTCGGTCAGCCAGGCGGCCGGATTGCGCGGGATGCCGTCGCGGGGCCAGCGCTCCAGCGCCTGCACGAAGGCGTCCTGCGCGATTTCCTCGGCCAGCCCGACATCCCTGAGGATGCGTGCCAGTCTGGCGGTGAGCTTCGGCTGCTCGATCCGCCAGACGGCTTCGATGGTTCTGTCGGCGATCAATCCTTGATCCTGCCGAGGCGATCCGCCACCTTCTGGACGTCCTCGGGAAATTCGCTCATTTCGAAGACCTGGCGGATCTCGATCGTGTCGGTCTCGCCCGCGGGGCAGCGGCGGGCCCATTCGATCGCCTCGTCGCGCGAGCGTACGTCGATCACCCAATAGCCGCCCAGCACTTCCTTGACCTCGGCGAAGGGGCCGTCGACGACCGCGGGCTTGCCGCCCTTGAAGGTGACCCGCGCCCCGGACGATGGCGGATGCAGGCCGTCGAGCGTCAGCAACACGCCGGCCTTCTTCAGTTCGTGATTGTATTTCATCATTCCTTCCACCGCCTCGGCGCTGGGCATGACGTCGGGCGCGGCCGTGGCGTAGCCGCCGGGGATCATCAGCATCATGAACCGCATGGTCTTCTCCTTGATTGGGTTGGTTCGATCATATGACGAACCGGCCAAGGCGAAATCGACACGGGCGGCAAAAAAGTTCGACTCCTCGATCGCGCCTCGGACGACCGTTGGACCGGCACATCGGCGGGGCTGCCATCTGGCCCCGCCGGTGCGCGCTGATATATCCGGCTGCGATCCATCACATGAGGGGCCTCGTGAAATCATCCAGCCTGGCAGGCGCCACCTCTCCCACGGTACCGGTGCTTGCCTGCGCGTTCGGCATCTTCCTCTTGTCGGGGATGGACGCTGCGATGAAAGTGCTGGTCCTCGCGGTCGGCGTCTACAATACGGTGCTGTGGCGCAGCATGCTGGCAACCGTGGTTGCCGGCACGGGCTGGTCGGCGGGGCCACGCAAATTGCCGGCGCCGTCCGTGCTCAGGCTGCATGCGCTGCGCGCCGTGGTCGTCGGCTTTGTCCTGCTGTCGTTTTTCTGGGGGCTGGCCAGGCTACCGCTGGCGGAGGCGATCGGCCTCAGCTTCGTCGCGCCCCTGTTCGCGCTGCTGCTCGCCGCGTTGCTGCTCGGCGAACGCATACAGCGGCAGGCCATCTGGGCCTCATTGGCTGGCATTGCCGGCGTCGCCATCATCGTGGGCGGCCAGTTCGGGCAGTCGAACCATGCCAGGGACGCCTTGCTCGGCACGGCTGCGGTGCTGGTATCGACGGTGTTCTACGCCTACAACCTGATCCTTGCGCGGCAGCAGGCGCTGGTTGCCAAGCCCGTCGAGATCATGCTGTTCCAGAATCTTTGCGTGGCGATCACGCTTGGTCTCGCCGCACCCTGGCTCGCCATAGCCCTGCCTCGCGAGCTCTGGCTGCCGCTCGCCGGCGTGACCGCGCTGTCGCTCGCCGGCCAGTTTCTGATGAGCTGGGCCTATGCGCGCGCCGAGGCGCAATATCTGATCCCGACGGAATATTCGGCCTTCATCTGGGCGATCGCGCTGGGCTGGTTCTTCTTCGACGAGGCGGTGACCTGGACCACGCTGACGGGCGCTGGCCTTATCGTGGCCAGCTGCCTGATCGCGGCGCGTTCGAACCCCCGGCTCGCCGAGCCGATCGAAGCCGCCGTCTGAAGACAGGCCCGCCGCCACCCGAGCAGGCGAGCGTTCCGCGCCACGCTTGACGTCTTGGCCTGAAAATCCCGCGATCTGTCATTCGCGTTTGTAACCGTCAACCATGCGGCCTGTCCTTTATCCCGGGCAGGAAAGCAAGTGCTCCGGACGACCCGGAGCAGGGCATACTATAAGTATACCTGCGTATTTTCCGAAATTTTTATTAAATATTTTTCTCGCTCGATTGCGATTCATGGACCATTTGCCGGTCTGTTGTGCTCTCTGTTCGCAAATGTCATCCATGGCCGACGATATAGCGGATTATATAGTCGGACACTGGAACGATATCGTGCAGGGCAACGTTGGTCCGGATGCGGCCGGCGAGAATCGAACGATGCAAGCCGGCCAGGCATTACGAGGAGGATTTATCCGATGAGCTTCATCGTCAACGCCCTCGGCATTCCTCTTCCCTACAGCGGCGCGTCCAGCCATTGGTATTCGGCGGCAGGGGCCGGGCCGGACATGTATGGCAGCACCGGAAACGACTCCTTCTATGGAGCCGGCGGTGTCAACGTCACCATGCACGGCGGCACGGGCGACGACATCTACTACCTCTATGGGGCGGGCAACAAGGTGGCCGAAGCCGCCGGCGCCGGGATCGACACGATCAGCACATGGATGAGCTACAAGCTGCCCGACAATGTCGAGAACCTCATCGTCACGAACCCGAACAACTATGCCTTCGGCAATGGGTTGGACAACATCATCACCGCCACGGCCGGGCACCAGACGATCGACGGCGGCGCGGGAAACGATGTGCTGATCGACGGCGGTGGCGGTTACGACACGTTCGTCGTCTCGAAAGGCAATGGCAGCGACCTGATCGCCAATTTCGCCGCCACCGATACCGTCCGCCTCAATGGCTACGGGTTCACGTCGTTCGACGCCATTCATTCCAACATGATCCAGGCGGGATCGAACGTGCTGTTGAACCTCGGGGCGGGCGAGATCCTGGAGTTCAAGGACACGACCATCGACAAGCTGCAGCCCGGCCAGTTCGAATTGCCGATCGACAAGTCGCAGATGACGCTGTCCTTCAGCGACGATTTCAACACGCTCAATCTTCACAACGGCCAGGGCGGTACTTGGGATACCAATTTCTCGTGGGGCGCGCCGAACGGCAGCACGTTGACCAGCAATGGCGAACTGCAATGGTACATCGACGCCAACTACGCGCCGACGAGCTCCGTCCACCCGTTCAGCGTGGAGAATGGCGTTCTCACCATCACCGCGGCGCAGGCGCCGGCCGACATCAAGCCGCTGATCAACAATTACGAATACACGTCAGGCATCATCACGACGCATGACACCTTCTCGCAGACCTATGGCTATTTCGAAATGCGCGCCGACCTGCCCGAAAACGCCGGCGCCTGGCCGGCCTTCTGGCTGCTGCCGGAAGACGGCTCGTGGCCGCCGGAACTGGATGTGGTGGAGACGCGCGGGCAGGATCCGAACTCGCTGATCATGACGGCGCACTCGAATGAAACGGGAACCCAGACCAAGGTCACGTCGACGGTGAATACCATGGATACCGCCGGCTTTCACACCTATGGGCTGCTGTGGACACCGGACAAGCTGGTCTGGACCTATGACGGTGTGCAGGTCGCCGAAGCGGCGACGCCGTCGGACATGAACAAGCCGATGTACATGCTCGCGGATCTCGCGGTCGGCGGCTTTGCCGGCGCGCCTCCGGATCATCTGGCGACGCCCGCGGAGATGAAGATCGACTACATCCGCGCCTATACGCTGGACAATGCGCCGACGAACGCGCTGAGCCTCGCCACGCACAGCACCGCCAGCAGTACGCTGCACAATGGGTCCGAATTCGGGGGCCACGCATAGGGCCCCGGGATCATGGCGGGTAATGCCGAAATGACGGGAACGCCCGGCCTGCGTGCGGTCGTCCTGCGCGCCATTGCCGATGTCGGCGTCTTCTCGCTGTTGATCAACATCCTGCTTCTGGTCGTTCCGCTCTATCTGCTGCAGGTCTACGACCGCGTGCTGCCGTCCTCCAGCGTCGAGACGCTCGTCTATCTCTCTGGTATCGCGGTGTTCGCGCTCGCCTTCCTGGGGCTGCTGGACGCGGTCCGCGCCGTTTACACGCAGCGCGTCGCGGCCATCGTCGACCGGAAACTGGGTGCCAGCACCTTCGCCATTTCGCTTGGCGCGAAATACGCCGGCGGCCTGTCACCGCTGCGCGACCTCGCCTCGGTCTGCGCCTTCCTCAGGTCGCGCGGCGTGGCGGTGTTGTTCGACCTGCCCTTCGCTCCCGTCTTCCTCGCCTTGCTCTATCTCATCCATCCGGTGTTGTTCTGGGTGACGGTCGCCGGCGCCGTGCTCCTGCTTGTCCTGGTGGTGGCCAACCAGCTTGCCATCGGCAGGAACGACGCCTTGTCCACGCAACGATCGGCTCTGGCCAGCCAGGCGGAACAGGCTTTTGCCCGCAATGCGGACACGCTGCGCGCCATGGGCATGGTGGAGAATGCCGCGCGGGCCTGGGGGCGGCATGTCGCGGCGGCGCTCACCTTTCATGACCGTTCATCGAGCGCCAATGCGATCTTCAGCGGAGCCTCGCGGGCGCTGCGCATGGTGCTGCAACTGGCGATCCTCGGCGCCGGCGCATGGCTGGTTCTGCAGGGGCAGATGACGGCCGGCATGATCTTCGCCTCGTCACTGGTGTCGTCACGCGCGCTGCAGCCGCTAGACCAGCTGATCGGGGCCTGGCGCCAGATCGCCGACGCCCGGCGCGCGTGGACAAGGCTGGAAAAGGCGCTCGCGACAGGTCCCGCCGAGGCCCGCAAACTGGTCCTGCCCGATCCGGTGGGCGCGATTTCGGCGCAGGACGTCTTCTTCATGGCGCCGAATGCCCGGCCTGGCACGGAGCCCATCCTCAAGCGGCTGAATTTTGCCATCGACGCGGGTGAGGCGCTGGCCATCGTCGGCCCGAGCGGCGCCGGCAAATCGACGCTGGCGCGGTTGCTCGTGGGCGCTGCCCGACCGACCGGTGGCTCGATCAGGATCGACGGCGCCGATCTCGGGAGCTGGGACGAAAGCCAGCTCGGAAAGCATATCGGGTACCTGGCGCAGGAGGTGGAACTCTTTCCAGGATCGATCGCGCAAAACGTCGCCCGCTTCGACCCGCACGCGGATGACGCCGCGATCGTCGAGGCGGCAAGGCGTGCCCAGGTGCACGAGCTGATCCTGGGGCAGCGCGACGGCTACCAGACCATGATCGGCCCGTCGGACAGGGCGCTGTCGGGCGGCGAGCGCCAGCGGATCGGGCTGGCGCGCGCCTTCTACGGCAATCCGCGGTTGCTGGTCCTCGACGAGCCCAGTTCCCACCTCGACGGTGCCGGCGAGGCGGCGCTCGAGGTGGTGGTTTCGGCCGCGCGGGCGGCGCGCGTCACGGTCATCGTGATCACCCATCGCCCGTCGATCGCTGCCGCCTGCGACCGCGTGCTGCTGCTGCGCGGCGGCATGATCGAAGCCTTCGGCCCGAGCGACGAGGTGCTGCGGCGCTCGGCCGCCAGCAAGAGCCCCCGGCAGGGTACGGTGGTGACCGGGTCGTTCGTCCCGACGATCCGCGCCCATGGCGGTTCCGGATCCTGACGATGACGATGCAAAGCCTCGCCTGGGACAGCCAGCCACGCACCAATATAAGACGCGTGGCCCTCACCGGTTATGCCGCCATAGCGCTGCTGGCGGGCGGTTTCGGTTACTGGGCCGTCAGCGCGCCCTTGTCGGGAGCGGTCATCACCCAGGGCACGATTTCGGCGACGGACGGAAATATCCTCATCCAGCATGCGGAGGGCGGTATCGTCCAGGCGTTGCTGGTCCATGAAGGCGATCGCGTGCAACAAGCGCAGGATCTGGTGGTGCTCGATCCAACAGCCGCGCAGGCCAACCTGAACCGGCTGACGAGACAGTCGATCGCGCTCAGGGCAAGTGCCGCGCGCCTGGAAGCCGAACGCGACGGCCTGGACCGGCTGGCCCCGATCAGCGAAGCGGCGCCAGCCCCTTTCCAGAACGATTTCGAGACCCTGGTTCGAGAACAGCAGAAGGAGTTCGACGCGAGGCGCGCCCGGTTCCGGTCGGAACAATCGATCCTGGCGCAGCGGGTCGCCATGCATCGGCAGTCGGTGGTGGGATTGCAGGCCCAGCAAAAGGCCGTTCAGCAACAGGCCGAAATCGTCAACAGGGAGCTTGGCATCAAGACCGGCCTGCTGGACAAGGGCCTCACCAATCGAACCGAATACTCGCAGCTTTTGCGCAGCGAGGCCGATCTCGTCGGCCAGGCCGGAGCGCTGGAGGCCAATCTTGCCGCGGTCAACACCCAGATCGTCGAAGCCCAGCAGCAGACCGAGCGTCTGACCACGCAACGCGTCGAGGAGGCGCTGACGAAACTGGACGACGTCCGCTCCAACCTGGCCGACGTCGAGGAACAGATCAGGGCGGCGCAGGCGGTGCTGTTGCGCACCACGATCAAGGCGCCGGCGGCGGGCATCGTGGTGTCGTCGACCTACAATTCCAAAGGCAGCGTGATTGCCCCGGGCGAAAAGATCATGGAGATCCTGCCCACCGCTTCGGGCCTGGTCGTCGATGCGAAACTGCGGCCGAAGGACATCGACCAGGTCCGTGTCGGTCAGCCGGCGAAACTGCGATTATCCGCCTTGAACGCGCGGCTGACGCCGGAGGTCTTAGCCACCGTGACCGAAATTTCGGCGGACCGGCTCATCGACCCGGCTACGCGCGAACCTTATTTCCGCGCCAGGCTGACGATTGCGGCAGACCTGCCGCCCGGCGTGCGGCGCGAGCAGCTTTATCCCGGAACGCCGGTCGAGGCGTTCATCGGCACCGGCGACCGGACTTTCCTGGCGTATCTGGCGCGGCCGATGTTCGATTCGTTCGCGCGCGCTTTTACGGAGCGGTAAATCGCCGACCGGCACTCGACCGGCGTGATGCCATGACCGCCACCGGCCCTGGATGTCCGACCCGTCAGCGCGCCATCTCGCGGTGGCCGCTGGGCAGGCGGGTGGCGATCAGCTTGTCGATACGGCGGCCGTCGAGGTCGACCACCTCGAAGCGCCAGCCCTGCGCGTCGACGCATTCTCCGGTCGCCGGCAGATGATGCATGTGCGACAGCACATAGCCGGCGACGGTCTCGTAGTCGCGATTTTCAGGCAGGTCGATGCCCAGCACCTCGGCCATCTCGTCGGCCTGCATGTAGCCGGCCAGCAGCCATGAGCCGTCGTCGCGCTGCACGGCGTTCTCTTCCTCGCCGGCTTCGAGGTCCGAGCGGAAGACGCCGGTGATGGCTTCCAGGATGTCGGCCGGCGTGACGATGCCTTCGAAATGGCCGTATTCGTCATGCACCAGCGCCATCGGCACGTCGCTCTCCTTCAGTTTCTGCAGCACGTCGAGCGCGTCGGCCTGGTCGTGCACAATGGGGGCGGTGCGCACATATTTGCGCGGATCGAGCGCGCGGCCGCCGAGCAGGGCGGCCAGCACGTCACGCGTCTGGATGACGCCGACCATGGCATCCACGCCGCCATCGCCGGCGGGCAGGCGCGAATGCTGCGTGTCCATCAAAAGCTTGCGGATCGTGGCTTCGTCGGATTGCAGGTTGATCCAGTCGACATCGGTGCGCGGCGACATGACGGCGCGCACGGCGCGGTCGCCGAGCCGCATGACGCCGGCGATCATGCGCCGCTCGTCGGATTCGATGGTGCCGTGATGCTCGGCCTCGGCGACCAGCATCTTGATCTCCTCGTCGGTGACCTTTTCCTCGCTCTCGCCGCGCTGGCCGAGCAGCCAGAGCACGGCACGGCCCGAAATGTCGAGCAGGAAGACGAGAGGCGCAGAGATGGTGGCGAGGATCGTCATCGCCGGCGCGGCTTTCACGGCAACGCGCTCGGGATCGCGCAGCGCGATCTGCTTGGGCACGAGTTCGCCGATGATCAGCGAGGCATAGGTGATGATGGCCACGACGATGCCGACGCCGAGCGGATCGGCGATATTTTCGCGAATGCCTGTCGAAGCCAGGTATTGCGCCAGCCGCTCGCCGAGCGTGGCGCCGGAGAAAGCGCCTGAGAGCACCCCGACCAGCGTGATGCCGATCTGCACCGAGGACAGGAATTTGCCGGGATTGGAGCCAAGCGCCAAGGCGCGGCCGGCACCCTTGACGTTGCGGTCGATCATCGCCTTCAGGCGTGCCGGCCGCGACGAGACGATGGCGAGTTCGGACATTGCCAGAAGGCCGTTCACGCAAATGAGGACGACCACGGTAGCGATTTCAACGTATAGCATGAGGGCTCAATAGCATTGCCGCACGGCTTTCGAAAATAGTCGGCGGCCATTTTAAAAAGATGACAGGTAATGCACGTCGATCAGACGGCATCCCAGGGCGGCGATGAGAAATGCGCGACCAGCGCATCGACGACGACGCGCACCTTGGGCGTCAGGGCGCGCGTCACCGGCCAGATGGCATGGACGCAGATGTCCTCGACGAGCGTATCGGCCAGCACCATTTCGAGCGCACCGCTCTCGAGGCTGTCCGCCACCAGCCAGGTCGGCAGGAAGGTGATGCCGCAGCCGGCAAGCACGGCGTCCAGCATCGGCTCGCCATTGTCGAGCACCAGTCTCGCCCGTGGCGTGAACTTCGCGACATGGCCATCGGCTTGCCGGATGGTCCAGGCGTGGGCGACGCCGTTGCGGGTGTAGCCGATCAGGTCATGGCCGGTGAGTTCCCCGATCGTACGCGGCCTGCCGTTTCTGTCGAGATAGGCGGGGGTGGCGCAGATGGCCGAGCGCTGCGTGTAGAGCCGGCGCGCGGCGAGCGACGAGCTGTCATCGAGATCGCCCATGCGGACCGCGAGGTCGATGCCTTCCTCGATCAGGTCGACACGGCGGTCGTTGAAGGAAATCTCCATTGCCAGGTCGGGAAATCGCCTGGAAATCTCGAACAGCACGGGCGCCACGCAGCGGTGGCCGAAGGCCGAGGGCAGGTCGACCCGAAGCCGGCCCGAGGGCACCTGCCGCCGCAAGGCAAGCAGCGCCTGCGCGGCTTCGATCTCCGACAGTGCCCTGACGCAGGCCTCGTAATAGCACAGGCCTTCGCTTGTCGGGCCGAGGCTGCGCGTGGTGCGGTTGAGCAGGTGGATGCCAAGCCGACGTTCCAGTTGCGCGACCGACTTGCCGACCGCCGATTTGGTCACGCGCAGCCGCTCTCCCGCACCGGTGAAGCTTCCAGCCTCGATCGTTTGAACGAAGGCGACGATGCCTTGCAGATCGGTGGAGTCCATAGCCGCGTTCCTATTGTAGATTTTTGGTTGCCAATTCGTTGAAAATTATACCGTATGGAAGCGCATATTTCCATAGTAGAGATCCCGCCAGCGACGCAATCGGGAGCAGATGCAATGGGCAGCGACATCAACAGATCCTGGCGGATGACCGGTTTCGGCCTGCCCAGGCTGGAACTGGCCGAGACAAGGATCCCCGAACCCGGGCGGCATGAACTGCTGGTGCGGATCAAGGCCATATCGCTGAACTACAAGGACAGGATGATCGTCGACGGCGTGCTGATCCCCGACCTTGCCTTTCCGTTCGTGCCGACATCGGACGCGGTGGGCGAAGTGGTGGCGGTCGGCAGCGGCGTCAGCCGCTTCCAGACGGGCCAGCGCGTGCTGGGGCAAGTGATTGCCGACTGGCCGGACGGCGACGCGCCGCCAGTGCTGCACCAGCACACTTTGGGATCGTCGCTGCCCGGTACGCTGAGCGACTATCTCATCCTGCATGAGGATGCCGCCGTGCCGGCACCGCCGTCGCTCAGCGACGCGGAGGCCTCGACGCTGCCGATCGCGGCGCTGACGGCCTGGTTCGCCATGGCAGAGGCAACAAGGCCCGTGCCCGGCCAGACCATCCTGATCCAGGGCACGGGCGGGGTCTCCCTGTTTGCGCTGCAATTCGCCCACGCCTTCGGCCTGCGCGCCATCGTCACGTCAAGCAGTGACGATAAACTCGAACGGGCAAAGACGCTCGGCGCCTGGCAGGTGATCAACTATCGCGCCAGGCCGGCATGGGACGAAGCGGCGCGCGCGCTGACGGGTGGCGCCGGCGTCAATCACATCCTCGAGATGGTCGGCGGCGACAATGCGCGGCGCTCGCTCGATGCGCTGGCTGCCGACGGCCGGCTGTCGATCATCGGCCTGCTTGGCAGCATGGAGCTCAGCTTCCCGATCGTGCCTTTCCTGCGCAACCGGATCGTCGTGCAGGGCATATCGATCGGCCACCGCCGCGCCTTCGAGCGCATGAACCAGGCGATCGAGGCACTCACGATCAAGCCGGTCATCGACAAGGTGTTTGGCTTCGACGAGGTTCCCCAGGCTTTCGAGCATCTGGAGAAGGGGCCGTTCGGCAAGATCGTGATCAGCACGAGCTGACAGGGATCACTGCACCTGTCTCAGCACGCCGATGATTGCCTTGCCATCGGTGAAATAGGGATCGCCGCCGCCATTCCGGCCAGTCCTGGTGGCGCCGATGCCCGCCATGTCGCTGGTCGAGATCAACTGGTCGGCGGCACGCAGATCGCCGATGAGGAAGTCCCGCTCGGCATCGAGATCGGGGCCGATATGATGGGTGATGGCACCCGTTTCGTGGCTCAGACCGACACCACGATCGAAGCTGGCGGCACCCAGCCAGAGCGGTCTGCCATCGTCGCCGACCGCATCGGTCTGCCAGAACCGGACGTGGTGGCGGCGGTCGGCACTGTCGCCGACCGGCTTTTCGAAAGCGAGCTCCTGCGGGCGGCCCTCGAACAGCAGACGGCTCATCGGCGCATCGGGATAGGGACGGGAGAACAAGACACTCTCGCCGATGTCGATGGCGGTTCTCAAGGTGACGGCGTCGGCGGTGTCCCAGCCGGCAACGGCGAAAGCGTGGACCACCTCCTTCTCGGTGCCGACCAGGCCGACATTGATCGGGTCTCCGGGAATGCCTTGCGGCGTGTGGGTGACCATCTCGAAACGCCGGTCACGAAAGCCGCGATCGCGGAATGTCCAGAATTCCGGCGCCGCGACATAGGCGAGCGCCAGATAGGCGGCCAACAAGGTGGCGAGCCATATCGTCGCGCGTCGTCGAAGGCTTCGTTGGCTCATCTGCTGCCCCATATTGTCAGGGTCTAAGCAGATTTTGCCGATGGGGCCAGAGCCTCACGGGTATAGCCAGGCGTCTTTCTCATCGCCGGTGATCATGTCTTCGTCATCACGGCAGCGAAGCGCCTTGGCGACGAGCCCGGGATGACGCGGCGAAGCCGTCCGGTCAGCGGCAGGCGCGATAACCGCTCTTGCGGTTCTTGATGTCGAAATGGAAGTGGTTGCGGTGGTCGTAATTGTAGCCGGGGCCGAGCACGGTGGTGAAATACTGGCAGCCATCGGCACGCACATTGTTGAGGAAGCCGCGGGTGCGGAAGGCGAACAGGCCGGGCTTGCGCACGTCGATGTCGTCGCCATTGTTGAGCTCGATGCTCATGACGTCGAGCGCGTTGCCCTTGCCGTGCTCCGACAGCACGCCTTCGCCGGCAATGTTGCGGCAGGAATAGCTGGAGCCCTGGTGAATGGTCTTGACGCCGGAGAAATAGCGCCAGCGGGCGGACGGAACGAGTTCGTTCTTCGTCCAGGCGGCAAAGCTGGCGGCCATGTCGCAGGTCAGCGTTGCCGCCGGTTTCATCTGGACGCCGCCGATGGCCGAGACCTTGACGGGAAAGTCGATGCCGCACTGGCCTTCGTGGATCGGCGCCAGATCGGTATAGACGACGCCGAGCCGTTTCAATTCGCCGCGGCAGTCGGTTTCGCTGGCCGGCATCTGCTCGGGTTGCGTCATCGGCTCGTCCATGCGCGGATAGGCGGCCTGGGTCATGTAGGGATTGGACGGAACAAGCCTCTGCATGCCCTGATATTGCGGTACGGCCGCGGTTTGCGCGCCGACATCGACGGCCGGCTGCAATGACAGCACGCTGCCGGTGTTGCAGGCCGAAACGGCGGCCAGCGCAAGGCCGGCGGCCAGCAGCGGCGCGGGTTTCAATCGGCGCGCGGCGGCGAGGAAAACGGCGCGAAATGTGCCGGCCATTGGCGGAAATCCCAATTCTGGATATCCGGCATTTTAACGATCAAGGGTAAAGGAAAGCTCAGCGCCGGCATTCACGCCTGCGGCGGAAATGCGGCGGGGATCAATCCGCCCGGATCAGACACCTCACTGGCAGAACGTGCCGCCATGCCGGCGCGGCTCGAGATCGAGATGGAAGTGCAGTTCGTGGTCCGGATCGGCGCCCGGGCCTAGCACGGTCTTGAACGGTCCGCAGGCGGCCTTGCGCACGGCGTCGAGGAATTTGGCGTCTTTCTCCGGCGGCGCCGGGCCGACCTCGATCTTCCTGCCGTCGGACAGCGTGAAGGCGGAGATGTCGAGCGCGTTGCCGAAAGCATGTTCCGACAGTTTGCGCGTGCCGTGACGCGGCCGGCAGACGAAGGCCGATGCCTGGCTGATCGATTTCAGGTCGGTGCCGAATTCGGCTTTCGCCGCCGGCTGGATGACATCGGCGGCAAAACGCGCCGCCGCCTCCGCCATCGGGCAGTTGAGCTCGGTGCCGGGGGCAATCGCGACCGACCTGCCAAGCGTCTTCAGCACGATGGGGTACGGGATCGAGCAGCCGATTTCGGGATTGCTTTCGGCCTTGTGTTCCTCGAACTCGACGCCGAGCGTGTTCAGGCGCTCACGGCAGGCGATCTCCTGCGCCGGCATCTTGTCGGCGGGAAGATCGGCCGAGCGCGGATCGGGAAGCATCTTCTTGTCGTCGGCATCCGCCGGCTTGGGTGGTGGCTGCGGCGCCATGGCCGGCGGCTGTGCATCAGGTTCAGGGACGTCGGGCCTTTGCGTCGGGATAGGCACTTCGGCCGGTGGCTCCGGTTCGTTTTCCATATCGGTCGACGGCTCCGGGGCCGAAGATTCGGGACGCGCCTGCCTGGCCTGACGGGACTTTTCTTCATTGAGCTGGTTGGCTGCATCAGGCCCCTTTGGGCTCGCCGTCTTTTGTTCTTCTCCAGTTGCAGCACCGGCCTCTGGCACGTTGGCAGGACGCGATGCAGGCACCGGAACGGCGGCGGGCGCGGTCGGCTGGTCCTGTGTTTGCTCTGGCGTCTGCTTGGGCGTCGACCGGGGCGTGGTGTGCTGCTTGCCCCGCGATCTCAAGCGCTGCTTGCTTTTTGGCCTCAGCGGCTGGTCGGCCCGCTGTGTCAGCGGCTGCTCCGCCCGTGGGCTCAGCGCTCCGTGATGCTTTTGACGATGCCTGGTGTCGGCCGGCGTCGCCAGCAGCACCGCCGCCGCAAAAAGCAGCGCCGAAGTGCAGAATCGGGAAAAGCTCAGCGTTGCCATCGCCTGCAAACGGCGTCGGCATGGCTAGGTTGCCCTGCGAAGGGATCACAATCGGTTACCGGTACGTTACGCACCGATGGCTTCGAGGCCTTCCTCCAGCAAGTCGGCGAGCAGCGGCATGCCGAGCAGGTATTTCGCCGTGCGCTTGTTGGCGCGCTCGCGCGCCGCCGCCACTGCCTCGGACCATTCCGAGGCGTCGTAGTCGCCGCGGCCGATCCAGGCCAGCGCGATCAGTTCGGCGGCTTCATCGACATTGAGGTCGTTGATCAGCTCGCGCAGTTCTTCCTCGGTGAGGTTTTCCGCACTTTCCTCGGCAAGGCCGTCATGGTGGTGATTGTCGTGCGTGTCGCCGTCGAACTCGATCTCGTGTTCGGCGCCGTCGGCATAGTCCTCGTTGACGGCCGCACTCAGCGCCTTGGCCTTGAGGATGAACAGCCGCACCGTATCGGGGCCGATCGTGAGATCCCAGTCCTTTTCAAGCCGTCGCTGCACGGGCTGTCTCCGTCGCTCGTTTGCCGGATGATACCGGATTTGCGGCATCCGTCACCTGATGTTGTCCAGGCCTGATTTTTCCGGGATGAAACGCGGGCCGCTCGGCGTTAATGTTGCATTGTCACACCCTCCAGGAGGCTTCGATGCATAAAAGAGTGCTGATCCAGGCGGCGAGCGCACTTCTCGCTCTGCAGTTTCTTGCTGTTCCGGCGTTCGCCGCCGGTAGCGACAGTTCGGGAGGCGGCGGCAACGATCAGACCGTGACGCAATGCAAGAAGGGCATGGTCTGGGACAAGAAGAAGAAAAAGTGCGTCGCTCCCCAGGAAGGCATGCTCGACGACGACAGCATCTACGATGCCGGTCATGCGCTGGCGATGGCCGGCCGCTATGACGAGGCGATCTCGGTTCTCGTCCTTGCCGCCAACAAGCAGGATCCGCGCATCCTCAACTATCTCGGCTATTCGCACCGCCATTCCGGCCGCGTGACCGTCGGCCTCGGCTATTACGAGGAAGCGCTGCGCATCGATCCCGATTACACGCTGGTGCGCGAATATCTCGGCGAGGCGCATCTGCAGATCGGCGACCTGGCCGGCGCCCAGCAGCAGCTGATGGAGATCGAAAAGCGCACCGGCAAGGGTTCGCGCGAATACGGCATGTTGGCCGAGCAGATCGAACATTTCATGCGGAGCTGATCGGCTTCCACGATTTTTTCGAAACGGCCGCGAGCGATCGCGGCCGTTTCTGTTTGCGCCGGCGGCCGGCATGCGCCGCCGGGATCAAAACAGCGGATGATTTTTGCAAAACCGATTTTTGGGCGTGAAAAGCCCGCAAAGATTGCTATATCTTAGCAAATTGCGGTGAAACGGTTCCGTTAGCCCGAGGCTGCCGGACCGTTTTCTTTTTGTACCCAACGACAAGGCTTTCCCCGAAACGCGGGGGTGGCGGCAGGAAAGGTCAGGCACTATGAACAAGGTCCCGATGACAGGCGAGGGGTTCGCGTCATTGAAGGAAGAACTGCGTTGGCGCCAGCAGGAAGAGCGGCCGCGCATCATCGAGGCGATCTCCGAGGCGCGCTCGCATGGCGACCTGTCCGAAAATGCCGAGTATCATGCCGCCAAGGAGGCGCAGAGCCTCAATGAAGGCCGTGTCAACGAACTCGAGGATCTGATCGCGCGCGCCGAGGTGATCGATGTCACCAAACTCAGCGGCGACAAGGTCAAGTTCGGCGCCACCGTGGTGCTGGTCGACGAGGACACCGAGGAAAAGAAGACCTACCAGATCGTCGGCGACCAGGAAGCCGACGTGAAGTCCGGCCGTATCTCCATCTCTTCGCCCATCGCGCGCGCGCTGATCGGCAAGGAAGTCGGTGACGCCATCGAGGTCAATGCGCCGGGCGGTGCACGCGGCTATGAGATCGTCCAGGTGCAGTTCATCTAGGAGCGTTCAGCTCCCTTCTCCCCGTCACTATACGTGCCGGCAGGCGGATGAGGGGCAGCGCAGACGCCCCAATTGATTTGACAAAAATCAATTCTTGTCTGCGCTTGCCTGCCTAAGCTCCAGCAGCCTCTCCGCTTCCGCCACCACCTCAGCCGGCGTCAGGCGCCCGCCCGCCGGCGCCAGCAACGTCGATGCATATGGCCCGCGCGGCCCGGTCAGACCCGGCTCGGTCGCCAGGAACACGGCCACCGTCGGCAGGCCGAAGGCGCTGGCGAGGTGGGTCAGGCCGGTGTCGGCGCCGACGACCAGCGTCGATCGGCCAAGGATGGCGGCGATGTCGGCGAGCGGCGATTTGGGCACCACGACCGTGGATGGCACGGCCTTGGCGATCGATTCGGCCACCGCCTTTTCCCGCTCGTTCGACCAGGTGGTGACCGGCGTCATGTCGCGCGCGGCCAGCAGTCGGGCGGTTCCGATCCACTCCTGCGCGGGCCATTTCTTGTCCTCGCGGCTGGTGCCGTGCAGCAGGAATGCGGCCTTGCCGTCGATCGGCGCGATCGTGCCCGACGGCGCGACGATGCCGGAATCGAGCGCCGACAGATCGGGCTGATAGCCGAGCGCCAACCCAAAAAGCCGTCTTGTCCGCTCGATGGCGTGCAGGTCGCGCGGCACGGCGTAGGTGATGTCGTAGAACAGCGTCGCCGACGGCTCGCGCGCGCTCGACCGGTCGAAGCCGGCGATCGGCGCGCGTGCCTGACGTGCCACCAGGGACGATTTCAGCAGGCCCTGCGCATCGATGACGAGATCGTACCGGCAGGCGCGCAAGGCACGGCGCAATTCAGCCGCCTCGTGCCAGGTGGTCGTGTCGAAAAGGTTCCTTCGCCAACGTCTTATCGCCACCGTGTGGATGGTGCCGATCGCCGGATGCAGCGCGACGATGTCGGCAAACGCCTCTTCCACGCACCAGTCGAAAGCGATATCCGGCCGGTTGCGGCTGGCGTCCTCGAGTGCGGGAAACGTGTGGATGACATCGCCCATCGACGATGTCTTGACGATCAGCACTTTCATGCGGCCGCCGGAATTTCCAGCAGCCGATCCGCCGCGGCGGCCACCTTTGCGACTTCCAGTGTCTTCAGGCAGTTGAGATGGCCGAGCGGGCAGATCTTCTGGTGGCAGGGCGAGCAGGAGAGGTGGAGCCAGACCAGTTCGCGCCGTTCCGCCAGCGGCGGCGTGTTTTCAGGCGAGGTCGAGCCGTAGACGGCAACCACCGGCGTGCCGACGGCAGCCGCGACATGCATCAGCCCGCTGTCGTTGGAGACCGCGAGCTTGGCTGCCGCGATCAGGTCTATGGCGTCCTCCAGCCGCGTCTGGCCGGCAAGATCGACGACGCCAGGAGCCAGTGCGGCGATCTCGGCGGTCACATCGCGATCGTTCTTCGAGCCGAACAGGGCGACTTTCAGGCCCTTGCCCATGAATTCGCGGGCGAGGCCCGCATAGTGTTCGCTTGGCCAGCGCTTGGCCGGTCCGAACTCGGCGCCAGGCATCAGCGCCACGAATTGCTGTGGCGCCAGCGCGAAACGGTCGAGCAGCGTGGTCTGGTTTTTCGAATCCACCGTCAGCCGGGGTGCGCGGAAGGTGCCGCCCTGGGCAAGGCCGAAATAGGCCTGCGCCGTGCGCCGTTTCACGGCGTCGGGCAGCGGCACGATGTCGGTCAACAGGCCGTAGCGCATTTCGCGCAAATTGCCGAAACGGCGCGGAATGCGGGCAAAGAACGGGATCAGCGCCGACTTCCAGCTGCCGGGCAGGACATAAGCCATGTCGTAGCGGCCGCGCAGCAGGCGGCCGAAGCGGCGGCGATGGCTGAATTCGAGCGCGCCGGGCTTCAGGGGAAAGTCGATCTGCTGGCGGATTTCGGGCATGCGCTTGACCAGGGGTGCTGCCCAGGCCGGCGCCAGCACGTCGATCGCGGCGTTTGGATGAAGCTCCTTCAGCGCCGAGAACAGGCACTGCGCCATCACCATATCGCCCACCCAGCGTGGACCGATCACGAGGATCGTTGGGCTTTCAGCCATTCGACATAGTCTCTGACGCCGGTTTCGACGGTGCGGAATTGCCCGTTATAGCCGGCTGCACGCAAGCGGGACATATCAGCCTGGGTAAAACTCTGGTAGCTGCCTTTGAGATGGTCGGGAAACTCGATGAACTCGATCTGCCCTTGGCCCAGCGTGTCGATGACGGTTTCGGCGATGGCCCGGAACGGCTGGGCGCGGCCGGTGCCGCAGTTGAAGATGCCGCTCGCGCCGCGCTTCCACAGCCACAGATTGACGTCGGCGACATCGCCGACATGGATGAAGTCGCGGCTCTGCTCGCCCGGCCCGAACCCGTCATAAGCGCCGAACAGCTTCGGGTTTTCGCCGCGCCCGACCTGGTTGAACAGATGGAAGGCGACCGAGGCCATGGCGCCCTTGTGCGCCTCGCGCGGGCCATAGACATTGAAATAGCGCAGTCCCGCGACCTGCGAATGATCGCTGTCGAAGACCGTGCGCCTGACATAATCGTCGAACAGCTTTTTCGAATAGGCATAGACGTTGAGCGGCCGCTCCAGCGCCGGGTCCTCGCGGAATTCCGAACCGCCGCCATAGACGGAAGCCGAGGAGGCGTAGAGGAAGGGCACACGCAACGCCTGGCAAGCATGCAGCAGCCGTTTCGAATAGGCGTAGTTCACCTCCATCATGAACTTGCCGTTCCACTCGGTGGTGGTCGAGCAGGCGCCCTGGTGGAAAACGGCCTCGATGCGTCCGAGCCCTCCCTCCTCGATCCGCGACAGGAAATCGTCCTTGTCGAGATAGTCGGCTATTCTCAAATCGGCGAGGTTGGCGATCTTGTGCCCATCGGTCAGGTCGTCGACGACGAGGATGTCGTCATGCCCCTCGGCGTTGAGCGCGGCGACGATGTTGGAGCCGATCATGCCGGCGCCGCCCGTGACGATGATCATTCAGGCCTCTGGTTGCGTGCGATTCCGGTCCTTATAAGGGAGGCTGGCCAGGCTGTCGATAAAGCAGGTGGCAGGCCGGGTCCATCGTCACAGTGGCGCCGCAAAACTACCGCTTCTGTCGGCTTGCCGCAGCACCGATCATGAGGGACAAGAAATGCCGTCTACCGAACTGCTGATCGCGTTTTTCGCCACGACGGCGATCTTTGCCTATATTCCGGGTCCGGCCATGCTCTACGCCGCCGCGCAGACCATGGCGCGCGGGCGCTGGTCGGGGCTGACGGCCGCACTCGGCATTCATCTGGGCGGCTATGTCCATGTCTTTGCCGCCGCCGCCGGCCTCTCGGTGCTGTTCCACGCCGTGCCGCCACTCTATATGGCGGTCAAGCTGGTCGGCGCGCTCTATCTGATCTGGCTCGGCGTCTCGCTGTTTCGCAAGCGCGTGGAGGGCGGCGTGGCGCTGCCCGCGATCGACCGCAAATCGGCCCGGCGCGCCTTCTTCGAGAGCATCACCGTCGAGGTGCTCAATCCCAAGACCGCGATCTTCTTCATGGCGTTCCTGCCGCAGTTCATCGATGCCTCGGCGGCATTCCCGGTCTGGCTGCAATTCGTGGTGCTCGGCACGATCGTCAACCTGATGTTCTCTTCGGCCGATGTCGCGTGCGTGTTCCTGGCCGGCCTCGTGATCGGCCGGCTGCGGCGTTCGAGCCGGGCGCAGCGGCTGATGCAGCGGGCCGGCGGCGCGGTGCTGGTTGGGCTCGGCGTCCACGTCGCCCTGCAGAAAACCTGACCTGTCCGGGTTTGCCTCCGCCCCGGCGTTGCGCTGTGGCCAATTGCGGTATATCGGCAGGCATGACCGGCCGGCCTCGCAAATCTGGGTTTTCGACCTATCTGAGATCGGCGTTTTCCGCGCGTGGCAGATGACATGATCAAGCACAATCCGCCTTCCCCCGAACCCCTGCACCGCGCCATTGCGCGCTTCGGCGACGTCGCCGTGCTGGTGGTGGGCGACATCATCCTCGACCGCTTCGTCAACGGCGTGATCGAGCGGATCTCCCCGGAAGCGCCGATCCCGGTGCTGCACGGGCGCGGCGAGACCGCTGCCATGGGCGGCGCCGGCAATGTCGTGGCCAACATCGTGTCGCTCGGCGCGCGCGCCGTTCCGGTCTCTGTGCTCGGCACCGATGCCGCCGGCGACAGCCTGGTGCGGATGCTGAGCGAGCTTGGCGCGGAGACAGCAGGCCTTTCGCAGCAGCGCGGGCGCATGACCTCGTCGAAGAGCCGCTTCAGCGCGCTCAACCAGCAGGTGCTGCGCTTCGACGAAGAAGAGATCAAGCCGCTCGGCGAGGCGGAACGGGCGGATCTGATCCACCGTTTCCGGGGCGCGCTGGAGCAGGCGGACATCGTCATCCTGTCCGATTACGGCAAGGGCATCTTGCTGGACGGCGTCGCCGCCGAACTGATCGCCATCTGCCGCGAGGCCGGCAAGCCGGTGCTGGTCGACCCCAAGGGCCGCGACTATGCGCGCTATGCCGGTGCGACCGCCGTCACGCCCAACCGCAAGGAACTTGGCGAGGCCGTCGGCCGCGCGGTGTTCGCCGATGACGAGATCGTCGCGGCGGCGCGCGAGCTGATCTCGGCGCATGGCTTCGACTTCGTCGTGGCCACCCGCAGTGAAAAGGGCATGAGCGTGGTCGGCCCCGACGAGGCGCGCCACATCGCCACCCAGGCGCGCGAGGTGTTCGACGTCTCTGGCGCCGGCGACACGGTGATCGCGACCTTCGCGCTGGCGCTTGCCGCCGGTGCCGATCCTGTCGCGGCTGCTTCCATCGCCAACGCCGCCGGCGGCGTCGTGGTGGGCAAACGCGGCACGGCGCGGCTGAGCGTCGAAGAACTCGCCGGGGCGCTGTTCCGCTCGCATGGCCCGACCGCCCACAAGGACGCCATCCTCGATGCCGCCTCGGCGGCGCGCATGGTTGCGGCGTGGAAGGCGGAGGGCCTGAGCGTCGGCTTCACCAATGGCTGTTTCGACATCCTGCATGCCGGCCATGTCAGCCTGCTGCACGCTGCGCGCAGCCAGTGCGACCGGCTGGTGCTCGGGCTCAACAGCGATGCCTCGGTGCGGCGGCTGAAGGGGCCGGGCCGCCCGGTCAACGACCAGCATGACCGCGCCTGCGTGCTCGCCGCGCTCGCCTCCGTCGATGCCGTCGTCGTTTTCGATGAGGACACGCCGCTGGCGCTGATCGAAGCGCTGCTGCCGGACATCCTGGTCAAGGGCGCGGACTATACGGTCGAAACCGTGGTCGGCGCCGAAGTGGTGCAGAAGGCGGGCGGGCGTGTCGTGCTGGTCGATCTCGTCGCCGGCAAGAGCACCACCAACACCATCGGCAAGATGCGCGCCGGCTCCGCAAATTGAGGGTTTCATGTCTGAACTGAACGACTATCTGGTCCGCTCGGCGGCCGCCATATCAGCCACGGTCGAGCGAGACCTGACCGAGGAGATGGAACGTGCGGTGAGCGCCGTCGTATCGGCGCTTTCCCAGGGAAAGGCCTTGCTGGTCTGCGGCAATGGCGGCTCGGCCAGCGACGCCATTCATATCGCCACCGAACTGGTCGGCCGCTTCCTCAAGGAGCGCAAGGCCTACAATGTCATTGCGCTGCCGGCCAATGCCGGAATGCTGACCGCCTGGGGCAATGATTACGGCTTCGACACGGTGTTTTCGCGTCAGGTCGAGGCGCATGGCGCTGCCGGCGGGGTGCTTTTGGCGATCTCGACCAGCGGCAATTCGCCGAGCATCCTGGCCGCTGCCGAACAGGCGCGCATGATGGGCATGACGGTTGTCAGCCTGACCGGCGACACCGGCGGCAAGCTGAAGCCGCTCACCGACATCCTGCTCAACGTGCCCTCGACCTCGACGCCTATTATCCAGCAGGGCCATCTGTGCCTCTATCACTATCTGTGCGAGGTGGTGGAAGCGCGCCTGTCGAATGGCTGACAGGACGGGTACGCCGCACCCGTTGACCGAGCCGGGCCTGTGGGTGGAGCGGATCGGCGGCAGGGTTTTTCCGCCGCACCTGCCGGCGCTGTTTCTCGACCGCGACGGCACCATCAACGTCGATACCGACTATCCCAGCGATCCGGCCGAGATCGAACTCAGATCCCAGATGCTGCCGGCGATCGCCGCCGCCAACCGGAGCGGCATCCCGGTCGTCATCGTCACCAACCAGTCCGGCATTGCGCGCGGCTATTTCGGCTGGGATGCGTTTGCGGCGGTGAATGGCCGCGTGCTGGAATTGCTGGGCGAGCAGGGCGCGTCCGTCGACATGGTGCTGGCCTGCGCCTATCACGAGGCCGGCGCCGGGCCTCTTGGCGTTGCCGATCATCCCATGCGCAAACCCGGTCCCGGCATGCTGCTCGAGGCGGGCATGCGGCTTGATCTCGATCTCGGCCGTTCCGTAATGGTCGGCGACAAGCTGGCCGACATGCAGGCGGCTGAGGGTGCCGGCCTGGCACAGGGCTGGCTGGTCGACGGCGAGGCGGTGGTTCGGCCCGGCTTCGCCATCAGGCGCCTGCATGACGACCGCGATCTTGGCGGCCTCATCGCCAGCATCGAGGCGCTCGGCGGGGATCGCCTGGCCTGACGGCCTATGTCTGGTCGGTGTGCTCCGAGGCTTCGTAGAGCTTGGCCTCGGTGGCGAAGGAATAGATCATCACCGACATCGAGTAGACGAAGCCATGCCGGCCGCACAGGAAGTAGCGCTTGGCCAGGTAGAATTTGAGGAAGTTGCCGAAGGGCGACAGAACCAGCCGCACCAGGCCGGGCTTCTTGCCTTTCTCGACCAGCGTGACCGCCTTGAGGCCGGAATAGGCGTTGGCCCGGGCGAGATCCTCCTCGACCGATATTTCGCGGCGATGCAGCAGGACACCCTCGCTGATCGTGTCGGTCTCGCCCGGCACTCGAAAGGATTCGTGCACCCGCGCGGTCAGGTCCATGGTGGCGCCCTCGCGGCGGAAAAGCCGCAGCAGCCTGTTGTGCAGCACCCAGCGATGGGCGTAGCCGTAGCCCTTCAGCCAGTCGCGGCGGCGAATGTACCAGCCGCTGGCCTTGCCGTCGGGCGCCTGGGTGATGGCCACGATCGACTGCCGCAGCTGGTCGTCGACACGCTCGTCCGGGTCAATCGAAAGGCACCATGGCTGGTTGGCGTGATCGAGCGCGAATTGCCGCTGGCGGGGGAAACCCGGCCAGTCATTGTGCAGCAGCGTGATCGGATAGCCCTTGGCGATATAGCTCTTCACGCATTCGACGGTGCCGTCCGTCGAGCCGGAATCGACGATGATGATCTCGGCGCAGAAATCGATGCTTTCCAGGCACGCGCCGATCATATCGGCCTCGTTCACGCAGATGATGAGCGCCGAGACCGGACTTGCAAAACGGGTCATGGTCCCCTTCCCATGGCGGATTCTTCCCCGCAATTCACGCTGCTCGCTCCCTCTGCTCTCAAGCGGTCCAGGCGAAAACCGTTACACATTTTTCCTGGAATTGCTTGCGAAACCAGTCAAGCGCCCAGTCGAGCCGTGACGTCCGGCAGAGCCGTCCAGCCTTGTACATCAGCGTCTTTCGAATACCAACGCGGCGCCGGTGTGGCGAAGGTCGGGAATTCGCCCGGTGCGCGGGCATTCACCCGGCCTCAGGGTCGTTCGAACGACACCAGCCCCTCGTCCTTGACGCGGCGGATGGTGAGCGCGGTGCGCACCGTGTCGACATTCGGCGTCGAGGTCAGTTCCTCGATGACGAAGCTCTGGAAGGTGCCGAGGTCGCTTGCCACGCAATGCAAGAGGAAATCGGACTCACCCGACACCATCCAGGCATCGCGCACGATCGGCCAGCCGCGCGTGCGCTCGGCGAAGATGCGCAGTTCGGCGTCGGCCTGGTGATGCAGCCCGACCAGGCAAAAGGCGACCACGTCCAGCCCCAGCGCCGGGGCGTTGAGCAGCGCGCGGTAGCCGCGGATGATGCCGGCTTCCTCCAGCCGCTTGACCCGGCGCAGGCAGGGCGGGGCCGAAATGCCGACGCGGTTCGACAGCTCGACATTGGTCATGCGCCCGTCCGACTGAAGCTCGCGCAGGATCTTCCAGTCGATGGCGTCAAGATCGGCCTTGAGTGGCATGAGGGTTCTCGATGATCCGGGGCGCAAGAATCTTTCGCGATTTTGTAATTAAACGACTTTTGTGTCGAAGCCAGCCCTCGTCAACGCGATTTTCGA
Organism: Mesorhizobium sp. B2-3-4; assembly: GCF_006442315.1. Lineage (GTDB taxonomy): Bacteria > Pseudomonadota > Alphaproteobacteria > Rhizobiales > Rhizobiaceae > Mesorhizobium. Next base: position 14,333 of record NZ_VFVY01000029.1, on the reverse strand, counting down.
ACGGTAACGAAAGCCCGCCACCGCGCGAATATCCGCATGGGCCGAAGCTTTCCGGGGACGACGGCCCGTTCGTCTTGCTGGCGTGATTGGCAACCCTTACATTAAGCCCAAAATTTCACGTCCTTTTCCAAGGCACACTCGTTTGCCTGCCCCGCAGAGGCTCTCAATGACCACCAAGCACGCGCCCGTTCTTATCATCGGTTCCGGCCCGGCCGGCTATACGGCGGCTGTCTATGCCGCACGCGCCATGCTGAAGCCGATGCTCGTCGCCGGCCTGCAGCAGGGCGGCCAGCTGATGATCACCACCGATGTCGAAAACTATCCCGGCTTCGCCGATCCGATCCAGGGGCCGTGGCTGATGGAGCAGATGCTCAAGCAGGCCGAACATGTCGGCACCGACATCATCAACGACATCATCACCGAGGTCGACCTCAACGTGCGGCCGTTCCGCGCCAAGGGCGATTCCGGCACGACCTACACGGCCGACGCGCTGATCATCGCCACCGGCGCGCAAGCCAAGTGGCTGGGCATTCCGACCGAGCAGGATTTCATGGGCTTCGGCGTTTCGGCCTGCGCCACCTGCGACGGGTTCTTCTATCGCGGCAAGGATGTCGCGGTGGTCGGCGGCGGCAACTCGGCGGTGGAAGAGGCGCTCTATCTGTCCAATCTTGCCAAGAGCGTCACCGTCATCCACAGGCGCTCGGACTTCCGCGCCGAGCGCATCCTGCGTGAGCGGCTGCTGAAGAAGGACAATGTCCGCGTCATCTGGGACACGATCGTCGACGAGATCACCGGGCGCCCCGGCAAGGCTCCGCTGCCGCCGTCAGTCGAAGGGCTGAAGCTCAAGCATGCCGTGACCGGAGCCGAGAGCCACCTCAAGATCGACGGCGTCTTCGTGGCCATCGGCCATGCGCCGGCGGTCGAACTGTTCGTCGGCAAGCTGAAGCAGAAGCCGAACGGCTATCTGTGGACGGCGCCGGATTCCACGCGCACCGACGTGCCTGGCGTGTTCGCCGCGGGCGACGTGACCGACGATGTCTACCGCCAGGCGGTGACAGCGGCGGGGTTGGGCTGCATGGCCGCGCTCGAAGCGGAAAAATATCTGGCCGGCATCGAGGTGCATCGCGAAGCAGCGGAATAGGGGAACTGCTGTAACACTATTAAAAAAACGGCTTAGAAAGGCCGTGTAAAAGCCTGATTTTTCATTCAGAACGCCAACAGGAACGAGGGGAATCATGGCGTTGGACTGGGACAAGCTACGCGTGTTTCACGCTGCGGCGGAAGCGGGGTCGTTTACGCATGCGGCCGAAACGCTGCATCTGTCGCAATCGGCGATCTCGCGACAGGTCAGCGCGCTCGAACACGATGTCGGCGTGCCGCTGTTCAACCGTCATGCGCGCGGCCTGGTGCTGACCGAACAGGGCGAGATGCTGTTCCGCACGGCGCATGACGTGCTGATGAAACTCGAGACCATCAAGACGCGGCTGACGGAGACCAAGGACCGGCCATCCGGCGTGCTGAGGGTAACGACGACCGTTGGACTCGGTGCCGGCTGGCTGACCGAGCGGGTGCAGGAGTTCATCGAGCTCTATCCGGAAATCAGCCTGCAGCTGATCCTCGCCAATGAGGAGCTCGACCTCACCATGCGCCAGGCCGATTGCGCCATCCGGCTGCGCCAGCCGCAGCAGCCGGACCTGATCCAGCGCCGCCTGTTCACCGTGCATTTCCATCTCTACGCAGCACCTTCCTATGTCGCCAAATACGGCAAGCCGGCTTCGGTGGCCGAGCTGAAGAGCCATCGCATCGTCACCTTCGGCGTGCCGGTGCCGTCGCATCTTTCGGAGTTGAACTGGCTGGAGACGGTCGGCGATTTCGAGGGCGGCCAGCGCGTGCCGACGCTGCAGATCAACGATATCCTGTCGATCAAGCGCGCCGTTCAAGGCGGCGCCGGCATCGCCATGCTGCCCGACTATGTGATCAGCAAGGATACCGGCCTGGTGCAACTCCTGCCCGAGACCGAGGTGCCGTCCTTCGATACCTATTTCGCCTATCCCGACGCGATGAAGAACCAGGCCAAGCTGCATGTGTTCCGCGACTTCATCATCGCCAAGGCCCGCAGTTGGTCTTATTGATCGAAGGCTGCCGCGCTTCGTCTTGTTGTGCTCACATCACCCCCGCCAGGGCGTCAGCCGGGGCAGCCAGCCGGGCACGTTGCGTCTGTAGGTTTCGTATTCAGCGGCGTAGCGGCCGGCGAGCGCCGGCTCCTCGTAGAGCTTGACGAAGGTGACCATGGCGATCGCGGCGACGACCATATAGGCGGCAAGCGTCCAGCTCGAAAACAGCAGCACCTGGCCGAGGATGATCGACAGCACGGCGACATACATCGGGTTGCGGACATGGCGGTAGATGCCGCCGACCACCAGTGTCTCGGTCGGCGCGATCGGGGCCGGCGTACCCAAGCCTTCGAGCGCGAAGCGGCCAAAGGCGTGTAGCAACGCCGCCACCGCGACCACGATCAAGGCCCAGCCCAGCGGCACCAGGCCCGGCAAGCTCGACCATGGCAGGCTCCAGCGGTCGCTCAGCAGCCAGGGAACGAGCCCGGCGACCACTCCGGGTGCCACGATGAGAAAAATGCCGCTGCCGGCAACAGCCGAAAATCTTCGCATTGGTTGTTCCTCGCCGATTGCCTGGGAATTAAACCGTGGCTGCCTCATTCCATATCATCAGTGGTTTTCGACTTTTGGGAGCAAAATCGGCTGGGATCGGGGTTTTCGAGACGATGATGGGCCGAAAGCGCCGTCAATTGTCACGATTCTGCTGGTCCTATTGGCTTCCAGGATGGGTTGGACCACAGCCTGTGCCTTTTTGCATGCGTGTGTTGCAAAATAGATGCTTGTTTCTTGGGCATGATGAGCAGATATATAGATCATCTCCTGGGCGCGTTCTCCTCCCATTAGCGCCCTCGAGTGTTCCCCTCTGGAGGTTAGCCTTAACAGGCACTTCCAATCAAACTCAGCCGGATCTTCGTTGATCCGGCTTTTTTGTTGCCCGGACCCTGGCGGGGCGGATGAAAAATTCACCAGAATTGCCGCGTAACAGTGTCATGTAACCTCTGGTAACATGACAAGGACACCCTCCGTCTGCTAAGTGGATCATAGGACGCGGTGTGGTTCGGACGGGAGATGGGGGCATCACTCGGACGGCCCGGGCTCAGGCGGCTACCGCGTCCGAACCTTTTTCCCGCCGCCGCGCGGCGACCTTCATGCGGCGGACCTGCCGTTTCTCCTCCCAAGAAAACGGTCCGCGAACAAAACGGCGTCCGGCCCCCCGGGCGTCGTTTTTTTGGTTTTTATGCATGTTGCTATCCTGAAGCCCCGGCGCACTTCTGGGCAACACGCATTGATCCTGCTGCGTCATGGACTCTGACAATCCCCAACGTTGGCGCTGCCCCTCACTGTCCTGCCAGACATCTCTCCCCGTAAACGGGGAGAGAGCCGCTGATCGCGAAATCAGGCGGCCTTGCCGTTGGCGTTCATCGCTTCGTCGGCGAGGCGGCCGGTGAGTTCGGCCATGTGGTCGAAGGCGGCGCGGTAGCTGGCAACGCCCGAAGTGGCCGAACGCAACTCGATGATCAGGTCACCGATCTCGGCTTGCGGCATGGTCGCCTCGACGACATCCCATCCCGGCCAGTCGGGCCGCGCGTCATAGCCGAGGATTTGGCCGCGCCGCTGCGGGATGAGCGCGATGATCTTCGACGTCGCGTCCGACGGCGTGACGATTTCGACCTTCATCACCGGCTCCAGAAGCACCGGCGAGCAGGCGGCCATGCCTTCCTTCATCGCGAGCTTGGCCGCCATCTGGAAGGCCATGTCGGAGGAATCGACCGCATGGTAGGAGCCGTCCGACAGGTTGACCGCGACGTCGACCACGGGAAAGCCGAGCGGCCCGGTCTTGAGATAGTCGCGTATGCCTGTCTCGACCGACTGGATGTAGGTCTTGGGCACGACGCCGCCGGTGATGGTGTCGGTGAACTGGAAGCCGGAGCCGCGCGGCAGCGGCTTGATCTCGATCACCACATCGCCGAACTGGCCGTGGCCGCCCGACTGTTTCTTGTGGCGGCCGCGCTGCTGTGCCGCCTTGCGGATCGTCTCGCGGTAGGGCACGGCGGGCGCGTGGCCTTCGACCGGGATCTGGTTCTTGCCCTCCAGCCGCTCGCGCACGACACGCAGATGCATCTCGCCGTGGCCTGAAAGCACCGTTTCGGCCGAGTCCTGGTTGTGGCGCAAGCTGAGCGAGGGGTCTTCCTCGGCCAGGCGCTGGATGGCGGCCGACATCTTGACCTCGTCCTTGCGCTCCTTGGGACGCAGCGCGAAGGCGAAGACCGGCTGCGGCGGCTCGAAGTCGAACAGTGGCTTGATGCCGCCCTTGGCCGAGCTCAACGTCTGGCCTGTCTTGACATCGTCCAGCTTGCCGAGCGCCACCGTGTCGCCGATCCTGGCTGATGTCAGCTTGACCTGGTCCTTGCCCAGCATCCGGTAGATGCCGGACACCTTGGCGGTGTCGCCGTTGGGAAGCCACAGTTCCGAGCCGTCGGCAATCTGGCCGGACAGGATGCGCGACACCGACAGCTTGCCGCCATGCGGCGTGTGGATGGTCTTCAGCACCTGGACCACCGTGGCGTTGCCGTCCGGGGCGCCGAGCCGTTTGCGGGTTGCCTCGATATCGGGCGCGTCATGGCGGATCGCCTTCAGCAGCCGCAGCACGCCATTGCCTTTCTCGGCGGTGCCGATCAGCACCGGCGTCACCGCGCCGTCACGCAGGTCCGCGGCGAGGTCGTCGAAGATGGCGTCCTTGGGCGGCTCGATCTCCTCGAGCAATTGCTCCATCAGATGGTCGTCATGGTCGGCCAGCGTCTCCAGCATGGAGAAGCGCGCTTCCAGCTCACGCGCCTTGTCGTCGCCCGGGATAGCGGCGACTTCGCTTTCGGCATATTCGCGATAGATGTAGGCGCGCTCCAGCGCCAGGTCGATCGAGCCGATGACGACGCCGTCCTTGCGCAGCGGAATCTGGCGCAGCAAGAGCGGCACCGCGCTTGCCGGCTGCAGCATCTTGAGCGTGTCGCGCACGCCGGCGATCGATTTGTCGACCTTGTTGAGGAAGAGGATGCGCGGCACGCCGAGATCGTCGAGCTTGCGCATGATGAGCTGCAAAGCCGGGATCTTCTTTTCGTCGGCCTCGGCGACGACAACGGCGAGATCGCAGGCGGCCAGCACGGGCTCGGCCTCGAAGGAGAATTCGATCGAGCCGGGACAGTCGACGAAGGTGAACTGCTCGCCCATGAATTCGGTGGTGGCGATCGATGCCTCGACGCTCATGGCGTGGGCGCGCGCCTCCGGCGAATGGTCCGAGACGGTGTTGCCTGATGAGACGGGATTTTGTCGGGGAATTGAGCCCGTGCGGGCCAATATGGCTTCGAGAAGTGTCGTCTTACCGCTTGCGAAGGGACCGACTATGGCAATGCATTTCGGTCCCGTGCGTCGTCCTCCGGCGCGAGTACCCATGACTGACCTCCACTCAGGCGTTTCCCGTGGGACCGACTGGCATGCATGGTTCAGGCGTGGTCAATCGGTCCTAGCGGCGGCCGGCCTGTTCGACCGTCGCGGGCGGGCCTGTTTTGGACCTGCCCGCGATTATCGTCCCACTTGTTTGCCGGGAGGGCAAGAAAAATAGGAAGCCGGCGCGACGGGCCGGCTCAGGCGCTGAGCGCGAGCGGCTCGACCGAGCGACCGGCAAGCAGCACAAGCTTGTCGCGCGGCGCCGGCCTGCCGAAGAAATAGCCCTGGAAACGGTTGCAGCCGGCGGCCTTGGCGAGAGCGAATTCCTCCGCCGTCTCCACACCTTCCGCCACGATGGTGACGTGCTGGATACGCGCGATCTGCGCCAGCGCCGAGACGAATATCTGCGCGACCTGGTCATGGGCGAGGGAGCGGATGTAGGAGCGATCGATCTTGATGATGTCGATGGGCAAGGTCTTCAGGTAGTTGAAGCCGCAATGACCGGTGCCGAAATCGTCCAGCGCGATGTGAAAGCCAAGGCCGCGCAACGCTTCGAGACGCCGCAGGATCTCCGATGTGGCGGCCGTCGCCACTGTCTCGGTGATCTCGATGATGAACTGCGACGCCGACCGGCCGGTTTCCTTCAGCACGCGGTCGCACATGGTGACGATCTCGTCGCGCTTGAGCTGTTCGCCGGAGACGTTGATCGAGATGCGCCGGCCGGGGAACTGGTCGATGTCGGCGCAGGCCCGCTTGAATACCCACTCGCCGAGCATGTCGATCAGCGTCGAGCGTTCGGCGATCGCAATGAACTCGGCTGGCGCGATCAATCCGCGAACCGGGTGGCGCCAGCGGATCAGCCCCTCGAGTGCATGGGTGGACCCGTCCGGGTTGACGATCGGCTGGTAATGCAGCTCGAGTTCGCCCAGATAGACCGCGGCGCGCAATTCCCGTTCGACAAGGCGCCGGTAGCGCTTGTCGGACAGCATCTCCTCGTCGAAGACGGTGACGCGGCCACGGCCCGCCGCCTTGCTTTCATAGAGCGCCAGGTCGGCAACCAGCATCAGTTCCGTCGTGTTCGAGGCATGGGCTGGCGCCAGCGCCACGCCGACCGAAATGGAGAGCGGAATGGTCTTGCCTTCATGCGATTTGCCGGCGCGCATGGCGTCCAGCAATTGCCGGACGTCCCTGTTGATGGCGGCGAGGTCGCCATGCGGAATGATGACGCCGAATTCATCGCCGCCGAGGCGTCCGACCATGGCGCCGGCAAAGATGCGCTCCGAAGTCTTGACCAGATGCGCAAGCGTGAGGTCGCCGAACTGATGGCCGAACGTGTCGTTCAGCTGCTTGAAATGGTCGAGGTCGATCAACAGCAGCGCCGCCTCGCGCCTGTCGCGCATGGTGCCCAGGCTTTCGCGCAGCGCTTCGAGGAAATAGCGTCTCGTCATGGCGCCGGTCATCGCATCCCTGGTCAGGAAATGATGTTTCTCGGCCTCGGCGGCGGCGGCCGACTGGAGACGATGGACGACGCTGGCGCGCATGTACATCAATGCCAGCAGGGCGAAGCTGGTGGCCAGGATCGAGACGGCGAAGGCAGTGCCGGCGGGCAGGTCCCGCAAGACGTCGAAGGCGCCAAGTGCCGCCGCGCCGATGCTGATCACAAGCAGCGACTGGATACCGCGATAGATCCGGCCGCTGTGGTCCTTGATCGTCGCCAGTATGCTCATCGGCCAGCCCCCGCAATAGAGGCTCACGGCTAGTGCGCAGCCGTTAAGAAGACATTGAATTCGCCGTCATTTTTCCGTGCCTCCGCCATGCGGGGAGGGTTCATGGTTAAGAGAAAAATCGGCGCCGCGTTCAGCCAGGCCGGCATGGCCAGTTGCATCGGCGCCGATCCGCGCCGAGAATGCATTTCAATTCAGAGAGCCGACATTTGCCGGCTACCTTCAGCCCCAGGGACCGACGATGAAGATCATTGCTTGCGGCAGCGTGCCGACCGCCATAGCGCCTGAAAAGTACTTCACCGGCCGGGTTCTGCAGACGCCGATCATAGAGAAGGAGGCGCCGGCCCGGCTCAGGGCCCTGCTGGTCAGTTTCGAACCGGGCGCGCGCACCCATTGGCATACGCATCCGCTCGGCCAGACGCTTTATGTCACCTCGGGCGCCGGCCTTGCCCAGACATGGGGCGGCCCGGTCGAGGCGATCAGGGCGGGCGACGTGGTCTCGTTCGCGCCAGGCGAGAAACACTGGCACGGCGCGGCGCCGGCATCGGCGATGACGCATGTCGCCATGCAGGAAGCGCTCGACGGCGTCCATGCCGACTGGCTGGAGGAGGTTTCCAGCGCGCAATACGGTGCCTGAGCGGCACGGCTTGCAGCTAAGGCCGCCGCAGCATCTTCAGGAACAGAGCGGACAGGTTTTGCGCAAGGTCATCGCCCTCTCGCAGGCCGCGCTCTATGGCGTCGTCGACCGCACCGTGCAGGCCCTGGAACAGGACGATCGCCGCAAGGTCCGCATCGTCCACCGACCACGCCCCGGCCTTTGTGCCGGCAACGAGAAGGGTGCTGAGATCGCCGAGCAAGGGATTGTCGCTCTTCATGCGCCGTTGATCGGGTCGATGATCGTGGAAGACGACGTCGTGCAACTGGTAGTCGACGAGATAGGCCTCGATACCGGCGCTGACGAAGCTCTTCAGGCGCGCGGTCCAGTCGTCGGGCGGGCAGGCTTCGATCGCGTCGCGGATGCGGGCGCGAAACCCCGTGACGAAGCGCTCGCGCAAGGCGATGACGACGTCCTCCTTGGAGGTGAAATAGAGATAGAGGGTGCCCTTGGCGACGTCGGCGCGGCTGGCGATCTCGTCGACGGTCGTGGCGCCGACCCCCTTGGCGATGAACAGCGCCGTGGCGGCGCGCAGGATATCGTCCTGGCGCACCTCGGCCGGCTTGGTGCGCGGTTTCAGCGCCTTCCTGGCAATGACTGGCATAGGGTTTGGCTCACCGTTCAAAGTCTTTTCGCGGTACTGGCTTATTGATTTCCATTACGCTGCTTCTAGCCGGTGAGACAAGCTTTTTATAATGATTCCAAAGTGACTTACCCTTATTGACTGACCGTCGGTCAGTGACGTAGATGACTGCAAGCTCAATGTCTGGATCCGTCATGCCGAACCGTCTGCCTCTCGTTGCCGCCGTCTATCTCGGCTCCTTCGTCGCCCTGCTCGACGTCAGCATCGTCAATGTCGCGCTGCCGACCATACAGCAGGCGCTGAACACCGATTTCGGCGGGCTGCAATGGGTGGTCGATGCCTATACGCTGTGCCTGTCGGCGTTCATGCTGTCGTCCGGGCTAATCGGCGACCGTTATGGCCGCAAGCGTTCCTGGCTCGCGGGCGTCGCCATCTTCGTCATCGGCTCGCTGATCTGCGCGGTGGCGCCGAATCTGGCGGTGCTGCTGGCGGGGCGGGTGGTGCAAGGCATCGCCGGCTCGCTGCTCATCCCGGGCGCGCTCTCGATCCTGACGCAGGCCTTTCCCGATCCGCGCGAACGCGCCGGCGTCATTGGCGGCTGGGCCTCCTTCGCCGCCATTTCCCTGGTGGTCGGCCCGGTGCTGGGCGGCATTCTGGTCGAGACGGTCGGCTGGCAGAGCATATTCCTGATCAACCTGCCGCTTGGCCTGGTGACCATCGTGCTCGGTGCGCTGTCGATCGGCGAGACCGCGCATCCCGAACATGCCCATCTCGATCTCGTCGGGCTGGCACTCTCGATCCTGTGGCTGGGCGCGCTGACCTTTGGCCTGATATCGGCCGGCGAGAATGGCTGGGGTGATGCAAGGACGATCGCGGCGCTGGTCGTCGGCATTGCCTTCCTCGCGGCCTTCCTCGCCTTCGAAGCGCGCACGCCGAGACCCATGCTGCCGCTCGGGCTGTTTGGCGACGTGCGCTTCGCCGTCGCCAACGTCGCCTCGTTCGCGCTCGGCTTCACCTCCTACACCAGCGTCTTCTTCTTCTCGATGTTCCTGCAGCAGGTGCAGGGCTGGTCGCCGACGCAGACCGGCCTGCGCATGGCGCCGGCCTTCCTGGTGCAGATCGTGGTGTCGCCATGGATCGGCAGGTTGAGCGCGCGCTTTGGCCATTCCGCGCTGATGACGCTGGGCTACACAGGCATCGGCCTGTCGCTGCTCGGCATGTGCTGGGCCGGCACCTCGACGCCTTACGCATGGCTCTGCCTGCTGTTCGTCATCGGCGGGCTCGGCAACTCGCTGGCGATCCCGACGGGAAGTGCCGCGGCCATGTCTTATGCGCCGCGCGAGCGCTCGGGCATGGTGTCGGCGGTCATCAATGCCACGCGCCAGAGCGGCCTTGCCATCGGCATTGCGTTGCTCGGCGCGCTGATGAGCATGCGGGCGACCAGTCTGCTGACGGGATATCTGCGCGATGCCGGTGTCGCCAATGCCGAGCAGGCCGCCCGTGCCGCGGTTTCCAGGCATGATTTCGCAACCGATGCGGCGATCGGCGAGCGTGGCGTGCATGATCTCTTCGCCGCCGCCTATGCCGGCGGCTTCCACGCCGCGATGCTGACGGCCGCGATCGGCGCTTTCCTTGCAGCCGCCTTGCTGATGGCGGTGTTGGCGCCGGCCGAGGCGCGGGTCGCGAAAGAAGCGGAACAGCAGGTCTGAGTAACAAAAAACCCGGCCGTGAGCCGGGTTTCCTGAGTTCGAAGGTCTTGTCGACTGCGATCAGGTCAACGATGCCGTGAAGCGCTGGATGCGCGTGCAGGCTTCCTCCAGCAATGCATCGGAGGTGGCGTAGGAGATGCGGAAGTTGGGGCCGAGGCCGAAGGCCGAGCCGAACACCACGGCCACGCCCTCGGCTTCGAGCAGTTCCGAGCAGAAGGCCTCGTCGGTCTCGATAACCTTGCCGGCCTTGGTCTTCTTGCCGATCAGCTGGGCGCAGGACGGATAGACATAGAAGGCGCCTTCGGGCGAGGGGCAAGAGATGCCGCGCGCCTGGTTGAGCATCGAGACGACGAGGTCGCGCCGCCCCTGGAAGATCGCCTTGTTCTTGGCGATGAAATCCTGCGGACCGTTGAGCGCCTCCACCGAAGCCCATTGCGCGATCGTACAGGCGCCCGAGGTCTGCTGGCCCTGGATCATGTCCATCGCCTTGATCAGCTGGACCGGACCGGCCGCGTAGCCGATGCGCCAGCCGGTCATGGCATAGGCCTTCGAGACGCCGTTCATGGTCAGCGTGCGCTCGTAGAGCTTGGGCTCGACCTCGGCGATGGTCTTGAAGACGAAATCGCCATAGGTCAGATGCTCGTACATGTCGTCGGTCAGCGTCCAGACATGCGGATGCTTGAGCAGCACGTCGGCCAGCGCGCGCAGTTCGGCCTCGGTGTAGGCGGCGCCCGAGGGGTTCGACGGCGAGTTCATCAACAGCCATTTGGTCTTCGGCGTGATCGCCCTCTCCAGCACGGCCGGGGTTAATTTGAAACCATTCTCGATCGAAGTGTCGGCAAACACCGAGGTGCCGCCGCAGATCGCCACCATTTCGGGATAGCTGACCCAGTAGGGGCGGGGGATGACGACCTCGTCGCCGGGGTTCAGCGTCGCCATGAAGGCGTTGAACAGGATCTGCTTGCCGCCGGTGCCGACAATGGTCTGCTCGGGCTTGTAGTCGAGATTGTTCTCGCGCTTGAATTTCTTGGCGATCGCCTCGCGCAGCGGGACGATGCCTGAAACCGGCGGATATTTGGTTTCGCCACGGCGAATGGCCTCGATCGCGGCATTCTTGATGTTGTCTGGCGTGTCGAAATCGGGTTCGCCGGCGCCGAGGCCAATGATGTCGCGGCCGGCATTTTTCAGCTCGCGGGCTTTCTGCGTCACTGCGATGGTGGCGGAAGGCTTTACGCGCGAAAGTGTGTCGGCAAGAAAGGCCATGACCTTTTGTCTCTCCAAAGGATCGGCGCGGCCAGGAGCGGCCGCGGCGCTTCTCATGTCGCATGATGCCGGCGAGTGCAAGCGTTGTCGGCTGGGCCAGGTCTGGCGACACGGTCAATGAGGCGTGATCAATAGAAAGTTCATTAACGCGCGGTAGAGGCTTGCATGGCAGGATCGTAAATCCAATTCCGCCGGTTCGCGGAGCGAGGAAGCCTTGTCGCGCAGCATTGGGCTTGCCCATATCATCCGTCATGATGACGGCACCTCGTCAGGTGTCTGGGGCATTTATACGCTGCAGAGCGCCTTCCAGCCGATCTTTGCCTTCAAGGAGGGCAAGCTCTCGATTGCCGCGTTCGAGGGGCTGATCCGGCCGTTTCGCGATGGCGAGCCGCAATCGCCGATGACCTTCTTCTCGACCTGTCCGGCGGCCGACCGCCTGCATGTCGAAGCGCTGACCAGGACACTGCATCTGCTCAATGCCGGCGCCTGCCTGCCCAGGGAGCCATCGATCTTCGTCAATTTCGACCCGTCGGTGTTCACCGAGCGCGCGATCGCCGACAGCGCCTTGCGCGACATGCGGCTGGTGCTGCACGAGGCCGGCATCGATCCGGGCCGCGTCGTATGCGAGGTGACGGAGCAGAGGTCGGCGTCGCAGGAGACCCTGCACGGTTTCGTGGCGGCGCTGAAAGGCAATGGCTTCCGGATCGCTGTCGACGATTATGGCGCCGACGATTCCGACATCAAGCGGATCAAGGAACTGAAACCCGACATCGTCAAGTTCGATGCGCACTGGATCACGCAGCTGATGGAATCGGGCCCCGGTTTCGCGCTGCTGACATCCATGGTGCGGAGCTTCGAGGACCAGGGCATCCGGACCGTATTCGAAGGCATCGAGGAAGGCTGGCAACTGGAACTGGCCGAGAGATCGGGCGCCTCGATGGTTCAGGGTTACGTGCTGGCGCGTCCCGAACTCGCGCCCACGAGCTTCCGTGTTTTCGCCAGGAGCGAACCGGAGCCCGTTGCCGCTGCGAACCATGCGCCTGCTCCCGCCACCATTGTCCCGCGCACGGGGCGGCCGGCAAAGGCTTTCGGCCGAAGGATCGCGCCATGAAGGCCGAGCGGCGGCGCAATGTCGGCGATGCGATCTTCGTCGACGAGGTCGGCATCGAATATGGCGTCCATGGCGACTTCCGCCTGCGCAGCGCCTACCAGCCGATCTATGCTCCGCGCGGCGAGAGCCTGCACCCGGTGGCCGTCGAAGGCCTGATCGAGCCGCATCGCGCCGGCCGGCCCGGGTCGCCGCAGATGTTCTTCGACGGCATCGCCGCCGGCGACCGGCTGTTCGTCGAAACCTTGTGCCGGGTGCTGCATCTCAGGAATTTCCACAATATCGGCGTCGACGGGCTCGACCTGTTCTTCAACTACAATCCGCTGGTCAACGACCATCCTGGCCGGGCGCTGGCCGAGATACGGCTGATGAGCAGGCACCTCGGCGAACTCGACCTCGCGCCCGCCATGCTGGTCTGTGAAATCACCGAGCAGGCGGCGGACGATGCGCTGCTGGCCAGGCTGGTGCGTGAAATGCGGCGTGACGGCATCCGCATCGCCATCGACGATTTCGGTACAGGCCATTCGACCGAGGAGAGGGTGAGCCTGCTCAAGCCCGACATCGTCAAGATCGATGGCGGCTGGTTCGCGGAATTCTGTCGCCACGCCGCCGCGGAGCGGTTCTTCCGCCCGCTGGTGTCCAGTCTGCACGATCGGGGCGCCAGGGTGCTGGTCGAGGGCATCGAGCAACCCATCCATCTGCGCGTCGCGCTGGAAGGCGGTGTCGACCTGCTGCAGGGCTTTCTGCTCGGGCGCCCGGCGCTGGCCGGCACGATCTTCGACGAGAGGCCGCTTGCCATCGAGGCGCTGCTGGGCTTCGACAGCAAGGTCGTCCCGTTGCATAAGCGGCGCTGATGGTCACGCCAAAACAAATCATTGGTTGAGAACGCCGCCGCTGCGATAATCGCGCCCGCACAAGCAGCGCTCGGGGACGACAATGATACTCTACAACATGATCGACAGCGGCAATTGCTACAAGCCGCGCCTGCTGATGGCCAAGCTCGGCCTGGCCTTCACCACGGTCGAGGTGAGTTCGCATAGCGGTGAGACGCGCAAGGCCGACTTCGTCGCCAAGAACCCGAACGCCATGGTGCCGCTGCTGGAACTCGACGACGGCCGGCGGCTGGCCGAATCCAACGCCATCCTGCTCTATCTCGCCGAAGGCACGCGCTTCCTGCCGGCGGACAAATATGAGCGCGGGCTCGCCTATCAGTGGCTGTTCTTCGAGCAGTACAGCCACGAGCCCTATATCGCCGTGCGCAAGGCGCTGCTGACGTTTCCCGAGCGCGCCAGGGACGCGACGCCGGAGCGGCTGGCGGTGACGCTGGAGCGCGGCAACAAGGCGCTCGGCGTGATGAACAGATATCTGGAGAGCAATGCCTTCTTCGCCGGCCGCGCCTTCAGCGTCGCCGACATAGCCCTCTATGCCTACACGCATACGGCGGAGCAGGGCGGCTTCCAGCTCGACGCCTATCCGGCGGTCGTGGCCTGGCTTGGCCGCGTCGAGGCGGATCAGGGACATGTGCCGATAGGGTGGGTGGGTTGACGGAGCGTCCTTCTCCCCGTTTACGGGGAGAAGATGGCGACAGCCAGATGAGGGGCGGCGCCAGCCTTTGTCGTAATTGGCTCTGCGATCGTTCCTCTTGAGGGGCCAGCGCTTCCCCTTGTATCTGCACGGAGGAGAGTTTGTGCGATGTAAGCGACTGAGCCTCGGACCGGATGGCCATCCGGTCCGAG
>NZ_VFVY01000028.1 GCF_006442315.1 Mesorhizobium sp. B2-3-4 | reverse complement strand
AATCCAGCCAGCATCTTGAATCACAAACACCTTGATTTGGGAATCCTACGATTCTCTCAAAGCAGGAAACGCTCTAGCCTGGTGGCCGGGGGCAAGCGCGGATGCGTACCGGCAGTGGTTGGGCGCTCGGCTCCGCCAGAACCTACAAGCATGCCGCCATGAGTTTGTCGACGTCCACGTTCGGTGCCACGAATTCCTGTACGAAGTTCCCGTCCTTCAGCACCAGGACCCGGTCGCAGACCTTCGGCAACTCCTCTATCTCGCTGGACACGAAGATGATGCTTTTGCCCTCCCCGGCAAGCTGGCGAATGATGGCGTAGATTTGCGACTTCGCTTCGACGTCGACACCGCGTGTAGGCTCGTCGAGCAGCAGGATGCGGCTTCCGGCATAGACCCACCGGCCGATCACCACCTTCTGCTGGTTGCCGCCCGACAGGGTGCCGACCGGCGTGTCTATGCGCGCCGTTTTGACGCCGATGCGACGGACGATGTCACCTGCCGCTGCCTCCATCCTCGATGCCGAGATGACGCCGTTCACCGTCACTTTTGAAAAGTCGGTGGCAACGGTGTTCTCGTCGACGCCGAGCAACGGCAGGATTCCATCCTCCTTGCGACTTTCAGGGGTCATGCCGATCCCACTTTTCACCCGCTCGCCATACGAGACGCGGGTGATGTCCTTTTGATCGAGCAGGACCGTACCGGCACGTACGGCATCGAGCCCACCGATCGCCCTCAGAAGCTCGGTGCGTCCCGAGCCGAGCAGGCCGGCAAAACCGAGCACCTCGCCTCGCTTGAGGTCAAACGATACACCTGAAAGCTTCGGCGGCACGGCCAGATCGCGCACCGACAGCACGCTGTCGCCGCCCCTCGCTTGGCCGACCAACTGTTCTTCCTGCTCGCTGCGACCAAGCATCAGCCGGATGATCTCGGCGGTGTCGGCGCCGGCCACCTCGACGGTGGCCGCCACCTTGCCGTCGCGCATCACCGTAGCGGCCCGGGCGATCTGTCGGATCTCGCTCATGCGATGGCTGACATAGATCACCGCGATGCCGGCGGCGGCCAGATTGCGCACGGCGGTGAACAGGAGTTCGACCTCCGCGGCAGCAAGCGAACTGGTTGGCTCGTCGAGGATAACGAGCTTCGGTTCGCCAATCATGACACGGGCGATCTCGACGAGTTGCCGCTCGGCCGGGCTTAGCGTCCCGACACGGCGGCGGGGATCCAGCTTCAGCCCCAGCCGGGCCAGGGTTTCGCGCGCCTGATGTTCCATTTCGCCATGGGAGAGCACGCCCATGCTGGATGGCCAGCGGCCGAGGAACAGGTTCTCGGCGATGCTCATGCCGACAATCAGGCTCAGTTCCTGGTAGACCGCACGCACCCCCAGCCGGGCAGCTTCGACCGTGCGCTGGGTACCGAGGCCGTTCAGCGCGTCACCGTCGATGGAAACCTCGCCGCTGTCAGGCACGGTAGCACCTGTCAACAGCCGGATCAGCGTCGATTTCCCGGCACCGTTCTTGCCAAGCAGCGCGCGGACTTCGCCGCGGCTGATCTCGAAATCGACATCGTCCAGCGCCAGCACGCCGGGATAGTGTTTGGTCGCGCCACGTACGGTGGCGACCAAGGGCTGAGGATCCGGCTCGCGGGCGGTCTGCATGGACTGATCCTCCCAGCTTCTCGTCACGCGCCGAAAACACGGCGTTCGCGATAGCGCGTGACCAGGATATTGGCGAGCACGGCCGCGACAATGATGACACCGCGCACAACCTCCTGGAAGAACGGATTGATGCCGCGCAGCACCAGGCCGTTGCCGATCAGCGTGATGACAAAGACGCCAAGCAGCGTGCCGAGCATCGAGCCGCGTCCGCCTGACAGCGCCGTGCCGCCGATGACGACGGCAGCGATCACGTCGAATTCGAGACCGGATGCGGTGCCGGCATTTCCGGAACCGAGCCGCGCCGTCAAAAGCACGCCGGCGAGCGCTGCCATCACGCCCGAGGTCGTGAAGATCAGCACGCGGATGCGCGCGACGTTGATGCCGCACAGTTCCGCTGCATTGGCGTTGCCGCCGACCGCGAAGATCGACCGGCCGTAGGCGGTCTTCTGGCTTATGAAGGAAAAAATCGCGAACAGCACCAGCATGACGACGGCCGAGGTGGGGATGCCGAACATGTTGTCGGCAAGAATGTCGAGAAAGTCATTGTCTGGGAAGGTGACGGGCAGCGCGTTGGTGGTGAAGAAAGACATGCCGCGCAGCGCACTCCACAGGCCGAGCGTGGCAACGAAGGACGGCACTCCGAAAAAGGCGCGCAACGATCCGGCAAAGGTGCCGAGCGCACCGCCGATGGCAAGCGAAGCCAGAATGGCGAGCGCGACATTGACGTCGGCTTTCAGCATGAAGGCGAGACACACGGAGGTGAAGGCGACCATTGGCCCGACGCTGACGTCGATCTCACCGGCGATGATGATGAGCGTCACCGCCCAGGCGGCGATCGCGATCGAGGCAGCATCGCGCAGCAGGGAAAGATGATTGTTGGCCGACAGAAAGCCGTTGGTGGTCGCACCGAAGCCGAAATAGAGCAGCAGCAAGATGACGATCAGACCGATCTCGTTCATGTCGAGCGCAAGCAGGCGAAAGCCGCGCCGACGGCTGGTTGTGGTTGGGGTGGCGCTCATCGCAATCTTCCTCGTCAATGCCGGTGGCAGGTGTAGCGGACAGACCCGGTGAGGCTTTCCCCTGGCGCCAGCCTCACCAGCCCGCCGCCAGCGGGCATGTTATGCCCGTCGGCGCTGTGGCTCATCGGTTCGAAACAGAAAAAGTCATAGTCGTAGCCGGCATCGAAAGCCGGATCGGAGACAAAGACCAGGTAGCGGGAGAAGACCGGATCGGCATCGATTGCCAGCGAAAGCCGGGTCTCCGGCCAGTCGATGTCAGCCGCGCCGTTCCAGCCCTCGAAGACCGTATTGACCCAGCGATGCGGCAGAGAGCGCGGACTGGCAAAGTCGATATCGCCGGCGACTGGATGTTCGACGGTCGGCAGCCAGGAAGCATCCTCCTCCCAATAGGAGCGAGCGGCGGCCTTGAGCGTGGTCCCTCCCGTCAGCGGGAAATAGGGATGCCAGCCGAGGCCGAACGGCAGCGCCGCGGCGCCGCGATTGGTGACGGCAAGCGTCGTCGTCAGCGTGGATCCGGCAAGCGAAAAGCGCTGTTCGGCATCATAGGCGTACGGAGTGCCGGTGCCGCGATGGCTGAACGCAAGTGCCACCTCCGTGCTTGTGCGGTCGGCAATTTGCCATTCAGCGGTCCAGCCGTCGCCATGCAGATAGTGCTTGTCCCATTCCGTGTTGGGTGGAAGCGAACGCTCCGTGCCCTCGAAGACAAAGCGGTTGTCGCGCACCCGATTGCCGAAAGGCACGAGCGGAAAACAGCCTGACTTCAACGCCGCGCGTTCCCCTCCCTGCGGCGGCTCACGAAACAGCGGGATCTCAACACCGTGGGAGCGCGCAAGAAACCGCCACACCGCTCCGCCGGTCGTGGTGGCGGTAAGGCTCAGCGCTTCATTGGCGATTTCGATATCGGGCATCGCTCAATCCGGAAACTCTACGATGACTTTTCCGGACTTTCCGCCAGCCATCAGAGCATAGGCCTCCGGCGCCTTTTCCAGCGCGAAGGCGTCGGTGATAATGTCATGGGGGTGCAGACCCCAGGCGTCGAGGTCCTCGCAGCACTGATCCATATTGTGGACGCTGGTCACCCAGGAGCCGTAGATGGTCCGCTGGCGGTGCAGCAGATCGTCGCTGACATCGAACTCGACCTTGCCGGTTTCGCCGATATAGACGCAGCGCCCCCAGGTGCGGGTCGCCTGCAGCGCCAGTACCCGGCCGCGCGGATTGCCCGAACAGTCGATGGCGACGGCGGCACCGCCCTTGGTCAATTCATTGATCGCGTCGAGCGCGCCTGGTCCAGCAACGAGGCCATTATCGAGCAGTCCGAGCTTCCTCGCCGTCTCGACCCTATCGGGCTGGGTATCGACACCGATCGCCAGGCGTGCGCCGCGACCCTTGGCCAGCATGAGCGCCGCCATGCCGACCGGACCGAGGCCGACGACGAGCACCGCGTCGCTGCCGGAGACATTGCCGCGCAGAACCGCCTCGTAAGCGGTGCCGACACCGCAGGAGATAAAGCAGCCGTCGCGGTAGGAGAGCGTGTCAGGCAGATGCACGAGATCGCGCTCATCGGCGACCAGATATTCGGCATGGCCACCGTCGCGTTGCCAGCCATAGGCGGCGCGCTGCGGGTCGGTGCAGGAGATTTGAAATCCCCGGCGGCAGTTGCGGCAGAAGCCGCAGCCGGAAATATGATAGACCGCGACGCGGTCGCCGGGCTTGAAATGCCGGCAGCCGGCGCCAAGCTCGACAACCTGTCCCGCCGGCTCATGCCCCGCCACGACACCCTGGTAGGATGTGCGCGGATCGGCGCCGAGATGCTTGTGGTAGATGTAGTGGATGTCGCTGCCACAGATGCCCGATGCCTTCATCTTCAGGAGCACTTGGCCAATACCCGGCTGAGGACGGTCGATTTCGCGCAGGTCGACGGTGGAATTACCAGGAAGGTAGGCCGCAAGCATTTTTGGCATGACAAGGCTCCGAACCGTGGCTCGTTCGGCCGCGGGCAGTATCCAAGATTATCGGTTTCCCAGACAAGGCTGGCCGCCGGTATGCGGCGGCCAGCATCGCACAATTGGGGAGGATGCGATCAGGAGAGGCCGTCCTTGTGGGTTTCCAACCATTTCTTTGCATCGTCGGCCGATTTGAAGATCGAGATGCCCATGGGCACGATGATATCGGCGGCCTTCTTGCCCTCGGCGCCGTTTAAAGCCTGTTCGAGCGCCAGCTTGCCGATGCCTTGGCCGGACACGTCGGCAATCGCCTTCATCACCGAGAAGTCGGCGAGTTCGGTCGCCGCCGAAGATGTCATATCAGCCGCGAAGACGACGACTTTTCCGGCCAGGCCGCGCTGCTTGATGGTGCGCACCGCACCCGTGCCGGCATCGCCGCCTTCGCCGAAGAAGGCGTTGATGTCGGGATTGGCCGACAGCATCTGGTCGCTCACCGATACGGCATCGTCGAGCACGGTGCCGCGCTGGTTCGCCGCAATGACGTAACCCGGAAGCTTGGCTTTGAGCGCCGCTTCGAAGCCTTCGCGGCGCTTGACGCAGACTTCGACGAATTCGCAGTTCAGCACACCGATCTTCGGTGCCTTGATGCCCTGGGCGATGAAATAGTCGGCGGCAACGTCGCCGAGCTGACGGCCGAACTCGGTCGGATCGGCGACCACATAGGCATAAACATATTTCTTCATGTCGGCGTCGTTGATGCAGGTGTTGTAGCAGACGACAGGGATGCCTGCTTCATGGGCCCGCTTGATGGCGCGCACCGAGCCGTCGGCGGAGACGGCGGACAGAATGATCGCCTTGACGTTGGCCGAGATCAAGCGGTCGATGAAGGAGGCTTCGGCACCTGGATCGGCGCGCGCGTTCGTCTCGAGCAGATCAACCTTCTTTCCCATCGAGGTGGCGCCGTCCTGGATGCCCTTGCGCACGGCGGCATAGAAGCCAACATCGTCAAGATAGATGGCACCGATGCCGGTGGAATCGGCGAAGGCCGGCGCAGCGGCCGAGGCAAACGTGGCCACCGCGAGCGCTGCGATTGCAAACTGCTTGATTGATTTCATGACGTCCTCCCAACTGATGATGAATTGCGTCGTCGCGCCGCTGCACGCACGGCTCCCCCCTCCCAAGCTCGCCGTACTCCATCTGACTAGATCAGATCAAACTGTCATATAGATACTATGTTTTATGGGACTGTCAATGCATATTGAGCCCAGATTGGAGGCTAATAGGAATCGATTTTGCCATATTTGTGCGAAATCAACCCGATTGCCCTCGGCGCAGATATTTAATACATATGATCTATAGTGGCGTCGCGTGGCGAAGCGAGAGTACATAGGCGGGGCACCCCGAAAAGGCAGCCATCGTTGCGCGGCTTGGCGGGCACGCCTATGAGTTGCCCATGGCGAGGAACGGACATCATGGCATCTGACCTGAGCGTGGCTGAAGAGAGCTCATTTCATCGCGCCGAGCCTGACGGCGCAGGCGGCAGCCGGGTCCACGATTCCGTCGTCAATGTTCTGGGCAGCCGCATCCTTGGTGGCGTTTACCAGCCGGGGGACATGCTGCCGCGGGAAGAAGAGCTGTGCGCCATGCTTGGCGTCAGCCGCACATCGGTGCGCGAAGCAGTCAAGGTCCTCTCGGCCAAAGGGCTGGTAGAGGCGAGGCGCCGTGTCGGCGTACGTGTCCTGTCGCGCGATGATTGGCGGCTGCTCGATCCCGTGGTGCTGAGCTGGCACCCCGATATCCAGAACGACGGCGAACTGGTCTCCGGTTTGGTCGAGGCGCGCCGCATATTCGAACCGGCCGCGGCGGAACTCGCCGCCAGGCGCGCGACCGGCTCGGATCTCGCGGCGATCGAAGCTGCGTTCAACAGCATGCGCGATTCGATCCCGCATGACCTCGACGGGGTGTGCCGAGCGGACCTTGCCTTCCACCGCAGTGTGATCGCGGCAAGCCACAATGTCGTTCTGAAAGGGTTGATCGGGATGCTGGAGGCAGCCCTGAGCGCCTCGTTCCGCCTGACCAACACGCTGATGGAGGCGCAGTCGCGGGCACTGACGGCGCATCAGAACGTGCTCGAGGCTATTCGCTTGCGGGACACCGCCGGAGCCAGAAACGCGATGAACCGGCTTCTCGATATTGCTGCTGAGGACCTGCACACGAACTGATGGTCGCGCGGCTGTTCCAGCAGCGCGATCGTCGAATGTCCTGTGGTCAGAAAAAACGCCTCCTGAAGCATGGTCGAGCCGGCGAAGCCGGCCTACCTCGGTGTCGACCCGGTAGAGCGCCTGCTCGGCGACGTCCCGGACCGGAACCTCGCCAGGCCGGCGCGGGAAGTCACCCCTTGATGCCGGTCGCGGCGATGCCGCGCACGAAGTGGCGCTGCAAGGCCAGGAAGAAGATCGCCGTCGGCAAGGTCGCCACCACCGAGGAGGCCATCAGCACGCTCTGCTTCATCGACATGCCGGCTCCGCCAACCAGCGTCGCCAGCCCGACCGGAAGTGTACGTGTCTCGTCCGAGTTGGTGGCGATCAGCGGCCAGAAGAAATTGTTCCAGCTGGCAACGAAGGTGAAGATGGCGACCGTGGCGAGACCCGGCTTGGTCAGCGGCAAAAGGATGCGCCAGAAGAAGCCGAAGCGGCTGCAGCCGTCCATGATGGCGGCGTCCTCCAGTTCGCGCGGCACGGCCTGGAAGAACTGGGTGAGCAGGAAGACGCCGAAGGCGTTGGCCGAAGCCGGAACGGTCAGGCTGAAGATGCTGTCGACCAGGCCATAACTGTTCAGGCCGAGGAACAACGGCACAAACAGCAACTCATAAGGCAAAAGAAAGGTCGCGAAGACCACGCCCATGATGATGCGACGGCCGGGGAACTGCATGCGCGCCAGTGGATAGGCAGCCAGCGCGTCCACCGCGAGCGTCAGCACGGTGGTGATAATGCCGACAATGGCCGAGTTGCGAAACCAGGTCAGCATCGGAAAGCGCTGAAACAGCGCGCCATACGCCTCGAGTGTTGGCACATCCGGGATCCAGGTCGGCGGGTAAGCGTAGATTTCGCTTTCCGGCTTGATCGAAGTCACCAACATCCACAGGATCGGCGCGCCCCAGAGCGCCGTCACGACGATCATCAGCACATAGGCAAGCGAACGCCCGCCAAGCGACTGTCCGGCACGACTGGATCGCTGGTCCTGCATCAGATCGCCTTCATCAGCTTCATCTGGGCCAGTGAGAACACCAGTGTGATCAACAGCAGCACCACGCCCGCGGCAGCGGCCGGACCCATCTCGAAATTCTGGAATGCGGTCAGATAGATATATTGCACGATAACGAAGGTGCTTGCCTCCGGCCCGCCCTGCGTCATCACATAGGCCTGCCCGAAGACGCGCCAGCCATTGATTATGGTGAGCGCGGTGACCAGCGCCATGGCGGGCCGCAGCAAGGGCAGCGTGATGTAGACGAAACGCTGCCCCGGGCCGGCGCCGTCGAGCGTGGCGGCATCATGCAGGTCTTCCGAAATGTCCTGCAAGGCTGCCAGGAAGATGATCATGTTGGTGTTGACCGTCCACCAGATGGTCGTGATGGCCAATGCCGGCATCGACCAATGCGGATCCTTGAGCCAGGCGATGGGGTCGAGGCCGATCATGGTCAGGTAGTAATTGACGAGGCCGGTGCCCTTGTCGAACAACCAGCCCCACAGGATGCCCACCGTCGAGACCATGACGACATAGGGCAGGAACACCACGGTGCGCACCAAGGCGGTGCCCATGAGCTTCTGATCAAGCAGCATGGCAAGCCCGAGGCCGAGCGCGACCATCGGAAGCGCCGTCGGCAACAGCATGAAGACGGTAAACAGCGCCAGATAGGGCGACAGGAAGAGATAAGCGGCAAGCGTCATGCCGCTTCGCACCGCCCCGCCTTCCGGCGCGGAGGCACGGCGGGCCTTGGAACGGCCCGCCGGTTGTGATGAAACCGATGACATCAGCCCTTCTTCTGCAGCTGCGTGTCGAGGCCTTCCTTCATCGCCTTCAAGGCGTCCGGCACCGGTTTGGAGCCGCTGAGGGCTGCCTGCAGATTGGTGACCAGCGGCGTCGGCTTGTCGAAGGAGAACACAGACAGGTACTGCGGGATCAGCGGCTCGTAGACGATGTTGGGCAGGTCGTCGACGAAGGACTTGAAGTATTTGTACTGCTCGGTGCCGGTGAAGGCGGCGCTCTCGCGCACGGCCTTGCTCTGCGGGATGATGCCGACAGTCGTCGCGGGGGCTGCGAAATTGTCGAAGAACCATTTCATGAAGGTGCCGGCGGCGGCGAGCTTGTCGTCGCTTTTCTGCTTCGAGACCGCCATGCAGTGCGAGTTCGCCCACACGGCCGGCTTGGCGCCGAACACCGGCAGCTGCGCGGTCATGAAGTTCATCTTCTGCGCCATACGCAGATTGACCTCCCAAGGGCCGATGAATTTCATCGCGACCTGCTTCGAGGCGAAGGCGTCCTCGCCCTTGTTGCCACCGACTTCCGGATTGGTCACGCCATGCACGTTGATCAGATCTACGAGGTATTGCAGCGCCTTCTGCGAGGCGTCGCCGTCGACCGCGGCCAGGCCCTTGTCGTCGAGGAAGGTGCCGCCGTTCTGATACATCAGGCTGAACCAGATCCAGCGGGCCGTCGCCCACGTGTTCGGCAATTCGAAGCCATAGCGGGTGACCTTGCCGCTACCGTCCTTGACCGTGAGCTTCTTTGCCCATTCGAGGAATTCCTCGCCGGTCTTAGGCGGCTTGCCCGGATCGAGGCCGGCCTCCTGGACCATGTCGACATTGTAGTAGAAACCGAGCGGGTGCACGTCGAGCGGCGCGGCATAGACCTTGCCGTCGAAGGTCACGCCGGTGCGGCCGGCGTCAGGAACCTGCGACAGGTCGAGGCCGGACGAAGCGACGACATCGTCGATCGGGCGGATGACGTTGCGCGTGGCGAATTCCGGCAGTTCGGTGATGTGGAAGAGCACCAGGTCCGGCGCGCGCCCGCCGGCCGAGGAGACGACCCATTTGGAGAACAGCGTATCCCAGTCATAGCCGGTCGGCTCGACCGTGACGCCCTTGCCGCCCTTGTTGAAGGCATCGATCACGCCGTTGAGCGCCGTGGTGTTGTCGGCGCCGGTCCAGCCATGCCAGAGCGTGACATTCTGGTCCTGCGCGAAGGCGATGCGAGGCAGCGAACCCGCCAGCGTGGCGCCCGCGCCAAGCGCAAGCGCAAGCGCCTGCCGACGCGTCAACGGGGTTTTTGCGAAGACGTCATTTGCCATTTTTTCCTCCATTATGGCTTGTTGTCAGGGGTGGTGAAGCACGCTCAGGCCGCCATCCGCGACGAGGCAGGCGGCATTGATGAAGGGGCATTCGTCGGAGACGAGGAAGAGCACAGCCATGGCGATCTCCTGCGGCGTGGCGATCCTCCCGCCCGGGTGCAGCGCCAGCGTCTTGGCGCGCGCGGCCTCGGGATCGTCGAAGCTGTTCCAGTAGTCGATGACCGTCTGCGTCGCGACATAGCCGGGCGCCAGCGCGTTCACGCGCACATTGTTGCCGGCATATTCGATCGCCAGTGACTTGGTCAGGCCGATGAGCGCGTGTTTGGCGACGGGATAAGGAAAAGTGTGCGGGATGATGGTGAAAGCATGCGTCGAGGCTACGTTGAGGATGACGCCGCCACCTTGCTGGATCATACCGGGCAGCGCTGCCCTGGCGCAGTGCCAGGCGCCTTTCACATTCACATCGAGATTGCGCGTCCACTCGTCCTCGGTGGCCTCGAGCGGCGTCGAAAAGACGTTCATGCCGGCATTGTTGATGACGGTGTTGATCGGGCCGATGGCCTTCGCTGCCCCAGACATCGCGGCATCGATTGCCTTGGCGTCAGCAATGTCGGCCGCCGCATGCGCGACCTCTCCCAAGCGTGCGGCGCTTTCGGCAAGCAGGCTCGCGTCGCGGTCGACCAGGAACAGCTCGGCCTCTTCGCGCAGGCAGGCCTCGGCGATGGCGTAGCCGATGCCTTGCGCGGCGCCGGTGAGGAAGATGCGTTTTCCGGAGAGTCTTCCCATCAGCGCCTTCCCAATGCCGAGGACCGAAGATTGTCGAGTAGCACCGCCAGAAGCAGGATCACGCCGCGCACGATGTACTGGTAGAAGGCCGGGATGTTGAGCAGGTTCATCGCGTTCTCGGCGATGCCCATGATGAGTACGCCGACGATGACACCCGACATCGTCGCCCTACCGCCGGCGAGCGAAACGCCACCCAGCACGCAAGCCGAGATGACCGAGAGCTCCAGCCCGACCGCCGCGTTGGGCTGGCCCGAAGTGATGCGAGAAGCCAGGAGGATGCCGGCAATGCCGCAGACGACGCCCTGTAGCGCGAAGATCCAGATGCGCGTCCGGTCGACATTGACACCCGCCAGCCGCGAAGCCTCCGGATTGCCGCCGATAGCCAGCGTGTTCTTGCCGAACACGGTGCGGTTCAGCACAAAGCCGAAGATGCCGAACAAGACGGCCAGGACCCAGATCGGCGTCGGGATGCCCAGGAATTTCGACAGAGCGAGCTGATAGAAGTCAGGGCTGTTGATGCCGACGGCGCGGCCGTCGGAGGCAATCAGAGCCAGACCGCGCACGATCTGCATGGTGGCGAGCGTGGTGATCAGCGCGTTGATGCGGAATTTGGCGATGACGACGCCGTTGATGAAGCCGACGAATGCGCCGCAGGCGATTGCCGCCACAAGCCCGAGCAGGATCGAGCCGATATAGTTCGAGGCCATCACCGCGACCATGCCGGCAAAGGCGACGATCGAGCCGACCGACAGGTCGAAGTCGCGCGCGGCAAGGCAGAACATCATGGTGCAGGCGACGATGCCGACGGTGACCACCGACTGTAGCAGACCGAGCATGTTGCGGTCGGTGAGGAAATTCGGCACCAAGAGCGACACCAGCGCGAAGGCAACGATGAAGATGACGACGAGGCCCTGTTCGCCGAGCAAGAGCTTCTTCAACTGGTCGGTCATGGCAAAGTCCTTAGGATGCGATCGCGTCGGGGGTTTTGGTGTCAGGAAGGGCCGCGGCCAGGATCGTCTTCTCGGCGAACTGGTCGCGCGTCAGTTCGGCGCCGATGCGCCCGCCGCACATCACCAGGATCCGGTCGCAGATGCCCATCACCTCGGGCAGTTCTGACGAAACGACAATGATCGCCATGCCGTCCTCGGCAAGCTGGTAGAGCAGTTCGTAGATCTCGGATTTAGCGCCGACATCGATGCCGCGCGTCGGCTCGTCGACAATGAGGACGCGCACGCCCTGCTCCGACAGCCAGCGGCCGAGTATGACCTTCTGCTGGTTGCCGCCGGAGAGGTTGATGATGTCCTGCTTGCGCGACGGAGTGCGCACCTTGAGCTTCTTGATGAAGGTCTCGGCAGTGGCGATCTCGTTGGCGCGGTTCAAGACACCGAAGCGCGCGTGGTGGCGCCGCGAAGAGATGTTGATGTTCTCCTCGATCGAGCGGCCCTGGATGATGCCGTCATGCTTGCGGTCTTCCGAGCACAGCACGATGCCGGCGCGGATCGCCCCGTGCGGATCCGTGGCATGAACGACTTTGCCGTCGACGCTGATGGCGCCGCCCGAACGCGGATCGGCGCCGAACACCAGGCGCATCAGTTCCGAGCGGCCGGCGCCGATCAGGCCGAAGAAGCCGACGATCTCGCCGGCGCGTGCCTCGAAACTCGCCGGCGTCTTCAGTTTTGCCCCGGAGACGGCATCGACCTTCAGCCTGACATCGCCGGATTTGCGCGGACGAAAACCCCAGATGTCGGAGATTTCGCGGCCTACCATTTCGGCGACGACCTGGTCGCGGGTGACGCCTTCCAGAGACGTATGGTGCGCGGCGAGCTTGCCGTCGCGCAGCACGGTCAGGCTGTCGCAGAGCCGGAACACCTCGTCGAGCCGATGCGAGACGTAGATGATGACCTTGCCTTCGGCGCGCAGGCGATCGATCAGGGCAAACAGGATTTCGCTTTCGCGCGACGACAGCGACGAAGTCGGTTCGTCGAGCGCGATGACGCGCGCGTCGAGCATGACGGCCTTGGCGATCTCGACCATCTGACGCTCGCCGATGGACAGCGTCTTGACCTTGCGGCTGATGTCGATGTCGATGCCGGCCGATTTCAGCTTGGCGCCGACCTCATCGAGCATGCGGCGGCCGGCGATAATGCCGGCGCTGGCGGGGAAGCGGCCGAGGCTGAGGTTTTCGGCAACGGTGAGTTCCGGGACGAGTTGCAGTTCCTGATGGATGACGATGACGCCATTGTCGAAGGCATCCCGCGTCGATGAATAGGCCTGAACCTTGCCGTCGATGCGGATTTCGCCGGCATCGGCATGCTGGTCGCCGGAGAGGATCTTGATCAGGGTGGATTTGCCGGCGCCGTTCTCGCCCATCAGGCCATGCACGGCGCCCCTGGCGACGCCGAAGGAGACGTCCGACAGCGCCTTGACGCCCGGATAGGTCTTGGTGATGCGCGAGAAGTCGAGAAACGACACGAGCGCCGATCCTTCTTCAGTCATGACAAACAGGCGGCGGGATGAGCCGCCGCCTGTTTGTACAGGGAGGACTATTGGATGCCGAGGCCCTGGCGGACCTTCTGGTAATCGTCGCGCTTGGCCAGCGCGCCGGAGGTCAGGATCAGCTTCTCCGGTTCCTTGTTGTTGGCGACCCAGTCGTACATGTTGAGCGCCGTCTCGTAGCCATGGCGCTTCGGCGAAATGATCACCGTGCCGACAAAGCCGGTGGCGGCGGGCTTCTTGAACTCGTTGATCGCCGAATCGGCGCCGCCGATGCCGACGCCGATCATGCCGTCAGCCGGAATGCCGACGCTTTCGGACGCACGCACGGCGCCGAGCACGGCCTCGTCGTTGAGGCCGAAGGACACCCACTTCTTGATATCGGCATGGGCATTGAGCACCACCGTTGCCGCGTTGAGCGCGGCTTCGGTATCAGTCTTGGCCTGCGGCGCGTCAAAAATGTTCTCGGCCTTGAAGCCGTTCGCCTTCAGCACCGAGATGGCGCCTTCGACGCGGTCGACGGCGGTCGGCAGTTGGTCGTAGGAGACGCGGATGGCGCCGACCTCGTCGGCCTTCCAGCCGCGCGCCTTCATCTCGTCGACGATCGCCTGGCCGACGGCCTCGCCGATCTTGGTGGCCGAGATGCCCATATGCGGGACGTCTTCCAGCGCCTTGCCGTCGGCGCCGACCAGACGGTCGTCCACGGTCATCAGCTTGAGATTGTTGGCGGCGGCCTTGGCGACGATGCCGGGGCCGAGCTTCACATCGGGCGTGCAAACGATGAAGCCTTGCGCGCCCTGGGCGCCGAGATTGTCGATGGCCGACATCAGCTTCTCGCCGTCCTCGGCGCCTATCTTGACCAGGGTAAAGCCCTTCTCCTTGGCGGCCTGGTCGGCGAACTTCCATTCGTCCTGGAACCATGGCTCTTCGGGCTGTTTGACGATGAAGCCGATCTTGGTGTCCTGAGCATATGCGGCAATGGTCGTGGCGGACAGCACGGCAAGCGCGCCCGCGACGAGCGCGGTCTTCAAAAATCGCATGATTACCTCCCAGCGATAGGCCGGGCGCCCGGCCCGGGTGCTGGAGTCTGTAATTCTTTTTATCATACCGGTCAATTGATCTGGTATGATAATTAAGCTAGATGCTCTTACAAAGGATCGCTGGCGCAACCGATCGGCATCCGGTAAGGCCGGGATGGTTGCGCGAAATCAGTGAGTTCGCCGCCTTGGAGGAGGGCTGAGGTGACCGGGACGTCCAGGAAAACACAGAGCGACACCCGCCGCCCGCGCGTCATGCCCGACGTGACGAAGGCGCTTGCTTCCGACATTTTTTCCGGACGCTATCCGGCCGGATCCTCCTTGCCGACCGAAAACGAACTCGGCGTCGAATATGGGGTCAGCCGCACGGTCATCCGTGAGGCGTTGAAGGTGCTGGCCGCCAAGGGACTGGTGCTGTCACGGCCGCGAATCGGTACGGTTGTCTGCGAACAGGACAATTGGAACATCATCGATCCGCAGGTGCTGGCCTGGCATGCGCCGCATGCGCTGGACGACAAGCTGTTCGATGCCATCCTGGAAACGCGCCGCGCCATCGAACCGCTGGTCGCCGAACTCGCCGCGACCCGCGCGACACTGCAGGAGGTCGCCGACCTCGAAGCAGCATGGCGCGGCATGGCCGATGCCGGCGAGGATCTCGCCGCCTTCTCGCGCAGCGACGTCGTGTTCCACCAGATCGTCTATGCCGCCAGCCACAACCCGATCTTCCGCCAGATCGGCAATCTGATCGACACCGGGCTGAAATTCTCGCTGGAGGCGTCGGCGACGATTTCGCTTGAGCGGCGCATGGAAGCGGTGGCGGCGCACCGCGAGGTGGTCGAGGCGCTTCGCATGCGCGATGCCGCCGCCGCCAGGGCCGCGGCGAGCAAGATCCTCGACCTTGCGGCGCGCGATCTTCTCAGCGCCAAGAAACTCAAGACCAACTGAGACATGCCAGCATGAAAATCACGTCTTTGACCACCTATGTCGTCCCGCCGCGCTGGCTGTTCCTCAAGATCGAGACCGATGCCGGCGTCACCGGCTGGGGCGAGCCTGTGGTCGAGGGCCGGGCGCTGACCGTCGAGGCGGCGGTGAATGAACTCGCCGACTATCTCATCGGCAAGGACCCGCGCCTGATCGAGGACCACTGGACGGTGATGCACCGCGGCGGCTTCTACCGCGGCGGGCCGATCCTGATGAGCGCGATTGCCGGCGTCGATCAGGCGCTGTGGGACATCAAGGGCAAGGCGCTTGGCGTGCCCGTTCATGAGCTGCTCGGCGGCAAACTGCGCGACACCATCAAGGTCTATTCCTGGATCGGCGGCGACCGTCCGGCGGACGTGGCTGATGGCGCCAGGGAAATGGTGGCGCGCGGCTTCCAGGCGCTCAAGATGAACGGCACCGAGGAACTGCAGATCGTCGACAGCCACGACAGGATCGACGCCACGGTCGAGCGCGTCGCCATGGTGCGCGAAGCGGTCGGGCCCAATATCGGCATCGCCGTCGATTTCCATGGCCGCGTGCACCGGCCGATGGCGCGTATGCTGGTCAAGGAACTGGAGCCCTACCGGCTGATGTTCATCGAGGAGCCGGTGCTCTCGGAAAACCGCGAGGCGTTGAAGGAGATAGCCGCGCTTGGCTCGACGCCGATCGCGCTCGGCGAGCGGCTCTACAGCCGCTGGGATTTCAAATCGGTGTTCGCCGAAGGCGTCGTCGACATCATCCAGCCGGATCTGTCGCATGCCGGCGGCATCACCGAATGCCGCAAGATCGCGGCGATGGCGGAAGCCTATGACGTGGCGGTGGCGCCGCACTGCCCGCTGGGCCCGATCGCGCTGGCCGCCTGCCTGCAACTCGACGCGGTCAGCTACAACTGCTTCATCCAGGAGCAGAGCCTCGGCATCCATTATAACGGCGCCAACGACCTGCTCGACTATGCCGCCAACAAGGATGTCTTCCGCTACGAAGATGGCTATGTCGCCATTCCCGACGGCCCGGGCCTGGGCGTCGAGATCGACGAGGACTATGTCAGGGAGCGGGCCAAGGAGGGGCACCGCTGGCGCAACCCGATCTGGCGCCACAAGGACGGCTCATTCGCCGAGTGGTAAGTCGGCACAGGAGATACCGTATCGAATTCGCCGGTGCATGGTGACGTCCTCATGCAATATCGGCTGAGCACGGGCCGCGCGCCTTTTCAGCGAATCCAGCCGCCGCCGGGTTGTCCGGGATTCCCCTCACATCCGCGAGATGGAACAAGCATCAATTTCCAAAAACTTGTGTCTCTGGTCCGAATTGCGGCTAAGCCACGGAAAGACGAGACTATTTCCTAGCTCCGAGAGACCAGTGGCTAGAGAAGGACGTTTGGTGGAGCCAATCGGAATCGAACCGACGACCTCTTGAATGCCATTCAAGCGCTCTCCCAACTGAGCTATGGCCCCACTCCCGGCAATCAGCCGGCGCCGTTTCCGGCGAGAGATCGGCGCGGGTTGGAAGACCGCGCCGTTAGTGCAGGCGGCTTCTAACCCCGCCTTTCCGAGATATCAAGCCTGAATAGAGGCTTTTTATTCGGATGTTGCGAAAGCCGGCAAATGCCCGCTTTTCGCAGCCGATCAGACCTCGTCGTCGTCGTCGCCGACGCCGATCATGTCGGAGACGTCGTCGTCTTCTTCCTCTTCGTCGGCGAGGAACGTGTCGTCCTCGTCGTCGCCGAGGTCGACGTCATCCTCATCGTCGCCCAGGTCGGGAAGATCGTCGCCGCCCTTGGCCTCGTCATCGGCTTCTTCGAGCGAAACGATCTCGGCGCCTTCTTCCTCGTCGCCGTCCACTTCCTTCTCGGCCACTTCCTCGTCTTCCTCGAGGGCGGCAATCTTGCCATCCTCGAAATAGGAACGCGGATAGGTCTTGCCCGTATAGGGCGAGACGATCGGGTCCTTGTTCAGGTCGTAGAATTTTCGGCCCGTCTCAGGGTCGATACGCTTTGTGCCAAGTTCGGTTTTTGCCACGGCAAGCCTCGTGAATAAAAGAGTGGTCCCCTTAACCGCAGTTTGCAGCGCTGTCAAAGCCAAAAGCCGGCGTCACAAAACCATGGATTGAAGGGGCTCGCGCCAAGTGACGACCATGGGGATGACCATTTCGCCCCGCCGTGATACGAGACCGCCGCACCAAATGAAAAGCGCCGGTCAGCCGGCATTCCGTCCAGGGAAATTCCATGTCTCACGCCGCCGCTGCCAAGCCGGCCACCGCCCGCAAATCACAAGCCCTTTCCGGTACCGCGCGCGTGCCGGGCGACAAATCGATCTCGCACCGCTCCTTCATGTTCGGCGGGCTCGCCTCGGGCGAGACCCGCATCACCGGCCTGCTCGAGGGCGAGGACGTGATGCGGACGGGAGAAGCCATGAAGGCTATGGGCGCGCATATCGAGAAACGCGGCGCCGAATGGGTGATCCGCGGCACCGGCAACGGCGCGCTGCTGCAGCCGGAAGGTCCGCTCGACTTCGGCAATGCGGGCACCGGCTCGCGGCTGACCATGGGCCTGGTCGGCACCTACGACATGGAGACGACCTTCATTGGCGACGCCTCGCTGTCGGGCCGGCCGATGGGCCGCGTGCTCGAACCCTTGCGCCAGATGGGCGTGCAGGTGCTGAAGGCGACGCCCGGCGACCGCATGCCGATCACGCTGCATGGGCCGAAACACGCCGCCCCCATCACCTACCGCGTGCCGATGGCCTCGGCGCAGGTGAAGTCGGCGGTGCTGCTGGCTGGGCTGAACACACCGGGAGTCACCACCGTCATCGAGCCTGTCATGACGCGTGACCACACTGAGAAGATGCTGAAAGGCTTTGGCGCCAACCTGTCGGTCGAGACCGACGAGCGCGGCGTGCGCCACATTTTCATCGAGGGCCAGGGCAAGCTGACCGGACAGACCATCGCCGTGCCTGGCGACCCCTCCTCGGCCGGCTTCCCGCTGGTGGCGGCGCTGATCGTGCCGGGTTCCGACATCGTCATCGAGAACGTGCTGATGAACCCGACCCGCACCGGACTGCTTTTGACGCTGCAGGAAATGGGCGGGCAGATCGACATATTGAACCCGCGCAATGCCGGCGGCGAGGATGTCGCCGACCTGCGCGTGCGCTCCTCGGACCTGAAGGGCGTCACGGTGCCGCCGGAACGGGCGCCTTCGATGATCGACGAATATCCGGTGCTGGCGGTGGCTGCCAGCTTCGCCGAGGGCGAGACGCTGATGCAGGGGCTGGAAGAGCTGCGGGTGAAGGAATCCGACCGGCTGTCGGCCGTCGCCAACGGGCTGAAGCTCAACGGCGTCGACTGCACCGAGGGCGAGGCGTCGCTGGCCGTGCGCGGCAAGCCCGGCGGCAAGGGCCTCGGCGGCCATCCCAACGGCCTGGACACGACGGTGAAGACGCATCTCGACCACCGCATCGCCATGAGTTTTCTGGTGATGGGGCTGGCAACGGAGAGGCCTGTCACTATCGACGACGCCGCTATGATCGCGACGAGCTTTCCGGAATTCATGGGGCTGATGAAGGGTCTGGGCGCGGAAATCGGGTGATGTCAGGGGACTGGCTGGTCGTAGCAGCTTATCTAGGAGCTGCGCTGGTCCCGTATCTGATCGAACGCTTTGTCTTCAAAAAACGGCTGGGTGTTTTTGCCTTTCTGTTCTGGATTTTCGCCCTTCAAGTCACGATCCTTTACTTGTCGGTCGGAACCTCCGGATTTCTAGAAAACAAAGGCTGGGTGATTCTTGCAGGCGTTTTCAAAGCAATCGGAGCAATGGCCTTCATGACAATCGGCGTCATGCCTTTCATCGTATTGCCGTTGTCGGTTTTGATCGCCGCGTCGGTACTGGCGTTCCAGTTCATTAGGAACGTCAGATGAGTTCAACCTTCACCATCGCCATCGACGGTCCCGCCGGCGCCGGCAAGGGTACGCTCGCCCGGCGTCTCGCCGACCACTACCGCCTCAACCTGCTCGACACCGGCCTCACCTATCGCGCCGTGGCGCATGCTTTGCTGCAGGTCGGCCTGCCGCTCGACAATGTCTCGGCGGCCGAAACCGCTGCCCGCCAGGTCGATCTGGCGCGACTTGACCGCGCGGTCTTGTCGGCGCATGCCGTGGGCGAGGCTGCCTCGAAGGTGGCGGTGTTTCCTACCGTGCGGCGCATCCTGGTCGAAAAGCAGCGCGACTTCGCCAAGGCGCCCCCGGGCGCCGTGCTCGACGGGCGCGACATCGGCACGGTGGTGTGCCCCGACGCCGACATCAAGCTCTACGTGACGGCGAGTGCGGAGGTGCGCGCCAAGCGTCGTCTGGCCGAGATCGAAAGCATCGGCGGCACCGCTGATTTCGCCGAGATCCTTGCCGACATCGAACGCCGTGACGAGCGCGACATGGGCCGGGCCGACTCACCGCTCAAGCCCGCCGCCGACGCGCACTTGCTTGATACCAGCGAAATGGCTATAGAAGCCGCGTTTCTCGCGGCCATGGCTGTCATCGACGACGCATTGGCTAAAAGAAACAAGGCCTGATCCGGGTTTTCATGCTGCTTCCGATTGCCGGAGGCGAAGAAAATACCCATATCGGGCACGAACCAGCCTGCCAGCATTCTTCATGCGCCGGAATTGCCGCTCGAAAAGCGGCCCAGGGTTTTTTAACCCGGAATGACGGCAGGCCAACGCAACGCTAACCCACGGCGCCCGTCCCGCAGATGCGGGGCACTCCAGGAGAAAATATGTCAGCTGCAAATCCCACTCGCGATGATTTCGCGAGCCTGCTCGAAGAATCATTCACCACCGGCCACTCCGGCGAAGGTCAGGTCGTCAAGGGCACGATCACCGCGATCGAAAAGGACATGGCCATTATCGACGTCGGCCTGAAGGTCGAAGGCCGCGTGCCGCTGAAGGAATTCGGCGTCAAGGGCAAGGACTCCACCCTCAAGGTCGGAGACACCGTCGAAGTCTATGTCGAGCGCATCGAGAACGCGCTGGGCGAAGCCATGCTGTCGCGCGAGAAGGCTCGCCGCGAAGAGAGCTGGGTCCGTCTCGAAGAGAAATTCACCAAGGGTGAGCGCGTCGAAGGCGTCATCTTCAACCAGGTCAAGGGCGGCTTCACCGTCGACCTCGACGGCGCCGTGGCGTTCCTGCCGCGCAGCCAGGTCGATATCCGCCCGATCCGCGACGTTTCCCCGCTGATGCACAATCCGCAGCCCTTCGAGATCCTCAAGATGGATCGCCGCCGCGGCAACATCGTGGTGTCGCGCCGCACCGTGCTCGAGGAGAGCCGCGCCGAACAGCGTTCGGAAATCGTGCAGAACCTCGAAGAAGGCCAGGTTGTCGAAGGCGTCGTCAAGAACATCACCGACTACGGTGCGTTCGTCGACCTCGGCGGCATCGACGGCCTGCTGCATGTCACCGACATGGCCTGGCGCCGCGTCAACCATCCGACCGAAATCCTCAACATCGGTCAGACGGTCAAGGTGCAGATCATCCGCATCAACCAGGAAACCCACCGCATCTCGCTCGGCATGAAGCAGCTCGAGTCGGATCCGTGGTCCGAGATCGGCACCAAGTTCCCGATCGGCAAGAAGATCAAGGGCACCGTCACCAACATCACCGACTACGGCGCGTTCGTCGAGCTGGAGCCGGGCATCGAAGGCCTCATCCACGTTTCGGAAATGTCGTGGACCAAGAAGAACGTGCACCCCGGCAAGATCCTGTCGACGACGCAGGAAGTCGACGTGGTGGTGCTCGAGGTCGATCCGGCCAAGCGCCGCATCTCGCTCGGCCTCAAGCAGACGCTGGAAAACCCGTGGGAAGCCTTCGCGCGCAACCATCCGGTCGGCAGCCAGGTCGAGGGCGAGGTCAAGAACAAGACCGAGTTCGGCCTGTTCATCGGCCTGGAAGGCGACGTGGACGGCATGGTGCACCTCTCCGACCTCGACTGGACCCGTCCGGGCGAGCAGGTCATCGAAGAGTACAATCGCGGCGACATGGTCAAGGCGCAGGTGCTCGACGTCGACATCGAGAAGGAGCGCATCTCCCTCGGCATCAAGCAGCTGGCCCGCGACACCGTCGGTGAAGCAGCGACTTCAGGCGAACTGCGCAAGAATGCCGTCGTCACCTGCGAAGTCATCGGCGTGAAGGATGGCGGTCTGGAAGTGCGGCTGGTCGAAAGCGGCATCGAGACCTTCATCAAGCGCTCCGACCTTTCGCGCGACCGCGACGAGCAGCGCCCCGAGCGCTTCACCGTCGGCCAGAAGGTCGACGCCCGTGTCATCGCCTTCGACAAGAAGACCCGCAAGCTGCAGGTCTCGATCAAGGCGCTGGAAATCGCCGAAGAGAAGGAAGCCGTCGCACAGTATGGCTCGACCGACTCCGGCGCTTCGCTGGGCGACATCCTGGGTGCCGCGCTGAAGAAGCAGGGCAACTAAGTCCGGCCGGCGCCGCGCCTCGCGCGCGGACCGAAAATCAAGACAACCCGCGGGCCGCCAGGCTCGCGGGTTTTTTCATGGTCGAAGAGAGGCTTTCCCTTATCGGGATTGGCACAAGACAAAGATGCCGCAACCCCTTCAATTCCGCCCTTGCGGCTATAGGCTCACACGCATGTCGGAGAAGGATTGTCCATGAAGGTCGTCGAACTCTATCGCTATCCGGTCAAGAGCCTGCGCGGCCATCCAGTGCCGCGTGCCGACATCGAGACCATGGGCATGGCCGGGGATCGTCGCTGGATGGTCGTCGACAAGGGAGGACAGTTCCTCACCATTCGCCAGATACCGGCCATGACGACCGTAGACGTCGAGCATCGCGACGCGAGCATTGTGTTGAAACACGACCTGCATGGGTCCTTGGTCGTCGAAGTTCCAGGCCCTGACGCTGCGCTGCGTCCCGTCAAGATATGGAAGGACAGCGTCGTTGCGCGGCAGGCAGATCCGGCGGCCGGCGACTATCTGTCGGGCATTCTTGGCCGACCTGTCGATCTCGTCCATTTCGATGATCCAAAGAACCGACCGGTCGACCCGGAATTCGCCCAGCCTGGCGATTACGTCGGCTTTGCCGACGGTTTTCCACTGCTGGTCACCACGACGGGTTCGCTGAACCATCTGAACGGCCATCTTGCCAGGCCCGTGGAGATGGCGCGGTTTCGGCCGAACATCGTCCTCGACGCGCAGGGCGAATGGCCCGAAGACAGCTGGAAAGCGATCCGTATCGGCTCCGTGGAGCTGCGGATCGCAAAGCCTTGCGCGCGCTGTGTCATCACCACCCGCGACCCCCTCAGCGGCGAGCAGCCGGACCCGCGAGAGCCGTTGCAGACGCTCGGCAAACTCCATCGTTCCGCCAAGGGCGGCATTATTTTCGGCCAGAACGCCATTCCCAACAATGCGGGCACGATCTCCATCGGCGACGCCGTCGAGGTGATCGAGGCAGGCGTCTCGAACCTGAGGTAGCAGCAACCGGACGACCGGCCGCCTCGCCCAACCTCAGGCCCTGCCGCGGAGCGGCACCGGAATTCCGCCCGTCGCCTGACTGGCCGGCAGAAGAAGCAGGGCAACCAAGGGTTAGCCGCTTGCCGCGCGATTGTCATGCGGTTATCGGCAAAAACCCCGCCGGATCGATCCGGCGGGTTTTTATTTACGGCAAGATAAACTTCCTCGCGTATGTGCCAATCGTCCGAGGGAAGCCTTCCATGAGCCATGACGACGACAAAGCGGCAGCGCAATCTTCGCGACTGCTTCATCTTTACACCAAGGCTCCGGCTTTCTTCTGCTTCTGCGCAATGGCGGGCGTGATGATCGTCCTCTGGTCGCTGGGCTTCCGGCTCAACGGCGATGCGGACGATCTTCTGAAAATTCACGAAATCCGGACCTTGCTGGAGACCGGCAACATCTTCGACCGGACGATGCCCGGCATTGTCCAGCCCGAGCCCTACATCTCGCACTGGCCGTGGATCGTCGACCTACCCTATGCCGTCTTCGCGTGGCTGCTCGCGCCGTTCGCCGGTTTCGAGCCGGCGCTGACGGCGGTAAGCTTTGCCGTGCCGCTGCTGCTGTTGGCGCCCGCGCTCTACTTCTACAATCGGCTGATTGTCGCGATGGGCTTTGCCTATCCGGCCATGGCATTGCCATTGGCCCTGATCTTTGCCGCGCGCACCTTCTTCGAATACGCTCCTGACCGGATCGACTACCACAATCTGCAGATATTGCTTCTGCTCGCAGCCCTGGTTCTGCTGCTGTCGCAGAGCCGTCTTTCGGCTTTCGTCAATGGGCTGCTGACCGCCCTTGCGATCGCGATCAGCGCCGAATTCGCGCCGTACTTTGCCCTGGTGATGGCCATCTACGCCTTCGACTGGATCACAGGCCGCGACAAGGGTGCGGCAGGGATCACCAGCTTTGGGCTGGCCCTGGCGACAGGCGCGATCGCTTTGTTCGCCGCCATCGTCGCGCCTTCCGCCTATGCGGCGGTGAGATGCGACACATATTCAGTGCCGCATGTATTGGCGCTGACCGCCGCCGGGCTGTCATTCGCCGTCGTGCCCTGGTTGGTCGGGACGCGTGGCGGCTGGGCAATGCGGGCCGCGATCCTGCTGGTGTTTGCCGCCGTCAGCCTGGCGGTGCTGGTGATGTTGTTCCCGCAATGCAGGGGCGGCCCTTACGCCTTGATGGACGCCTATGTCCGCGACAACATGCTCAACCGGATTCTTCAGGAGAAGAGCCTGTTTCAGCGCTCCGATTTCGTTCTGTCGTCGGGCTTCCCGAGCATAGTACTGCTTTTCGTCGGCGCGCTCGCCCCGGTCGTCATTTGCATCGGGCCGCGGAGCCGCAGCCGACCTCTCGTCATACTGGCCCTGTTTTCACTGGTTGGGCTCGTGCTCGCGATCGATTATCTGCGCTACTTCCGCTATCTCCCGATCTTTTCAGGCATTGGCCTGATCTACGTGCTCGACAGCCTGCTGCCGTCAGGTTCGGTGCTGGGCCGCTACCTGAAATCTCCGGTGCCGCTGCCATCGCGCAGATACGCGCTGGTCTTGCCCGGTCTGGTCTTGTCCGCGGCCATCGCGCTGTACCACCTTGCGGTCAGGCCATCCGAGGGGGCGATTCCGGCCGCCGAATTCGCCGACAGTTGCAACCTCGATCATTTCGAACCGCTACAGGGCTGGCCTTCGGGCGCCATCGTCCTTTCGCCGCCGCTGATCGGATCGCGTTTCGTCGCCCTGGCAAACGGTCCGAAGGTGGTGACGATCGGCAACCATCCGTCGGCGCTGGGGATCGAACGGAGCTATCGCTTCCTCGACCCCAAGACCGCGGACCCGCGCGCTATCCTCGACGCGTCGAGGGCGACACATGTCGCGATCTGCGCCTGGCGGGGCCAGCCCTGGCGTGATCTTGAAACCGCCTACCCCTTCGCGGCGGCGCTGATGGAAGGCAGGCCGCCGACATGGTTGAAGGAATGTCCCACGGACGCCGCATCGCCGCTGCGTATCTACAGCTACCGCAACGCCGATGGATCGGATGCCGGCTGTCCGGCTTCACCGCCGCCTGCTCAGGCCCTGCCGTAGAGCGGCACCAGCGTTCCACTCATCGCCTGATTGGCCGGCGAGGCGAGATAGGCGATTGCCTCGGCCGCCGCTTCGAGGCTGACCCATTTGGTGAAATCGGCATCCGGCATGTCGGCGCGATTGGCCGGCGTGTCGAGTGTCGACGGCGCAACCGCGTTGACCAGGATACCCTTGCCCTTCAACTCTTCCGCCATCGCCACCGTCATGGCAGCGACCGCCGCCTTGCTGGCTGTATAGGCGACCATGCCGGCGCCGCGACGCGGGTCGAGCCCCGCGCGCGCCGTGACATTGACGATGCGGCCCGATGTGCCCGACGCCAGCATCGAGCGGATAGCGGCGCGACTGCACAGGAAGGTGGTGCGGGCATTGGTTTCCATCATCTCGGCAAAGGATGCCGATTCGATCTTTTCCACCGGCGCCATGGCAAAGCCGCCCGCCAGATGGATCGATCCCCACAAGGCCGGGACCTGGGAATAGAAGGCTTCGACCTTGGCGGAGTCCGACAGGTCGACATTGTGCGCGAGCTTGACATTGTCGTGCGCCGCGAAGGGGAAGTGCTGAGGTGCCGCGGCGTGCGCGTTCGGCACGTGGCAGATCGCGCCCTGTTCCAGCAGCCTGCCGACCACAGCTCCTCCGAGCGCGCCGGTACCGCCGGTCACAACGATATGCCTGCCTTCAAGTGTTTCCGTCATCCTGGACCGCTCCTGTCGCTTTTATGTTTTTTGTCGTTTGTTTGCCGCGCCGACGCGAAGCGTCGCGCCTTTCGCGCGATCACTCAACCGATATCTCGACATGGCAGCCGTCACGTCTTTGCATGCGTCATGGCACCGTCGAACAGCGAAGCTCTCCGGGCTCGGCGCTTGCCTGCCAGGAAACAAGCCGGCGAATGGTCCTGCGCGGATGGAAAAATCAGGGCCGGCTGAACATTCAAACGACCGTGATTTCGATGACGCGCGGCAGCCCGGTTGCCTGGGCGTGCTCCAGCGCCTTGGGCAAGGCAGCAATGTCGGCCAGCCTTTCGGAACCGATGCCGTAGGCTTCGGCCAGCTTGCAGAAATCCGGCGGCGCCGGCGACACGCCAACCGGTTCCACGCCGACATCGAGCATCGAGGTCTCGATCTCCCGGTAACCCCGGTTGTTCCAGACGACGAAGATGACCGGCGCTCCGGAATCGAGCGCCACGGCCATCTCCGGCAAGGTGAACTGGAAGCCGCCGTCGCCGGTCAGACAGACAACCGGCGCATCGGGCATTGCGAGTGCCGCGCCGATCGCCGCCGGAGGGCCATAGCCGAGGGCGCCGAAACCGGTCGCGGCGTTGAACCAGCCGCCTGGCCGGTCGTGGTCGTAATACAGGTTGGCGGCGTAGATCGGCTGGGTCGAATCCCCGACGATGATGGCACCGGGCAAGGCATCGCGGATCAGTTCCACGGCATGGACCTGTGCCGCATAGGCTGGGCTGAGCTCGGCAAAGGCGGCTTCTCGCCCCGCCGCGGCGCGGGCATCACCGTCTTCATCGGCGCCGTGGGCTGGATCGATCGCCGCAAGCAGGGCCTCGATCGCCTCGCCGCAATCGGCCTGGATGCCGACGGTCACCGGACGCCGCGCAAGCTGGTCGGCACCGATATCGATGCGGATCAGGTTTGAAGGCAGCACGAAGCCACCATCGCCATAGCCGTCATAATCGGTTGGCCCGAATTCGGTGCCGGCGGCGATCACCAGATCGGCGTCGGCCATCAGCGCGCGAACCGCCTTGAGGCTCGGGCTTGCCGGCACGCAAAGCCGATGGCGGTGCAGCAGCCCGCGCGCATTGGTCGTCTCGACGACCGGTGCGCCCAGTTTTTCGGCGAGCCGCCGCAGCGCAGCTTCCGCTTTCCTGGCACCACCGCCGGCAAGGATCAGCGGGTGGCGCGCCGCGGCAATGAGCCTGGCCGCGCTCGCAACAGCCGCGCCATCCGGCGCTGGCGGCGCCGCATTGCTGAGCAGGGCGGCGATGCCGTCCGCCGGCTTGACCATGACATCGGTCGGGATTTCAATATGCACAGGGCCGGGCCGCTCGGACGAAAACAGGGCGAAGGCCCGTGCCAACGCGCCGGGCAAATCGCTCGCCCCGGTCACGCGCAACGACAACAGCGCCACCTTCTCCATCATACCGCGCTGGTCGGGAAGTTCATGCAGGAAACCCAGCCCCTTGCCCAGCGTATCGGTGGCGTTGACGCCGGAGATGACCAGCATCGGCACCGAATCGGCGCGCGCCTGTCCCATAGCGGTGATGGTGTTGGTCAGCCCCGGCCCGGTGATGACGAAGGCGACGCCCGGCCTGCCGCTGGCGCGCGCATAGCCGTCGGCCATGAAGCCGGCGCCCTGCTCGTGGCGCGGCGTGACGTGACGGATGTTCGAACGCGCCAGGCCGCGATAGAGCTCGACCGTATGAACGCCGGGAATGCCGAAGACGGTATCGACGCCGTGGCCCTCGAGCAGCGAAATCAGCGCCTCGCCGATGGTGGTCATTGGTTTACTCCCCTCTCTTTTCTTTTCGAGGCAATTCCCAAGGGGAAACCACCTCTCACTTTTCCTGGAATTGCTCTAGCGGCGCGAGGCCGAGTTCGGTCTCGACGGCCTTGATGCCTATAGCCGCCAGTTCACCGGGCAGAAACATCTCGCCGGCCAGACAGCCTTCGATCCAGAGCCCGTCGATGACCGCATTGATGGCGATGGCATGGTGGCGAAGCTGGCTCGCATCGGGCTTGCGCTGTTCGGCCGCGAGCACCTCGGCGACGACCGCTTCCACCTCGTTGCGAAAGCCGAGATAGCCTTCACGATGGGCCCGCGCCAGGGCCGGATCGGCGCCGGCACGGCCGAGGAAGGTCGCCCACAGCGAAAACACCCGCGTGTCGATGATCGGCGCATTGAGGTTGGCAGTGACGAAAGCCGCAAGGCGTTGGCGCGGCGAGGCATCCTCGGCAACCAATGCCGCTTTGGCATGCTCGGTCATGCGACCGACCAGCGTTGCATAGGCTTCCTGCAGCAATTCCTCCTTGCCGGGGAAATAGTGCCGGATCAGCCCGGCGGTGACGCCGGCACGCAAGGCAATGGTGCGCAGGCTGGCGCCTTGCAGGCCATATTCCGCCACGCTGTCCAGGGTCGCCTCGATCAGATCCTGCCGCCGCCGCTCCTCGCCCTCGCGACGGAACTTGCGGCGCGCATTCATTGGCGCAGGATCGGTCGCGTCAGGCATGTCGGCCCGCCCTCGCAGGCGATGCAGAGCGCATCAGCGTCGAAGATTTCAACCGTGCATCCGGCTGCCTCCATCGCGGCCTTGGTCTTGGGGAAGCCGGCGACGGCAATGACCTTGAGCGGGCTGGTCGGCAGTACGTTCAGGCTGAGGCCGTTGGAAGCGGCGAACTCTTGCGGGTCGCCTTCGACCAGCCGGATGCCGCGTGCCTTCAGCATCTGATAGAAAGCAGCCGGCAAAAGCGGCGAATAGACCAATGCGAGGTCGTCGGCCAGCGGGCTGATCACCGACATCAGATGCAGGCATGCTTCCTCACCCTGCCAAAGCGGCAGATCGAAGCCATAGACCGAAATGCCCAGCGGCGTCAGCAGGTTGGAAACCTGCTGGATGCCTTCCTGGTTGGAACGGACACCGCGCCCGATCGCCAGCGTGCGTGCATCCAGCCACACGCAGTCGCCGCCTTCGACCTGGCCAGGGGCCTCGACGCGGCCAAGGATCGGAATGCCCAGTCTTTTGTAGGTCTCCTCGTGCAGCGAAGGCTCCCTGGCGCGCAATGGCTTGCCCATCGACAGGATCAGCGCACCGCGGTCCGTCATCAGCGACGGATCATGCGTGAACACCGAATCCGACAGTCCGTCGGCCCTGTCCTCGATCCACTCGATTTCAGCACCTGAAGCCGCCACCATTTCAGCAAGGACGGCGTGCTGCGAAGCCGCTTTCGCCGGGTTGAAGCCGGGGCCATAGTGCCATTGAGCACCATCGGCGCCACGCATGGCGTTGGCTGCCGACCGCATCAGCACGCGCCGCAGCGGTGCCGCCATCGACTGTGATCCGAAAGCGCTCATCGATGCCCTTTATTTGCTGAAAAAAATCGTGAAAATTTCATCGAAGGCTATTTATACACTTGCGCAACAAGGCCGCAAGTGCCGTAATGTGCGGGATTGACGGGCTCGCTCTGTTGGGTCCATGCTGAAGTCTGGAGCAGGGCAGTACAGCGTATGTTGGTTAGCCGGATAGACGTTCGACGAACTGCCGTCGGCCTTGTAGAGGTCACCCGGTGAGCGCGGTGGGAGCTGCCGCAATCCCATCCCGCGAGGCGCAGGACGGCGCCGCCGAAGCCATCCATGTCGAGAACCTGCACAAGAAATTCGGCCAGTTGCATGTGCTGAAGGGCGTGTCGCTGTCGGCGCGCGACGGCGAGGTGATCGCCATCATCGGCGGCTCGGGCTCGGGCAAATCGACGCTGCTGCGCTGCATCAACTGCCTGGAAAACCCGACCAGCGGCATCATCCGCGTCAATGGCGAGGAGATCAAGCTCAAGGCGGACAGCCACGGCCACACCGTCCCGGCCGACCGCCGGCAGATCGAACGCATCCGCTCCAAACTCGGCATGGTGTTCCAGAACTTCAATTTGTGGAGCCACATGACGCTGATCGAGAACGTCATCGAGGTTCCGGTGCACGTGCTGGGGGTCAAGCGCGACGAGGCTGTCGCCCAGGCCGAAAAGCTGCTGGCGCGCGTCGGGCTGGCCGAGAAGCGCGATGTCTATCCGGCCTATCTCTCCGGCGGCCAGCAACAGCGCGCCGCGATCGCGCGCGCGCTCGCCATCAATCCGCGCGTCATGCTGTTCGACGAACCGACCTCGGCACTCGATCCCGAACTGGTCGGCGAAGTGCTGAAAGTGATCGGCGATCTGGCGCGCGAGGGCCGCACCATGGTGCTCGTCACCCACGAAATGAAATTCGCCCGCGAGGTCGCGACACATGTCGTCTATCTCTACAACGGGCTGGTCGAGGAGGAAGGCCCGCCGGAGCAGATCTTCGGCGCGCCCAAGTCCGAAAGGCTCAAACAGTTCATCCGCAACATCGGCTAGGGAACAAGCCGGGACGGAAGAAAACCGGGAACCAACAACAAACTGGGAGTTCTGAAATGAAGACTGTTCTGAAGACATTCGCCGCGGCGTTGCTGCTCGGCGTCGCCGCCATGGGCGTGGCCAAGGCCGATCCGGTCAAGATCGGTGTCGCCGCCGAACCCTATCCGCCGTTCACCTCGCCCGACGCTTCGGGCAAATGGGTCGGCTGGGAGATCGACTTCATCGATGCCGTCTGCGCCGAGGAAAAGCTCGACTGCGTCATCACCCCTGTCGCCTGGGACGGCATCATCCCGGCGCTGACCACCAAGAAAATCGACCTCATCGTCTCGTCGATGTCGATCACCGACGAGCGCAAGAAGACGATCGACTTCTCCGACAAGTACTACAACACGCCGACCGCGATCATCGGACCGAAGGACCAGAAGTTCGGCGCCGCGCCCGACGATCTCAAGGGCAAGGTTCTCGGCGTCCAGGTGTCGACGGTGCATGCCGTCTACGCCAAGAAGCATTTCGGCGCCACGGCCTCCGAGATCAAGGAATACCAGACACAGGACGAGGCGAACAACGACCTGGCCGCCGGCCGGCTCGATGCGGTGCAGGCCGATTCCATCGCGCTCAAGGAATTCCTCAAGACCGACCAGGGCAAAGCCTGCTGCGACCTCAAGG
The DNA here is from genome assembly GCF_006442315.1 of Mesorhizobium sp. B2-3-4. Taxonomy (GTDB): domain Bacteria; phylum Pseudomonadota; class Alphaproteobacteria; order Rhizobiales; family Rhizobiaceae; genus Mesorhizobium. The sequence goes on along the minus strand of NZ_VFVY01000028.1, from coordinate 53,999 downwards.
GCATGGTCGCTCCGGACGATGAAGTGCTCGGACCGGGCGTCGGCGCCGGCGTGCGCAAGGAAGACACCGATCTGAAAGAGAAGATCAATGCCGGGATCAAGGCGATCCGCGCCAACGGCAAATATGACGAGATCTCGAAGAAGTACTTCGATTTCGACATTTACGGCGCCAGCACGCAGTCGAACTGACGACCCTCGCATGGGCTGGAGGACAGGGCGCTGACGCCCTGCCCTTCAGCCGGCCTGTCCACGCATGCTTGCCGCCGGCCGCTGGGGACCGGCGGACCGAGCCAGCAATCCGGGGGCGAAGCTGATCGAATCCCTTCTTCCGGCCTCGGCGGCCGGCATCATCGAACTCCTCTCGCCCGCGGACGGCGGCTGGGGCAAAACGCTCCTGGTCGGGCTCGTGCATTCGCTCGAGATCGCCGTCGGCGCCACGATCGTCGGCCTGCTGATTGGAACCTGGGGTGCCTATGGCAAGCTTTACGGCGGGCCCGTGGTGCGCGATCTGTTCGCGGTCTACACCACCGTGGTGCGCGCCGTGCCGGAACTGGTGCTGATCCTCCTGCTCTATTATGCCGGCACCGACCTGATAAACCAGGTGCTCACCGCGATGGGCTATCAGCGCGTCGACATCAGCGGGCTGGTGGCCGGCATTGCCGTGCTCGGCTTCGTCCAGGGCGCTTATTCGACCGAAGTCATCCGAGGTGCGATCCTCGCCATTCCGCAGGGCCAGATCGAAGCCGCCCGCGCCTATGGCATGTCTCCCGGCCTTCTGTTGCGGCGCATCACCCTGCCGGCGATGCTGCCCTTTGCCATTCCAGGCCTCGCCAATCTGTGGCTGATCGCGACCAAGGATACGGCGCTGCTGGCCGTCGTCGGCTTCTCTGAGTTGACGCTGGCGACGCGTCAGGCCGCCGGCGTAACCAAGGCCTATCTGGTCTTCTTCCTCGCCGCCGGCGTGCTCTATCTGTGCGTGACGCTGGTCTCGAACTTCCTGCTTGGCCGCGCCGAGAAATGGGCACGGCGCGGCATGCCTTCCATCAAGGAGGCAAGCTGATGGCCAACGAAACAGCCGTCATCGACACTGCCGCGCGCGCATCGCTCTGGCTGCAGCCGCATCGTATCGTGATGATCCTGATTGCGCTGGGACTGGTGGCGTCGGCCGCCTTCTTCATGCGCTGGGACTGGCTGCCGCAATATTGGGAAATGGGCCTGATGGGCATCTGGCGTGCCCTGTGGATCCTGGCCGTCACCTGCGCGCTCGGCTTCATGATCGCCGTGCCGGTCGGGCTGGCGCAGGCGGCAGGCTCGATCTGGGTCGCGGCGCCGGCGAAGGTGTTCTGCACCATCATACGCGGCACGCCGCTGCTTTTGCAGTTGTGGCTGCTCTATTACGGGCTGGGCTCGCTGTTCCCGCAATATCCCTGGATTCGCGAATCCTGGATGTGGCCTTACCTCAGACAGGCATGGCCGTACGGCGTTCTGGCGCTGACCTTGTCCTTCGCCGGCTATGAGGGCGAAGTGATGCGCGGCGCTTTTGCCGGCGTGCCCAAGGGTCAACTGGAAGCCGCCCGCGCCTTCGGCATGAGCCGTTGGAAGATATTCCGCCGCGTCTGGCTGCCTCAGGCCTTCTACCGGGCACTGCCGACGCTGACGGGCGAGACCGTGCTGCAGCTGAAATCGACGCCTCTGGTGGCAACCATCAGCGTCATCGACATCTTCGCCGTCTCGTCCAAGGTGCGGCAGGATACCTACCTCACCTACGAACCCCTGCTGCTTCTGGCGCTGATCTACATGACCATCACCGGCATTCTCGTTTTTGCCTTCAGCCGGATCGAAGCGCGGATACCGGTGAAGATAGGTTAAGGCAGTAGGCAATCACTGCCGCATTCACATTTCCATCCCGGTTCGCTATTCACTGGGCAAAGTCCCCTACTCCCTTACTCCCCTAGGATCGCCACGATGCAACTCAGTCTCGACCAGGCAACAGGACTGTGCCGGATGGCGGCGCTCGGCGCCGGCGCCAATGAGGAAGCGGCGCAATCGCTGACCGCCTCGATCATCGCGGCCGAGGCAGAGGGGCTGGCAGCGGTAGGGCTATCGCATTTCATCGATTACCTCGAAGCACTCGAGGCCGGCCGCATCGACGGCAATGCCGATCCGGTGATCACAAGGCCGGCGCTCGCCGTTTATCTCTCGGACGCGCGCGGCGGGCTGGCGCATACCGGCTTCGACCGCAGCATCGACGACCTCGCCAAGGCGGCAAGGCTGTTCGGCGTCGCCATCTTTTCGCAGAAGAACGCCTATACGTGCGGGGCGCTCGGCTACTTCACCGGCCGTCTGGCGGCGCAGGGCCTGGTGTCTTTCGCCGCCACCAATGGGCCGGCGGTTCTCGCCGGCTCGGGTTCGGTCAAGCCGGTCTATTGCACCAATCCGATGTCGTTCGCCGCGCCCGCCGCCGACGGCGCGCCGCTGGTCATCGACCAGTCGTCGAGCGCGACCGCCTTCGTCAACATCCGCGAGGCGGCGGAAGACGGCAAGAAAATTCCGGAAGGCTGGGCGCTCGACGCCAGCGGCAATTCCACCACCGATCCAGCCGCCGCCATGAAGGGCGCCATGCTTGCCTTTGGCGGGCAGCGCGGCGCCAACATCGCGCTGATGGTCGAAGTGCTGGCGGCGGGCCTGTCGGGCGCCAACTGGTCGCTCGACGCGCCGTGGTTCAGCGGCGGCCCCGACAGCCCTGGAACCGGCCTGTTCGTGCTTGCGGTCGAGCCGAAGCTGCTCGATCCGGATTTCGAGCAGCGCATGAAGGACCAGCTCGACCGGCTGCGCCGGCGCTATGGCGTGCATGTGCCCGGCCGCGCCAGGGCCGAAGCGGCCGAGAAGGCGCAGGCGCGTGGCATCACCGCGCCCAAGGCGGTGATCCAGCGCATCTCGGAATTCGCCGAGCGCTATTCGGCCTGAAATATTTCTTTTCTTTTCAGATAATTACCTGACCTTCTCCGCCGCAGGCGCGGTTGTGGGCGTTTTTTTTGCGTGGGTCCTGAACCTTTTCTGACGCCCGGGCGACCAACGTTTGTCCAGGGCAAGGCGAGCTTGCCCGATCCAGACCGGGGGAACAGCAAAATCACATCGAAAGTCTGCTCCGCGTGAAAGGCATCGCCTTTCGCGTCCCGGAAAACACAACCTCAAATCGAAGGAAGATCATTATGACCAACACCAAGACCACCATCCTGACCGCCGTCCTCCTGCTCGGTTCCTTCATGGGCGTCACGCAGGCGGCCAACCTCAAGGCCGCACCGGTCAAGCCGACCAACCCCGGCGTCATTACCGCCCCGAGCGGTGGCGCCACCGAGGACCACTACTGCAAGAACGGCCATGCGAAATTCGCCAATTGCAGCGCCGATTTCATCGCTGCCTGCAAGAAGGTCGGTGGCACCATGTCGGATGTTCAGGGCTGGGGTGGGCGTACTTGCTTCACGCCCTCCTGATACCGTCTCAGGTCAGGCCGCTCCGTCGGCCCCTGGCACCTCATGGATGTCATCCGGAAAACCCCGCTTCGGCGGGGTTTTCTGCGTCTGCCGTTCACCGCGCGAAACATGATTGCAATAGTTAACTTTTGTTAACTTGACTTGGCCGGACCCCTCGGGCGTTTGCGAAAGGCATGATCACAAAAACAGGAGTTCCTATGTCCACGACCACCGACGCCTCCCACGGCAAGCTGATTATTCCGGCGCTTGGCCGCCTGTATTCGTCACTGCACGACGTCGGCGAAACGGTGATGCGCGCCGTGGCCGGCATTTTCCTGACCGTCCACGGCTCGCAGAAGATCGTCAACCCTTTCGGCGCCGCCGAGATGGTCGAAGGGCTGGGCTTCTATCCCGGCGCCTTCTGGTCGCTGCTGCTCGCCTGCACCGAATTCTTCGGCGGCATCCTGATCGCCATCGGTCTCCTGACGCGACCGGCCGCCTTTGCCGGCCTGTTCGTGTTGCTGGTGACGGTCTGGTTCCACTGGGTCACCATGGGCCAGGGCTTCTCGGGCGCGGAGAAATCGCTGCTGTGGGCCGCGATCCTGCTGTTCTTCGTCATTCGCGGCGGCAACCGGCACTCGATCGACGCCCGTATCGGCAAGGCCTTCTGACATGCCCGAAAGAAGCGGGACGCGACGACGCGTCACCCTTTGCCTTTGATGCAAAACGGACTATGAAACGGCTCAGCCAAGCCATCTGGAACGCGCGCCGGAGCCCGCCATGACCGAAATCCTGCAGACCCCGAAGCTCGTCGTCGTCTTTGGCGGGTCGGGTTTTGTCGGCCGCCACGTCGTGCGCGCGCTCGCCAAGCGCGGCTATCGCATCCGGGTCGCCTGCCGGCGGCCCGATCTTGCCGGCCATCTGCAGCCGCTCGGCAATGTCGGCCAGATCCAGCCGGTACAAGCCAATGTGCGCGTCCGCTGGTCGGTCGACCGCGCCGTGCAAGGCGCCGACCATGTCGTCAACCTCGTCGCCATCCTGCATGAGAGCGGCCGGCAGAAATTCTCCGCCGTGCATGAATTCGGTGCCCGCGCCGTCGCCGAGGCGGCGCGCTCCGTCGGGGCCGGGCTCACGCATATTTCGGCGCTTGGCGCCGATCCGGACTCCGAATCGGATTATGCGCGCACCAAGGCGGAGGGCGAGAAGGCCGTGCTGGAGACGATTTCCGACGCCGTGATCTTCCGGCCATCGATCAATTTCGGACCTGAAGACGGCTTCTTCAACCGCTTCGCCAACATGGCGCGCTATTCGCCGGTGCTGCCGCTGATCGGCGGCGGCCAGACCAAGTTCCAGCCGGTCTATGTCGGCGACGTCGCCGAGGCGGTGGCGCGTTCGGTCGACGGCAAGATCGATGGCGGCCAGGTCTACGAACTCGGCGGCCCCAACGTGCTCACCTTCAAGGAGTGCATGCAGGAACTGCTCGCCGTGATCGAGCGCAAGCGCCTGCTGGTGCCGGTGCCGTGGTGGGTGGCAAACATCCAGGCCTCTATCCTCGGCCTGTTGCCCAATCCGCTGCTGACCAAGGACCAGGTGATGCAGTTGCGGGAGCACAACATCGTTTCGGACGAGGCGGCGAAGGCCAACCGGACATTGGCCGGGCTCGGCATCCAGCCGCAGTCGATCGCGACGATCCTGCCCAGCTACCTCTGGCGCTTCCGCGCCGCCGGCCAGTTCCAGCAGCGCAAGCCCGCCGTATAATTTCCGGAGGACCTTTGCCTAACGATGGCGGGCAGTGACCTGCATCGGCAGGCCACCTTGCGGCTGCGTGGTCAATTTCTGGACCGGCCAGGGTTTCGTGGCGGCGGTAACGTCGAACCGGAAGCGCGACAACAGGATGGCGAGCGCGATGATGGCCTCCTGCATGGCGAAGCTGGCGCCGATACAGACGCGTGGACCGGCGCCGAAGGGCAGATACTGGAAGCGGTCGATCTTTTCGCGGTTTCCCGGGTGAAAGCGTTCGGGCATGAACGCGTCGGGCTTGTCCCACAATTTCCGGTGGCGATGCACGACCCACGGCATCACCAGCACGGCCGCCCGCTTCGGGAGATGCAGATCCTTCCAGTCTTCCGCTTCGATCGGCTCGCGGTTGATCGACGGCGCCGGCGGATAAAGCCGCAGCGCCTCGTCGAGGGCGGCGCGTGTCAACGGCATGGCGTCCAGCCACTTTGTCGGGTCGGGCTCGCGCGCCAGCACCTGGTCGATCTCCGCTTCGATCCGGTCGCGCTCCCATGGCGCCTCGGCCAGGCAATAGAGCGTCCAGCCCAACGCACGGGCCGTGGTCTCGTGGCCGGCGCCGATAAAGGTGATGATGTTGTCCTCTACCTCCTGGCGCGTCAGCCCGTCCGGCCCTTCGGCCTTGAGCAGCAGCGTCAGGAAATCCTGCGGCACGGCCTCTGGGTCGCGCTTGAACGCCGCTTCGCGCAGCTTGACCGTGTCGGTCACGATCTTGCGGAAATAGGCCATGGTCTTGCGGCCACGGATGCGGGTGAGCCGAGGCAACCATTCCGGCGCGCGCAACAAATCGAGCGGATCGACCCGGCCCATGGTCTCGAACAGCCGGTCGATCTCGCGCGCGAAACTGCCGGGTTCACCGGCTATTTCACCCGAAAACAGGGTCTCGGCGAGGATGTCGTAGGTCAGCAGCGTCATGTCATGGGCGATATCGGACATGCCGCCGGCTTCGTAGCGGGTGACGAACTCCAGCGTGCGTTTCAGCATCGGCTGGGCGAAGCCGAAGATGTGGCGCGGCGTGAAGACCGGTGCCATCGCCTTGCGCGACCGCTTCCAGACCTCGCCCTCGGCGGTCAGCAGGCCATCGCGCAGGATCGGCCGCAGGATCAGCTGGCGAACTGTCGCCATCTTGTAGTTCCTGGCGTTGTCGATCAGCACGTGGCGGATGAGGCCGGGATCGTTGGCCACGATCAGCGCGCCGCCAACGCCGGTGGCTGAGATCCAGGGCTCGTTATAAGTGTGCTCGCCCCACAATTCGAGCGGGTTGCGGTAGACGATGCGCATCATCTCCAGCGTCGACGGCGGCGTCTTGCGCGGCGTCGGCGCCGGCGGAACGAAAGGCGCGGGCTTGGTGTCCATGGCGTGCTCCTGGCCAAGATGTAGTGGCTGGCAAAGCCGGCGTCCATGTGACCGAAGGACAAGTTCGACCGGACGGCAAGCCGCCCGTTCGAAAGCACCGCCGGCCCGGCAATTCGTTCATCCGATTGTGACCGTCTCTGGACTGCGCGGTCTTGCCCGGGCCGGCTCTGTGCCTTAGGTCACGGTCACCAACAGATACCACTAGTCGAGGAGCCCCACCCGTGAAGCATCGGTTGAACATCATCATCGGCAGCACGCGACCCGGCCGAGCCGGACCGGTTTTTGCTGAGTGGCTGGAGAAATTCGCGCGTGAACAGGGGCAGTTCGAACCGGTGCTGACCGATATCGCCGCGTTCCATCTGCCGGTGCTGGACGAACCGCATCATCCAAGGCTCGGCAATTACCAGAACGACCACACCAAGGCCTGGTCGAAGGCGATCGACGCCGCCGACGCGTTTGTCTTCGTGGCGCCGGAGTACAATTATTTCGCGGCGCCGGCGATCGTCAACGCGATCGACTATCTGGCGCGCGAATGGAAGTACAAGCCCGCCGCCATCTTCAGCTATGGCGGCGTCTCGGGCGGCCTGCGCGCGGCGCAGGCGCTGAAGCCGCTGCTGACCTCGGTCGGAATCGTGCCGATCCCGGAAGGCGTGGCGCTGCCGCTGTACCAGAAACTGCTCGACGGGAATGGCGCCTTCGACGCCAGCGAACAGGTCCAGGGCGGCACCAGGGCGATGCTGGACGAGCTGTTGCGCTGGAGCGAAGCGCTGAAGCCGATGCGTGCCGGCTGAACGAACCCGTTTCGGACAGGCTTGCTCGTGCCATAAAGAGGTGGAATGGTCGGCAAACGACTGAGCCGGGGGCGGTTCGACTTGCGTTTGCTGTTTGCCTTGCTGCTGATGTTTGCGACCACCGCAGCGGCGGTGGCCGAGCAGCGCGTGGCCTTGGTCATGGCCGATGACGACTACCGGCTGGTCCGTCCGCTCGCCAACCCTGTTCATGACGGCGAAGCGATGGCGGCGACGCTGAAGAAACTTGGTTTCGAGGTGGTGCTCGAAACCAATCGCGACCTCAGGCGCATGCGCCGGGCGCTCGACGATTTTCGCGAGGACGCCAAGGGCGCCGACGTGGCGCTGGTCTATTTCTCGGGCCACGGGGTCGAAATCTCGGGCGACAACCGGTTGCTGCCGGTCGATGCCGACGCCTCTTCGCTCGACGCCTTGCAAAACACCACCCTGCCACTGGAAGAGGTGCGCGACGCCGTGGCCGCCACCGCCAAGGTCGGGCTGATCGTGCTCGACGCCTGCCGCAGCGACCCCTTCTCGGGGAGCGGCGGTGACGGCCGGGGCGCGGCCTCGCTGGCCAAGGATGTCGCCGACAAGGTCAAGCCCGGTCTCGGGCGCGTCGGGCGGGCGGAAAACATCCTGTTCGCCTTCTCGGCCGCGCCCGGCGAGACCGCCGCCGACGGCACCGGCCAGAATTCGCCCTTCACCACGGCGCTGACCAAATATCTCGGCACCGACGGGCTCGAGATCCGCTCGGTGCTGACGCTGGTTCAGCAGGAGGTCTACGACCTCAGTCGCGGCAAGCAGCTTCCCTATGTCGAGAGCGGGCTGCCGAAGCTGTTCTTCGCCACCGCCGCCAAGGAGCAATTGCCGGAGCGCGAACGGCTGCTGCTGGCCATGGCCGACGTGACGCCGGACATGCGCGGCGAGGTCGAGCGGATCGCCAGCGACGCCGACATGCCGCTGGCGCCGCTCTACGGCGCCCTGATCAGCACCGACACCAGCCATCTGTCGGCGGCAAGCCTCGACGCCAGGCTCCGCGAAGCGGCGGACGCTTTCGTCAAGGTGCGCGGCGAAATGAAGACGCTTGCCTCCGATGATCCGCAAGTGACGGAATTGCGCCGGCAGGCGGAGGAGCAACTGTCGCTCGGCGCATTCGACGGTGCGCGCGCCATCCTTGCCAAAGCAGCCGATATCGACAATGTCTCGCGCCAGGCGCTGAAGGCCAATTTCGTCAGCCGCACCATGTCGGAGGCCGCGACGCTCTATCTTTCGGGCGGCGCGGCGCGGGCCGATCTCGACTACACGGCGGCCATCAAGGACTATGAAACGGTGCTTTCGCTCTATGGCGAGGCAGGGCAGTCTTCACTGACGCTCGACGATGCCGACCGGCAGATCCGCACGCTGGACGAACTTGGCAAGCTCTATGTCACCACGGGCGACATCACCGCCGCCGGACGCGCCTACGAAGCGCTGCAGGCCAATCTGGAGCAGCGCGTCAAGCGCGAGAGCGACCCGAGCGTTCGGCGCGACCTCGCCGTCAGCCACACCAAGCTCGGCAATATCCAGGTCGCGCTCGGAGACCTGCCATCGGCCTTGCAGAACTATCAGACCGCGCGCTCAATGCTGCGCGACCTTGTCGTGGCCGAACCGCGGCGGCTGAACTGGTTCGGCGACCTGGCCACGGCTGACGACAAGATCGGCAATGTGCTGGTGACGCAAGGCGACCTGGCCAGCGCCGAGCAGGTCTATCAGGAAAGCCTTGCGGTCAAGCAGCAGCTCGCCGCCAACGAGCCGGACCGTGCCGACCTGCAGCGCGACCTGACCATCGCCTATGACGAGCTCGCCGGCCTTGCCCGTACCGCCGGCCGGCTGGACGATGCGCAGGCTGCCTATGAAGAGAGCCTGAAGGTCCGGCTTGTGCTTGCCGGGAAGGCTCCCGACAACGCGGAACGGCAACGCGACGTGTCTGTGAGCTATGACACGATCGGCGACCTCAAACGCGAGCGCGACGACCCCGCCGGCGCGCTTGCGTCCTATCAGGAGAGCCTCGCGATCGTCGAACGGCTCGTCGGCCGCGACCCCGGAAATACCGAACTGAAGCGCGATCTGTCGGTCGGCAACGCCAAGATCGGCAATGCGTTGAGCGATCAGGAGAACTGGCCGGCGGCCCTTTCGGCCTATCGGGAGGCGCTGTCGCTGGCCAAGGCTCTGGCCGACAGCGATCCGCACAACAGCGACTGGCAGCGCGACCTGTCGGTCAGCCTCGAAAAGGTCGCGGGCGTGCTCGCCATCCAGGGCGATCGCAAGGGCGCGCTCAAGCTCTATCTCGACAGTTTCGTCATCGCCGACAGGCTGGCCAAACTCGATCCAGCCAATTCGGACTGGCAGCGCGACCTGTCCATAACACTCTCCGAGATCGGTATGCTGCGGATCAAGGAGCGCGACATCACGGGTGCGCGCCAGGCGTTCCAAGACAGCCTCGATATCCGCCAGCGACTCGCCCATGCCGATCCCGGCAACGCCACCTGGCAGCGCGATCTGGTGGTCGCCATGATCGATTACGCGCAGGTCGCCAAGAATCCGAAGGCGGTGCTTTCCCAGGCGCTCGACATGACACTGGAGCTCGACCGCAGCGGCCGGCTGGCGCCGCGCTACAAATTCATGATCAAGTTTCTCAGGGGCCGGCTGGCCAAGCTGAAATAGGGCCCGGGGTAAGCTCGAGCCGAAAGCCGGCTTTCCCGCCCGCAAATCCCGCCAAACCTTGGAAAATCCGGCATTTGCGCCTATATCTAGGCCATCAAAGCGGCGCGATTCGGAGCTAATTTCCAGCGCTGGACCAGCAGTATCCATCAGACAGGTTTTCATGAGCGATCAGACTGAAAGCGCCAATGGCGCGGAAGCCGAGTACGGCGCCGATTCCATCAAGGTTTTGAAGGGGTTGGATGCCGTCCGCAAGCGGCCGGGCATGTATATCGGCGACACCGATGACGGCTCGGGCCTGCATCACATGGTCTACGAGGTGGTGGACAACGCCATCGACGAGGCGCTGGCGGGCCATGCCGACCTGGTGTCGGTGACGCTCAATCCCGATGGCTCGGTGACGGTCATCGACAATGGCCGTGGCATTCCGACCGACATCCATCCCTCGGAGGGCATATCGGCGGCCGAAGTGATCATGACGCAGCTGCATGCCGGCGGAAAGTTCGACCAGAACTCCTACAAGGTGTCGGGCGGCCTGCATGGCGTCGGCGTTTCGGTGGTCAACGCGCTGTCGGCCTGGCTAAAGCTCAGGATCCGCCGCAACGGCCAGATTTTCGAGATGAGCTTCACCCATGGCGATGCCGATGCACCGCTGAAAGTGACCGGCAGCTACGAACAGGACAAGCAGCCGGGCACCAATGAAGGCCGCAGCGGCAGCGAGATCACATTCTTCCCGTCCGCCGAGACCTTCACCATGGTCGAGTTCGACTTCGGCACGCTGGAGCACCGGCTGCGCGAACTCGCCTTCCTGAACTCCGGCGTGCGCATCGTGCTGACGGACGCCCGTCATGCCGACGTGGTGAAGCATGAGCTGCACTATGACGGGGGCCTGGAAGAATTCGTCAAATATCTCGACCGCGTCAAGAAACCGCTGATCGAGAAGCCTATTGCCATCAGGGCCGAGCGCGACGGCATCACCGTCGAGGTGGCGATGTGGTGGAACGACAGCTACCACGAGAATGTGCTGGCCTTCACCAACAACATCCCGCAGCGCGATGGCGGCACGCATCTGGCCGGTTTTCGCGGCGCGCTGACGCGCCAGATCACCGGCTATGGCGAGTCCTCGGGCCTGACCAAGAAGGAAAAGGTTTCGCTGATCGGCGACGATTGCCGCGAAGGCCTGACCGCCGTGCTGTCGGTCAAGGTTCCCGATCCGAAATTCTCCTCGCAGACCAAGGACAAGCTGGTCTCGTCGGAAGTCCGTCCGGTGGTCGAAGGGCTGGTCAACGAAGCGCTCGGCACATGGCTCGAAGAGCATCCGTCCGAAGGCAAGGTGGTCGTCGACAAGGTTATCCAGGCGGCCGCGGCGCGCGAGGCGGCGCGCAAGGCTCGCGACATCACCCGCAAGACCTCGCTCGGCGTCACCTCGCTGCCCGGCAAGCTGGCCGACTGCCAGGAACGCGACCCGGCGAAATCCGAAATCTTCATCGTCGAGGGTGACTCGGCCGGCGGCTCCGCCAAGGGCGGCCGTTCGCGCCAGAACCAGGCGATCCTTCCCTTGCGCGGCAAGATCCTCAATGTCGAGCGGGCGCGCTTCGACCGCATGCTCTCGTCCGACATGATCGGCACGTTAATCACCGCGCTCGGCACATCGATCGGCAAGGATGAATTCAACGCCGACAAGCTGCGCTACCACAAGATCATCCTGATGACCGACGCCGACGTCGACGGTGCCCATATCAGGACCTTGCTGCTGACCTTCTTCTTCCGGCAGATGCCGGAGCTGATCGAGCGCGGCCACCTCTATATCGCCCAGCCGCCGCTCTATAAGGTGACGCGCGGCAAGAGCTCGCAATACATCAAGAACGAGAGCGCCTTCGAAGAGTTTCTGATCGATTCAGGGCTGGAGGAAGCCTCGCTTACCCTTGGCTCCGGGGAAGTGCGGACCGGACAGGACCTGCACGGCGCCGTTGCCGATGCGCTGGCCGTGCGCCAGCTCATCAACGGCCTGCACACGCGCTACAGCCGCAACGTCGTCGAGCAGGCCGCGATCGCCGGCGGTCTCAACCCCGAGGTCTTCAGCGATCTTGGCCGCGCCAACGCCATGGCGGAGCGGATTGCACAACGCCTCGACATCATCGCCGAGGACACCGAGCGCGGCTGGACCGGCCGCATGTCGACTTCGAATGACGGCAGCGGCGGCTATGTCTTCGAGCGCACGGTGCGCAGCGTGAAGGAATACGCCCATCTCGACATGGGACTGATCAATTCCGCCGACGCGCGCCAGCTCGACCGTTACGCGCAGCGCCTGAGCGAGGTCTATGGGACGCCGCCGGTGCTGCGCCGCAAGGATGTGTCCGAAACCGTCTCGGGACCACTGGCACTGCTCAACGCTGTCTTTGCGACCGGACGCAAGGGGCTGACAATGCAGCGCTACAAGGGCCTCGGCGAGATGAATGCCGAGCAGCTCTGGGAAACCACGCTCGACCCGAACGTGCGTTCGCTGCTGCAGGTCAAGGTCAATGACGCGACCGATGCCGATAGCCTGTTCTCGCGGCTGATGGGCGACGAGGTGGAACCCAGGCGCGAGTTCATCCAGGACAACGCGCTGTCGGTGGCCAATCTGGATATCTAAGACCGTAGCGACGTTCTGAAAAAGCGCACCAGGGCGGCGTTCAGGCGCCGATGAAACGCCGCCCGGTCGAAACCGGGCGCGTCGACGCAGATACCCGGCGCCATGGCGCGCAGTCTGGCGCCGCATGGCGGCAGGAACGCATAGTGGCCCGCCATCGGTTCGACATGATACTGCGGCGGCCGCGGCAGTGCCGAGCGAATGTGCTCCTCATACCACGGGCCTGGCTGATGCCGGTCGTCGGCCGCGCCCCAGAGGAGCACCGGGATTTGCACCGAAGCGAGGCCGGCGCGGTCAAAAGTGAAACCGAAGGACGGCGCGGCGGCGGCAATGGCGCGGATGCGCGGGTCGGGCTTCCATACATCCGGCGGCGGCAACGCGCCGGCAACGGACTGGACTCCGGCCTTGGCCAGTGTGATGCAAAGATCGTGCTTGGGATTTGCCGCGCAGTAGGGGTCGATCCTGCCGAGTTCAGGTATCCCGCCCGCTTCCACGAGGACGGCAAAGCCGCCATTCGAGAAACCGAAAGCGCCGATGCGCTGCTGATCTATGGCCGCGTGCCCGCGCCAGTCCTTCAGCATGAAATCGATCAGCCGGCTGAGCTGCGCGGGCCGGCGCCACAACATCAGCACCTTGCTCTGGTCGTCATAGGTATCGCCGGCATGGCTGACCGCGGCGACGACGAACCCGGCTCTGGCCAAGGCGATCGCCGTATCATAATGGCCGGCATAGGATCCGCCGCCGCCATGCGAGATCACGATGAGCGGCAGCGCACTCCCTTCCACCGGGCCGGACGGGGCGACACGCTGGGTAAAATTTTCCAGCGGCACATCCCGCGGCTCGGCTGACGTTGGGTACCAGACCCCGGCAACCAGCGGCGGTTCGGCGCCATTCGGGATCCGAACGGTTTCAAAGCCGACAGGCGAGCGATCCGCCGCCTTGTCGGCAACCGAACTGTCCGCGTTCGGATCGACCGGCGTAGCTGCCGTGGTGGGCATGGCGCCGCAGAGACCGGAGATCAAGACCAGGCCGACGAAAATTGCCGAGCGCGACCGGCTGACAAAAGACCAAAGGCGCTGGGCTTCCGCCTTTCGCACCGCGATGAAAATCCTCAAAGTCATCCGGCTCACTCGCCAGGGGAAAATGGCGCTTCGAAGGAAGCGGCGGGCTTGTCCGACGGGTTCAGGGTTCACTTTATAGTGTGCGACCTGCACCCCGCTCCGGTGGCAATCGCATTCGCAGAATCGGCGCGGCGATTTGTTCCCTATCCGGCAAACAAAATCATTTCACAGCGCGCCGGAACGGAAGCGTCAGCCGGACATTGTGACACCATCGATCACAATTTCTTGCAAGGAGACCTTCATGGGACGCGGCATTCTGCTCTGGTTGCTCGGCATTCCGATCCCGATCATCATTCTGATCATGCTGTTCGTACGATAGGAGGAGGGTCATGCAATCCTCCCTATCGGCCGTCGACGTTTCGGCCTCGACAGAATCCTCGTCCACAGCCGTCAGTTGGGGGCCGATCATTGCCGGGGCCTTCGCTGCCTCGACATTGACGTTCATCCTTATGTTGCTCGGCTCAGGGCTGGGGCTCACGATGGTGTCGCCATGGTCCGGTTCCGGCGCCTCGCTGACCACTTTCGCCGTGTCCGGCGCAATCTGGCTGATCATCGTGCAATGGCTGTCGTCCGGCGTCGGAGGCTATCTGGCCGGACGGTTGCGGACCAAATGGGTCGGCATCCACACCGACGAGGTTTATTTCCGTGACACCGCGCATGGCTTCCTAGCCTGGGCGCTGGCGACATTGCTGGTCGTCGGCGTGCTTGGCTCAGCCCTGTCGTCCGTGCTTGGCGCAGGCGTGCAGGCGGCTTCCACCGTGGCGTCGGGGGCCGCCATGGGCGCATCGGCAGGCGCTTCCGCCAATGCCGGCAGCGCCTCGACCGACAATGCGACGTCCTATCTCGTGGATTCGCTGTTTCGCCCGGCGGATGCCAGCAAGCTGGCGGCGGCCGGTCCGGACGGTGATGCGGCAGCGGTCGGACAGGCGTCGCGGATCCTGATCGCGAGTGCCGCCGCAGGCGAGATTTCGGCTGACGACAAGACCTATCTGTCGCAGCTGGTCGCCGCCCGCACCGGCCTTTCGGAGGCCGATGCCAAGGCGCGTGTCGATGCGCTGGTGGCCAAGGTCGAAGACGCCAAGGTCAAGGCCAAACAGGCCGCCGACACCGCCAGGAAAGGCAGCGCCACTTTTGCCCTGCTTGGCGCCCTGTCGCTGGTCATCGGCGCCTTCATCGCCAGCGCCGCCGCAGCCCTTGGCGGCAGGCAAAGGGATGACGAGGAGGCCGTATTTCTCAGCAACCGCTGAGCGCGGCTACCATTTCGAAATGAAATAGCCCGGTTTGCGACCGGGCTCTTTCATTTCATCAGCCTCGGCGTGCAATGAAGCTACCGTATTGCGTGCTGCCGCAGCCAACCGATCGCGAGATTCAGGATCATCGGCACGTTCTCGCCCGTCTCGGCAGCGCCCGCGAGCTCGGAGAGCCGCATGGCGGCGGCGAGGAGGAAGACCCGTCGCGGATCGAGCCCGTTGCCGGTACGCGCCTCGTAGGCGCGCATGCTCCGCAGGGCCAGATCGGGATCGATGAGCGATACCTGCACGAATTCGCGATGCGGCGGGCCGAAGCCGGAATCGGCGAAGTCGAAAATGCCTGTGAGCCGCCCCCGGTCATGGTCAAAAGCCATGTTCCAGCCATGCGCGTCGAAGAAGCCGTAGACCTCACCGAGCGGTCCGGGCCGAGTTCATGATACGCCTTGATCGCCACTTCAGCCTCCCGGCGCAGCTCCGGCGGCAAGAGCGCCCAGACTGGCGCGAGCGTTTCGTCCGCTGTGTCCCACCAGCCGACCGGCTCGGCACCGGCGGCCCGCATGACGGCGGGACCGATAGCATGAAGCTCGGCGAAGAACAGGGCGAGATCGTCCGCGAGCCGCGCCCGCGCCGTCTCGTCCAGCTTCGCGTAGTCGGCCGGTTCCAACGTCCGGCCCGGCAGTTTGCCATGCATGGAAAACAGCGGCGGTCCGGGATGGATCGTCATATGCGGCACCGGCATCATCACAAACGGCCGGACGGCTTCGAGCAGCCGGGCTTCCCGCAGTAGCGCGGCCTCGGCCTCCTTCCCTTGCGGGAACTTGAAGATATAGCGGTCGTCGACCTCGACTGCGAGGCTGTGCCATCCGCGGCCGGCGACAGCGAATGTCGAGCCGGCCAGGCGCGGATGGGCTGCGATGACCGCGTGCCGGCATTCCGCCGGCACGTCCCCGGGCAAGGACAGGCCGGTCAGTGATCCATCGCCTTGACGATTTCCTCGGTCATCTTCTTGGCGTCGCCGAGCAGCATCATGGTGCCGTCCTTGTAGAACAGCGTGTTGTCGATGCCGGCATAGCCGGAACCCAGCGAGCGCTTGACGAACAGGCAGGTGCGCGCCTTGTCGACATCCAGGATCGGCATGCCGTAGATCGGCGACGACTTGTCGTCACGCGCCGACGGGTTTGTCACGTCGTTGGCGCCGATGACATAGGCAACATCGGCCTGCGCGAACTCCGAATTGATGTCCTCCAGCTCGAACACTTCGTCGTAAGGCACATTGGCTTCGGCGAGCAGCACGTTCATGTGGCCAGGCATGCGGCCGGCGACAGGATGGATGGCGTATTTGACGTCGACGCCATTGGCCTTGAGCTTGTCGGCCATTTCGCGCAGCGCGTGCTGCGCCTGGGCGACCGCCATGCCGTAGCCCGGCACGATGATGACCTTCTGCGCATTCATCATCAGGTAGGCGGCATCGTCGGCCGAGCCCTGCTTGACGGTGCGCTCGATGCCGTCATCGGCGGCCGCCGCCGTCTCGCCGCCGAAGCCGCCGAGGATGACGGAGATGAAGCTTCGGTTCATGCCCTTGCACATGATGTAGGACAGGATGGCACCCGACGAGCCGACCAGCGCGCCGGTGATGATCAGCGCCAGATTGCCGAGCGTGAAGCCGAGAGCCGCGGCCGCCCAGCCGGAATAGGAATTCAGCATCGAGACGACGACCGGCATGTCGGCGCCGCCGATGGGGATGATGAGCAGGATGCCGAGCACCAGCGAAGCAGTGACGATCAGCCAGAAGATCAGCTTCGATTCCGTGGTGACCAGCAGCACGATCAGCACGACCAGGGCGATGCCAAGTGCCGCGTTGATGAAATGGCGGCCGCCGATCATGATCGGCTTCCCGGACATGCGTCCATCAAGCTTGAGGAAGGCGATGACGGAGCCGGTGAAGGTGATGGCGCCGATGGCGACGCCGAGGCTCATCTCGACCAGCGCCTGGGCGTGGATGTCGCCGGCGGTGCCGATGCCGAAGCTCTCCGGTGCGTAGATGGCAGCCGCCGCGACCATGACGGCGGCGAGGCCGACGAGGCTGTGGAAGGCGGCGACCAGCTGCGGCATCGAGGTCATGGCGATGCGGCGCGCGGTAACCGCGCCGACGCCGCCGCCTATGGCGAGGCCGAGCACGATCAGGCCGAAACGGCCGGCCGAAGGGGTCGCCAGCGCCAAGGTGGTGGCAATGGCGATGCCCATGCCGATCATGCCGTAGAGATTACCCTGGCGGCTGGTGGTCGGATGCGACAGGCCGCGCAAGGCCAGGATGAACAGGATGCCAGACACCAGATAGAGGAAGGAGGCGAGATTGACGGTCATGGCTTAGTCCAATGCCTCCAGCTTACCCGCGGGGAATTCGACTTTCTCGAATTCGGGGTAGATTTTCCTTATTATCGTCAATTGCTTCGGTTCATCGACCCGCATCAGATACCATCGGCTGCCATCGAGAAGCGCCAATGTCTGGCTATGGGCGGCGACCCGCTGCTTGTGACCGTCCTTGTCGAGGATCATGATCGTTTCGGTGGGCAGCAGCGCGTAGGGCGTGCCGTTTTCCATCTCCCGATACTGCACGCCGTCAGCATCCATCCGGAAAGATTCGACGCTCACCCTCTTTTGCACATCGTCCCATGCCGCCTGCATCTGTTTTTGCAGCTGATCGACGGTGAGGCCGGTGGAGCTTGAAAAATAGTCCAGAATCTTCGGAGACGTCATGCCGAAGACATGACCCATGTCGTTGGCTCCGAAAGCGGTCTTGAACTCCTCCACCGTCGCCAGGAGAGCCTGCTTCTCGACATCCGTCGGCGGACGAGCCCAGCCGGCGCCGACGGCGGCAAAGGCAGCCAGCAAGAGAGCAAGCAGCGTTCTATACATTGCATCCCTCCTCCCAAAGGCCATGAGCGCGCCCGACCTGCCTCACTTGTCCTTTTTCTTGTACATCGCCAGCATGCGCTGGGTGACCAGGAAGCCGCCGAAGATGTTGACCGAGACCAGCATCAGCGCAACGAAACCGAAGCCGGCGGCGACGCCGGAGGCCGCGATGCCGACAGCGAGCAGCGCGCCGACGACGATCACCGAGGAGATGGCGTTGGTGACGGCCATCAGCGGCGTGTGCAAGGCAGGGGTCACCGACCAGACGACATAGTAGCCGACGAAAATAGCCAGCACGAAGATGGCGAAGCGGAACACGAAGGGATCGATGGCGCCGCCCGACAGCGCGTGCGCGGCATCACCCGCAGCGTCGGCGCCGCCCGGCGCGTTGGCCAGGTTCTGCACCGCGAGCCTGACGGCAGCACTTGCCTGGTCGAGCTGATCGAGGGCTTTCTGCAGGGTCTGATCCATCACGCGGTGCCTTTCGACTTTGGCGAGGAGGACTTGGATGCGGCAGGTTTCTTGGCTGTCGCTTTTTTCGGGGCGGCAGGTGTCGAAGCATCGGCCACCATGGTCGTGGCCGGGATCGCGGCCGGCTCGACATAAGGCTGCTGGTCGGCCTTGGCGAAGGCCGGATGAACGACCTTGCCGCCATCGGTCAGCATGGTGGCCTTGACCAGTTCGTCGTCACGCTTGATGGCAAGCGTTTTCGTCGTCTTGTCGACCAGCGTTTCGACAAAGGTGAAGAGGTTCTTGGCGTAGAGCAGCGACGCCGATGCGGCGATGCGGCCGGGCACATTGAGATGGCCGACGATCTTGACGTTGTTGGCGGTGGTGACGACTTTGCCGGCGTCAGCGCCCTCGACATTGCCGCCACGCTCGACGGCGAGATCGACGATGACCGAGCCCGGTTTCATCGAGGCGACCATGGCCGCGGAAACCAGCTTCGGCGCCGGCCGGCCGGGGATCAGCGCCGTGGTGATGACGATATCCTGCTTGGCGATGTGCTCCGATGTCAGCGCAGCCTGCTTGGCCTGATATTCCTTCGACATTTCCTTGGCATAGCCGCCTGCCGTCTCGGCCGCCTTGAACTCCTCGTCCTCGACCGCGAGGAACTTCGCGCCAAGCGAGGCGACCTGTTCCTTGGCGGCGGGGCGCACATCCGTGGCGGTGACGACCGCGCCGAGACGGCGCGCGGTGGCGATGGCCTGCAGCCCGGCGACACCGACGCCCATGATGAAGACTTTTGCCGCCGGCACGGTGCCGGCAGCGGTCATCATCATCGGCAAGGCGCGATCATATTCCGAAGCGCCGTCGATCACGGCCTGGTAGCCGGCAAGATTGGCCTGCGACGACAACACGTCCATCGACTGCGCGCGGGTGATGCGCGGCATGAATTCCATCGAGAAGGCGGTGACACCCGCCTTGGCCAAGGCCGCGACAGCGGCATCGTTGCCGTAGGGATCCATGATGGCGATCACTGCGGCGCCGGATTTGTAACTTTTCAGCTCGGCGTCCGTTGGCCTGCGAACCTTCAGCACGACATCGGCCCTGGCGACATCCGTGGCCTTGCCGATGACGGCACCTGCCTTGGCGAATTCCTCGTCCGGGATACGCGAACGGGTGCCGGCGCCGGTTTCGACGATCACGTCGAAGCCAAGGCCCGCCAGCCGCTTCACCGTATCGGGCGATGCCGCGACACGCGGCTCGTTCGCCTCAAGCTCGCGAGGAATGAAAACCGTCTGTCCCACCGCATGATCCTTTCGGCTGGAACCTGTCTGCGCGAAATGTCAACCGGGATATCCGGCTACGTCAACCGCAAGAGGGTTTTGGAAGGTCTATCGCAGAATGAAGGCGCCAACGGCCAGAATAAGCACGAACAGGATGGTCGCCGAGAAGAAGCCGCCCGCAAAGAAGCCGAAAGCCATTGCCAGAAGCAGCGCGCCGCAGAAGAGCGAGCCATATTTGGCCAGCGCCAGAAAGCCCGCATAGGTGCGGTCATGCTCGGCATAGTCCATCTTCGCGCCCAGCTCTACAGGACCGGTCGGCGTGTGCTCAGCCATAGGAATACCCCTTCGAAGACATCTTTCAGGCACATACCGAAAAGCCGGGCGGAGAGCAATGGCGCTATTGCCGCATCGCAGCCGACAACTGCCTCAAGGGAAAATTGAAACTGCGGCCGATCGCCTTGCCTGACGGGCACCTGTCGCCGCCGGCCACCGGCGTTACGGGTAAGCCCGATTGAACCTGCTGTGAGAATTTGGCGATTCAGGAGGACGCCGCGCAGGGCTATCGTCGCGGAACGAACTTGGTTGGTGAAGCCATGACAACGCCCACACAGACATTTGACTGGGATGGCACGATCATCGCATGGGGAAGCGTCGGCTCGGGCCCTCCGATCGTTCTCGTGCATGGCACGCCGTTCTCCTCGCATGTCTGGCACCGGGTCGCGCCTGAATTGGCGCGCGACCATACGCTGTATTTCTACGATCTTCCCGGTTACGGGCGATCCGACAAGCGGGAAGGCCAGGACGTTTCGCTCGGCATCCAGAATGGCGCACTGGCGGCAATTCTGGCTTTTTGGAAACTCGACCGGCCGAAAGTCGTCGCCCATGATTTCGGCGGCGCCACCGCCTTGCGTGCCCATCTCATCGACGGCTGCGACTATGACAGGTTGTTGCTGATCGATCCGGTAGCGGTGCGGCCCTGGGGGTCGCCTTTTGTACAGCACGTGCGGCAACACCAAGCCGCCTTCGCGGGCGTGCCGGAATACATCCAGGCGGCGATCCTGAAAGCCTATGTTTCGGGCGCCGCGTTCAAGCCTTTGTCGGACAGCGAACTGGAGCCCTACATCGCGCCGTGGACAGGGCCGGTGGGCCAGCCCGGTTTCTATCGGCAGATCGCCCAGATGGATCAGCGTTTCACCGACGAGGTCGAACCGCTCTATGCGAACCTGCGCTGCCCGGTGGCCTTGCTATGGGGACAAGAAGATCGCTGGATCCCGCCGCGGAACGGCCACAGGCTGGCGGCCATGCTGCCGGGTTGCGCCTTGACGCTCGTCCCCGGCTCCGGCCACCTGATGCAGGAAGACGCGCCCGAAGCGATCGTGGCCGCGGCGCTGCGTTTCTTCAGCGACTGAAGGCCTCAGCCGGCAAGGTGCGGGAACAGGCCGAGCAGCCCCACGACAATCAGATAGAGCGCGACGATGTAGTTCAGCAGCCGCGGCATGATGAGGATCAGCACGCCCGCTATCAGCGAGATGAGCGGCGTGAGGGCAAGCTGGGAAACATGCATGTCGTTGTCCTTTCCAGAAGCGACGGCACCAATCCCGCTGATGCCGCCACTCACAACGCGCTCGGGCCTGGAAAGCTCCCTCGCGACGCGCGGCTCGCACCGCACGCGGCCATGGCGACGATCGGTCTGGGACGGTCCTGCGCGCTCAGGCCGCCTCGAAATACTTGGCGGTCGGCAGAATGGTCAGCGGCGCCAGTTCACCCCTCTTGGGGCGCTGGAAAAGCATGCGCTGCTCGAACGCCGTGGAATGGAAGAACGGGAAACGATCGAGCGTCGCCTGCATGTTCTCGGAGCATTTAGACTGGAACAGATGCACCGGAACGGTAAGGCCGGGATAGTTCCGTGGCGGCACGGCCTGCTCGGAACGGAAGATGCGATGATAGAACGCCGAATGCTCTTCCTTGATCGCCGTCAGGCAATAGGTCGGCTTGAAGTGGCTGCAGGCGACCACCGCCAGCCTCAGCGTGATGTAGGGCAGCACCCGCAGGCTGCTCGACCATTCGAGATCGGCGGCGAACCGGCTCGGGTCGACGAAAGTCTCGCCGGACGCCAGACGCCGCGCCAGCACATCGCCGAAAACATCGGTGCTGGGTGACACTGGATATCGCGCGCTGGCGTAGTGGATTCTGATGGTGCTGACGAGCGTGCCGTCGAAGAAGACGCCAAACCGATAAGAATTGGGAAGATCGTCGAAGCTGTCCTTCACCATGCGCGAAGCATCCGGCTTCACCATGCCAGCATGAAGATAGGAATTGTAGCGAAGCCTGTATATCGCTTCCAAATCCTCTGCGCCGTCGCAAAGGCGATACTCAACGTGCTCCAGAACATCCATGATGTGATCTGAGAACACCGAGGGACGATTCTTATCCCTGCTCGACGCCGCCGCCAGGGGCGTACCCAACAACTTGTTTTCCATTTGGTCCTCGCACCACCGCACAAGGACAATAGCGAAGCGCGGGAAGAACCAGAAGCAAAATTGCGAGCTTTCGCGTTTACCCTAAATTAACGTTAACAAATGGTAAACCACGAACACGAGCCGGCTGGCGGCCTACGCCAATGATTGCAAAGCGATGTCAGGTGGTGGCGCGCTTGCGGGCCGGCGCCAGTTCGGCGGCGAAGGGCCAAGTCACATTGGACATGGTTTCAATGCCTGACGCGCTGAGCGCCGCGCCGAAGAGGAAACCCTGGACCAGATCCGGCTTTACCGAATGCAGAAGAACCTTGAGCTGCTCGAACGTCTCGACGCCTTCGATGGTGACGGTGAGCCCCAGGATGCGGGTCAGGTCGACGACGCCCTTCAGCAGCTCGAGCGAGCGCGGATTCTGGGTGACATCCATCACGAACGACCGATCGATCTTGATCTTGTCGAGCGGCAGCTTGTGGAGATAGCTCAGGCTCGAGTAGCCGGTACCGAAATCGTCGAGGGCGATGCGAACGCCAAGCTGCTTCAGTTCCTCGATATATTGGCGCGTCAGCGATTTGTCGTCGAGCAGCGCGGTTTCGGTGACCTCGATCTCGAGGCGGCCGGCGGCAAGGCCCGAGCTGGCCAACGCATCGCGGACCTTCTGGATGACGTCGCGGTTGCGGAAATCCCGCGCCGAAAGGTTGACCGAGACGCTGGTCTGGTCCGGCCATTTGGCGCATTCCGTGCAAGCCGCCTGAAGCACGAAGGTGCTGATTTCGGAAATGATGCCCATTTCCTCGGCCAGCGGAATGAAGATGCCGGGCGAAATCGGCCCGAGATCGGGATGGTCCCAGCGGCAAAGCGCCTCGCAACTGGCGATGCGCATTGTGTTCATCGCCACGATCGGCTGGTAGACGACCCGCAGGTCCTTGCTTTCGACGGCGCTGCGCAGGTCCGCCTTCATCAGCTGGCGGTTGCGGAACGCGGCGTCCATCGCGGCCTCGAACAGCCGCCAACCGTTCTTGCCAAGTTCCTTGGCCTTGTAGAGCGCCAAATCCGCCTTGACGATCATGGCGTCCACATCGGTCCCGCCGACCTTGGACAGGACGGCACCCGCGCTGGCCTGGATTCGCAGCCCATGACCCGCGACGTCGACCTCTCCCTGCAGCTCGGCGAAAATCAGGTCGAGCAGGCTTGCCAGGTGGCTTTCGTCCTCGATGCGGTCGAAGAACAGCATGAACTCGTCACCACCGAAGCGGCTCACGGTGAGGCCTTGCCCGGCTATGGCCGCCAGCCGCTCGGCAACGGCGTAAATCAACCCGTCTCCGACAGGATGGCCGAGCGTGTCGTTGACGCTCTTGAAATCATCGAGATCGACGACGGCGAGGCCGCACAGGCGATCGCGGTCGCCGGAGGCCATCAACTCACCGACCAGTTCATGGAAGTAAGCGCGATTCGGAAGGCCCGTGAGGTTGTCGTAGCGCGCCATGAAGCGGATCTTTTCCTCGGCTTCGACACGCGCCGTGACATCCTCGAAGGTGATGACACCCAGTTCCTGGTTGCCTTCGCGGGCCGAGAATTCGAAGTGCTGGCCGTTGGAGAAGGAGACCAGCACCTTGCGATCGCGCCCCTCGCGCAGCGCACGCGTCAACTGCGCCTCGACATAGCGGCAGTCCTTCGGCGCCAGCATGCCGCCGGCAACGCCGCGCAGCAGCAAGGAATGGATCGACCGCCCGAGCAGCTGGTCAGGCGATTTGAGCGACATCAGGCGGGCGGCCTCGGCATTGCCGACGACGACCTTGCCGTCGGGACCGAGCATGACCAGGCCGTGCGACATGGTGTTCAAGGCGCGATTGAAGCGCTGCGCGATCTGCCGCGCCTGCTTGTGTCCGACAACGGCCGAAAACAACACGTTGCGGACGTGGTCGGCGCTGCCCTTGATGATGAACATGAACGGAATGATCAACAGGCCGAGCACGACATAGGGGACGTCGAATCTGAGGATGAGCGCGGCGGCGATCGGCCCGACGAAGGTGATCGCGAAGATCATGACCATGCGCGGCGAACCGTAATTGCGGCCGACGACGGTCACCAGCGAGGACAGCGTTACGGACAGCGCCCCGATTTCGGCATAGGAATCCGAGTAGACATAGATGGAGATAAAGCAGAAAAGCCCCAGCAGCAGCCCTTGCAGGCTGCCTTTCAGGATGTATTCACGCTCCCACTTGGTCGCGTCCGCGGCATCGCGCATCTCGGCGCCCGAGCGGTGAAACCGCCGCAGGCTGAAGTAGCGCCAGACACCGATGCCGAGCATCGCGCCGGCGAGAACCAGGAAGATGGGCTGGCCGTTGCGCCAGTACACCATGAGGCTGATCACAGCGTGGCAAAGTGCGCCGATGACCAGCATATGCGCGTTGTCGAACAACGAGCGCACAAACTGGATATAAACATCCACAGGGATGTTATCGGTTTTTGTTCTGCCCATTACTGGCGCCCAATGAGCCCCAGCCTTGGCATAGTCCCATTAAAAAACCTTTAGCTTGGGCTGAAACGCCTGATTTTTGGGCGTTTCTTGGTTCACTCGGCGGCCTGGAGTTCCGGCCTTGCCGAAGCCGCCGCCAGGCGATCGAGCAACCGGCGGCGCTCGGCCGCCGCTTTTTCGGCGCTGGCCTGGCGGACATGGCCATAGCCGCGGATCAGCGCCGGGACCGAGACCAGGGCTGTCGCGGCCTCGATTTTGCCCGGTGCCAGCGAACCGGCGACCAGTTCGAGATCGGCCTCGTACTGCGCCAGCAATTGCCGCTCCATGCGCCGCTCGGCGGTGTAGCCGAAGAGGTCGAAAACGGTGCCGCGCAGGCCCTTCAACGCCGCCAGCAGGCGAAAGCCCTTCATCATCCACGGACCGAAGCTCGACTTCCTCGGTTTGCCGTCATTGCCGCGGCGGCCCATGATCGGCGGCGCGAGATGGAATTCGAGCTTCTCGTAGCTCTGGAACTGCTTGCCAAGCTCGGCGGCGAAAGAGCCATCGGTGTAGAGCCGGGCCACCTCGTATTCGTCCTTGATCGCCATCAGCTTGAACAGGCTCTTGGCGGCGGCCTCGGCCACGGCGGTCGAACCCGGTACGGCTTTGGTCTCCGCCGCGCGCAAGGCGGCGATCCTGTCGGTGTAACGCCTGGCATAGGGCGCGTTCTGATAGGCGGTGAGGAAGGCGGCGCGGCGGGCGATGATCTCGTCGAGCGTCTCGGCGGCAGGGGCAGCCTTCCCGGCGACGGCCTGACCCGGCTGGGCGACGAGGCCGCGCACGAAATCAGGCTGATGGGCGGCACGGCGGCCCCAGCGGAAGGCGGCGATGTTCATCGCCACCGCCTCGCCATTCAATTCGATAGCCTTTTCAACGGCTTCAGCCGAGAGCGGCAGGCCACCATGCTGGAAGGCAAATCCGAGCATGAACATGTTGGCGCCGAGCGAATTGCCGAACAGGGCGGTTGCGGTTCGGGTGGCGTCGAAGAAATGCGCCTTGTCGTCGCCGGCGGCGGCACGGATCGCCTTTTTCAGGCGCTCGACCGGCAGCGAGAAATCGGCCGAGCGGGCGAACTCGCCGGGCATGATCTCGGCGGTGTTGGCGAGGAAGATCGTATGGCCCTCGCGCACCGCCGTCAGCACCTTCTTGGCGCCCGACACGACGAGATCGCAGCCAAGCACGAGATCGGCCTTGCCGGCCGAAACGCGGATGGCATGGATATCATCGGGCGTGCGGGCGATGCGGACATGGGTGAAGACCGAGCCGCCCTTCTGGGCAAGGCCGGCCATGTCGATCATGCCGCAGCCCTTGTCCTCTAGATGCGCGGCCATGCCAAGCACGGCGCCCACGGTGACGACGCCGGTGCCGCCGACGCCGTCGATGATCGCCGCCCAGCCCTCGACGCCGAGCGGGAATTCGGCCGGCGCCGGCACGCCTTCGAGCGGATCGGTTCCGCCGGCGAGGCCTTCAGCCTTGCGGATCCTGGCGCCATGCACGGTGACGAAGGATGGACAGAAGCCGTTGACGCAGGAGAAATCCTTGTTGCAGCTCGACTGGTCGATCTTGCGCTTGCGGCCGAACTCGGTCTCGACCGGCTGGATCGAGACGCAATTCGACTGCACGCCGCAATCGCCGCAGCCTTCGCAGACCAGTTCGTTGATGAAGACGCGCTTGTCGGGGTCGGGAAAAGTGCCGCGCTTGCGGCGGCGACGCTTTTCGGCGGCGCAGGTCTGGTCGTAGAGCAGGATCGAAACGCCCTTGACGTCGCGCAGCTCGCGCTGGACGAGGTCGAGGTCGTCGCGATGATGAATGGTGGCGCCGCTGGGGAATTCGGCCTTCCCCGCATATTTGCCGGGCTCGTCGGTGACGATGGCGATGCGGTCGACGCCTTCGGCGCGCACCTGCCTGGCGATCATGTCCACCGTCAGGCCGCCCTCATGCGGCTGGCCGCCGGTCATGGCGACCGCATCGTTATAGAGGATCTTGTAGGTGATGTTGGCCTCGCTCGACAAGGCGAAGCGGATCGCCAGCGTGCCGGAATGGTTGTAGGTGCCGTCACCGAGATTCTGGAAGATATGGTCGCGTTTTGAAAATGGCGCCTGGCCGACCCATTGCGCGCCCTCGCCGCCCATGGCGGTGAAGCCCAGCGTGTTGCGGTCCATCCACAGCGCCATGAAGTGGCAGCCGATGCCGGCCGCGGCGATCGAGCCGTCCGGCACCTTGGTCGAGGAATTGTGCGGACAGCCCGAACAGAAGAAGGGCGTGCGCGAGCCGATGTCGGTGGCGTCGGCCAGCATCGCCTGGAACTGGCGCAGCTTCGCGACCCTTGCCGAAATCTCCTCGGACGGGCCGATGGTCTTGACGATCCTCTCGCCAAGCGCGATGGCGATCTCGTTCGGGTCGAGCGCGCCCTTGGCCGGAAACAGCCAGTCGCCGCGCTCGTCCTTCTTGCCGATAATGACCGGCTGCGAGGCCGTGCCGTAGAGGCTCTCGCGCAGTTGCACCTCGATCAGCGAGCGTTTCTCCTCGACGACGACGATGGTGTCGAGACCGCGCGCGAACTCGGCGATGTGCTGCAGGTCGAGCGGCCATGGGCAGCCGACCTTGAACAGCCTGATACCGATACGGTTGGCGGCGGCCTCGTCGACGCCGATATCCTCCAGCGCCTGGCGAACGTCGAGATAGCTCTTGCCCAGCGTGATGACGCCGAGTTTCGGATTGCGGCCGCCCGAATAGACGATGCGGTTCAGCCCATTGGCATGGATGAAGGCGGAGGCCGCGGCACGCTTGTGCTCGTGCAGTCGCTCCTCCTGGCCGAGCATGTCGATCTCGTGGCGGATGTTGAGGCCGCCCGGCGGCATGTCGAACTCCGGGACGACGATGTTCAACCGTTCGAGTGAGGCATCGACCGAAGCCGTCGATTCGATGTTGTCCTTGACGCATTTGATCGCCGCCCAGGTGCCGGCGAAGCGCGACATGGCAAAGCCGTACAGGCCGTAGTCGATGATTTCCTGCACGCCGGCCGGGTTGAGGATCGGCACCATGGTGTCTACGAACAGGAACTCGGTGGCATGCGCATTGGTCGAGGATTCGGCCATATGGTCGTCGCCCATCAGCGCAAGGACGCCGCCATGCCTGGACGAGCCGGCGAGATTGGCATGGCGGAACACATCGCCCGAGCGATCGACGCCGGGGCCTTTGCCGTACCAGACCGAGAACACACCATCATGGGTGCCCTCACCGAGCAGTTCCGTCTGCTGCGAGCCCCAGCAGGCGGTGGCTGCAAGTTCCTCGTTGAGGCCGGGCTGAAAGACGATGTCGGCCTGGGCGAGCTGTTTCTTCGCTTTCCAGAGCTGCATGTCGAGCCCGCCGAGCGGCGAGCCGCGATAGCCGGAGACGAAGCCGGCCGTGTTCAAGCCGGCGCGGCGGTCGCGCTCACGCTGCATCAGGAGCATGCGGATGACCGCCTGCGCGCCGGACAGGAAGATGCGCTCCTTTCCGAGATCGAACTTGTCGTCGAGCGCGACGTCATGCAGCGTCATCAGGTATTTCCTCTGCGAAGGCAGCGCGGGGGATGCGGCCAACGTCGGGGTCGGATGACGCATCCTTTCTCCCCTTGCAAGGCAGGTCAAACAAAATCGCAGGGACCAGCCAACGCGCAACAAACGGTCCGGCGGACACGGAAATGCGCATCAAAGCGCGTTTCCATGCCCCGGCGGCGCAGGAAAATTCCAGTGGAATCGGGATGTTGCCGGAAAGTCGTCAGCCGGCCTTCGAACAGTCCGGCTTCGGTTCGCCCGGCAGCTTGCCGTCGGGATGGCCGGCGAGGTCGGGGTTGGCGGTGTAGAGCTGGTCGATGACCAGCGGCCGGTCGGGCAGGATCGACTGATCTTCCGTCGACATCAGCGTGGTGTCGATGGTCTGCAGCACGGCACCGTCGGCGTCCTTGATATCGATGGCGATCGCATAGGGCTTGTTCTTGACGATACAGGTCAGCGCCGGGCTCTCCAGGCTCACCTTGTCGAGCTTGGGCCAGATCTTCTGCTCGACCACCAAGGGGGCGCCGCCGGCAGGATTCTGGAAGCTGGCGACCGCCACCTGGCCGTCTCCCATCGGCCGCAACGGGCGCAGCGTCACGACATAGGTCGCCCGGGCAAGGCGATAGTTGAAAACGAATATCTTGCCCGAGACCTCGAACAGCTTGCCTGCGCCGCCGGTATCGCGGCAGGCGCCAAGCGCGATCGACGCGACCAGCGCCGCGCCAAGGACGATCGAACGGAGGAGATTTCTAGGCATTTCTGACCTCATTGGTCGCCTTGCGGCGGCGATAGTGACGGCTTGCCTTCTGCCGGTTGCCACAGACCGCCATGTCGCACCAAAGGCGGCTGGAATTGCGGCTTCTGTCGACGAACAGCCAGGTGCAGTTGGGACAGATTCTCAGCCTGGCGACCGTGTCGTCGCGCAACAAGGACAGCGCCGAAACCGCCAGCGCCGCCTCGAAGGCGATCGGCGTCGCCGGATCCCCGAACGGCCGCTCCGTGATACCTATCTCGGTCGCGCCGCCGGCCAGGCCGTCGGCGCAGGCCCGCAGGAACTCAGGCAGATCGGCGGTTGCCAGCGCGCCGTTCGAGACCGCGCCGCGAAACAGCCGGTCGGTCGCTTCGCGGATCGACAGCACGACGGGCGCGATAGCCGCCGGCGAGGACGCCACCAGCTCCCTGCCGCCAAGCTCGGCGGCGCGATAGCCGCTGGCCGCCTCGGCGAAGCGGCCGATCTCGGCCGGATCGGCGAAGCGGTCGAACATGCGTTGAGGATCGCCGCGCAACACGACGGTGTTGGCCGTGTCGAGTGCGAGCAGGCCGCCGGTAAAGCGGTGTGGGGTCCAGGCAACCGTCATTTCCCGGAAATCTAACCGATAAATCGTGTTTGACAAGTTAGATTCGGAGATGCAAACCTCCGATGCGCACGGTATCGTCGTCTCTGTCTCGGGCGTTCCGCCACCCGCTCCGCGCTTGGGCGGCACGCTTCTGGTGTTGTTGAGCATGCTCTATTTCTTCCAGCAGGTGCTGAACGGGCTGCATTCAGGCGCGCTCTACGCGCTACTTGCCTTCGGCTACGTGCTGACCAACGGTATCCTTCACCGCACCAACCTTGCCTATGGCGCGCTGTTCGCCTTCTGCGGCCAGACGATGATCCTGACTGTCGCCTTCGGCTACCAGGCGCTGTGGCTGACGCTGCTGGCCTCGGTGGCGCTCGGTGTCGTCGCGGCCTTGCTCTACGCGGCGCTTATCAGCCATGTCCTGTCGCGCAGCGTCTTCGAGCCGTTGGCCGACCGTACGCCCAACGCCATCGTGGTGACGACGCTCGGCATCCTGCTCGTCCTGTCGGAAGCGAGCCGCATCGCCGCCGACACGCATGATCTGTGGCTGCCGCCAATGCTGGCCGAGCCGATCGTTTTCGC
This sequence comes from Mesorhizobium sp. B2-3-4, assembly GCF_006442315.1. GTDB lineage: Bacteria > Pseudomonadota > Alphaproteobacteria > Rhizobiales > Rhizobiaceae > Mesorhizobium. Next base: position 23,793 of record NZ_VFVY01000028.1, on the reverse strand, counting down.
CGAGGCCGCCGGCTTCAAGGCGACGCTGACCCTCATCCAGCTGCTCGACTGCGCGGTGGTCCTGGCGGCGGTCGCGCTCGCCACCTGGGCCTTCGCCCGCTCGAATTTCGGCCGGTGCTGGCGCGCCGTCTCCGACGACCCCCGGGCAGCAGCCCTGTGCGGCGTCGACGTGCGCAAGGTGTTCCGGCGTGCCGTGCTTCTAGGCGGCCTGTGCGCCGCGCTGGCCGGTGTCATGGCCAGCCTCTACTACGGCAATGTCAGCTTTGGTTCCGGCCTTGTCTACGGGCTGAAAATCCTGTTCGTGACCTCGGTCGGCGGCTATCTGTCGCCATCACGCGCGGCACTGGGCGCGGCTGCCTTCGGCATGGCCGAATCGCTATGGGCCGGCTATTTTCCGATCGAATGGCGCGACGGGTGGATGTACCTGTTCCTTGTCGCCATGCTGATCCTGATCGGCGCCGGCCGCGACCAGACCAAGATCGCCTGACGCCATCAGACTTTGGTTGCATGACGCCTCGTCATGCCGCGGTTTTCCACGGTCCCTTGCCGACCGGCGGATCGCACGGGCCCTGCTCGTGTTGACCAACCGGACCACGCACTGCATACCGTTGGACCAGGCAGCGCAACACGAGGGGGGATCGGGCGCGCCGCCGGCACCAGGGAGGAATGCATGGCAGGGCTTCTCGCTCTCTCCAGAACGATCGACCGTATGAACGAATTCATCGGCAGATGGATCTCCTGGCTGATCCTGCTGGCGATCCTGGTGAGCGCAGGCAATGCCGTGATCCGCAAGGTGTTCGACACATCCTCCAACGCATGGCTGGAATTACAGTGGTACCTGTTCGGCGCCGCCTTCATGCTGGCCGCCGCCTACACGCTGAAGCAGAACGAGCACATCCGCATCGACATCGTCTACGGCCTGTTCCCGCGCCGCGTGCAGCACTGGATCGACCTTCTCGGCCACCTCTTCTTCCTGATGCCCTTCGTGACGCTGATGGTGATCTATTTCGTTCCCTATGTGTCGCTCTCGTTCCGCAGCGGTGAAATGTCCACCAATGCCGGCGGGCTGATCATCTGGCCGGCCAAGGCCATCCTGCTGGTCGGCTTCTTCCTGTTGGCGCTGCAGGGAATCTCCGAAATCATCAAGAAGATCGCCATCATGCGCGGCGACATGGATGATCCTAACCCGTTCATCTCGGCGCATGAGCAAGCGGAGCTGGAGGCGAAGGCACTCGCCGACGATGCCAAGGCGCTCGCCCAGGAGGCGCGCCCGTGATCGAATTCATCGCCCAGAACATGGCGCCGATCATGTTCGCCTCGCTGATCGTCTTCCTGCTGATCGGCTACCCCGTCGCCTTTTCGCTCGCCGCCAACGGCTTGCTGTTCTTCTTCATCGGCGTGCTGGTTTCGCCCTATTCAGGCGGCTCGATCAATCTTGCCTGGCCGTTGCTGCACGCCCTGCCGGACAATTTCTACGGCAGCCGGGTGATGTCCAACGACACGCTGCTGGCGATCCCGTTCTTCACATTCATGGGCATCGTGCTCGAACGATCGGGTATGGCAGAGGACCTGCTCGACACGATCGGCCAGCTGTTCGGCCCCATTCGCGGCGGCCTCGCCTACGCGGTGATCTTCGTCGGCGCGCTGCTCGCCGCCACGACCGGCGTGGTTGCGGCATCGGTCATCGCCATGGGGCTGATCTCGCTGCCGATCATGCTGCGCTACGGCTATGACCGGCGGCTGGCGTCGGGCGTCATCGCCGCGTCGGGCACGCTCGCCCAGATCATCCCGCCCTCGCTGGTGCTGATCGTGCTTGCCGACCAGCTTGGCCGGTCGGTCGGCGACATGTATGCCGGCGCGCTGATCCCCGGCCTCGTGCTCACCGGCCTCTACATGCTCTATATCCTGATCATGTCGATCGTCCGGCCGAATTCGATGCCGGCGCTGCCGCTGGAGGCCCGCACGCTCGGCCATGGCGTGCTGTCGCTGCTGGTCGCGCTTCTCGTGACCGGCGCGGTCTCATACGCGGCCTACCGTTATCTCGAGCCAGCCCATGGCGACAATGCCGACATTCTTGGCGCCTGCGTCGGTGTGCTCCTGATCTATCTGGTGGCGGTCGCCGACCAGCGGCTCAGTTTCAACATGATGTCGCGGCTGGCACAGCAGGTGATCATCGTTTTGATCCCGCCGCTGGCGCTGATCTTCCTGGTGCTCGGCACCATCTTCCTCGGCATCGCCACGCCGACCGAGGGTGGTGCCATGGGCGCGGTCGGCGCCCTGGCGATGGCGGCGATCAAGGGCCGGCTGTCGATGGACGTGGTCAAGCAGGCGCTGGCGTCGACGACGAGGCTGTCATCCTTCGTGCTGTTCATCCTGATCGGCGCGCGCGTCTTCTCGCTGACCTTTTACGGCGTCAACGGCCATCTGTGGGTCGAGCATCTCCTGACCTCGCTGCCGGGCGGCGAGGTCGGCTTCCTGATCGGGGTCAACATCCTGGTCTTCGTGCTGGCCTTCTTCCTCGATTTCTTCGAGCTGGCCTTCATCATCGTGCCGCTGCTGGCGCCGGCGGCCGACAAGCTCGGCATCGACCTGATCTGGTTCGGCGTGCTTCTGGGCGTCAACATGCAGACCTCCTTCATGCATCCGCCCTTCGGCTTCGCGCTGTTCTACCTGCGTTCGGTCGCCGCCCGCGTGCCCTATCTGGACCGCCTCACCGGCAAGCAGATCGCGCCGGTCACCACCGGCCAGATCTACTGGGGCGCGGTGCCGTTCGTCTGCATCCAGGTGATCATGATCGGGCTCACCATCGCCTTCCCGCAGATGGTGATGCACTACAAGGGCACGGCAGTCGATCCAGGCACCATCGACTACAAGGTGCCCGAGGTGCCCGGCCTCTCGCCGCTCGGCGCGCCCGATGGCGGAGCTCCCGCCAATGGCGCATCCGTACCGGCCGCGCCCGGAACACCCGACCTGTCGCAGCCGCCGAATTTCGGCGATGCGCCACCGACCAAGCCGGCGACGCCCGCGCCGGACCTGTCGCAACCACCGAATTTCAACTGATGGGAGCCGCGCCATGAAAGCCGTGCGGCTGGAAGCGGTGGGCAGCATCGCCCTGCGCGAGCTCGCCAAACCTTCTCCCGGGCCGGACGACCTCCTGGTGCGGATAGAGGCTTGCGGTGTTTGCGGCACCGACCGCCATCTGTTCCACGGCGAATTCCCCTGCAAGCCGCCGGTGACGCCCGGACACGAATTCTCCGGCATTATCGAAGCCGTCGGCTCCAGCGTCTGCGGCTTCTCGATCGGCGACCGTGTCACCGGCGATCCCAACATCGCCTGCGGGCGCTGTAGCCACTGCCATGCCGGCCGCGTCAATCTGTGCAGCAATCTCACCGCCATCGGCATCCACCGCGACGGCGGCTTTGCCGACTATGTGGTGATGCCGCAGAAACAGGCGTTCATCCTGCCGGCGAGCCTGAAACCGACACATGGCGCGTTCTGCGAGCCGCTCGCCTGCTGCCTGCACGGCGTTGACCTCGCGGGGATCAAGCCCGGCAGTTCGGTTGTCGTGCTCGGCGGCGGCGTCATCGGCCTGCTCACCGTGCAATTGGCCAGGCTTGCGGGCGCCACGACCATCATCCTGTCGACCAGGCAGGCGTCGCGACGCGACCTTGCCAGGGAGCTCGGCGCGACAGTGACGGTCGACCCCACGGCCACCAATGTCATCGACGCCATCGCCGCGCCGGCCGGACTGGCGCCTGGCGGCGCGGACGTGGTTTTCGAATGCGCCGGCGTGCGGGAAACCGTCGAGCAGTCGATGCGGATCGCCAGGGCCGGAGGCACCGTGGTCATTGTCGGCGTGACGCCGCAAGGCATGAAGGCAGAGTTCGAGCCCTTCGATCTTCTGTTCCGCGAATTGAAGGTCCTTGGCTCCTTCCTCAACCCCTACACCCACGGCCGGGCGGCCGAGCTCATCGCCTCGGGCGCGATCGAGGTCGACCGGCTGATTTCGCGGCAGGTGGCGCTGGAGGAAGCGCCGGCCGTGATCGCCAATCCACCGGCTCCGGGCGAGGTCAAGGTGCTCGTGGTGCCGGGCCATGCCTGAGCCACCGATTGCGGCGGTCCGCTTGCCGTCTCGCCGCCGATCGGCTATCCAGCCAGCGCCGAAAAAGACATGGCCGGTTCGGTAGTCCGGTCTCTCCCGTTCTCGAACGGGGGCCTGTTCGCCGCATGGTTGTGCGTGAGAACCCGCGGCCGGCAAGCGAGGCGAACGCCCGTGGGCCGGCTGGGTCATGTCCGGTTGTCCATGCCCTCGCCGCTCTTCACGGTCCACAGCCAAGCCTGTCCGCCTTCAACCAGCGACAGGATTGAGACTCATGAAACTGAACCACGCCAATCTCGTCACATCGGAAGTCGCCGCCCTTGCCGGCGTCTTCACCAGCCATTTCGGCTTCGAACTCCTTGCCATGCGCGGCAAGGATGCCTTCGCCGTGCTGCGCGGCGCCGACGGCTTCGTCCTCAACCTTATGATCCCAGGCAAGGGAGAAACCGCGACCTATCCCGACGGTTTCCACGTCGGCTTCTTTGTCGACAATCCGGAGCTTGTGCGCCGGAAGCGGACCGAGCTTGCCGAGGCCGGCCTCGCGCCGGGCGAGGTCCAGGAATTGACGCGCGGCAGCGGCAACACGACGACCTTCTACTGCTCTGTCCCAGGTAGGATTCTCATCGAAGTCAGTGCCTCACGAGCCTGAAAAGAAAGACCCCGGACGAGCGTCGTCCGGGGTCTTTCGAAATGAAGGACGGGAAGCCTACAGCTTGCCGTTGCGCTGCTGGACCATCATGAAGGTGTCGTAGTTGTATTCGGCGACCTGCGCCCAGAGATAGTGCTCCTTGCGGAAGCCCTTGATCGATTCCCAGATCTTCTTGAACGGCGCGTTCGAGGCTTCCATTTCGGTATAGACCTCGTTGGCCTTCTCGAAGCAGGCGGCCATGATCTCCTGGCTGAACGGACGCAGCTTGGCGCCGCCGGCCACCAGCCGCTTCACCGCGGGCGGGTTCACATAGTCGTATTTCTGCAGCATGTCGGCGTCGGCGGCCTGCGCAGCGGTGCGCAACAGCGATTTGTACGTCGGCGAAAGTTCTTCGTATTTCGCCTTGTTGAACATCAGATGGACGGTCGGGCCGCCTTCCCACCAGCCGGGATAGTAGTAATAGGGCGCGACCTTGTAGAAGCCCAACTTCTCATCGTCATAGGGGCCGACCCATTCGGCGGCGTCGATCGTGCCCTTTTCCAGCGCCGGATAGATGTCACCGCCGGCGATCTGCTGCGGCACGACGCCGAGCTTCTGCACCACCTTGCCGGCAAAGCCGCCGATGCGCATCTTGAGGCCGGAGAGATCGGCCACCGTATTGATTTCCTTGCGGAACCAGCCACCCATCTGCACGCCGGTGTTGCCTCCCGGCAGGCCGAACAGGCCTTGCGTGGCGAGAAATTCGTTGAACAGGTCGATGCCGCCGCCGTGGTAATGCCAGGCATTCATGCCGCGCGCGTTGAGCGAGAAGGGAACCGCGGCACCCAGCGCCCAGGTCGGGTCCTTGCCCCAGTAGTAATATGCCACCGTGTGGCAGGCCTCGACGGTGCCGGCCGTGGTGGCGTCGGCGGCCTGCAGGCCGGGAACGAGCTCGCCGGCGGCAAAGACCTGGATCTGGAAATTGCCGTCCGTGGCTTCCGACAGCATCTTGGAGAACACTTCGGCGCCGCCATAGATGGTGTCGAGCGACTTCGGGAAGGACGACGCCAGCCGCCATGTCACCTTGGGGTTGGACTGGGCGATGGCAGGCGCGGCAAGCGTGGCGGCGGCCGCGGCGGCGCCGACGCCGGTGACGCCGGCCCTGCGGATGAATGAACGACGATCCATGAGGTCCTCCGTTTTGGATCAACAGACCGACACAGGGACATCCTCCGTACCCGCATCGGCTCGCGAAACAATACACGGGCAGGGAGTCGAGTCCAGCACGGCGGCCGGATTAGACGACGGGCTGTGCGGGCCTGCAACTATAGTCTAACGCCGGGTTTCGTGGCCTATGCGAGATGCCTAAACTTGGCATGGAAAAATTGGCAGGGATCGCCTATTTTGGAGGCAGGATATCCCTTGCAAGATGGAAACCGGACCCAAAATGCACCAGCCGCTCGTCGCCATATCGACCGACGTCCGTCAATTCGACAACTACACTTGGCATGCCGCCCCGCAACAATATCTGGAAGCGGCGATTGCAGGCGCTGGCGTTTTCCCCTTGCTGGTGCCCTCGTTCGGCGACCGGCTGGATTTCGACGAGCTGCTGTCGTCGGTCGACGGCGTCATGCTGACCGGCTCGAAATCCAATGTCGACCCGGCACTTTATGGCGGCGATGCGAGCGAGGCCAACGGCCCCTATGATCCGGCGCGCGACGCCACCACGCTGCCGCTGATCCGCAAGGCGCTCGAGCGCGGCGTGCCGCTGCTGGCCATTTGCCGCGGCATCCAGGAGCTGAACGTGGCGCTGGGCGGCACGCTGGGCACCGAAATCCAGGAGCGCGAGGGTTCGCTCGACCACCGCGCGCGGGTGAGCGACATTCAGGACGAACGCTTCGCCATCCACCAGAGCATTTCGATCAAGCCCGACAGTTGCCTGGCCGGCGTGTTCGGGGCGGGTGAGATCAAGGTCAATTCGCTGCACCGCCAGGCGATCGACCGGCTCGGATCGAAGCTCGAGATCGAGGCTGTCGCCACCGACGGCACCGTCGAAGCGGTTTCGGTCAAGGGCGCCCGCGCCTTCGCCGTCGGCGTTCAGTGGCATCCCGAATATTGGGTCAAATCGGACAGCAACTCGGCCAAGATCTTCCGGGCCTTCGGCGACGCGGTCCGGTTGCACGCGGCAGCGAAGGCCGGCGCCCGCGCAGCGGCGGAGTAGTTAGTCTCCTGATTTCAAATTACCGTCGGCCGCAAGCGACAGCAACGGGAGCGTCGGCGCATAGGATTCGTAGCCGTCGCCATCGGCAACGGCGAAGGTGACGATCGGATCAATGCCATTGGCGCTGAAGGCGACAGTACCATCCTGTCCGTCGCGCCAGAATTTCGCCTGCTCGATGCCCGGCAGGAGCCGGCGGCAATTCGATGCCACCGTCAGCAGCGACAGGCCATCCGAGACAGATGCGCCGCGCGTGACCGCGCACGCGTCCTCATCGCCATTGGCGACCAGCCTGTAGGTGTTGGACGGGGTGGCCTCTTCGGCGGCGCTTTCAACACTGCCGCCATGAAACAGCTGAACGCCGCCAAACAAGGCGGCGGCCCCGATCAAAGCGGAAAGCGTCTTCATCCTGAACTTCATCCACGCGTACTGACAGGATGCAGAATGATTCCAAAGGGTTAAGCCGACGTTAATAAATATGGCAGCGTCAATGGCTCAAACGCGGGCTTTCACCGCGGCCGTCTCGGGCACGGGTGTCAGCGGCCTGCGCTCGCTGAACCAGGACACCAGATTGTCGACGCACAGATCGGCCATGGCGCGGCGCGTATGCTCCGAGGCCGAGCCGACATGGGGCAACAATGAAGCATTTGGCGCATCGATCAACGCCTTGGGGACATTCGGCTCGTCGGCGAACACATCGAGGCCGGCGGCGGCGATCGTTCCATCGGCAAGCGCGGCGACAAGCGCCGCCTCGTCGACCGTGCTGCCGCGGCCGATATTGACGAAGACACCGTTGGCGCCGAGCGCCGACAGGATCTCGGCATTGACCGCGTTGCGCGTCGAAGCACCGCCCGGCGCCACCGAAATCAGCGTGTCGACCGCCTCGGCCAAGCCCTTCAGCGTTGGATGGTACTGATAGGAGAGGCCTTCGACACGACGCCGGTTGTGATAGGCGACCGGCAGGCCGAACGCCTCCAGGCGCCGGGCAATGGCCTGTCCGATACGGCCCATGCCGAAAATGCCGACGCGGCGCGCACGCAAAGTCAGCCGGCTCAGCGGATAGTGGCCCTTGCTCGCCCAGTTGCCGGCGCGCAGCCAGGTTTCGGCGCGCGGCAGGTCGCGGACGGTGTTGATCAGCAGCCCGATCGCGGTGTCGGCGACCTCCTCGGTCAACACGTCGGGCGTGTTGGTGACCATGATGTTGTTGGCCCGGGCGTGGCCGACATCGACCGAATCGTAGCCGACCCCGAACGAGGTGATGACTTCGAGATTGGGCAGTGCATCCATCATCGCCGCGCTGATGCCGGCAAAGGATGCAATGCCGCGCACGGTGCGGCGCATTTCGTCCGTGACCAATGCCGGATCCGCGCGTTCGATGCCGACGCGCCTGAACGTCCTGTCGATGCGATCGGCGGCGTGGCCGGTGAAATCCGCCGGCACCAGAACGGTGACGGTTTGCAACGCTTCAGCCTTGGTCATGCACGCTCCACCGGCTTGCCGGTCGACTGGCGCACATGCAGTTCCGGCTTGATCAATTCCTGCGAGGGCCGCACCGTCTGCCCGTTGAGCTTGTCGAGCAGCGCGCTGGCGGCGCGCCGGCCAACCTCGCGCTGGCCGTTCCAGACGGTGGTGAGCGCCGGCGTGGCGATCGCCGCCTCCTCGAGATCGTCATAGCCGGTGACGGAGATGTCGATGCCCGGCACCAGGCCGGCACGCGCGATACCGTTCATCAGGCCGATGGCGACGAGATCGTTCCAGCAGCACGCCGCCGTCGGCCTGTCCTTCAGCGCCAGGAACTGCCCGGCGGCCTCGAAGCCTGCCTGCTTGGTACGCGGGCCTGATATGCGCCAGGACGGCCTGACCTCGAGCCCGGCCGCTTCCATGGCGTTGAGATAGCCCTGATAGCGGTCACGCCCGGTCGAGGTCTGGTCGGTGCCGCCGACCATGGCGATGCGCTTGTGGCCGAGCGAGATCAGGTGGTTGGTGGCAAGCGCCGTGCCATAAGCGTCGTCGCCGCGAAACACCGGCACGTCGGCGCCCTCGACGGTGCGCGCGATCAGCACCGCCGGCAGGCCGTTCTCCTCGGCCATCAGGATATCGGAGGCCGGCGTACCGATGGCGGGCGACATGATGACGCCGTCGGCGCCGAGCTGCAGCAGCGTATCGATGAAGGTGCGCTGCTTTTCGAGCTGGTCGTAGTGATTGGACAGGATGAAGGTCTGCCGGCTGCGGTCGAGCTCGCTTTCGATCGAGCGCAGGATCTCGGCGAAGAACGGGTTCATGATGTCGTGGACGACGACACCGACGATGCCCGAGCGCGAAGTGCGCAACGAGGCGGCGCGGCGGTTGTAGATGTAGCCGATGGCGCGCGCATGTTCCTTGATGCGGTCGCGCGTCGAGCCGGCGACCAGCGGGCTGTCGCGCAATGCCAGGGACACGGTGGCCGTGGACACGCCAAGCGCGTCCGCGATCGTCGACAGCTTGATCTTCTGTGCCAGCCTTTCGCTCCCCGTCGTTTTTTTAAACTGTTTAAGGGCGGCCTTATGCCATCGATCGGGGCCAAATCAAAGTTTTTTTGCCAGCGCCTCCGCCTCGACATCGGAAGCAGCGCGGCTGCGCAGCCTGAGCCGGTGTTCACGATGGACGATGTAGAGGCCGCTGGCGACGATGATGGCGGCGCCGACCAGCGTCCAGCGGTCGGGAAACTGCTTGAAGACAATCCAGCCGGAGAGGATCATCCACACCATCTGCGAATAGGGATAGGGCGCCAGCGCCGTGGTCGTCGCCAGCCGGTAGGCCTGAACCAGCAGCCAGTGCCCGACACCGCCGAAAAAGCCGAGCATGAGCAGCACGAACCAGTGCCAGCCATCGTGCGGCAGCGAGAAGGAGAACGGCAGCAGCGGCAGGAGCAGCACGGCGGGTGCCAGCGCAGAGAACAGGATCAGGCTTTCCGACGTCTCGGTCGCCGACATGCGGCGCGTCATGATGACATAAAAGCAATTCGACAGCATCGAGCCGAGCGCGAAGAGATGCCCGATGCCGAAAACGCCCACGCCTGGCCTGGTGATGATCAGGACTCCGACGAAAGCCGTCAGAATGGCCAGCCAACGCCGCCAGCCAGCCCATTCGCCAAGCAGCGGGCCGGCAAGCGCGGTGATCACCATCGGCCCGAAGAAATAGATCGATGTCGTCTCGGCCAGTTGCAGGGAGCGCAACGCCAGGACGTTGAACACGGTCGAGCCGAACAGGAAGGCGCCGCGCAGCACATGTGCCGGCAGGTTGACCGGGCGAAACCGCGCCGGCTCGCGCCAGCCACGCAGCAGCGCCCCAACCAGCACGACATGCACCGCAAAGCGCACCCAGGCGACGATCAGGACAGAGACGCCGGCAAGAACGAGATATTTGCTGGAGGTGTCGAGGAAGGTGAAGAAGACATAGGTGGTCAGCATGCACAGGATCGCCACCGGCGGCGTCGCGCTTTCGACATTTCTTTGGGAAGGATTCACGTGCAGGCCGGGGAAAAGCGGGGCTGAAACCCACCTTTGCGGGAATTGTTGCTTGCCGGCAAGCCAATTGTCGCCCGCTGCCGCGCCTGGGGTCGCTGGCACAACAATAGCCGCCGTCAGGCTTAGTCTCCGGGGGCTAACTATGCATCCGGGCACCCTTGGTGATCTTGTCGACCACCTTCTTCTCGGCGCGCAACGCGATGCCGACCACTTTGGCGTCTTCGGGCGCGAATTGCGCGAAGACGGCGCGGTTGCCGGCGTCGAAGCCGGTCGCGAACATCTCCTCGACATAGAGCGAGGTGGTTACGCCACGCTCCAGCGCGCGCCGGTGGATGTCGCTCAGCGTCGCCTGGTCGGCAGAAAGCACGATGACCGGCTGGATCGACAGCGGGTTGTAGAGATTGCCTGACCGGTCGCGATAGGGCTCGCCGATGATATCGGGGAACTGCGCGACGATGCCGCTGGTCAGGAAGGCGGTGACGTTGAGTTTCTGCCAGACCGGCAGGTCTTGGCGCAGGACGATTGCAAATTTCGTGTCGAACATGAGAAAATGAGCCATTCCGGGTTGCGCCCCGATAGCGAGGCTAAGGCAGACGATGTCGTTCGAACTAGACCGCCAGGCCTTCGAGGGTCTTGGACGTTTGTGCGTCGATGAAGCAGAAAACTGCATCATTTCCGCTCCCGATCCCGCAGGCATGGAACGCATCGAAGCCCGGTTTCACGGCAGTGCCTTCGATATGCACAGGCATGACACATACGCGGTCGGGGTGACCCTGCACGGCGTACAGACGTTTCGCTATCGCGGCGCGACGCGCCACAGCCTGCCAGGCCAGATCATCGTGCTGCATCCGGACGAACTGCACGATGGCGGCGCCGGCACCGACGCCGGGTTGCGCTATAGAATACTCTACCTTGAACCGTCGCTGATGCTTGGCTGTCTTGGCGGCGCATCATTGCCCTTTGTCGGGGATGGCGTGGTGAGCGATAGTGCATTTTGCACGACGCTGCTTTCGGCGCTGGGTCCGCTGGACCAGGAGCTAAACGAATTGTTCGTCGACGACTTCCTGACGCAGCTGATGCAGGGCCTGAACCGGCATGCCGGCCAGCCGTCGAAACCGATCGGCCGAACGGCGTGGCGGGCGGCGACGCTGGCGCGCGACTATCTGACGGAAAATCTGGACCGGGCGGTTCGTTCCGACGAACTGGAGGCGGTTACCGGGCTCGACCGCTATGCCTTATCCAGGCATTTCCGGGCGGCCTTTTCCACCAGCCCGCATCGTTTCCTGTTGATGCGCCGGCTTCAGCACGCGCGGCGGATGATCGCCGCCGGCGAACCCCTGGCGCAGATCGCGGTCGAAGCCGGCTTCAGCGACCAGAGCCATTTCAACAGGCAATTCAAGAAAGCGCTGGGCATGACGCCAGGGCGCTGGTCGACGCTGGTGCGCGGTCCGGCCGCGGCGGCAGCCTGACCGGCAAGATCAGTCGTCTGACTCGGCGTCGTCGTCGATCAGGACCAGTTCCTCGTTGGAGAGGTTGGCCTCGATGCGGGCGAGCAGCTTGAACAGCGCCTTCTGGTCCTTCTTGTCCAGGCCCTTGAGCGCCTGCTTTTCTGTCTTCTTGACCGACTTCTCGATGGCGCGGATGGTTTCGCGGCCGGTCTCGGTGAGGAAGATATGCGCCTGGCGCGCATCGGCCTCGGACGCCCGCTTCTCCAGGAAACCCTGCGCCTGCAGCCGATTGATGGTCTTGGTGATGGTGGGCGGACGCACACCGAGACGCCCTGCCAGATTGCCCGGCGTCTGGCCGTCCTCGCGGTCGAGCGCCAGCATGATCTGGTCCTGGCCGGCGTAGAAGCCGTGCGCCAGAAGCCTGGCCGCCAGCGCGGTCCTTGCCAGCCTTGCCGCCGAATGCAGCCGGCTCATCGTCGCAGTTTTGTCCGCCTTGGCCATGGTCATCCCTCTTCGGCCACACCGGTAGCGGCAGCATAGACGGAGCCAGCCGGTTGGCAATCGACGATCAAAAAGATTCCGGCTTGTGAAACAGCTTTGCCGGCAAGCATTGCGGTGCCCGCCGTGGCTAATGCCAGATGTTTATTTCAGTTAGATGACAAACGACTTTTCGCGCACAGAAATCGCCGGCACGGGACGCGGTTTGCCTGCCACGGCGCCACGCCTCGACGTCGCCCATCATGCTTTCCCGCCGACACCGGACCGGCAGGCTTGGCCCAGTGGTTTGCAGCGTGCAAAAGCCCGGCACACACACTATATGGAGCCGACAATCCCTTTTCCTGGCCTTCAGGGCCCAGAGACTTCGAGGCAAGCCATGAGCGAAGCGCAGACGCAAATCCCCGTAACCGTCCTGACCGGCTATCTCGGCGCCGGCAAGACGACGCTGCTCAACCGCATCCTGTCGGAAAACCATGGCAGGCGTTACGCCGTCATCGTCAACGAGTTCGGCGAGATCGGCATCGACAACGACCTGATCGTGGAATCCGACGAGGAAATCTACGAGATGAACAATGGCTGCGTCTGCTGCACGGTGCGCGGCGACCTGATCCGCGTCGTCGAAGGCCTGATGCGCCGGCCCGGCCGTTTCGACGCCATTGTCGTCGAGACCACGGGACTCGCCGACCCGGTGCCGGTGGCGCAGACCTTCTTCATGGACGACGATGTGCGCTCCAAGACCAAGCTCGATGCGGTCGTGGCGCTTGTCGACGCCAAGCATCTGCCGCTGCGGCTGAAAGATTCCAAGGAAGCCGAGGACCAGATCGCCTTCGCCGACGTCGTCGTGCTCAACAAGACCGACTTGGTCACGCCCGATGAACTGGCCAAGGTCGAAGCCACCATTCGCGCCATAAACCCGGCGGCGAAGATCCACCGGACCCAGCGTTCCGGCGTGCCGCTGACCGAGGTGCTGGACCGCGGCGCCTTCGATCTCACCCGCGCGCTGGAGAACGACCCGCATTTCCTCGAAGCGCATGATCACGACCATGATCATGAATGCGGTCCGGATTGCGACCACGATCATCACCATCACGATCATGACGGACATGATCACCATCACCACCATGATCATGCCCATGCGTCCGACATCCACGACGTGACTGTGAAATCCGTGTCGCTGCGCGGCGGCGAGATGGATCCGAAGAAATTCTTCCCCTGGATCGAAAAGGTCACCCAGATGGAGGGGCCGAACATCCTGCGGCTGAAAGGCATCATCGCACTCAAGGGCGATGATGAGCGCTATGTCCTGCAGGGCGTGCACATGATCATCGAGGGCGACCACCAGCGCCCTTGGAAGGATGGCGAAAAGCACGAGAGCCGGCTGGTCTTCATCGGCCGCGAACTCGACGCCGAGCGGCTGAAGAAGAGCTTCGAGGCCTGCCAGGCGGGTTGATTTCCCGACTTTATGGCGCTAGCGCTGCCCTACTTTCCTTCTCCCCTTGTGGGAGAAGGTGGCCTCGCGAAGCGAGGTCGGATGAGGGGTGTTCCAGCTTGGCAAGGACGGCGATCCGTCACCCACCCCTCAACCGTCTCGGCGCTGCGCGCCGATCCACCTTCTCCCACAAGGGGAGAAGGCAGTCGCTCCCTGGCCACGCCAGCGCTGACCACACACGCTGACGACCAAAAATCTCGAATGGAAATGATCTCGCATGCCCACAGTCGCTCCGCTTGATCTCGAAGGCCATTGCGTCGCCGCCGTCTTTCTTGGCGATGTACCGCATTTCGCGCTGGCCGACGGCGCGGTGCACCGGCTCGACAATGGCCACAAGACGGAGCAGGCCAATGACGGGCTGCTCGCCGCCTTCCACGACGCGGCCAACGACCGGCTGATCACCGGCGGCGAGGATGGCAAGGTGTTTGCCGTGAAGGCCGGCGGAGAGATCACCGAACTGGTGAGCGCCGGCAAAAAGTGGATCACCAGCGTCGCCGCCGGGCCGCAGGGCGCCATTGCGTACTCCACCGGCAAGACCGCCTTCGTGCGCTTCGCAGATGGCAAGACCCGGGAATTTACCCATCCGCGCTCGGTCGAGGGGTTGGCCTTCTCGCCCAAGGGCATGCGCTTCGGCGTCGCCCGCTACAATGGCGCGACGCTGCATTTCCCGGCCGCCGAAGGCAAGCCGGTGGAGCTCGAATGGGCCGGAGCCCATACCGGCATCACATTTTCACCCGACGGGGCGTTCCTGGTCACGACGATGCAGGAAAACGCCTTGCATGGCTGGAAGCTCGCCGACGGCAAGCACATGCGCATGAGCGGCTATCCCGGCAAGGTCAAAAGCCTGTCCTGGAGCGTCAAGGGCAAATGGCTGGCAAGCTCGGGCGCGCCGGCGGCGATCGTCTGGCCGTTCTCTGCCAAAGACGGCCCGATGGGTAAGGCCCCGCTGGAACTCGGCACGCGCGGCAACGCCATGGTGACGGCGGTCGCCTGCCATCCAAGCCAGGATGTCGTGGCCGTCGGCTATGACGACGGCATGGTCATGGCGGTGCGCTTCGCCGATGCCAAGGAAGTGCTGCTGCGGCGCCCGGGCAAGGACGCGATCACCTCGATGATGTGGGACAAGGAAGAACGCCGCATCGCCTTCGGCAGCGCCGCCGGCGACTGCGGCGTCATCGATATCACGGGTTAGCCAGTAGGGAATAGGGATGCCTACTGCCTACTGCCTACTGCCTACTGCCTACTGCCTACTCCGCCCCGCACGAGACCTTGCCGGTGAGTTCAACCGGCTTGCCGTCCTGGTCCTTGTCGGTGGCGGCATCGTAGATGGCGAGCGTATAGCGGCCGTCATAGACGCCTTCATCGCTGGTCTTGGTCAGGATCGTCAGTTCGACCGAGTTCAACTTTTCCGCGACCTCGTGCTCGCGATAGATGTTCAGCCGCAATTCCTCGCCGTCGAGCCAGTACTGCGTCAGGTTCGAATCCTCGAACACGGTCTTGCGCAAGCTGTCGCCGGCAGGCCGGCCGGGGATCTCGAGATCGCCGCGAAAGTTGAAGGTCGGACCACCCATGCCCCTGGTGACGCCGGCCTCGACCTGGAATATCGCCGCCTTGTCTTCGGCCGAGCACCAGATGCCGCCGCTGGCGAACGCCGTTCCCGTCGACAGCAAAAAGCCAAGCCCGCAGATAAAAGTCCGCATTTTCTCAACCCCCGTTGCGGCTGCAATTGACGCCGACTTCGCCGGCAGGGTCAAGCCGCGCTGGCGAGGCTGAGCCAATGCAGCACGGACGCGCGGCCAATTGCGGTTGCCGACAATGTCTGGCTATGAGGATTTAGGATTGGCCGGGAGGAACTGGCCAGAGGGGTTTTCATGCACAGCAGCGACAGTTCAGGGACCATCGGCGGCATCAGCCGCGACCGCATCGCGCAATTGCGCGAGAGCGAGGGGTTTGAGTTCCGCAAGGCGCGGCCGAAATCGCAGGCCAAGGTCGGCAACGGCCTGCCCGGTTTCTTTGGCGGCGTGCCGATGCACTGGATGAACGACTGGCCGACGCCGTTTCCGATCCTGGTCGACAGCGCCCGGGGCGCTACGATTACCGATCTGGACGGCAACAGGCTGGACGATTTCTGCCTTGGCGATACCGGTTCGATGTTCGGCCATTCGCCGCCGCCGGTGGCGCGCGCCATTCGCCGCCAGGCCGGGCGCGGCCTGACCTATATGCTGCCTTCGGAAGACGCACTGGCCATCGGACCGCTTCTCGCGCAGCGCTTCGGCCTGCCATTCTGGCAGATCGCGACGACGGCGACCGACGCCAACCGTTTCGCGCTGCGCGTCGCGCGCGCCGTCACCGGAAGGGAAAAGATCCTGGTCTTCAACGGCTGCTATCACGGCTCGGTGGACGAGACGATGGTGCGGCTGATCGACGGCAAACCCGTCAACAGGCCGGGACTGGCCGGCGAATTCCGCGACCTGACCCGAACCGCCAAGGTCATCGAGTTCAACGACGTCGCGGCACTCGAAGCCGCCTTGAAGGACAGGGATGTGGCCTGCGTCATCGCCGAGCCGGTGCTGACCAATTCCTGCATGGTGCTGGCTGATCCGGGCTTCCACGACGCACTGCGCAGGCTGACCCGCGCGGCCGGCACGCTGCTCCTGATCGACGAGACGCACACGATCTCGACCGGTCCCGGCGGCTACACCAGGAAATACGGGCTGGATCCCGACTTTTTCGTGCTGGGCAAGCCGATCGCCGGAGGCGTGCCGGCAAGCGTGTGGGGCATGAGCGAAGAGGTCGCCTCGCGCTATGCCGACTACAACAGGACGAAAGAGCCGGGCTATTCCGGCATGGGCACGACGCTGTCGGCCAATCCTCTGCAATTCGCGGCGATGCGCGCCACGCTCGAAGAGGTGATGACCGAGCAGAATTATGACCGCATGGATCATCTGGCGCGGCGGCTCGATGCCGGGCTGACCGGTGTCATCGACCGCTACCGCCTGCCCTGGCATGTCGCGCGTGTGGGTGCCCGCGTCGAGTTCATCTGCGCGCCAGGCCCGCTGCGCAACGGCGCCGAGGCGGAGGGCGCGCATGCGCCGGAACTGGAGGCCGCTATCCATGTCGCGCTGGTCAACCGCGGCGTGCTGATCGCCCCCTTCCACAACATGATGCTGATCTCACCGGCAACGTCAGGCGTCCAGGTCAACCGGCTGATCGATGCCTTTGGCGCGGTTGCGGCGAAGCTTGCGGCATGAGACAAGCCCTCAGGCCAACCCGAGTTCCATCATGACTTCACCTTCGGGCTCGACGCCCACCGAGGCGCAAGCCTTCCTCGACGCCCATCCCGAGATCGAGGCCTTCGACATCGTGCTGACCGATGCCAATGGCGTCGGGCGCGGCAAGATCGTGCGCCGTCACGAGCTGAAAGGCATTTTCGAGGGCGGGCGGCACATGCCGATCTCGATCCTCGGCCTCGATATCACTGGCGAGGACGTGCACGAAACCGGGCTGATCTGGGACAGCGGCGACGGCGATCTCAGGGCCTGGCCGATCCCCGGCACGCTGGTACCGCTCTACGGCACGAACCCGGCGCGCGGCCAGGTGCTGATGGCGATGTACCATCTCGACGGCCAGCCTATGTCTTCGGATCCGCGGCTGGCGCTTGCCCGGCAGGTCGAGAGGCTTGCGGCCAAGGGCCTCTATCCGGCTGGCGCCTTCGAACTGGAATTTTTCCTGCTGGCCAATGAGCGCGATGCCGACGGCAAGGTGCGGCCGGCTCACGCGGTGCTCGATGGCCGCGTGTCGGGCAAGACGGAGGTTTATTCAGTCGACCATCTGCACGGCATGGAGCCGCTGTTCTCCGACATCTATGCCGCCGCCAAGGCGCAAGGCATTCCAGCCGAGACGGTGATATCGGAATATGCGCCTGGCCAGTACGAACTGACGCTGAACTACCGCAAGGACGTGATGCGGGCGGCCGACGACCTGGTCATGCTGAAGCGGCTGGTGCGGGCGCAGGCGCGCCGTCACGGCGTCACTGCCTGCTTCATGGCCAAGCCGATCGAGAAATATGCCGGCTCGGGCATGCATTTCCACGTCTCGCTGCAGGACAAGGACGGCCGCAACGTCTTTTCGGAAGCCGACGGCGAGAGCTGGTCGCTGCCACTGCTGCGCGGTCTCGGCGGGCTGATCCAGACGATGGCGGAATCGATGCTGGTGTTTGCGCCGCACGCCAATTCCTGGCGGCGCTTCGTCTCGCAATCCTACGCGCCGGTGGCGCCGACCTGGGGGGTCAACAACCGCTCGGTGGCGCTGCGCGTGCCGGCTGGCGACGCAAAGAACCGGCGCATCGAGCACCGGCCGTCGGGTGTCGACGCCAATCCTTATCTGATCGCGGCGACGGTGCTTGCCGGCATCGTCAAAGGCCTCGACGAAGGCCTCGACCCCGGCCCTGAAACCACCGGAAACGGCTATGAGGCCGCGGTCACCCGCACCACCATGCCGGTCGACTGGCGCGCCGCGATCGATGCGGCACGAGCATCCAGCTTCCTGAAGGGCGCGCTCGGCGAAGACCTGCACCGAACCTTCGTGGCGATCAAGCAATCCGAGTACCTGCGTGTGGCGCGTACGGTCAGCGAACTGGATTATCATCTTTATCTGCACGAGGTCTGATCGCCCGGCCCTCACAGACATGGCGATCACGTTGGGGCCAACGATCAGGGTGCGCAGCGTCAGATCAGCGGCTCTTCGGCGGTCCGATAACGGGCCGGAGCGGTGGCCCAATGAAATGCCCCCGCCAAGGCCCCTAATATTATTCCCAGCGCAACGACACCGTTCCAACCGAACCGGCTCATCAACCAGCCGCTCACCACCGTGCCAAACGCCCCGCCCACGAATGTGGCCGTCATGTAGAGGCTGTTGATGCGGCCCTGTGCCTTTGAATCGACCGCGAAGGCACGGGTCTGGTTCGACACAAGGCCCGCCTGCACGCCGATATCGAGCACGATCACTCCAATGACCAGCAGCGCAAGCGAGGCATTTGCGCCAAAGAGCAACAGGTAGGCGAGGGTCACGCTTGCGATGCTGGCGCCGATCACATAACGCGTTCCCTTGCGGTCGGAAATACGACCACCGATCGATGCAGCAAGCGCGCCCGCCGCACCGATGATGCCGAATCCGCCCGCCCATGCGCTGCCGAGATGCCAGGGGCCATTCGCGAGGAGCGCCGCGAGGTTCACCCAGAAAGCGTTGAAGCAAGCCCACAGCAACGCCTGCACGATCATGGATTCGCGGAGCGGGCGGTTGTCGCGCATCAGCGGCCAGAGCGAGGCGAGAAGCCTGCCGTAGGAAAGATTTGTCGACGAAACGCCCTTCGGCAGCAGCGACAGCGCGACAACGGCCGCGGGCACCATCAACGCTGCCTCCACGCCGTATACCGCGCGCCAGCCATAGGCCTGGCCCACCACGCCCGCAACGGTGCGTCCGACCAGGATGCCGATCATGATGCCGCTGGCCACGGTGCCGACATTGCGGCCGCGCTCCTGGGGTTTCGACATCGTGCCGGCGAACGGCACTAACTGCTGCGGCACGCAGCTGACCACGCCGATGCCGAATGACACGGCCGCCAGGGCCCAGACATCCGCTACGAAGCAAGCGACGATGTCCAGCACGAAGGCGACGACGATCTGGCCAAGCACCAGCTTGCGGCGGTCGAAGCGATCGCCCAGCGGCAACAGCAGCGCCAGGCCCGTGGAAAAGCCCAGCAACGCTGCACCGGCCACCAGATCCACGGCGGTCAAGGTGGAATGGAAGCCGCTGGCGATCAGCGGCAGGATCGGCTGCACGCAATAGAGGTTGGTGATCACCGCTCCAGCGACGATCGCCATCATAAAAATCTTCCCGCGTGAGGCGATCGCGGGGGCGGTAGCTGTCGAGGGGATGTTCACGGCTGGCTCCTTGATGGGTGTGCCCAAGAAGCTATGTCCTTGCTGAAACCAAGATAATCTGGCAATATCGGGAAAGATTCTCTCAAAAATCCAGAGAGTTTATGAACAGCCTGGAAGCCATGGCCATCCTGGTCGCCGTCGTCGATGCCGGCAGCCTTTCAGGCGCGGCGCGCAAAATGGGCGTGCCGCTGGCCACGGTCAGCCGGAAGCTGGCTGAGCTGGAAGGGCACCTGCACACACGGTTGCTCCATCGCACCACGCGTCAGCTGTCTCTGACCGAAGCCGGGGTCTCCTATGTCGCTGCCTGCAGGCGTATTCTCGAAGAGGTGGGCGAGGCGGAACGGGCAGCCACGGGCGAGTACGCCTCGCCGCGAGGCGAGCTGGTGGTGACTGCGCCTGTCGTGTTCGGCCGGTTGCACGTCGTGCCCGTGGTCGCCGATTTCCTGGCCCAGTATCCGGAGATCGACGTCAGCCTGGTCTTTATCGACCGGGTCGTGCATTTGCTCGACGAGCAGGTGGATGCCGCCATCCGCATAGGCAATCTTCCGGATAGCAACCTCATGGCTTCCGGAGTGGGCACGGTGCGACGGGTGGTCTGCGGCAGCCCGGCCTATTTCGACGCCCACGGCGTCCCGGAGAAGCCGCGCGATCTCGCCGGCCACCAATGCATCAGTTTCGAGGTCCTGGCTTCGCGCCGCGCCTGGGTCTTCGGATCCGGCCGCGGGGAGCGGTCTATTCCCGTGCACTCCCGGCTTACGGTGAATACGGCCGAGGCGGCCATCGAGGCGGCCATGCTTGGCGTCGGACTGGTCCGCGTGCTGTCCTACCAGGTGGCAGACGCAGTTCGCAGTGGCGGGTTGCGCGTTGTGCTCGATGCGTTCGAAGCCGTACCGCTCGCCATCAACCTCGTACACACTGGCCAGGCGCCCCTGCCTTTGAAACTGCGCGCGTTCCTGGATTACGTGGCGCCACGCCTGCGCGAGCGAACGCAGGCAATCCTGGCCTGATCCGCAGCTACGGCCTCGACCCATAGCTCGAAACCACCGGGAATGACTGCACCGCCGACCGCACGAGGTCTGATCGCAAAGACGCCATGCAGCGATCACGTTCTCTCCGCCTGCATCAAATGAGGTAGTAATTTAACCCTCCAGAACATATCATGAACTAATGAGCGTGCTTTCCGTCCGTGAAAAACTGGCTGTACTGTCCGATGCCGCCAAATACGACGCCTCCTGCGCTTCATCGGGCTCGGCGAGGAAAGACTCGTTGAAGTCGGGGGGCATCGGCTCCACCGAAGGCATGGGCATCTGCCATTCCTATGCGCCGGACGGCCGCTGCATTTCGCTTTTGAAAATCCTGCTCACCAATTTCTGCATCTACGACTGCAGCTATTGCATCAACCGTTCGTCCTCGAATGTGCGGCGCGCCCGCTTCGGCGTCGACGAGGTGGTGAAGCTGACCATGGATTTCTACCGGCGCAATTATATCGAAGGCCTTTTCCTGTCCTCGGGCGTCATCCGTTCGCCTGACGAGACCATGGGCGAAATGGTCGAGGTGGCGCGGCGGCTGCGGTTGGAGGAAAGGTTCTCCGGCTACATCCACCTGAAAACGATCCCTGAGAGTTCGGCGGAGCTGATCGAGAAGGCCGGGCTCTATGCCGACCGCTTGTCGATCAACGTCGAATTGCCCACCGATGAGGGCGTCAAAAAACTGGCGCCTGAAAAGAAGCCGGAGACAATCCGGCTTTCCATGGCGAGCCTGCGCCGGAAGATGGAGGAGAAAGCCGAGCCAACACTGCGCACCAAGAAGCGCGAACGCTTCGCGCCTGGCGGACAATCGACGCAGATGATCATCGGCGCGGACAAGACCTCCGACGACGGCATTTTGCACACCAGCGCCCGGCTCTATGGCAGCTACCATCTGCGGCGCGTCTATTATTCGGCGTTCAGTCCGATCCCGGATTCATCGTCCTCGTTGCCGCTGCAGAAGCCGCCTTTGATGCGCGAACACCGGCTCTACCAGGCCGACTGGCTGATGCGCTTCTACGGCTTTTCGCAACCGGAAATCCTGGCTGGCAGCAGCGATGGCATGCTTGACCTTGCCATAGACCCCAAGCTCGCCTGGGCGCTGCGCAACCGGGGGCGTTTTCCCGTGGACGTCAACCGCGCCGACCGCGAAGCGCTGCTCAGGGTGCCCGGGCTCGGCACCAAGGTGGTGGCGAAGATCCTGGAGACGCGCCGCCACCGGCGGTTGCGGCTGGAGGATGTCGGCCGGCTCTGCCACTCGATCGCCAAGCTCCGGCCCTTCATTATTGCCGAAGGCTGGTCTCCCGGGGCGTTGACCGACAAGGCAGGCCTGCGCGGCAACATCGTGCGGTCCTGCGAGCAACTGGCGCTGTTTTGATCATGCAGCCGGCCGAACTCGACCTCACCCGCTATTCCGTCTGGCTTGAAGGCGAGACCGATTTTGCCGGCTGGCGCGACGCGGCGCGGCGGCTCGCGCTGAACGAGATCAGGCCGGAGGACATCGGCTGGCACGTGGCGGCCAGTTCCGATCGGCCGCAGAACGATCTGCCGGAAGTGCCACGGGACGCACAACTTGTCGTGCCGCGCGAATTCATCGACCATGCCGAAACCGCCTTCTGCCACTGCGACCCCGGCCGTTTCGCCTTCCTCTATCGGATGCTGTGGCGGCTGCGCACGGAGCCGAGGCTGCTGGCGATCGCATCGGATCCCGACACCAGGCGCCTCGAGACCATGGAAAAGGCCGTGCGGCGCGACAGCCACAAGATGCATGCCTTCGTCCGCTTCCGCAAAATCGCCGATGGCGGCGAGGAACGCTATGCCGCCTGGTTCGAGCCGGACCACTTCATCGTCGAGCGCAACGCGGATTTCTTCGTCCGCCGCTTCACCGGCATGCGCTGGACGATCCTGACGCCTTACGCTTCCGCCGACTGGGATGGCGAAAGGCTTGCCATCGGGCCAGGCGCCGCCAAGGCCGACGCGCCCGATCAGGACGACACAGAAGCGCTGTGGCGGACCTATTTCGAGAACATCTTCAATCCGGCGCGGCTGAAGGTGAAGGCCATGCAGAAGGAGATGCCCAAGAAATATTGGCGGAACCTTCCCGAGGCCTCGCTCATTCCTGACTTGATCGCGGGAGCGGACAAGGCCGCTATAGAGATGATTGCCAGAATGCCGACGACGCCCGCCCCGCACCATGCCAAGGTGCAGGCAAAGCATTGGCCGATGAGGGAACCAGCCGAGGCGACGGATGAGATCTCCGCCGAAACCATCTCGGAACTGCGCGACGCCGCGAAAGGCTGCCGTCGCTGCCCGCTGTGGCGCGACGCCACGCAGACCGTGTTCGGCGAAGGACCAGACAACGCCAAGGTGGTGTTCGTCGGCGAACAGCCCGGCGACCAGGAAGATCTCGCCGGCAAACCATTTGTCGGCCCTGCCGGAAAAGTGTTCGACGCCATTTTGGATGACGCCGGGGTCGACCGCCAAAAGGTCTATGTCACCAACGCGGTCAAGCACTTCAAGTTCGAGCCGCGCGGCAAGCGGCGCATCCATTCCAAACCCAATGCCGGCGAAGTGCAGGCTTGTCGCTGGTGGATCGACAGGGAGTTCGCGCTGATCAAGCCGGAGCTTGCCGTGGCGCTCGGCGCGACGGCGGCGCTGTCCTTGCTCGGCAAAGCAATCCCGGTGACCAAGATGCGCGGGCAAGTGGTGGAGCGCGAGGATGGATTGCGGGTTTTCATCACGATCCATCCGTCCTTCATCCTGCGCATTCATGAGCCTTCGGAGAAGGAAGCGGAGCGCGCACGGTTTTTGCAGGATATGCGGGAGGTGAAGCGGTTGATGGCGGCTTGATCGGACGGTTGGTCGGCGCCGCCCCTTGTATCTGCACGGAGGAGAGTTTGTGCGATGTAAGCGACTGAGCCTCGGACCGGATGGCCATCC
>NZ_VFVY01000027.1 GCF_006442315.1 Mesorhizobium sp. B2-3-4 | reverse complement strand
CGAGCGCTTGAAACTCGCACTGTGTCTGGACATACAAAACCCCCGAAGGTTGTGTCCAACTTTCGGGGGTCAGTTCACTACTGCGCCCGGCCTTTTGCTTTTCAGCTCTGGCCGGGCTCCGGTGCGGCCTCGGCTCGCCGGCGCCGGATCGCCTCGGCGATGAATACCCGCGACAGGGCGTGGTAGAGCGGTTCGTGCGAGATCAGGCGCGCCGTGCCGTAGCCCAGCATCGAAGCCAGCATCAGGCCGATGACATTGTCGTGGTTGCCGGTCATTTCGAGGATGATGACGAAGGCCGTCATCGGCGCCTGCACCACGCCGGCGAAATAGCCGGCCATGCCGAGCAGCGCCGCGACACCGGCGCTGCTGCCGAACAGTAGACCGAGCGAACTGCCGATGCCGGCCCCCACCGCCAGCGACGGCGCGAAGATGCCGCCGGGAATGCCTGAAATCATCGACAGCAGACCGGCCGCGAATTTCTCCGCGAAGAAGAGCCAGGGCAGCGGCGTGCCTTCGACCGCGCCGCGTGCCTGTGCGTAACCCGTGCCGAAGGTCAACCCGCCCGAGACGATGCCGATCCCTGCCACGGCCAGCCCGCAGATGGCCGCCACCAGCAGCGCGCGCCACAGCGGCTGCAACGCGTTCCAGCGCCGGATGCGCCGCGTCGCCTTCAGCGCCAGCAAGGAAAACAACGCCCCGAGACCGCCGCCAATGACACCGCAGGCGATCACCAGCGGCCAGTCGACGGCGAACGAGATCGTATCCTTGGCCACGCCGAAATAGGTATAGTTGCCAAGCAGGCCGAGCGAGGCGATGCCGGCCAGGATGACTGCCGTCAGCACCAGCCCGTTGGTGCGAGCCTCATAGGTTCGGCCCATTTCCTCGATGGCGAAGACGATGCCGGCAAGCGGTGTGTTGAAGGCGGCGGCAATGCCGGCGGCCGAGCCGGCCAGGATCAGGCCCCGCGCCTGCGCCATTCCGCCCCAGCGCGCCGCCTGCAGCATCAGCGAAGCGCCGACCTGGACGGTCGGGCCCTCGCGGCCGATGGATGCGCCGCAGAACAGGCCAACGATGGTGAGCGCGATTTTTCCAGCCGCGAGGCGCAGCGACAGAAGGTGGTTGCGGTCGTCGTCGTCGCGCAGGTGCCTGGCGGCGATCGCCTGCGGGATGCCGCTGCCCTGCGAGCCGGGGAAGAAGGCTTGGGCCAGCCACGCGCACAGCACGAAGCCGATCGGCGTGACGGCAAGCGGCAGGTAAGAGCGCCAGCCGCCATTATTGCCGATCATGACATGGAACAGGCCCTGCGCCTTGTCGGCCAGAACCGCGAACAGCACGCTGATGACGCCGATCGAAACCGCGCCGGCCCAGAACACCAGGCGCGGCTGCCACACGCGCCGCGAGCCCCACATCGCCCGCGAGCGCCGCAGCATGGGATACTTTCGCGATTGAGGGGCCATGTTTGTCCTCGAAGGGGGAATAGGCAGTAGGGAATAGGGAAGTTGGACTTTTACCCTACTGCCTATTCCCTACCCCGGCATGACTCCGCCCTCAACCTGTGCTATGCGCCGCACCATATCAGGCACGATGGATGAAATCGGCCGCAAACCGCTTACATCAGTGGAACCATGACCCTTTCGCTTGATCTTACCGCCGAAGGCGCCCGCGACGCGTTGCGCGGCCGTGCCTTGACGGCCGAAAAACCCTCGCTGATCGGCCTGACACGAGCCGAGCTCGCCGCCGCTCTCATCGAATCCGGCACTGTGCCGGAGCGCCAGGCCAAGATGCGCGCCCAGCAGCTCTGGCACTGGATGTATGTGCGCGGCGTTTCCGACTTCGCCCACATGTTCAATATCTCCAAGGACCTGCGCGCCGAGCTGGACAAGCATTTCACCGTCGCCCGGCCCGAAATCGTCGAGGAGCAGATTTCCGCCGACGGCACGCGAAAGTGGCTGTTCCGCTTTCCGCCGCGCGGCGCCGGCCGTCCGGTCGAGATCGAGACCGTCTACATCCCCGAGGAAGGCCGCGGCACGCTCTGCATTTCCTCGCAGGTCGGCTGCACCTTGACCTGCTCCTTCTGCCACACCGGCACGCAGAAGCTGGTGCGCAACCTGACCGCCGAAGAGATCCTGGCGCAGCTTTTGACCGCGCGCGACCGGCTCGGCGACTTCCCCGACCGCGACACGCCCGACGGCGCCATCGTCCCGGCCGAGGGCCGCAAAGTGTCCAACATCGTCATGATGGGCATGGGCGAGCCGCTCTACAATTTCGAGGCTGTGAAGAAGGCGCTGCTGATTGCCTCGGACGGCGACGGCCTTTCGCTCTCGAAGCGCCGTATCACTTTGTCTACTTCCGGCGTGGTGTCGGAAATCCTCCGGACCGGCGAGGAGATCGGCGTCATGCTGGCGATCTCGCTGCATGCCACCAATGACGATCTGCGCGACCTGCTCGTGCCGATCAACAAGAAGTTCCCGCTGAAGGAGCTGATCGCCGCCTGCAAGGCCTATCCGGGCCTCTCCAAAGCCAAGCGCATAACCTTCGAATATGTGATGCTGAAGGACGTCAACGATTCGCTCGACGACGCCAGGGCGCTGATCAAGCTGCTCAAGGGCATTCCCGCCAAGATCAATCTGATCCCGTTCAATCCGTGGCCGGGCACCAACTACCAGTGCTCGGACTGGGAGACGATCGAGAAGTTCGCCGACTACATCAACAATGCCGGCTACGCCTCACCGATCCGCACGCCGCGCGGCCGCGACATCCTCGCCGCCTGCGGCCAGCTGAAATCGGAATCCGAGCGCATGCGCAAGGTCGACCGGCTGGCTCTGGAAGCCATGATGATCGCGGGGCACGGCGAGGCGTGACCCGTCTCGTTGCCTGGCTCAAGCGTCTGGTCCTGATCGCAGTCGGCTATGTCGCCGCTGTGCTGACGTCGATCGTGGTGCCTGTGCTGCTGATCACCCTTCTGGAGGGGATCGAGTATGGCAACTGGTCGATGGTTTTTGCATTCGACTGGCTCGGTTCCTTTCCGCTCGCCGTGCTGACCGTGGCGCTCTGCGCGCTGCTGATCGTCGGCCCCGCCATCCTTGTCGCCGAACGGTGGTCGCTGCGAGGCTGGTCCTACTTCGCCATCACCGGGGCAATCACCTCCATCGCCTTCGGTGTCCTGGTCCCGGGCTCGGCCGGCGGCTTTGTCTTCAATCCGGGCTTCCTCGGCTTCCTGGCCACGGCCGGCACGGCAGCCGGCTGGGTCTACTGGCTCCTGGCCGGGCGCAAGTCCGGCCGTCTCACCGGGGTCGATCCCTGATGGACCGCCTCGTCGCCTATATCGTGCGCCTGGCCATCATCCTGTTCGGCTATGCCGTCGCCGCGCTGGCGGCGAGCGCCTTCCTCAACGTCCTGTTCCTGGCTTCGTCGGGGTTGATGGCGGGCGACGCGGCTCCGGTCATGCCGGCCTCGCTCGTCTTCTCAATTCCCTTCGTCGCCCTGTTCGTCGCCTATTTCGGCTTCATGCCGGCGGTGGTCGTCATCCTCATCGCCGAAATCCTCGGCCGGCGCGACTGGCTGTACTACGCGCTGGCCGGCGCGGCGGTGGCTGGGGTCTTCCTTGGTCTCGTCGACCATGCCCGCGATTCGCCTTTCTCGGTCACCGAGACCGGCCCCATCATGGCCGTGATCGGCGGCGGCATGTTCGGCGGCATCTTCTACTGGCTCGCCGCCGGCCGCTGGGCCGGAAGCTGGCGGCAGGACCGGAAAGCCCCTACTTCGCCTGGGCCGTCAGGATCTTGAGCGCGAAGGCCGAGAACACGCCGGCAAAGAGATAGTCGACCACCCGCGTCACGCGCGGGCTGGCCTTCATCGCCGCCGAGAACTTTTCCGCCGCCAGCACCATCGGCACCGTCACCGGTATCGACAGCACGATGAACATGGAACCGAGGAAGAACAGCTTGCCCTGCGCGTTCGGATCGTGCGCGGAGACGAATTGCGGCAGGAAGGTCATGAAGAACAGGATGATCTTGGGGTTGAGCAGATTGACGCCGAGCCCCGCCGCCCAGCTGCGCAGCAGCGAAATCCGCGGGCCTGTCTTCTTCTCCGGGGAGAACGCCGACCCCTTGGCGATCGCCTGCCAGGCCAGGAAGACGAGATAGCCGGCGCCAAAGATCTTCAGCACGAGAAAGGCCATCGGCGAGGCGACGATTAGCGCCGAGACGCCGACCACCACCAGCGTGGTGTGGATCAGCGTGCCGCACAGCGCGCCGGCCATCGAGGCAAAGCCGGTGGCGCGGCCCTGGCTCAGCGTACGCGAGACGAACAGCGTCATGTCGGGACCCGGCGTGATCGCCAGGACGACCGTGGCGATGGCGAACTGGATCAGCGTGGTTGTGTCGGGAATGAAGGACATGGGGGAGGTTCCTGCGATGGCAGGCAGACCATTCTGCCATTCTGATCGTTCGTCAATATCCCAGGAATTTCTTCCGGCTTCTGGCGATGGCGTTGGCACCAAACAAGAAATTCGAGCGCAAATTTACCAGGCGGCAATTCCTCTATACACTTTTCCCCGGGCGCTGGATTTCGGGGGGAATCGACATGAAAAGCCGGTGGAAGAAATATGTAATCGCGGCCGCCTGTATCTTGCCGATCTACCTGATCATGGTCTCGAAAGCACATTATTCCGGCCCGGACACCAATTATCAACCGATATGCAGAACAGCGGAGCAAGTCGGCTGCGTTCCTTTCCCGGCCTATGTACAGCATAGGGACAACTGCGGCGACAAACTGGACAGGGAGAAGTGTTTCGGCGTCGGCAACGACGGTTGGGATACGCTGCGCATGGATGCTTGGGGTCCAAACAGAGGACTTGTCCCACAGCCCTTTGAATACGCGACGCTTGAATATGACACGCGCGGCCCGCAGGCCGGCAAGCTCCTGGATCGCATGCAGCTCGAAGCGATTGTCACCGAGCTTCACAAGCTCGTGGCGGAGGGGCCGGTCATGTTGGTTGTCTTCGCGCATGGTTGGCACCACAACGCCAGGGAAAACATCCGCAGAATCGAGCTGGGCGGCGACCGGCCCTACAATCAGGATGGCAACCTGCTGGCCTTCAAGCATGTCCTCGCCAAGACCAAATACGAACTGGGCCAACAGGACGAAAAGGAGAAAAACCGGAAGGTTTTTGGCATCTATATCGGCTGGAACGGCGGGCCGGATACCAACTACCTCAACGCCGGAACAATCGGCAGCGCGGCGGACAGCATCGGCAATTCCGAAGATTTCGCGGCCGACATGGCCCGCATCAAAGCAGCGGTCAATCCCGATGGCGGCGCGGTGAGCCCGGTGCTGGTCATCGGTCACTCCTTCGGCGGACGGCTGCTGTCACGCTACATGTTGAACCAGGTCAAACTGGCGCACGGCCCGGTTCAGCCTTTCGGTCCCAGAAGCCTGGTGGCAACCATCAATCCGGCGATCGGCGCGGACGCCTTCGACGATTTCGTGCAGGCCCATTATCCCAACGGTTCCAAATTGCCCTATTGGATCAACATCACGTCGAGCGACGACTGGGCCACTGACCTGGGCTTTCCGATCGGGGCATCCATTGGCCGGATGCTTGGCCTGGAGAACGGCATCACCGACAAGATTTTCCCGAAAAGCGCATTCAGATCAATTGGACACTACGCGCCGTATCTCACCCACACGCTCGAAATGCCTTGGGTCCCAGCTGGAAAAGCGTGTCCGAAGGGGGACGCATGCTTCGATGTTGACGAGTGTTTTATTTCAGACAGGGAGAAGCCGGATTTCCCTTTTGCCGACAAATATCCGAGGCAGACGCAATGGTATCAGATCGATGCCGGAAAGAAGGAAAAGATTGCTCAGCTCTTTTATCTTAATAACCAGTGTGACTCTCGATTCTACCTATTGAAATTAGCTCGCGTAGGGCCCCCAGACAGATACGGCTCCGCACCAGGCTGGATGTGGAATGTGCATACAAACGAGGAAGGCATAGATGCACCGGACAAGGGAGGCAGCAATGACTGTCGCAATGATGGAAGCGACAGCTGCCAGTATGGATGCAGCCCTGACACCAAGCTCACAGCAGCGGTCCACAACGCGTTCGTACAGACCCGTTTCGTGCGCATGTTCCTCGAACTTGTCCTGGCCAAGTCTGGGACCTGACGCGTTCGAACGGGATTAGGCCGCCGACAGATCCATCTCGGCCGGCACTAGGGCTGCCGTTCCGGGCAACAAAATCTGATCGATCGGCTTGGGGCGGCCGAGGAAATAACCTTGCGCCTCGTTGCAGCCTTCCACTTGCAGGATGGTGAGCTGGACATGCGTCTCGACGCCTTCGGCGAGCACCGGAATGTCGAGGCTGCGCCCCAGCGTCAGCACCGCGCGGATGATCGCCTTGGCCTGCGGGCTGCGCTCGACATCGGCCATGAAGGAGCGGTCGAGCTTGATCTTGTCGAATGGGAACGAGCGCAGCGTGTCGAGCGAGGAATAGCCGGTGCCGAAATCGTCGATGGCGATCGTCACGCCCAGCGCCTTGATCTGACGCAGCACATGCAGCGTGCGCACCTTGTCGGCGACGATGGTCGATTCGGTCAGTTCCAGTTCGAGCCGCTTCGGCGACAGGCCGGTCTCGACCAGGATCTGGTGGACGAGCTTGGCGAGGTCGGCATGGGCGAACTGCACCGGCGACAGATTGACCGCGATCTTGTGGGCCTTGTCCCAGGACGCCGCCTGGCGGCATGCGGTGCGCAGCACCCATTCGCCGATCGCCAGGATCGAGCCGTTCTCCTCGGCGATCGGGATGAACTCGGCGGGTGGGATCATGCCGTGCACGGGATGGGTCCAGCGCAGCAGCGCCTCGTAGCCGCAGGTGGCGCCGGTCGAGACCGAGGTCTGCACCTGGTAGTGTAGCGACAGCTCGCCGCGTTCGATCGCCTGGCGCAGGTCGGTCGCCAGCGCGCGGCGCGCCCGCGCGGTCTCGTCCATGGTCGATTCGTAGAAGCAGACGGCCCGCGTCACATCGTTCTTGGCCCGGTACATGGCCAGATCCGCATTGCTGACCAGCCTCTCGCGGTCGGCCCCGTCACGCGGATAGACCGCGACGCCGATGCTGGCGCCGGTGACGGTCTCGAAATCGTCGAGCAGCAAGGGCTCGAACAAGGACTTCTCCAGACGTGAAACCAGGCCGAGCAGGTCGTTCTGGTCCTTGAAGCGCTTGATGGCGGCGAATTCGTCGCCGCCGAGCCGGGCGACGAACTCGCCGTCGCCGACCAGTTTCGCCAGCCTGCGGGCGATGACCTTGAGCGCCTGGTCGCCGGCCGCGTGCCCCCTGAGATCGTTGATTTCCTTGAAGCGGTCGAGGTCGATGACGATGACGGCGGTCATCGTGCCGCTCTCCTCGCGTGCCCGCTCGATTTCATGATCCAGCCGGTCGTTGAAGGAGACGCGGTTGGCAAGTCCGGTCAGCGCGTCGTTGAGGGCAAGGTGCTGCAGTCGCTCGAAACTCTCCAGCCGGCCGCGTTCGTCGATCAGGTAGCTGGCAAAGCCGGTGGCCGCGACGATCAGGCCGACGACGGCGACCGCGACGGCCATCGCTTCGAGAATATCGGGATTGGTGCCGGTGGTGATGAAGGAGAGCGGCGTCACCGCCACCGCCGCCATCCCCGTGAAATGCAGGCCGACGATCGCCAGCACGAGCAGCCCGATGGCCAGATATTGCGACCAATGATATGGCCGGCGCACCGCCTGGCCGATCGCCGCGGCGGCAAACACCACCGAGATCAGCACCGAGGCCGCGACATAGAGACCGTCCCACTCGACGATGCCGGCCACGTGATAGGCCATCATGCCGGTGTAGTGCATGGCTGAAACGGCAAGGCCGACAACGGCGCCGCCCCACTCCGGCGCCACGCTCCGGCGCTTGTCCATGGCAAGCGCGAAGCCCACACCGGTTCCGATCATGGCGATGACCAGCGATATCATGGTCAGCGCCGGATCGAAGGTGATCGGCGCGCCGGGCTGGTAGGCCAGCATGGCGATGAAATGCGTGCACCAGATCGACGAGCCGGCCGCGACGGCGGTCAGGAACAGCCAGCCCCGCATCTGCAGGCCGGCGGTCTTCCTGGCACGGTCGAACAGGCCGACCGTCACCCAGCAACCGGTGACGCACATCAGCGCGGCCAAGAGAACGAGCCACAGATTATGTTCCGTGGCGATACAGGATATGACGCGCATCGAGAATGGTCCAAGCCCGGGGACGCCCGCCATCGCGGACAAGCTGCTCCGGCACGGATGCGGCCGGGGCGGCTCTGTCTCGCTTGTTTAGCGGCGGTGCGTGAAAACTTGCTTAAATCCGTCCGACAAATGCAGCCCTTGATTGTAGCGGGTTGTTTTCCCAAGGCATAGGACATGGTCCTGCTCAAGGAATGAATGACGATCCAACGGGTCGCTCCGGTCCGGCGCGCCGGCATTCCGTCCGGCTGGATCAGACGTCTGGCGCCGCCTGCGCTTGCTCGCTTTGCCGTTCCTGCTAAAAGGCGCTCCGACAATCCGTGACGCCGGGCTTTCAGGCGTCGCTTTTCGACGGAGCAGAAATGTCCAAGTTCAAAGACGTCAAGAAAGTCGTGCTCGCCTATTCCGGCGGCCTCGACACCTCCATCATCCTGAAATGGCTGCAGACCGAGCTCGGCGCCGAAGTCGTCACCTTCACGGCCGACCTCGGCCAGGGCGGCGAATTGGAGCCGGCGCGCAAGAAGGCCGAGATGATGGGTATCAAGGACATCCGCATCGTCGACGTGCGCGAGGAATTCGTTGCCGACTTCGTCTTCCCGATGTTCCGCGCCAACGCGGTTTATGAAGGCACTTATCTCCTGGGAACCTCGATCGCCCGGCCTCTGATTTCCAAGCACCTTGTCGAGATCGCAAAAGAGACCGGTGCGGACGCCATCGCTCACGGCGCCACCGGCAAGGGCAACGACCAGGTCCGCTTCGAACTCTCGGCTTACGCGTTGAACCCCGACATCAAGGTCATCGCGCCATGGCGCGACTGGTCGTTCAAGTCGCGCACCGATCTCTTGAACTTCGCCGAACAGCATCAGATCCCGGTTGCCAAGGA
The DNA here is from genome assembly GCF_006442315.1 of Mesorhizobium sp. B2-3-4. GTDB lineage: Bacteria > Pseudomonadota > Alphaproteobacteria > Rhizobiales > Rhizobiaceae > Mesorhizobium. The sequence goes on along the minus strand of NZ_VFVY01000027.1, from coordinate 78,215 downwards.
CAAGCGCGGCGACGCGCCGTTCTCGGTCGACGCCAACCTCCTGCACTCCTCCTCCGAGGGCAAGGTGCTGGAAGATCCATGGAGCGAGGCGCCGGAGTTCGTCCATCAGCGCACCGTTTCGCCGATGGACGCGCCGGATGCTGTCACCGAGATCGAGATCGAGTTCCTGAAGGGCGATCCGGTCGCGCTGAACGGCAAGAAGCTGTCGCCGGCCACCATGCTGGCGGCGCTCAACGATCTCGGCCGCGACAACGGCATCGGCCGGCTCGACCTGGTCGAGAACCGCTTCGTCGGCATGAAGTCGCGCGGCGTCTACGAGACCCCTGGCGGCACCATCCTGATCGCTGCCCACCGCGCGATGGAATCGATCACGCTCGACCGGGGTGCTGCCCATCTCAAGGACGAGTTCATGCCGCGCTACGCCGAACTCATCTACAACGGCTTCTGGTTCTCGCCCGAGCGGCTGATGCTGCAGGCGATGATCGACAAGAGCCAGGAAGACGTCGAGGGCACGGTGCGGCTGAAGCTCTACAAGGGCAATGTCATGGTCACCGGCCGCAAATCGAAGAAGACGCTCTATTCCGACGCGCTGGTCACCTTCGAGGACGATCGCGGCGCCTACGACCAGAAGGACGCCGCCGGCTTCATCCGCCTCAATGCGCTGAGGCTGAGGACGCTGGCCGCACGCGGCCGCAACAAATAAACGCGATGCGCCATCTCGGCCTCTGCCTGGCGCCGCTGGTTCTTCTGGCGACGCCGGCCATGGCCGAGAATTTCGACCTCGCCGCGCTCGACCTCGCCGCGCTGATCGAGTGCAGGGCCGATGTGTCGACCTATAACGGTTTTGCCCTCAGGCTAGCCGGCGAGCCGGATGCGGCGCAAACCCTCGGCTGGACGGAGGTCGCTTCCGGCAATCCCTTCCTGCGGCAGTACCGATTGCCGGCTCCGGTTCATGTCTTCGGGCGCGAGACGGGGACAGTCGTCTTTACCGCCACCGGACCGATGGCGGTGCTTGACGGTGTCGCCGCGCCGGATCTCGCCAAAGAGCTGGACATCGCGCCGGCCATATCGAGGCCGGACAAATTCCTTGGCGAGAAGGTCGTGGCCGAAAGCACCGACGACACCGAAGGCATCAGCCTTTCCACGCGCATCACGCTCAATGTCTCGACTGTCGCTTCCCACCCCGGCAAGACGCTGGCCGGCTGTTCCTACACGCTTGATATGAAATAGAAAATCCGGCGTCGTGGAGGCTTCGGCCAATCCGGAACGCCGCGACGCTTGCGCGCAACAAAAAGCCCGGCGCACTCGCCGGGCTTTTTGTTGAACAGCTGTTTCAATCAGTTGGCATCGATCGCGTCGGCGATGCGTGCGATGGCCTGCTGATAGACGTTTGCCGAATTCCAGCCGGCGATTGCGCCCATATTGGCGCTCGCGCTCGCGCCGGCCCGCCAGCCATGGCCCTTGAGGTAGTTGGCGGTGGAAGCCAGCGCCGTGGCCTTGTCGCGCAGGTTTCCGCTGCCGACTGAATATTTCAAGACATTTCCGGGCAGGAACTGCGTGTGGCCCACCTCGCCATGCATGGCGCCGACCGACGAGGAAGTCAGTGCTCCGCGGTCGACCAGCTTCAGGGCGGCGATGGCATGCGGATGGAAATAGTCGGGCCGGCGGCAGTCATAGGCAAGCGTCACGATGGCCGAGACAGTGTTCTGGTTACCCATGGAAGCGCCGAAACCGGTCTCCATGCCCCAGATGGCGAGCAGCACGCCGGGCGACACGCCGTAATTGCGCTCGATCTGGTTGAACAGCGCCGCATTCGACTTCTTCAGCGCGCGGCCCTTGGAAATGATCGCGGACGCGCCGCGACGCTTCATGAAATCTTCCACCGAGCCGCTGAACGCCTTGTGGATGGCGCGGTCGGCGGCGATCGTCCTTGTCGCGTAGGTCGCGCCGGCCAGCGCGGCCAGGCCCCTAGAGCCGACACCCTCGGCCTTCGCGTCCGCGGCAAAACCCTGCTTCCAGGCGTCGAAGCCAGCACCGGTCTTGCCGCAACTGGCCGCCGCCTGCGCGCCTGTCGCCAGCCCGAGCATCGCCACCACCACCGCGACTGCTAAAGTCCTACCCTTGGCAAGAAATGCCATGTTGTTCTCCTGGTTGCCTGAATCACGTCCCGGCGGGAATTTGCCAGCGAAACGCGCTTTTGTCACTGTCTGAGCCGTCATGCTGGCGAATGCCGTGGAATTTGCTTACGATCAAGCGAATATTGTGGCGGGGGCCTGCCATGGAAGACGTTGATGTCGTGATCATCGGCGCCGGTTCGGCCGGCCTTGCCGCGGCCAGGACCCTGCAGGCGGCGGGCGTCTCCTTCAAGCTGCTCGAGGCGATGGACCGGGTCGGCGGACGCGCCTGGACCAGCGACCGGCATTTCGGCGTGCCTTTCGACATCGGCTGCGCCTGGCTGCACGCGGCGGACCGCAATCCCTATTTCCCCGAGGCTCAAGATGCCGGCTGGACGCTGCACCACCACGACATGAATGTCGATCATCTCTATTATCGCAAGCGCAAGGCGAGCGAGGCCGAAGAGGCCGAGATGAAGGCGGCCGATGCGCGGCTGTTCGAGCTGCTGGCCAGGCATGAGGTCAGGGAGGGTGACGACGACCGCCTTTCGGCACTGCTCGCCAAGGGCCACGCGCCGCGCGCCGCCGCCACTTTCGCCGGGCCGATGGATTTCGGCGCCGATGAGGACGAGATCTCGATCCGCGACTTCCAGGCCGCCGCCGATCTCGAACCCAATTATTTCAGCAAGGAGGGTTTTGGCGCGCTGGTCGCGCGTTTCGGTGCCGGCGTACCCGTGGAACTGTCGACGCCGGTGCGCCGGATCCTGTGGGACGTGCCTGGCGTCGCCTGCGTCACAGATCGCGGCACCGTCCGCGCCAGGGCCGTGATCGTCACCGCTTCTCCGGCCGTGCTCGCCTTCGAGGAGATCGCCTTCTCGCCCGCCTTGCCCGACACCCATTACGGCGCCTTCTTCGATCTTCCCATGGGAATGCTGACCAAGCTGCCGGTGGAAATTCGCGGGACAAGGCTCGGACTGGCTCCCTTCGATGATCTTCTGATCGAGCGGATGGCCCGGCACGACATCTATTTCCTGTGCTTCCCGTTCGACCTCGACCTGATGGTCGGCTTCGTCGGCGGCGACTTCGCCTGGGAAATGTCCGCCGCCGGTGAAGCCGCCGGTGTCGATTTCGTGGTCGACCGGCTATGCGGCATTTTCGGCGGCGATGTCAGAAAGCATGTCGGGCGCGCCATGATGACCAATTGGGGCGGCGAGCGCTTCGTGCGCGGCGCCTATGCCGCCGCCCGTCCCGGCCGCTCGCAGGCCCGCGCGGCCCTGATGCAGCCGGTGGCCGACAAGATCTTTTTCGCCGGCGAACATGTCGCCGGCCCGCTGATCCAGACCTGTGGCGGCGCGCGCCTCTCGGGGGAATCGGTGGCCAGGCAGGTCACGGCACAGCTCGCTGCAAAATAGCGCCGGCAACAGCGGAACGCCGGCTGGCGCCCGGCGTTGGAGACGACGCCGGGCGGATTTGCCCTCGAGGTTCGGGACCGACATGAAACTTTTCGACTGCCCGCATTGCGGCCACCGTCTCTATTTCGAGAACGCCCAATGCCTGAACTGCAGGAGCCTCGTGCTTTACGAGCCCGAGGGCGCACGCTTTGTCCTGTCCGGCGTCGATGGCGCCATCCAGTGCACCAATGCCGACGAATGCGCCTGCAACTGGGTGGCCGAGCCGGGGCAGGTCTTCTGCCGGGCCTGCGGGCTGAACCAGCTGATCCCCGATCTCTCCGTCGACGGCAATCGCCGCCGCTGGATTCGCGTCGAGGCGGCCAAGAAGCGCGCCATCTATTCGTTGCTCGCCTTCGGCCTGCCGGTCGCGCCCAAGCACAGCCCGACGGACGAGATCGGCCTCGCCTTCGACTTCCTCGCCGATCCGATCGGCGGCGGCCCGGGCGGCGAGCGGATTCTCACCGGCCACGACAACGGCCTGATCACGCTCAATGTCGCCGAGGCCGATTCAGCCGAGCGTGAGAAGCGCCGCGTCGAGATGGGCGAGAACTACCGCACGCTGCTCGGCCATTTCCGCCACGAACTCGGCCACTACTACTGGGACCGCCTGATCCGCGACGATCCGCAGCGGCTGGAAGCCTTCCGCGCCCTGTTCGGCGACGAGCGCGCCGACTACGAACAAGCGCTGCAGGCTTACTACGCCAATGGCGCGCCGCCCGACTGGCAGCAAAACCACATCTCGGCCTACGCCACCTCGCACCCATGGGAGGACTGGGCCGAGACCTGGGCGCATCACCTGCACATCACCGACACGCTGGAGATGGTCCATGCGCTGAATTTCCCGCTCGGCCGGCTGGAAACCGTGGATGCCGGCGACATTCCGCGCGGTGACACCGGCGGCGAACTTCAGGCCGCGCCTTGCGAGCCGGCGAAAACGCCCGAACCGTTTGGCAAGATTCTTGCCCGCTGGCTGGTGCTGTCGGAGGCCTCCAATTCGATCAACCGCTGCATGGGCCTGCCCGATCTCTACCCCTTCGTCATTTCCGACGTGACGGCGCAAAAACTGGCCTTTGTTCACGATCTTGTGACCGGTTTGCCGAAAGACGCGGGAACAAATCGTGAGTTCTCCCACGCGTTTTAGCCGGAACGCATGCGCCGCTGCCCCGTTTCCGCTGGCGAGGGACCACGAAAACGGAGAGAAACCATGAAATCCGTATTGTTGCCCGCAATAGCAGGAATGCTGACGGCGATGTCTGGTGCCGCCTTGGCCGATACCGCCGTCTCGGCCATCGCCGACCTCAACGTACGCGCCGGTCCGGGCCCGCAATATCCTGTCATCGGCGTGCTGGCCGCTGGCCAGTCGGCGACGCTCAATGGCTGCATCGAAAACAGCAAATGGTGCACGATCGCCGAAGCCGGCGGCCAGGGCTGGGTCTATTCCGACTATGTCACGGCCGACTTCAGCGGCACACGGGTGGTGCTGACGCAGCGTCCGCACGGCTCCAGCATCGCCGTCGTCTCGCCGCCGGACGACATCGACAGCAACTCGACCGACTATACCGGCGCGATCATCTCCAGCGATCCGGTCGTCGGCGACTTCCCGGCGCCTCCCGCTGAAGTGCGGACCTATGTCGACACGCACCGCCTGGACCCCGTCTATCTCGACGGCGAGGTGGTGACCGGCGCAACCCTCCCAGACACGGTCGAGCTGCGCGAAATCCCCGATTACAATTACCGCTATGTCTATGTGAACGGTCAACCGGCGCTGATCGATCCGCAGACACGGCGCATCATGTACGTGGTTCGTTGAACGCAAGGCCAGCGGTCGCGCACGCGCGGCCGCCGGCGGCTTTTCATCATCGAACTCTCGCGGTATCACGAGGCCATCGCGCGGAGGCGGAATATGGGCGCGAAAAGTGGTCTGTCCGGCCCTTGCCTTGACTCCACGCCCGTTTTCCTGTCTACACGCCCCGAATTCCGCGACGAGTATCCCTCCGAGCAAGCCGACCAGGACGCCGAACCCTCTTTGAGGCGGGTGCTGTAAAGAGATCCTGGAGGCCAACACCCGGCAGCGCTGAGCGCCCCCGGGTGCTTTTTGGTTTTGGCTTCTGGTTGGAGTATCGGCGCGAACGCACTACCTCTCGGGCAGCCATCCGGGTGCCAGGGAAAAGGAAAAAGAATGTTTGAATCGCTACAGGAACGTCTTGGTTCGATCCTGAACGGCCTTACCGGCCGCGGCGCGCTGTCGGAGGCGGATGTCTCGGCGGCGCTGCGCGAAGTGCGCCGTGCGCTGCTCGAGGCCGACGTGGCGCTGGAAGTGGTCCGGTCCTTCACCGACAAGGTACGCGAAAAGGCCGTCGGCGCCGCCGTGCTGAAGTCGATCAAGCCCGGACAGATGGTCGTCAAGATCGTCCATGACGAACTGGTCGAGATGCTCGGCGCCGAAGGCGTCGCCGTCGATCTCAACGCACCGGCGCCGGTGGTCGTCATGATGGTCGGCCTGCAGGGTTCCGGCAAGACGACGACCTCGGCCAAGATCGCCAAGCGGCTGACCGAGCGCCAGAACAAGAAAGTCCTGATGGCCTCGCTCGACACGCGGCGCCCCGCCGCGCAGGAGCAGCTGCGCCAGCTCGGCGAGCAGACCAAGGTCGCGACGCTGCCTGTCATAGCGGGCCAGAGCCCGGTCGACATCGCCAAGCGCGCCGTGCAGGCGGCCAAGCTCGGCGGCCATGACGTGGTCATCCTCGACACCGCCGGCCGCACCCATATCGACGAGCCGCTGATGGTCGAGATGGCCGACATCAAGAAGGTGTCCGCCCCGCATGAAATCCTGCTGGTCGCGGATTCGCTGACCGGTCAGGACGCCGTCAACCTGGCGAAAAGTTTCGACGAGCGCGTCGGCATCACCGGCCTGGTGCTGACCCGCATGGACGGCGACGGTCGTGGCGGCGCGGCACTCTCCATGCGCGCCGTCACCGGCAAGCCGATCAAGCTGATCGGCACCGGCGAAAAGATGGACGGGCTGGAGGAATTCCACCCCAAGCGCATCGCCGACCGCATCCTGGGCATGGGCGACATCGTCTCGCTGGTCGAGAAGGCCGCCGAGAACATCGACGCCGAGCAGGCGGCGGCGATGGCCAAGAAGATGCAGTCGGGCAAGTTCGACCTGAACGACCTCGCCCAGCAGCTTCAGCAGATGTCGAAAATGGGCGGTATGGGCGGCATCATGGGCATGATGCCCGGCATGGGCAAGATGAAGGACCAGATGGCCGCCGCCGGCCTCGACGACAAGATGTTCGGCCGCCAGCTCGCCATCATCTCCTCGATGACCAAGGCCGAGCGCGCCAACCCCGACATGCTGAAGCATTCGCGCAAGAAGCGCATCGCCGCCGGCTCCGGCACCGACGCGGCCGAAATCAACAAGCTCTTGAAGATGCATCGCGGCATGGCCGACATGATGAAGGCGATGGGCGGCAAGGGCAAAGGCGGCGGCCTGATGCGCGGCATGATGGGCGGCCTCGCTTCCAAGATGGGCCTCGGCGGCATGATGCCCGGCGGCATGGGTGGCATGATGGGCGGTGGCATGCCGGACCTGTCGAAGATGGATCCCAAGCAGCTCGAAGCCCTGCAGAAGCAGGCGCAGGCCGCCGGCCTCGGCGGCATGAAGGGCTTGCCCGCTCCGGGCGGCGCTGGCCTGCCGGGCCTGCCCGGCGGCATGAAACTACCGGGGCTTCCCGGCCTGGGCGGCGGCGGACTGCCCGGTCTTGGCAAGAAGAAGTGAGGATACCCATGAACGAAGAAAAGGACATGGCCGACGCCCGCAATATCCTGGCCGGCTACCGCGCCTCGATCGACAACATCGATGCCGCCTTGATCCATATGCTGGCCGAGCGCTTCCGCTGCACCAAGGCGGTCGGCGTGCTCAAGGCCGAACATGGCCTGCCGCCGGCCGACCCGGCGCGCGAGCAGCAACAGATCGCCCGTCTGCGCCAGCTGGCCAACGATGCGCATCTCGACCCCGATTTCGCGGAAAAATTCCTCAACTTCGTCGTCCGCGAAGTGATCCGCCACCACGAACAGATCGCCGCTGCCAACGGCGTGACGAAAACCGGTTGAGACCCAACCGACATCAATCAAACGAAATCAGAGCTTTTAGGAGATAAAGAATGGCACTGAAGATCAGACTGGCCCGTGCGGGCTCGAAGAAGCGTCCTTACTACCACGTCGTCGTCGCCGACGCCCGTTCGCCCCGCGACGGCCGTTTCATCGAGGCGCTCGGCTCGTGGAACCCGCTGCTGCCCAAGGACGGCGAACGCGTCAAGGTCGATGCCGACCGCGTCAAGCACTGGCTGTCGCACGGCGCCCAGCCGACCGACCGCGTGCTGCGCTTCCTCGACGAGGCCGGCCTTGCCAAGCGCGACGCCCGCTCCAACCCGAAGAAGGCAGAGCCGGGTAAGAAGGCGCAGGAACGCGCCGCGCTGCTGAAGAAGGCGCAGGAAGACGCTGCCGCCGCCGTTGCGGCTGCTGCCGCCGCACCGGCCGAGGAAGCCGCCACTGCGGAATAATCGTTTCCCATTCATCGGGAACAAAACGGCGGGCCTGTGCCCGCCGTTTTGCTGTTTGGCCCTGTCATGGCGCACGTCTCGACAGCCGGCAATGACTGCATGATGCGCAAAACCGCGAAGCGGTTTCGCGACCAGAAATTGCGTTCCGTTTTCGCTGGAAATGCCCTACGGATCGGGCCGTTGATTTTCTGCTGGTCCTGCCCGAGGAGTATGAATCTTGAAGTCGGTTCTGGTTGTGGCCGTCGCGGCCTTGGCGGCCTTTTGCCTTAACGTGCCAGCCCAAGCGGCCGGTTTTGCCAACATAGTGCTTTCGGCGACGAAGGGCGGGGAGGCCCAAAGTGATTTCCCAGCCGACACACCGGTCATTTATGTATCGGCTGACCTGGTCGACATACAGTCTGCGTCGACGATTACATTCTCGTGGATCTCGGTCGATTCCCATGGCGCCGCACCGGCCAACTATACGATCGACAAGGTCGACCTCGATGTCGGATCGAACACTGAGGCGGATTCGCAGCTGACCAAACCCACCGCGGGATGGCCGGCCGGGACCTATCGTGTTGATCTGTCGATCGATGGAACGGTTGCCGACTCGGTGCCCTTCAGCATCCCGTGAGCGGCGGGCCGGTATCTGCTGCTTGTATTTGTCATGAAGCCGCCCATGCTGTTGTCCCGGAAAAGCTTCTGATTTCTGGCTGATGGATCGACATGGACGAACGGCAACTCACGCAGGAAATCCTGTCCGGTGCCGTTTCCGGAACGCTGTTGCGATGTCCTGATGCCATGACGGGCGTCGTGGTGCTGGCCGGGTCGAGTGGCCGCGTCGACGTGGCGCGCGCCCGGCTCTTTGCCAGGGAAGGTGTGTCCGCGCTCGCGCTCAGGTGGTTCGGCGGTGACGGCCAGACGCCCGGCATCTGCGAAATTCCCTTGGAGACATTTTTCGCCGCGACCGATCGCCTGGTCGGATTGGGATGCCGGCGCATCGTCTATGTCGGGACATCCAAGGGCGCCGAGGCGTCCCTGCTCGCGGCGGCGCATGACCCCCGCATCGACGCCGTGGTCGCGATCAGTCCGACTTCGGTGGTGTGGGGAAACATCGGCCCGGGCTGCGACGGGCTCAGCTGGCCCGAACGGTCGTCATGGACGCTGAAAGGGCGGCCGTGTCCGTTTGTTCCGACCGACCCGGACTGGACGTCAAGCCATGTCGATGGCCTCGTGTCCTACAGGGGGCTTTTCGAGCATTGCCTGGCACGCTTCAAGCAGGAGGCGCACAGAGCCGCCATCCCCGTCGAGCGGATTTCGGCGGAGATCGTGCTCGTCGCGGGCGGCGACGACGCGCTGTGGCCATCGCTGGAATTCGCCGGGCGGGTCGTCCGGCGTCGCCAGGATGCCGGCCGGACCACGCGCCTGGTTTCGGCGCCGGATGCCGGCCACCGCATTCTCTTGCCGGGCGAAACCACGCCACGGTCGACGTCACATGCGCATGGCGGCAATGACCGCGCCGATGCGGATCTGGGGCGGCAAGCCTGGCGATATATTCGGGAACTGCTGTAGCGCGGCCACGGTCTCGGACCGCCAGGCGCCGGTCCCGTCACGCGAAAACGGCGGGCCGGTGCCCGCCGCTCTGCTGTTTCGGTTCCCGGCGATCAATAGCCGTCCGGGCAGTGCGCGACATAGACCCGTCCATGGCGGTCGCGGTACCGGCACTGGCCGCTTTCGCTGGCCCGGCCGATGAGCGCACCGGCCACGGCGCCGACAGCGCCGCCGACAACCGCGCCCTGAACGGGATCCCCCGCTACAGCGGCGCCTACCGCGGCACCGCCGAGGCCACCGATAGCGGCGCCTTTTTCGGTCTGCGAACATGCACCGAGCGCCGTCGCCAGCACCAGAATGGTCAGGATTTTCTTCATTTGTCGTTCCTCTCACACGGGAATCGCCGTCTCGCCGCCAAGGCCTTAACTCTCAGACGGCTAATTTGATCCCGAGGAGAATGAAGATCGCGACGCCGCTGGACGGACAGGGGGGTCCCGACCGGTGCCGGTCACGCCTCGGTCGAGCGCTTCAGATTGGCGAGGCCGGCCTCGAAATCCTTGCCGATCAGCGTGTCGAAATTCATGAACAGGCCTATGAGCTTGGCGATGAAGGGCCGGTCACCGCGCATCGCCCAGGAGACGTCGGTGCCGCCGCCCGATTGGGTCAAGGTGAAGTCGACGCTGTTGTTGGCCCGGAACGGCTTCTCGAAATCGAGCTTGAGCGAGACCAGCGAGGACGGCACCGAATTGACGATCTCCATGCGCCCCTTGCCGGCCTTGCCATTGCCTTCCCAGGCATAGGCGGCGCCCTTGCCGCTTGGCGCGCCTGACAGCGTGCGCTTCATGTCGGGGTCGAGCTTTTCATAAGGCGACCATGCGGGCCACCGGCTGAAATCGTCGATCAGCGGAAAGATCGCTTCGGCGGGAGCCTTGATGGTGGCGGTACGGGTGACGACGAAATCATTGGGCCGCGTCGCGGCATGGACGAGCACGGCGGCGATGATGACGACCAGGATGATGAGGATGGTGCCGAACATTTTTGTCTCCTTCCAGATCAGCGGCCGAACGGGATCAGGGCACGCACTCTAGGGTCGCGCAGATAGAGACCGCCCCACAGGATGATACCGAGATAGACGCCGAACAGCGTGTGCGAAAACAGCGGGTTGCCGATGCGCGCATTGGTGGCGATGGCGCCGCCCATATAGGCGGTAAGCAGGATCGCGCCAAGAACCGAGGTGCGCGGCAACGCATAGAACGCGGTCGAGACCAGGCCGATGACGCCCAGCATGCGCGCCACATTGGCGTCGGCCGGCCAGCCGAGCGGCACCATCGTCTGGGTGACGATATCGAGCGGCGGCAGCTTGATGGCGCCGTCGAAGATCATGAACAGGATGATGAGGCCACTGAGCACGCGACCGGTCCACAAGGCGCCGGACGAGACGGGCGCGGTTTCGGAAATGCTCATGATGATCCCTCGTGACGGTTAGCCCCTTTTCAGCGGGGTCAAACCAAGGACGTGCCATGGGGCGTCGATCCTACAGGGGACTCTGATTTTCTGACGAAGGCGCGAAACGCCTCGCCTTCATCATCTTCGGAGCCCCTAAGAGAAGTAAAACTTCTCCGCCGGCAGCATCTTCGGCGGCGTCTCGCCCAGGGCCTCGAACACCGAGATTTCACAGACGCGGCAAAGGCCGTCCAGCGCGAGATCGTTGGCCTCGGTGCCGAACGGATCCTCGAGTTCTTCGGAAAGCGCGTCGAGGCCGAAGAAGGTGTAGGCGATCAACGCCGTGAACAGCGGCGTCGCCCATCCGGTGGTCGAGATCAGCCCGATCGGCAGGAGCAGGCAGACGATGTAAGCCGTGCGATGCACCAACAGCGTATAGGCGAAGGGCAGGGGCGTGCCGGCGATACGCTCGCAACCGGCCTGGATGGCGGAGATCGATGCCAGCCTCTCGTCCAGGATACGGAAGCCGACCGTATCCATCCCGGCCACGCGGCGCTGCGCATTGGCGCGCCGGCCCATGCGCCTTACCATCTCGTCGGCCGGGTTGGTGAATGTCGCGGCCGTGTCCGCTCCGGCGGCGATGAAGGCGCGGGCATCTTCCTTGCTGTCGATCTTGCGCAACTGTCCGCGTAGGAAATGACAGAAGGCGAGCGCGTCCATCAGCAGGCCGCGCTGTTCGGCCGGGTCGGCGATCAGGCTGATGGTCGCCCGCGACAGATTGCGGATTTCGAACACCAGCGCGCCCCACAATTTGCGGGCCTCCCACCAGCGGTCATAGGCGGCGTTGTTGCGGAACGACAGATAGATAGACAGCGTCACCCCGACCAGGCCGAAGGGCGTGATGTTGAAAACGCCGAGATCGAGGCTGAACCACCGTGCCAAAGCCAGGATGACAGCCGAATAGATGGCGAAGCCGAAAATCTGCGGCAGGATGCGCGGCACCACGGAGCCGCGCATGATGAAGAACAGCTGCAGGAATGTCGGACGCGGACGAACGATCATCAGAGGCCTTTCACGGACCGGCACCGGCCCTCAGCTCCTCTATTGTGCGATGTGGCGGATCCGCAAGCCCGGTCGCCAGCGACACCACCATGTCGTTCGTGCGGCCAACGCACTATCGGCAGCCGCCAGGGACGGATATTGAAGAACTGCGGGGCCGTGGCCCATCCTTGTTGAGGCAGGAAAATGACCGGCGAGACCGATCTCAAGACACTGCTGGCCTCGATGACGCCGGACCTGCTCGACGGCGTCTACGTTTTCGCCACGCTGGGATCAGGCGTTCCGCAACCTGAAGGGCTCGAGCCGGTGATGACGTTCCGCGAGCGCGAAGGCGTGACGCTGATCGTAGCCGAGCAAGCGGCCAGCGCCGCCGGGCTGACGGCGTCCTTCCGCTGCCGCATGATCACGCTGAACATTCACTCGTCGCTGGAGGCCGTCGGCTTCCTCGCCGCCATCACCACGCGGCTTGCCGCGGCGGGCATGGGCGTCAATCCGGTCTCGGCCTTCTATCACGACCATCTGTTCGTGCCGGTGGACCGGGCTGAGGAGGCAATGGGGTTGCTGATGGAGCTGGCGAAAGAGAACCGGCCGTAGTGCCGATTTTTGCGACGCCGGCGCCGCCCCTCATCCGCCCTTCGGGCACCTTCTCCCCGTAAATGGGGAGAAGGAAGGGACGTCCCGGCCGAAGGCCGAGCCCGCGACTGCGGGCCGCCGGTCGTCCGGCGCGCCCGCGCAGGGCCAGCCGCGGCAGCGGCGGTGCGGCCCGTGAGCGAAAAGGAACAGCCGTCAGGCCGCCTTCTTCTTCGGCTGGATCAGGCCGCGCTCGACCAGCAGCTCGGCGATCTGCACGGCGTTCAGCGCCGCGCCCTTGCGCAGATTGTCGGAGACGACCCACATCGACAGGCCGTTGTCGACGGTCGAATCCTCGCGGATGCGCGAGATGAAGGTGGCGTCCTCGCCGGCCGATTCCAGCGGCGTGATGTAGCCGCCGTCCTCGCGCTTATCGAGCACCTGGCAGCCCGGCGCCTCGCGCAGGATCTCGCGCGCCTCGTCGGCGGTGATCGGCTTCTCGAATTCGATGTTGACCGCTTCGGAATGGCCGATGAAGACAGGCACGCGCACGCAGGTCGCCGTCAGCTTGATCTTGGGGTCGAGCATCTTCTTGGTCTCGGCCACCATCTTCCACTCTTCCTTGGTGAAACCGTCGTCGAGGAAGACGTCGATATGCGGAATCACGTTGAAGGCGATGCGCTTGGTGAACTTCTTGACGTCGACCTGGTCGGCGACGAAGACGGCGCGGGTCTGCGTGAACAGCTCGTCCATGCCTTCCTTGCCGGCGCCCGACACCGACTGGTAGGTGGCGACGACGACGCGCTTGATGGTGGCGACATCGTGCAGCGGCTTCAGCGCCACGACGAGCTGCGCCGTCGAACAATTCGGATTGGCGATGATGTTCTTGCGCGTGAACAGCGAGATCGCATCCGGGTTGACCTCCGGCACGATCAGCGGCACGTCCTGGTCGTAGCGGAAGGCCGACGAATTATCGATGACGACACAGCCCTGCTTGCCGATCTTGGGCGACCACTCCTTGGAAACGTTGCCGCCGGCCGACATGACGCAGATGTCGGTGTCGGAAAAATCGTAGCTGTCCAGCGCCCGGACCTTCAGCGTGCGGTCGCCGAAGGACACTTCCGTGCCCTGGCTGCGCCGCGACGCCAGCGCCACGACTTCGCTGACCGGAAAGCCGCGCTCGTCCAGTATGTTGAGCATTTCGCGGCCCACATTGCCCGTGGCGCCGACTACCGCAACCTTGAAACTCATAGGATCTCCTGTCCCTCTCCGCTCGGTTGTTGGAGAAAACCCGCCGGCCAAGTGCGGGTTCCGTCCCCCGGGCCGTACCCGGGAGAGGGTGGTTAGGCCAAGGGAATCACACCGTTTTGGTGGTGGTTTTTTTGGCCGTGGTTTTGCTGGAACGAGCGGACACGTCAAAACGCCCGGCCCAATGGTTTGCATTGAGGCTGGGGGCATCGAATGCAAGAAGAGCCATCAAAAGGCCGCGCATCGAAAAACGATCCCGTTCGAAGCGGGCTTTTACGCGGTTTCGATAAAGAGTCAATTGCGTTGCCTCTTCCTTCTCCCCGGCACTATTGTTGGACGGGGAGAGGGGCGCTCTCGCCAGCGGTTAGGCCAGTCGCCGTGCTGCGCAGCACCCTGTACAAGACGGGCGGCACGAAGTACGAACGGCCAAGATTGTTTGGCTGGCGCGGCGCCAGCCCCTGCATGTGCTCCGCGATGAGCGCAGAACCCTGAATTCCGAAAGAACGAGATGTCCAACTTCGAAGGTATCGTTCCCGCGCTGGCGACGGCGCTGGAAAAACGTGGCTATTCCGATCTGACCCCGGTGCAGAAGGCGGTGCTGGAGCTCGGCAAGGCCGATGCGCTGGTGTCGGCCCAGACCGGCTCGGGCAAGACCGTGGCCTTCGGCCTTGCCATGGCGCCGACGCTTCTCGACGGCGCCGAACGGTTCGGCCCGGCGGCCGCCCCGCTGGCATTGGCGGTGGCGCCGACGCGCGAACTCGCCCTGCAGGTGACGCGCGAGCTGGAATGGCTCTACGAGCCGACCGGCGCCACGGTCGCCTCCTGCGTCGGCGGCATGGACATGCGCACGGAACGCCGCGCGCTGGAGCGCGGTGCCCATATCGTCGTCGGCACGCCGGGCCGCCTGCGCGACCACATCACGCGGCAATCGCTCGACATGTCGGCGCTCAAGGCCGTGGTGCTGGACGAGGCCGACGAGATGCTCGATCTCGGCTTTCGCGAGGATCTCGAATTCATCCTCGACGCCGCACCCGACGAGCGCCGCACGCTGATGTTCTCGGCCACCGTGCCGCGCTCCATCGCCACGCTCGCCCAGGGCTACCAGCGCGACGCCGTGCGCATCTCGGCCGCCGGCGAGGAAAAGCAGCATCTCGACATCGAATACCGCGCGCTGAGCGTCACCCAGGCCGACCGCGAGAACGCCATCATCAACGTGCTGCGTTTCTACGAAGCCAAGAACGCGCTGGTGTTCTGCAACACGCGCGCCGCCGTCAACCACCTCACCGCGCGCTTCAACAACCGCAACTTCTCCGTCGTGGCGCTTTCGGGCGAGCTCAGCCAGAACGAACGCAGCCATGCGCTGCAGGCAATGCGCGACGGCCGCGCGAAAGTCTGCATCGCCACCGATGTCGCGGCGCGCGGCATCGATCTTCCCAATCTCGAACTGGTCATCCACGCCGATTTGCCGACCAATCCCGAAACGCTGCTGCACCGCAGCGGCCGCACCGGCCGCGCCGGGCGCAAGGGCGTCAGCGCGCTGATCGTGCCGGGCAGCGCCCGCCGGCGCACCGAACGGCTGCTGCAGAGCGCCAAGCTGACCGCGACCTGGGCGAGCCCGCCCTCGGCCGACGACGTGCTGAAGCGCGACGACGAACGCATCCTGGCCGACCCGGCTTTCGACGAACCGGTGAAGGAGGAAGAGCGCGCCTTCATCGACGCGCTTCTCAGCCGGCATGGCGCCGAACAGGTGGCGGCGGCCTTCGTGCGCCAGTGCCGCTCCAGCCGCTCCGCGCCCGAGGACCTGATGGACGTCGCGCCTTTCACGCCTTCACGTGAAGGACTGGCGCGTGACAGGCCGGCGGGCGAGAAATTCTCCCCTCGCGACGAGGCGCCCAGCCGCCGCGACGATTTTGGCGACAGCGTCTGGTTCTCGCTCTCGGTCGGGCGCCGGCAGAATGCCGAGCCGCGCTGGCTGATCCCGATGCTGTGCCGCGCCGGCAGCATTTCCAAGCGCGAGATCGGCGCCATCAAGATGCAGCCGGAGGAAACCTTCGTGCAGATATCGGCCGACTGGGCCGATCGCTTCATGGCGGCGATCGGCCCCGACCGCAAATTGCAAGGCACCATCCTGGTCAAGCGGCTGGAGGGCACGCCCGATTTGTCGCGCGCCGGTTACCAGCCGCCCAGGCCCGACAAGAAACCGCATCGCGGCAAGGCGCCTTTCGACCCGAGTGCGCCGAAGCGCAAATTCGACAAGCGCCCGCCGGCATCGGCCGACCAGCGCCCGACCGCCGCGCATGAGGCAAAGCCCTGGGCGAAGAAGCCGGGCAAGCCGAAGTTCGACAATGCCGGCCCGCCGAAGCACAAGAAGACGAAGAAGCGGCCGTCGTAGGAAACCGCGGCGGCTTGCTGGCGCTGACGTTGCGCCGGCATCAGGGCGGATTGCCGCCCTGGCGAAGGATCAGCCTGTTTGCTGCTGCCGCTTTTCGTTCAAACGAATATTTTGTTTGACCAATTGGCTGTCGATCGCCGTCGGGCGGCCATCTTCATCGAAACAGGTCTTGAAATCGAAGGCAAAAGGGCTGGCCTTGTGGTCATGGAGAAATTCGTGTCTGACCACCGCCTCCGCCCAACTGGGTTCATGGTCCCACTCGACCCACCAGAGCACATAGGGCGGCCATGCCGGTTTGAGAAACCATTCTCGCCCATGCCGCATCGCCTCCATATGAATTCCCGCGTAGGCGAATGCCATTGGTGATGCCAGGTCTTTCCACAACGACAGCGTCGAAGGGGTCCAGCCGTCCCCCTGCTCGAGGTAGAAGCGTGGAAAAACCTGCACGCCCCAACTTTCCGGACCAGGTTCTTCCTCATAGCCCGACCTTGCGATGAATCCCTCGCTTGTCTCGGCAATCAGAAAATTGCGGTCGTTGCGGTCATGAAAGCCCTGGTTCACGGCATCACCGGCTGGCGCACGGAATATGCCGAAAGTGTACAGGGCAAGCCTTTTGCTCTTCATTCTGCCTCCGCCGGACGGTCCTGTTCCACCCGTTGTTCCGCATTGCTCGAGGCCACTGACGGATGGAACCGATCAGCCGCGTGATCTGGTTCCGGTCAGGCCTTTGAAGCCCGGGAGGCTGACGCCTGCAGACCGGCCTTGATGGCGGCCCAGCTTGCGGAAGCCGGCGTTGGCCGGTGCTGCTCGGCGATACGGCTGACCAGCGATGAATGCCATTGCTTGTCTTCCGCCATCCTGCGGATGGCGGCATACCAGCCGGCTTGGTCGTTGGAATCGATCGCCGGCATCAGTCCGCCACTCGCCTCGATGAGGGACGGCGCGGTCGACACGATGACCGGAATGCCGAAATCGAGACATTCCGAGGCGCCGTAGCCCCAGCCCTCGATATGCGAGGGAAAGACGCCGAAAGCGGCACTGCGATAGTAGCGGATGAGCTCCTCGTCGCTGACCAGTCCGGTGAATGTGACCGACTGGAGCAGTTCGGGATGCGCCTTGAGATAGGCTTGCAGCGGCTCGATCATCCAGCCCCAGCGCCCGGCGCAGACGAGCCTCGGCAGCTTCACCCCTTCCTCGCGCGCCTGCTGCCAGATCCGGGCCAGCAATATGTGATTCTTGCGCACTTCGATGGTCGAACAATAGATCACGAAGGGCTCGCCCGCCTCGATGCGCGAGGTCGCCCCCATGCGGGACGCGGTCTCGTGCAGGATGGACGGCATCGGGAACCGGTACACCACAGGCGCGGCGATGCCGGCCTTGCGCATGTGATCGGTCAGTGTCGTGCCAACCTCGTCCGAGGCGCAGAACGCCGGCGCGCCCGAACGCACGAGCTGTTCGAGATAGGAGCCGTAGCGGCCTTCGCTCGTGCCGGCGCCAAGCATGTCCGGGCGCAAGGTCGGGATGAGATCGTGGCAAAGGAAGGCGAGCTTGCCGGCCGTGCCGGAGACCGCGGACCGGTCTTCCTGGGTCAGGATGTGATGGCTGATCAGGACGAGGCCGGACGCCCCCTCGGCATCCGGACCGGGCGCATCGGCCCTGGCACCCAACCGGATCCGGGCCCGCTGGTAGAGACGATAGGCGCGCATCAGCAGCCGCGTCGCCTGGTAGGCCGTCCCCTTGCTGCCGTTCGTCACCGTCTTGGCAAGATGACGATCCGTCTCGCGCTTGTCCCATGGCCGTTGCCGCACCGCCGCGAAAGCCTGCGTCATCGCCGCGCGTCTTCCCGGCCACGGCCTGACCCGGTGCGGTGAAATCGGACCCGCCGCGACATGATCCAGTTCATAAGGGGCAAGCGGCCGGAACCTGCCCTCGCTCGGCCTGAACGCCACCGCTTCCACGCAAGGATCCGGATCCGTCAGCGCCGCGTTGACGAGAAAGCTCTCGACGCGCGGAATGCCCGCCAGACCCTTGCCGGGCGGCCAGAACATCAGCCCGGTGGCGTCGATGGCCAGGACAGGAAGCACGGGCCTCGCGGCCTCTTCATTCCCACTCGTCACGCCGGCATCGATAGGTTCAGTCATCGTCTGCTTCTGCCGAAGGCGGTTGCTGTCCATGCCTTATCCCTGATTTGCCGCCAGGACGGTAGCCATGTTGCCCTTCTTGCCCCCGTGCCGGTCTTGCCCATGCGATCGGTCTTGCCCATGTGCCCGGTCTTGCCCCTGCACTTGACCCTGTGCCACATCTTGGCGGGACGTGGCGACGAGGGGGATGGCGCATGCGCGGCGAAGTTCTTCACTACGACGAGAGCCAGGGCTTCGGTTTCATCACCGGTGCCGACGGCAACCGTTACACTTTCAGGCGCGAGGACCTGCGCGGCGGGAGCAGCATGGCGCGCGGCGCCGCGGTGGAATTCCTGCCGGCCAGCGGCCAGGCGCGCGATGTCTTTCCAATCGCCGGCCAGGCCGGCGCTGCGCCCCCGGCCGCCGGTACCAACGCCGTCCCGGTCGCCAACATACCGTCCGGGGCCGCCTCTCCGGCACAGCCTTTCGGCCGATCCAGCAACAGCGCGCCTGCCGAACCCGGTGATCTCTGGGGCTATTTCTGGCGGGGCCTGACCCAGAACTACTTCAACTTCGCCGGCCGTGCCCGGCGCAAGGAATATTGGGGCTACTGCCTGTTCTGGGTGGTCAGCCTGCTGATCATCGGCGGCATCGGCATCTTCACGGACAACCAGATGGGCAATTTCGACAGCGACGTCTCGGCGGCGGTGACGGTGGGCCTCTGCGGCACCTTCCTTTTGGCGACCTTCCTGCCCGGTCTCGGCATGACAGTGCGCCGCCTGCACGACATCGGCCTGTCGGGCTGGCTCTATCTGCTGATCTTCATTCCCAGCATCGGCAGCCTGATCATCCTGGTATTCGCGCTGATCCCGACACAGGCGCGCGAAAACCAGTGGGGACCGGTGCCGGCCGGCGTCAGGATCTGACGGCAAGCGGCCAAGGCACCCCTGGCCGCCCTCGCCCGGGAATCACCCCAGGAACTTGGCGATGATCGCGTCGCCCATCGCGACGGTGCCGACTTCGGTCATGCCGGCGGACAAGATATCCTTGGTGCGCAGGCCCTGGTCGAGCACGGCGGCGATCGCACCTTCGAGCTTGTCGGCCTCCGCCACCATGCCGAAGGAATAGCGCAGGCACATGGCGAAGGAGGCGATCATGGCGATCGGATTGGCGATGCCCTTGCCGGCGATGTCGGGCGCCGAGCCGTGCACCGGCTCATAGAGCGCCTTGCGCTTCTTGGTCTTGACGTCAGGCGCGCCGAGCGAGGCCGACGGCAGCATGCCGATCGAGCCGGTCAGCATGGCGGCGATGTCGGACAGCATGTCGCCGAACAGATTGTCGGTGACGATGACGTCGAACTGCTTGGGCCAGCGCACCAGCTGCATGCCGCCGGCGTCGGCCAGCATATGGTCGAGCTTGACGTCGGAATATCTAGCCTTCTGCGTCTGGGTGACGACCTCGTTCCACAGCACGCCCGACTTCATGACGTTGCGCTTTTCCATGGAAGTCACATGATTGCGGCGTGTCCGCGCGAGCTCGAAAGCGACGCCCGAAATGCGCTCGATCTCGAACGTGTCGTAGACCTGGGTGTCGATGCCGCGCTTCTGGCCATTGCCGAGATCGATGATCTGCTTGGGCTCGCCGAAATAGACGCCGCCGGTCAGTTCGCGCACGATGAGGATATCGAGGCCTTCGACCACTTCCTGCTTGAGCGAGGACGATGCCGCGAGCGCCGGGTAGCAGATGGCCGGCCTGAGGTTGGCGAACAGCTCCATGTCCTTGCGCAGCCGCAGCAGGCCGGCCTCGGGGCGCACCTCGTAGGGCACGGCATCCCATTTCGGACCGCCGACGGCGCCGAACAGCACCGCATCGGCCGCCATCGCCTTGTCCATGTCGGCATCGGAGATCGCCGCGCCATGCGCGTCATAGGCGCAGCCGCCGACAAGACCCTCATCGGTGACGAAACCGGTGGAGAGCTTGTCGTTCATGGCAGCGATCAGTTTCTTGACCTCGGCCATGGCCTCGGGGCCGATGCCGTCGCCGGGGAGCAGGAAAAGATGCTTCGTTGCCATGGAGAAAACCGTCCTGGAAAGATTTGAACCGCGGCCTTGCTAAACGCCAAGCGCTTGCGGCGCAAGCCTGCAGGCTGCTTCCTTGGTCACCGATGCGAGAGAATGTTGACCAGCCGGCCGAGCGGGTCACGCACATAGAAGCGCCGCACGCCCCAGGGTTCGTCCGCCGGACCGTATTCGATGGCGAAGCCGGCTTGCGTCATGGCGGTCAGCGCCGCATCGACATCGTCGACCTCGATCGACAGGTCCGGCACCGGCGTGGCCGAGCCACCCTCGCTCATGAAGCTTAGCTGCACGGTCATCGTCTGGGCCGAGCCGCATGTGACGATCCAGCCTTGATCCATCAGCACGTCGAGCCCGAGTACGTCCTGATAGAAATGTTTCGCCGCGGCACTGTCTTGCGTAGCGATGTTGGCGACGATGCGCTTGACCTTCACCATGGGCTGATCCTCGCTTTGCGCACGCATTGCCGGCTTCTGGGCGGTTGCATCAGGCCGTGCGCCGCAGCGCCGTCACCTCGATCTCGATCTTCATTTCCGGCTTGTTGAGCTGGCAGACGATCATCGTCGCCGCCGGCCTGATGTCGCCGAACGTCTCGCCCAGGATCGGGAAGACGACGTCCACGAAGGCCTGGTCGGTGATGTAGTAATGCGCCCGCACCACATCCGCCATCTCGAAGCCGCCATCGGCGAGCGCCTTGCCGATCGTCGCCAGGCAGTTGCGCGTCTGCGCCTCGACGGTTTCGGGCATGGTCATGGTGGCATAGTCGTAGCCGGTCGTGCCGGAGACGAAGCACCAGTCGCCCTGCACCACGGCGCGCGAATAGCCGGCGGTCTTTTCGAACGGGGAGCCGGTGGAGATGAGATTGCGCATTGGGTGTCCCTTGCCATGGTTGCGACCCATTCTGTGGGAAAGCGCCGGCCCTGCCATGGGCCAATGCCGGTGGATCGGCGGTGCAGCACCTGTAAAGTCGGCGACCACTGCAATTTCTGCTTGCATTTTGGAACAAACACAGAACTATGCACAGCAGCGACGAGCCAACTCCGGGGGGAGATCAGACCATGTCACGCCGAATGAGCGCGCTTGCATGCGCGTTTATTGCAATGCCTGGCTGGCTGTCATTGTTATTGCTGGCGGGGCTGGTGGCCCTCGTCGGTCTCGGCACGCCGGCGTCCGCTGCCGGCGTTGACCACGCAACCTGTTTCAGCCGCGGCAAGGTCGATCCCGACCGGCGGATCGCCGCCTGCACCCGCGCGATCGCGCTCACGCCGGACGATGCCGGCCTCTATGTCAATCGCGCCAGGGCATTCAGCAAGAAAGGCGAGCACGACCGTGCCATCGTCGATTGCGACGTGGCGATCGATATCGACCCCACCAATGCGAGCGCCTACGGCGTGCGCGGCATCGCCTGGCAGGACAAGGGCGACCATGTCAGCGCAATTGTTGAATTCGACGAGGCGATCCGGCTGGATCCGGCAAATTCGCATTTCTATTTCAACCGCGCCAAAAGCCGGGGCTTGAAGAGAGACTATGCCGGCGCTCTTGCCGATCTGGATGAAGCGATCCGCCTCGACCCGGCCGACGACCAGGCGTACCGGGTACGCGGTATGACCATGGCCCGGATCGGCAATGCACGGGAAGCATTCGCCGATCTCGACAAGGCCATCTCCTTGAAGCCGAACGATGCAAGGTCTTACTTTATCCGCGCATTGGTCTGGAAGACGATCGATCCCGACAAGGCTATCGCCGATCTGGACAAGGCCATCGCGCTCGATCCGTCTGATCCTGAGTACGCCAAGGAAAGGCTGAGCCTCCAGGCCACGCGACGGGCGGCTGAACAGCCGGCCGCGCCGCCCCCGTACGAGCCGCTTCAACTCTACCCCAGGAAAGAGGATCACTCGGAGCGCGTTGCCTGGTATCTGAAGCGAGGCTTGGAGCAGCAGACGCAGGGCTATGTCGCCAGTGCAATCGACAGTTTCAGCGCTGCCATTCAGCTCGACCCCTACAATGCCGAAGCTTTTTACGACCGCTCGCTCGCCGAGGCTTCGCAAGGAAATTACGCCATTGCCGCCAATGACTGCCGGCGCGCCGTTGAACTTGAGCCGAAGCGCGCAGGCTCCTGCAACGAGCGTGCGCCCGGCGAACCCGACCAGTCGGCGGCCGGTAACACAAGGGACCCGGCCGCGGCAAATGTCCTGGTCGAACGCGCCAAGGCGCGGCTGGCGGATTATGGTGTCGGAGGCGCGCTTCTCGACCTTGCCAAGGCGATCAGCCTCGACCCGGACAATGCCGAGGCCTATCTTTTGCGGGGCCGCGCGAGGACGCTGAGCGGCGACAAGGTCGGCGCCGCCGCCGATTGCCGGCGCGCCGTCGAGCTCGATCCGCGGCGGGCTGGAACCTGCGACGAGCAGTTCGCGGACGGCAGCGTTGCGCTCGCCCCACCGCCAGACGCGATACAAGCGGAGCCCGAGACAGGCACTCCGAAGCCGCCATCGGCCATTCCGCAGATGACGGCCGCGGAAGGTAAGGCGCTGACAGAAAGGGTCCTTGCGGCAAAGGACCCGCGCGCCCTGGAGGCTGTCCTTGGTGGCGACGCCTTCCTCGGCATGGGCAAGTATGACAAGGCGATCGGCGCCTACGACCAGGCGATCGCGCTCGATCCCGAAAACCGCTTTGCCCATCTCGGCCGCGGTCGGGCCTGGGCCGCCAAGCGGGACTACGCCAAGGCGATCGCGGACTACGACAAGGCCATAGCCGTCAGTCCCAACTTTCCTGAGGCGCTTCTGCACCGGGGCCTCGCCAGGATAACCTCGGGCGATGCCGACGGCGCGCTAGCCGACTGCGGCCGCGCCGCCGAACTCGACCCGAAGGCGCACGACGCCTTCTACTGCGAGGGCCTGGCCTGGCACGCCAAGGGCGACGCCGGGCGTGCGATCGCCGCCTATTCCGTCGCGATCGGGATCGATGCGAAGGATGACGCCAGCTATTATGCGCGCGGCATGGCGCGGGCCGACCGGAAGGATTACGCGGGCGCCGTCATCGACTTCGACAAGGCGCTCGAACTCGACCCCGGCAATTCCGACTATGCCATCGCCCGCAAGGCAGCGATGGCGACGAAAGGGCAAAGCGGGAAGGCAGCCGTCTCCGCCGACACGCAACCTGCAACCGGCAAGAACACCCGCGCGGGCGCCTCGACGAGATCGAGCAAAGTCGACGGCCAGACTGGCGAAGAACCGACAAGGCCAGGCAGCACTTCGCCGGCGGCGCGGCTATTCGGCAAGGGCTGGGCGCTGCAGGAGAGAAAGAACTATGACGGTGCCATAGCCCTTTACGGCAAGGCGATTGCACTCTTCCCGGCATTCCACGACGCCTATCTGGCTCGGGCCTTGGCCTGGGAGGCAAAAGGCGAGTACGCCCGTGCCGTCGACGACTACAGCCGGGCGATCACGCTCAATCCGAATTCTGCCGATACCTATTATGACCGCGGCCAGAACCGCGGCTTCCAAGGCGATTACGAAGGGGCGCTTGCGGACTACGAGATGGCCATCAGCCTCAATCCCAAGGACGCGAGGGTCTATGCCGATCGAGGCCTCATATGGATGGGCAGTCATAATGACGACGCCGCGATGCGCGACTTCGAAATGGCGCTCAGCCTCGATCGCAAGAACCATTTTGCCTATATGGGCCGAGGCGTCATCCGAACCGGCAGGGCCGACTATGATGGCGCCATAGACGATTGAGCCGGGCGATAACCCTCGATCCGGATTTCGCCACGGCCTACAAGGCCCGAAGCCGGGCATGGGAAGCAAAGGGCAATCACAAGCGTGCCGAGGCCGACCGCAAGAAAGCGCTGAGCCTGGGAGCGAACTGAACCCCTGTCCTGCTGGAATTGCGAACCGGTCCCGGCCGGCCCAATGCCAGACTAGTTCGCCTCGCCCTGCGCCTTGTCCAGCGCTGCCTTGATATCGGCAGGCCATGTCTCCAGCGATGGCCAGCCCTTTGGCTGGCCATCGTCGCCGCGGCGGGCGAAGTAGAGCTTGTGCTGGGCCGGGTCGACCGCCATGAAGCCGTCATTGCCGCCGCAATCATGCGGCACGCAGCCCGTGGCATAGAAGGCGCCGGACGCTGTCTTTTCCGTACCGCCGCCGACCAGCAGGCTGGTCGCCATGTCGGGCATGTCGTTGCCGAGCAGCTTCTGCGCTTCCTTGTAGACGGCCTCATTGTGGAAGGCGTCGATGATGTTGTCGTATTTCGACGGGTCGATATCCTTCCAGTCGGTGCCGGGCTCCGGCGTGTAGCTCAGATTGCCGGAAATCGTCAGCCCTGACGCCGGCGACCATTGCAAGGCCGGCTTGTCGTCGCCCGGCAGAAGGTACGGCACGAAATAGATGGCATCGTCGGACACCGCCGCCGGCGGCGCGCCGCACTCGTCCTGTTCGACCGTAGTGCTCTGGATGGTGCCCCCCTCCGGCTTCCAGACGATCACCTTGGCCGGGCCGCATTGATTGCCGCCATCGCCGACATCGAAAAGCGCCACCTTGACGCCGCCGACCTCAACGATCTTGTCGAAGAACACGTCGTAATTGCTGGCCAGCTTCTGGCCGTCATAGGCCAGCACCTTCTCGCCATCCTGCTCCGGCTGCGTGATGGTGAGGTGGCCGCCCTCGAACGGCACGGGCGCCTGCTTGTCGTCGTCGGAAGCGTCGGCGGCGTTCGTCCCCGTGTCCTGGCCGGCGGCTGGTTGTTCGGCCGGCGCCGGCTGCGCGGCCGGCGTCTGCGTCTGCGCGAGCCCGCCCGCGGCGGGCACCAGCAACAGGGCCAACCCGCAGGCGCCGGCAAGAAGCTGATGTCTCATGACTATCCCTCCTTCAGTCGCACCAGAGCGGTTCAGCGTTTGGTGGAATCGCTGCCCCGCTCTAACTCTTTGTTTTCAAGCAATTCCAAAGGGGAAGCGCTAGGCACTTTTCCCGGAACTGCTCTAACCCGGCCTCAAAAGGCCGGGCTTATCCGTTCCGGACGGCGCCGCTCAGGCCCAGGGGCGCTGTTCGGCGTTGCGCTTCTCGAACGAGGCGATGGCGCCGGCCTTTTCCATGGTCAGGCCGATATCGTCGAGGCCGTTGAGCATGCAATGGCGCTTGAAGTCGTCGAGGTCGAAGCTGACCACGCCGCCATCGGGGCCGCGGATCTCCTTGGCTTCGAGGTCGATCGACAAAGTGGCGTTGGAGCCGCGCGAGGCGTCGTCCATCAGCTTCTCCAGATCTTCCGGGCTGACGGTGATCGGCAGCACGCCGTTCTTGAAGCAGTTGTTGTAGAAGATGTCGGCGAACGAGGTCGAGATGACGCAGCGAATGCCGAAATCGAGCAGCGCCCACGGCGCATGCTCGCGGCTCGAGCCGCAGCCGAAATTGTCGCCGGCGACCAGGATCTGCGCCTTGCGGTAGGCCGGCTTGTTGAGCACGAAATCCGGGTTTTCCGAACCGTCGTCCTTGTAGCGCATCTCGGCGAACAGGCCGATGCCAAGCCCGGTACGCTTGATCGTCTTGAGATAATCCTTCGGGATGATCATGTCGGTGTCGACATTGACGATCGGCATGGGGGCGGCGACGCCGGTGAGCTTGGTGAATTTTTCCATGGCTTTGGCCCGTGTTTTCGTTGCGGGGATTTTCTGGCCACGGTTTACACAAAGCCGGCGGCAAATAAAAGGCAACTGTTCGTGCGCGCCCTTGGTCCATCGAAGAAGGGCTAAAAAGCGGTTTGGTATTGTCCGGGAGTGGTGCAGTGTGGACGCCATGGCCGACCAGTCGCATGTCCTCTACGCCCGCGAAACATCGCTCGATACCGCGCAGTTCCGCCGCGTGCTGGTCGAATCCGGTCTCGGCGAGGTCCGGCCCGTCGACGACGAGGCAAGGCTGAAGGCGATGCTGGACGGCGCCAACCTGATCGTGACCGCCCGTCTCGACATGGAAGGCAAGCCGCTGATTGGCGTTGCGCGCTGCCTGACCGACTTTTCCTGGGTTTGCTACATCAGCGATCTTGCCGTCTCGGCCAGGGCGCAAGGGTTGGGCATCGGCAAGGGCCTGATGGACGAAGCCCGCCGCCAGCTTGGCCCCTCGGTCGCCATCAGCCTGGTTTCGATGCCCGACGCGATCGGCTTCTACGAGCGCATCGGCATGAAGCGCATGACCGACGCCTTCTGGTTCTCCCGAGCACGCTGATTGCCCCCGCGCGATTGCTGCCCGCCGATGGCGCGTGATCTTCCCGCTTGACATGCAACCAAATGGTTGCATATTAACGCCATGAGCATGGATGCAGTCTTTCGCGCGCTGGCCGACCCGACACGCCGGCAATTGCTGGACAGCCTCCATGCCAGGAACGGGCAGACGCTGAATGCGCTGTGCGCGGAGATGGCGATGACCCGCCAGGCCGTGACCAAGCACCTGGCGATCCTGGAAGAGGCAAATCTCGTCACCACCATCCGCCGCGGCCGAGAGAAGGAGCACTACCTCAACCCGGTTCCGATCAACGAGATCGCCGAACGCTGGATCGGCAAGTTCGAGCGGGGGCGGCTGACCGCCCTCAGCGACCTGAAGAAACGCCTTGAAAGGGAAGAGCCGTGAGCAACAGCTTCGTTTATGTGACCTATATCCGCACCACGCCCGAAAAGCTTTGGGAAGCATTGACCGATCCGGAATTCAACCGGCAGTTCTTCCTCTGCTCCTATCAGGAGAGCGAGTGGAAAGTGGGCGCGAGCTGGAAGCTGATTTTTCCGGACGGCCGTATCGCCGACAGCGGCGAGATCCTCGAGATCGACCCGCCGCGACGCCTGGTGATCAAATGGCGCAACGAATGGATGCCCGAGATCAGGGAGGACGGCTATACACGCTGCACCTTCACCATCGAGCCGGACGGCGACTTGATGAAGCTTGCCGTCACCCATGAGGCGGACGGGCCGCACCGGTTGATCGGCAACGTCGCCAAGGGCTGGCCGCTGGTGCTGGCCAGCCTGAAGAGCCTGCTCGAGACCGGCAAGGGTTTCGAGCGCCCGCCATCGAAGGGTTAAGCCTCATTTCGTTTCCGAAACGAACTTGAAGGAGGCGTCGATGATGCATTTTGCCAGGGTGCGGAGCATCACTAATGGCGAGACGGTCATGGCATCGGCCGAGATCGAAGCGCCTGCGGAACGCATCTTCGAGGCGCTGGTCGGCAAGGAAGTCGAGCACTGGTGGGGGTCCGCCGACACCGGCCGGATGGTGGACTGGTCGGCCGACCTTAGCGTCGGCGGCCGCTGGAGCGCCGTCTTCCGCGCGGCTGACGGCAAGGACCTGCCGGCCGGCGGCGAATTCCTCGAGCTCGAAACGGCGCGCCGGATCGTGCAGACGCGGGCCTATGGCTGGGACCATCCCACGCTTGGCCGGCGGCCAACCACGATTGCCTGGCTGCTGGAGCCGATCGCCGGGGGAACCCGTCTCACCATCTGCCATGGCGGCTTTGCCGGGCTGCAGGAGGCGGCGGCCGAGCATGCCGGGAGCTGGGCGCGGGTGCTGGCCTGGCTGCAGGCGCATGTCGAGGCTGGAAGGCCGGCCGCGATGTGAGCAACAAACGAAGCGTCGCCACCTCAGCGCTCCTTGACCCCCACCTCATCAGGTCCACATCCCATGCATGGAAAAGCAGGGATGGTTCATAGGTACGGCCGGTTGGGGCATTCCGACGCGGTACAGGGATGACTTTCCGCAACCCGGCTCGCATCTCGAACGCTACTCCAGGCACTTCCCCATCGTCGAGATCGACACCTCCTTCTACAAGCCGCATCGCCGCGAGACCTATGAGTGCTGGGCACGCTCCGTGCCGGAGCATTTCCGCTTCGCCGTCAAGATACCGAAGGCCGTCACCCATGAGCGTCGTCTCGCCGACTGCGATACCCCTGCGGAAAGTTTTCTTCAGGAGGTCGAAGGTCTCGGCGCAAAGCTGGGCGTGCTTCTGGTGCAGCTGCCGCCGAGCCTTTCCTTCGAGCCGGATGTCGCAGGCAGCTTCTTCGACATGATGGGCAAGCGAACCCAAACCAGGCTGGCCTGCGAACCGCGCCATCCCAGCTGGTTCGAAGCGGAAGCTGAGGCGCTTCTGGCCGACCGCCGGATCGCACGTGTCGCCGCCGACCCCGCTCCGGTGCCCGCCGCCGCGGCGCCGGGCGGCTGGCCCGGCCTCGCCTATTTCCGCTGGCATGGCGCGCCGCGCGTCTATTACTCGGATTACGATGCCGAGAGTCTCGCCCGGGTGGGCCGCCAAGTGGCGGCGGCGGCGGCTTCCGGCGCCGAGGTCTGGGGCATCTTCGACAACACGGCCAATGGCCATGCGCTCGGCAACGCTCTCGCGGTCGATGCGGCCATTAGCTCGACTTCGTCATCCTAGGCCTTGGTCCGTTCTTTCAAATCACGTTCAATTCCCGGAACGCGCGGCCTTCCGCGACACGTGCATAGCCAAACGCCGAGCAGTCGATCGTCCGGTAGCCGCCATGCACGATCAACTCCGCCAGCGCCTTGCCGACCGCTGGCGCCTGCTGCAGGCCGTGGCCGGAGAATCCGTTGGCGAACAGGAAGTTCGCCACCTCAGGGTGCGGGCCGATCACCGCGTTCTGGTCGAGCGTGTTGTAGTCGTAATGGCCGGCCCAGGCGCGCGTCGGCTTGATCGCCTCGAAGGCCGGGATGCGGGTCGCCAGCACCGGCCAGACGACCTCTTCGAACAGCGGCCAGTCTACGTCGAAATCCGCGGGATCGGCCGGGCCGTCGCCCTCTTCCGGCTCGGCGCCGCCGGTAAGATAGACCGAGCCTTCCGGCCGCACATAGATGCCGGAGGGATCGACCAGCAGCGGCATGTCGGCATATTTCTCGCGCGCCTCGAAGACGAAGACGTTGCGCTTGCGCGGCTCGACCGGCAGCACCAGCCCGGCAAGGGCGGCGACCTTGCCGGCGTTCGGCCCGGCCGCATTGACGACAGTGCCGGCCTCGAGCCGGTCGCCATTGTCCAGGCTGACGCCGGTGACGCGATCGCCCTGCCGCTCGATGCCGGTGACCGAAGCGTTGATGAAGTCGATCTTCTTCGCCCGCAGCGCCTTGCGGAACAGCGTCAGCATCGCATGCGCGTCGAACCAACCCTCGCCGCTTCTGCCATAGGCGCCGGCGGCGATGCCTTCGGCCGACAGCCAGGGGAAGCGGCGGGTCAGCTGGCCGGCGTCCTCGAGCAGGATGTCGGCGCCCTCGGCGACCTGCGCCTCATGATTGGCCTTCAGGATCGGCAATCCGGCCTCGCCGGCGAGGATGAGATAACCGCCCTCGCGAAAGCCGATATCGGCCTCGTCGCCGAATTCCTCCTTCAGCCGCCGGAACAGTTTCAGCGTGAACTGCGACAGGCGGATGTTTTCGGGGATGGAGAATTGCTGGCGGATCGAGGCCATGGAGAGCGTCGTTGCCGCATGGGCGAATTGCGGGTCGCGCTCGATCAGCGCGATCGAGCCGGAAAACCCCTCCTCGCGCAGATAATAGGCGATCGAGGAGCCGACGATGGCCCCGCCGATGATGACGATGTCGTAGCGCACTTTTTTCTCCGATCCGCTGCCGGCGTCCTTATGCGACCGGCAGGACAATCTCGAAGCGCGTGCCGCGCGCGCTGTCAACCAGCCGGATCATACCATCATGCGCTTTCAAGAGGGCCAGCACGATGCCGAGGCCCATGCCGGTGCCGCCGGTTTCGCGCCGCGTGGTGAAAAACGGCTCGAAGATGCGCGCCCGGTTGCTCGGCGAAATGCCGGCGCCGTCATCGCCGACCAGAACGCTCGCCATGCCGCCGGCGCTCGCGACCGTGATCGAAACCAGCGTCGCGCCGTGCCTGGCGGAATTGTCGATGAGATTGGCCAGCACGATGGCCGCGTTCTCGGCCGAGATGCGCAGCGCGAGATCGCCGCCGGCCTCGACTTCAACCGCCAGCCTGGTTTCGGCGGGCAGCAGTGCCAGCGCCGCGCCGACCGAGGTGCTTTCGCCTCTCGGTGCAAGGTTTTCCGCCCGCGCCAGGTCGAGCAGCCGCCGGACCAGAAGGTTGAGCCGGCCGGCATCGGTGACGATATTGTTGGAGAAGCGCCGCCGCTCGTCATCGTCCATCGCGCTGCCTGAATCGCGCAGCAGTTCGGCCGCCCCCTGGATCGCCGTCAGCGGCGATTTGAGCTCATGCGAGACATGGGTGGCGAAGGTCTGGATCGAATCCGAGCGCGCCTGCAGTTTTTCGGCCATGTCGAGAAAGGCGGCGGACAATTCGGCCATTTCGCGCGTGCCGTGGTGGTCGAGCGGCCGGATCGCGTCGCGCTCGCCGGCGGCGATACGCTGGGTGCGGTCGATCAGCGCATAGATCGGCCGGCTGACAGTGCGCAGGAAGACCAGGCCGATGAGCAGCGTGCCGCCGAGGATGGCGATCGCGGCGAGGGTCACCTTGCCGCGTTCGCCATAGAGGTGTTTGACGATGTTGTTGGGCGTCCGCGACACATAGACCACGCCGGCAACCTGGCCGCCGACCGCCACCGGCAAGGCGACGAAGACGCGTACCTTGGTGCCGCGGCTGACCGAATAGAGCGGCGGCGCCGGCTGGTTGGGGATGCGCAGCCTGAGCGCGCTGGCATAGCGCCCGGCAAGGGCTGTGCGCACCTCCTCGACCCCGGCAAGCGACTGCCCGATCTCGTCGCGCCCGGCGATGACGACGCCCCTGGGATCGAGCAACCGGAAGCCGGCGAGCGTGGTCTTCTGCGTCGCGTCGAGAATGCCGGAGAGACGCGCGCCGATCGCGGCGAAGGCCGGATCGGCCGTGGCGGGCGTCCCCGCCGGCCGGGTCGCAAGCACGTAATCCGAGGCAAGGTCGAGCTCCGGCTCGATCGGCCGATAGCCCGGGTCGATACCTCGATCCGGATCGATACTTCGATCCCGGTCCACACTTCGATCCCGGTCGATATTTCGGCCTTGGTCGCCGCTTCGGCTCGCGCCGCCATTGGCGCCGGGCATCGGCGCGCCGAGCTTTTCCCCGGCAATGCCGGCGTCGCGCACCTCCTGCGCATAGATGGCGGCGATCGCCGCGCCCTGCGCGATCAGTTCCGCCTCGGTCTGGCGGATCAACTGGTTCTCGTAGAGGCGGAAGAAGAACAGGCCGACCAGCGGCAGCGCCATCACCAGGATCAGGATGGCGACGACGACCGTCGCCAGGCGCGGCCGCCATTTGCGGCCGACCCATTTGCTGCCGCCCGGCTTGCTGCCAAATGACTTGCGCGACGCCGTCAGCCGCATCGGCCGAGCCGGAAACCGACGCCATGCACCGTCTCGATGGCATCCACGCAGCCCGCTGTCGCCAGCTTGGCCCTGATGTTGCGGATGTGGCTGTCGACGGTGCGGTCGGCGACATGGATCTTGCCGGCATAGGCATTGGCCATCACCGCATCGCGATCGAGCACATGGGTGGGCCGCGCCAGGAACCCTTTCAGGATGGCGAACTCGATCCCTGTCAGGGCAAGCGGCCTGCCGTCGAAGCTCGCCGTATGGCTGACCGGCGCCAGCATCAGCTTGCCATGCGCGAACTGCCGGTCGTCGGTCGGCTCGGGCGCCGCCGGGCGCGCACGCCGCAGGATGACGTTGACGCGGGCCACCAGTTCGCGCGGGGAAAACGGCTTTGTGACATAATCGTCGCCGCCCATTTCGAGCCCGAGGATGCGGTCGATCTCTTCATCGCGCGCCGACAGGAACAGCACCGGCACGTCGGATGTGTGGCGCAGACGCCGGCAGACCTCCAGCCCGTCCATCTCCGGCATGCCGATGTCGAGCACGACAAGGTCGGGCGCGCGCCGTTCGATCGCTTGCAGGGCGGCGGCGCCATCGGACACGGCGGATGTTTTCATGCCGGCCTTTTCCAGCGCGAAGCAGATCACCTCGCGAATATGCGGGTCATCGTCGGCGACGAGGATGTGATGCGGCATGATCAGCGGCCCGGCCCTGCGGCACCAGGCAGCACGAGAGGCGGCCTGCTGTCGAGATAGCGAAGCAGGCGCCAGTCGCGAAAGCTCCAGCTCCGCCAGTTTTTCTGGAGGTTGCGATACCAGCCTTCATCGGCGCCGCGCAACCGTGCGATTTCGACGACGGCGCCGGCATCGGCCGTCCTGCCCTGACGGTCGAGGAAACGGTCGAGCGCCGGAAAGGCATCCGGCCCGAGCGAGTGCAGATACCAGGCGTCGAGCGGGATGCCTTGTCCGGTCATTTCCAGGGAATGGTCGACATTGTAGCTGGCGATCATGGCTGCGAAATTGATGAAACAGCAGGCATAGAGCGTCAGGGATAACGTCAGAAGATTGGCGGACAGCAGCCATTCATTGGATTTTTTGAGCGCGATGCGGGCGATGATCAGGGCAAGGCCGGACGCCACCAGGCCCATCCAGACGAAGGCGGCGACGCGCCAGTAGGTCAGCGCATAGATGTCGACATAGAGATCGAGCCGCAGGATCGACGAAACCACCAGCATGATGTTCTGCGCTATCAGGGCATAGACCAGCCGGCGGATGAGCGGATCGGCCGACGTCTCGCTGCCGGGCCTCAGCGCCGCGAGCACGAAGCCGGCGGCGAGCAGCGCGGTGACGATCAGGGGGTAGGCGCCGCGATGCGCGTAGGCGGCGTAGCTCAAGCCGTCGGGAAGCGCGACCCCGCCCCAAAGATAGGTGGCGTCGAGCCCGCTCTGCAGCAGGAACAGGATGTTGAAGACAATCAGCGCGCGCAGGATGGCCGCCTTGCCGAAGACGATGTCCTCGACGACGTGCCTGTCGGCCTTGGGCGCCGGCTGGGCGGCCGCGGCGGGATGGTTTGGCCGGGAGCGGCGCTGAAAGCGCGGCAGGCGTGGCCGCAGGAAGGCCCAGACGCCGGCAAGCACGAACAGCCAGAAGATGATCCGCGCCAGCTGGATGAGGTCGAGCAGCTTGATGAGGTCGATCAGCGACAGCCAGTATTCGATGACCGGATTGGCGGCGCCGAACAGGGCGACGAAGACGGCGCCCAGCGTCAGCGGCATCACCCAGACCGCGATCGCGGCCAGCCTTATGCGGCGCCCGCCGAACCGTCGCGTCGCTTTGCGCCACTGCACGAAATCGCCGATGAACCGGAACGGCGCCACCAGCCAGAACAGCGCGATCTGGCCGGCAACCCGCGCCATGTTGTGCCGCAGCCTGCCGCTCAGCGAAAGCGCGAACACCACAAGGGCGACGAGCGCGATCGAGACGGACAAGGGGCTGACCGTCTCGGCCAACGGCAGCAGCGCCACAAGCAGGGCGAGGGGCTTGAGCCACAGTCGGCCATCGCTGAAGGCGGCGGGATGCACCGCGACCACCGCCGCGACAATCAGGATGGCGAACAGGAGAACGGTGATGCCGGCGGGCTGGCCGTAGAACAGGAAATCGGCGATCGCGACCAGCAGGACAGCGACCCCGAAACGACCGCAATAGCTCGGCGCGGCGTAGAAGAATGACGTCATGATCCAACCTTCGATCTGGTGTTCGATCGCCGTGGCGGCGGGCTCTTGCGGACAAAGGGAATGAGGATCGCCGCGGGATTTGCGCGCGGCGGGTCGACCAGCCACCAGCCTTCGCTGCGCAGCCGGCGGGGCAGACTGGATTTTGCTCGCTTGTGCATGGCGCCTGTCTCGCAGGCCGGCCGGGTGGCGATGCGGCGGATCGGAGGAGGTTTTCCGCAGGCGTGTGCAGTTTTCGTGCAGAGGCCGCGCTTCAAGGCTGGTGCGCAGCTCGCCATCCTTTTGGACGTTAGACTGGCCCTGCCGAGCTCCTTTCCTCTCCCTCCGGAGAGGTGGCTCGGCGAAGCCGAGATGGAGTGGGGGAACCACCTGGCAACCGTCGCCAACGGACATGGGAAGCGGCACCAGGCGCAAGCGCCGCGTCGCCTTGCGCGCAAGGTCGACCCCCACTCCGTCAAGCTTCGCCCGACACCTCTCCCCCGATCGACGGGGAGAGGAAAAGGTGGCGCCGACCTTGACGATTGGCTCGTACAAGGTATCGGGCCTTCCGCTTGCCTCCACCCACCACACGCGGCATAGATCGGATATGAAATCCTACCGCCCACGCCGCTCCGTGCTCTATGTCCCGGCCTCCAACGACAAGGCGCTGGCCAAGATCGGGCAGCTTGCCTGCGACGCCGTCATCATCGATCTGGAGGACGCCGTCGCCCCCGCCGACAAGATCACCGCGCGGGAAAAACTGGCCGGAATTTTCGCCGATCGCCCCGCCGCCAGCGCCGGTGGCCGGCGCTGCGAGATGGTGGTGCGCGTCAATGCGCTGTCCAGCGAATGGGGCGCCGACGACCTTGCCGCCGTGGCCAGGGCGGAGCCGGACGGCATCCTGCTGCCCAAGGTCGACACGCCGCGCGACGTGCTCGAGGTCGGCGACGTGCTGGACGACAATTTCGCTCCCGACAGCGTCAAACTTTGGGCGATGATCGAGACGCCCAAGGCCATGCTCAACATCGGCGCCATCGCCGAGCTCGGCCGCGACCCCGCCTCGCGGCTGGATTGTTTCATTGCCGGAACGAACGACCTGATCAAGGATACCGGCGTGCTGGCGACGCCGGACCGTTTCTATCTCGTGCCCTGGCTGATGCAGATGCTGCTGGCGGCGCGCGCCGGCGGCCTCGACATGCTCGACGGGGTGTTCAACGATTTTCGTGACGCGGACGCGTTCGCGCGCGAGTGCACGCAGGCCGCCGCCATGGGCTTTGACGGCAAGACGCTGATCCATCCCTCGCAGATCGAGGCCGCCAACCGTGCCTTCGCCCCTTCTGCGCAGGCGGTGGCCGAGGCGCGTGCGGTCAGGGACGCTTTCGCGCTGGCGCAAAACAGCGGCAAGGGCGTGATCGCGCTGGATGGCAGGATGGTCGAGCGGCTGCACCTGGCGCAGGCCGAAAAACTTCTGGCGAAAGCCGCCGCCGTCGGCGCATGATATTCGCCGACTATGGATAGACGACAGGATTTCGACGATGAAACTCTACCGCTTCCTCACCGCCCCGGACGACGCCTCCTTCTGCCACAAGGTGACCGCGGCCTTGAACAAGGGCTGGCACCTGTTCGGCTCGCCGACCTATGCCTATGACAAGAAAGCCAAGACCATGCGCTGCGGCCAGGCCGTGGTGAAGGATGTCGAGGGCCAGGAATACGGGCCGGATACCAAGCTGGGCGATTGGTGATTAGGCAGCCTCGGCGATTTCAAGACGCACGGTAAGGCCGGCCAGCGCTGCCAGGTTGATCAACGTGTCCAGGCTGAAATTCGTAATCCTCCCCCGCAGGAGGTCGTTAAGGCGCGGCTGGGT
Organism: Mesorhizobium sp. B2-3-4; assembly: GCF_006442315.1. Taxonomy (GTDB): domain Bacteria; phylum Pseudomonadota; class Alphaproteobacteria; order Rhizobiales; family Rhizobiaceae; genus Mesorhizobium. The sequence goes on along the minus strand of NZ_VFVY01000027.1, from coordinate 42,271 downwards.
GATGGCGAGCCGGGCGGCGGCTTCGGCCTGGGTGATGTTCCATCTGCGCACGCGCTGTTCAATCGCGATCAACAGGTTGGAGCGCATGGTCATATTGGCGGACTCGGCCGGAGTATTTTCCAGCGCATCCCACACATTTCCAAAGCTCTGACGTTCCATCGTCGCACCTCTACTGGATTTGCTTGAACCGAGATGACGCAAGATCCAAATCTCGTTTCGCCGTCTGCTGTGTCTTCTTCTGAAAGGCGTGCAGCACAAAGACGGCGTCACCTATGCTCGCGACATAAAGTACCCGGAACGCGCCGGCATCGTCACGGACGCGGATTTCCCGCACGCCAGGGCCGACGGTTGCCATTGGCTTCCAGTCGCTCGGGTCGAGTCCAAGCTGGACCTTGTGCAACTGGACACCGGTTTCCTTACGCGCAGCTTCCGGAAAGTCTCGGAGTTGGGCGAGAGAATCCCCAAGAAACTCCAGGCGCTTTGTTACCGGCATGACCAGATTTATATCAAAACTTGTATAATTAAGCAAGGCGATACGAATGGCATGGCAAACGACTGCGATTACTCCGCCGCTTCCTCGATCCGCTCCATATCATCGTCCGACAGGCCGAAATGGTGGCCGATCTCGTGGATCAGCACGTGGGTGACGATGTCGCCCAACGTTTCCTCGTTCTCGGCCCAATAGTCGAGCATGGCGCGGCGATAGAGCGTGATGCGGTTCGGGCCCTCGCCGGTCTGCGGGTTCCAGCGCTCGGCGATGCCGCGCCCCTCGAACAGGCCGAGCAGGTCGAACGGCGTCTCCAGCGACAGATCGTCCATGATCTCGTCGGTCGGGAATTCGGCGATCTGGATGACGATCTCGCCGGTCAGCTTGCGGAAGTCTTCCGGCAGATGGGCGTAGGATTCCAGCGCTAGGAATTCCAATTCCTCCATCGAGGGCGAGAACTGGTCGTGCCAGGTGCGGGTCTTGTAGATGCGGGCCATGCTTTGTCCTTTGATCCCGGCATATAGGCTTTCCCCGCGCAATCGGCAAATGAAGCGGAATTTCTGACGGTCTGGTCCTTTGCCCTCCCGCCGGGAATCGCGTAGGGGTCAGTTCCGGCCATGTCTCAAGGAGCACCCATGCCGGACCTTTCCACCATCGGACTTTTCGCCATTGCCTGCCTGGCGCTGACCGCCACGCCGGGACCGGACATGCTGCTGATTGCCTCGCGCAGCGCCAGCCAGGGGCGCGCCTCGGGGCTGGCGACCTATGCCGGCATCGCCGCCGGTACCTATTGCCATGCGCTGGCCGCCGCCTTCGGCCTGTCGCAACTGTTCCTGGCGGCGCCCATCGCCTACGACTTCGTGCGCTACGCCGGCGCGGCCTATCTGGCTTGGCTCGCCTGGAAGGCGTTCCGCTCCGATGGAACGGCTTTCGCCCCGGTCGCCGGCCTGCCGCGCTATTCCCGGGCGCGCATCTTCCGGCAGGGATTGCTGACTAACCTGCTCAACCCGAAAATGGCGCTGTTCGTGCTGGCGCTGTTCCCGCAATTCGTGCACCCCGAGGCGGGCGCCGTGGCCGCGCAGATCCTTATCTTGGCGACCGTGCTCAACCTGATCGGGCTGGTGGTCAATGGCCTGGTCATCCTGACCGCCAGCCGGATCGGCGCCGCCCTGTCGCGGCGCGGGCGGTTCCAGCGCGCACCGCAGATCCTGCTCGGAACCGTCTTCGCCGGTCTGGCGGCACGGCTGGCCTTCGGCGGCCAGCGCTAGCCCATCGCTTCGTCATTCCGGGCGGGACAAGAAGCGTCGCGACGCGGCGAAGACCCGAATGCAACCCGTACATACATCTCAGATCTTCATCCTCCACGCATTCCAGATCGTCCTCCTCGGGATAAGCCCAAGGAGGACGGCGGCACGGGCAAGCCAAGGAATAAATTCCTTGTGACTCTGCTTGACTCTTCCGGACCGCTCTGGAATCTATAGGAACATAACAGGAACAATTGTGAGTGGAAGCTGACCGTCATGGCGATACCAGCCGTGGCGCGGGAGACTGTTTTTGCCCTGCGCCGCCAGATCGCGAAGATCGAGGGAACGCTGCCCGAGCGCCTGCAGGCGCCGGCAGGCGCGACCCCTGATGCGGGTGCCGGCACTGACTCCGGCAGCGACCTGACGATCGTCCGGCGCGGCCTTGCCGCCGCCTTGCCGGATGCCTTCCTGCCCGTCGGCATCGAGCGGTTCGATGCCGCGCTTGGCGGCGGCCTGCCGAAAGCCGCGCTCAGCGAGATCCATGGCCTGGAAACCCGCGATGCGGGCGCTGTCGCCGGCTTCGCCCTGTCGCTCGTCAGCCTGATCCTCGAGCAGGCGCAAGGGCTGCCCATCTTATGGATCGGCACATCGGAAATTTTCCACGAGGCCGGCTTTCCCTATGCCAGGGGGCTGCATGCCGCCTTCGGCATCGAGCCCGGTCGATTGCTGTTTTCCGAGGCCCCCAGGCTTGTCGATGCGCTGTGGATCGCCGAGGAGGCCGCCCGGATGACGGCACTTGCCGCCGTCATCCTGGAAGTCAGGGGCAATCCGCAGCGGCTGGACCTGACCGCGACACGCCGCCTGCATGCGCGCGCGCAAGCGGCCGGCCGGCCGGTATTCCTGTTGCGGCAGGCGGCCGAACCCGAACCGACGGCGGCGCCCGTCCGCCTCATCGCCGCGCCGGCGCCGGCGGTGTCGCGTGAAACGGTCGCCGGGCCGCTCGCCGGCTCGATCGGCCGCCCCGCCTTCACCGTCAGCATCGGCAAGAGCCGTACGGCCCTGCCTGGACAATTCACACTGGAGTGGAACCCCGATGAACGCAGATTCGACGAAAGAAGGGGCGAGGAAAGACAGACCCACGAACAGCGGGCAGAGGATTCTGTCGCTGTGGTTTCCCTATCTGGCGGCCGAAAGGATCCTGCGGCAGCGTCTGGGGCGGTCCTGGCGTTCCCGGCCGCCGGATCACCCGCGGCCATCTCACCCACCGCTCGTGATCAGCCATCGCCAGGGCAACGCGCAGCGCATCGCGGCCCTCGACGAGCGGGCTGAGGCGCTGCACCTGAAACGCGACATGGGGATCGCCGATGCGCGCGCCATGCATCCCTCGATCGACATCGTCGAAGCCGATCCGGAGGCCGACCGGCGCCTGCTCGAGGGCCTTGCCGACTGGTGCGACCGCTACACGCCGCTGGTGGCGCTGGACGGCATTGACGGCCTGTTTCTCGACGTTACCGGCTGCACCCATCTGTTCGGCGGCGAACGCGCCATGCTGGACGAAATCCTGTCGCGCTTCTTCCAGCAAGGTTTCGACGTCCGCGCCGGGCTTGCCGCGACGCCGGGAGCCGCCTGGGCGGCGGCCCGCTTTTGCGGCGACCGCATCGTCGTATCGGGCGATGAGGAAGCCTTGCTCGCCCCCTTGCCGCTGGCGGCCCTTCGCATAGCGCCGGAAATTCGGACCAGCCTGGAAAGCGTTGGGCTGCGCACGGCGGGCGCCGTCATGGCCGCGCCGCGCGCGCCGCTCGCCCGCCGTTTCGGCGCCACCTTGCTGTTGCGTCTCGACCAGGCGCTTGGCCGTCTCGACGAAGCGGTCTCGCCGCGCCTTCCGGTCGCGCCGCTTTCGGTCGAACGGCATCTGGCCGAGCCCGTCACGCTGACCGAGGAGATAGAACGGCTGGTCGGCCTGCTGGCGGCGACCCTGAAGACAGACCTCGAACGCCGCGGCGAAGGCGCAAGGAGCCTGGCGCTGCTGCTCTTTCGCGTCGACGGCGCCGTCAGCCGCATCGCGCTCGGCACCTCGCGGCCGATGCGCGAACCCATGCTGATCAAGAAACTGTTCCATGAGCGGCTGACCGCGCTCGAACAGCAGATCGATGCCGGCTATGGTTTCGATCTGGTGCGCCTCTCGGTGCTCGCCGTCGCCGCTTTCGACATGCAGCAGACCGATCTGACCGGCGACGCGGCCGATGACGGCGCCGACATCGCCTTGTTCGCCGACCGCATCCGAGCCCGCCTCGGCGAGGGCGCGGTTCTGCAGCCTGTCGCCGTGGCAAGCCATCTGCCCGAACGCGCCGTCGCCATCGTCCCCTTCACCGAGGCGCCGCGCCGCACCACGCCGCCGAAGAAACCGGACAGGATGCAGGCGCCGATGACCATTTTTCCGCCGGAACGGCCGATCCGGCTGTTCCGCGCGCCCGAGCCCATCGATGTGCCGGCCACCGAGATGCCCGAGGGGCCGCCATTGCATTTTCGCTGGCGCCGCGCGCTCTACAGGGTCACGCGTGCCGAAGGTCCCGAACGCATCGCCGCCGAATGGTGGCGCGAGGCGCCGGGCGACGCGGCGGCGTCGACACGCGATTATTTCCGCATCGAGGATGTCGATGGCCGCCGCTACTGGCTCTACCGGCAAGGCCTTTACGGCAACCCGCAAGTGCCGCCGCGCTGGTTCATGCACGGGGTGTTCGCATGAACGCGCTGACCGTCATTCCCTATGCCGAGTTCGGCATCCAGTCGAATTTCTCCTTCCTGCGCGGCGCCTCCAAGCCGGAGGAGCTGGTGGTTGCCGCCAAGCTCATGGGCTTCTCCGCGATCGGCCTCGCCGACCGCAACACGGTGGCCGGCGTGGTGCGCGCCTGGCAGCAGGCCAAGGTCGAAAAGCTCGCCTATCACCCCGGCTGCCGGCTGGTTTTTGGCGACGGCACGCCGGACATTCTCGCCTATCCCAGGGACCGCGCGGGCTGGGGGCATCTGTGCCGCATGCTCACCCAGGCCAATCTGCGCGACGAGACCGAAAAGGGCGCCACCTTGCTCCGGCGCGACGACCTGCTCGAATGGGGAGACCTGATGTCGCTGGCGGTCCTGCCCGACCTCGCCACCGGCGCGCGGATCAGCCTCGCCGTGCTGCGCCAGCTCGAGGACCGCTTCGGCAGCGCCCTGCGGCTTGCCGTCTCGCCCTGTTATGCCGGCAATGACCGTTTCCGGATCGAGCAGGCGGCGGCGCTGGCCGAGAGCACCGGCCTTGCGCTGATGGCGACCAACGACGTGCTCTACCACACGGCCGAGCGGCGCCCGCTGCAGGATGTGCTGACCGCGATCCGCCTCAACACGCCGGTCGCCGAGGTGGGACTGGAGTTGACCGCCAATGCCGAACGCCATCTGAAGCCGCCGCTGGAAATGGCGCGCCTGTTCCGCAGGCATCCGCAGGCCCTGGCCGAGACGCTGCGTTTCGGGGAAGAGCTTACCTTCTCGCTCGGCGACCTCCAGTACAACTACCCCGACGAGCCGACGGAGTCGGGCCTCGGGCCGCAGGCCGAGCTGGAACGGCTGGCCCGGGAGGGAGCGGACCGACGCTTTCCCGCCGGCGTCCCCGCCAGTGTCATGCAGCGCATTCGGGAAGAACTCGCCTTGATCGAGCGGCTGAATTACGCCCGCTATTTCCTGACAGTCCACGACATCATCAAATTCGCCCGCAGCGAGGGCATCCTCTGCCAGGGCCGTGGCTCCGCCGCCAATTCGATCATCTGCTTCTGCATCGGCATCACCGAAGTGGGACCGGACAAGATCGACACGCTCTTCGAACGTTTCATCTCCGAGGAACGCAACGAGCCGCCTGACATCGACGTCGACTTCGAGCATGAACGGCGCGAGGAGGTGATGCAGTACATCTATACGAAGTACAGTTCCAAGCGCACCGCCCTCGCCGCCGCCGTCATCAGCTATCGCGGCCGCTCGGCGCTGCGCGAGGTGTCGAAGGCGATGGGCCTGTCGGAGGATGTCCGGGCGTCGCTGTCGGGCTCGATCTGGGGCTGGTCGACCTCGGAACTCGGCGAGAAGGAAGCCAGGGCCGGCGGCCTCGATCGCAGCGATCCGGTGTCACAGCATGTGATGGAGCGCGCCAACGAGATCATGGGTTTCCCCCGCCATCTCTCCCAGCATGTCGGCGGCTTCGTCATCACCAGGGACCGGCTCGACGAGATCGTGCCCATCGTCAAGACGGCGATGGACGCGCGCAAGATGGTCGAATGGGACAAGGACGATCTCGACGCGGTGAAGATCCTCAAGGTGGATATTCTGGCGCTCGGCATGCTGACCTGCCTGCAGCGCGCCTTCACCTTGCTTACGCAGCACTATCCGAAGGCGCGGGATGAGTATGGCAGGCCCTTGACCCTGGACACGATCGCCAAGGAGGACGCCCGCGTCTACGCCATGATCTGCCGCGCCGATACGCTCGGCGTCTTCCAAATCGAATCGCGCGCCCAGATGTCGATGCTGCCGCGCCTTCAGCCGAAAAGCTTCTACGACCTCGTCATCGAGGTGGCGATCGTACGACCAGGTCCGATCCAGGGCGACATGGTGCATCCCTATCTGCGTCGCCGGCAGGGCAAGGAAAAAGCCGAATATCCCAAGCCGGAACTGGAGAAGATACTCGGCAAGACCCTTGGCGTGCCGCTGTTCCAGGAGCAGGCGATGAAGATCGCCATCGTCGCCGGCGGCTTCAGGCCGGGCGAGGCCGACGAACTGCGCCGCGCTATGGCCACCTTCAAGCGCACCGGCACGATCGGCAATTATCGCCAGCGCATGATCGACGGTATGACGGCCAGGGGCTACACGAAGGAATTCGCCGAGCGCTGCTTCAAGCAGATCGAGGGCTTCGGCGAATACGGTTTTCCCGAAAGCCACGCCGCCTCCTTCGCGCTGCTCGTCTATGCCTCCTGCTGGTTCAAGACCTTCTATCCCGACGTCTTCTGCGCCGCGATCCTGAACTCGCAGCCGATGGGCTTTTACCAGCCGGCACAATTGGTGCGCGACGCACGCGACCATGGTGTCGACATCCGCGCGGTCGACGTCAATTTCTCCGTCTGGGACTGCACCTTGGAAAAGGCCCCCTTCGATCCGGCCCGCATCCTGCCGCGCCATGCCGAAATGCGCGGCGTCATCGAGACCAGTCATGCGGTGCGGCTCGGCTTTCGGCAGATCAAGGGCCTGTCGCAGGAGCGTATGGCGGCTTTCGTCGCGCGGCGCGGTTCCGCTTATCAGACCGTCCGCGACGTCTGGCTGCGTTCCGGCCTCGACGTCGACGAAATCGAGAGGCTGGCGCAGGCCGACGCCTTCCGCTCCATCGGCCTCGACCGCCGCGCGGCACTTTGGGAGGTGCGCGCGCTTGACGCCAGGAGTGCTGCCGAGAAACTGCCCTTGTTCGACCAGCCGGCGCTGCGCCTGCGCGAGCTGGAGCCGGAAACGAAACTGCCGACCATGCCGCTCGGCGAACATGTCATCCACGACTACCGCTCGCTCGGCCTGTCGCTGAAGGCGCATCCGGTCGCCTTCCTGCGCGAGCGGCTCGACCGTGCCGGCGTCATCCCCAATGCCAGCCTGCCTTCCGTGCGCGACGGCAGGCGGGTTTCCGTTGCCGGTCTGGTGCTGGTGCGCCAGCGCCCCGGCAAGGGCAATGCGATCTTTCTTACGCTGGAGGACGACAAGGCCGTCGCCAATGTCATCTTCTGGGAGAGGACTTTCGCCCGCTTCCGACCCATCGTCATGGGCGCGCGCTTCGTCAAGGTCAGCGGCAAACTGCAGTCGGAATCCGGTGTCATCCACATCGTCGCCGAGAAGATCGAGGATTTGACGCCCTGGTTGACCGTGCTGCTGGAAAAGGTCAGCGCCGCCGCACCAGCAGTCATCGAACCCTCGGATCGCTCACGCCAACCCGCAATAGGCAAAGCCGGACAGGATCTCGCCCTGCTGTCGGAAGAAGCGGAAAGGGTCATGCCCAAGGGACGCAATTTTCAATAGGTGAGGGGCTGGCCCTTTCCATCAAACGCTGGCGGGACAGCGCATCAACGTTCGGCCGCCTCCATGGCGCAGCTCAGCCCGGCCCGCCTAACCTTGGCGGCGGCGACAGCACATCTTCGGCCGAGATGACCCGCGCCTCCGAGGGCAGCATGATCGGAATGCCGTCGCGCACGGGATAGGCGAGCTTGGCGACCCGCGAGACCAGCTCGCCGCGCTCCGGGTCCCAGGCCAGCGGCCCCTTGGTCAGCGGACAGGCCAACAGTTCGAGCAGCTTCGGGTCGACACTGGTCTTCTTGCCGTCACGCCCATCCGCCGCCATCACGTCCTCTTCCGGTTCCAAGCCGACGAACACCGGCGCATCCTACTGCAGGCTCGAGCCAAAATCCTCATTCTCCCGCGCCAGCGTCATCTCGGTGATGGCAATCAGCGTTTCGGCCCTGGTCTTCAGGTCCGCTGCCTCGAGCAGGGCCTGCTTCTCGGCAGGTCCGTACGGCGCCATCATCGACAGCGCGTTGACCAGCATGGCGTTCTCGGCCCGGCTGACGCTTTCCCAGTCGGCCTCGAGATCATTGGCCTGCAGATAGGCGCGAAAAGCCTTGAGCAGCGCCGGCCGGTCGATTTCATCAGCCGCCTGGTCCTCGCCGAGATCGGCGAGGAAGGGCGCCGGCTTTGCCTGGCGAAACGGCGTCTTGACGGTCAGCTCGTGGGCGACGCGGAACCGGCACACGCCTTGCAGCGAAATCAGGTAGCGGCCGTCGCCGGTTTCGGAAAAGGCGATGATGCGGCCGAGGCAGCCGACATTGCAAAGCGCGGGCTCGCCATCCTCGCGCAACGCGCCGTCGAGAGCGGGCTGGATGATGCCGATGAGGCGCGCGCCGGCGACCGCCTCGTCCACCATCTGCAGGTAGCGCGGCTCGAAGATGTTGAGCGGCATGCGGCCGCCCGGCAAGAGCAGCGCGCCCTCGAGCGGAAAGAGCGGGATCGTCGACGGCAGATCCTTGGCGAGCCGGTAATGCGCGTTTCCCGCTTGCACCTCATTCCTCCGATCGCTTCCACGGGAAGCGTCAAATCCCGCGTCGCCCTGTCCTATCTGGCGCACGGGCCTGACGACACAAGCCCGTGCGACAAAACTACCGGCAGCCGGCTCAGGAAAACAGCAGCGACGACAATTTCCGCCGCGCCGCCAGCGTCGCCTCGTCGGTCATGCCCCAGGCCTCGAAGAACTGCAGCAATTGCGTCTTGGCGCCATCCTCGTTCCAGGCGCGGTCGGCCTTGATGATGGACAAGAGATTGTCGGCCGCGGCCATGCGCTCGCCCCTGGCGTTCTGGATCATGGCGAGGTCGAAGCGCGCCTGGTGATCTCCCGGGTTTTCGGCCAGGCGCCGCTCGAATTCGGCCGGATTGCCGAGTTCGGCCGCCTGCGCGGCAAGCGCCATCTTGGCGCGCAGCGCCGCAAGCGCGGGCGCGTCCTTCTTGGCTTCGGGTGCGGTGGCGAGCAGCGCCTCGGCGCCTTGCGCGTCGCCGGCCTCGAACAGCAGTTCGCCGAGCCCGGCAATCGCCTCGACCGTTTCCGGCGCCTGCGCCAGGATCGCGTCATAGATGTCGGCCGCGGTCTGCATGTCGCCGGCGTCGCGCGCCTCGGCCGCCGCCGCCAGCGCCTCGGCCACGGCCTGAGCGCCATTGCCCTTGCCGCCGACCTTGGTGATGAATTCGTTGATCTGGCTCTCGGGAATGGCGCCCATGAAGCCGTCGACCGGCTGGCCGTCCTTGAAGGCGATGACGGCCGGTATCGACTGGATGCCGAGCTGGCCGGCGATCGAGGGATGGTCGTCGATGTTCATCTTGACCAGCTTGACCTTGCCGCCGGCGGCCCTGACCGCCTTTTCCAGCTGCGGGGTGAGCTGCTTGCAAGGCCCGCACCACGGCGCCCAGAAATCGACCAGAACCGGCTGGCGGCGCGATTCCTGGATGACGTCGGCGGCAAAGGCGGCGGTCGTGGTGTCCTTGATGACGTCGCCGGCGGGACCGGCGAGCGCTTCGCCAGGCGCGGCTTTCGCCTGGGCCGGCGCCGCTCCGCCATACTGCACCGTGGTGGCGTACTGGCCGCCATTGTTCCCGAATGATCCGCCAAACGGATTGTTGTCGCTCATCTCGTCACCCTTTCGGTCGTGCCCGCCGGCCCGCGGCCCGGCGCATGTCTTTTTGGAAATCGGTTTCGCCATCCATGTGGCGATCAGGCCGAGACTTTCAAGATAGCAGCATCATGGCCGGTTGCCTCGACGAATCTGATCAGGTCGGCCGCCGCGATCGACGTCGTCGCCTCATTGGTCAGCGGATGCGCGTTGATCACGGCATGCTCCATCAGATCCTTGTCGAGCACCAGCCTGACCCTGTTCGCCGTGTCGTTGATGACGCCGAAAACGGTGACCGCGCCCGGCGTGACGCCCAGAAGCTCCAGCAGCATCTCCGGCTTGCCGAAGGAAACCCGGCTGGCGGCGCCGATCAGCTGGTGGATTTGCTTGAGATCGACGACGGCGTCCTCGCCGACGGTGACCAGGAAGAAATTGTCCTTCTTGTCCTTCAGGAACAGGTTTTTCGTGTGGCCGCCGGTGATTTCGCCGCGCAGCGCCTGCGAATCGGCGACCGTGTAGAGCGGCGGGTGGCGTTTCGTCGAAACGGCGATGCCCAGTTCGGCGAGAAAGGCGAAAAGCTCGGCTTCGGTCTTGGGCATTGATTTTCTTCCCGGCTTGGTGTGCGGCCATGCCGTTTATCGCATCGGCAGCGGATTCGGAATCGTTTTTGCGCCAGGCATGATGCGCGAAGCCGCCAAAGCCGGCGATTCCCGCGCACAGCGCGCCGCCACACGAGCCGCAATGCGATAGCCCTCCGCGCCGTCGCCGGGTGGAATGCGCGAATCCGGCCGTCCGCGCGGGCTTGCCGGCTACATTGCGCCGGGTTGCAAAAAGCCTGTTATTTCCCTGTTGCAATCGCCGCGCTCTTCAGCCATATAGGCCCGGCTTGCGGCCAAGACGCCGTGTGAGCGGGTGTAGCTCAGGGGTAGAGCACAACCTTGCCAAGGTTGGGGTCGAGCGTTCGAATCGCTTCACCCGCTCCAGTTTCCTCCAGGGAAATCAAGCATCGAAAAGCCGCGGCCCGCCGCGGCTTTTTCGCATTTTTGGGGCGGACGCTGGCGCCGTCGCCACAGTCGGGGCCAGGCCAGGATTTCCCGGAAGTCATATAATTACAGCAGGAACGCTTCCCGCCCGGCCTCGTTAGCCTCCATCAACCCAAAGATGGAGAAAATGATGCAGAACATTTCTGGCAAGCGCGTCGCCGTTCTGGCCACCAACGGTTTTGAACAGTCCGAATTGGAAGTTCCATTGAAAAAATTGCGCGAGGCGGGTGCGCAAGTGGACGTCGTGTCACTCGCAAGCGGTGAGATCAGAGGCTGGGATCACAAGGATTGGGGACGGGGCGTTCCGGTCGACAAGACCCTGGATGAAGCGCGGGCAGACGACTACGATGCCATCGTTCTGCCTGGGGGCGTTATCAACCCCGACCTGCTCCGGGTCGAGCAGAAGGCGTTGGACTTCGTCAAATCATTCTGGTCCGCCAACAAGGTTGTCGGTGCGATCTGCCACGCGCCCTGGCTTCTCGTGGAGACCGGGATCGTCAAGGGGCGCCGCGTCACGTCTTACAAGTCAGTCAAGACCGACGTGATCAATGCCGGTGGTCTTTGGGAAGACAGTGCTGTCGTCACCGATCAGGGGCTCGTCACCAGTCGCAACCCGGGCGATCTCGACGCGTTCTGCGGCAAGCTCGCCGAGGAGATAAGGGAGGGCGCCCACGACCGGCGGGCAGCGGCATAGCCCGCCTTTCGATGAGGGGCCGCCTTCACCCAGCCCCTCACCCGCCCGCCTTCCTTACCGATGCCTGGTGCACCAGCGAGGTCCAGCTGTTGGTCGAGGCGAGATGGCAGTAGAGCAGGCTGAGCGCACCTGATTTTCTGAGGTCGAGGAAGGCCGCGTCGCTCAATTTGTTGAAGGCGGCTTCGTCGATCACCTGGAAATCGGTGAGGTTGAGCACTTCGCCGCCTTCCAGCGTCACCTTGCTCTGGCGTGGGGCGAACAGGCCATGCGCGTCGATCTTGTCGACCATCTCGCGGGTCGCCCGGAAATCGATCTGGAACTGGTTGCAGAAGGCGAGCGCCTGCTTGGTAGCCTCGGTCGGCTCGTTGCCGCTGAAGAACGGCAGCACCTTGTCGTCGCGCGACGACGCCGCGATCTGGTCGACGACGCGCTCGCTCGCCCTGTCGACGCACAGCGTCAGCCGGCCGGCCGAGGACGGATCCTCGGCCAGGATGAAGGGATAGCGGCGGACATAGGCCGGTATGTAGTGCGGGGCGCTCCACTTGCCGTCGGCGTCGACGAACAGGTTCTCGTCTTGGCGCACGCCGGTGATGATCACGGGCGCCTTGGCCGCGCCGATGAAGACGATCGGATAGGAGCGCATCGCCGCCGGCATTTCCGAGGCCACCACCGGAATGGCATGCGCCTGGCGCGCGAAGGAAAAGTCGCTGCGCGCGGTCAGCCCGATCGAACCGTGCCGGGCCGGGTTGAGCGCCTCGGGCCGCGCATAAAACAGCGGCATCGCGTCCCCTGTCGCCGGCGCCGTCCCTGCTTTCACACCAGTCTCAGCCATCGTCCGTCCTTTTCTGCCGCGAGCCGATCAGGCCGGCCAGTCCTCGTCCGGCATTCTTGCCGAAGCTTGTGTTTGTTGCGCCGGGCCTGTGTCCGAAAAGAATCCCGCGCCGAGACAAAGTACTACAGTGTCGCAGCCGCCCGTAAAAGGACATGAGCTGCTGTATTTGCGGATTTGCGGTGGGCAATTGTCTTGCGGGCACTTCGCGCCGACGGGCACTTCGCGGCAAGGTGTTTCGACTTTTTCGCCTCGCGCCCGCGAAACAAACAGCGCTGGACAGCCCACCGCGAAATGGCGACAGTGCCGGTCAAACGGCTCCGGGGCGAAATGGAATGATGGCGGCGGATTTCGAACAGGCGATCGGACAGGCATTCGTCATCGACACCGGCGGCGGCCGCATCACCCTCGAATTGAGCGCTGTCAACCGCATCGACGCCAGCCCGCGCCCGGGCGGCGGGTTTTCCCTGCTGTTTCGGGGACCGCGTGAGATCGCGCTGCCGCAGGCGATCTACAGCCTCGCCGGCGCCGGCGGTGTCCACGATATCTTCATCGTGCCGGTTGCCGCCGACGCCAACGGCCGGACCTACGAGGCGGTGTTTAACTAGGGCCGCTTGGGTGGCCGCAATCCCGGCCTTCGTCATCGACTCTGAGGAATGGAGAAAGGCTTCAGCCGACCTCAGGGGTTCGCGGCTGCCGCCCAGCCCCCGTCCGGGGCGCAGGCCATCAGGTCGTAGACGCCCTTGTCCTCGACGACCGCGAAGCCGAGTTCGAGATAGAGTCCCCGCGCCGGATTGTTCTTCTCGACATGGATCGAGACATATTTGCCAGCTAACCATGCCTCGTCGATGAGATCCCGCAGCAGGGCGGTGCCGTGGCCCTTGCGGCGATGCGCCGGCAGCAAGGCGATGTCGATGATGCGGTGCTGGCTCGGCCAGCGCTCGATATAGAGCCGGCCGATATCCTGTCCGGCATGGCTCACCACCAGCCAGTCGGCTTGCGGGTAATGCTTGTGGTAGTGCGCGTGCTGGGCCTGGAACTGCATGCCGAGAAAGGCGGCCTTCTGCGCCTCGCTCCAGTCCGTCACCGCGAGCTCTTCGAGGCGGGTCGAGGCGTAGAGCCGCGACAGGAAGGCGATGTCGGCGTCACCGGCGGCGCGAAACACCAGCCCGGCCGCGCCGGCGCGCCGCCAGCCCACGGTGGAACGCACCGCCGAGACGTCTGTCAATTCAGCTGTCTGCACAATGCTCCGGGCCCGCCGTCATGCCGGCGGCGTCAGGTCGCGCACCACGGCGATCTGCTTGAGGTTGTTGTCGGTCAGCGACGTCCATTGATATTCCCATTCGGTGCTGTCGATGGCCATCTGGTTGATCGTCCACAGCCCGTTGGTGCCGTCCGGCATGATCATCATGCTGAACAGGGCGAGCCGCCCGTCGGCATTGTAGTTGAGCGTCAGGCGCGTTGAATAGGAAGACGCGCTGAGGTCGCGCCACCCGGTCCAGATCTGCGCGGCGGCATCCAGCTGGGCGTTGAACTCATGGACGCGCTGCTGGTCGGAGGTGACCAGCACGATGTCGCCATCGCCCTGGATGCCGGCGGCGAGCGTATATTTGGGCACCCTGGAATAGCCCGGCGACGCCCATGGCGTCCAATTGTCGGAGCTGGCGGGCCGCTGCAGCGTGTGCACGACCTGGCCGTTCTGGGTCAGGGCGAACAGGTTGGTGCCGCCGAGCGGGCCGACCACCGGCGCCATCTCGATGAAGCCGCCCGTCGCGCCATTGTCGATCTGCACCCATCCCGTCCAGTCGGTGACCTTCAGCGCTTGCGCCGTGTTCTGCTGGCAGCGGTAGAGGTGCAGCCCGGAATTGATGCCGAACAGGGCGATACGGCCATCGGCCTGGCGCAGCGCCGTGACCGTGACAAGCCCGCCGGGGATCTGCTGCCAGGCGCTCCACGGCTGGGCGGGCGGCCTGAGCTCGTCGACGGTCACGACGATCGGCGTGGTGGTGCCGGGCGGGGTGATGGTTTTCTGCACCTGCACGATCTGGTCGGGATTCTGGTAGATCCACCAGATGCGGCCCTGATTATCGGTGAGGAACACCTCGATGCGGCCATCCGCATCGTTGGCCATCGACAGTTTCTGGTAGCTGGCGGCGCCGGGCGGCGCGCCGATGTTCACCGGCGGATTCCATTTGTCGACCGGGCCGACCTGGTTGGCATCCTCGGTGATGAAGGACAGATTGACGGTACCCGACGGCTGCGCGACGACCGCGACGCGGCCGTCCTTGGTCAGGCCGGCGGTCATGATCACCCAGGCGCCGGCGGCGATTGGCGACCATGCGGAAGGCCACGCCCCGTTGGGCGCGACTTGAGCCTTCTGGATCAGCCGCCCGGCCGCCGAATCGATGCCGACGATCATCAGCCGCGACAGTTCGAAGAACGGCGTGCCGGCCGGCATGCTCTGGTAGGCGGGCGCGGCGCCTGGGGCTGCCGCGGCTTCGGCCTTCTTGCCGGCGGCCGCTTTCTTTTTTGGTGCTGTTGTCTTGGCCATTTGGTTCGATCCTACCCTGTTGCTCGGTGTCAGCCTCTCGGCGGGAAGACGCCTTGCAGCGCGATGCAGAAATAGCAGGTGAGATAGGGCTGCATATTGTTGTGCGGCTGATCGCCGCCGGCGGGCGCGAGAGCGCTAGGGCTCATCGCCGCCAGATTGGTATTGGTGGTCTTTTGAAACACGGCGCCACCGATAGAGGTTGCCAGGGTGATGCCGGGGGTAAGCGTGCCTTGCGTCCCGTCTTCAACAGTCCCTCGCATAGCGTGGTTGTGCATCGGAATTTCGGACTCCAGCAGCGACACAGTTTCCGTACCACCGGTCTCGCCGAGATCGTGTAGGGAAAGTCCCGGCCCTTGGCCCGGATGCATCGGCGAACGCCCTTGCAGATCAGGCAGGGCGAAGTTGGACTTGCCGTTGCCGCCATAGGTGGTGCCGAGGAGCGAGAACAGCGCCGTGTTCTGCGACAGCGGCAGAAGCTGGCCGTCGCACCACGCCCAGCCCCTGGGGGCGAAATTGAACGGGAAGATTCGGATTTCGGCGACGAACGGATCGGCCATGACAGTCCCTCTTCAAGTCGGCGACGGGAAGATGCCGAACAGCGAGATGATGAAATTGATGCAGAGATAGGGCTGAAAGTTCGTATGCGGCTGGCTGCCGCCCACCGAGGATATCGCGGACGTCGCCATCGCGGCATCAGCTGTTTCAACAGCGTAAAGTCTTATCAGGGTCGAACTTGCGAGAACGTTGTTCTGCCCCGTGGGTTGGGATCCATTGCCTTTGTTTCCCAACAGTGGATGGGAATGCGCCGGAATCTGGTTGATTGTCAGCGTGACCTCTTCGACGCCGCCTGTCTCGGCAAGTATGAAGCCGTTGCCCTGGTGGAGAGGAATCCGGCCGCGCAGGTCAGGCAGCGCGAAAGTGCTTTCGCCGTCGCCGCCATAGGTGGTGCCGATCAGTTGGAACAGCGTCTCGTTCTCCGAGATCGGCAAAAGCTGCCCCTCGCAAAACATCCAGCCGGCCGGCGCGAAATTGCCCGCAAACATACGGACTTCGCCAACATAGGGTTGTGCCATGGTCGCTAATCCTCAAGTCGGCGAGGGGAAGATGCCCTGCAGGGCGATGCAGAAATTGAGCGTCAGGAAGGGCTGCATGTTGAGATGCGCCTGGCTGCCGCCGATGTTGGACACGCTCCCGGCGTTCAATGCCGCCAGATTGGTGGCAGGGCCATAGATATTTCCAGGATCCCTCGCCAGGATGTTGCCGACATTGCCAAAGTTTGGATTAGTGGAATCGCCCTGCGTCATGGATGCGTTCGCGATATGCGTATGCTGCGGCAGTTCGCTTATGGATAGCGTATGCGCCTGCTCGCCACCGCGCTCGCCCAGCGTGTGGCCGCCACCGACATGATTCGGAATGCGCCCGCGATAGTCGGGCAACGCGAAGTTGACGCGGCCATCACCGCCGAACGTGGTGCCCAGCAGCGAGAACAGTGGTTGGTTCTGGTTGATGGGAAGCAGTTGGCCATTGCACAGCGCCCAGCCCTTGGGTGCAAAGACGAACGACATGATCCTGATTTCAGAAAGAAATGGTTCCGCCATCGCCGCCCCCTCCCGATCGCCATCTCAGGCACAATAGATTCACCGTCGCAAGAAAGATTTGCGACTCACATCAACCGGTACTTAAGATTTTCTGTTAATCAGAACCGCTTTTTCCGATCCTTATTGAACAGCTGATTTCATTACTTTGCAAGCCAGTTTTTTAGCTTGCTCTGTTGTGATCGAACGTCGCCGAGCCAATTCAGCCCGATCAAGGCAGAGGGTTGGTAGTCGGCAAGGGTGCGGCGCCCTGACTATAAGACACGGTGCCGCTGATGTTGAATTTAGTCGGGTCGTTAATGCCGTTCGCGTCATCGAGTTCGCCGGCGATTGCCCCGGCAGTTGCGGCTGACTGCGTCACCTTGAAGATGCCGAAGGACTGTTTGAAGCGCACATACTGGCCATTGCCGGCCGCGCCGGCAATGCTTGCGAACGAATTGCCCTGAACATTGGCCCAGATAGTCGGGAACGGCCCAGCGCCCGGCGGGTTGGCGATATCGGTGACTTGGTTGTCCTGGATGATGATCCCGCGATTGCCATTGATATGCTGGATCACATTGTTGGTGACCGTGACATCGGTCTCGCCGCCGCCCGTAGCCGAGCCACCAAGGCCGACATTGACGCTGATGCCAGCAGCCGTGGCGATCTGGGAGATCGTATTGCCGGTGATCAAATACTTGCCGTTGACGGCACCCTCGTTCTGGATGCTGATGCCATTGCCTATAGCCGAGCCGGAATTGGCGACTGCGTCGTTGCCGATGATGTTGTTCTTGATAGTGCCGTTGACCGTTCTGGTGAAGGGTGCGTTCCCATTGTCGAAATGGTTGATGGCGGTCGAACGCTGGCCGATGAACGTGTTGCCCTCGATGTCGAAGGTAAGAGAAGTCGCAGCCGGGTCAGTGGACACGTCGACGCCGGCATTGTTGTTGGTGAAGGTTGCTCCCGAAACGTTCACCGTCATGCTGGTGCCGCCGGAATTGCCAAAGACGCCGGTTCCCGTAATTACATGGGTCGGGTCTGAAACGGTATTCCCGGTGAATGAACCTCCAGTCACCGTGAGGCCCATCGTGGACGACCCCGTGCCAAGGAAGTTGACGAGGTTGCCGTGTGGCGAGGAGGCATTGCCGTTGATCGCCAGCCCGTTGGCCGAAATCGTGTTGTTGACAAGTTGCAGGTTGGTCAGCGTGCCGGTGGAGTTCGAGATCTGGATCTCGAATTCGTTGTTGTTGCTGATCACCGAATTGCTGATCGACGTTGCATGCGCGCCGTTCGAGGCCGTTCCGGTCAGTTCCGTTATGTTGATGCCGGATTCGTCGGTCGCGGCATCGTTGCCGTTGCCAGAGATGTTTAGCCGGTTCAGCACGAAGCCATTGATGCTCGAGCCGCCGATGCCATCGCCCAGATTGTTAGTGATGTTCATATAGGCGAGATGGACGTCCTGCGTGTTGGTGAGGCTGATTGCATCGCCGGTCGAAGCCTGGATTGTGCCGCCCGACCCGTTGTTCGTTCCGCCGCCATCGCCGGTCACAGACAGGCCGCCGCTGGTGCCCGTGTTGTTGAGGACGATGCCGTTGGCAGCGCCGCTGGACGAAATGCTCCTGAAGGTCAGGCCCGACGCGCCAATCGTGGTGTTGACGACGTTGAGCGCCGTGCCGGTTGTCGAATTGATCGTGTTGAGGGTATCCTGCACAGTCACCGTACCGCCGCCGGTGGCGCTGAATCCGATGCCGCTGCTGGTGTCGATATCCAGCCCGCCGCCGGTGAAGTTGATGGTCGCGTTGGTGTTACCGACCAGGCTGACGGCGGTATGGGTTCCGGTGTTCAGGACCTTGCTGGTATTGCTGAAATTGATAACCGCGGTGCCGGAATTGCCGTTGACGTCGATGCCGTTGTCAAAGCCGCCGGTGGCGCTGAGGCTGCCGCTGAGCGTGACGGTTCCGGCGGTGCGGCCACTGACTTCGACGATGTTGCCATCCGTGGTCTTCTTGACCGATGCCGCGATGGTGACGTTGCCGGTGCCGCCATTGATGTCGACGCCTATGCCGGTCGGGTCGTTGGTGGCGCCGATCGAGCCGCCGTTCACGGCGACCGCGTTGGTGTTGCTGTCGATCCTGATGCCGGCCAGCGCCGTGTTGTCGATCGTCACCGTCGTGAAGGTCACCGCGCCGTTGGCGCCGCTGAGCAGGATGCCGTTTCCAGCCGTCGCCGCGATCGTGGCGGACGCGAAGTTGAATGTCGCGCTGGAGCCGTTGATCTCGATGCCGTCGCCGCTGGTGGTGGTACCGGCAACGCTCACCGCGCCGCCGTTGAAGGTGCCGCCGCTGACATTGGTCAGGTTGATCGCGTCGAGGTTGGTGACCGCAGCGGTCGACTGCAGCGAGGTGAAGGTGGCGCCACTGGCGCCGACGGCCACGCCGTTCCAGTTCAGGATCTGGCCGCCCGCCGTCTGGATGCTGTTGCCGCTGCCGGTGACGTCGATGGTGCCGCCGCCGGTGGCGCTGAAGCCGATGCCGGAGGAGGTGTTGATCGCCAGCCCGCCATTGCTGAAGTCGATCGTAGTATTGGTGTTGTTGCTCAAGGTGACGGCGGTGTTGGTGCCGGTGGTCAGCGTCTTCGTCGTACCGCCGAAGGTGATGGTGCCGCCGGCATTGCTGGTGACGAGGAGGCCCAGGCCGCTGTCGTTGCGCGTGATCGTGCTGGCCGCGTCGAAGGTGACCGAGCCGCCGCCCATGCCTTGGATGTTGGCGACGTTGCCGCCCGGATTGGTGATGTCGACATTGTTCAGGTTGATGGTGGCGGAGACGAAATTGTTGCCGGGCGTGCCCTGGTCGCCGTCGACCACGAAGGCATGGTTGGTCGCGCCGATGCCGGTGTCGATGGCGACATTGTTGAAAGTGTAAGTGCCGGTGGCGTGGTTGGCTGTATCGCCCAGGATGGTGATGCCGCGCGCGCCGGTCAGGCTGGCATTGGCGATGGTGACGTTGCCGGCGGCGCCGTCGATCAGGATGCCGGTGCCGTCCGCTGCCGAATTGTTGAGCCCGTTGGCCACGGCGGTGGTTAGACTGACCGAGCCGCCGGTCGTGTTGGAGATCGAGATCATGCGCTGGGCGGCCGTGGCTTGCGTGATCGTACCGGCATAGCTGACGACCGCGTTGCCGCCGCTGACGAGGAACGACGTGCCCAAAGCACCGCTCAGCGCGCCGGTGCCGAGATTGACGGTGCCGGTGACATCGCTCATGGCGACGTTGAAGACGCCGCCGCCCGACGTCGTCGAGTTCAGCGCGATGTTGGCGTTGACGCTGGTCATGTTGATGGCGATGCCGCCGGTCGAATTCACCTCGCTGCCGCCGGTGGCGCTGATGCTTAACGAGCCGCTCCCCGCGGCGATGCCGGTGCCTGTCGTGGTGTCGATCGTCGCGCCGCCGTTGAAGTTGAGCGCGCCTCCGCCCAGAACGCCAACGCCGCTCGTCGTGTCGATGTTGACGAGACCGGCGGCATTGAACGTGCCGCTGGCCACGCTGACGCCGCCGCCCGTCACTCCGACGCCGCTGTTGTCCACCGTCACCGTGTTGAAGTTGAAGGTGCCGGTATTGGCGATGCCTGTCGCGTTGATGCCATAACCGGATGTGCCGGAGATGTTCGTGGCGCCGTTAACCGTGAAGGTGCCGGCGACACCGTCGAAGATGATGCCGCTGGCGCCGCCGGTGGCGGTGACGCTGCCGATCGTCATGTTGACGGTCAGGGGGTCGAGATCGAAAGCGGCGCCGTTCGTCGTGTCGACCGAGCCGCCGCTGCTGTTCAGCGTGAAATTGGTGCTCACTAGCTTGGTGTTGACGAGGACGCCGGTCTGGCCGTCGTTGGCAACGTTGAAGGTGCCAAGATCAAGCGTGCCGCTGGTGGCGGTGAAGTTGATGCCAAAGCCCTGGACGCGCGCGCCTGGCGTGCCGACCGTAAGCGTGCCGGCATTGACGGTGCCACCGGCGCCGTCCGCGTCGAAACGCACGCCATTGAAGACGATACCACCGCTGTTGGCGCCACCGATCACTGTATTGTTAGCAAAAGACCTGATAGCCGATGTATTGTGGTCCGCATCGACGGTCGTACCGAAGAAGGCCGCCCCGAATCCCGATCCGGTCGACTGGAAGGTGTTGCCGTCGATCGAGGCGAGAAGCGTATCGGCGGTTACACCGCTTGAAGAGAAGTTAAGCGCATTGCCGCCGGCGGTGATGTTGTTGTTCCGGATCACGAAGTTGGATGCGGACCCGGCATTCGCAAGGATGCCGGCGCCGCTGCCGTTGTTTATCACCGTCACATTCTGAACACCGGCGGTGATCGTGCCGACGCCGGTTGTCGGCAGGTTGATCGTCGCGGCGGCGCCGCTGCTGGCCAGGATCGGGCTCGAGGTATCGAGGCCGCCGGGGTTCGAAACAACCGTCGAAGCCTGGATGGTGGTGAAATGGAACGCCGCCGAAGCGCCGCTGCCGGTGTCGACGCCGAGCTGCGAGACATCGATCGCCGCATCGCCGTTCTTGAAAGAAATCAGCGCCTGCCCGTCCTTGAGGTCGAACGAGCCGCTGCCGAGGTCGATGGTCTCGGTGCCGCCGCTGTTCTTGTCGACCAGCACGAAGACATTGGCACTCGACAATTCCGCCTGGGCGACGCTGCCCGGATTGAGGAAACTGCCATCGCCGAGGCCCGACGTGTTGCCGGCGGCGTCGATATAAAAAAGCTTGACCGGCGACAGGTTCGACGTGTCGCCCGAGAAGTTGACGTCGTTGAAGTTGTAATCGCCATTGGCCGGCAGGCTGTCGGTGGCGTCGATGACCCGGCCATTGCCGAAGGTGGAGATCAAGGATGCCGCCGGACCCGCGCCATCGCCGAACACCAGCCTGGCGTCGGTGGCGCTGGAGAACTGGACGCCCCGTGCGACATTCTTGATCGTCGAGAACGGGTCACCGGGATTGTCGGCCGTATTGGTATCGCCGAGCTGGATCGTGCCCGTGCCGGTAGTGCCGGCCATGTCGATGCCGAGCGAGCCGGTGGAGTTGCCGCCGTCGACGTCGAAATCGCCGGCGGTGATGGCGCTCGCGCCGAGCGCCGCGCCATTGAGGTCGAGGCCGATGGCGTTGGTGGCGGTGGCCGCCATGACGATGTTCAGGCTGTCGAAACTCAACGTCGCGCCGAATGTTCCGGAGATGTCAACACCGCGCGCGTTGGCGCCAGTGATGCCCAGCAAGTTGACCACACCAAGATCGAGGGTCCCGCCGGCGACATCGTTGAGCGAGATGCCGATCGCCGCGCCATTGGCCGAAATCGTATCGAACTTGATGCCATCCACGCCGACCGTCGCGCCTGTCGCCCCGGGCAAGACCGCCGTCGCGTCGCCAAGCTTCAGAGCCGTGCCGCCGTTGGTGGTGGTGATGGTGTTGCCGTCGCCGGTGACGCTGACCGTTCCCGGACCGAAGGTGCTGGCGGTGAAGCCGGTGCCGCCGGTGGTGGTGATGACAAGGCCGCCATTGGTGAAGTTGAGCGTGCCCTTGGTCTGCGGGTCCGGCACATATGCGGGGGCCTTGACGACGGCATCGTTGGCGCCGGTGTTGAATTTCTTCGACGTGCCGGAGAAGGTGACCGTGCCGTTGGCCGAGCCGCCGATCGAGACGCCTGTGCCGCCGCTGTGATCGATGCTGCTCGAAATATTGTATATGCCATCGGCATGGCCGACGAAGTTGAAGGCCGTCGATGCCGTGGTGGAATTGATTGAACCGCTCATGTTGAGACGGGTGCCGTCGCCGCTGGCGCTCAACACCGCGCCTGCCGCGATCGTGACCGAACCATTGTAGTTCAGCGTGGTAAAGGCCAGGTCATTGCCGCCGCCGAGGCTGAGGGCGGCAACGGTGGTGTTCGTGATGCTGGCGCTGCCGGCGACGCCGACGTTGACTGTCCCGCCCTGGGAGGTCTGGATGATGCCGTACTGGCCGCCATCGATGGTCAGGGTCGATCCCGCGACATTGGCGATGTTTACGGTGCCGACCTCGGGGCCGCCGATGTCGAACCCGGCATAGCTGACGTCGAGATCGATCGTCCCCGTGAAATTGACCTTCCCTGCGCCGCTCAGGGCCGACAGCGAGGCGCCGAGGTATCCGGTGTCCCTCAGGCCGCCGATGTTGATATCGCCGACAAGATTGGCGCCCGACAGCGTCACGCCGGCACCGCCGGGATCGCCGACAAAAGCCGGGGTCCTGGACACAGCCGAGATGCTGTCGAAGGTAACGCCGGCGCTGCCGACATTGGCACCAAGCACCACAAGCCCGTCACTGCCCGAATTGATCGTGTTGCCGGCGCCGGTGACGGTAATGACGGTGGAGGTTGCGTCAGCCGGGCCTAAATCGCCAATTGCGACGAAGCTCGTCCCGGTCGTCGTCGATACATCAAGGCCGCCATTGGTGAAGTCGACCGTGCTGTTTGTATTGAGTGCCGGGACGCCCGTGGGGTAATTGCCGACGATACCCAGGCTCACGCCGTCCGTCGCGCCCGAACTGATGACCTTGCTCGAGCCCGAGAACGCGATGGCGGCCGAATCATTGCCAGCGACGACGATGTTGCCGCCCTCGGCCGCGTTGTTGTCGGTAAGGTCGCCCGACAGCGTCACCGAGCCACCGGTCATGCCCTGGATCGAGACCGCGGCGCCCGACCCGTTGGTGGCGATGGTGCCGCCATAGGAAATATCGGCATTGCCGCCGCTGGCGGCGCTCGCCGAGCCGACATTGAAGGACGTGCCGGACCCGGTGTTGGTCAGCGTGCCGGTGCCGAAATCCGCCGTGCCTTTCAGGTTCTGCAGGTCGATGCCGGTGCCGGAGATGAAGGTCGCGCTGGTCGAGGCGAAATGGATGCCATCGGCGGCCGTCGTGCCGGCCACGATGCCGTCGAGTGCCACCGCCTGTGCCGAGGTGGCATTGATCGTGCCTGTCGCGACATTGACCGTGCCGCCGCCGGTGGCGGTGAACGCAGTCGACCCTTTGGTGGTGATATCCAGATCGGCAAAGGTGATCGTGGCGCCGGTGTTGTTGGTGAGCGTCACACCGTTGCCGCCGATCGTCACGTCGTCGGTGAACTTGACCGTGCCGCCGGTATGGTTGGCGATCGAGATGCCGCCGCCGGTCAGCGTGCCGGCCGGCCCGCTGTTGGGCAGGTTGCCGCGCGTGACCGTGATATCGCCGGCGCCGCCATTGGAGTCGAGCAGCGTGCCGGCGACGTTGATGTTGTTGTTGGTGATCGACACATTGCCGATCGTGCCTGTGGTGCCGTCGAGCTTGAACGCTGTCTGGCCGACGGCGACGTTGCTGACCGTGACGCCGTTGATGACGGTGCCGCCGCTGTTGTCGAAGCTCGCCGCGCTCGAATCGACGGTGAAGACCGAGCCGCTGCCGCCGGTGAAATCAAAAGCAGTGTCCTTCACCTGGTTGCTGCCGAGCATGTGCAGCGTATCGCCGCCGGTGCTCTTCACCACGCCTTCGTCGCCCGAGACGGTGGCGCCCGTCGCGCCGAGATTGCCCTGGACGTTGACCGGCTGGATGGTGCCCGCCGTGGTCAGCGAGGCGCCATTGCCGAAACCGACGATCGACTGTCCCGCATCGAGCGTGAACGGCGTGCTGCTGAGGTCGACGGTGCCGACGAAGGCAAAGGTCAGGCCGCTGGTCGTCATGGCATCGGCATCGGCCGCCGTGATCGTGACGACATCGGCGGTGAGCCCGTTCGTGCCGGCGGCGATGACGCCGCCATTTTGCGAGATCATGATCGTCCCGACGGCCGCCATCGCCAGATTGGCGTTGCCGGTGAAGAAGACGTCGGTGAAATCGTAATTGCCCTTCGTCGGGTCGAGCCCGACCGTGTTGACGGTGTAGACAATGCCGCTGATGGAGGATTGCAGCCCGTCGGCGGCGTTGCCGTCGCCGAAGGTGAAGTTGGCGTTGGCCGTGGTCGCCGTGCTGAGACCGGACGATAGGTCGACGCCGATGCCGACATTGCTGATGCTGGAGCCGCGCAGGAAGGTGATGGTCTTGTTGCCCTGCGTCGACGACAGGTCGATGCCACGCGACGTGATGTCGCCGGAGCCGATGATCGTCGTGACGCCGAAATCGGCCGTCGTGGTGGAGCCGCTGAAGTCGATACCGGTCTGGTTGGCGCCGGCGCCCAGCGTCACGTTGGTCGTGCCGAACGACACGTCCGCATTGACGCCGCTGAAGTTGATGCCGGCCTTGCCGTCCGCATCGCCCATGATGACGTTGGTGGTGCCTGAGACCGTAACCGAACCCGCATTGCCCGCGACATCGAAACCGTCCTCGGCCGAGCCCACGATCGTGACGCTGCCGAAACTGACCGGGCCGGTGTTGTTGGTGACGAAGATGCTGCTGAGGCCCGACTGGTCGACCTCGGCGTAGCCGAAGCTGACGGCGCCGGAATTGCCGTTGAGCGCGATGCCGTGGCCGAGCGGTTGGGTGAGGAACACGTCGCCGCTGAACCCGACCGTCGCCGCGCTGCCGCTGATCGAAATTCCGTCGCCCGTGGTGCTGACGATCGTCGTCGCGCCGGTGACGCTGAAGGCGCCCGTGACGCCCGAAAGGCTGATGCCGGTCGTACCGCCCGTCTGGCCGATACTGTTCAACGTGACGCCGAGCCCGATATTCGTCGCCGAGAAAGTGGATGTGGCGTTGTTGAACAAGGCCCCGCCCGTTGTCGACAACATGCCGGCACCCGTCGAGGTGGCGTTGACGCCGCTGCCGCCATTTTCGTCGGCATTGAGCGTGCCGAAGCCGTAGGTCCCGTTGCCGTTGATCCGCAGGCCGTCGCCGGTGTTGCTCGACAGCGTCGTCGTGCCGCCGAAGGCATAGGTGCCGGCGCCCTGGATGGACAGGCCGGCGCCGCCGTTTCCGGTCGAACTGAGATTGCTGCCGGACACCGTGTTGGTGCCATCGAAGAGCACACCGTTGAGACCGGCTCCCGAGACACTCACCCCGGAGATCGTTACATTGCTGACGCCGCTGCCATGGATGCCGTTGCCGGTGCCGCCCGAAATGTTGAAGTCGTAGAGGCTGGTGTCGTTCGCCAGGGTCAAGACGTCGCCGCCGCCGGAACTGGTAAGCGTGGCGGCGCCTTGGGAATCCGAGATCGACTCGTCGTGATGGACATTGGTGCCGGTGACATTCATCGGCACGCCGCCGAGCGAGAACGTGCGTCCGTTGCCGAAAGAGGCCAGTTCCTGTCCGGCGCTCAGCGAGAAGCCGGTGGTGTCGTCGATTATGCCGCGGTTGACCAGCACGATGATGGCGTCGCTGTCGGTAATGCCATCGGCATAGTCGATCGAGGCGAGATCGGTGATCGATGTGCCGCCGCCTGAGGCCCCGGCCGCGACGAAGATGTAATTGCGTTGATCGTAGAGCTGTGGCCCGAAAAACTCCGTCTCGCCAAAAGCGTAGTGGCCACTGAGCTCGCTGAGCCCGCGCGCGTCGAGCGAAGCGGTAACACCGGTGATGGAACTGTTGGTGCCGCCAAAGGTGAATTCGGCATTGGCCGAATGGGCGAGCGAGCCCGCAATGCCCAGCCGCACGCCGGTATCGACACCCGAAATCGTTCCGCCATTGGTGATGATGATCGTGGCCGGCGCGCCTATGGTCGGCGAGGAAAGATCGATGCCGATCGAGCCGGCAGCACCCGTGCCGGTGATGTTGAGCGACTGCGCGGTGAAATTCGTACGGCTGTCAGAGAAGTCGAGGCCGGTACCGACACCCAGGCCGGAAATAACGATGTTACCTGCGATCACGGCTGCATTGACGCCATTGAACGCTATGGCGTCATTGCCGGGATTGGTGATGGCGATATCGCCGAAGCGGACCGTCGCCGGCGAATCCGAAACGCTGATGGACGGCCCGCTCGTGTTCGAAATCGTGGTCGCACCATTGACGGTGAAACTGCCGGAAACCTGATCGAGATGGACACCCTGCGTGCCGCCGGTCTGGCTGATCGAATCCAGCACCACATGGGCAGTGATCGGGTCGATGAAGACGGCCATGCCGCCATTGCCCGACACCGTACCGCCGGTGGTGGTGAAGCTGCCGCCGACCGCCGTGCCCTGCACGGTGATGCCGCGGTCGGTATTGTTCTGGGCATTGACGATGGCGAAGGTGTAGGTGCCCTTGCCCGTGATATCCAGGCCGTCGTCGAGATTGCCCTGCAGCAATGTCGTGCCGGTGAAATTGTAGGTGCCGTCGTCTTCGATGTGCAGGCCGTCGAGGCCGTTGCCGGTCGCGGTGAAATTGGACGCGCTGACATTGCTCGAATTGCCGGTGAACGCGGCGCCGTTGCCACCAGCGTCCGTTACCGTGACATTGGTCAGCGTCGTGTTGGTGAGATTGTTGCCGGAGATACCGTCGCCGCCGACATGCGTTACGGTGACGTTGGTCAGCTTCGTGCCGGCGACACCGTCGCCGAAAATGCCGTCGCCGCCGCCGGTGATGGTGATGCCGTTGAGCGTGTTGCCGGTGCCTAGCTTTATTACGTTGTTGGCGACGTTGGTGCCGTGGATCGTGCCGTCGCTGCCGCCGAGGTTGAAGGTGGCGGTGCCGCCGCCGAACAGTTTCGCGGTGACGCTCTGGCCGCCGCCGATGACGGTCTGGCCCGTGGCCAGCGTCACGCCGTCCGTTGTGATGTCGCCCTTGCCACCCAGGGCGACGATGAAGCCGCCATTGCCGGCCTGGCCGACGGCATTGTCGAGCGTTGTCGGATCGACCAGCGTGCCGGTGCCGGTCGCGTTGTTCGTGCCGTCGGCATAGTAGAACTTGCCGAACGCGGCATTGGTGGCCGCGTTGATGGCGACGCGGGTGGTCGAGCCGCCGGTCAGCTCCTGGCTCTGGATGCGCACGCCGATATCGCCGCGCACGCGCTCGTTGACACGCTTGCGCAGGCCTTCGCTGACCGGATAGACCGGATCCGCCCCGATGGCCGCGGTGGTGTCCGAGCCGCCGCCGGGATTGAACGGGATGTTCAGCCGCACGCTGCCGGCGAACTGGGTGTCGTCGCGGTTGTCGTTGCGCACTTCGCCGGTGAAGGTCAGCGACGTTCCCGTGCCGAAGACGTCGCCGATCTCATATTCGATGCCGGCCTTGGCGCCGGTGACGCTGCCGTCATCGCCGTGCGGATCCTCGAAATGATAGCCGCCAATGTCCAGCCGCAGCGAATGCTTGTCGGGCAGGGGGAGCGGCACCTTGGCGCCGACCTCTCCCTCGATGCCCCAGGCCGCGTAATCGCGATGGTCGAGCACCGAGATCTGCTCGATCAGCTGGTTCGAGACCATCGACAGGGTCGAAGAGGCGGAATGATCTGTCGAATCGCCCTTGATCGGCACGAAGACGTTCACATGCGCGTCGAAATTCGGCGTGATCGCCTCGACGCCCAGCGTGGCGGCGCTGAACTGGGTGCTGTTGTAGTTCTCGGCGTTGAAATAGGCGTAGCCGCCCAGCATCAGGTCCGGATTGACGATGCGGCGGATGCCGAGGCCGATATCCTGGCCGAAGGCGTCCTTGAAATCGTGCTTGGCACGCACATCCAGGAACAGCACCGATTCGGCGGTCTGCTTGATCGGGATGAAGCCTTCGAGCGCGGCGTTGCCGCCATTGTTGTCGGCGCCGATGATGGCCCGCACCTGCGGCTGCCAGAGCCCGGCGTCGTCGCCATAGGCGGCAGCGCCCGAAAGGGCCAGCGCCAGCGACGTCAGCGCCGTCGTCTTCCACAAATGCCTTGCAATGCTCGAACGGCGATAGCCGGCGCGCACGTGGAAACCCTCCCCACGCGCTGCCATCTCACCAACTTGCCGAGACTTCTCGGTAGTTCCCATCCCTGGCGAGTCCTTCTGGGACTTGCACGTCCCGCGTGTACGAATTTTTACGCGAATTCTATTGTATAGCGAGCCCTTATTGCTTCGAACTCAGTTGTTGCCTGCTAAAGTTCTTATGTGTGGCAGGATGGACACAGTAACTTTGCCGACTGCCTTGCGCAAGCCCGACTTTCGCAACAGTTCCCGGTGTAGTATCAAGAGCTTGTCGGCGAGAATACATGTACGGGGCAGGAAAGCCGAGGGGCACGGAAAGACATGACATCCATTTTAGTAAAAGCTAATAGAAAATACCTGGCCGCCGGATTCGGCGCCTTGTGGCTGATCTTGTCCGTCGCCGGAGCCGCCTTTGCCGAGGACTCCAAGGCCGCCCAGGCCAAGGAATCCAAGCCCAGTCCCGCCGACTCCAATCCCTGGGCGGTGAATTGCTCGAGCGGCTCGGCGGGCACCGAGCTTCAGTGCCAGCTATCGCAGAACCTGACGGAGGCCAAGACGGGACAGCGCGTGCTGACCGTGACGGTGCGCCGCGACAACGCCGATGGCAGTCTCGCCATGCTGCTCGCCTTGCCGCATGGCCTGTTCCTGCCGTCCGGCGCCAGCTATCAGATCGACCAGGGTCAGAAGACGGTCATCGCCATCCAGACCAGCGACCAGAACGGCGCCTATGCCGCCACGCCGCTGTCGCCGGAACTGGTCAAGGCGATGAAGTCGGGCACCAATCTCAACATCGGCATGGAATCGGTCACCCGCAAGCCGGTCACCATCCCGGTGTCGCTGGCCGGCTTCACCGCCGCGCTCGCCAAGCTGGAATCGATCAAGTAGCCCTTGCCGGCCGCTTGATTGTCGGCGCCCGCAATGCTCCGTTGCCAGCCCCACGCATACGGAGACATCTCATGACCGGCTTTGTCGACCGCCAGCGCGCCGCCGGGCTGATGCAACGCGCCGGCCTCGCGGCGCTCGTGCTCTGCGCGCCCGAAGCCTTCCACTATGCGACAGGCGCGTCGATCGGCCCGGCCGGCCTGTTCCGGCGCGCCGGCGCCGGCTTCGTCGTCATCCCCGCCAGGCAGGATTTGCCGATCGGCATCGTCGTCGCCGACTTCAACGCCGCCCAACTGCGCATCGCCGCTCCCGAAGCGGTTGTGCTGACGCACCCGGTCTGGATCGAATCGGCGCCGGTCGGGACCGGACCCGCCGGGTCTCCCCTGGCGCAACGTATCGAGGCTGGCCTGGCTTCGCTCGCCCGCGTGCCGGATTTCTCACGTCCCGCCACCTTCGACCTCGCCGGCTCGGCGCGCCAGTTGCGGGCGATGCTCGCCGATTTCGGGCTGGAGCGCGCGCCCCTCGGCGTCGACCTCGATTTTATTCCCGCCGCCGACTTTGCGGCGCTCCAGGCACTGCTGCCGGATTGCCCGATGGTGGACGGCTCACCGGTGCTCGACCGGCTTCGCGCCGTCAAGTCGCCGCGCGAGATCGACCTGCTGCGGCAAGGCATCCTCCTGTCGGAAGCCGGCCTGGAACGGCTGCAGGTCGATGCCATGGCCGGCATGCGCCAGGCCGATCTCGTCGCGCTCTACCGGCAGGGCGTCGCGGCGGCGGCGGCCGGGCTGTCGCATTCGGTGGCCACGGCCGAATATGTGACGCTCGGCGCCCGGGCCAAAGGCGCCGATGCCAGGGCCATGTCGGGCGATCCGCTGAAATGCGACATGGTCTGCACGGTCGGCTTCTACGCCTCCGACATGTCGCGCAATTTTACCTTCGGGCCGCCCTCGGCCGACCAGGCGGAGCTGCACGCCATCGCAGAGCGTGCTTTCGAGGCTGGCCTGGCCGAGCTTGTCGCGGGCAACACGCTTGGCCATGTCCATCGCATCGCCACCGACAGCCTGGCGCGGCAAGGGCTGCGCTCCTACCGTCGCGGTCATTTCGGCCATGGCGTCGGCCAGTCGGTTTTTTCCGAGCAATGGCCGTTCATCTGCCAGGACAGCGACGTCGTGATCGAGGCCGGCATGGTGCTGGCCTTCGAGATCCCGCTCTATATCGACGGCCTCGCCAGCTTCAATCTCGAGGACCAGTTCCTGATCACGCCGGATGGACCGGTTGCGATGAACCGGCTGCCGAGGCGGCTGGAGAGGATCGGGTAAATGGAGCAATCTGTGCTCGCGTATGTCGGCACCGAAGCTGCGGCGCGTTCTTGGACGACGCGCCACAGGATGTGTTGAGATTCAGGTCAGGCCGCGCCGAAAGCGGTGGTTCCCGAGAACCGGAGCGGAGCGTACTTAAAGTACGTGAGCACCGGAAGCGCAGGGAACCGCCGCTTGCAGGCCGGCATCATCTGAATATCAGCGCATCCTACCCACGCACCGGCGGCCGCCGGTCCTTCCAGGGCATTGCCTGCTCCAGCTGCGCCGACGCCGCCAGCACCGTCGCCTCGTCGCCGTAGCGGCCGACCAGCTGTACGCCGATCGGCACGCCGCCTTTCGACCATCCCAGCGGCAGCGAGATCGCCGGCTGGCCTGAAATGTTGAAGGGGAAGGCAAAGACGGCATCCGTCCATTTGGCGTTGTAGCGGTCGATATCGGTCTCCGACATGTCGTAATAGCCGAACGGGCGCGGCAGTTGCGTCAGGGTCGGCGTGACGAAGAGATCATAGGCATTGAGGTCGCCGACGATGTCGCGGCCGACCTGCCGGAGCTGTTCGACATCGGAAATGTGCCTGGTGCCGCTGGTGGCGCGGCCGCGCTCGATGATCGCCCAGGTCACCGCCTCGACGTCCCCGGGCGTTACGGGACGGCCCATCACCGTTTCCAGATAGTCGAATGTCGCCGCCGTCTGCACGCAGGTCATGTTGGTGTAGGTTGTCCACACCCCGTTGGCGTCGAGCGGCATGTCGTGCTCCTCGACATGGTGGCCGAGCCGCTCGAGCGCCGCCACCGTTGCCAGCACCGCCGCCTTCACCTCCGGATCGATCGCCGTGCCGTTGGGCGGCGTGACGGTGAAGCCGACGCGCAACCGTTTCGGCGCTCGCGCCGACAGGCTGAGCCAGGAGCCGTCCGGCACCGGCGGCGTATAGGGATCGCCAGGCAGCGCGCCGGCGACCGCGTCGAGATAGGCGGCCGTGTCGCGCACCGTGCGCGAGCAGCACAGGAAGTAGGCGCCGCCATACCAATAGTCGCCGAACGGCGCCAGGCTGACACGGCCACGCGACGGCTTCAGCCCGACAATGCCGCAGCAGGAAGCGGGAATGCGGATCGACCCGGCGCCGTCGCTGGCCTCCGCGATCGGCACCATGCGCGAGGCGATGGCCGCCGCCGCGCCGCCGCTCGACCCGCCGGGCGTGACGCCGTCCTTCCAGGGATTCCTGGTCGTGCCGTAAAGCTTCGGTTCCGTCGTGATCGACCAGCCGTTTTCGGGCGCGTTCGACTTGCCGACCAGCACCAGCCCCGCCGCCTTCATGCGGCGGACCACCTCCATGTCGAAATCGGCGACGACGTCTTTCAGGTAGAAGGAGGAATTGGTGTTGGGCGCCCCGGTCCAGGACGAGGCCAGCTCCTTGAGCAGGAATGGTACGCCGGCAAAGGGTGCCGATCTGTCGACGGTCGCGGCCTGCGCGCGCGCCATGTCGTAGAGCCGGTGGATGACGGCGTTGAGCGCCGGATTCACGCTTTCGATGACGGTGACCGCCGCCTCGACCAGCTCGGCCGGCGAAACCTCGCCGCGATGCACGAGGTCGGCGAGAGCCAGCGCGTCGGACTCCGTATAGGTTTTCAGCAGACTGTCGGTGACCATGTCTCTCTCCCAAATTTCCATGCTCTCGCCGCCGCGCCTAGGAATGCGCGAGCCATCGCCACCGGCCGATTGCAAAGGTAAGCGCTGCGCCTCATCCGCCTGCCGGCACCTTCTCCCCGTATAGGGACGGGGAGAAGGGAGAAACTCCTGCGCTGCCGGCGCCGTCTCCAGCGCCAGCGGCCGGATTGCGTCAGGCCAGCTCCACCGTCCGCCCCAACTCGATGCTCTGTTCGGCGGCCAGCACGATGCGCAGGCTGTTGACCGCGGCATCCATCTGTTCGGTCAAATCGAGGTCCTCGCGGATGGCGCGCAGGAAGAAGGCCTGCTCGCGGTCGCACAGTTCCTGATGGCCGGGCTCGTCTTCCATGCTGACGATCTCGTCCGGCTTCTTGAAATTCTTGTCGCCGTCGACGGCGGCATAATGGATCTTCAGCGCATCGGTCTTGGTGTGCCGGTCGATATCGGCCGAATTCGAGACCTCGGCTTCCGATGCCGTGCTGGCGGCCTGGCCGGCGACGATCGACACCGCGCCCTTCGGCCCGACCACGTCCTTCACGAAGTAGGCCGTCTCGCTCATCATCGGCCCCCAGCCGGCCTCGTACCAGCCGACCGAGCCGTCATCGAAGGTGACGTGCAGATGGCCGTAATTCTGCTTGTCGGCCTCGGCCCACAATTTCGCGCCGATGCCGTGCACGCGCACCGGCTTGGCGCCGGTCAGCTGACACATGACGTCGACATAGTGGACGCCGCAATCGACGATCGGGATCAGCGAGTCGATCAGGTTCTTGTGCCAGTGCCAGGCGCTGCCGCTACTCTGCTGGTTGAGGTTGAGGCGCATCACCAGCGGCTTGCCCAGCGTCTTGCCGACCTCGATGAACTTCACCCAGGACGGATGGACGCGCAGGATGTAGCCGAGCACCAGCTTGCGGTTCTTCGCCCGCGCCGCCGCCACGACCTTCTCGGCATCCTCGATGTTGGTGGCGAGCGGCTTTTCCATGAACACATGGCAATTGGCGGCGATAGCCTTCAGCGCGTATTCGGCATGCGTGTTCGGCCAGCTGTTGATCGAGACGGCGTCCGGTTTCGTCTCCCGCAGCGCCAGGTCGAAATCCTCATAGAGCGGATAGCCGGAAAGCTCGGCCGGGATCTTCTTGCTGCTCTTGATCGAGCGGCTCATGATGCCGACGATCTCGAACCCTTCCGAGCGATGATAGGCGCTGGCATGCGACGCGCCCATATTGCCAAGACCCACCACCAGCACTCTTACCTTGTCGGCCACATCAGCCTCCCATGCTTTTTCCAATGAAGTGCGGGCGGCAACCCTGTCGCCGCCCGATTTTTCTGCCGGCGGTTCTTACTTCACCGCCGAATCGAACAGATGCGCCTTGATCTTCTCGACATCGAGCGCGGCAAAGCCTTCCGAGAGTTTGGCGCTGTCGGCATCTGCCTTCACCCTGGCCTTGTCGAAGTCGTTGGCCGCCGGGATCAGGTCGTTGGTGCAGACATCCTCGGCCTTCACCGGACTGGTGATCTGGCCGATCTTGTGGATCTCGTCGAAGAAGCCCTGCCAGCTCGTCATGTCATGCGAGCCCCAGCCGCCGCGCTTGTCCATGTCGCCACGGAAAACGTTGATCTGCTGCAGGATCGAGGTGGTGCCAAGCTCGGGTCCGAGATTCTTGGCCAGCGTCGGGAATTGCTCGAACACCGCCTCTACGGCCGCGCGCGGGTTCTGGTAGCCGAATTCCAGCCCCATCGCCCAGCCGCGCAGATATTTTTCCAGGAATGCCTTCTTGTCGGGATCGGCGAGATCGGCGGCGCGCACGACGAAAGTATTGGCCGGCAGCTTCGAATTCTTCACGCCGAGCCAGTATTCGAAGTCGAGCCCCTTGGCGATCCATTCGGCGCGCAGGCCTTCCCATGACAGAGCCGCGTCGCCCTGGCCGCCGGCGAGCGCCGTGCCCCAGGTCGGCCATCCGGCTTCGACATACTTGACCTTCTTGATGTCGACGCCTTGCGCGGCCAGCAGCGGATCGGTGATCGACTGCCAGGCGGCGGAGCCGAGCAGGATGGTCTTGCCTTCGAGTTTCTTCAGGTCGTTCGAGCCCTCGCCCTTGCGGAAGGCGATGGAGAACGTGTCGCGGGCGCCCATGTGGAACACCGACTTCAGCTTCATGCCGTTCTGGATGGCGAAGGAGAACACGCCGGGCGAGGGAAAGCCCATATCGGCCTGCCCGACATCGACGAACTTCACCGTCGCCGTGCCGTCGGACGGTCCCGGCTGCATGTCGGTGTCGAGCCCGTCGAAATAGCCGGCCTTCTTGGCCGCCCAGTAGGGATAGTCGTCGAGCACTTCGAGCGTGCCGCGTGGCGAGATCCAGGTGAATTTTCCATAGGCCTCGGCCCGCGCTTTCAGGCCGCTGGCGCCAAGTGCGGTCGCCGTCACCAGGCCGGCGCCGGTCACCTGCAGGAAATAGCGGCGGCTCATCCCCGCCTGGCGAACGAAATTGTCTTTGGTCATCGTTTTCCCCTTTTTTGTTTGACGTCGGTCTGTTGCCGCCCCCTTCCCGGGCGTCGGCATTGCTTTGCTTATGCCTCCCAGCTCGCCCATTTCTTGCCGATCAGGAAGAACAGCACGTAGATCAGGATGCCGAGCATCGACAGGATCAGCACCACGGCGAAGAATTGCGGCATCTGGATCATGGACGAATAGGTCGTCAGCCGGTTGCCGAGGCCGAAACCGCCGCCGACCATTTCGGCGCCCACGGCAGTGAGCAGGCCGAAGATCGCGCCGATCATCAGCCCGACCAGGATCATCGGCAGCGCCATCGGCGCACGGATCTTCCAGAAGATCTGCAGCGTGCTGGCGCCGTAGGAGCGCGCCAGCGCGATCTTGGCGCTGTCGACGCGGCGAAAGCCGGTGGCGGCGTTGATCATCACCATCGGCCCGGCGGCCAGCGCCACCGCGATGATGCGCGGCGTATAGCCGAAGCCGAAGCGCAGGATGAGCAGCGGCACCAGCGCCAGCATCGGCGTGGTGACCAGCAGCAATATGTAGGGCGCGACAATCTTTTCCGCGAACGGGAACTGGGTGATGACGGCGGCCAGCACCAGGCCGACGGCGGCGCCGATGGCAAAGCCGGACAAGAGCTCGACCAGCGTGTAGCCGAGATGCGGCGCGATCAGCGGGAACTCGTCGAACAGCGCATAGGCGATCGAGCTCGGCGGCGGCATGATGTAGAGCGGCACGTGGAACAGCCGCAGCGCCAGCTCAATGCCGCCGATGACGATCACCGCCACCGCGACGATGGCGGCGACCTCCTTGCCCGACTGGATGCCGGGCCCGCTGGCGAAGGCGGAAAGGTTGGTCAGGCTGACGTCCTGCCCGTCTCCCGACTTGGCCTTCGAGAATTCCGGAATGGCGTCGCTCATGGCCTGATCCTCACGATCTCGGCGCTGGTGCGCTGCTGTTCAGCCTTCGGCGTGGCGCGCTCGCCAACGATATCCATCTTGATCCGGTTGGTGAGGTCGAACACCTCGCGTGTCGCCATGATCTCCAGCGAGCGCGGGCGAGGGAACGGCACGCGGTACTCCTTCGCGACGCGACCCGGCCGCGCGCTCAGAACCACCACCCGGTCCGAGAGAAAAATAGCTTCCTCGATCGAGTGGGTGATGAAGACGATGGTGGTCTTGGTGTCGAGCCAGATCTCCTCGACCAGCCGGTTCATCTCTTCCCGGGTAAAGCTGTCCAGCGCGCCGAACGGTTCGTCCATCAAGAGCACGGAGGGCTTCAGCGCCAGGGCGCGCACGATCGCCGCGCGCTGCTGCATGCCGCCCGAAAGCTCGCGCGGGAACTTGCCGCCGAAGCCGTCGAGCCCGACGCGGTTCAGGAGATGCGCGATCCAGGCGCGATCGGGCTTCTCGCCCTTGATCTCGAAGGGGAAGCGGATGTTGGCGTCGAGATTGCGCCACGGCAGGAGATTGGCTTCCTGGAAGACGATGCCGATATCGGGATGCGGCCCGGTAATTGCCTTGCCATCGAGCCGGATCTCACCGCTGGTCAGGCCGTGCAGCCCCGACATCGACCACAACAGCGTGGTCTTGCCGCAGCCGGACGGGCCGACGATGGAGACGATTTCGTTGGTTTTGACGTCGAGGCTGCAGCGGTCCAGCGCCAAGAGGTCGCCGGATGCCGTGTGATAGATCTTGGTCGCCGCCTGCACGCCAAGCTTCGGCGTTGTGATATCGCCCGCGTTCATCCGCCCCTCGGAGATTGCGTGATGATCCAATAGGTCATCAGACTGCCGGAAATCAGTGTGTAACTATC
The DNA here is from genome assembly GCF_006442315.1 of Mesorhizobium sp. B2-3-4. GTDB lineage: Bacteria > Pseudomonadota > Alphaproteobacteria > Rhizobiales > Rhizobiaceae > Mesorhizobium. Next base: position 5,636 of record NZ_VFVY01000027.1, on the reverse strand, counting down.
CTACTTTGCTGTCAAGCGCCGGCATTGGTAAGCGTACCACGAAAACCGCGGTTTTGATTTAATGTGTTGTTTTTATGGCGCTTTCTTTACCTTGAAATCCGTGTTGCTTTCCTACATAGTTGGACAGGCGCACACGCCGCTGCCCTTGCGGCACGCAGCGGTTGCAGCAGCGCCGGACGCATGGAACGACAGCGTGCAAACATGGTAAGAGGTCAGGTCGAAAACGGGCTAGGAAAGACCGACTTCATGACCGAAGCTGCCAGCCGGGGACATCCGATCGCCGACGAGGAAGGAGCCGGCGGCGAGCCTGTCCGGCGCATTCCCGACATCATTTCGCTGGTGAAGGATTCCTACGGCGAATTGCGTCCGGCCGAGCGCCGTGTCGCCGATGTCGTGCTCGACGATGTCAAATACGCCGTCGATGCCTCCAACGCGGCACTGGCCCAGCGCGCCGGCGTCAGCGAGCCGACGGTCACCCGTTTCTGCCGCGCCATCGGCTGCGAGGGCGTGCGCGACTTCAAGCTGAAGCTGGCGCAGAGCCTCGTCGTCGGCGCGCTCTATCTGGACACGTCGCCGGGCAGGCAGGGCGATGCCGGCATGCCGTACTGGAACGCGGTGTTCGGCGAGGCGCGCCGGGCGCTGCAGGAGGCCGAGCGGCAGCTCGATCCGGGCGAGCTGGAGAAAGCGGCCGAGCTCATCGCCCGGGCGCGTCAGGTCACGGTGTTCGGACTCGGCGGCAGCTCCTCGGCGCTGGCGCAGGAAACCCAGTACCGGCTGTTTCGCTACGGCATCTCGATCAGCGCCCAATGCGACCCCTATCTGATGCGCATGACCGCCTCGACGCTGAAGCCCGGCGATCTCGTCATCGCCATCTCGGCGACCGGCCGCACGCGCGAGGTGATCGAAGCCGTCGAACTCGCCAAGCACTACCACGCCAACGCGATCGCCGTGACGGCCCCCGACACCGAGCTCGCCCGCGCCTGCGACGTCAGGCTGACGGTTGCGGTATCAGAATATCCCGACACGCTGAAGCCGACCGCCTCTCGCTATGCCTTCCTGGCGATGATCGACCTGCTTGCGGTGGCCTCGGCCTACAAGCTCGACGGCCCGGCGCGCGAGACGGTGCGCCGCATCAAGTACAACGCCCAGATCCACCGCACGGGCAAGGAGATGGAGCCGCTGGGGGATTAGCTCCCCTCTCCCCGTTCACGGGGAGGTGAGAGGTGGTCCGCGTAGCGGATGAAGGGCGGCGCCGGGCTCGATGGTTTTACTGTCCCGATGCAAATCGGGGCGCATGCAGCAAGAGGGGAAGAAATGCTCGACATGGCACCAACGAAGCAGGCAACCGCATGGCTCGCGTCCTTTGCGCATGCGCTCGAAACCGGCGATGGGACCGGTGCGGCCAACCTGTTCGCCGACGACTGCTACTGGCGCGATCTTCTGACCTTCACCTGGAACGTCACCACCATGGAAGGCCGCGAAGCCATCGCCGCCATGCTCAAGTCAACGCTGGCGACCACCAAGCCAACCGCATGGCAGCTCACCGGCGAGGCGACCTCGGACGACGGCACGATCGAAGCCTGGTTCGCCTTCGAGACCGCGGTGGCGTCGGGCCAAGGCATCATGCGGCTGCGCGATGGCCGCTGCCGCACCTTGTTCACGGCGATGACCGACCTCAAGGGGTTCGAGGAGCGCAAGGGTGCGAAAAGACCGCTCGGCGTGCGCCACAAGGCCGACCCGGAGCGCGAGACCTGGTCTGAGGCGCGGGCGCGCGAGACGCGTGATCTCGGCGCTACGGAGCAGCCCTATTGCCTGGTCATCGGCGGCGGCCAGGGCGGCATCATGCTGGGCGCACGCCTGCGGCAGCTCGGCGTGCCGACCATCGTCATCGAGAAGAATGCGCGGCCGGGCGATTCCTGGCGCAACCGCTACCGCACCCTCGTGCTGCACGACCCGGTCTGGTACGACCATCTGCCCTACATCCCGTTCCCGGACAACTGGCCTGTTTTCACGCCCAAGGACAAGATGGGCGACTGGCTGGAAATGTACACGCGCGTCATGGAGCTGAATTACTGGGTCGCCACCAAATGCCTCAGCGCCAGCTATGACGAGGCGGAGAAAGTCTGGACCGTGGTGGTCGACCGCGTCGGCCAGCGCATCACGCTGAAGCCGAAGCACGTCGTCTTCGCCACCGGCGCCTACGGCCCGCCGCGCAGGATCGAGCTGCCCGGCGCCGGCGATTTCAAGGGCGAGCTGCTGCATTCCAGCCAGTATGCGAGCGGCGAGAAGTACCGCGGCAAAAAGGTCGCCGTTGTCGGCGCGGCAAGCTCGGGCCATGATGTCTGCGTCGATCTCTGGGAAAGCGGCGCCGACGTCACCATGGTCCAGCGCTCACCGACCACCGTGGTCAAATCCGACACGCTGATGCAGGTCGGCTTCGAGATTTTCTCGGAAGACGCGCTGGCGCGCGGCATCACCACCGAGAAGGCCGACATGATCGTCGCCTCGACGCCGTTCGCGCTGGTGCCCAAGGGCCAGCGCGCGCTCTACGACGTCATCCGCGCCCGCGACGCCGATTTCTACGAGCGGCTCGCCGCGTCGGGCTTCGCGCTCGATTTCGGCGACGACGAGACCGGCCTGCTGATGAAGGCCTACCGCACCGGCTCGGGCTATTACATCGATGTCGGCGCCTCCGACCTGATCATCGACGGCAAGATCGGAATCCGCAGCGGCGTGCCGATCAAGGCGCTGACGGCCAAAGGCATCCTGTTCGAGGACGGCAGCGAGCTGGAGGCCGACGCCATCGTCGCCTGCACCGGCTACCAGTCGATGAACGAGAATGTCGCCGCGCTCGTCTCGCGCGAGGTCGCCGACAAGGTCGGCCCGTGCTGGGGCCTCGGCTCCGGCGTCAAGGGCGACCCCGGCCCGTGGCAGGGTGAATTGCGCAACATGTGGAAGCCGACGGCGCAGGAGGCGCTCTGGTTCCATGGCGGCAATCTGGCCCTGTCGCGCTTCTATTCGAAGTATGTGGCGCTGCAGATCAAGGCACGGATGGAACGGATTGCGACGCCGGTTTATGGGAAGCCGAGCAATTCGGGGTAAGGTCGACCTCCACTCCGTCTCGGCTTCGCAGCGACGGAGTGGGGGAAGGCGGTTACAAAATGTGCCGCCGCAGACAGCTACAACCCTGCCTACCGCGGATCTCCGTATCACCCGATAGATGACTAATCACTCATGCCGGTGCCCGAAATGCCGGGCAGCCACCTCGACATGCGTATGGTCGGCATGCGCTTCGAAACGCTCGGTCTCGTCGTGGTCGGCCGCCTCGTTCGGCCACCAGGTGCCGCCGATGACGATGCCTTCCGACACCAGCCGCTGGTCGGCGGTGAGCGAGGCGCCGACCGCGTCGATAAAGGTGAAGCGGCCCGACCGCTGGCGCAGCACGGCGACGTCGCCCACCGTGCCGACCGCCAGCGTGCCGAGATCGGGCCGCGCGATCGCTTGCGCCGGCGCTTGCGTCGCGGCGCGCAGCACCTCGACCAGCGGCATGCCGAGCGCCATCAGCTTCGACATGCAGACCAGTATGTCGAAGGCCGGCCCGTCGACGCAGTAGAGATGCACGTCGCTCGAAATGACGTCCGGCGCCAGGCCTTCGGCCAGCATGGCGCGTGCGACGTCGAAATCGAACGAGCCCATGCCGTGGCCGAGGTCGAAGATGACGCCGCGCTCGCGCGCCAGCCGCATGTCGGGCCGCACCATGCCGGAGGCGAAGACCGGCGCGTTGGGGAACGGCCGGAAGCAATGGGTGAGGATGTCGCCACGGCGCAGGCGCGGCAGCACTTCCGAGCGCCCGGGCGGCGGCTCGTCGATATGCGCCATCAGCGGCAGGCCGGCTCTGTCGGCGGCCTCCAGCGCCAGATCGACCGGCGCGATGCCGCTGGTGCCGCCGGCATGCTTGCCCGAGCGCACCTTGACGCCGACGACAACATCGGCGTGCTCGCGCGCCGCCGCCACCACCTCGCGCGGCTCGCACAGCCTGAGATCGCCGCATTCGCCGACCGAGACCGTCTGCGAGAAGCCGAAAATGCCGGCGAAGGAAATGTTGACATAGGCCAGGATGCGCACCTTCGAGCGCTCCATGACATGGCGGCGGAAACCGAGGAAATTGCCGGCGCCCGCGCTGCCGGCGTCGATGAAGGTGGTGGTGCCGCTCTTGGCCGCCAGCCGGTCGGCATCGACGCCGAGCGACGTGCCGCCCCAATAGACGTGGCTGTGCAGGTCGACCAGTCCAGGCGCGACGATGCAGCCTGTCGCATGGACCGTTTGCGCGGCGCTGGCCGCGGGGATATCGGCGTCGATTGCCGCGACGCGGCCGTTGGCGATGGCGACATCGCGCAGCGCGTCGACGCCGGACACCGGATCGATCAGCCGTCCGCCCTTCACGAGGAGGTCGAATTGCATGGCAGCCTCCGCCTTTGTGATCTGGCCTGTCAGGCCGGCCGGTACGCCACGGCCTCGACCTCGATCTTGATGTCGATCATCAGCCGCGATTCGACGGTCGTGCGGGCCGGCGGGTTCTTCGGGAAATGCCTGGCATAGACCGCGTTGAAAGCGCCGAAGTCGCGCGCGTCCTCGAGCCAGACGGTGGTCTTGACCACATCGTCCATCGTGCAGCCGGCGAGCGCCAGCGCGGCCTTCACATTGGCGAGCACCTGCTCGGTCTGTTCCGTGATGCCGCCCTTGACCACGATGCCGTCGCCGCCGACCGGGACCTGGCCCGAGATGAAGACGAAATCGCCGGCCCGCACGGCGGGCGACAGCGGCACATGGGACGTTCCAAAAGTCTGCTTGGGCAAGGGAGGACCTCCTCTGGCGGCGTGGCGGGACACCAGGGCGGCACCCGTTTGCGAGGAGGTTTACCGCGATCGGGCCGATCCCGATAGAGGCCCTTGTTGGAAAGCAACATTCTTCGGAATCCGTGTTGCTTTATTACAAAAGCGCTTGCATCGTGCGCGCTTGCCGGACGGGCTCGACGCCACGACGGACAGATGCCCTTGCGACACCGGAGACCCCGACAATGACCTTCGACAAGAACCCGTTTCCGACAGGCGACGCCGACCGCCACGAGCTGTGGGAGATGCTGGTGCGCCGCGACATCGACGCCTTCATCGGCCAGGACTGGTCGATGGTCGAGAACGACTTCGTCGCCGACTCTTTCTTCGGCATGCACGCGCATTTCCTTGCCAATGCCGATGCCTGGCGGTTGCAGTTCCCGAGGCTTGAGATCTATCGCGACGAATGGCTGCGCCAGGCCAGGGAGACGGCGGCGACCAAATTCGCCGAGCCGCTGCGCGAGGCGCTGTTTCGCGTCACCAACCTGCGCGACATCGATGTCGACGGCGACCGCGCCGTGCTGCACAAGAAGTTCGACGGTTCGGTCGCCAAGGCCGATGGCAGCGTCGACCGGCTGAAATGGCAGACGCTGTATTTCTGCCGCAAGGTCGGGGCGAACTGGAAGATCGCGGGCTTTGTCGGCTACATGCCTTATCCGCTGGGGGCCTAGAGCGTTTCATGTTTTGACGGAAACGTAACCAGCGTTTTCGAAATAGTTCCTGCATTCGGCTGCCTCGATGGTT
>NZ_VFVY01000026.1 GCF_006442315.1 Mesorhizobium sp. B2-3-4 | reverse complement strand
CAAAACCGCGCAAAACGTAGGGATGCACATCATTCGTAATGATGGGGTCAGGTGTTCGAGTCACCTAAGCGGCACCAGTTTTTCAAAACTCCTCCGGGCAGAGAAGGCGCTGACAAGCGCGCGGTCCGGTATTTTCCAAACCTCAACAACAAATGATGGAAATCGGACTTTTATTTCTTCGGAACAGATACTTGCTTCGCACATTTCCTGCCGATGGTTGCATGGACAGGAGGTAGCAAATTGCCACGACGCGTCGACAAGGAAAGATTTGCAAGGGCCGATCGCGAGGCGAGGCTGGTGCTGGATGCCGAACGTGACGCAAGGGACGCCAAGACGACCCGCCTGAGGGAGCAAAGGCTGCGGCACGAAGCAGTGGCGCAGCCCAAGCCCGAGGCGGCGCGCCGTCCGCAGCCGATGGACAAGCCGGCGCGGCGCGTGATCGAGGTCGACTGATCGCCGGAACTTGCCCCACGCCCTCAGCTGGTGCTGCCACGCAAGACGGTAGTCCAGGGATCTATCCGCCATTGTCGGGACCCCGGTTTTGGTATGAAATGCCCATGTCAGCATGGGAGGTCCAAATGCCCAACACTTTCAAGACCGGAGACGTCGTCAAGCTGAAGTCGGGAGGCCCGAAGATGACGGTCAGCGATGGTGCCGCTTCCGGCATGTATCTGTGCCACTGGTTCAACAAAGAGGGTGAGGTGTGGACCCCGCAGCATGCGGGCTTCAAATCGGATCAGCTGGTTGCCGCCGACCAATCGGCATAATTCCCGCCTTCGCAAAAGGGGTTGCCGGCCCGGCGCGAGTTCAGCGTGCCGGATGTAATTTCCTGCAGCCTCTCGTGGCGCCAAGGCGTGGCATCGCCGGCGGCATGGTAATCGGCATTGGCGACCGACGGATTTCTCCGCCCGCGACGTTTAACGGCTGAAGCGTGATCCTGGCATCGGGCCATGGCACGCCAACCGGAGACGTCAAGCATGATGCGCCGTTCGATCCTTGCCGCCGCCTTGAGCCTGCTGACCACCGCGGCTCTGGCACAGACAGCGGCACAGCCGCCGGCCGCGACGCCACCTGCTTCTACGTCGCCCGCCGCCGCATCGCCCGCTGGCCCATCACCCACTGGCCCATCACCCACTGGCCCATCACCCACTGGCAAGTCCGACATTACGCTCGCCAAGTTCCAGAAGCGGCGGGAAAAGGCGATCATGGCCGCCGATACCGACGGCGACGGCAAGATCAGCCTGCTGGAGTGGGAGGCCTTTCAGGCCAAGCGCAACATCAAGGGCGACCCGGCCAAATCGTTCGCGCGCATCGATTCCAATCATGACGGCTTCATCGACCGGGCCGAGCTCGATGCGTTCTTTGCCAAGCGCTTTGCCAGGCTGGACAAGAACGGCGACGGCATTCTGACGGCCGACGAGATGCCGGGCCACAAATCCGCTCCCAAGCCGGAGCAATGACCAAGAGGCTATGACGCGTGATGGACATCGGGAGTGCGCCAGCCGATGAGCGCCGACCCGGACGAGGAGTTGGTTCGCCAGGTAGGCGCCGGCGACCCCGCGGCGGTGCGGACGCTCGTCGCGCGCAAGCTGCCGCGTATCCTGGCGCTCGCCTCGCGCATGCTGGGCGACGCGGCGGAAGCCGAGGATGTCGCCCAGGAGACCTTCGTGCGCATCTGGCGTCATGCATCGGGCTGGCGGCGCGGCAATGCACGCTTCGACAGCTGGATTCACCGCGTCACGCTCAACCTGTGCTACGACCGGCTGCGCCGGCGCCGCGAATGGGTGACCGACGAGGTCCCGGATGTTGTCGATCCCGCCCCGCTTCCCGATGCCCGCGAAGAGCCGCATCTGATCGAGCAGGCCCTGCAGGCAATCGCGCCGCGTCAGCGCGAGGCGATCATCCTGGTCTACTATCAGGAGATGTCCAACATAGAGGCGGCGGCGACCCTGGAGATCAGTGTCGATGCCCTGGAAAGCCTGCTTTCGCGCGGCCGCCGCGCCCTGCAGGCGATCCTGGCAAGGGATGGCGTGCATGAGTGAAGAAGGCGCGGCCGTGAATGCGAGGCATTCACAACACCTCGCGATCGTGCGGTGGCCGGTTTCCGGGAAGCCCATCATTCGGACACGCGGCGTCAACCTGCAAAGGATAGACTGATGTCTGACGGGTCCAGGAAAGAACCGGCAATGGATGCCAAGCGCTTTGCGGCTCTGGCAGCGGCTTATGGTGGCGATTTACGGCGGTGGCCCCAGGCCGACCGCATGGCGGGGACGAATTTCGCCGCGAGCGAGACGGGCGCGGCCATATTGGGGCACGCCGGAAAACTCGATGCCCTGCTCGACAGCTATGACGTCAAGGCGCCCGGCGCGGCGCTGTACGGCGGCATCCTGCGGACCGCCGACCGGCATCTCGTGCAACGCCGGCGCAAGCGTTTCTGGTGGCTTGGTCTGGGACTGGCCGGCATCGGTCTGGCGGGCGCCGTCGCCGGATTGGCCTTGGTGAGCGTCGTCACACCGGAGATTCAGCCCGACCATTATGTGCTCGACGCCAATGCGACCGCATTCGGCGACGCCGGCCCCGATGGCGAGACGGTCGAGGAGGACCTATGAGCGCGGGCCGCAACCTCATCATCGCATCGGTGGCGCTGAATGTCTTCCTGGCCGGGGCACTTGCGGGTGGCGCCGTCTGGATAAGAAGCGGCAAGCCGGCCCAGGGCTATTCGCTGGAAGCGGCCGGCGGCCGTCTTCCCGACCAGCAGCGCATTCTGTTTCGCAAGGCGCTGCGCGAGGTCCGCCGCGAATCGCGTGACATCATCCTCGATGGCCAGCAGGCCAGGCGCGAGGCGGCGGACTTGTTGCTGCAACCCGTCCTCGACACGGCAGCGCTGTCGGCGGCCCTGGAGCGGGCCCGCAATGCCGACATTACCCTGCGCACGCGGCTGGAGCAGCGCATCGTCGAGTTCGCGGCGGCGGGTTCCGCCGAGGGTCGCGCCGTGCTGGCGGATGGGCTGTCCAGACGCGCCGGGCCTCCGTCGAAGGCAGAGCCAAAAAAATCGCCGTGACCGCCGACGGAAAACGCCCACAGGGCCGTTTAACCAGGAGAAGGGCAGACCTGCCGGACCAATCGGTACGAACAGGTTTTCATTCTCTCGGAACATTCGGAGTATCGTCATGAACAGCCTGACACAGTATGCGGCAGCCGCCGTCCTTGCCTTGACCGGAACCGCCGCGACCGTCGCGACCTCTTCCGCCATGCCGATGGTGGCCCAGCCGGGCGCCCCGGCACTGGTCGAGCATGTGGCGTGGGGCTGCGGGCCTGGCTGGCACCCCAATCCGTGGGGACGCTGCGTCCCTAACCGTGTCGTGGTGTATCCGCGCTACTATTATTGGCATGGCCCGGCCTATTACGCCTGGCATCCGCACCGTCACTGGCACCGCTGGCGCCGCTGGTAGGCGCAGCTGGGGGCCGGGCGGCGCGCTGCCTGTCCGGCCCCTATCGCCGGTTTGAACGCTCAGGAAACAGCCCGATCGGGCGTCGCGCATCGCGCGTGAGATCCAATCATGGAGCGCTGACATGGCTGTCGCGACCAAGGCGCCGGATTCGGCCCTGCCGGATCCTATCCTGATCGTATTCAACCGCTTCGGGCTTGGCGCCCGGCCCGGCGACCGCGACAGACTGGCGGGTGATCCGCGCGGCTGTCTCAAGGCGGAACTTCGGCAACCGGATATCGCCATGATCGCCTATGACGATCCGGCCTATGCCGACCTCCTGGGAAGCACGCCGGCCATCCAGGCCAGCATGGCGGCAGGTTTCCAGCGCAAGCTTGACAGGAGCCTGACGACTGCCGCGCACACGACGAAGGCGGCGGCCACGGCCATGACGGGTGCCGCGCCCATGCCGAGTGCAGCCGTAAAGGCGAAGGTGCCGGCCGGCGCGCCGCCGGCGGCCGCCGCCAAGCCGGCAACACCACCGGTTGAAGCCACTTTGTACCGGGCTGAAGCCCAGGCCCGCTTCGACAAGGCTTTGCGGGTCGAAGTCGGCTTCGTCGAACGCCTGGTCTATTTCTGGTCGAACCATTTCTGCGTCTCCGTGGCCAAGGACAACATCGTGCGCGCCAGCGCCGGTGCCTTCGAACGGGAAGCCATCCGGCCATTCGTGCTCGGGCGCTTCGCCGACATGCTGATGGCAGTGGAGCGGCATCCGGCCATGCTGTTCTATCTCGACAACCAGCAATCGATCGGCCCGGATTCCCGTGCCGGCAAGAACCGCCAGCGCGGCCTCAACGAGAACCTTGCCCGCGAGATCCTAGAGTTGCACACGCTGGGTGTCGGCAGCGGCTACACCCAGGCCGACGTCACCAGCTTCGCGCGTATCCTCACCGGCTGGACGATGGCCGGACGGGAGGGACGGCTGGGCGAACCGGGCAGTTCCGTCTTCAACGCCAACGCCCATGAGCCAGGCGACGAGGTGTTGCTGGGCAAAACCTATTCGGCCGGCGGCATGGGCCAGGCCGAGGCCGCGCTCAACGACATCGCCATTCATCCCGCGACCGCGCACCATGTCGCCACGCAACTTGCCCGGCATTTCATAGCGGACGATCCGCCGGCGGCGGCGGTCGCGCGCCTCGTCAAGGTGTTCGTCAAGAGCGACGGCAATCTCAGGGCACTGGCGGCGGCACTCGTCGACATGCCGGAGGCGTGGTCGACGCCTTTGGCAAAGATGCGATCACCCCTAGACTATATCACGGCCATCCGCAGGGCCGCCGGCCCCGGGCCGACCAACGACCCTGGTCCGTCGCTCAACTGGCTCAACGCCCTGGGCGAACCGCTCTGGCAACCGCCGGGACCGAACGGCTTTCCCGACCAGGCGGATGGCTGGGCATCGGCGCAAGGCATGAAGGTCCGCCTCGACATCGCCTGGCAGGCAGCCCGGCAAGTGAAAGACATCGGCAATCCCAACGATATACTCGATGCCGTCATCGGCAGCTCCGCCTCGCCGCAGACGCGTGAGGCGGTCGCCCGGGCCGAGTCCAAGCAGCAAGGCCTGGCGCTGCTGCTGATGGCGCCCGAATTCCAGCGCCGATAGCGCCAGTACCGACAACGCCCGGAGATGATGCCATGAGCCTGCTGTGTGTTCCCCCTCACCCGTCCCGCCGCGCCGTATTGACGACCGGCGGAGCGCTGTTTGCCTGGGCCTATCTGCCGCGCTTTGCCCGTGCCGCCGACAATCGCGACCCGCGCCTGATCGTCATCGTGCTGCGCGGCGCGCTGGACGGCCTGTCAGCTGTCGGCCCGGTCGACGATCCGGACTATGCCGGCCTGCATGGCGACATTGCGCTCTCGCTCGCTGGCCCGCACGCGGCACTGCCGCTCGATGGCTTCTTTGCCGTCAATCCGGCGATGCCGGTGTTTGCCCGGCTGTTCAAGGCAAACCAGGCGGCTGTCGTTCACGCGGCCGCGACGGGCTATCGCGAGCGCTCGCATTTCGACGGACAGGATGTCTTGGAAAGCGGCTTTGCCGGCCCCGGCCATGTCGCCACCGGCTGGCTCAACCGGGCTCTCGAGAACCTGCCGGCGGGCGACCGCGTGGCGACGCTTGGCGGCCTGGCCGTCGGCCCGTCGACGCCGCTGGTGATCCGAGGTGCTGCCCCTGTGCTCGGCTGGGCGCCGCAATCCCTGCCCGCGCCGACCGGCGACCTCGCGGCGCGGGTTCTCGACCTCTACCAGCACCGCGACCCGGTGCTGGCGGTGGCACTGCAAAAGGGGCTCGACGCCGACAGGATGGCGCTCGACGACCAGATGAACGGCAATGTCATGAAACCGAGAGGCGGCCTCGACAGCGCCGCCGGCATGCGGCAGGCCGCGCAGGGAGCCGCCAGGCTGATCGCCGCCGATGACGGGCCACGCGTCGCCGCTCTCGCCTTCGACGGCTGGGATACGCATGTCAACGAGGGCGGTGCGACGGGCCGGCTCGCCACATTGCTCGGCGGCCTGGACGGCGCCTTCGAGGAATTCGAAAAAGGTCTTGGCGAACGCTGGAAGGACACGGCGATCGTCGCCATCACCGAGTTCGGCCGCACGGCGCGGATCAATGGCACGGTCGGCACCGATCATGGCACCGGCACGGTCGTGCTGCTCGCGGGCGGCGCGATCAGAGGCGGCCGCGTCATCGCCGATTGGCCAGGCCTGAAGCCGGCGCAACTCTATCAGCAGCGCGATCTCGCACCGACCAGCGATGTCAGGGCGGTGCTGAAAGGCCTGCTCGCCGACCAGTTCGGTCTCTCGGCCACGGCGCTCGGCGACAAGGTGTTTCCCGACTCGGCGGCGGTGAAGCCTATGCCGGATCTCGTTGCTTGATGGCCTGAATGAAGAATACCCGCTCCGGCTTTTCCGAAGCGGGTATCTGTTTTCCCGGGATCACCAGCCCCAATAGCCGGGATGCCAGCGGTGATGTGCCCAGAAGCCGGGATGCCAGTGGCGCGCCGGGCGGATCATCACGCGCCGGTTCGGCACGCAATTGCCCCAGCGGTTCATGTGCCAGCCAGGCCCGCAGCGCCAACCGACGCTTTCGATCGGTAGCGGCGCGGCACTTGGCTTCGCCATCGGCATGGCCTGCGAGTCCGCTCCGGACAGCATCAAGGTGCCCGCCGCCAGGGCGAAGGGCAGAAAATACTTTGCGAACATGCTTTGTCTCCGTGATTTCACCCCTAACCAGCGTGAAACGGAGGGGCTGGGCAAAACCCGTCGCAAGGGCAAGATCACATTTTCGTCATTGCGCGACGCTTTCCTCAAGCGTCGCGCAGGCCTGCGCCATCGCGCATGCCGCCTCGATCAGGCGGCCTCGACCTTGGCGGCCGGCCGATCCTCACCACGCACCAGCCTGGTCACGCCGGCGAAGTCGAGCTTGCCGGAGCCGAGCACCGGCACTTTCTGGACGACGCGCACTTCGGCGGGCACCATCAGGTCCATGGCGCCGTTCGCCTTGGCGAAGGCCAGGAAATCGGCGCGTGTGGCACCGGGCGCCTCGGTGATGAGGATGAGCTTTTCACCCTTGCGTGCATCCGGCACGGAAGCGACGGCCGACAACGAGCCTTTCCACAATTCACCCGCCAACGCCTCGACGGCGGCGAGCGAAACCATCTCGCCGCCGATCTTGGCGAAACGCTTGGCACGGCCGCGGATGGTGATGAACCCGCCCTCGTCGATCGAGACGACATCGCCAGTGTCATGCCAGCCGTCCGGCAGCGGTTCGAGCACGCCGGGCTTCTCGGCGCGCAGATAACCCGCCATCACATTGGGGCCGCGCACATGCAGCCTCCCGCCATCCTCGACGCCGGGCACCGGATCGAGGCGATACTCCATGCCGGGCATGATTTTGCCGACGCTGCCGGAGCGGTTGTACATCGGCGTGTTGATCGAGATCACCGGCGCGGTCTCGGTGACTCCATACCCTTCAAGGATGCGCACCCCGAACTTTTCCATATAGGTCATGCGGGTGGACGCCTTGACCGGTTCGGCGCCGGCAAAGCAATAGCGTATCGAGCGGAAGTCGTAAGGATGCGCGGTGCGGGCATAGCCGCTGAGGAACGTATCGGTGCCGAAGATGATCGTCGCGTTGGACGCGTAGATCAGTTCCGGCACGATGCGGTAATGCAGCGGCGACGGGTAGAAATAGACCGGTACGCCAGAGATCAGCGGCAGCACCGTGCCGGCCGTCATGCCGAAGGAATGGAAGATCGGCAAGACGTTGAACACCTTGTCGCCCGAGTGGAAGTCGATGCGCGAGGCCGCCTGCGCGGCATTGGCCAGGATGTTGCGGTGGGTGAGCACCACGCCCTTCGGCGTGCCTTCGGAGCCCGAGGTGAACAGGATCACGGCCGCATCGTTGGGCAAGCGCTGCGCGCGCGGCGTGGACTTGCGCAGCAAGCCGAGCAGCTTGTCCTTGAGACCGATTGTCTTGCGCAGATCGTCGAGCCAGACGATGTCGACCGAGCGGCCGATTTCCTCGACCACCGCTCCGAGCTTGGCCTGCTCGACAAAGGCGCGGGACGTGAGCACGGTCTTCACTTCGGCTGCCTTGCAGGCGGACAGGATATTGGCGGCGCCCGCGGTGAAGTTGATCATCGCCGGGACCTTGCCCGACGACATGACGCCAAGCAGTGTGGCGCATGAGCCATTCGCGTTGGGAAGCATGATGCCGAGCGTCTGCTGATCAGCATAGAGGTTCTGGAATTTCTCGCCGAGTACGGCGGCCGCCGTCAGCAGCTTGCCGTAGCTCAGCGAGCCGGTGACCGGATCCTGCACGGCGAGCCGCTTCATGCCGCGTTCCTTGGCGGTCAGGATGATCTTTTCCAGTACCGTCCTGTCGATGTCCTGGGTGCGGAAGACGAGATCCGACATGACCTGATAGAGGGCCGCACCGGCCGCGGCGCGGCGCTGACGGCCTCTCAGCTCCGGCGGCACTTCCAGCTTGACCGGCTCCAATATAGTCACCTTGACCTTCGGGAACAGGCGGCGGCGCACATGCTGCGAGGTCAGCCGCGAGAACGGGCTTTTCTCCAGCCCGTCGATACGGATCGGCACAACCATCGAACCGGTCTTGTCGGCCACCATGGCGGCGCCGTCATAGACCTTCATCAGCCCGCCGGTGACGGTGATGCGGCCTTCGGGGAAGATGACCAGCGGATCGCCGCCCTGCACGATCTTGATCAGCGTGCGCGTCGACATCGGCTTGGCAGGATTGAGCGGCAGGGCGCGGGTCAGCTTCAGGAACGGCTTCATCCACCAGGCCTGCGCGATCGTATAGTCGATGGCGAAGACCGGCTCTTCGTCGGTCAGCGTCAGCGCCAGCGGACCGTCGAGAAAGCTGACATGGTTGAGCGCCAGGATCGGCGCCTTGCCGGCCGCCTTGAGGTTCTCCATACCCTCGACCTCCAGGCGCAGGAAGGCGCGGAACAGGATGGAGACGAAGTCGCGGAAGGCGTTGGTCGGCAGGAATTTCAGCATCAGCCAGGCGGCCACGGCGTTGGCCCCGGCAAGCCCGAACAGGATACCGCCGGTCGAGACTTTCGTCTGGATCAAGGCGACAACGATACCGCCGACCGTCATGAAGCCGGCATTGACGATGCTGACGGCGGCAACAACGCGGGCGCGGCGCGCCTCGGGCGACCAGGCCTGTACGGCTGCGAAGGTCGGCACCATCAGGAAGGCGCTGGCAATGGCCATGCCGGCAAGGTCGAGCGCAACGCGCAACGTGTTCGGCCCGGCGAAGAAGGCCGCGAGGGTGTCGGCCTTGGTCGAAGGCTGCATGCTCCAGATCGTCCAGGCAAGATGAAGGCCGAACAGCGCCAGCAGCGCCGTGCCGACCGGTGCCGGCAGCAGCACCATGCGCCCCTGCGACATCCAGGCAGCGATTGCCGAGCCGATGGCGATGGAGACGGCGAACACGGCGAGATAGGCGGTGACCGCGATCTCGTTGCCGCCGAGAGAATCCTTGATCAGCGTCGGCAGGATCGAAAGCACGATGGCGCCGATCAGCCAGAACCATGAGGTCATCAGGCCGGCGCGCCAGATGCGCATGTCGGTGCGCAACTCCGCGACCTGACGCCAGGTCGAGCGGAAGATGTTCTTGTCGATGACGAGGTCGGGCGCAGCCGAACCTGTTGGCGGAATGTAGCGGCTGACGAACCAGCAGCCGACGGCGAGCGCCATCATGATCGGTCCGAAGATCCAGACACCGATGCCATCGGCGGAAACGACGCCGCCGGCAATGGTGCCGCCGAGGATGGCGGCGAAGGTGGCCGACTCGATCCAGGCGTTAGCCTTGGGCAGTTCCTTGCGCTCGAGGTGATCGGGCAGGATGCCGTATTTGATCGGACCGAACAGCGCCGAGATGATGCCGAACATCAGCAGCGCCACCATCAGCACCGGGATCGACGACAGCGCGATACCGGCGACGGAGACTGCCGCGGCGGCGATCTCGGCGAATTTCAGCCGGCGCGCGATCAGCGCCTTGTCGAAGCGGTCGGCGATCTCGCCTCCAAGAGCGGACAGGAGCAGAAATGGCGCCATGAACACGGCTCCAGCCAAGGTAACCAGCGAAGCCGCCTGTCCGGCGGCCAGTGTGAAAAGGATCAGGAACACCAGTGTGTTCTTGAGGAAATTGTCGTTGAAGGCGGACAGGAACTGCGTCCAGAAAAGCGGTGCAAAACGTCGCGACAGCATCAGATGCGTGGTCATGGCGATTTCCATTTGGCGAGACCCGTCAGGCAATATGCCTTTGGCTTCGCGGTTGCGCGCACTGTTTCAATTCGGGGATAACAGTGAGCTGGTTAAACTTCCTTGCTGCGTTCCATCTTGTTGCGTGGTGCAGGATCGGATGTCTTTTGTGTGGCCGACGCACCAATGAACATTGTTCACGTTCGCAGCTTACCAGATTTTGAACGATGTTCAAGATAAAAATGAACGACGTTCACGAATTCGGAATCCCGATCGAAAGGAAGCCCCTGTATGACCGCCCCCACGGCGGCTGCCCGGAAAGACGCAGACCAAGCAGCAACATTGGGGCTGACTAATGGCGCGTCCCGGAGTTCGCGATAGCCAGCCACCATTCCTGGATTGCGCACGATGCGACAGGAACCGAAGTTCCAGGGGCGAGCCATTCGAGGAGGATTTCCAAGGGAACGACCCTCGGCACCGGGTTGCCGCGAATCAGTTTGCCGGGACCGAACCGAGCGTCGCTACCGTCCTCAGCGCGCCGTCGAGCATGTCGCCCTTCTCGTCCTTCAGCGCCGCCTCGCGCAACCGCCTGATCCAGTCGGCGGCGTCGTCGCGGCCCTTGAGCAGATCAAGCGCCGAGAGCACACGGTCGAATTTCGACTGGGCGCGGACATGGGTGTCGCTGTAGCCCTTGATCAGCCGGCGGCAGTTGAGGATCTCGACGGCCAGCGCGTAGTCTTCGCGTGCATGGCTGAGCGCCAGCGCATACCAGCGTTCCACATGCGCCATTTCGACCTTGTGGCGCAGCAGGCTGCGGCGCCAGCGGCGCAGGCCGCCGATGAACCAGAGCATGGCAAAGCCGGCGAAACTGTCTGTGCGGACGCGACGGCCGCGATTGATGCGGCGGTCGAGAAAGCCAGCCAGCCTCGGCCTGTTCTCGATGTAGCTGCCCAGCCCCGCTGGCAGCGTGCCGCAGAACTCCTCGATGCGCGGATGGAAATATTCGGTCACCTGCAGGATCGAGCCAGCCTTGGCTCCGACTTCCTTGCGTACGCGCTGGTCGCGGGTCGAGCGCGTCTTCAGATCGGCGACCCGGATCATGTCGTCGTAACAGAGCGCGTTGGCCAGGTGCTTGGCGGCGGCGATGGAGAGCGCATGGGCGTGGCCGGCATCATCCAGCGCCACGGCCTTGTCCAGCCGGTCGAGATAGTCGCGCCCATAAGCGATGTCCTGATAGTCAACGACCTTTCGCAAGCCCCGGAGCGCCATGTCGCGCACGGCAACGGGCATCAGGTCGATGCGGGCGGCAAGAGCCTGCCAGCCCTGTACAAGGTTCTGCGGGCCACGCAACTGGCCGGCGCCCAAAGCGGATTCGACAATCGCCGGCTCCGCCGGCTTTGGCGAAGCTGCCGCCGCCGCGCCGCGTGCGCGGTCGAAGGCAGCGCCGAAGGCGGCAAGGCTGGCCTTCACGCCCCGCCCGCCAGCACCTATCGCCTGCTCATAGCTCTCGCGCGTGAACGGCAGCGCGTCGGACCCGGCCAGCGCGCCAAGCAGGCTGGCGGAGATCATCGAGCCATTGTCGGAGGCGATCTTTTCCATGTCGAAGGCGACGAAGCGCTTCGCCGCGGCTTCCGCCGTCGCATGCACCTTGGAGGACGAAGCCCGGCCGTCGCCCGGCTCGACCTTTTCCGACACGGCAGCGATGCGGTGCGAGGAGGTGATCAGCGTGGTGCGATCGGGCGTGACGAAGCCCCTGATGATGGCGCGGCCGGCTTCCATCAGCTCGGCGGCGATCAATATGTCGACGTCGCCCTGCGAGGGCGACAGCGCGAACACCGGTAGCCGGCCGGTGTGGCGGGCCATCTCGACATAGTAGATGGTGGCGCCGGTGCGCTGGGCGACGCCAGCGACCGAGGTCGATTGCGCGACATAGCCGTTGCGCTCGGCAACGTCGACGATCCAGTCGGCAAGCACGCCGCCACCCTGGCCGCCGACCGCCAGCAAGGCGAGCTTGATGACCCGCTCGTTGTCGGTGGCGCCGGATTTCGGACGCAGGGGCGGGGCCTGGTCAAGCATCGGCAAACACCAGCCGGCGGCTCTCGCGGCGGCGCTGCATCATGCCAATCACGGCGCGGCGCGCGCTTTCCAGAAAACGGTCCCAGCGGCCGGGATTGTGGACGACATCGGCGCGGTAGAAGGATGGGCACAGCACGGCGGCATCCGCCACCTCGCCGCAATTGCCGCAGCCGACGCAGTTCTGGTCGATCGATGCCACCGGATCGTCGCGCAAGGGATCGTCGAGCGACTTGACCGACAGCGACGGGCAGCCGGAGAGCCGCATGCAGGCATGATCGCCGGTGCAGATGTCCTCGTCGACGCCGAACTTCGGTTTCACCACCCGCTCGCCGCCCTTGATTGCCTTGTCGACCAGCGGCTTTTCGCGGCGCTGGCGGTTGAGCATGCATTCGGACGAAGCGACGATGACCTTCGGGCCCTTCTCCTCCGTCGTCAGCGCCTCGCGCAACGTGTCCTGCACCTTGCCGACATCATAGGTGCGGTCGATGTGGCGCAGCCATTTGACACCCATGCCCTTCACCGCCTCGGTGATCGGGTGCTTGGTCGACTTGGTCCGGTTCGAGGCGCGCGACGACAATATGTCCTGCCCGCCGGTGGCGGCCGAATAGAAATTGTCGACGATGACGATGACGCCGTCATTCTTGTTGAAGACCGCATTGCCGATCGAGGAGGTCAGGCCGTTGTGCCAGAAGCCGCCGTCGCCGACGAAGGAGATCGAGCGGCGCTTGGCGTTGGGCGAATTGAAGGCCGAGGCCGAGGCCGGCCCCAATCCATAGCCCATCGTCGTGGCGCCGAGCTCGAAGGGCGGCATGATCGAGAACAGATGGCAGCCAATGTCGGAAGCGATGTGGTGCTTGCCGAGTTCCTGCTCGACCAGTTTCGTGGCGGCGAAGATCGGCCGCTCCGGACACCCGATGCAGAAGCCTGGCGGGCGGCCCGGCACGACGTTGATCAAGTCGGCTGTGTCGACGCCGTCGCCCACCTTGTTGGGGGCGCGCACCTCGCCCGGCAGGAGATGCGGCGCTTCGGCGCGCAGGAACGAACCGATGCCGTCGAGCATGACCTGGCCGGTGTACTCGCCGGCCATCGGCAGATACTCCTTGCCGACCAGCCTGGTGCCGCGCCCGGCCTTGTGCAGCATGGCGGCAAAGGCCTGTTCGACGTAGTTGGGCTGGCCTTCCTCGACCACCAGCACCGCCTGCTTGCCCTCGCAGAAGGAAAGGAATTCGTCGTCGACCAGGGGATAGACGGCATTCAGCACATAGAGCGGCACATCGGTCTCGCCATAGGTGTCGGCAAGCCCAAGACGTTGCAGAGCGCGGATGACGGAATTGTACATGCCGCCCTGCATGACGATGCCGACCGAGCCGTGGTCCGAGCCGAAGAATTCGTTGATTTTGTTTTTGCGGATGAAGTCGACGGCCGCCGGCCAGCGCTTGGCGACCTTCTCCTTCTCGTGCAGGAAGGAGGCGGGCGGCAGCACGATGCGGCCGGTGTCGCGACGCGGTGCCGACAGCGCATCGGCCACCGTCATCGGCGGGCGCTTGTTGTCCTTGGCGATGAAATGGCCATGCACATGGCAGCAGCGGATGCGCACCTGCAGCATGACCGGCGTGTTGGAGATTTCGGACAGCTCGAAACCATCCTCCACCGCCTTGACGATCGAGGGCAGATTCGGGCGCGGGTCGAGCAGCCAGACCTGGCTCTTCATGGCGAAGGCATGGCTGCGCTCCTGCATGATCGAGGAGCCCTCGCCATAATCCTCGCCGACGATGATCAGCGCGCCGCCGGTCACACCGCCCGACGCCAAGTTGGCCAGCGCATCGGAGGCGACATTGGTGCCGACGGTCGACTTGAAGGTGGCAGCTCCCCGGATGGGATAGTGCACGGAGGCCGCGAGCATGGCGGTGGCGGTCGCTTCGGAGGCGCTCGCCTCGAAATGCACGCCGAGCTCTCCCAGAATATCCTGCGCGTCGGCCAGCACGTCCATCAAATGGCTGATCGGCGCGCCCTGATAGCCGCCGACATAGCCGACGCCGCATTGCAGCAGCGCCTTGGTGATGGCGAGAATGCCTTCACCGGCGAATTCTTCGCCGGCGCCGAGCCTCAGCTTTTCGACTTCCTTGGCAAAAGACCGTTCGGCCATTTTTCCAACCTTCCGTTGCTGGCCATGGGGCCGGCGCGTACGTCTAGATGTCGTGCTTGCGAATGTTCTTGAGCATCTTCAAAAGCGTGGCGATCAGTGCTGCATATTCCGCATCGTCGATATCGTCGAACATTGCCTCGAAGGCGTCATGCATGGCCGGCCATGCGCGGGTGAACTCGGCGCGACCCTCGTCGGTCAGGAACACGTGGCGGATGCGGCTGTCGGTGACGCCCTGCTCGCGCCGCACGAAGCCCTGGCCCTCCAACGTATCCAGCGTGCGGCTCAGGGTCGACTGCTCGATGACCGTGTAGACCGAGAGATCGTTGACGGTGACGCCGTCGGTGACCGAAAGCACCGCGAGCGTGCGGACCTGCGAAATGGTCAGGCCCTGCTTGCGGAAATCGTCGCGCAAGGTGGCGTTGTAGCGGCCCATGATACGGTTCATCAGATAGGGCGCGAATTGCTGCAGACCGATCTGGCCGAGGGTGGAAATGCGCTGGTGCTTTTCGGCGACCTTGCCGTCCATCACAGCCTCCCCGCCAGAAGGAAGCCGGAGCCGCCGCCAAGGCCGGCGCCCGGATGGGTCGAGGCGCCGATATGATAAAGGCCCTTGATGCCGGTCTGGTGGTTGCGGCTGGTCTTGAACGGCCGCCACAGGAAGGCCTGGTCGATGGTCGAGGAGCCGCCATAGGGATCGCCGCCGACCAGATTGATGTTCATCGCTTCGAGATCGGCCGGCGAATAGGCGCGCCGCGCAAGGACGCTCTGCTTGAAACCGTCTATATGGCTGGCGAGGATCGCTTCGGCGCGGTCCGCATAGGCTTCGCGCAGCGCGTCCGTCCACCGGCCGTCAGCCGGCGCCTCGAGCTTGCCGGCGGCATCGCCTTTGATGTGGCGCGGCGCCTCGGGCAGTTGCAGCCACAGGATTGCCTTGCCCGGAGGACAGCGCGATGGGTCGAGCGCGTGCGGCTGGCCGACACAGATTGTCGGCACTTCGGGCAGCATGCCGCGCGCCGCCTCGTTGCAGGCTTTCGAGACGCCGTCGAGCCCAGGCGTCAGGTGCAGCAGCGCCACCTTGTCCAGGCCTTCGCCGCGCCATGACGGCGGCCTGTCGAGGGCGTAGTGGATCTGGAAGTTGCCTTTGCCGTAGCGGTATTTCAGCGTCGCCTCGACATCATCCTTCGGCGCTTCCTTACCGAGCAGGCGGCCATAAAGCTGCGTCGGTGTGACCGAGCAGATGACGCTCTTGCCGGCCGCGATGGTCTCGCCCGACGCCAGCCGTACGCCTGAGGCGCGACCGCCGCTCTGGACGATCGAGGCGACGTCGGCGCCAGTGCGGATATCGCCGCCGCGTTCCCGGATCAGCGCCTCGAAGGCGGCGAGCAGGTTCGTTGCCCCGCCCTTGACGATCGGTGCACCGGCCGCTTCCAGCGCGAAGGCAATCACCTTGGCGATCTGGCCGGAGAAGGCGTCCTCCGGTCCAAGCCCGGCATGCAGCACCCAGGGCGCCCACAGCGCGCGGGCCAATTCGGACCGGTAGCTGCTTTCGAGCCAGCCGCGCGCCGGCACCAGGGCATCGCCGAGGAAGGCGGCAAGCCCGCGCGGGCCACGCCGCCAGGCATCGCCGGCCAGAAGCTTCGCGGTCGGATAGGACCACAGCGCGCCGCCGAGCAGGCCGAACAGCAGGCCGGCATTGCGTTCGACGCCGCCGACATCTTCCGCATGCCTGTCACCCTCGCCCGTCGCGATCCCGTTCAACGCGGCGATGTTGGCGGCGCGGTCGGTGGTGAGCACGGCGTGGCTGCCATCAGGCGTGAGCACGCCCGTCGGCGTGCCGGTGTGGCAGAATTCCAGGCCGTGGCGGGCAAGGTCGCCGCCCAGCGCGGCAAAGGCCGGCGAGGTGATGAACAGCACGAAAGTCGTCGCCATCACGTCGTGGATGAAGCCGGGCGCGGTGATCTCCTCGGTGCGCATGCAGCCGCCGATGCGGTCGTTGCGCTCGAGCACGAGCACCTTGGCACCCTTGCCGCCCAGCATCGCCGCGCAGACCAGCGCGTTGATGCCGCTGCCGATGATGATGTGATCGGGGGCGGTCATAGAGGGGTGCTCCCGGGCGTCGCAAAGGGTCGTTCAATCGTGTGGGGTGGCGCTCTACGGCGCCCCTCTCTGTCCCGCCGGACATCTCCCCCTGTTGGGGGGAGATCGGCTGTTATCGCGGCTTTCGCCAGTCGCCAACGCCGCAAGGAAAAGCGAAGCGCGGAAGCCGCCAATCTCCCCCCTTGAGGGGGAGATGTCCGGCAGGACAGAGAGGGGTGAGCGCCAGCGCTGCAAGGCTGCCACCCCTTCTCCACCTTCACTCCATTGTCCGCCAGCATGATCTTCTCCCGAAGACCCTCGACCTTATTTCCCTGCTACCAGCGCCAGCGCGCGGATCGGGCTGCCGGTGCCGTGCTCGATCTTCAGCGGTGCCGCGATCAGGATGGCGCCCTTGGGCGGCAGCTGGTCGAGATTGCAGAGGCTGGCGAGGCCGTAGCGGTTGGCCTTGTGCATCAGCGTGTGGGCCGGGAATGGCGGCTCCATGCCGCCAGCCTTGCCGGCATCGGTGCCGATCGTCTCCGAGCCCCAGCCCTTGATGTCCTTGCTGATCAGGAACTGGATGGCTTCGGCCGTCGGGCCAGGCGTGTGCGGGCCGGTCTCGTTGGCGTTGAGGAATTCGGCTTCCGAGCCGTTGCGCTTGTACCAGTCGGTGCGCATCACCACCCATTCGCCAGGGTTGATGGCGCCGTGCTTGGCCTCCCAGGCCTTGATATGATCGACGGTCAGCAGGAAATCATGATCGGCGGCGGCTTCCTTCGAACAGTCGATGACATTGACCGGACCGATGAAATTCTGCGCCGGAATGGTGTCGGTGGCGCCGTCTGGATAATCCTTGCCGCTGATCCAGTGCTGCGGCGCATCGAAATGCGTGCCCGAATGCTCACCGAGCTTCAGCCAGTTCCAGGCCCACCACGGACCGTTCTTGTCATAGCGGGAGATGTTGTGGATCTCGACCTTCGGCGTGTCGACGGCGAGCTCCGGCGGCAGCTTGATCAGCGGTGTGTCGGGCCCGAGCGGCGCCGACAGGTCGACCACCCTTATGGCGCCCGAAAGCAGCTGGCCGGCGACTTCGCCGAGGAGTTTTTGCGTGTCCATGGTTTGATGTTCCCTCTTTCTCGTGATGATCAAGGCTCGTCTCGGCCCTTAATATCCTACTAGACGAAAACATATGCATCTGCAATTATCTTTAAGCATAAAGGAAATGGGAACGGGGCGTGAGCGAGTTCGACGCCATCTTTGTCGGGGCGGGCCACAACAGTCTGGCATGCGCCGCGCATCTGGCGCTCAAAGGCTGGAAAACCGGCATTTTCGAGCGCAATGCAACAATCGGCGGCGCGGTGCAAACCCGCGAATTCACCCTTCCCGGCTTTCGCCACGATTTCGGCGCGATGAATCTGAGCCTGTTTGCCGGCTCCGCCTTCCACCGGAAATATGCAAATGAATTGAAAGCGCAGGGGCTGGAGTTCGCGCCGGTCGCCGATTGTTTCGCCAGCGCTTTCCCGGACGGACGCTGGTTCGGCGTCAGCAACGATCTGGAAAAGACCGCTGTCCGCATGGCTGCCTTTTCGCCCGCCGATGCCGCGACCTGGCGCAGGCTGGTCGGCGCCTTCCCCGGCGAGGCCGAGCATCTGTTCCGGCTACTGGGCTCGCCGATGAGTGCGCGCTCGCTTGCCGGCACCGCCTGGAACCTGTGGCGCAAGAAGGGCATGTCAGGCGCGCTCGATACCGGCCGGCTGCTCCTGTCGTCGCCGCGCGCCTGGCTGGATGAAAATTTCGAGTCTCCCCATGTCAGGGCAACGCTCGCCACCTGGGGCATGCATCTCGACTTCGCGCCCGATATCGCCGGCGGCGCCGTGTTCCCCTATCTGGAATCGATGGCCAACCAGAGCTTCGGCATGGTGCTGGGCAAGGGTGGCGCTGATACGATCATCCGGGCGCTGGCCGGCATGGTGACGTCCGCCGGCGGCAAGATCGTCACCGGCGCCGATGTGGCCGAGATCACGGTATCCGGCGGCAAGGCATCAGGTGTGCGGCTCGCATCCGGCGAAACGCATACGGCCACCAGGGCGGTCATTGCCGGCATCGCGCCAAAAGCGTTGACCGGCAAACTGCTGCCCAACGGCTCGGGCGATGCCGGCTTCGACACGGCCATGCGGACGTTTCGGCATGCACCGGGCACAATGATGATCCACCTGGCGCTCGACGAATTGCCGGACTGGCGCGCCGGGGCGGAGCTTCGCCAGTTCGCCTATGTGCATCTGTCGCCATCGCTCGATGCGATGTCGCGCACCTATCAGCAGGCGATATCAGGCATGCTGCCGGACGAACCGGTTCTGGTCGTCGGCCAGCCGACCGCGGTCGATCCAACGCGCGCGCCTCAGGGCAAGCACGTGCTTTGGGTTCAGGTGCGCATGCTGCCCGCCGAAATCGTCGGCGATGCCGCCGGCAAGATCGCACCGGCGTCCTGGGATCAGGTCAAGAACGCCTATGCCGAGCGCGTGCTCGACATCATCGAGAGCTACGCACCTGGGCTGCGTTCGAAAATCCTCGGCCGCGCGGTGTTCTCGCCCGTCGATCTCGAGCGCGAAAACCCCAATTTGGTCGGCGGCGACCAGGTCTGCGGCAGCCATCATCTGGCGCAGAACTTCCTGTTCCGGCCGGCGCGCGGCTACGCCGGTTGGAACACGCCGGTCGCCAATCTGCATCTGACGGGCGCAGCGACATGGCCTGGCGCCGGCACCGGTGCCGCCTCCGGCTTCATGCTCGCGCAACAGCTTGGCGGGAGGTAGGCCAGACGATTTCATGAGGCGACGAGAGGCAAGGCGCTGCTGCCCACGAAGCCCGAACCATGAACAGACCAAGCCGCGCAAAGACAATAAACCAACAAGGGGAACGACCATGACAATCAACAGACGCGAATTGCTCGGATACAGTGCGGCAGCTCTTGGAGTGGCGGCCGTCGGCCTGCCGAAAATCGCCAGGGCCGCTGCCGGCGAACTGACAATCGCCTACAACGTCAACCTGCCGTCCTGGGATCCGACCACCGGCCCGTCGGCGGTCAACCCGACCATCCAGGGTCTCTACCAGTCGGTATTCGACCAGTTCATTCCGCAGAAGCCGGACCTGTCCTTCGCGCCCGGCCTGCTCACCGAATGGGGCTGGAACGACGACCGCACCAAGGTGATGATGACGGTGCGCGAAGGCGTAAAGTGGCATGACGGCTCGCCCTTCACACCGGAAGACGTGGTCTGGTCGCTGCAGCGCGCGGGTGACGAAAAGACCGGCAACCCGATCCAGTTTGTCTGGAAGAATGTCAACAATTTCAAGATCGACGGCAACAAGATCACCGGCGACGTGGTGCAGTTCGATCCGGTCTATTTCAAGTGGATGTCGTTCCTGACGGGCTACATCCTGCCCAAGGCCTATTACGAGAAGGTCGGCGCGGAAGGCTTCGAGAAGGCACCGATCGGCACCGGCCCCTACATGGTCGACAAGTTCGAACGCAACGCCTTCCTGCGGCTGAAGGCCAATCCGGATTATTGGGGCGGCAAGCCGGCCTTCGACAATGTGACGATCAAGTTCGTCACCGACGCGGCCAGCCGCGTCGCCGAGATCGAATCCGGCTCCTCGCAGGTGACGCTCGAAATCCCCTATGAGGAATATGACCGCCTGATCGCCAAGGACGGGCTTGCCGGCTCGATCAAGAATGTCTCCGACATCGGCATGATCTTCTTCAACAACAAGGATGCCATGCTGGACAAGAATGTCCGCCAGGCGGCCGTGATGGCGGTGGACAAGGAACTGCTGGTCAAGCGGCTGTTGCGCGGCTACGGCCAACCGATCGACACGCTGGAGACGCCGGAATACGCGGCCTACGATCCGTCGATCAAGGTCGAGCACAATCCGGAAAAGGCCAAGGAATTGCTCAAGGCCTCCGGTTACTCGCCGGAGAAGCCGGCCAAAATCACCATTCAGACGACCAAGGGCTTCAAGCCCAAGGATTACGAAATGGTGCAGGCCATCGTCGGCATGTGGCGCAAGGTCGGCATCGAGGCCGAGATCGAGGTCTACGAGATCGCCAAGCACTATGAACTGCGCGCCGCGCACAAGCTGGCACCGGCAGCTTTCTATAACTGGGGCAACGCCATTGGCGATCCGACCACATCGACCGGCTTTGCCATGTTCGGCCCCTCGCCGCACTCGTCCTGGAAGACCGATGACCTCGACGCCAAGATCGGCCCGCTGTGGGGAGAGAAGGACGAGGCCAAGCGCATCGCCGGCTGGAAGGCGGTCGACAAGTATATCGCCGAGCAGGCCTATGTGCTGCCGGTGGTGCAGTTCGCGCAGCCGATCGTGCATGCCAAGGGCGTCAAAGTCGTCCAGCACATCTCGGGCGCGCTGCTGCCGCATCTGATGACCCCGGCCTGATATCGGCCTTGCACCTGCCGGTCTTCGCCCGGCAGGCCCCCTCATCCGGCCGCTTCGCGGCCACCTTCTCCCCGGTGGGGAGAAGAGACGGGCTCGGCCGTCCGCGACCTCTTCTCCCCTCGGGGAAAAGGTGGCCCGAAGGGCCGGATGAGGGGGAGTTCCCCAAAATGATTAGGCGCACATGCTCCTGCAACGATTCCTGATCCGTCTCATGACGATGCTGATCACGCTGTTCGGCGTGGCCGTCGTCGTCTTCGTCGTGATCCGCGTCGCGCCCGGCGACCCGATCGCCATGATGCTGCCGCCGGGCGCCACCGATGACGACATAGCCCGGCTGCGTGCGCTCTACGGCCTCGACAAGACCATCGTGCAGCAGTTCTTTATCTGGCTGTCTGGCGTCGTCAGGGGCGATTTCGGCACCTCGATCTCGCTCAGGCAAGACGTGCTCGGCCTGGTCTTCAACCGGCTGCCGGCAACGCTGGAGCTGGCCATCGTCGCACTGGTCATGGCGGTGCTGCTCGGCGGCACGATGGCGATCCTCGGCGCCCGGGAGCGCGGCACGGCGGTGGAGGCAGGCATCGACATCGCCAGCGGCGCCGCACTTTCCATTCCCGACTTCCTCTGGGGCCTTGTGCTGATCCTGCTGTTTGGCGTGCTGGTGCCGATCTTCGACATTTCCGGGCGCGTCTCGCCGCAGCTCGATTTGCCCTTCGTCACCCAGTTCTATTTCTTCGAGAGCCTGCTTCGGCTGCGCTTCGACCTGACCTGGGATCTGTTGAAGCACATGCTGATGCCGGCGGTCGCGCTGGCGCTGCCGCTTGCTGCCATCATCTCGCAATTGCTGAAACAGTCGCTCAAGGAAGTGCTCGACCTCGACTATGTCGTGCTGGCGCGGGTCAAAGGATTTTCGGAGACGCAGGTCATCCTGCGCGAGGCGCTGAAGAACGCGGCGCTGCCGACGCTGACACTGGTCGGCGTGCAGTTCACCTTCCTCATCGGCGGCACGGTCATCGTCGAGCGGCTGTTTTCCTATGAGGGCCTCGGCAACATGGCGATCGACGCCGTCATCAACCGCGACCTGCCGCTGATCCAGGGCATCGTGCTGGTGTTCGCGCTGCTGTTCGTGCTCATCAACCTTGCCGTCGACATGATGTATGCGCTGCTCAATCCGAAGCTTCGCCATGGATGACGCCCGCATCGCCAAGCGCGGATTGAGCCCGAGGCTGTGGCTGGCCGGTGGCTGGCTGCTGCTGGCGCTTCTGGCCGCGATCTTCGCGCCGCTGGTCGCGCCGCAGGATCCGCTGGCGCAGGATCTAATGCTGGAACGGCTGCCGCCGTTCTGGCTCGACGGCGCCGAGCCCGGCTACTGGCTGGGCACCGACAGCCTCGGCCGTGACCTGCTTTCGCGCCTGATCTTCGGCGGCCGCATCGCTTTCATCGTCGCCTTCGCGGCGGCGATCGCCGCCTGCCTCGTCGGCTCGACGCTGGGGCTGATCGCGGGCTATTTCGGCGGCTGGGCCGACCGCACCATCTCGCGCATCGTCGACATCTGGATGGCGTTTCCGCCGGTGCTGTTCGCCATCCTGCTGGTCGCCGTGCTCGGCACGGGCCTGAGTTCCGTCATCCTGGCCATCGCGATCATCGACTGGACGCGCTTCTGTCGGGTGATCCGCGCCGAAGCGATGGGGCAGTCGCGCATGGACTATGTCGAGAATGCCCGCATCGCCGGCTATGGCCGCGTCGGCATCATGCTGCGCGAGGTTCTGCCCAATGTGGTGCCGTCGATCGTGGCGCTGCTGTCGCTGGAAATGGGCATCGCCGTCATCGTCGAAGCGATCCTGTCCTTCGTCAATCTGTCGATCTCGACCGACGACCCGACCTGGGGCGGCATCATCGCCGAGGGCCGGCTGTCGATCCATCAGGCCTGGTGGGTGCTGGTGTTTCCGCTGATCACGCTGATCCTGACCGTGCTGTCGTTCAGCCAGTTCGGCGAGGCGCTGAAAGCACGCTTCGATCCGGTGCTGCGATGAACGCCTGTCTCGATATCAACAATCTCAGCGCCGTGCTGGCGAACGGCCAGCGCGTGCTGCGCTCGGTGTCGCTTGCCGTGCAGCCCGGCGAAGTGCGCGCGCTGGTCGGTGAAAGCGGCGCCGGCAAGACGATGATCGGAAAGGCCGTGCTTGGCGTGCTGCCGTCGAGCGTGCGCGTCGTCGAGGGCGATATGCGGCTCGAAGGCGAAGATCTCGGCAAGCTGCAACCCAAGGCGCGGCGCACGCTGATCGGCGCCCGCACCGCGCTGATCCCGCAGGACCCGCTGACGGCACTCAATCCGTCGCGGCGCATCGGCCCGCAGATGACCGACCGGCTGGTGCGCATCCTCGGCTGGAGCGGCGACAAGGCGGACAAACGCGTCAGGCAGTTGCTGGACGAGGTGCAGATACGCGATCCCGACCGCGTGCTGAAAAGCTATCCGCACGAACTGTCCGGCGGCATGCGCCAGCGCGTGCTGATCGCCGCCGCCTTCGCCGCCGAGCCAAGGCTGATCGTCGCCGACGAGCCGACCACCGCGCTCGACGTGACCGTGCAGAAGCAGATCCTGCTGCTGATCGCCGAGCTGCAGCGCGAACATGGCACCGCGATCCTGTTCGTCACCCATGATCTCGGCGTCGTCGCCAAGATCAGCCAGAAAGTGTCGGTGCTCTATGCCGGCAAGGTGGTGGAAGAGGCCGAAACCGCCGCACTGTTCGCGGCACCACAGCACCCTTACACGCGGGCACTGATGGCCGCGACGCCGCGCTATACCGATCCCTTGGCTTCGCTGAAGCCGGTGGACGAAACGGTGCTGGCGGGACTGGCGGCCGAGATCGCCATGGCGGACCAGGCATGGAGGCGGCCGCATGGCTGAGCCGCTATTTTCCGTGCGCGGGCTGAAAGTGGCGTTGCCCGACATGACGCGCAAGCCGCTGATCGGCCGCGCGCCGCTGGCCGAGATTCTGAAAGGCCTGGACTTCGACCTGCCCAAAGGCTCGGTGACCGGCATCGTCGGCGAATCCGGGTCTGGCAAGTCGACGCTTGGCCGCGCGCTGGTGCGGCTGCTGGAACCCAGCGCCGGCAGCGTCCGTTTTGAGGGCCGCGACATCACCCATCTGCCGGAGGCGGAGCTGCGGCCATTGCGGCGCGACCTGCAGATGATCTTCCAGGATCCGATGTCGTCGCTCAACCCGCGCCGCACCATTGCCAGCATCATCGCGGCGCCGCTGAAGCAGAACGGGCTTGGCGACAATCTCAGGACCAGAGTGGCTGAAGCACTGCAGCGGGTCGGACTGCCGCAAAGCTTCGCCAGCCGCTATCGCCACCAGCTGTCGGGCGGCCAGCGCCAGCGCGTCGGCATCGCGCGCGCTTTGGCGCTGTCGCCGAAATTCGTGCTGGCCGACGAGATCGTCTCCGGTCTCGACGTGTCGACGCAGGCGCAGATCCTCACCTTGCTGGAGAAGCTCGCGGCGGAGATGGGCCTGACGGTCGCCTTCATCAGCCACGATCTGTCGGTCATCCGGCGGCTCTGCCAGCAGGTGATCGTCATGCGCGAAGGCAGGATCGTCGAGGCGAGCGCCACGGACGCGCTGTTCGACAATCCCAGGGAGGCCTACACGCGCGACCTCATCGCCGCCATTCCACTGCCCGAGATCGATGCCGACTGGCTGCGGCCGCCCGCGAAGGCGCCGGCATAAGACTGTCTATCCCGCACGCCGAACAGCGGGCCTCGGACGTGCATGGGGACGAAATCAGCCCGCGAATGGAGGGTAACATGAACCACGCAACCCGCGGCACGATGCTGGCCGCGATCCTGTTCGGCTCGATGGGAGCGGCTTCGGCGGATTCGATCCCCGGCATGCGCGGCCACGACCATACCGGCATCACGGTCCCCGACATGAAGCAGGCGGTCGACTTCTTCACAGAGGTCGTCGGCTGCAAGAAGGCGATGTCGTTCGGGCCCTTCGCCGACGACAAGGGCACTTTCATGCAGGATGTGCTGGGCGTCGATCCGAAGGCTGTCATCGAAGAGATCACCATGGTGCGCTGCGGCTATGGATCAAACATCGAGCTCTTCAAATACACCGCTCCCGACCAGAAGGATCTGACGCCGAAGAACAGCGACATTGGCGGCTTCCACATCGCGCTTTATGTCGACGATGTCGCCGCGGCGAAAGCCTATCTCGACGGCAAGGGCGTGAAGACCCGGATGGGGCCGCTGCCGGTCAAGGAAGGGCCCGCCGCCGGCCAGACCATCCTCTATTTCCAGGCGCCGTGGGGACTGCAGCTCGAAGCTATCAGCTATCCCGACGGCATGGCCTATGAGAAGGGCGCCGATACCGTGCTGTGGAGCCCGAAGAACCCCGACAAGTGATCGTTGCGGGCGCGCTTGCGGGAGGACACGCAAGCGCGCCTCACGGGCTTGCCGACAATCGTTTCGGCATAAAACTTTAAGCTTGAAATATCTTGGCTCCGGCGCGATACTTGAAGATGCAGCAAGCGAAGAGGAGATCGCACGGATGAAGGTTGCGGTTCTCGGCGGCGGTCCAGCCGGCCTCTACTTTGCCATTTCGATGAAGCTGAGGGACGCCGCGCACGAGGTGACGGTGTTCGAACGCAACCGCCCGGACGACACGTTCGGCTGGGGTGTGGTGCTGTCAGCCGAAACGCTCGACAATCTCGCGAAGAACGATCCGGTCAGCGCCGTCTGGATCAAGAAGCATTTTGCCTACTGGGACGACATCGCCGTCATCCATGACGGCGTGCGCACGGTGTCGTCGGGCCACGGTTTCTGCGGCATCGGCCGCAAGCGGCTGTTGATCCTGCTGCAGCGCCGTGCCCGCGAACTCGGTGTCAAGCTGATGTTCGAAAGCGACATCGCCGATCCGCGGCCCTATATGGAAACGCATGATCTGGTCGTGGCCGCCGACGGGCTGAACTCGAGGGCGCGCAACACCTTCGTCGACATCTTCAAGCCCGACATCGACACGCGCAAATGCAAGTTCGTCTGGCTCGGCACCAACCAGAAGTTCGACGACGCCTTTACCTTCATCTTCGAGAAGACCGAGCATGGCTGGGTGTGGGCGCACGCCTACCAGTTCGACAGCGAGACCGCGACCTTCATCGTCGAATGCAGCGAGCAAACCTGGGCTGCCTTCGGCTTCGGCGCGATGTCGCAGCAGGAGTCCATCGCGGTCTGCGAGCGCATCTTCGCAAAACATCTCGGTGGCCATGCGCTGATGACCAATGCCAACCACATCAGGGGCTCGGCCTGGATCAACTTCCCGCGCGTGCTGTGCGAACGCTGGTCCCACAAGAACCTGGCGCTGATGGGCGACGCGGCTGCCTCGGCGCATTTCTCGATCGGTTCCGGCACCAAGCTGGCGCTGGAGAGTGCGGTGGCGTTGGCCGAGTATGTCGAGACCGAACCGGACCTCGACGCCGCCTTCCGCAAATATGAAGACGCACGCCGCACCGAAGTGCTGAAGCTGCAGTCGGCGGCGCGCAATTCGCTGGAATGGTTCGAGGAGGTCGAGCGCTATCTCGGTCTCGATCCCGTTCAGTTCAACTATTCGCTGCTGACGCGTTCGCAGCGGATCAGCCACGAGAACCTACGGCTGCGTGATGCCAAATGGCTTGGCGGCGCCGAGGAGTGGTTCCAGCGTCAGGCGGGTGCGGGCGGCAACCGGCAACGCCGCGCGCCGATGTTCGCGCCGTTCAAGCTGCGCGACATGCAGCTCGGCAACCGCGTCGTCGTCTCGCCGATGGCGCAGTACAAGGCCGTCGACGGCTGCCCGACCGACTGGCATTTCGCCCACTATGCCGAGCGCGCCAAGGGCGGCGCCGGGCTGGTCTACATCGAGATGACCTGCGTCAGTCCGCAGGGCCGCATCACGCCCGGCTGCCCCGGTTTCTACGCGACCGAACATGAGGTGGCGTGGAAGCGGCTGGTCGCCTTCGTCCATGCCGAGACGGAAGCGAAGATCTGCGCCCAGATAGGCCATTCCGGCGCCAAGGGTTCGACCCGTGTCGGCTGGGAAGGCACCGATGTGCCGCTCGACTCCGGCAACTGGCCTGTCATGGCGGCCTCGGCGATTGCCTGGTCGCCGCAGAACCAGGTTCCGAAGGCCATGGACCGCGCCGACATGGACAGAGTGCGCGACGAATTCGTGGCCTCGGCCGAGATGGCCGATCGCTGCGGTTTCGACATGCTGGAGATCCATGCCGCGCACGGCTATCTCCTGTCGTCCTTCATCACGCCGGTCACCAACCAGCGCAGCGACGCCTATGGCGGTTCGCTGGAAAACCGCATGCGCTATCCCCTCGAGATCTTCCACGCGGTGCGCGCCGCCTGGCCGGCGCGCAAGCCGATCTCGGTGCGCATTTCTGCCAATGACTGGGTGGGCATCGAAGGCGTGACGCCGGCCGACGCGGTGGAGATCGCGCGCATGCTGCATGAGGCGGGCGTCGACATATGCGACGTCTCGGCCGGCCAGACTTCGATTGCCGCCAAGCCGGTCTACGGCCGCATGTTCCAGACGCCGTTTTCTGACCGCATCCGCAACGAGGTCGGCATGGCCACGATGGCGGTCGGCAACATCTATGAGCCGGACCATGTCAATTCGATCCTGATGGCCGGCCGCGCCGATCTGGTGGCGTTGGCGCGGCCGCATCTGGCCGACCCCTACTGGACGCTGCATGCGGCGGTAACGCTCGGCGACCGTGGCGTCAAATGGCCGGATCCCTATCTGCCCGGGCGCGACCAGATCTACCGGCTGGCCGAGCGCGATGCGGCGGCGGGGCTGAAAGTATGATTGCGGCCGCAAGGATCGCCGGCAGTCACGCGCTGGTCACCGGCGGCGGCTCCGGCGTCGGCCGGGCCATCGCGCTCGCGCTGGCCGAGGCCGGCGTGGCTGTCACTATAAGCGGGCGGCGCGAGGCCGAACTCGCCAAGGTGGCCGGCGAGAATGCGCGCATTCACGGCATCGCCGCCGATGTCACCGATGAGGTTGCGATGGCAGCGCTGTACAAGGAGGCGGAAGCCGCGCGCGGACCGTTCGACATCGTCGTCGCCAATGCCGGCATGGCCGGCAGCACGCCGGCGCACAAGACCGCGCTTGCCGACTGGCAGCGAACGCTCGACGTCAATCTGACCGGCGCCTTCCTGACGGTGAAGCCGGCGCTGGCCGGCATGGCCGCGCGCAAAGCAGGTCGCATCGTCTTCGTCGCCTCCACCGCCGGACTGAAAGGCTACGCCTATGTCGCGCCTTACGTGGCGGCCAAGCATGGCGTGGTCGGGCTGATGCGGGCGCTGGCGGCGGAGACAGCGAAATCGGGCGTCACCGTCAACGCCGTGTGTCCAGGATTCGTCGAAACGGACATGTTGGAGGAATCCGTCCAGCGCATCGTCGACAAGACCGGCCGCTCGGTTGCCGAGGCCCGGGCGAACCTTGCTTCGAGCAATCCGCAGGGCCGCTTTATCCAGCCGCAGGAAGTGGCCGCCGCCGTGATCTGGCTGTGCGGCAATGCGGCGGCGTCGATCACCGGACAGGCAATTTCGATCTCAGGAGGCGAAACATGGTAGCCGGCCCCCTGCCCGCGCCGTCGGGAACCGGCAAGGACCGGCTGCGCCTGTGGATCAGGCTGCTGCGCGCCTCACGCACGATCGAGGCCGAGCTGCGCGAGCGGCTGAAGAAGGAATTCGATACGACGCTGCCGCGCTTCGACGTGATGGCAGCACTCTACCGCGCGCCGGAAGGCATGCTGATGAGCGACCTTTCGCGCTTCCTGCTGGTGTCCAACGGCAACGTCACCGGGATCGTCGACCGGCTGGTTTCGGAAGGGCTGGTGACGCGCGCCCGGCGCAATGGCGACCGCCGCACCTCGATGGTGCGGCTGACGGATGAAGGCACCAAATCCTTTGCCACGATTGCCGCCGCGCATGAGGGCTGGATCGGTGAATTGCTGGGCAAGGTCAGCGAGGAGGACGCGCGCCGGCTGACCGGCATGCTGACCTCGTTCCGCAGCAACTGGGAGGGACGCGAATGACAAAGATGGCCGGCCTCAAGCCGCAGCATTTTCTCTGGGAGGTCGAGGGCAGGATTGCCAAGGTCCGGCTCGACCGGCCGCAGCGCAAGAACCCGCTGACCTTCGACAGCTATGCGGAGCTGCGCGACATGTTCCGCGACCTCGTCTATGCCGACGACGTCGACGCCGTGGTGTTTCTGTCCAATGGCGGCAATTTCTGTTCAGGCGGCGATGTCCACGACATTATCGGCCCGCTGGTCAAGATGGACATGAAGGAGCTTCTCGCCTTCACCCGCATGACCGGCGATTTCGTCAAGGCGATGCTCAATTGCGGCAAGCCGATCATCGCGGCGGTCGACGGTGTCGCGGTCGGCGCCGGCGCCATCATCGCGATGAGTTCAGACATCCGCATCGCCACGCCGGAAGCCAAGACGGCCTTCCTGTTCACCCGCGTCGGCCTTGCCGGCTGCGACATGGGCGCATGCGCGATCCTGCCGCGCATCATCGGCCAGGGCCGCGCCGCCGAACTGCTCTACACCGGCCGCACGATGACGGCAGCCGAAGGCGAGCGTTGGGGCTTCTACAACAGGCTGGTCGACGCCGCCGCGATCGAGGCCGACGCGCTCGACATGGCGGCGCGCATCGTCTCCGGCCCGACCTTTGCCCACGGCATCACCAAGACGCAGCTCAACCAGGAATGGTCGATGGGGCTGGACCAGGCAATCGAGGCGGAAGCGCAGGCGCAGGCGATCTGCATGCAGACGC
The DNA here is from genome assembly GCF_006442315.1 of Mesorhizobium sp. B2-3-4. GTDB lineage: Bacteria > Pseudomonadota > Alphaproteobacteria > Rhizobiales > Rhizobiaceae > Mesorhizobium. Next base: position 73,344 of record NZ_VFVY01000026.1, on the reverse strand, counting down.
GCGATTTCGAGCGCGCCTACAAGGCGTTCGTGGCCAAGGAAAAGCCCGTGTTCGAGGGGAATTGATGGCTGACAAGAGTTTTCTCAACTGGCCGTTCTTCGAAGACCGCCACCGTGCACTGGCCGAAAGCCTGGAAGCCTGGTGCGCGAAAAACCTTCCTGTCGACCATCATGACGTCGACGCCGCCTGCCGCGACCTGGTGGCCAGGCTCGGCCGTGACGGCTGGCTGAAACCGACGGCGCTCGACAGCGACAATCCCGCCCCCCTCGACGTGCGCGCTCTGTGCATCACGCGCGAGACGCTGGCGCGTCACGACGGGCTCGCCGACTTCGCCTTCGCCATGCAGGGTCTGGGTACAGGTGCGCTCAGCCTGTTCGGCGCGCCTGACCAGCAGCAATGGCTGACGAAAACCCGCGCCGGCAAGGCGATCTCCGCCTTTGCCCTGTCGGAGCCGCGCTCCGGATCCGACGTTGCCAACACCGAGATGACGGCGACCCGCGACGGCGAGGACTATGTTCTCACGGGCGAGAAGACCTGGATTTCCAATGGCGGCATCGCCGATCTCTACATCGTCTTCGCGCGCACCGGCGAGGCACCAGGGGCCAAGGGGCTTTCCGCCTTCATCGTGCCGGGCGACGCCAAGGGCCTTGGCATTGCAGAGCGGTTGGAGGTTATCGCGCCGCACCCGCTGGCACGGCTTTCCTTCGACAAGGTGCGCCTGCCGGCTTCGGCGCTGATCGGCAAGCCCGGCGACGGCTTCCGCATTGCCATGTCGGTGCTCGACGTGTTCCGCTCGACGGTCGGTGCCGCCGCCCTCGGCTTTGCTCGGCGCGCGCTCGACGAAAGCATCAAGAGGGTGGCCGAGCGCAAACTGTTCGGCGCGCCGATGGCGGAACTGCAGATGGTGCAGGGCCATGTCGCCGACATGGCCCTGGATGTCGATGCCGCGGCGCTGCTGGTCTATCGCGCCGCGTGGACCAAGGACATGGGCGCCGCCCGCGTCACTCGCGAGGCGGCGATGGCCAAGCTGTTTGCGACCGACAAGGCTCAGGACGTGATCGACAAGGCCGTCCAACTGCATGGCGGCGACGGCGTGCGCAAGGGCCACATCGTGGAGAGCCTGTACCGCGAGATCCGGGCGCTGCGCATCTATGAGGGGGCCTCCGACGTACAGAAGGTGGTGATCGCGCGGCAGGTGATGGGCGCGGCCTGAGAGGGTCGCGCCAATGGATTGGATTGTTTTTGAACGCGGATATTGCGGACCCGATATTGGACAGGCGGAGAGTTGACATGCACGAGATCCTGCAGCCGGAAGGCTGGGCAAAACCGGTCGGCTACGCCAATGGCGTCGCGGCGCGCGGCAGGCTCGTCTTCGTTGGCGGACAGGTCGGCTGGAATGGCCAATGCCAGTTCGAGACCGACGACTTCGCCGGCCAGGTCAAGCAGACGCTGCAGAACATCGTCGCGGTGCTGGCCGAGGCGGGTGCCGAACCACACCACATCACTTCGATGACCTGGTATTTCACCGATAAGGCCGAATATCTCGGCAACCTCAAAGGGATCGGCGAAGCCTACCGCGCGGTGATCGGCCGGCATTTCCCGGCGATGGCCGCCATGCAGGTGGTGGCCCTAGTCGAAGATCGCGCCAAGATCGAGATCCAGGCCACAGCGGTTATCCCGGAATGATCCTATTCACGAAGCCCCGCCTGCTTCAGCAACGGCAGCACGTGATCGCAGAAATAGGGTAGCTCCTGCGTGTAATTGACGAAGGACAGTGCGATGCCCTGGTAGCCGTGCCCTGATATTGCGGCCATGTCGGCGGCAATCGTCTGCGGCGTTCCGACCAGCGGATAGGTGCCGGCGCCGCCGGCGAAACGCTGGCGGTAACGGTCATAGGCGTGCGGGTCATGCGACTGCGAGAATTCCTTCTTGCCGGCCATATGAGCATCGACGGCTTCGTGGTCGGCGAGATCGATGGCATATCTGTCGTAATAGGCCCGGGCCTCCTCCATCGTGGGGCGGCAGACGACATGCGCCACGGTGTAGACGCCGACATCGCGGCCAATCTTGTCGGCCCGCTCGCCGATATCGGCGACATGCTTGCCGGCATCGCCCATCTCGGAAAAAGTCGTGAACAGGTAGTCACAATGAGCGGCCGCGAAATCGCGGCCCGGGCCGCCGAACGCGGCGTTCATGGTCACCGGGCGCGGAACCTGAAGGCTGGCGGGCCGGCTGACCGCTTCCTTCAGGCGATAGTAGATGCCTTCATAGTCGAGCGGTTCGCTCGATGCGTAAAGCCGCTCCAGGATTTCAATCCATTCGGCGGCCTGCTCATAGCCCTTCTCGACCAGCGGCGTGCCGAACATGCCGAATTCCTTCGGGTTCCAGCCGCAAACGATGTTGAGGCCGGCGCGGCCCTGGCTGATGTGGTCGACCGTCGCCAGCGCCTTGGCCGCATAAAGCGGATGCACCAGCGGCACATGCACGGTCATGAACAGGCCGATCTGCTCGGTGGCCACCGCGAGAGCCGCCGCCCAGGTGAAGGTCTCGAAGGACCATTCGCGCACCTTGTTGCGGCCGCCGAAGCCGCGCCAGCGCGCGATCGGCAGCATGAATTCCAGCCCAGCGCGGTCGGCGATCTGGGCGGCCGTCAGATTGTCCTGCCAGCTTGCCGTCCAGCGTTCGGGCACATCCGTAATGGCCAGGCCGCCATCGGCGTTGGTCGAGAAGACGCCGAGCTTCAGTTTGTTGGAGCCCTGCAGGGGATGCGGTTTGATCATCTTGGAAAACTCGCGGCTGAAGCCTCACAGGCTAGGCCGGCGCGGGAATATTTCAAGCCTGAAATAGCTTCGCGTGACCGGTGTTTGCGGATATGAATCCGGCGGGATGAGAAAAGGGACAGACATGAGCGAATTCCGCCAGAAGTGCATCAGCAGGGCCAATCTCATCGGTTCCTTCGTCGCCATTCCGCATCCCGTCGCGGTCGAAGTGATGGCGCTGTCCGGTCTCGATTTCCTGTGCATCGACTGGGAACACGCGCAGATCTCGCGCGACACGATCGAGACCATGGTGCGCGCCGCCGACGTCCACGGCGTGCCGGCGATGGTGCGCGTTCCCGGCCATGCGCCGGAAGCCATCCAGGCGGCGCTGGACAGCGGCGCGCAAGGCGTGCTGGTGCCGCGCGTGTCGACCGCGGCCCAGGCCGAAGCCGCCGTGAAGGCTTCGCGCTATCCGCCGCTCGGCGAGCGCGGCGTCGGACCGGGCCGGGCCGCCGGCTACGGCTATCGTATCCCCGAATATCTGGCCGCCGCCAATGACAGGGTCGTCGTCGCGGTCCAGGTCGAGACAGCGGAGGGGCTGGCCAACATTGAAGCGATCGCCGAAGTCGACGGCGTCGACGTGATCTTCGTCGGCCCTGGCGACCTCTCCGTATCGATCGACGCGGTTGGACCGGAAGGCGCCGACAAGCTGACAAACGCGATACGGACAATCGTCCGCGCGACAATCGCGCACGGCAAGCCATCGGGCATATTCTGCGCCAGCCCACAGACTGTCGGACGATGGGCGCTGACGGGTGCGAGCTTCTTCGTGCTCGCCAGCGACACGATGTTTCTTGGTGCCGGCGCCGCAGCCAACTGCACCGCCGCGCGCGCCGAACTGGAGCAAGGCGGCTAGGCAAGGATGCGCATTGGCCGCGCAATGGGGCGGAGCAACTTTTAAGCTTAAAACTTTCGCCTTGAAAAGCGCCCCACTTTGGATAAGCATTCAAAATCGATGCCGACTGTTGGGCGGGAGGTTTTCCCGACAGTCCGTCGCGGTGCTCCGGGTGGGAGGGGTTTCGGTCCTTTGTCGTTTGTGCTGCCCCATTCATCGTCCAGCGTGCGCCATGCTTTCGACGGCGTGTGCACCCCGATCCGCGACCCGCATATCGACACCATCGGCAATTTCGGCGTGACCGCGCATAACGCAGCGAACAGATCGCTGCCGCACTCAAACCTATGGTCGCCATCATGAATTGACGCCCCGCTGGGAGGCGGGACGGCAAGAAACCGTGCGGGGCAGCCCGCCCGATCAACAACCAGAGGGGACACCCCAGAGGGAACCACAGATGAAGCTCAACCGTCGCAATCTCATCCTGCTCGCAGCCGCGGTCGGCATCGCCGCGGGACCGGCAACAGCCTATGCCGCCGATGTGCTCAATGTCGGCGCCTACCCGACCAACCCGCCCTTCGAATACAAGAACGAGAGCGGCACCTTCGAGGGTTTCGAGGTCGACATCGTCAACGAAGCGGCCAAGCGCGTCGGCATGACCACCGATATCGCCGACCTCGGCTTCCAGGCGCTGTTCGCCGCCACCACCTCGAAGCGCATCGACGTCGCCATCTCCTCGATCACCATCACGCCGGAGCGGCTGAAGTCGCAGTCCTTCACCCAGCCCTATTACGATTCCGACATGGGCATCGCCACCAAGTCCGACAGCCCGATCAACGCCGAGGCCGACCTCAAGGGCAAGGTCGTCGGCGTGCTGTCCGGCTCGACCGGGGAGACCTGGGTCAAGGCGCATCAGGAAGCCGACGGCTTCAGCGACGTGAAGGGCTACGACACCCAGCAGAACCTGCTGCTCGACCTTAGCGCTGGCCGTGTCGACGCCGCCGTCAGCGACATTCCCGGCATGGAGTATTCCTTCACCAAGATGAAGGACCTGAAGGTCAAACAGCGCATCAAGACCGGCGAACAGTACGGGCTGATGATGACCAAGGACCATCCGCTGCTCGGCAAGCTCAACGACGCGCTGACGGCAATGAAGAAGGACGGCACGCTGGCCGCAATCCACAAGAAGTGGTTCGGCAGCGACGCACCTGCCGATTCCTCGACCGTCAAGGAAATGCCGCTGCCCAAGGCCTGAGCGGCAATGTGCTGAAACCGTGCCGGCTTTCCAGGCCGGCACGGTTTATTTCAAGCCAGCGCCGAGCTTCGCGCAGACCATGTCGCCATTGGCGACCGGTTCCACCTCGAGCATTCTTGCTCCGGCGTCAGATGACGCAACACCGTTCGGGAATGCCGCGATGTCGCTGATCGACACTTTCTTCAACGCCGACGTCATCGCGTCGAGCCTGCCGGCGCTGCTGCGCGGCTTCCTGAACACGCTGCTGCTCGGCCTGCTCAGCATCGGCATCGGCATTCCGGTCGGCCTGGTGATCAGCCTGCTGCGGCTCTATGCGCCGAAGCCCGTGCGCTGGCTGGCGGTCGGCTACACCGACATCTTCCGCGCCTTGCCGGTGCTGGTGGTGCTGATCCTGATCTACTATGCGCTGCCCTTCCTCGGCATCCGCCTGTCGTCCTGGGCATCGGCGGTGACCGCCTTCGCCATCATCATGTCCGCCTATTCGGCGGAAGTGTTCCGTTCCGGCATAGAGAGCATTCCGCGCGGTCAGTTCGAGGCCGCGCATGCGTTGGGCCTGCCGTTCCTGCTCACCTTGCGCAAGGTGGTGCTGCCGCAGGCGGTGCGCGTCGTCATCCCGCCGATGACCAGCAATTGCGTCTCGATGTTCAAGGACACTTCGCTGGCCTCCACCGTGGCGCTGCCTGAATTGTTGAAGGAGGCAACCAACGCGCAGTCGCTCTACGCCAACCCCTCGCCGCTGATCGGCGCGGCGCTGGTCTACCTGATCTTCCTTTGGCCAATGGTCCGGCTGGTCAGCCTGCTGGAGCGCCGCTTCCAGACCGAGAAGACGCGCTGACCTTGCCTACCGATCCCCACCCGTCAAACTCTTCGCAGGAGCATAGTCCGTGAACACGCACCAGACCGACACCACGAACGCCGCCGCGTTCCCCGTCGAAAAACTCCGGGCCATGTTCCCTGCCCTGCAGCGGGCCGGCGATTTCATCTTCATGGACAATGCCGCCGGCGCGCAGATTCCGCAAAGCGTGCTCGACGCGGTGACCAACCATCTGGTCTCGCACAATGTCCAGCGCGGCGGCCGCTATGGGCGCAGCGTCACCGTCGACCAGTCGGTCGCCGATGCACGCACAAGCGTTGCGCTGCTGATCAACGCCTACAGCCCGGCGGAAATCTGCTTCGGCATGAACGCCACCTCGTTCATCCGCCTGGTCAGCCTCGGCATCGGCCAGATGCTGGGAGAACGCGACGAGATCGTCATCACCGACATGGACCATGATGCCAACATCGCCACCTGGCTGGCGCTGGAATCAGCCGGCGCGAAGTTCAAATGGTGGCGCATGCGCGAGGACGGCAACCTGCATGTCGACGACCTCAAGCCGCTGGTCTCGGAACGGACACGCCTGATCGCCTGCACGGTAACGGCGCATTCGATCGGCTCGATCGTGGATGTGGCATCCGTCGCTGATATCGCGCATGCCGCCGGCGCCGAAGTGTTTCTCGACTGCGTGCATTACGGACCGCACGGGCTGATCGACGTGCAGGCATGGGGCTGCGACTATCTCGTCTGCTCCGGCTACAAGAATTTCTCGCCGCATATGGGCTTTCTGTGGGGCCGCTTCGAGACGCTGAAGCGGCTGCCGACCTTCCGCGAGGATTTCATCCCCGACGAGCCGCCCTACAAGGTCGAGGCTGGAACCTTCATCTACGAGAACGTGTCGGGCATGGATGCCGCCGTGCAGTATCTGGAGCTGATCGGCCGCAATCTGGCGCCCTCCAACAACCGCTCGCGGCGCGAGAACATCGTCGCCGGCATGGGCGCCATCCGAGACTATGAGTTGCTGCTGGCGCGCGAGATGATGGGCGTGCTGAAGGGCTGCGGGGCGACCATCTACGGTGTCGCCGACGAGGCCCGCATCAACGAGCGCGTGCCGACCTTCTGCTTCAACATCGGCAAATTGTCACCGCAGCGGATCGTCGAGGAAATGGCCGAGATGCAGATCGGCATCCGCGACGGCCACATGTATGCGCCACGGCTAATGAAGCGCCTCAACCTGTCGATGGACAGCGGCGCCATCCGCGCCTCGCTGGTGCATTACAACACGGTCGCGGAGGTCCGGAAGTTCGGCGAGGCGTTGCGGGCTGTTATCGCCAAGCTGTCGTAGACGGAGGCAATTTCTGCCCGGCCGTTCGCAAAAATGGGTCGGGCCGAGCCATCTCGGTAGCGTTTCCCCGAGACCTTCCTTTGGCGCGCACCGCTATCACCAAACCTGGCGTCGTCCTCGGGCTTGTCCCGAGGACCTACTGTCCTATGCCCGTATGGCGGATTTTCTTGATAGGCTGACAGATCCTCGGGACAAGCCCGACGATGGCGGCGCCAGGTGGGGAGGTAACCGCGCGTTAAGCCCGGCGAGAACGACCATGGAAAGCCTGTCAAGCCGCCTTCTTCTTCGCCAGCCTCGCCTTGATGCTTGCCACGTCCGCGCGCGGCGTGGCGGCGAACAGTGTCCTGGTGTAGCTGTGCTTGGGGTCCGAGAAGACCTCGTCGCGTGAGCCGTATTCGACCGCTTCGCCGAAATACATCACCATCACGTCGTCGGCGATGTAGCGCACGACGGAAAGATCGTGGCTGATGAAGACATAGGTCAGCTGGAACTCGTCCTGCAGGTCGGCGAGCAGGTTGAGCACCTGCGCCTGCACCGACAGGTCGAGCGCCGAGACCGGCTCGTCGAGCACCAAGAGGCTCGGGTTCAGCATCAGCGCGCGGGCAATGGCGATGCGCTGGCGCTGGCCGCCGGAGAACATGTGCGGATAGCGGTTGTAGTGTTCGTGACCGAGGCCGACCTTCTTCAGCATCTTCATGGCGAGGTCGCGCCGCTCTGCGGCCGGCTTGTCGGTGTTGATCAAAAGCGGCTCGCCCAGCACGTCGCCGATCTTCTGGCGCGGATTGAGCGACCCGTAAGGGTTCTGGAAGACGATCTGCACCTTGCGGCGCATCTCCCTGGCCAGACCGCCCCGGGCGATGTCGACCTTGTTGCCGTCGATGAACAAGTCACCCGATGTCGCGGGATCGATCAAGGTGATGATGCGGGCGAGCGTGGACTTGCCGCAGCCGCTCTCGCCGACGATGGCGAGCGTCTTGCCCTTGTCCACTTTGAAGGAGACGCCCTTGACCGCATGCACGGTGCGCGGGCCGGTGAACAGGCCGCCGCCGATGTGATAGTCGCGAACGATGTTCTTGCCTTCGAGGACCGTGGTGCTCATGCCGAGGCTCCCGCGCCGGCTTTGTTGCCAGCCGAGGGAGCCGGCTCGAACAGCATGTCGGAAACGGTCGGCAGGCGGTCGCCGACGGCGTTCTCCGGCAGCGCCGACAACAGGGCGCGCGTGTAATTGCTCTTGGGCGATTCAAACAGCGACAGCACGTCGGCCTCTTCCATCTTGCGGCCCTTGTACTGGACGATGACGCGGTCGGCGGTCTCTGCCACGACGCCCATATTGTGGGTGATCATGATCAGGCCCATGCCGTATTTGGCCTGCAGCGAGACCAGGAGATCGAGGATCTGCTTCTGGATGGTGACGTCGAGCGCGGTGGTCGGCTCGTCGGCGATCAGGAGCTTCGGATTGCAGGCAATGGCGATAGCGATCATCACGCGCTGGCACTGGCCGCCAGACATCTGGTGCGGAAACGAGCTCAGCCGGTCTTCCGGATCGGCGATGCCGACCAGCTTCATAAGTTCGATGGCGCGGGCCCGGCGCTGGGCGCGGTCCATGCCCATGTGGAAGCGCAGCACTTCCTCGATCTGGAAACCGACGGTAAAGCACGGGTTGAGGCTGGCGATCGGCTCCTGGAAGATCATCGAGATGTCCTTGCCGACGATCTTGCGGCGTTCGGACGGGCTGAGCTTCAAGAGATCGACGCCGTCGAAGGCCATGCGGTCGGCCTTGACGGTCGCGGTGTTGGGCAACAGCCCCATCACCGCCAGCATCGACACCGACTTGCCGGAACCGGACTCGCCGACGATCGCCAGCACCTCGCGCGGCTCGATCGAAAGGTCGATGCCTTGCACGGCCATGAACGGCCCGGCGGCGGTGTCGAAGGAAACGGTGAGGTTCTTGATCTCGAGCAGGGACATGCTCACGACCTCTTCAGCTTGGGGTCGAGCGCATCGCGCAGGCCGTCGCCGATCAGGTTGATGGCAAAGACGGTGATCAGGATGGCGAGACCGGGGAAGGTCACCACCCACCAGGCGCGCAGGATGAACTCGCGCGCCTCGGCAAGCATGGTACCCCACTCCGGCGTCGGCGGCTGCGCGCCCATGCCGAGGAAGCCCAATGCGGCTGCCTCGAGAATGGCGTTGGAAAAGGACAGCGTCGCCTGCACGATCAGCGGCGCGATGCAGTTGGGCAGGATGGTGACCAGCATCAGCCTGAGGTGGCTGGCGCCGGCGACCTTGGCCGACACGACATATTCGCGGTTCTTCTCCGCCATCACGGCGGCGCGGGTGAGGCGGGCGAAGTGCGGCTGCAGCACGAAGGCGATGGCGATCATGGCGTTGACGAGGCCGGGGCCGAGCACCGCGACCAGCACCAGCGCGAGCAGCAGGGACGGGAAGGCCAGGATGATGTCCATGATGCGCATGATCAGCGTGTCGACCCAGCCGCGGCAGTAACCCGCGAGCAGGCCGAGGATGACACCGGAGACCAGCGCCGTGGTGACGACGACGAAGCCGATGGCGAGCGAGAAGCGCGAACCGTAGATCAGGCGCGACAGCATATCGCGGCCGACGGCGTCGGTGCCGAGCAGGAACTGCGCGTTGCCGCCTTCCTGCCAGGCTGGCGGCGTCAGGAAGAAATCGCGGAACTGGTCATCGGGCGAGTGCGGTGCGAGCAGCGGCGCGAAGATGGCGACCAGGATCAGCAGCGCGAAGACGAAGAGGCCTATCACCGCGCCCTTGTTGATCGAGAAATAATGCCAGAACTCGGCGAACATCTGCAGCCGCGCGTCCTGCGGCTTGACGACGGTCGCGGCTTCGACGGTGGCTGGGCCTTCATTGGTCATGTCAATTCGCCCGGATACGCGGGTTGATGACGGCGTAGAGCACGTCGACGATAAGGTTCACCGACATGACGATCAGCGCGATCAAAAGCAACCCGCCCTGCACGGTGAAATAGTCGCGCTTGGAAATGGCGTCGATCATCCATTTGCCGATGCCGGGCCATGAAAAGATGCTCTCGGTCAGGATGGCGCCGGTGAGCAGCGTGCCGACCTGCAGGCCGATGGTGGTGACGACCGGGATCAGCGCGTTGCGGAAGGCATGCAGGCCGATGACGCGGCGTGGCGCGAGGCCCTTGGCGCGCGCGGTGCGGACATAGTCCTCGCCCAGCACTTCGAGCATGGCCGAGCGCGTCTGCCTGGCGATGACCGCCAGCGGAATCGTGCCAAGCACGATGGTCGGCAAAATGAGATGCGACACCGCCGAGCGGAAGGCGCCCTTCTGCCCCGAAATCAGGGAATCGATGGTCATGAAGCCGGTCACGGGCTTGAAGAAGTAAAGAAGATCGATGCGGCCTGAAACCGGCGTCCAGTGCAGCGTGCCGGAGAAAACGATGATCAGCAGCAGCCCCCACCAGAAGATCGGCATGGAATAGCCGGCGAGCGCGGTGCCCATGGTCAGCTGATCGAACCAGGAGCCACGGCGGATGGCAGCGAAGATGCCGAAGGCGACACCGAAGATGACCGCGAAGATCATGGCGAAGATGGCGAGTTCGACCGTTGCCGGGAACCGTACCAGGAAATCCTTGAGCACTGGCGTCTTGGTGGAAAACGAGGTGCCGAAATCGCCGCTGAGGATGTTGGTCAGATAGGCCAGATATTGCTGCCAGATCGGCAGGTCGAAACCGAACTGGTGCATCAGCGCCGCATGGCGTTCGGGCGACAGGCCACGTTCGCCCGCGAGCACCAGCACCGGATCACCGGGCAGGATGCGCACGAAGCCGAAAGCGAGGATGGTTATCCCGATGAAGGTCGGGATGATGAGGGCGAGCTTGCCGAGGATATAACGCAGCATGGCGGGCGAGGTGGGGCGGCACCGAAATGGCGCCGCCCCGTTTCGCGAACCTTATTCGGCGATATCGACGCCGTCAAAGCGATGGATGCCGAGCGGATCCATCGCAAAGCCGGAGACGGTCTTCTGCATCGGCATGAACACCTTGGAGTGGGCGAGCGTCGCCCACGGTGCCTGCTCCTTGAAGATGACCTGCGCCTGTTCGTAGAGCTTGGTGCGCTCGGCCTGGTCGGAAACCGTCTTGGCCTTGTTGATGAGCGCGTCGAAGTCCTTGTTGCACCATTCCGCACGGTTGTTCGAACCGACGGAAGCGCAGCTCAAGAGCACGCCGAGGAAATTGTCCGGATCGCCATTGTCGCCGGTCCAGCCGACGATGACGGCGCCGTCGTGATCGACCGCCGAAGCGCGCTTGAGGTATTCACCCCAATCGTAGCTGACGATGTTGACGGTGACGCCGACCTTGGCGAAGTCGGCCTGGATGAGCTCGGCGGTGCGGCGCGCGTTCGGCATGTAGGGACGCGACACCGGCATGGCCCAGACGTTCATCTTGAGGTCCTTGACGCCGGCCTCTTCAAGCATCTTCTTGGCCGCGTCCGGATCGTACGGATCGTCCTTCACGTCCTTGTTGTAGGACCACATGGTCGGCGGGATCGGGTTGATCGCCACCTGACCGGCGCCCTGGAACACGGCGTCGATGATGGCCTTCTTGTTGATGGCCATGTTGAGCGCCTTGCGCACGCGCACGTCGTCGAACGGCTTCTGCTGGGTGTTGTACATCAGCGCGCCGACGTTGAGGCCTTCCTGCTCCGCGACCGTCAGGTTCGGATCAGCCTGCAGGCCGGCGATGTCGGCCGGTGCCGGGTAGGACATGATGTTGCATTCGCCGGCCTTAAGCTTCTGCGCGCGCACCGCCGGATCGGTGGTGATGGCGAAGACCAGATCGTCGATCTTCTGCTTGCCGCCCCAATAGTCGGGGTTGGCCTTGTAGCGGATGGCGGCGTCGGTCTGGTAGTCGACGAAGATGAACGGGCCGGTGCCGACGGGCTTCTGGTTGAAGAGTTCAGGCGTCTTGTCGGCCTGCAGCTTATCGGCATATTCCTTGGAAACGATCGAGGCGAAATCCATGCCCAGCGTCGGAATGAAGGTGATCGCCGGTTCCTTGAGGGTGAACTTCACGGTCAGGTCGTCGACCTTCTCGACCTTGGTGATGTTGTCGCCGAACTGGTCATTGTAATACTGATAGGCAATGCCCGGTATGTACTGGAACCAGGGGCCGTTCTTGTCTACCTGGCGCTCGAAGGAGAACACCACGTCGTCGGCGTTCAGATCGCGCGTCGGGGTGAAGTAGTCGGTGGGCGCGAACTTGACGCCCTTGCGCAGCTTGAAAGTATATTCCTTGCCGTCGTCCGAAATGGTCCAGCTGTCAGCCAGGCCGGGCGACACGGAAGTCTTGCCGTGATCGAATTCGACAAGGCGGTTGAAAACGGTACGCGAGGACGCATCGAAGGTCTGGCCCGCGGTGTACGGCGCCGGGTCGAAACCTTCCGGCGACGCTTCAGCGCAATAAACCAGAGTTTTCGCGTTGGCCACGCCTCCCAGGACGCTTGCAGCCAGCAACGCGGCTGCAAAAGTCAATTTCTTCTTCATTGAGCACTCCCTGATGTTCTTCCAAGCCCCTCTATCAGGCTCGCGAAGCGCGCATATAAGCACCGTTTTTCCGGCTTTGGAACACCCCGTTTGCTTACCCCGCGGGAAGCAGGAAAAAAATCCGCGATTTTGTTAAATGGAAGAAAAAATTAGCAGTTTTTTCCATTCACGAGATTATTAACGACCGCATTTTTTTATTGATCAGCCATTCCACGACATGCGCTCCGTTTCCGCCCCGCCGCCGATCGAGGGGTTGCGGGATACCGGTCGCAAGCGCCGCCGACGGGAAAGATTTTCGGCGGCAAATCTTTCGGCGACTTGCCGCAGGGGCAAGACTTGCACCGCCGCCGATAGAGGCAATACATAGATGCACAGGCTGGCGGCGACGGAGGGCGTCTCGGGCAATGCGGGACGAGCGCGGCACGGGCCAAGAAGAACAGGCGAACAAGAATTGCTAGGGAGGAACGGGTGGCAAAAGCATCGAAGACGCCGGTGAAAGCATCGGCCAAGGCGGGCTCGAAACCAGCCGGCGCCGATGGACAGGGCAAGGCCGCAGGCAAGGCCGTGAGCGCAAAGGCGGCGGCCGCCGGGAAAGCCCCCCCGGCAAAGGCCGCGACCACGCCAAAGGCCGCCACCAAGCCGGCAGCCAAGGCCGCGCCGGCAAAGGCGCCCGCGGCCAAGGCTGGAGCGACCAAGGTTGGAGCAGCCAAGGCCGGAGCGGCCAGGACGGCCGCGACAAAGAGCCCGCCGCCAGCCAAGACAGCACCAGCGCCGAAGCCGGCGACGGCGGCCAGCCAGCGGCTGCCGAAGGCGCTCACCGAACTTGCCGCCGGCCTGCCCGAAAAGCCGTGGCTCAACAGCTATCCCAAGAACATGCCGGCCGAGATCGGCGCCCTTCCCTACAATTCGATCGGCGACTTCCTCGTCGGCGCCTGCAAGCAGTTCTCCGGCCAGCCGGCTTTCACCTGCATGGGCAAGTCAATCATCTACAGCGAACTCGAACAGCTTTCGGCTGACTTCGGCGCCTATCTGCAGTCGACCGGATTGCAGAAGGGCGCGCGCGTCGCCCTGATGATGCCGAACGTGCTGCAATATCCGGTGGCGATGATGGCGGTGGCGCGCGCCGGTTACGTCGTGGTCAACATCAATCCGCTCTACACGCCGCGCGAACTGGAGCACCAGCTCAAGGATTCCGGCGCGCAGGCCATCGTCATCCTCGAAAACTTCGCCAACACCTTGCAGGCGGTGATCGCCAGGACCTCGGTCAAGCAGGTCGTGGTGGCCGCGATGGGCGACCTGCTCGGCGGCTTGAAGGGGACGATCGTCAATCTGGTCGTGCGCCGCGTCAAGAAGATGGTGCCGGCCTGGTCATTGCCCGGCCACGTCAAGTTCAATGCGGCTCTCAAGGCTGGCCGCGGCATGACTTTCAAGCCGGCCACGGTGGCGGCCAGCGATGTCGCCTTTCTGCAATATACGGGCGGCACCACCGGCATCTCGAAAGGTGCGACCCTGCTGCACAGCAACGTGCTGGCCAATGTCGAGCAGAATTCGCTGTGGCTGCAGGACGCCTACACGGTCAAGCCGAAACCCGCGCATCTCAACCTCGTCTGCGCGCTGCCGCTCTACCACATCTTCGCGCTGACGGTGAACGCGCTGATGGGCATGCAGATGGGCGGCCAGAACATACTGATCCCCAATCCCCGCGACATTCCGGGCTTCGTCAAGGAGATGGGCAAGTATCCGATCCATATCTTTCCGGGCCTCAACACGCTGTTCAACGCGCTGCTCAACAATGAGGATTTCCGCAAGCTCGACTTCAAGCCGCTGCTCCTGACCCTGGGCGGCGGCATGGCGGTGCAGAAGGGCGTCGCCGAGCGCTGGAAGGCGCTGACGGGCTGCCCGGTCAGCGAAGGCTATGGCCTTTCGGAGACCTCGCCGGTGGCGACGGCCAACAAGTTCAGTTCCGGCGAGTTCACCGGCACGATCGGCCTGCCGCTGCCTTCGACACAGATCGCCATCCGCGACGACGACGGCAACAACGTGCCGCTGGGCGAAGTCGGCGAAATCTGCATCAGGGGACCGCAGGTGATGGCCGGCTACTGGAACCGGCCCGACGAGACCGCCAAGGTGATGACCAAGGACGGTTTCTTCAAGTCGGGCGACATGGGCTTCATGGACGATCGCGGCTTCACCAAGATCGTCGACCGCAAGAAGGACATGATCCTCGTCTCCGGCTTCAACGTCTATCCGACCGAACTCGAGGAGGTCGTGGCGCTGCATCCGGGCGTGCTCGAAGTGGCCGCGATCGGCGTGCCGGACGAGCATTCCGGCGAAGTGCCGAAACTGTTCATCGTCAAGAAGGATCCGGCCCTGACGGCGGAAGCCATCACCGCCTATTGCCGCGAGAACCTGACCGGCTACAAGCGGCCGAAATTCATCGAGTTCAGGACCGAATTGCCGAAGACACCGGTCGGCAAGATCCTGCGGCGGGCGTTGCGGGAATAGTGGCTGACAACCCGGCCGGTATCGAAGCGCCGGGCCGAAGCCTCGACCCGGCTGATTTCATCAAGGCGAATTTGCGCCTGGCTGCTGTGCGCGCGGTTCCCGAAATCCAGCTCTACACGCCGCATCCCGGCAGCGGGCTGAGGCGGCTCGTCGGCCCGCACGACGATATCGACGAGGCCGAGCCGCAACCGCCCTACTGGGCCTATGCCTGGGCCGGCGGCGCGGTGCTGGCGCGCCATGTTCTCGACCATCCGCAAAGCGTGGCAGGACGCCGCGTGTTCGACCTCGGCGCCGGCTCGGGCCTGGTCGGCATCGCCGCCGCCAGGGCCGGCGCTGCAGAAGTGATCGCCGCCGAGATCGACCGCAACGGCATCGCCGCCATCGGCCTCAACGCCGCCGCCAACGGCGTCGAGATCACCATCATCGGCAAGGATATCACCAAAGGCCCGCCACCGCCCGTCGACCTCGTGCTGGCGGGCGACGTGTTCTACTCCAGCGAGGTTGCCTTGCGGGTCATCCCGTTCCTCGATCGCTGCCTGGCATCAGGCATCGAAGTGCTGGTCGGCGACCCCCGCCGCAACGATCTGCCGCTGTCGCGGCTGCGATTGATCGCTGAATATGAGGTGCCGGATTTTGGGGACGGGATGCGGGGTGCGAGCAGGGCGAGCGGGGTGTTTGGGTTTGGGGTGGAGCGGCCGGAACTGCCGCCACGGCACTTGTCCTCGTAACCGTACTTATCGGCATCGCGCCACCTTGGCCATCAGCCATAGTTCAAGTGACTGCGGTTTCCCATTTGGTCGTTTTGGTACTTGTCTATCAACTCTCGGTTAATGCAGGTAGGAAGTCGGTAAATCGCGCCATGGTGACGGGAGCCGTTATCCTGGTCTTCAGCGCATTAGCCTACATGTCGCTGTTCTCGCTTCTGGCTTACAACCACGGAGTACGCGGCTTTTTCTGTACATCTTCTGCCACAGAAGTTTACGGCGATAGCTGCCCTCTGCTTGCTCAGGCAGATGTCGATGAGGCTCGGCGACCTGATGATTTTTGGACTCCTCTTGGACTGCTGCTCGGACGCATGTGCTTGTTGGGTGCGTGGATAGGCACCTTCGCCGCCATAGTGTGGCTGATGGGAACGTTCGTGGCCTTCCAACGAACGCTTCGGATTCGTCGCCCAGCAAGCTGACGCATTTGCCTGCACGGAAGCAGACCATGCCCGCCTCGTTGACGGATGGACGACTGCGATCGGTCTGCATCCAGAAGAATATAGGCCTCACTCACTTCGGCGCACAAAAGCGCCGATGATCTATAAGGCGAAGGGCAACATCCGAGCTATCCAGATACTCTTCGGTCACTTTAAGATCGAGAACACAGTGGGTATCTTGGCATCGACGTAGGGGACGCGCTCCTCTTGGCCGAGTGAACCGAAATCTGACGTTGAGCGGCGGCCCCGTCCAACGCGGGTGGCCGCTTCGATCCATGGAAATATGCCGGCAGTGTCAGCAATGGGGTGGATTGCTGCCCGACGGCTTCTGGGCGGCGGAATTTGGAAAGCGGCCATTCAGGTGGTCGCTGCGCTTCAACCGGGACGCGTGCTATCTGCCACCTAGAGTGGCGCCAAGAGTTGCCTGCTACGCCCGAATTTCCTTGCGGCCCAAGCGGGGGTATAAAACCCCTTCTCGACATGCGAGTACGGTTTGACCTGTTGAATGGCCTCCAATTCAACTCCTTTGAATTACGCGGACTGCCGCTAACTCGGCATAGAGATTTCTGCATTCAAAACTTTAGAGATAGCTCCTGCCTATCATTTGATCCCCTTGGCGACTAACCATCAAACGGCACATCTATTATGTAAGATGCGAAACTCGAATTCGATCCCGCATATATGGATATCCCATCGTCAGGGCTGATTTCTATACTCTTCTTTTTACGAAATGCATCTAGCGCCGTCCTTATTTGGAAGTTACCGCCTCGATCCGGATTTTCAAGTATCGAGGTGAACTCTAGATCCAAATCTACGCTACTCTGATAATTAATCCCATCTAACTTCAATCTCTGAATAAAAATCATTAGCATAACAAACGAGTGATCCATATTGGCACTACGCCGCTGCATATCCTCTTGAAACATTGAACCCGGTATTCCAAGAACATCTGGGTCGAGACACGCGGTTACGAATATATCTCTGTAATCAAAATCTCCGTGACGATGTGCCTGAATCGCCATAGCCATACATTCATTCCAAATTCCTCGCCGGTATTTATACCCACCAATACTCGTCTCCAGAGCAACTTTATACAAGGCAATCTGGCTATCCCACGCTTCCCGACGTTCCGTTATGTTAAGTTTGCTATCCGCCGTGTAGGAAATTGTGTTCAGCCAAATTGCTCTAAGAAAAGGCGTTTGGAATGTAGACAGGTTATCCCGTAGTCTTTTGCGGCTGCCGGCGTCTCCGAACGCGGAAACGTTATGAGAGAGCTCTGCACCGAAGCGAGCATTGATTTTGTTTATGACTGGAGTGGCTGACCATCCACTCGGATTGCCAATATGCTCAGGATTGATTGCTATGAACTTTTGTGATGCATCTTCCACTAAATTTGTCAGAAACAACCAGTGCGGAAGCTCGTCCGCATTGTATCCATCGAGGAGAATAGGTTGAGCGTCTGCAAATGCCCCCAGGCGGTTAACGATAGCCGAGCGCAGAAACGCAGCATAAGCATGCACCGCGTTCTCAGCACCGCGACGGAATTGAAGGGACTTTAGAAACTGGAGATGGCTCCTTGTTTCAGGTGAGTTTATCTGGAAGGCTCGCGCAGCTTGCCATAGCTTGATCGCGTCGGAAGTTTCTGCGAAAGGCGGTATCTCGGTGAACCCTGTCCCGAACCCCTGCCTTTCAATGAAGTGCAAGACTTCTTCTGTTACGTCTGAGCCCTCGCCTAGGATGAAATCGCTGGCACCATCGATCCCATCAACAGCGAGCCCAAACAGATTCTTCGCATTGATCACCGTTGACGATGTTGCCGCCGCTGTTGCCGCTAGAAATATAAGTCGGCGCCGAGTAATTCCTAGCCCTCCGAACTCCTCGCCTGCCATCTCCGATAATAATTGATCAGCCTCACGATGATGTTTGCTGTCTTTAATATACATACCTAAAAGAGCTTTTATTTTCTGCTCTGACTCGACAGCGCCCGGAAGATATTGCTTGATAAAATCGTACCAAAACCTCGCCGAATTCCTCATTGATACCCTCCTCAAGAACCACGGGCTGCATTCGTATTCTCTATCAGTGCGGATACGAGTAAATAAAATATTCTTTTCTACCTACCGGCCATGTCGACATTGAATCTCGAATCGAGGGAGGGCACGCGCCGTCTTCCTAAATCGGAGTAAAAGTGCTTTCTGCGCTATATCTACTTCCTTTGAGAACTCCGTTCACTCGCCCCGTTTTTTGCCGCTCTATCAAAAGCCGCGATGATGGTGTTTAAAAAGTGACGGAGAGTTCGCAATTGTTGCGGAGCCCGTGCTCGGGACAAGCCTGAAATGGAATTGCTCTTCGGTAATGGGTTCTGGGTGATCGTCAAGTGATCAGAAATGGCGACAACGGGGTCGGTTGGAGAACGTCAGCTTAGCACCAAGCTTTTCCACTACCGGCCAGTCAGCACTCGGCTCCACCTCGGCCACTAATCGCAAACCACCTTCCTCCCCTCCTACGCCGTCTCCTTCACCCTAGCCGCCAAAAAATCCGGCAAATCCGCCACCGAATCCAGGATGACATCCGCGATCTCGGCCAGCGATTCACGCGTGCCCGTACCCGACAGCACGCCGACCGCCAGGCCGCAGCCGCCGGCGCGGGCCATTTCGAGATCGTGCCTGTTGTCACCGACCATGGCGATCTCGGCTGGCTTCAGCCCGGTAAGATCGCAGAAGGCCTGGATGGTGTCGGGGGCAGGCTTGGGGTTGGCGACGGCGTCGTATCCGTAAGCGGCGACGAACAATTGCGCGACGCCGAGCGTGACCAGCGTCTTTTCGGCGCCGCTGGTCGAATCGTTGGTGGCGACGCCGAGACGATAGGATCGCTTGTGCAGCAGGGCCAGCGTGTCGACGATGCCGGGCAGCGCCACCGCCATCGCCGAACCCTTCACCGAGGTGATCTCGTTGAAACGGGCCACCGCCAGCATCTGGTCTTCGTTCGACAGGCGCGGGAACCACAGTTCGACGACGTCGAGATTGGTGCCGGAGGCAAAGATGGAGTCCGGCTTGAAACGCCGGTTGGCGAAATCGAAGCCGGCCGCCGCGAGCAGCCTGTCGGCCTTCCAGCGATCGCCGTCGGATGCGTCCATGGCCATGAAATCGGCGACGCCGAGCCAGGTGGCGTTGAAGTCGACAAGTGTCCCGTCCTTGTC
This sequence comes from Mesorhizobium sp. B2-3-4, assembly GCF_006442315.1. Taxonomy (GTDB): domain Bacteria; phylum Pseudomonadota; class Alphaproteobacteria; order Rhizobiales; family Rhizobiaceae; genus Mesorhizobium. The sequence goes on along the minus strand of NZ_VFVY01000026.1, from coordinate 53,827 downwards.
GAACAATATCCCCTTGATGTCTGCCAAATCAGTCACTCCGAACCACGCAATTTGTGGATGTATCCCACCAGGCCAGCCGTCGATGCATCCCGCCTGGCGGCACTTTCCTTGCCCTCAACGACAGGCAGCAGGCCGGTGGCCAGTTCCTTGCCGAGCTCGACGCCCCACTGGTCGAAGGAGTTGATGTTGAACAGCGTCCCCTCGACGAAGACCCGGTGCTCGTAGAGAGCGATCAGCCGGCCAAAGGTGCGTGGGTCGAGCTTGCGGTAGAGGATGGTCACCGAGGGCCGGTTGCCGGAGAAGACACGATGCGGCGCTATTTTGTCGACATCGGCCGGCTTCATGCCCTTGGCCAGCATCTGCGTGCGCGCTTCCTCCAGCGTGCGGCCCTTCATCAGGGCTTCCGATTGCGCCAGGCAGTTGGCGAGCAGCAAATCATGCTGGTGCTTGAGATCGGGTTCGTGGCCGACCGCGGCGGCGAGGAACTCGACCGGGATCAGATCGGTGCCCTGGTGCAGCAACTGGAAGAAGGCGTGCTGGCCGTTGGTGCCCGGCTCGCCCCAGACCAGCGGCCCGGTCGGCGTCGTCACCGGCGTGCCGTCCAGGGTGACGCTCTTGCCGTTCGATTCCATATCGAGCTGCTGCAGATAGGCCGGCAGCCTGGACAGGCGCTGGTCGTAAGGGATGACCGCGCGGGCCGGATAGCCGCAGATCACGCGGTGCCACCAGCCGACCAGCCCCAGCAGCGCCGGCAGGTTCTTCTGGAGCGGCGCGGTGCGGAAGTGCTCGTCCATCTCGTGCGCGCCGTCGAGAAAGGCGCGGAAACTCTTCGGGCCGATGGCGATCATGACCGGCAGGCCGATTGCGCCCCAGACCGAATAGCGGCCGCCGACCCAGTCCCAGAAACCGAAGACGCGGTCCTGCTCGATGCCGAATTTGGCCACCAGGTCGAGCGCCGTCGAGACGGCGGCGAAATGCTTGCCGACCGCTGCCTTGCCGAGCGCCTTCTGCACCCAGTCGCGCGCCGTCTGCGCATTGGTCATCGTCTCGACCGTGGTGAAGGTCTTGGAGGCGATGATGAACAGCGTGGTTTCGGCGGACAGGCCCTTCAACGTGTCGTGGATATGGGCGCCGTCGATGTTGGAGACGTAGTGCGCGCGGGGACCGTCATGGTAGGGCGCCAGCGCCAGCGTCGCCATGGCCGGACCGAGGTCCGAACCGCCGATGCCTATGTTGACGATGTCGGTGATCTTCTTGCCGGTGGCGCCTGTTGCCTTGCCGGAGCGGATGGCATCGGCGAAGGCACCCATCGCGTCGAGCACGGAAAGGACGTCCGCCTTGACATCCTGGCCGTCGACCGTGACCCCCTTGCCGCTCAGATTGCGCAGTGCCGTATGCAGCACGGCGCGGTCTTCGGTGATGTTGATCTTCTTGCCGGCGAACATGGCGGCGCGGCGGCCTTCGAGATCGGCGGCCGAGGCCAGCTTTTCCAGGAGATCCATTGTCGCTGCGTCGACGGCGCATTTCGACCAGTCGAGCAGCAGGTCGTCATCGGTGGCGGAGAATGTCTTGAACCGCTGGGGATCGGCGGCAAAGGCCTGGCGCATATCGCCAGGCGCCGCGGCGCGATGATCGCGCAAGGCGGCGAGCTGTTTCTTGAAGGCTGACTGATCCACTGGCGGGGGACTCCTGGCGTTTTGGACGCACCATATCAGACCGGATGTTTCCGGCGCGTGTCGTCGCGCAACAACTATTGAGCCGAATTCCATCCGGTCAATACGCGGCGATGCCGCAGCGCATCACGATGCCATGACACAATGTATCGGCCGGCCGGCAGGTCAGCGCCTCGTTCGAGCTTGAAGGATTACTTTTCGAGCTTGAAGGATCACTGGCATAAATCCCAAAGATCAGAAAAATTGATTGGCGCAACCCCTTGTGCCACGGTTACGTTCGGCTGGTCCAGCCAAGCGAAAAAGGCTGGCCATCAAGGAAGATTCTCCATGCCACAGAGAAACGACACGGCGATATGGTCCGGCCTGTTCCGGATTTCGGCCGAATCCGGCCAGACCCTGCAGGCGCAGATCCGCCAAGCCATCGTGGCCGCCATTCTCGACCGCCAGATCGCCGCCTCGATGCCGCTCCCCTCCTGCCGGATCCTGGCCGAAAAACTCGGCGTGGCGCGCGGAACGGTGGTGCTGGCCTTCCAGCAGCTCGTCGACCAGGGTTTCCTGGTGGCGCGCGAGCGGCGCGGCCATTTCGTCAATCCCGATGTGCTGGCGACGCCGGCCAAGCCGCACCAGAAGGCACCCGACCAGGCCAACGAGATCGACTGGAAGGCACGCCGCCAGATCGCGGCCAGCGACATGCCGCCGCCGGCCAAGCACGACAACTGGATCAAGTCGTCCTACCCCTTCGTCTATGGCCAGTTCGACCCGGCGCTGTTCCCCACCGCCGAATGGCGCGAGTGCAACCGCATGGCGCTGGCCGTGCTGGAGATCCGCAACTGGGCGTCCGACATGGTCGACCGGGACGATCCGCTGCTGATCGAGCAGATCCAGGCGCGACTCCTGCCCCGGCGCGGCATCTTCGCCAATCCCGACGAGATCATCGTCACGCTTGGCGCCCAGAACGCGCTCTACATGCTGGCGTCGCTGCTGATGACCAAGGGCTCGAAAGTCGCGATGGAGGATCCGGGCTATCCCGACGCGCGCTCAATCTTCCGGCTCGCGGGGGCCGATATCCAGCCGGTTCCGGTCGACCAATCCGGCATCGTAACCTCCTCAATTCCCAGTGATTCCGGCTTCGTGTTCGTCACCCCCAGCCATCATTGCCCGACCATGGTGCCCTTGTCGGCCGAACGCCGTCAGGACCTCCTGGCGCGCGCCAACCGGCACAACCAGATCATCATCGAGGACGGCTATGACAGCCAGCTTCTCGACGAGGCGCCGCAGCAGGCGCTGAAGAGCCTCGACCGCTCCGGTCGCGTCGTCTATGTCGGCTCGATGTCGAAGACGCTGGCTCCCGGCCTGCGGCTTGGCTACATCGTGGCTTCCGCTGGCCTAATCGCCGAATTGCGGGCGCTGCGCCGTTTCATGCTGCGCCATCCGCCGGCCAACAACCAGCGCGCCGTGGCGCTGTTCCTGTCGCTCGGCCATCACGAGGCGCTGGTGCGGCGGCTGTCGAGCGCCTTCGACGAGCGGCGCAAGCGTCTGGTCCATGCGATTTCCGCTTTCCTGCCCGAATGGCGCTCGACCGACTCGGCCGGCGGCACGTCGCTCTGGCTGGAGGGGCCGCGCGGTACCGATTCCCGCGGTTTGGCTGAAGCCGCGGCCTCGCGCAGCGTCATCATCGAGCCAGGCGATCGGTTCTTCGACCGCACCGAAAAGCCTTCGCGTTTCATGCGCTTGGGCATTTCCTCGATCGCGCTGCAGCACATCGAGCCCGGCATCCGTGAACTCGCCACGGCTGCCGGACGCAGGCCCGCCGCCGCCTGATCCATCCTCCGGGACTTTGACGGGAGCCGCTGCCAAGCGGCTCCCGCTCTGTTTTTCTGGCATACTCGACCCCTCCTGCTGGCTCATAGGCTGTACCAATGCCGTTGGCATAGTCGAGCACCAAAGGGGAAGAAGCAGCCGATGGTGGACCAACCGCCGCCCTGTTTCTCGCAAAAGGTGGAGTGCCTCCATGTCAGTGGTTCTTGAAAAGCAGGATGCGGCGGACCAGCGTTCACGCCGCTCCGGCGGACGCGAAGCGCGCCGCGCCATGCGGGCAGCGCCGCTCGCCGACGACATCAGGCCGGTGCGCCCGGGGCTCGAGGGCGGCAGCTACGGACCGCTCAAGGGCAATGACCAGGAGCGCATCCACGAAGCGGTGCTGACCCTCCTGGAGACGGTCGGCTTCGCCAACGCCATCCCCTCCTGCATCGAGGCGCTGACCAAGGCCGGCGCCACCTATGGCGACGACGGCCGCATTCGCTTTCCGCGCGCGCTGGTGCTCGACACGATCAAGAAGGCTGCGCGCAATTTCACCTTGCACGGCCAGGACCCCAAACACGACATGGTGATCCAGGGTAAGCGCGTGCATTACGGCACCGCAGGTGCCGCCGTGCATCTGGTCGATGTCGAGAAGCGCCAATACCGCGAATCGCTGCTGCAGGACATCTATGACGCCGCCCGCATCGTCGACGGGCTCGACAACATCCATTTCTTCCAGCGGCCGATGGTGCCGCGCGACATTCCCGATCCGCTCGAGATGGACTTCAACACGCTTTACGCCTGCGTGATGGGCACGTCCAAGCATGTCGGCACCTCGTTCACGGTGCGCGAGAACGTGCAGCCGGCGCTGGAAATGCTCTATGCGATCGCCGGTGGCGAGGAGAATTTCCGCGCCCGGCCCTTCGTCTCCAATTCCAACTGCTTCGTCGTACCGCCGATGAAATTCGCCGAGGACGCCTGTGGCGTGCTCGAAGCCTGCGTCGAGGGCGGCATCCCGATCCTGCTCCTGTCGGCCGGACAGGCCGGCGCGACGGCGCCGGCGGCGATTGCCGGCGCGGTCGTGCAGGCGGTGGCCGAAGTGCTGGCCGGTCTGGTCTATGTCAACGCCATCAAGCCGGGGCATCCGGCGATCTTCGGCACCTGGCCGTTCGTGTCGGATCTGAGGACCGGCGCCATGTCCGGCGGCTCGGCCGAGCAGGCCGTGCTGACCGCCGCCTGCGCGCAGATGGCGCAGTATTACGACCTGCCGGGCGGCTCCGCAGCCGGCATGACTGATTCGAAACTGCCCGACATCCAGTCCGGCTACGAAAAGGGCATCACCGACGTGATGGCCGGCCTTGCCGGGCTCAACCTGGTCTACGAATCGGCCGGCATGCACGCCTCGCTGCTCGGCTTCTGCCTGGAAAGCCTGATCATCGACAACGACATGCTCGGCCATTGCCTGCGCTGCGTGCGCGGCATCGAGGTGACCGACGAAGCGCTGTCGATCGACACCATTGCCGAGGTCTGCCTGAACGGCCCAGGGCACTATCTCGGCAACGAGCAGACGCTGCGCCTGATGCAGACCGAATATTTCTATCCCGCCGTCGGCGACAGGTTCTCGCCCAAGGAATGGAACGAGAAAGGCCGGCCTGATATATTGCAGCGGGCGATCATCGAAAAGAAGCGCGTGCTGGCCGAGCGTTTTCCGCGGCATGTACCCAAGATGCTCGACGACAAATTGCGCGCCCGCTTCGGCGAGATGATCAAGCTGCCGCGCAACGGCATGGGCGGCTAAAGCCGCCTTCCCCAACCACAATCAGCCGACGCTGAGCCCGTAGCGCTCGACCACCTCGGCGTTGATCAGCTTGGCGTGCAGCGCCATCAGCACGATCCGCGCGTCGAAACCGTCGCCGGTTTCGAGCGCCGCCTCGATCCGCCGCTCGGCCTCCAGCCGCTGCTGCTGACCTTGCGAACGTTCAAAGGTCTCCGGCCCGGCGATGCAGTAGCTGAACAGGCTCGCCACCTGCGGATAGGCCTGCTGCGGCGGCTCCTCGGGCCAATGATCCTTCATCAGATTGACGATGGTGAGTTTTACCCCTTCCGGCACCAGGGCCGGATGCAGGTCGGCGCCGCGCAAGGCCGCGTCGAGCTGTCGCAGATCGCCCGAGCGGCCGAACATGCCGAGAAAGCCGAGGGAAGAGCGTCGTCCCGCCATGATGATCCATCCGTTTCCAACCACTTAGGTGGTCAGGCGGCGGAATACAAAGCAAGCCTGGATCTAGCTGCCAGCGGCCAGCAGCAGCACGCCTGCAAGGGCGCATCCCGCAAGCGCCGGCAGCATGCCGGTCTTCAGCTTCAGCACAGCGACCATGGCGGCGCAGGAGAGCAGCGCCGCGCGCCAGTCGATCGATGAAAGCACCGGCACGCTCATGCCGTAGCCCGTCACGTGCACCTCGCGGAAGACGACGTGCAGGGCGAACCACAAAGCGAGGTTCATGATGACGCCGACGACAGCGGCGGTGATGGCGCCGAGGGCTGCCGACAACGCCTTGTTGCCGCGCAGCGCCTCGATATAGGGCGCGCCGAGGAATATCCAGAAGAAGCAGGGCGTGAACGTGACCCAGAGCGTGAGCAAGGCGCCGAGCGATCCGGCAAGCAACGGTTCGAGCGACCCGGAATGGCGGAACGCCGCCAGGAAGCCGACGAACTGCAGCACCAGGATGAGCGGACCCGGCGTCGTTTCCGCAAGTCCTAGTCCATCGACCATTTCACCTGGAGCGAGCCAGCCAAACGACTGGACGGCGGCCTGCGCGACATAGGCAAGGACCGCATAGGCGCCGCCGAAGGTGACGACGGCCATAAAACTGAAGAACCGGCCGATCTCGGTCCAGACGCTGGCCGAGCCGGTGAACAACCCGATGACAAGGACCGGCCCGAGCCAGATCGGCAGCCAGATGGCGATGGTGCGCGGCGCATGCCATGTCGTTGGTCTGACATGGGTCAGTTCACCGCGCTCGAACATCAGGTCTACCACGCCCTTGGACGCGGCGGCGTCGTCCTTGGCGTGCGCGGAACCGGAAAACAGGCCGGGGACAATATGGTTGCCGAGCCAACCTGCCAGGCCCGCGAGCAGGACGATAAGCGGAAACGGCACGTTCAACGCGTAGATGGCGATGAAGGCCGACACCGCGACCGCTGTCATCACCCGGTTCTTCAGCGCTCGTCGTCCGATCCGGATGAGCGCCTCGACGACAACGGCAAGCACCGCCGCCTTGATCCCGAAAAACAGCGCCGCGACCAAAGGGATATCGCCATAGAGCGCATAAAGCATGCTCAAGGCGAGCATGACGAGAGCGCCCGGCACGACGAACAGGATGCCGGCGACAAGCCCACCGATCGTCCTGTGCAGCAGCCAGCCGATGTAGATGGCGAGTTGCTGGGCTTCCGGGCCCGGCAACAGCATGCAGTAGTTCAAGGCATGCAGGAAACGCTGTTCGCCGATCCAGCGCCGGTCCTCGACCAATTCCTTGTGCATGAGCGCTATCTGGCCGGCCGGCCCGCCGAAGCTCAGCAATCCGATCGTCGCCCACAGCTTCAGCGCCTCCCGGAAACTCGGCGCAGCCGGCTCCACCACATTCTCCCCGGATACCATGGCGCTCATGACACCTTGCCCGCCGCCGGCCAATTGTGGGTTTCGTCGGTGGCATCGCGGCACCAGCGGAAGAACGCGTCATAGAGCAGCATGCCGGCCTCCAGCTGTTCCAGGTCGTCGCGGAACATGCGTGACAGGCCAAGCGAGGCGGCGAGAAACCCTGCCGCCTGGGGAACCAGATCGAGGCGCGCCGTGTCGGCCGCGCGCACGATCGCGGCGAGGCGATCGAGCGGCCGGGAGTCCAGCCCGAACTCCTCGATCATGGTGTCGAAGGTGCAGCGTTCGCCACGATGGCTCCAGAACACATTGTCGATGTCGAAAGGCACCGCCTGAAAGCGGTCGGCAACTGCCAGGACCTCGGCGGCTTCGACGAACAGGAACACCGCCTCGGGGTCAACGAAACGCCGGATCAGCCATGGGCAGGCGATGCGGTCGACTTTCGGCCGGGCCCGCGTCACCCATGTGGTGCGGCCCTTTTCGTCGCGCGGCGGCACGTTGCCGGTGTCGACGAGAAGCCCCTTGCCGTCGCGCCAAGCTTCAAACCCGCCTTCGAGGGATTCGGCGGGGCGTCCTTCGTGCCGTAGCCAAGCGGCCACGCCTTGCGAGAGCTTCTGGCCTTTCTGGCAGATGACGGCCACCGGCTTGCCGGCCAATGCCGCCGCCCAGGTCGAAACGGTTTTGAAATCGCGCCGGATCGCGCCCGGCAGCAGCCGCGGATCGGCGGCGAAATCCTCATCGATGCGAACATCGACGATCACGGGCGCGCCCGGCAAACCGACCAGGCGGGATAGTTGCGATACGGTGATAGCGGTTGTTGACGGCATGGCGTCCACCTCCTGAAAAGAGAAGCCTGGACGCGAACGTTGGGCTGACGCCTCACGGGGTCGTCGCGATACACCCCTTGCCGCCATCGTGGAATTGTCGGCCACGCTTGTCAAGGATGACGAACGGCGGCCCGATCCGAATCAAGTCGCCGTCTGTCGTTCATGCGGGCACCTGGTCGCGGGACACTCGACGAGTGTCCCGCGACAATCAGTGATTGTCCCTCGGCACGCCCATTGTGTGAGCGACGTCCTGGTATTTCACCGCCGGCTTCAGCACCATGCCGGCCGAGAACTGGTCGACCATGCCGCGCTGGATTTCCTGCCACGGCGTCTGGTGCTTGGGATAGTGATAGCCGCCATCGCTTTGCAGTTCGGCGCGACGCCGGGCGATCTCGTCATCGCTGACCAGGATGTTCGCGGTGCCCTTCCTCAGGTCGATGCGGACGCGATCACCGCTCCTGAGCAGTGCCAGACCGCCGCCGACGGCGGCTTCCGGCGAGGCGTTCAGGATCGAGGGCGAGCCCGACGTACCCGACTGGCGGCCATCGCCGATGCAGGCCAGCGAATGGATGCCCTTCTTGATGAGGTAGGCCGGCGGCTGCATGTTGACGACCTCGGCGCCGCCGGGATAGCCGACCGGGCCGGCGCCGCGCATGAAGAGGATCGTGTGCTCGTCGATGCCTTGCGCCGGATCGTCGATGCGGGCGTGGTAATCCTCCGGGCCATCGAAGACCATGGCGTTGCCCTCGAAGGCTTCCGGGTCGTTCGGATTGGACAGATAGCGCTCGCGGAATTCCGGCGAGATGCCGCTCATCTTCATGATCGCGGAATCGAACAGATTGCCCTTGAAATTGATGAAGCCGGCATTGGTCTTCAACGGCTTGTCGACGGTACGGATGACATCGGTGTTCTCGTTGGCGACCCCCTTGCAATTGTCGCCGATCGATTTGCCGTTGGCGGTCAACGCATCGGGATGCGGCAGCACGCCGGCCTTCATCAGTTCGGCCACAACGGCCGGCACGCCGCCGGCGTGATGATAGTCCTCACCGAGATATTCGCCCGACGGCTGCAGATTGACGATGAGCGGCACTTTGAGGCCGATCTCCTGCCAGTCGTCATTGGTAAGCGGCACGCCCAAATGGCGAGCGATGGCGTTGAGATGGATCGGCGCGTTGGTCGAGCCGCCGATCGCCGAATTGACGACGATGGCGTTCTCGAAGGCTTCGCGTGTCATGATGTCGGACGGCTTCAGATCCTCATGCACCATGTCGACGATGCGCTTGCCCGTCTCGTAGGCGATCTGGCCGCGCTCGCGATAGGGCGCGGGGATGGCGGCCGAACCTGGCAATTGCATGCCGAGTGCCTCGGCCAGCGAGTTCATGGTGGTGGCGGTGCCCATGGTGTTGCAATAGCCGGTCGAAGGTGCCGAGGAGGCGACGATGTCCATGAATTCGTCATAGTCGATCTCGCCGGCCGAAAGGCGTTGGCGCGATTCCCAGACGATGGTGCCCGAGCCGGTGCGCTTGCCCTTGTGCCAGCCATTCAGCATCGGGCCGACCGACAGCGCGATGGCTGGGATGTTGACGGTGGCCGCCGCCATCAAGAGCGCCGGCGTGGTCTTGTCGCAGCCGATGGTCAGCACCACGCCGTCCAACGGATAGCCATAGAGCACCTCGACGAGGCTGAGATAGGCGAGATTGCGGTCGAGTGCCGCTGTCGGGCGCTTGCCGGTCTCCTGGATCGGATGGCAGGGGAACTCGAACGGAATGCCGCCCATCGAGACGATGCCTTCGCGCACGCGCTTGGCGAGCTCGATATGGTGCCGGTTGCAGGGCGACAGATCCGAGCCAGTCTGGGCGATGCCGATCAGCGGCTTGCCCGACATCAGCTCGGCGCGCGTCAGGCCGTAATTCAGGTAGCGCTCCAGGTACAGCGCCGTCATGCCCGGATTGTCGGGGTTGTCGAACCACTCCTGCGAGCGAAATTTCTTATTCCTGGTGGGGGCGCCTGCCATCGTGGTCTCCGCATTTGTATGACAAATCCCTATGACAACGCGCTGATACAGGCAAGAGGAGGTACTGCCCGAATCAGGACTTTGGTGCCGGTGGACTTGCGTTGGACCCTACGTTACGCCTTTTTGGAATAGCGCTGGGAGATATTGATGGCTTTGGTGATGGAAGGCGAAGAACACATCGCGGCCCCTGTCCAGAAGGTCTGGGAGGCGCTGAATGATCCCGAGATCCTGAAGCGGGCCATTCCTGGCTGCCAGAGCCTGGAGATGAGTTCGCCGACCGAAATGGCGGCGACCGTGGTGCTGAAGATCGGGCCGATCAAGGCGACCTTCAAGGGCGAGGTGACGCTGAAGAACCTGAAGCCGCCGCACGCCTACACCATCCAAGGCGAGGGCAAGGGCGGCATTGCCGGCTTCGCCAAGGGCGGTGCCGACGTGACGCTGACCGAGGACGGCCCGGATGCCACAATCCTCAAATACGCGGCCAGGGCCGAAGTCGGCGGCAAGATCGCGCAACTTGGCAGCCGGCTGATCGAATCGACCTCGAAGAAACTCGCAGGACAGTTCTTTTCGACATTCGGAGAGAAGGTCGGCGGCTGATCCCCGGGATCACGAAGACGATGGATCACTCGAAGACGATGCTCGGCACCGCCGCTTCGGCAGCGCCCCGCTCCTCATTGACCCTGTCCCAGACCTTGGTGGCGATATCGCGATAGATCTTCGCCTCGGCGCCGTCGGATTTCGAGACGACCACCGGCGCACCGGCATCCGAGCTTTCGCGGATGCCCATTTCCAGCGGCACCTCGCCGAGGAAGGTGACGCCCAGCCTCTCGGCCTCGCGGCGCGCGCCGCCATGGCCGAAAATGTCGTAGCGCTTGCCGGTATCGGGGGCGATGAAGTAGCTCATATTCTCGATGATGCCGAGCAACGGCACATCAACCTTCCTGAACATATTGAGACCCTTGCGGGCATCGATCAGCGCCAGGTCCTGTGGCGTCGAGACGATGACCGCCCCGGCCAGCGGCACCTGCTGGGCCATGGTGAGCTGGGCGTCGCCGGTGCCGGGCGGCATGTCGACGACGAGCACGTCAAGCCGCCCCCATTCGACCTCGCGCAGCATCTGGGTCAGCGCCGACATCACCATCGGCCCGCGCCAGATCATCGGGGTCTCCTCATCGACGAGGAAGCCCATCGACATTACCTTGAGGCCATAATTCTCCATCGGTTTCAGGATCTTGCCGTCGACCGTCTGCGGGCGGCCGTGAATGTCGAGGAGCCTCGGCATGGACGGGCCATAGATGTCGGCGTCGAGCACGCCGACCCGCAAGCCGTTGGCGGCGAGGCCAAGCGCCAGGTTGACGGCCGTGGTCGACTTGCCGACGCCGCCCTTGCCGGAGGCAACCGCGATGATGGCGTCGATGCCGGGCACGCCGCGCTTGCCTTGGCTTTGCGAGGCGGGCGCCTGCGGCACGGGGCGCTGCGGCGCAGCCGGCGGTGCGGGCTTCGGCACCGGACGCGCCGGAACCGGCGCTTCCATGCCGCCGCCTTTCTTTTCGGCCGTCAGCGCGACGACCGCACCGGCGACGCCGGGAATGGCCTTCACCACCCGCTCGGCGGCGGCACGCAGCGGTTCCATCTCCTGGGCTCGCGCAGCGGGAACGGTGATCGAGAAGAACACTTTCGAATCGGCAATGAAAATCTCCGAAACCATGCCGAGATCGACAATGTTGCCGGTGAAGTCAGGCCCGTTGACCGTCTTCAGACGCTCGGTGACGATTTCCTTGGTAACGGACATGGTTGATGTTCCCTGGCTTTCAGCTGCAGCTCACATAGTGCAGAACGCCGGCGGCTCCAAGCGCCAGGCAAGGTGACGGTCGTCAAGCGGCCGAGTTGACCTATTTCCATGACCACCACAACCACGCAGGAGACGACCATGCTTGCAAACAGCAATGCAACAGCAAACCTCGCCGTGAAGGACCTGGCGAAGGCCAAGGCCTTCTATGCGGGAACACTCGGCCTGGAGCAGGTGCACGATGAGGGCGGCGAACTGATCGTGTACAGAAGCGGCAGCACCACCATCAATGTTTATCATTCCGAATTCGCCGGGACCAACAAGGCGACGGCGGTGACCTGGATGGTCGGCGACGAAATCGGCAATGTCGTCAATGGCCTCAAGTCGAAGGGCGTTGCCTTCGAGCATTACGATATGCCCGGCTTGACGATGGAGGGGGACATCCATGTCGGCCACGGCATGAAAGTCGCATGGTTCAAGGATCCGGACGGCAACATCCTCAATCTCGTGGACCGATAAGCCCTGCGATCGGATGGCGCGTCCGGTGCTACAAGATCGAACACAGCACTATCTGGCGCGGTGCCGGCGCGCCGGATAACGTCCGCCAATGATCGACAAACTCGAATTCTTCATCGCGCTGGCCAGGGAAGAGCATTTCGGGCGCGCGGCGGAAGTGTGCGGCGTCACCCAGCCGACCCTGTCGGCCGGCATCAAGCAGCTCGAAGGCCAGCTCGGCGTCATGCTGGTCAATCGCGGGTCGCGGTTCCAGGGACTGACGCCGGAGGGCAAGCAGGTGCTGGTCTGGGCGCGCCGCATCGTCGGCGATTCCAGGACCATGCGCGAAGAGATGCGCGCAGCCCGCCACGGCCTGTCCGGGCGCATCCGCATCGCCGCCATTCCCACCGCGCTCGCCATGGTGGCGCGGCTGACGACGCCGTTTCGCGACAAGCATCCGGGCGTGACATTCTCGATCCTGTCGCGGACTTCGATCGAAGTGCTGTCGCTGCTTGGCAATTTCGATGTCGACGCCGGCATCACCTATCTCGACAACGAGCCGCTCGGACGCGTGACCAGCGTGCCGCTTTATGACGAGCGCTACCAATTGATCACCGCCGTTGGAAACCCCTATTCCGACCGCGACAAAGTGACATGGGCCGAGATCAGCCAGCTGCCGCTCTGCCTTTTGACGCCGGACATGCAGAACCGACGCATCATCGACCAGCATCTGGCCGAAGCTGGCGTGCAGGTGCGGCCAACGCTGGAATCCAATTCGATGATTGTCTTGTTCTCGCATATCCGGACCGGCAAATGGTCGTCGATCATGCCGCTCAACCTTGCGGAAACATTCGGCTTTTCCGAGCCGATCCGGGCCATACCGATCGTCGAACCCGACGCCAGCCACACGGTCGGCCTGGTGGCTGCGCCGCGCGAACCGCACACGCCGCTGGTGCAGGCGCTGCTGGACGAGGCGATGGCGCTGGCAGACGATTTCCGCGCCCATCACTAGGACTACACATGATGGCGGACGACAATCGATAGAGATTTTCTATCGAGCAACGGAACAGCTTTATTGATTTCAGAGGTTTCCTCTGATTTCTTAAGCACTTAGCGCTAGACGCCACGACCCAGGGAGGGCACTGCATGACGATGCAGGCCGCAAGTACCGAGATCGCATCGCGCACCGCCGCGATTGTTCAGGACATGAAAGGCCTCGAAGGGCCGTTGCTGCCGATCCTGCACGGCATCCAGGAAGAATTCGGCCATGTGCCGCAGGCCTCGCTGCCGATCATCGCCGAGGCGCTGAACATCTCCAATGCCGAAGTCCACGGCGTCGTCACCTTCTATCATGATTACCGCAGCCATCCGGCGGGCCGGCACGTGCTGAAGGTCTGCCAGGCCGAGGCCTGCCAGTCGATGGGCTCTGACGCCGTTGCAGCCAAGCTCAAGCAGTTGCTGGGCATCGGCTTCCACGAGACCACCAAGGACGGTTCGGTGACGCTGGAGCCTGTCTATTGCCTGGGGCTGTGCGCCTGCGCGCCTTCGGCGATGCTGGACGGCGAAGTGATCGGCCGGCTCGACGACGAGAAACTCGACGAGATCGTCGCGGAGGTACGCTCATGATCCCGCGCATCTACATTCCCGGCGATTCCGGCGCGCTGGCACTGGGCGCCGAAAAGGTCGCCAAAGCGATCGCCAATGAGCTCGCCGAGCGCGGCATCGAAGCCAAGATCGTGCGCAACGGCTCGCGCGGCGCCTATTTTCTCGAGCCGATGGTCGAGGTTGCGACGGCAGCGGGCCGTGTCGCCTACGGGCCGGTGAAGCCATCGGACGTCAAGAGCCTGTTCGACAGCGGTTTCCTCAAGGGCGGCCACCACAAGCGCTGGCTCGGCGCGCCGGACAAGATCCCGTTCCTGGCCAAGCAGACAAGGTTGACCTTCGCCCGCTGCGGCATCAACGACCCGCTGTCGCTCGATGCCTACAAATCGCTCGGCGGCTTGAAGGGCTTGCAGAATGCCGTCGCCATGGCGCCGGCCGATATCGTCAAGCAGGTCACCGAATCGGGCCTGCGCGGACGCGGCGGCGCCGGCTTCCCGACCGGCATCAAGTGGAAGACGGTGCTCGATACCGCGGATGAGCGCAAATACATCGTCTGCAATGCAGACGAGGGCGACAGCGCCACTTTCGCCGACCGCATGATCATGGAGGGCGACCCCTTCGTGCTCATCGAAGGCATGGCGATTGCCGGCATCGCCACCGGCGCGACCAAGGGTTTCGTCTATATCCGCTCGGAATATCCGCACGCGGTGGCAATGATGAACAAGGCGGTCGAGGTCGCCCGCAAGGCCGGCGTGCTCGGCGTCAATGTGCTGGGTTCTCCCAACGCCTTCGACATGGAAATCCGCGTCGGCGCCGGCGCCTATGTCTGCGGCGAGGAGACCTCGCTCCTGAACAGCCTGGAAGGCAAGCGCGGCGTGGTGCGCGCCAAGCCGCCGCTGCCGGCGATTCAAGGCCTGTTCGGCAAGCCCACGGTGATCAACAACGTCATTTCGCTCGCTTCCGTGCCTGTCATCATGGACAAGGGCGCCGCCTTCTACAAGGATTTCGGCATGGGCCGCTCGCGCGGCACGATCCCGATCCAGATCGCCGGCAACGTCAAGCAGGGCGGCCTGTTCGAGGCTGCCTTCGGCATGACGCTGGGCGAGATCGTCGACGACATCGGCGCCGGCACGGCGACCGGACGTCCGGTCAAGGCGGTTCAGGTCGGCGGGCCCTTGGGCGCTTATTTTCCCCGCGCGCTTTTCGACACGCCGTTCGACTATGAGGAATTCGCCAAGCGCGACGGGCTGATCGGCCATGCCGGCATCACCGTGTTCGACGATACCGCCGACATGCTGAAGCAAGCGCGCTTCGCCATGGAATTCTGCGCCATAGAAAGCTGCGGCAAGTGCACGCCCTGCCGCATCGGTTCGACGCGCGGCGTCGAGACCATCGACAAGATCGCAGGCGGCATCGAGCCGGAAAAGAACATCGCGCTGGTCACCGACCTCTGCAACACGATGAAGTTCGGTTCGCTCTGCGCGCTGGGCGGCTTCACGCCCTATCCGGTCATGAGCGCACTCACCCATTTCCGCGATGATTTCAAACCGGCGCCGGTTGCCGAAGCAGCAGAGTAGGAGCCACTTCAT
Source organism: Mesorhizobium sp. B2-3-4 (assembly GCF_006442315.1). Taxonomy (GTDB): domain Bacteria; phylum Pseudomonadota; class Alphaproteobacteria; order Rhizobiales; family Rhizobiaceae; genus Mesorhizobium. Next base: position 38,386 of record NZ_VFVY01000026.1, on the reverse strand, counting down.
GGGTCTCATTCAGGAAATCGACTTCGGCACACCGGCTTCCAAGTCCGCCAAGCAGGTGACGCTGACGGTCGACGGCTTCACCGTCACCGTGCCCGAGGGCACCTCGATCATGCGCGCCTCGATGGAGGCGGGCATCGCCATTCCGAAGCTGTGCGCCACCGACATGGTCGACGCCTTCGGCTCCTGCCGGCTCTGCCTGGTCGAGATCGATGGCCGCAACGGCACCCCCTCCTCCTGCACGACGCCGGTGGCGCCGGGCATGGTGGTGCACACCCAGACCGGCAAGCTGAAGGACATTCGCCGCGGCGTGATGGAGCTCTACATCTCCGACCATCCGCTGGATTGCCTGACCTGCGCTGCCAATGGCGACTGCGAATTGCAGACGCAAGCCGGCGTCGTTGGCCTGCGCGACGTGCGCTACGGCTATGAGGGCGACAATCACGTCTTCAAGAAGAAGGACGGCGTCGAGAACTTCAAATGGATGGCGAAGGACGAATCCAACCCGTACTTCACCTATGATCCGTCGAAATGCATCGTCTGTTCGCGTTGCGTGCGCGCCTGCGAAGAGGTGCAGGGCACGTTCGCGCTGACCATCGAGGGCCGTGGCTTCGGCAGCCGTGTGTCGCCCGGCATGCATCAGCCGTTCATCGACAGCGAATGCGTTTCCTGCGGCGCCTGCGTGCAGGCCTGCCCGACGGCGACGCTGTCGGAGAAGTCGCTGATCAGAATAGGCCAACCCGAGAATTCGAAGGTCACGACCTGCGCCTATTGCGGCGTCGGCTGCCAGTTCAAGGCCGAGATGCGCGGCGACGAACTGGTGCGCATGGTGCCCTACAAGGACGGCAAGGCCAATCGCGGCCATAGCTGCGTCAAGGGCCGCTTCGCCTACGGCTATTCGACCCACAAGGACCGAATCCTCAACCCGATGATCCGCGAGAAGATCACCGATCCCTGGCGCGAAGTTTCATGGGAAGAGGCGCTGACCTATACCGCCAACGAATTCCGGCGCATCCAGTACCAGTATGGCCGCACCTCGATCGGCGGCATCACCTCGTCGCGCTGCACGAACGAGGAGACCTATCTGGTGCAGAAGCTGATCCGCCAGGGCTTCCGCAACAACAATGTCGACACCTGCGCCCGCGTCTGCCACTCGCCGACCGGCTACGGCCTCGGCCAGACCTTCGGCACCTCGGCCGGCACGCAGGATTTCGATTCGGTCGAGGAGACCGATGTGGTTGTTGTCATCGGCGCCAATCCGGCTTCCGCCCATCCGGTGTTCGCCTCGCGGCTGAAGAAGCGGCTGCGCAAGGGCGCCAAGCTGATTGTGCTCGATCCGCGCCGTACCGAAATGGTGAAGTCGGCGCATATCCAGGCCGACTATCACTTGCCGCTGAAGCCCGGCACCAACGTCGCCGTGGTCACCTCGCTGGCGCATGTGATCGTCACCGAGGGGCTGTTCAACGAAGCCTTCATCCGCGAACGCTGCGACTGGGACGAATTCCAGGACTGGGCGTCGTTCGTGGCGCTGCCCGAAAACAGCCCCGAGGTCGTCGGCAAGCTCGCCAATGTCGACCCGGAACTGATCCGCGGCGCCGCACGCCTCTACGCGCGCGGCGGCAATGGCTCGATCTATTACGGCCTCGGCGTGACCGAGCACAGCCAGGGCTCGACCACAGTCATCGCCATCGCCAACCTCGCCATGGCCACCGGCAATATCGGCCGGCCCGGTGTCGGCGTGAACCCGCTGCGCGGCCAGAACAATGTGCAGGGCTCCTGCGACATGGGCTCTTTCCCGCACGAACTGCCGGGCTATCGCCATATCTCCGGTGACGCGGTGCGCGACATCTATGAGAGCCTGTGGGGCGTGAAGCTCGATGACGAGCCGGGCCTGCGTATCCCCAACATGCTGGACGCCGCCGTCGACGGTTCGTTCAAGGGCCTCTATGTGCAGGGCGAGGACATTCTGCAGTCGGATCCCGACACCAAGCATGTCGCCGCCGGCCTTGCCGCGATGGAATGCGTCGTGGTGCACGACCTGTTCCTCAACGAGACGGCCAACTACGCCCACGTCTTCCTGCCGGGTTCGACCTTCCTCGAGAAGGACGGCACGTTCACCAATGCCGAGCGCCGCATCAACCGCGTGCGCAAGGTGATGGCGCCGAAGAACGGCCTGGCCGACTGGGAAGTGACGCAGAACCTCGCCAAGACGATGGGGCTCGACTGGAATTACCAGCACCCGTCCGAAATCATGGACGAGATCGCCAAGACGACGCCGAGCTTCGCCAAGGTTTCCTACGACTACCTGGAGCAGATGGGCTCGGTGCAGTGGCCCTGCAACGACAAGGCGCCGCTGGGCACGCCGATCGTCCATGTCGACGGCTTCGTGCGCGGCAAGGGCAAGTTCATCCGCACCGAATATGTGGCGACGGACGAGAAGACCGGACCGCGCTTCCCGCTGTTGCTCACCACCGGCCGCATCCTCAGCCAGTACAATGTCGGCGCGCAGACCAGGCGCACCGACAATGTCATGTGGCACTCGGAGGACCGGCTGGAGATCCATCCGCACGACGCCGAGAACCGCGGCCTGCGCGACGGCGACTGGGTGCGGCTGACCAGCCGCTCGGGCGAGACGACGCTACGCGCCCTGATCACCGACAAGGTGTCGCCCGGCGTTGTCTACACGACGTTCCATCACCCGGACACGCAGGCCAACGTCATCACCACCGACTTCTCGGACTGGGCGACCAATTGTCCGGAGTACAAGGTGACGGCGGTGCAGGTCGGCGCGTCCAACGGCCCGACCGAATGGCAGCGCGACTATAACGAGCAGGCCGAGAACAGCCGCCGCATCGCTCCGCTGCAGGCAGCGGAGTAGGCGAGTACAGCCTCGCTTTCGAAAGGGACAAGCGAGGCTGCACTGACGGAGAAACGCTGTGACACGAAAGGAAGCTTACGAGAAACTTCTTCGCCTCTGCGAAAAGCAGGGCGCCGAACTCGACGGCTTCCTCAGCGATATCCAAAATCACGCGGTCAAGGAAGACTTTGACAAATTGCGACGGATCGTCGGCAAGATAATGGGCAACGGACATTACGAAGCATTCGTATCCATTGCCAGCGACGTTCCCGAGTTAACGCCGAGCTGGATGAATCGGGCCTGATGCACAAGCGCCCCACCATCAGCCAAATCTCCCGTCTCGCACACCGCGCGACCGGGACGGCGGCTGCCAACCGCATGGTGCCCGAGGAGACGCCGGTGGCGTTCTCCTTTGCCGGCACCACGCATGCGGTGATGATGGCGAGCCCGGCCGATTTCGAGGATTTCGCGCTCGGCTTCTCGCTGACCGAAGGGATCATCGCCGAGCCGCAAGAGATCGAGGCTATCGAGGTCGAGGATCATGGCGCCGGCATCGATATCCAGATCCGGCTGAAGGATCAGGCCAACACACGCTTCGAGGCGCGGCGGCGCCGGCTCGCCGGGCCGGTCGGCTGCGGGCTTTGCGGTATCGAATCGATCGAGGAAGCGATGCGGTCGGTCGACGCGGTTGGTGCGTCAAAACTTACGCTCGACGCCGACGACATCACCCGCTCGGTCAAATTGCTGTCGAAGGTTCAGCCGCTGCACACCGAGACCGGGGCCGTGCACGCCGCCGGTTTCTACGTGCCCGGCAAGGGCGTCGTCATGGCGCGGGAAGACGTTGGCCGCCACAATGCGCTCGACAAGCTGGCGGGCGCGCTGGCCAAGGCCGGTATCGATGGCGCGTCGGGTGCCGTCGTGGTGACCAGCCGCGTCTCGGTCGAGATGGTGCAGAAGACGGCGGCGATCGGCTCTGCCTTCATCCTCGCCGTCTCCGCGCCGACGGCTCTTGCCATCCGCACCGCGCAAGAGGCCGGCATGACGCTGGTGGCGCTGGTGCGCGGCGATGATTTCGACATTTTCACCCACCCTGACCGGGTGGCATCCGGAGTTGCCCAGCATGTCGCATGACGAAGATCACATCATGAGCACCAGCGAGAAGCTGGTGCGCATGGCCAACCAGATCGCCGCCTTCTTCCACTCCCGGCCGCGCGAAGAAGGCGTCGCAGGCGTCGCCGACCACATCAACAAGTTCTGGGAGCCGAGGATGCGGCGCCAGTTCTTCGAGATGCTGGACAGCGGCGGCGACGGCTTCGACGAACTGGTCGTGGCCGCTTCGGCCCGGATCAAGCGGCCGATCACCTCGGCGGAGGCCGATCGCAAGCTCGGCGTCGCGGCCTCGCCGGGCGACATTGCCGCGTCGCAGGGATAGAACGGCAGCTTATATTTCTCTTTGCTAAAGTTTAAGCTGCCTTAGTCGGGGCGGCTCTGCTATGGTCGGCGACCAGAAATCGTCAGTCCGGGCGGGCACCCTTGTGAGGCCGATCGAGACCCGATACGCCCTTAGCGGCGAGGTGCGGATCGCCTATCAGGTGGTCGGTCAGGGCTCGTTCGATCTTGTCTTCGTGCCGGGCTTCATTTCCAATCTCGATCTGCATTGGGAAGACGAGGGCTATACAAGGCTCTTGCGGCGGCTTTCGGCCTTCTCCCGGCTGATCCTGTTCGACAAGCGCGGCACCGGTCTTTCCGACCGTGTCGATACACGTGATCTGCCGAGCCTCGAGACCCGCATGGACGACGTGCGCGCGGTGATGGATGCCGCCGGCAGCGGCCGCGCGGCGATCCTCGGCGCCTCGGAAGGCGCGCCGCTGGCGATGCTGTTCGCAGCCACCTATCCGGAGCGGACGCGGGCCTTGGCGCTCTATGGCGGCTATGCGCATTTCCACAAATGGGTGATGTCGCCGGAGCGTCTGGAAGCCTTCATCGCAACGGCCGAGACGGCCTGGGGCACCGGCGCCACCTTGCCCAGTTTCGCGCCGGGCCGGGTCGACGACGCGCATTTTGCCCAGTGGTGGGGGCGGTTCGAACGCCTGTCGGCCAGTCCGACGGCGGCCGCGGCGCTTGCCCGCATGAATGCCGGGATCGACGTGCGCGACATTCTCGGCGCGATCGGCGCGCCGACACTGCTGATCCACCGCCGCAACGATGTTCGCGTCGATCCCGAGGCAAGCCGCTTCCTGGCGAGGAAAATCCCGCAGGCACGGCTCGTCGAGATCGCCGGGCGTGACCATCCGGTCTGGACCGGCGATGTCGACCGCGTCGCCGACCTGATCGAGGAATTCCTGACCGGCCAGCCGGCAGTGGCAGACACGGAACGTGTGCTTGCCGCATTGCTGGTGACGCGCATATACGACACCGCCAAGCTCGGTGACCGCATGTGGCATGAGCGCAGCCAGCGCTTTCAGGAGAGCTGGCGGCTGCTGGTCGGCCGCCATGGCGGCCGCGCGGCGGGCACGCATGGCGAATTGATGATCTCGCGCTTCGACGGACCGGCGCGCGCCATACGCTGCGCCGCAGCGCTACGCGAGGCGGCGCAGCAGATCGGCGTGGCGAGCGCTCAGGGAGCACATGTCGGCGAGATCGAGGCGCGCGGCCCGCCGGTCGGACTGACAGCGCGCGTCACCATGCAACTGGCGAACCATGCCGGGCGCGGTGAGATCATGGCCTCGCGGCTGGTTGCCGACCTGGCAATCGGGTCCGGCCTGCATTTCGTCGACGCCGGCCGCGTCAGCCTGGGCGAATTCGACGAGCCATTGCCGGTGGTGCACGCAACGTCGGAACAGCATCTGGAGCCGGCCTGCCGGCCGAAGCCAAGGCCGGACGAACCCGCCGTGTTGACCGCACGCGAGAGCGAGGTGGTGAACCTGATCGCGGACGGCAAGAGCAATGCGGCCATCGCCGGCGAGCTCAGGCTCAGCGAGCATACAGTCAAGCGGCACGTGGCCAACATACTGCTCAAGCTCGACTTGCCGTCACGGGCGGCGGCGGCGGCGTTTTCGGCCAGGCATGCTGGCCCGGACGGGCCATGAGAGCCATGGCGCTTTCGGGCGAAGCGGCCAGAGCACCATAGGCGGTACGAATCTTCCCATGCAGGCCAGGCGTTGTCGCCATGACGGTACTGCGAATGGAGGATGAGATGGAGAAGTCGAACCGGATACTGAAGTCACTGATGATTGCGGCAAGCGTCGGCATGCTGTTCGCCGTCGTCCCGGCCAAGGCCGAGGACGCCGCGGCGGCCGCCGCCTACAAGGACATCGAGGCCACGCTCGGCTCGGTGCCGGACATGTTCAAGACATTGCCTGACGTCGCCATCGCCGGCGCCTGGGCCGAGATCAAGGGCGTCCAGCTCAACCCCAAGACCGCGCTCGACGGCAAGACCAAGGAGCTGATGGGGCTCGCGGTCGCCGCGCAGATCCCTTGCCAGTATTGCATCTATTTCCACACCGAAGCGGCCAGGCTCAACGGCGCATCGGACGAGGAAATCAAGGAAACCATCGCGATGGCCGGGATCGTGCGCCACTGGTCGACGATACTCAACGGCAGCCAGGTCGATTTCGCCACTTTCAAGAAGCAGACCGATGACGTGTTCGCCGCCGTGAAGGCCAAGTCGCAATGAAGAAAGCCCTGCCCGGCGGCGCACGCCGGGCAGCACTCCGATCATCAACCGCCCGGTCGTGAAGACGGGCCAATGGAGGACGAAATGCTGACCAAGACCCAGACTGTGGACGGCGCGGCGATCAAGAAGGCGATCGAGGGCCGTGACGGCAAGACGCTGTCGAGCTTCTACAACGAGGATGCGCTGGTGCGGGTGATCGACCGCAACAATCCACCGAGCAAGCCGCGCGAGATACGCGGCCGCGCGGCAATCAGCACCTTCTGGGACGATATCTGCAGCCGGGCGATGACCCACAAAGTCGACACCACGATCGCCGATGGCGACAGCCTGGCTTTCACCCAGGCCTGCGCCTACCCCGACGGCACCAAGGTGTTCTGCGCCGCGATGCTGGAGCTGAAGGACGGCCGGATCGCGCGCCAGACCGTCGTGCAGGCCTGGGACGAATAGATCAACAGCGGCGGCTTGGGCCGCCAAACAGGGAGGGACCATCGATGTTCAGCGCCAGATGGCAAATCGACGCCAAGTTCGGGCACAAGCAGACCGTGCTCGAGCTGATGCGAAAATGGGAACGCGAGATCGGCTCGCAGGTCGGTATCGCCGATCTCAAATTCCAGATCATGACCGGTTCGATCGGCGCGCGCGAGGCGACGATCGAAACCCACCACCAGGTCGAGAGCCTGGCCCAGCTGGAAGAGTTCTTCGCCAAGATCGGCAAGATCGATGCGCACGCCAAATGGGGCAAGGAGCTCGAACCCTATGTCGTATCGGGCACCAGCCTGTGGAACATCTATCGTATTGTCGAGTAGCTGTCCTCTCACCGATAAGGGGCGGAGCCAGCCTCCGCAAGGTTTGCGCCGCCCCTCATCCGCCCTTCGGGCACCTTCTCCCCGTAAACGGGGGGAAGGAAATTTCTACCCGTGCGCCACCATGACATGGCGTACGGCGGTGTAATCCTCCAGCGCGTAGAGCGACATGTCCTTGCCGTAGCCGGACTGCTTCAGGCCGCCATGCGGCATTTCATTTGTCAGCATGAAGTGGGTGTTGATCCAGGTGCAGCCATATTGCAGGCGTGCGGCGGTGGCCATGGCGCGCGAGACGTCCCTGGTCCACACGGACGACGCAAGGCCATAGTCGCTGTCATTGGCCCAGTTCACAGCCTCGTCGACTTCCGTGAATCGGGTGATCGAGACGACCGGGCCGAACACCTCGCGGCGCACGATCTCGTCCTCCTGCAGCGCGCCGGCAACGACGGTCGGCTGATAGTAGAAGCCGGTGCCCTCGCCCGGCTTGCCACCGGTGGTGATCTCGATGTGCTTCAGTTCCGAGGCGCGTTCGACGAAGCTCGACACACGGTCGCGCTGGCGCCGCGAGATCAACGGTCCGATCTCGTTTTCGGTGTCGTCGGACTGGTTGTACTTGATCGTCGACACGGCGGAGGAGAGGTCGGCGACCAGCTTGTCGTAGACCTTCTTGCCGGCATAGATGCGGCAGGCGGCGGTGCAGTCCTGGCCGGCATTGTAATAGCCGAAGGCGCGCAGGCCGCTGACGACGGCGCCGAGGTCGGCATCGTCGAAGACGATGACCGGCGCCTTGCCGCCGAGTTCCAGATGCGTGCGCTTGACCGATTTGGCGGCCGCCTGCAGCACCTTCTTGCCGGTAGCGACGTCGCCGGTGATCGAGATCATGTTGACCTTGGGGTGGTTGATCAGCGTGTTGCCGACGCTGTCGCCGCGGCCGAGCACGACATTGACGACGCCCTCAGGCAGTACGTCAGCGAGAATGGTCGAGAGTTTCAGGGCGGTCAGCGGCGTCTGCTCGGACGGTTTGAAGACCACCGTGTTGCCGCTGGCGATGGCCGGCGCCAGCTTCCAGGCCATCATCATCAGCGGATAGTTCCAGGGCGCGATGGAGGCGACGATGCCGATCGGATCGCGCCGCACCATCGAGGTGTGGCCGGGCAGATATTCGCCGGCGACAACGCCCGGCATGGAGCGGACGGCACCGGCGAAGAAGCGGTAGCAGTCGACGATGGCCGGGATCTCGTCATTGAGCACGGCGTTGATCGGCTTGCCGCAATTCAGCGCCTCCAGCGTCGCGAAGTCCTTGGCCTCGGCTTCGATACGGTCGGCGATCTTCAGGAGATAGCCGGAGCGCTGCGCCGGCGTGGTGCGCGACCACGTCGCGAACGCCTTCTCAGCCGCCGTGACCGCGGCCTCGATCTGGGCCTGGCTCGCCTCCGGCAGATTGAGAATAGTCGCCCCGGTCTTGGGATTGAGGATCGGCTCCTCGGTCTCGGTGCCCTTCTCGAATTTCGAGCCGATCAGCATCTGGGTGTCCATGTGGGTGTCTCCTTGATCAGGAGCGAACAGCGAATAGCGAGTGGCAAACAGGGAGGTTGGCTGTCGGTCTTCCCTATTCGCTATTCGCTACTCACTATTCGCTGTTTTCATTTTCCACTTCCCGCGATCTGGTCGCCGTCGCGGGTCAGGTAATAGGCAAACAGGATGGGCAGCAGCGTCACCAGCACGACGACCATGGCCACGACATTGGTGACCGGGCGCTGACGCGGACGGATCAGTTCCTCCAGCATCCAGATCGGCACGGTCTGCTGCTGGCCGGCGGTGAAGGTGGTGACGATGACTTCATCGAACGAAAGGGCGAAGGCGAGCACGCCGCCGGCGAGCAATGCGGTGGCGATGTTGGGCAGCACCACGTGCCTGAAGGTCTGGAAGCCGTCGGCGCCCAGGTCCATCGAGGCCTCGATCATCGAGCCGGAGGTGCGGCGGAAACGGGCAACGGCGTTGTTGTAGACAACGACCACGCAGAAGGTGGCGTGGCCGAGCACGATCGTCCAGAACGAGAAGGGGATGTCGGCCAGCGAAAAAGCCGAACGCAGCGCGATGCCGGTAATGATGCCGGGGAGCGCGATGGGCAGGATGACCAGCAGCGAGATGGTCTCGCGGCCAAAGAATTTCGTGCGCGACACGGCGGCCGCGCACAGCGTGCCGAGCACCAGCGCGATCGCCGTCGATATGGCGGCGACGCGCACCGACAGCGACAGCGCCTGCCAGACATCGGGCCGGTTCCAGGTGACGGCGAACCATTGCGTGGTCAACCCCGGCGGCGGCCAGACGAAACTCTTCTCCTCCGTGGTGAAGGCATAGACGAAGATCAAAAGGATCGGCAGATGCAGGAACAACAGGCCGCAGGCGGCGGCGATCTTCAAGCCGAGAGGAGCGGACTGGCCACGGTCAGAGCGCATCGAAGGCCCCCATGCGCTTGGCGCCCCAGAGGTAGAAACCCATGATGATTATGGGCACCACGGTGAAGGCGGCGGCGAGCGGGATGTTGCCGGCCGTGCCTTGCTGCGAATAGACGGCCTGGCCGATGAACAGGCGCGATGTGCCGATGATCTGCGGGATGATGTAGTCGCCCAGCGTCAGCGAGAAGGTGAAGATCGAGCCGGCGACGATGCCGGGCATCGCCAGCGGGAACAAAACGTTGCGGAAGGTCTGGCCGGGCGAAGCGCCGAGATCGGACGAGGCCTCGACCAGATTGCCGGGCACGCGCTCAAGGGCTGCCTGAACCGGCAGGATCATGAAGGGCAGCCAGACATAGACGAAGACGATGAAGGTGCCGGTGAACGACACCGACAGCGAATTGCCGCCGACCACGGGCAGCGACAGCCACGCGTCGAGCAGCCACAACAAATGCAGCTTGGCGAGCAGCCAGGTCAGAATGCCTTCCTTGGCCAGGATCAGCTTCCAGGCGTAGATCTTGACCAGATAGCTCGACCACAGCGGCAGCATGACGCCGAGATAGAACAGCGCCTTCCAGCGGCCACGCGCATAGCGCGCCGCATAATAGGCGATGGGAAAGGCGACAATGGCCGAGGCGATCGTGACAAGGGCGGCCATCGTCACCGTGCGCAGGATAATGTCGAGATTGGCGGCCTGGAACAGGTCGCCATAGGTCTTCAGCGTGAACTGGCGATCGATGAGGCCGGAGAACTCGTCGATCGAGAAAAAACTCTGCGCCAGAAGCGCGAACAGCGAGCCGATATAGACGATGCCGAGCCACAGGACCGGCGGCGCGAGCATGAGGAGCAGAAGCAGTTGCGGCCGGCGCCAGAACAGGTCGGACAGCGCCCCACGCATGCCGCCGCTGCCGGGCAGGATGGCGGGTGCGGGATTGGTGTTGAGCGCGGCCGATGTCATGGGGCCACCGTATACAGACCGAGGCCGCGATCCTTCGCCCCCCTCGCGCAAACCGTTCTCATGCCGGCTCGTCCATCAGATGCAGGCTTTCGCGATTGAAGGTCAGCACGACAGCCTCGCCTTCCGCCGGCAGCGCAGTCCCGGCCGGCACGATGGCATGCAGCTTCAACCCGTCGGCGTCGAGCGCCAGCCTGGTCGTGGCGCCAAGATAGTTCGTGGAGACGACGCGGGCGGCGACGCCTTCGCCGCTCGCAGCGCGGCCGACACGAATGGATTCGGGGCGCAGACTGCCCCAGCGGCGCTGGCCGGAGTAGCGCTGGACGAAGTCCGGCGGCAGCACGTTGGAGGAGCCGACGAAATCGGCGACGAAGCGGGTGCTCGGCCGCTGATAGATGTCCTCCGGTGTGCCGATCTGCATGATCTTGCCGTCATTGAAGACGGCGACGCGGTCGGCCATCGACAACGCCTCGCCCTGGTCGTGGGTGACGAAGACGAAGGTGATGCCGAGCGCCTTCTGCAGCGACTTCAGTTCTTCCTGCATGTTCTCGCGCAGCTTGAGGTCGAGCGCGCCGAGCGGCTCGTCGAGCAACAGCACCTTGGGCTGGTTGACCAGAGCGCGGGCGAGCGCGACGCGCTGGCGCTGGCCGCCGGAAAGCTGGCCGGGACGGCGCGCGCCGTAGCCGGGCAACCGCACCAGCGACAACGCCTCCTCGGCCGCCTTGTGCCGCTCGGCCTTGCCGACGCGCTTGACCATCAGCCCGTAGGCGACGTTGTCGAGCACGTTGAGGTGCGGAAACAGCGCGTAGTCCTGGAAAACGGTGTTGACGTTGCGCCGATAGGGCGGGACGCCCTCGGCCCGCTCGCCGAAGATCGAGATCGAACCCGCCGTCGGCTGTTCGAAACCGGCGATGAGGCGCAGACAGGTGGTCTTGCCCGAACCGGATGGCCCGAGCATGGCGAAGAATTCGCCCGGCGCGATGTCGAGATCGACCGCATCGACCGCGCGAACGCTGCCGAAATGGCGCGAGACTTGTTTGAAGGAAACGGCAGTGGTCATGAGCGCTTTTTCAGACACAGATTATCGCAATTACCCCTTATCCGACCGAGCTCCGCTCGGCCGAGCGGAGCTCGGTCGGATGGGGGGTCGGCGCGAGGCAGGAGCGCCTGCCCCGCGCCTGTCAATCAACGGCCGCCGATGACGCCGATATAGTCCGACACCCACCGGTAGTAAGGCACGCACTGGTTGTTCTGGCTGGCGCATTTGGTCACCGGCGTCTTCCAGAACTTGATCTTGTCGAAATTCTCGTAGCCGTTGGTCTTGCAGCCTTCGTCGGTCAAAAGCTCATTGCCCTTGCAGGCGGCGGGAACGACCGGCAGCGAACCGAACCAGGCCGAAACATCGCCCTGCACCTTCGGCGCCAGCGAATGTTCGAGCCACATATAGGCGCAGTTCGGATGAGCGGCGTCGGCCTCCATCATGGTGGTGTCGGCCCAGCCGGTGACGCCCTCTTCCGGCACCGTGGAGGCGATCGGCTTCTTGGCGGCAACCAGCGTGTTCACCTGGAAAGGCCATGAGCCGGAAGCGACCACGCCCTCGTTTTGGAAGTCGTCGACCTGGATGGCCGCGTCATGCCAGTAGCGGCCGACCAGCGTGCGCTGGACGCGCAGCAATTCGAGCGCGGCCTTGTACTGATCCTCGTTCAGTTCGTAAGGATCCTTGATGCCGAGTTCCGGCTTATGGAACATCAGATAGTTAGCGGCATCGGCAATGTGGATCGGCCCGTCATAAGCCTGGACGCGGCCCTTGTTGGACTTGCCGTCGGGCAGCTTCATCTCTTCGAAGACGACGTTCCAGCTCTTCGGCGCTTCCTTGAACACTTCGGTGTTGTACATCAGGATGTTCGGACCCCACTGGTAGGGGACGCCGTAATGCACCTTGTCGACGGTGAACCAGGGCGCGTCCTTGAGCCGGTCGTCGACGTTCTTCCAGCTCGGGATGAGATCGGTGTTGATCGGCTGCACACGCTTGCCGGCAACGAGGCGCAGCGAGGCGTCGCCCGACGCTGTAACGAGGTCGAAGCCGCCTTCGTTCATCAGCGAGACCATCTCGTCCGACGTGTTGGCGGTCTTGACGTTGACCTTGCAGCCGCTCTCCTTCTCGAAGGCGGTGACCCAATCATAACCCTTGTCGGTTTCGCCGCGCTCGATATAGCCCGGCCAGGCAACGATATTGACCTCGCCTTCGCCCTTGCCGAGCTCCTTGACCTGGGCAATGGCCTGGCCGGAGAAGGTCAGCGCGACCGTCAAGGCAGTGCATGACTTCAGGAATGAATTCATCGTCGATCTCCCATTTGGCGCTGGCCCTGAAGCCGATGCCGGTCTTCGCTGGCGCCATGCGCGGACTGAAAAACGTCAGTTCGTCCATGGACCGATGCCGCTCTGACGACGGCTTTCGCTCCCTGAATGCGAAGGTGCTTGGAAAATTCCGGTTTCGCAAATTCATTTATCAGAAAGGCGATATCGGTTTTACCGATATATCCTTGCCGCCAGGTCAGGGGCGCTGGCGGACCGTTCGCTGCGACTGGGCAAGGCCGATGAAATCACGCGACGCCTGCGGCAGGCCCGAGCCACGTCGCCAGACCATGCCGACCTGAACGACCGGAAGCGAGCCGGAAATGTCGCGCGACTCGATGCGGTCGCCTTCCAGCGACCAAGGGCGATAGACGAGGTCGGGCAGCAGCGCCACGCCGGCGCCGGTGGCGACCAGGCTGCGCACCGCCTCGACCGAACGGGTGCGAAAGGCGACATGCGGCCTGGCGCCGATCGCCGCCAGGAGCTTGCCGGTATTCTCCTCGATCTCGTCGACGGTGAGCATGATCAGCGGTTCGCCGGCGATGTCGCCCATACCGATGATGTCGGCGCTGGCGAGTGGGTGGCCAAGCGGCAGCCACAGGCGGTAGGCCGACACTTCGAGGATTTCCGATTGCAGCGCGGTGCGGTCGCGCAAATTGGAGGTGACCATGACAGCAATGTCGAGCTTGCCGCCGATCAGCAGATGTTCGAGATAGTCGCCATTGTCCTCGATGGCCGAAACCTCGACGCCGGGATAGGCGCGGCGGTAGCGCGCGAGCAGGTCCGACAGCACATAGCCGGCGACCAGCGAAGTGACGCCGAGTTGCAGCCGGCCGCCGGCCGACGCCTGCTCGGCGGAAAAGGAGCGCCGCGCGTCCGACACGTCAGCGAGGATCTTGGTGGCGTGACGCAGGAACTGGTGCCCCTTGTGGGTGATGTTCAAGCCGCGCGGATGACGTTCGAACAGTTCGACGCCGAGATCGCTTTCAAGCTCCTTGATCGCCTCGGTGACCGACGATTGCGAGATGGACAGGTTCTGCGCGGCGCCCGACACCGTGCCTTGCTCGGCGACAGCGATGAAGAATTGCAACTGGCGGATGGTGAAGGCCATGGCCGGACTAAACACCGGCACGGCCCTGAAGAAAAGCCGATGGCCAAAGCTTATCCCACGGCTGGATGGCTCAGCCAGAGATAGGCCGGATGCGCCGCCAGCATGCCGGACCATAGCGCAGCGCAAGCATGAATACCGTTTCCAGCGCCAGCACGATGACGATGATGCGGAAGCCGACGGTCAGCGGATCCTTGCCGCTGCCGTGCATTGCATAGCCGGTCAGCAGAAAGCCGCCATTCCAGAGCATGGCTCCGGTCAGCGTCGCGGCCGCGAAGGGCAAGGCCGGCAGGCAGAGCGCGCCGGCCGCGATCGGCAGATAGTTTCGCACCGTCGGAATGAACTGCGCCAGCAGCGAAACCCTGACATGATAGCGGCGATAGGCCTGGCCGAGCCGGTGGTAGGTGGCGGGACGCAGGAAGACGTACCGGCCGAACCGCTCGACCAGCCTGTCGGCGCGATCAATGCCGATCCGGCGGCCGACGGTGTACCAGACAAGGCAGCCGCTGGCGGAGGCCAGCGTGGTCACACCAAGCAGAATCGCCAGCGTCGTGGCATCCGGAGCCGCCGTCATGCCGAGGAACAGCAAAAAGACGTGCGAGGGCGGGACCGGCAGGATCTTCTCGGTGAGGGCGATGCAGAAGACGCCGAGCAGGCCGAGGCCAAGAATGGCCGACAGCGGACCGGTCATGCGAAGCGCCAGTCATAGGTACTCACGGTCTTGATCCTCGAAACACGATAGACCGTCGCCGGTGGAAAATTGCGGAAGGTATGGCCAACCCGCGTGACCTCCAGGTCGAGCCTGTCGAGCAGCGACTGGTCGAACGGGCAGCGCCTGCCGAGCGTGAACTGGTAGAGCGCGCCGCCGGGGCGAAGGTTCGAAAAAACACCTTCGAGAATGGCAAGCGTCTTGCGTGGCGAAATCAGGCGGAAAGGCAGGCCGCTGACGGCGGCGCCTGCCGGCAGGCCCGGAAACAGCGACAGGTGGCGCAAGCCGACCGCGTCCATCTCGAATATTCGCGCCGACGGAAAACGACGCTTCAGCAGCGCGGCGAAATCCGGATCGGATTCGACCAGCGTCAAATCCTCTTCCCTCACGCCGCGCGACAACAGCGCGCGCGTGAAGGGGCCGGTTCCCGGGCCAAGCTCCAGCACTGGGCCTGTCTCCGGACCGATGTCGCGCGTCATCAGCGCGGCCAGACTGGAGCTGGACGGGGTGACGGAGCCGATCCTGAACGGCGCGACGGTCCACGCCATAAGAAAAGACAGAGCATCATTTGCAGACATTGTAGCCTCGATCCCGGACGACAGCACGCCAGCCAGCCTGGCGTGGCCATTTTGTTTCACGTGGGCGCCGGACCCGACCCTGTTGCATAATCGAGCCCGACGCCTTGGCGCCGGCACAGGGGGGCGTGCCGACCGTCGCTGTTTGCCGTGACTGGATTGCATAGACATTGCGCAATGTGGCGACATGAAAGAAAGGTTCGCCTGTTTCAGCCCATCGGGTTTTGCCATGCTTGCGCAATGTTGGCGATGTAGCGCCGCCGGACGGATAGCCGCCAAAGGAAATGACGATGCGTATATTGCTGGTCGAGGACGAGCCTGAAATGGCCTCGGCCTTGCGTGCCGCGCTGAAGCGCCACGACATGGTGGTCGATCACGCCGGCTCGCTCGGCGAGGCGGAAGGCTTCGTTGCAACCGACAGCTACGACGCCATCCTGCTCGACCGCCAATTGCCGGATGGCGACGGGCTGTCGCTGGTGCCGAGACTGCGTTCGGCCAACAATACGACACCCGTGCTGGTGCTGACGGCGAGAGGCGATACGTCGGACAAGGTCGACGGGCTGGACATGGGCGCGGACGACTATCTGGCGAAACCGTTCGCCTTCGAGGAATTGCTCGCCCGTCTGCGCGCGCTGCTCAGGCGCCCGGCACCGCTGCAGTCGCAGTTTATTCGCGCCGGCCATCTGGTGCTCGATGTCGGGCATCGCGAAGCATCGATCCGTGCCGAGCCGCTCAGCCTGCCACGTCGTGAACTCCTGGTTCTGGAGGCGCTGATGCGGCGGACCGGGCGCATGGTGCAGCGCGAGGCGCTAATGGAGGCGGTGTTCGGCCTCGACGACGAGATCCAGTCCAATGCGCTCGACACCCATGTCTCGCGGCTGCGCCGCAAGCTCGCCGACGCCGATGCCGGGGTGACGATCAACGGCATCCGCGGCGTCGGCTATTTGCTGCGCGAAACGACGTGAGCGCCAGCAATGAACCTCAAACGCCCGCGTTCGCTGAAATGGAGCCTGGTGCTGCGCATCGCCTTGCTGCAATGCGCGATGCTGACCTTGATCATCGCCGGCATCCTCGGCGCCATGCTGGCCACCGGCCTTATCCCGCACGACTACGAGGACGGCACAATGGACGTGCTGGCGGACGCAATCGCACGCGATGCCGGCGGCAAGCTGGTCCTGCGCGAAACCGCTGACATCACGAAGCTGCGCGCCGGGGTTCCCGACCTCTGGTTCATCGTCCGCGACAAGCAAGGGCAGCGGCTTCAGGAGGGCACGGTGCCGGTCATTTTCCGGCCCTTCGTCGGACTGCTGGACAACATCAGCGACGCCCGCATCGACAATTCGTTGGGCGAGAGCGCACCGCCGGATGCAAAGATCCGCTGGACCGACACGGCCGCGGGCAACGTCCAGATTTTTACCGGCACCAAGGGCGGGCTTTCGCTGCTGCGCCTGCTCGGGCAGATGCCCAACCTCTTCCTCTGGGGGATATTGCCGCTTGCCGGGTTGATGGCGCTGGCCACGCTGTTTGCCACGCCCTGGGTGGTGCGCGGCGCGCTTTCAGGTCTTGGCCATGCGGCCGCCGAGGCCGAGCGCATAGACATCGACCAGCACGGCGTCCGGTTGCCGCTGAAGGATGTGCCAAAGGAAGTCACGCCCCTGGTCAAGGCGGTGAACGCGGCGCTGGAGCGCCTCGACAAGGGTTATGAGCGCCACAAGCGATTCCTGACCGACGCCGCGCATGAACTGAGGACACCGGTCGCCATCCTCAACACGCGCCTGGCTTCGTGGCCGGCAACGCCTGAGCGGGCGCGGTTGCTGCAGGACGCGGCGCGGCTCTCGACACTGACCGACCAGTTGCTCGACCTGCAACGGCTGGACCGGCAGGCGGCCTCTTTCGAAAAGGTCGATCTGGTGGCGATCACGCGCGGCGTCGTCGTCGACCTCGCGCCGATGGCGTTCTCGGCCGGATACGAAATGGCGTTCGAACCGCAAGGAGACACCGTCTTCGCCACCGGCGACCGAACTGCGATCGAACGTGCGGTAACCAACATCGTGCAGAACGCCATCGAGCATGGCGGCCGCGCCGGCAAGATCACCGTCAGCGTCACGACGCCCGCTGTCATCGAGGTGCGTGACGAAGGCGACGGCGTGCCATCAGCCGAGCGGGAGCGCATCTTCGAGCCGTTCTACCGGCTGCGCCCGCAGGATCACGGCGCGGGGCTCGGCCTCAACCTCGTGCAGGAAATCATGCAGTTGCATGGCGGGCGCATCGATATCCTCGACGGCAAGCCGAGCGGCGCCTGCTTCAGGATGAGTTTTCGCGCCTTGCCGGCATAGCGCCTGCACCACAAATCGACGACGCGGTGTTTGACATAGCCATTTATCGTAACTAATTAAGTTACATGAAACGCAACAGTCGACTGTCCTCAATCCTGCACATTCTCGTCCACATAGCCGAGAAGCCCGAGCAGGCGCTGACCTCCGAGCAGCTTGCCACCTTTGTCCATACCAATCCGGTGGTGGTGCGCCGCACTATCGCGGGCTTGCGCGATGCCGGCATCGTCACCTCCTCACGCGGGCATGGCGGCGGCTGGCAGCTCGGACGTGCGCCCAAAGACATCTCGCTGGCCGAGATCAGCGCCGCCCTTGGCGAGACGCTGCTGCCGTTCAGCACCGAGCCGGAAAGCCCCGGCTGCCTCGTCGAGCAAGCGGTGATCGCCGTGCTCGACGATTTTCGCATCGCGGCAGAAAGGCTGCTGGCGGAGAAGCTCAGCCACATCACGCTGGCCGACCTGACCGCCGATTTCCGCCGCCGTTACGATCTCATTGGAGTTTCAAGTCATGCAGTATGATCTTGCCGTCGTCGGCGGCAGCTTTGCCGGCCTGTCCGCCGCAATCCAGGCGGCGCGCGCGCGGCGCAAGGTGCTGGTGATCGACGCCGGACTGCCGCGCAACCGCTTCGCCGCGCATTCGCACGGCTTTCTCGGCCAGGACGGCCGTACGCCCGGAGCGATCCTGGACGATGCAAGGCGGCAATTGCTTGCCTATCCGAACGCAAGGCTCGTCAAAGCGCGTGCCGAGAGGGCTAGAGCCAACAGCAGCAGCGATTTCGAAATCGCCACCGATGGCGGCGACACATTCGGCGCGGCACGCCTGGTGCTTGCGACCGGCGTGCGCGATGTCTTGCCGGAGGTTCCCGGGCTTGCCGAACAATGGGGCAGGACCGTGCTGCATTGCCCCTATTGCCATGGCTACGAGGTTTCCGGCGGACCGCTCGGCGTGCTGGCGACCGGACCGATGTCCTTGCATCAGGCGCAACTGATTTCCGACTGGGGCGACGTCACGCTGTTCGGCAACGGCCTGCTGGAGCCCGGCGCCGAGGAGATGGCCGCCCTTCATGGCAAGAATATCCGCTTTGAGCCTGCGACGGTCCAAGCGCTCGAGGAAGACGGTTCCGGCGGATTGACGGTCCGTCTCGATGGCGACCGAAAGGCCGGAGTCAGGGCGATCTTCACCGCGCCGCGCAACACCATGGCCAGCCCGCTTGCCGAACAGCTCGGCTGCCGCTTCACGGATGGGCTTCTGGGCCCGATCATCACGGTCGACGACAGGCAGCAGACGACGGTTCCCGGTGTCTATGCCGCCGGCGACGCGGCACGCGCGATGCATAACATCGCCTTCGCCGTGTCGGGCGGGACCTTCGCGGGCGTGTGCGCCCATCAGTCGCTGGTCTTTGGCCAGACGTCGTCCGGCTAGATACCGCTTGCGCCGCCGGCGATGCTGAGCCGCGCTCCGGCTTGCGCCAGCGCCGCTTCGATGTCGTGCGGCGGCGCGCGGTCGGTGGCAAGCTCGGAAAAACCGTCGAAACCGCAAACCTGGACCAGGCCCTGGCGGCCGAACTTCGTGTGGTCGGTGATGACGAGGGAACGCTGGCCACGCGACAGCACCATGCGGGCAAATTCGGCCTCGTCCAGATCGTAGTCCATGACGCCCGTGACGGCATCGACGGCGCCGGTGGAGATGATGGCATGGCTGACCGAAAATCGGCTGACGAACTCGATGGCCGAAGCTCCGAACGCCGCACCTGAATCGCTGCGCAGCTCGCCCCCGGCCATATAGACCTTATTGCCGTTGATGGTGGCCAGCGTGCGGGCGATGTCGGACGAATTGGTGACGACCGTCAGGCGCCGGTGGCCGAGCAGTTCACGCGCCAGGAATGACGTCGTGGTGCCGGTATCGAGCATGATCGACTCGCCGTCACGGATGGTGGCCGCAACCGAGCGCGCAATGCTGCGCTTGGCGTCGGCATGCTCGCGCATGCGCCGCTCGAAAGGCGCCTCGCCGATCATCGACGGCAGGCCGATGGCGCCATGCATCTTCAGAACCGACCCGTCGCTGGTCAGCGGCTTGACGTCACGGCGCACGGTTTCGAGCGAAACGCCGAGCCGATCGGCCAGGCTGGCGATGGTGACGGTTCCCTCTTCCTGCAACAGCCGCAGGATTTCGCCATGCCGTTTCGAGTGGATCATAGGGGCGTCCAGTAAATTGACCGATTCTAGGGCATTCCTAACGCTTTTAAAGGAATTGCCCATGCTTTCGGGCAAAATACCCAGAAAAAGTCACATCTTTTCATTGACAGGAGAGCAACCAGGGCGTGAAATCCCACCGCAACAGGGTTTCGGAGCTGCAACGGGAGGGCAATGGCAGAGCCGCAACTCACTGGCCAGGCTTACCTGCGAGGTGTCTGGCGCAAGAGATTTTCAGATCCGCGGGGGCGGATGCCGGGCTCAAAAACCTGGCCAAGGGGCTCGTCGGTGCGGTGCGGGATACCGATCCTGGCGTCCCGCACCGACGAGATCATTCACGCTTCTCCCCGCCGTCGTTGCGCCGCTCACGGCGCCTTATCGAAGCCCCGCAAACCAGACCAGCCAGCAGGTGTGATTCCGTGACTGCCGAAGACCGCATCCGCGCCCTGCCCTGCTGGACCGGCGCCATCGAAATCGCGCCGTTGCCGGGCGGCCTGAGCAACGCCAATTATGTGGTCTCCGACGCGGCCGGCAAACATGTCGTGCGCTTCGGCCAGGACTATCCGTTCCACCATGTCTATCGCGAGCGCGAGGTGATGACGGCGCGGGCGGCCCACGCCGCCGGCTTCGCGCCGGCGGTCCTTTATGCCGAGCCGGGAATCCTGGTGACGGCGTTTCTCGGCGCCAAGACCTATCTGGCGCAGGACGTGCGCGCCAATCTCGGCCGTGTCGCGGCGTTGATGCGCGGCTTCCACCGCGAGATGCCCAACCATGTCTCCGGCGCCGGCTTCATGTTCTGGGTGTTCCACGTCATCCGCGACTATGCGCGCACGCTGGACGAAGGCGGCAGCCGCAAGCGCGACGAGCTGCCGCGTTTCCTGGCGCTGGCCGACGAACTGGAACGGGCGCAGAAACTGCTGCCGATCGTCTTTGGCCACAATGATCTTTTGCCGGCCAATATCCTCGACGACGGCAGCAGGCTGTGGCTGATCGATTTCGAATATGCCGGCTTCAACACGGCGATGTTCGACCTGGCCGGCGTCGCCTCGAACGCCGGCATGAGCGACGATGAATCCTTCGCCTTCCTGACCGCCTATTTCATGAAGGAGCCGGACGATGCCATCCGCCGCTCGCACGCCGCCATGCAATGCGCCTCGCTGCTGCGCGAGGCGATGTGGAGCATGGTGTCGGAGCTCTATCTCGATGCGCCGGGCATCGACTACGTCGCCTATACGGAAGAAAACCTGGCGCGGCTCGGCGCGGCGCTGGAAAACTACCGGACAAAGTACGGGATCCTGAAATCATGACCTTGCCTAGCCAGGCCGCGATCGTCGTCATCGGCGGCGGCATCATCGGCTGTTCGACGGCCTATCATCTGGCGCGCGACCACAAAGCCGACGTGGTTCTGCTCGAACAGGGCAAGCTGACGTCGGGCTCGACCTGGCATGCGGCGGGCCTGGTCGGGCAATTGCGCTCGTCGGCCTCGATCACGCGAGTGCTGAAATACTCCGTCGACCTCTACAAGGGGCTGGAGGCCGAGACCGGGCTCGCCACCGGCTGGAAGATGACCGGCTGCCTGCGGCTCGCCACCAATGCCGACCGCTGGACCGAGTACAAAAGGCTGGCGACCACGGCGAAAAGCTTCGGCATGGACATGCATCTATTGTCGCCGGCGGAGGTGAAGGCGATGTGGCCGCTGATGGAGACTGGCGATCTCGTCGGCGCCTCATGGCTGCCGACCGACGGCCAAGCAAGCCCGTCCGACATTACCCAGTCGCTGGCCAAGGGCGCGCGCATGCATGGCGCCAAGCTCTACGAGAACGTGCGCGTCACCGGCTTCGAGATGAAGGGCGGCCGCATCACGGCGGTGAAGACCGACCAGGGCGACATCGCCTGCGACAAGGTGGTGAACTGCGCCGGACAATGGGCACGGCAGGTCGGCGCCATGGCCGGCATCAACGTGCCGCTGCAGCCGGTCAAGCACCAGTACATCATCACCGAGAAGATCGACGGGTTGGCGACCGACGCGCCGACGCTGCGCGATCCGGACCGGCGCACCTATTTCAAGGAAGAGGTCGGCGGCCTGGTGATGGGCGGCTATGAGCCGAACCCACAGGCCTGGACGACGGGGGACGTGCCCAATGACTGGGAGTTCCGGCTGTTCGACGACGATTACGACCATTTCGAACAGCATATGAGCCAGGCCATCGCCCGAGTGCCGGCACTGGAGACGGTCGGCGTCAAGCAGATGATCAACGGGCCGGAGAGCTTCACGCCGGACGGCAATTTCATCCTCGGCGTGGCGCCCGAATGCGCCAACATGTTCGTCGGCGCCGGCTTCAACGCCTTCGGCATCGCCTCCGGCGGCGGCGCCGGCTGGGTGCTGGCGCAATGGGTGGTCGACGGCGAGGCGCCGCTCGACCTGTGGGTGGTCGACATCAGACGGTTTTCCAACCTGCACCGCGACCGGCAATGGGTGTGCGAGCGTACGCTGGAAGCCTATGGCAAGCATTACACGATCGGCTTCCCGCATGAGGAATACACCAGCGGCCGGCCGCGCATCGTCTCGCCGCTCTATGACAGGCTGAAGGGCCACCGCGCCGTATTCGGATCCAAGCTCGGATGGGAGCGCCCGAACTGGTTCGCGCCGGAGGGCGTCGAGCCCAAGGACCTCTATTCGATGGGCAGGCAGAACTGGTTCGACGCCGTCGGCGACGAGCACCGGCATGTACGCGAGCATGTCGGCATTTTCGACCAGTCGTCCTTCGCCAAATACGAATTGACCGGGCCCGACGCGGCCAAGGCGCTAGACTGGATCTGCGCCAACGATGTCAGCAAGCCCGTGGGAAGGCTGACCTATACCCAGCTTCTCAACAGCCGAGGCGGCATCGAGGCCGACCTGACCGTGTCGCGGCTGGCCGAGGACAAATTCTACATCGTCACCGGCACTGGGTTCCGTACCCACGATGCCTCGTGGATCGGCGACCATATCGGGGAAGGCCTCGATGCCAGGCTGACCGACGTCACCGAGGATTTCGGCACGCTGTCGCTGATGGGGCCGCGCGCCCGCGACGTGCTGTCCGCGGTGACCGGCAGCGACGTGTCGAATGCCGGCTTCCCGTTCGGCCATGTCAGGGAGATCGTCATCGCCGGGCACGCGGTCCGGGCGCTGCGCGTCACCTATGTCGGCGAACTCGGCTGGGAATTGCATGTGCCGATTGCCGTGACCGGCGAAGTCTTCGACGCGCTGATGGCGGCCGGCGGGACACACGATATCCGCCCGGTCGGCTACCGGGCGCTGGAATCGCTGCGGCTGGAAAAGGGCTATCGCGCCTGGGGCTCCGACATCACACCCAACGACACGCCGCTGGAAGCCGGACTGGGCTGGGCTGTCAAGCTCAGGAAGAACACGGATTTCGTCGGACGGCGGGCCTTGGAAATGTCCGGCGGCGCGGCGCTGAAGAAACGCTTTGCCGGCTTCACGGTCGACGATCCGGAGATCGTGCTGGTCGGGCGCGAGACCATCCTGCGCGATGGCGAGCCGGTCGGCTATCTGACCAGCGGCGGCTATGGCTACACGATAGGCAGGAATATCGGCTATGGCTATGTGCGCAACGCCGACGGGGTCAGCGATGATTTCCTCGCTTCGGGCCGCTATGAACTGGTGGTCGCGACACAGCGGACACCGGCCACAATCCATATCGAGCCGCTATACGATCCGGCAATGCAGCGCGTGAAGGCCTAGCGCACCCGCAGTGCGAGACCACGGCTCGGCACCGTGTCGGCCTCGCCAGGCATGGAGACGTATGGCCGTGTCTCCTCGACCCGAGCGATGCGGCCTTGCGTTTCGAGTTCCGTGATGCGCGCGGCGAAACCCTGATCCCATAGGGTGTTCTTGACGGTGAGCACGACCACCCCGCCCGGCCGGCAGATGCGGATCAGTTCGTCCAGTCCCTCGGCGCCGACATGGCCAGACGTGAATACACCGGCGGAAATGATGCCGGCATAGGCGTCGTCGGCAAAAGGCAAGGCGCCGCCAAGCGCCAGGCAATGCAGCGCCGAATAGACGCCCTTGCGCGCGGCCTGGTCCAGCATGCCTTGCGAGATGTCGAGCGCCTCGACCTCGGGATAGCCTGCAATGTGAAGCCATTCACCGATCAGCCCTGTGCCCGCGCCGGCGTCGAGCAGGGGGACCGAGCCGCGTGGCAGGTGGCGGGCGAGCAAGGCCAGGCAGATGGTCGGGTGGCGGTAGCCGGCGGCCGACATGTCTGCATCGTAGGTCTGCGACCAGCGATCGTAGAGTTCCGCCACCTCTTCAGGGCGCTTGGCGGCGTAGACAGCGCCGAGCGCGCCCTGATGTTTGCTGTCCGTCACGGTTCCACCCGTTGCCTGTCTGATAGGGATGATAGCCAAACGGGGAAAATTGTGGAACCGTTGCGGCAAAGAAATAACGGCGTGGGGGGCGCGGGCATGGCGACAGACGAGGCGCGGGCAAAACTTGCCGCCATTCCGGCGCTGGCCGGCTACACCGGACCGCTGGATCGGCTCGGCGGCCTCACCAACCTCGTTTTCCGAGCCGGCGATCTCTGCCTGCGCATTCCAGGCAAAGGCACAGAGGAATACATCAACCGCGCCAACGAAGCGGTGGCGTCGCGCGAGGCGGCAAGAGCCGGCGTCAGCCCGCAGGTGCTGCATGCGGACGCGGCCACCGGCCTGATGGTGACCCGCTACATTGCCGGCGCAGAGACGATGTCGCCGGAAAAATTCCGGGACCGGCAGGGAAGTCCGGCCCGTGCGGCCGAGGCCTTTCGCAAGCTGCACGCGTCCGGCGCGGTCTTCCCCTTCCGCTTCGAGCTGTTTGCGATGATCGACGACTATCTCAAGGTGCTTTCGACCAAGGACGTCGCCCTGCCCGCCGGCTACCACGATGTGGTGCGCGAGGCAGGCTCCGTGCGCTCGGCCCTTGTCGCGCATCCGTTGCCGGTCGTTGCCTGCCATTGCGATCCGCTGTGCGAGAACTTCCTCGATACAGGCGAGCGGATGTGGATCGTCGACTGGGAATATTCCGGAATGAACGACCCGCTCTGGGACCTCGGCGATCTCAGCGTCGAAGGCAAGTTCGACGCCGCGCAGGACGAGGAGTTGATGCGCGCCTATTTCGGCGGCGAGGCGAGGCCGGCGCAACGGGGACGCGTCGTCATCTACAAGGCGATGTGCGACCTTTTGTGGACGCTATGGGGGCTTATCCAGCTCGCCAACGACAATCCGGCCGACGATTTCCGCGCCTATGCCGATGGCCGCTTCGCGCGCTGCAAGGCGCTGATGGAGACGCCTGAGTTCTCCAGGCACCTTGCGGCGGTGAGAGCAGGCTAGGCCCCGGAATCCTGGTTGGCAATGCCCACGGCGACAAGCTCGCCCTATCGGCTCTTGGCGCCCAGTTGCCTGAGAAAGCTCCGGTAATCCGTTCGGACGAACTCCTCGACCAGGCGGCCTTCGTCGTCGAACAGGAATATGTTGATCAGGTCCATGGTGATGTCGGCGCCGTTGGGCGGCAGCGGCCCGGCCGGCGACATCGAGAATTCATGGACAAAGCGTCCGGTGATCCATGTCTGGCACGCGACCGTATTTCCTTCCACGACGACGATGCCGCGCCGGATCGCGCGGTTCTCGAATGCCGCGCGGATCGCCGCGAAATAGCTGCTCAACCCGCCAAAATCACTCTCAAAGCCATCCGGTCCGTGAAAGCGGAAGTTTTCGACATCGAAATAGCTGGCGATTTCATCGGCCGGCGCACCGGCGACTTCAAGTTCTCCCGCCTTGACGAGCCGCGCGACGAGTTCGTCCCGTGTGAGTTTGATGGTCATGACGATATCCTCCTGTTTTGACCGGATCCGACGCTTCGGTCCGAAGTGTCTTCACGGGAGATAGGGCTTTCTTATTGGTCTCATTAGGCGGATAAACCGGCATGAGTTCGTGAAGGATTTTCACCAATGTCCCGGCCGACTTTCAATGAGCTGGAAGCATTCCGCGCTGTCGCCGCCCACCGCAGCTTTCGCCACGCCGCCGACGCCATTGGCGTATCGCGCTCGGCGCTCAGCCACACAATCATCGGGCTTGAGAAGACGCTGGGCGTGCGGCTTCTCAACCGCACGACGCGCAGCGTCTCTCCCACCGACGCGGGCGCGCGGCTGCTCCGGCTGCTGGAGCCGATCATGCACGACCTGGATGCGGCGCTGGATGAGCTTGCCGAGGACCGCGGTGCGCCGAATGGAACGTTGCGGATCAATGCGAACAAGGCGGCGGCCATGTGGCTGTTGAGCCGCATCGTGCCGGGCTTCCTGTCACGGCATCCCGGGATCGAGCTCGATCTGGTGTCGGAGGGACGGCTCGTCGACATCGTCCATGATGGGTTCGACGCCGGCGTGAGGCTGGCCGACGCCATACCCCAAGACATGATCGCGGTGCCGCTCGGCGGCCCCACGCGCTTTGTCGCGGTTGCCGCACCGGCGTATCTGGCCGCCAACAAGCCGCCGGTCACGCCCGAGGATCTGAAGCGTCACGTCTGCATCCGCCAGAGGTTGCCCAGCGGCAAGAGATATCTCTGGGAGTTCGGCAAGGGCGATCAGGAGTTGTCGGTCGATGTTCCGGGCGTCCTGTCGCTCGACGATAACAGCCTGATGGTCCAGGCGGCGGTAAACGGCATGGGGATCGCCTATGTGCCCCAATCCTTCGCCGAAGATGAACTTCGCAACGGCCAGCTCGTGACCGTTCTCACCGACTGGTGCCCCTCGATACCGGGCCTGGCCCTGTACTATCCCGGCTATCGCCACGTGCCTTCGACCCTGCGCGCCTTCATCGACGCGATCCGACACCATCAGCGCGATGCGAAGGCACGATAAGAAGGCCCCGGTCGCCGTCCGTTCTCAGTTGACACCCTTCGGCACGTTCTCGGGCGGCACAGTCGTGTCGACCACCTTCTGGCGATGGAAGATGAACAGGCCGGCGAGCACGACGATGCCGGAGCCGATCAGGATGCGCGGGCTGGGCACGTCGCCGAAAAACACCAGCCCGAACACCACGGCCCACAGGAGCAGCGTGTAGTGCAGCGGCGCCAGCGTCGAGGCCGGCGCCAGTTTCAGCGCCCGCGTGATCATCAGGTGCGCGCCGCAGGAGACGATGCCGAGCAGCAGCATGGCGCCGAAATCGAGCGCTGACGGCGTCTGCCAGGCGCCGATGGTCAGCACGCCGCCGACAACCAGCGTACCGATCGTCTGCCAAGTCACCAGATTGGTGTCACTGGTGCCACGCAAGCGCCGGCTGAGGATGATGGCGAAGGCGAAGGCGATGCTGCCGACCAGCGCAAAGCCCGACGACAGGGAGAGTGCGGCGGACGATGGCTTCAGCATGATGAGTACGCCGCAGAAACCGAGCAGGATCGCCAGCCAGCGGCGCCAACCGACCTTTTCACCCAGCAGGAAATGCGACAGCGCGGCCACATAGATCGGCCCGGCCATGTAAAAACTCATCACGTCGGCAAGCGGTAGATAGACAACGGCGGCATAGAACAAAGCGGTGTCCAGCGTCGTCGCCGCCACGCGCAGGATCTGCAGCCCAGGCCGTTCCATCCGGAACAGCCTGCCGGCGCCCTGGTTGGCGATCATCGGGCCGAGTACGATAAAGGCACCGATCGAACGGATCAGCACCACCTGGCCGACGGAAAAGCTGGCGACCAGCCATTTGCCCATCGCATCGTTGAGCGCGAACATGAAGTCGCCAGCCAGCATCAGCAAGATGCCGGCCAGAAGCGCGTTCCTGATTGTGAAGTACCGCGTCACGGGTTGCGTCATGCCAATCCCGATTCCTCTTTGTTCGAGCCGCCTCGTAGACGGAAGCGGCGGCTTTGACGAGGAGAAATCCGGAAAAGCGCAAGACCAGGGTCAGAAATCGACTGGTTCTGACCGGTTTTGCTACTTCGGCTGCGGCCTGACGATGATCGGACGATAGATCACCGGCCGGTCCCAGGGATCGAAGGTCGGCGCGCTCCTCAGCTCCGCGCGCCGGTCGAGATCGATGCGCTGCAGGCATTCGGCGAAGGCATCGTTCTTCTTGAGGAAACCGTAGGAGCGGCATTTGGCTTCATCGGCGGCGCGCCGATCTTCAGCTGACACGGCCGTGCAGCCCGCGCTTATCGCCGCCAATGCGACCGCCATCACAATCCTGCGCCACATGAAAACCTCCTCGGATTAAAGTGGAGATTTACCGTAGACTTATTCGCTGAGAAGGCGAAGCATGCGCCTTGATGCAGTGCCAGCGTGCTATTGGGCCTGATGCCTGCGGTTCACCAGCGCCGGCCTGCCGTCGATGGACAGCCTTGTGTCCTGCCTCGTCCGTTCCGCCACGACCTTGCCTCGGGCAATGACGCAGATGCGCTCGGGACGCAGCCTGATCGCCTCTATCGGGTTACCGGCGTCGAGGATCACAAGGCTGGCGCGCTTGCCGACGGCGAGCCCGAGATGATCGAGGCCCATGATCGCGGCATTGACGTTGGTGACCATGTCGAAACAGCGCGCCATGTCGGCGGGGCTCGACATCTGGGCGACATGCAGGCCCATGAAGGCGACGTCGAGCATGTCGGCCGTGCCCAGCGAATACCAGGGATCGAGCACGCAATCCTGACCCCAGCCGACACGGATGCCGAGCGCCAGCATCTCCTTCACCCGGGTCATGCCGCGACGCTTCGGGAAGGTGTCGTGGCGGCCCTGCAGCATGATGTTGATCAACGGATTGGGGATAGCGGAAACGCCGGCTTCGGCAATCAGCGGCAGAAGCTTCGAGACATAGTAATTGTCCATCGAATGCATGGAGGTGAGATGCGAGCCGGCCACCCTGCCCTGCAGGCCGAGGCGATGCGTTTCAAAGGCGAGCTGCTCGATGTGGCGCGACAAGGGATCGTCGGTCTCGTCGCAATGCAGGTCGACCATCAAGCCACGTTTTGCCGCGATCTCGCACAGTTCTGTCACCGAGCGCGTGCCGTCGGCCATGGTGCGTTCGAAATGCGGTATGCCGCCGACGATGTCGACGCCCATGTCGAGAGCGCGGATGGTGTTCTGGCGCGCTGTCGGCGAGCGGTATAGGCCGTCCTGCGGGAAGGCCACGAGCTGCAGATCGATATAGGGCGCGACGATCTTCTTGACCTCAAGCAGCGCCTCGACCGCCAGCAGCCTGTCGTCGCAGACATCGACATGGGTACGGATGGCGAGCAGGCCCATCGACACCGCCCAGTCGCAATAGGCGAGCGCCCGGTCGCGCACCGCCTCATGCGTCAAGAGCGGCTTCAGCTCACCCCACAGCGCAATGCCTTCGAGCAGCGTGCCCGACGCGTTGATGCGCGGAATGCCGTAGGAGAGTGTGGCGTCCATATGGAAATGCGGATCGACGAAGGGCGCCGACACCAGATTGCCGCGTGCATCGATTTCGGCCCGCGCGGCCCCCTCGAGCCTCGGCTCGATCGCCACGATGGTCTCGCCGCTGATGCCGATGTCGGCGGTGCCGCCCTCAGGAAGCGTGCCGCCACGAACAATAAGGTCGAAATCCATCTGTCATCATCCCGCTTGAAGAATCACAATTCCATCGTGTCGCAAAAGGCAGCCCGCCGCAGCGGTTTCTTTCCGCGGCGGCGAACGGTTCCCTCCGGCGCCAACTCACTCTATAAGCCGCCTTCGTCATCCCGGCATCAAGGATCAGCCGTTGTTCCGCTTCTTCCGCTCGACGGAAAACCAGCGCCTCGTCGCAAGACTGCTCAGGGAATCGTTCCGGGAGCACAGGGCCGGCTATGGCGCCGCCATCCTTTCGATGCTGGTGGTGGCCGGCATGACGGCCGCCAGCGCCTGGATACTGCGCGAAATCACCAATGAATTCGTGATCGACAAGAGGATCGACCGCGTCAACCAGATCGCCCTGGCGGTCGCCGGAATCTTCATCGTCAAGGGCATCGCCAATTTCGTCCAGGCCTATTTCATGAGCCGGGTCGGCAACGCCATCATCGCCGACCGGCAACGCAAGATCTACGATCGCATCCTGGCGCAAGGCATCGAGTTCTACCATTCGACCTCGTCATCGGACCTGATAACCCGCATGACCAACAATGCCCAGGCGGCGCGCAACGTGCTCGACCTCATCGTCACCTCTTACGTACGCGACCTGGTGACGCTGGTTGCGCTGATCGGGGTCATGGTCTGGCAGCAGCCGGCGCTGTCGCTGATCTGCTTCGTCGTCGGCCCGCTGGCCATATACGGTGTCAACCGCATCCTGAAGCGCGTGCGCAAGTTCGCCGCCATGGAATTCCGCTCGGTCGGCCAGATCGTGCAGGTGATGCAGGAAACCGCGATCGGCGTGCGCGTGGTCAAATCCTTCAACCTGGAAGGCCTGATGCGCAAACGCATGTACAGGGCGGTGGCGGACGTCGAGGACAGGGCCAACAACATCGCCGCGCTGGAGGCGGTGACCAGCCCGGTGATGGAGACGCTCGCCGGACTGGCGATCGCCGGTGCGGTCATGGTCAGCGGCCTGCTGGTTCTGCAGGGCGGCCAGATGCCCGGCAACATCATGGCTTTCATCGCCGCGCTGCTGCTTGCCTATGAGCCGGCCAAGCGCCTCGCGCGCGTGCGCATCGCGCTGGAAAGCGGCATTGTCGGCGTGCGCATGATGTTCCAGCTCGCCGACGAGCCGCTGACGCTGGCCGAGAAGCCGGATGCGAGGCCGCTTCTGGCCGGGCCTGGCGAGATAAGGTTCGATGCCGTCAGCTTCGCCTACCAGAATGGCCCGCCGGTGCTGGAGGGGTTCGACCTCACGCTCGCGCCCGGCAAAATGACGGCGCTGGTCGGGCCTTCCGGTGGCGGCAAGTCGACGATCCTGAACCTGATCATGCGCATGTATGACCCCAAGAGCGGTCAGGTGCTGCTCGACGGCCAGGATATTTCCCATGCAACGCTGGCCTCGCTCAGGGAAAAGATCGCCTATGTCAGCCAGGACACATTCCTGTTTGCCGGCACGATCATGCACAATATCCGCCTTGGCCGCGAGGGCGCGACCGATGAAGAGGTGATCGCCGCCGCCAAGGCGGCCAACGCCCATGACTTCATCGTCGCGCAGGCGAAGGGCTACGAGACCGATGTCGGCGAGAATGGCGGCCTTTTGTCAGGCGGCCAGCGCCAGCGCATCTCGATCGCGCGCGCCATGCTGCGCAACGCCGAAATCCTGCTACTCGACGAAGCGACCAGCGCGCTCGATGCCGAGTCCGAGGCTTTGTTCCGCGACGCGCTGCAGCAGCTGACCGAGGGGCGCACGACGATCGTCATCGCGCACCGGCTCTCGACGGTACACCAGGCCGACACGATCGTGGTTCTGGAGGCCGGCAAGGTGGTGGAAAGCGGCCCGCACAGGAGCCTGCTCAAGCAGGGCGGGCTGTACCAGAAGCTTTATGAGTATCAGCTGATGCCATGAGCTCCTCCCTTCTCCCCTTGTGGGGAGAAGGGAAAAACGCCGCTACTCCGGCACGTGCCGCACTGCGCCCTTGTCCGCGCTGGTGGCTAAGGCGGCGTAGGCGCGCAACGCGGTCGTCACCTTGCGCTTGCGCTTTTCCTCGGGCTTCCAGGCCAAAGTGCCCTTGGCCTCCATCGCCGCGCGGCGCGCGTCCAGTTCGGCGTCGCTGACAGCCAGGCGGATGGTGCGGTTGGGAATGTCGATCTCGATCGTGTCACCTTCCTGCACCAGCCCGATCGTGCCGCCCTCGGCAGCTTCCGGCGAAGCGTGGCCGATCGACAGGCCCGACGTGCCGCCGGAGAAGCGGCCGTCAGTGACCAGCGCGCAAGCCTTGCCCAGCCCTTTCGATTTCAGATAGCTGGTCGGGTAGAGCATTTCCTGCATGCCGGGCCCGCCGCGCGGACCCTCATAGCGGATGACGACGACGTCGCCGGCCTTGATCTCATTGGCCAGGATCGCCTTGACCGAGGCATCCTGGCTTTCGAACACCCGGGCCGGGCCGGTGAATTTCAGGATCGACTCGTCGACGCCGGCGGTCTTCACGATGCAGCCGTCGAGCGCCAGATTGCCCTTCAACACGGCGAGGCCGCCGTCCTTCGAGAAAGGCGTCTTGGCCGAACGAATGACGCCTTTTTCACGGTCCACATCCAGCTCGTCCCAGCGACGGTCCTGGCTGAAGGCGACCTGTGTCGGCACGCCACCGGGAGCGGCGAGGAAGAAATCGCGGACATTCTGGCTGGAGGTGCGCGAAATATCCCAATGGTCGAGCGCTTCGCCAAGGCTCGCCGTGTGCACGGTCGGCAGGTCGCGGTTGATCAGGCCGGCATTGTCGAGCTGACCCAGGATGGCCATGATGCCCCCGGCGCGGTGGACGTCTTCCATGTGCACGTCGGACTTCGCCGGCGCCACCTTGCAGAGAACCGGCACCCTGCGCGACAGCCGGTCGATATCCTCCATGGTGAAATCGACCTCGCCTTCATGCGCGGCCGCCAGTATGTGCAGCACGGTGTTGGTCGAGCCGCCCATGGCGATGTCGAGCGTCATGGCGTTCTCGAAGGCGCCCTTGGAGGCGATGCTGCGCGGCAACGCGCTCTCGTCGTCCTGTTCGTAATAGCGCTGGGCGAGATCGACGACGAGATGGCCGGCCTCGACGAACAGCCTCTTGCGGTCGGCATGGGTGGCGAGCGTCGAGCCGTTGCCCGGCAAGGAAAGACCGAGCGCCTCGGTCAGGCAGTTCATCGAATTGGCGGTGAACATGCCCGAGCAGGAGCCGCAGGTCGGGCAGGCGGAGCGCTCGATTACCTTGACGTCCTCGTCGGAAATCTTGTCGTCGGCGGCCGCGACCATGGCGTCGACGAGATCGAGCGCCTGCGTCTTGCCGGCCAGCACGACCTTGCCGGCTTCCATCGGCCCGCCGGAGACGAAGACGGTCGGGATGTTGAGGCGCAGCGACGCCATCAGCATGCCGGGCGTGATCTTGTCGCAATTGGAGATGCAGACCATGGCGTCGGCGCAGTGCGCGTTGACCATGTATTCGACGGAATCGGCGATCAATTCACGCGACGGCAGCGAATAGAGCATCCCGTCATGGCCCATGGCGATGCCGTCATCGACGGCGATGGTGTTGAATTCCTTGGCGACGCCGCCGGCCTTTTCGATCTCGCGCGCGACGAGCTGGCCAAGGTCCTTCAGGTGGACATGGCCGGGCACGAACTGGGTGAAGGAGTTGACCACCGCGATGATCGGCTTGCCGAAATCCGAATCCTTCATGCCGGTGGCGCGCCACAGGCCGCGGGCGCCGGCCATGTTGCGGCCGTGGGTGGTGGTGCGGGAGCGATAGGCAGGCATGAGCATTCCTTGGCTGGCTGGCTGCGCTCGGTGCGGAGCGCGGCGGCGCTGAATTTCGATCGCAGGGTTTATAGACCGGCAAGTATGGTCTGACCACATTTTTGCAATGCGCCAGAAATTTGCCCGCGCGGGTTGACGGACGGGGCCGAGCTATATATAGCCAAATGGGTATATAGCTTATTGGCTATGGAGTGCGCATGACTCAACTAGACGCCACCTTCGCCGCGCTTGCCGATCCAACGCGGCGCGCCATCCTTGCGCGGCTCATGGATGGTGAGGCGTCGGTGATGGAACTGGCTGAGCCCTTTGCCATGAGCCAGCCATCGATATCCAAGCACCTCAAGGTGCTTGAGAACGCCGGCCTGATCTCTCGCGGACGCGACGCGCAGCGCCGGCCCTGCCGGCTGGAGGCAAAGCCTTTGGCCGAGGCGACTGACTGGCTGGAGCGTTATCGCAAGATCTGGGAAGGCAATTTCCAACGTCTAGACGTCTTGCTCTCTGCCATGCAGGCCACGAAAGCGGCCGGCGACGCGGAACAATAGCCGGAACCCGGCGTATCAGCCCCGACGAGAAAAAATCAGGAAACCGTGTCGGATCGCCGGTTGCGGCAACGTCCTTGGACAAACAGCAGGAGGATCATCGTGAGCACCACAACATTGCCCGGTTCGACCGTCGCGACATTGACTGTAAGCACGCCTAGCGACCGCGAAGTTCAGGTCACCCGGATCTTCGATGCGCCGCGCCCGATGGTGTTCGACTGCTGGACCATACCGGAGCTGTTGAAGGGCTGGCTGCATGGCCCCGACGGGTGGCGGCTGGCAGTTTGCGAAATTGACCTCAGGGTCGGCGGCGCAACTCGCTATGTCTGGCAGCATCGGGACGGCCAGATCATGGGCATGAGCGGTGCCTATCGTGAGATCGTGCGCCCGAGCCGGCTCGTTGCCACCGAACTGTTCGACGAGGACTGGACCGGTGGCGAGACGATCGGGACCGTGGTCTTCACCGAGCAAGGCGGAAAGACACTGCTGACGCAGACCGTGCTCTACGCCTCCCAGGCAGCCCGCGATGGTGCGCTCGGCACCGGCATGACGAGCGGCATGGCCCAAAGCTACGCCCAACTCGATGCCTATCTCGCTTCCCTGCAGGACGCCGCCAAGGGCGCGGCCTGACCTTCTTCACCCCCTAAGCCTTCTTCACCCCCGAGCCTTCTTCCCCCCTGAACTTCTTCATCCGAAGAGAGAAAAATGAGGAGCACGACAATGCAAAAGATCACCACCTTCCTGTGGTTCGACGACCAGGCCGAAGAGGCCATGAACCATTACGTCTCCATCTTCAAGAATTCGAAGGTGCTGAGCGTCACGCGCTGGCCGCAGGGCCATGCATCGGAGGGCAAGGTCCTGGTGGCATCGTTCGAGCTCGACGGCGTGCAATTCCAGGCGCTCAATGGCGGCCCGCAATACAAGTTCACCGAGGCCATGTCGCTGTCGATCGATTGCAAGACGCAGGACGAGGTGGATCATTTCTGGAGCAAACTCACCGAAGGCGGCGGCGAGCCTGGCCGATGCAGCTGGCTGAAGGACAAGTTCGGTGTTTCCTGGCAGGTCGTGCCGGAGCAGTTGCCGAGATTGCTTCAGGACCCTGACAAGGCCAAGGCCGGACGAGTGATGTCGGCGATGATGCAGATGGGCAAGATCGACATCGCCAAGATCGAGGAAGCCGCCAAAGGCTGATCTGTGCCAGGCGGCGGCCCCGGCATTGGCGCTATGGGTCGGCGCGGCTTTGCCACCCCTGCGGCATCGCCCCGCGCTCCGCGAGGATTTGTCCGATGCGGTTGCCCACCGCGGCCAATGATTGCTGTTTCTTCAACAGCAGGAAGCCATTTCGGGCACGCGCCTCGGCGTCTTGCGGCGAGGCATGGATCGCACGCATCGCCTCGACCGCGGCATCCTTGTCCGCGGTCGCCCAGACCTGGCCCTCGGTGTGAACATATGCGCCATCTTGAACCGGCTGCAACGCATAGGCGACAGGATATCCGGTCGATTCATTGATGAAGTCGGTCGTGCCGCCATAGTCGGTGGCCACGACGGCCTTGCCGGCGGCGAGAGCCTCGGCGGCGCCAAGGCCAAGGCCTTCGGAACGGTGGAGCGAGACGAATGCATCGCATTGCATCATCAGCGCATCCATGCCGGCACGATCGAGAGTACGATCCACGACGTGAATCCGATTGTCCCGCGCCGCGGCCTCCCCGAGCCAGGCGCGCAGTCCCCGGTCCCGCTCGCCACGCGTCTTGATGACGAGTTCGACGTCGCGCTTCGTTGGCTGGAAGGCGGCGCTGAAGGCATTGACGGCGGCTTGCGGATTTTTCCGCTCGCCATACGAGTCAAAATCCAGAAACGTAAAGAAGCGCAATTTCGTACGATCGGCTCGCGGCCCTGGCTGCTGGTCGGGAAGACGAATGGGGTGCGGCACATAGCGCGGCGTGACACCCGGCACGGAAGCAAGGGCCGAGGCGACAAATCGCGAAGGAGCCCAGACTTCGTCGAAATCCCGGATACCGGCATGCCACTCCTTGGGAATCTTCAGAAGTTCCCAGAACGGGTACACGATGTTGAGCCGGCCTGGAGCAATGTCGAGACGATAGCGGTCGATGGAAGCCAACCCCAGAACGATGAGCTGGGCCTTACGGTCGACGATTGAATTGCATTTGCTCGCAAACTCGTCGTCATTTTCGCGTCCCGGCAAAGCCTGGGCGCGGGCGGAGACCGGCAGACGGGCGGCGTCACAGGCATAAACGATATTGCGCGCCGACTGGCCGAGCCCGACCTCCGAACGAAAATATCCGCTCACGCACAGGCCGTCATCCAGGATCCGAACGAGTGGAGCAGACTCGGACAGCTTCTCTTGCCGGGTGTCGAGCCGTCCAAGGTTTTGCAGCAGATAGGACATCGGATTGTCCTGGCCAGGCCGAAAGCCCGGGACCATGGCCGCGCGGCTTTCGATTTCGACGCCGGGCGCGGGCTCACGCTTTGCCCGCCAGCCATGCTTCATGTAGTGGGTAAACGGATCGAGGCCGCTGGCCACGACGTCCCCATACTTTTGCGCATACCAACTGGCATCGAAGACACCGGCGAATTCCGCCAGGGCTCGAAGCGGGTCGCGCCGCGACTGGAGACGGAACGTCGATCTCAGTCCGCGCCTGAGCTGATCCCTCCAGGGGATGGCGCGGCGCGCACGCCGCAAGGTGCGTCGAATGAAATGATCGTCCTTCATTGCACATCCGACCAGTTGGTCCAGGGAAACAGGGCTTGCGAGCGGTCTCCCCAATCCAGATGCGGATTGCGGAAGGGATCATGGTTCACGGCATCCCGCCAACGCCGGATCATCAACTCCCCGGCTGCCACGCGCATGCGCGACACCTCCGGCGTGGTGTCCAGCCCTCTTGTGGAGGACTCGGAATGGACGATCCCTGCCGTCGGCAGCGAAATGACGCGAAATCCGGCCGCGCGGACACGCAGGCAATAATCGATGTCGCTGTGCTCGACCGGCAGGTTGACCTCGTCAAATCCGCCAGCCTTGTCAAAGACGTCTCGCCTGGTCGCGATGATGGCGCCGGTTACCGCCTGATAATTGCGAACCGTGCGCAGCGCATGAAGATACCCATCGGAATGGCTGGCGGCGCCGCGCAGAACGTGCTGCGACACCACGGTTTGCTCCTGGCCCGGGCCGGGTCGCAGGATGACGCCCGCGTGTTGAACCCTGCCATCTGGGTAGAGCAGGCGCGCGCCGGCCACCCCCACTTCGGGGCGCATGGCATGGCTCACCATCATGTCGATCTCGTGCGGCTTCGTCACCTCGATGTCATTGTTGAGCAGCAGCACCATCTGCGCGGTGGTTGCCGCAACACCCAGATTGACCATGCGCGAGAAATTGAAGCGGCCGTCGATCCTGAGGATGCGGGCGCTGTACCGCTGCTTCAGCCATGCGTAGAGCGCCAATGTCTCGGGGTCGGTACTGGCGTGGTCGACTATGACCAGCTCAAGTCCGGCGATTTCCGTGAACTCCAGAAACCTGACGCAGCGTCTCAGCAGTTCCGGCTTGTCACGGTTGGGGATGATGATCGCCACCGATTTTGCGGCCGGGAATTCGCTGATGAGCGTCTCCGCCGAAGGATGCGGTGGAATTGCCGGGAGATGCATGACCGGCTCGGTGAGATGAGCTGTCACCAGCGAGCCGCCGGCAAGAGACCGGAGCCAGTCATGCAGGGACGCCGGACGCGATGACCGCCGGGCGAGGACCAGTCGGCGAGATGCCATGAATGCGGTGCCGATGTAATCCATCGCGACGATCAGGTCTGGATCCCAGCCAGGCAGAAAACAGGGCGACCGTCCGGTTCCGGTCGCCGCGGCACGGTCGTGATCGCAGACGACGAGCTCGAGTGCCGGCTTTCCCGGCGATCGCGAGAGCATTTCGTTCAGCAGATCGAAAGTGTCCGGATCGAACGTCGTTCCCGCGGCCGCAAGGACAAGATGACTGCCGCGCCAGGCATGGTCGGCCGCCGGATCCGACAAGATGTCGAGCACATCGAGCGCCGGCTCGGCGAACAGGCCCCGCAGGCCCACAAACCGGCTGGAATCCGGCAGGTCCTGTTCGCGGGCACCAATCACCACGATCTCGATGTTGCGGTAAGTCTGATCGAGCAAGGCCGACAGGGTTTGCGACATGGCGGTCGCGGACGACGACGCTTCCGGGTAGACGAAAACCGTGATCAGGTGGTTCCAGGCGCCTCGCCCGCGAGGCGACCTTTTCCTTTCGATCAGCCTGGATTGCCGCCAGTCCTCGTAGCCCGCCATGAGGGCATCGTCCCGGCGCCCGCTCATTCGCTCGACCGCCGATGATGATGCGATCCATTCAACGGAATTCGCAGGGATGCCTGCCCGCCCACGGCGCCATCAGTCCCCTTGTCAGGCGTCCCCTCCATCCC
>NZ_VFVY01000025.1 GCF_006442315.1 Mesorhizobium sp. B2-3-4 | reverse complement strand
CAAAAGCACGCGATGCGCGCGTGGAGTTCGCAAATGCAACTTGACACAACAGATAGTCGCTCATTGCCCTGCCGGGCGGATGAGGAGCAGCGCCAACCTTTGACGCCCAGACAGCCCGCCACCTCCCGATACCGCTAGCTGTCGGCATCTCCCGGCATCGGGCAAATTCAGCCATTCCTGAACAATGGGGTGGCCGGAATGAAACTGGTGAAAGTGCTTGGGATCGCGGCGGTGGCGGCGATGGTGTTTGCGGCCGGCGTCGAGGCGAATGCCAAGTCGACGATCGCCAATTCGCCGTGCAAGGAAGACCGGCAGCGGCTCTGCCCGCAATTTCCGAACGGCAAAGCCGGCCCGTGCCTGAAGAAGCACCTGAAGGAACTGAGTCCGGCCTGCAGGGCGAAGGTGCTGGGGAACTAGGGCTCCGAAAGGGCACGACCTTCTTGCATGTCGAAAGCGGCTGGCGACATCAGGGATCGTTGCCAGCCGAAGGATGCGCGCCTTGACCGTGGCGAGACAGCAAAGTGACGAGCTTGACTGGGTGGGTCAGCTTGAAATCCGCGCTGGCTTAACGGGAGCACGGACAGAAGCCCTGGAATAGGCTAATGGCGATGGGACCACGCCGGGAGACACCGCTTTGCCCGATTTCTCAACGCTGTTGACGTTTTTTACGGCGCTGCTCGTTCTGGAAATCACTCCCGGCCCAGACATGATGCTCATCATCGCTCGCGGCGTCGGCCAGGGGCGCAAGGTGGCGATCCTGACTGTCGTCGGCAATTTGTTCGTAGCGGGTCCCATACAGGTTGCGCTGCTGGTTCTCGGCCTGGCGTCGCTGCTCGCTTCATATCCATCTGCCCTGTCCGTACTCCAGGTCGCCGGCGCGCTGTATCTTCTGTATCTTGGCGGCCGCCTGATCCGGGGGAGCTTCGGGCCTCACGCGTCCAGCATCGCCAGGGCGCGGCCGGTTTCGGATTGGAGGGCAGTGCGTGAAGGGGCCATCAACAGCCTGACCAACCCGAAGTCCCTGCTGTTCATGTTCACCTTCCTGCCCTTGTTCGTGGACCCGCATGCCGGGCCGGTGTGGCTGCAACTCCTGATCCTCGGCTCGATCCAGAAGCTGATCGGCATCTTCTCCCTTGGCTCCGTGGCGATGGCATCGGGCACGGTCGGCCACTGGCTGCGCAGATGGCCAAAACTGCTCGTGTGGCAAGAGCGGTTTACGGGACTTGTGATGGTCGGCCTCGGGCTTCGCCTGCTGTTTTCCGGCAACCTGGCGCAGCGGCACTAGCCGGCACGGCGTTTGTATCGGCCGCCCGTTATCGGCCTCTCGGCCCTTTCCGAGGTCTTATCCTTGCCAATTGGCAGATACATGCTATATATCTGCCATTAGCGAGGGCTAGACATGCAGCTTCAGTCCATAGTCACCACACCCGCCACGGTCGGCTCGGCCATTTCGGATGAAGAGGCGGGCGCCCTGGCGCGCACCACGGTCAATCTGTTCAAGGCGTGGAACCTTACCGACTTCGAAGCCTGCGTTCTGCTTGGCGGCATTTCGGCCCGTACCTGGGCACGCTGGAAGGAAGGCGGCATCGGCCGCATCGACCGCGACCTGCGCACCCGCATGGCGCATCTGATGGGCATCCACAAAGGGCTGCGCTATCTCTTCACCGAGCCGGCGCGCCGCTATGCCTGGATCCGCAAGCCCAATGCCACCTTCGGCGGCCAGTCGGCGCTTGACCTGATGCTGCGCGGCGACATTGCCGATCTCGCGGCGATGCGCGAATGGCTCGACGCGGAGCGTGGCGCATGGTGAGTGGGCGCGCGGTCCGCCGCCGCGTCCACTGGCCTCAGACCTATCGCATCATCCGCTCCATCCATCCGCCGATCGACCTGTTCGAGGACATTGCCGATCCGCGCGACTGGGAAGCGCTGGCCGCGGTCGAGGAGAAGACCAATCCGCGCATCCGGCTGGAGATCGGCGATCTTGGCAAGGTCGCGGCCGCGAGGCGCGTTTCAGGCCCGGGCTCCAGCTTCGTGATGGCGCCTTTCGTGCATTGCTCGCCGCTGCGGCCCGGCCGCTTCTCGGATGGCAGCTACGGCATCTACTATGCCGGCGACAGCGAGGACGTGGCGCTGGCCGAGACCATCCACCACCATCAGAAATTCATGCGCGCCACCAATGAAGCGCCGGGCTGGACGGCTGACTTTCGCGTGCTGATCGGCAGCGTCGAGCGCGATCTCGACGACGTCAACGCGGTGCCCGGCGTGCTCGACCCGGACGACTACGGCGCCTCACAGACGGAGGGGCGGGAGCTGCGCGCCGCGGGCAGCGACGGGCTGGTGTGGAACAGCGTGCGCATGCCCGATGGCCAGTGCATCGGCATCTTCTGGCCCGACGTCATCCCGGTTCCCGTGCAGGGCCGGCACTACAGCTATCACTGGAATGGCGGCCGCGTCGACTTCGTGCGCCAGCACGATACGGGCAAGGTGCTGGAAGTGGTGTGAGGCGGCGAGACGCCGTTTCCCACAGGGCATTCAAACGCCAGTCATGAAACGCTGCTAACCGCCGCTCCTTTGCAGGCGATCTTTTTGCAGGTGACCTTGGAGGCGACGTTGGTTTCGAGACACAAGGACGGCAGCGCGGGCGATGCCAATTACGGCGCGATCGGCACCAACTACACCAGCTATCGCCAGCCGGAGCCACGCATCGCGGCGCTGATCGCCGAGGCGCTGGGCGATGCAGGCAAGGTGCTCAATGTCGGCGCCGGCGCGGGCTCCTACGAACCCCTCGACCGCAATGTCACCGCGGTCGAGCCGTCGGCTTCGATGCGGGCGCAACGGCCGGCGCATCTGTCGCGCGCCGTCGACGCGGTGGCCGGCGCTCTGCCCTTCGAGGACAAGAGCTTCGATGCCGCCATGGCGACCTTCACCGTGCATCAATGGCCTGATCTCAGGCAAGGGCTTGCCGAAATGCGGCGGGTAACGCGCGGACCGGTCATCATCCTGAGCTGCGCCCCCGACGAACTCGACCGCTTCTGGCTCAACGACTACGCGCCCGAAGTCATCGCGGTCGAGGCTTCGCGCTATCCCCGCATGGAGGCGATCGTGGCGGCGTTGGGCGGCGAGACGCAAGTGCTTCCGGTGCCGATCCCGCTCGATTGCACCGATGGTTTCGGCGAGGCCTATTATGGCCGTCCCGAGCGGCTGCTCGATCCAGGCGCGCGGCTCGCCAATTCCGCCTGGAGTTTCGTCGATGCCTCGATCGGCGAGCGCTTTGTTGCCGATCTCGGGCGCGATCTCGAAAGCGGCGAATGGGACCGCCGATACGGGCATCTGCGCACCCAGCCGGAATTCGACGGCTCGCTCAAGCTGGTGGTCGGGCGCTGAAGCCAGCGATGCGGGCTGGCCGTCAGGAGCCTTCCAGCAGCCGCTCGTAGAAACCGCCAAAGGCCCCGTCCGGCGAAACCAGATGGATTTCGAGGATCCAGTGCCGCACGCGGCCGTTGGCGTCGGGATTGCGCATGGGATCGGGGTTTTCAGGGCTGACGTGGTGAAGCTGCTTCACGCCCGGAATACGGGCATGGGGGAACTCAGCCACGATGTGGCCGGCGATCTTGCCGCCGAATTTCCAGCCGGACCGTTCGGCTGAAGCGCAGGCGAAGGCGTAGAGATCGGCGCCGCTGATGTCGGGATTTTCCTCGAAATGGCGTTTCACGATCTCGAACTGGCGCGGCAGCTCGTCGCAGAGCGCATGCTTGCGGGGGTCGTCGCCCACCGCATAGCTGCGGCGGACATCGGCCTCCCACTCTTCCAGCACGGGTCCGAGATCGAGGAAGACCATGTCGTCATGTTCCACCATACGGATCGGCGGGTTGTCGGCGGCGGTGGAGAGCGTGTTGATGCCGGCCCGCACGATGCGCTTGTGCCAGTCGCGCTCGATGCCGAATTTCTCCTTGGCCAATGCGCGAATGTCCAGTTCGATCTCGCGTTCGGTGCGGCCGGCCTGGATGAACCGCGCTTCCTCGATCGCGTCTAGGAGGTTGAGCGCCATGCGCTCCGCGCCCCGCAGTGCCTGGGTGCGTGCTGCCTCGTCGTGCCGGCCGGTCGCGTGTTCCATCTTTTCTCCTTTTCGATATGTTTGAAGAAATACAGCGGCGGTCCTGAAGCCTCAATCCTCCACAGTGGTCCGGCGGCCCCGATCGATTGGGGCAGCGTTCGACGCGCGGCGGTCCCGCAATCGGTTCTTGTCCGGGAGTCGATATCGGGCAATAACGCCTTCATTGCCTTCCCGATATTTGATCAAGAGGTTCAGACATGACTGCCCACCCCAAACTGCCATCCGCCCCGCGCAAGTCGCAAAACCTGATCGGCGGCACCTGGAGCGACAGCGATGGCGGTGAGATCGTGCGCGTCAGTCCCGCCCATGGCGTGCCGGTTTCGGTGGTGCCGCGCGGCACCGCGGCCGATGTCGACAAGGCGGTTGCCGCGGCACGCCGCCGTTTCGAGGGCGGCGGCTGGGCCGAGCTGCCCGCTTCGAGCCGCGCGGCGATCCTGCGCAAGGCGGCCGACCTCATCGTTGAGCAGAAGCACGAACTGGCGCTGATCGAGACGCTCGAAAGCGGCAAGCCGCTATGGCAGTCGGTCAATGAAGTGACGGGTGCCGCCGACCTCTGGTATTACGCGTCGGGCCAGGCGCAGGCCATGCATGGCGAGACCTTCAACAATCTCGGCCACGATTCGCTCGGCCTCGTCCTGCGCGAGCCGATCGGCGTTGTCGGCCTGATCACGCCGTGGAATTTCCCCTTCTACATCCTGGCCGAAAGGTTGCCCTTCATTCTCGCGGCCGGGTGCACCGTGGTGATGAAGCCGAGCGAGCACACCTCGTCGACGACGCTGATGATGGGCCGCATCCTAGAACAGGCCGGCCTGCCCGAAGGCGTGGTCAACATCGTCACCGGCTATGGCGATCCCGTGGGGCAGGCGATCGTCAACCACATGGATATCGACATGGTGTCGTTCACCGGCTCGACGCGTGTCGGCCGCTCGACGGTCATCGCCTCGGCGTCCAACATCAAGAAGGTCAGCCTCGAACTTGGCGGCAAGAACCCGGTGGTGGTGACCGCCGATGCCGATCTCGACAAGGCAGCGGACGGTATCGTCTACGGCGTGCTCCACAATGCCGGCCAGTGCTGCGTTTCGGGCAGCCGGCTGATTGTCCATGAAAGCGTCGAGAAGGCACTGACCGGCCGCATCCTGGACCTGATGGCCAAGGTGCGCACCGGCGATCCGCTGCTGCCGGAAACCCGCGTCGGCGCCATCGTCAATGAGACGCAGATGCAGCGCATCCTGGGCCTCATCGACCAGGGCAAGGCGCAAGGCGGCAGGCTGATGACCGGCGGCGGCCGCATGGAACCGCAGGCGGGATATTTCGTCGAACCGACCCTGTTCACAGGCATAACGCCCGACATGGCCATCGCACGCGAGGAAGTGTTCGGCCCGGTGCTGGGCATCTCCACCTTCAAGTCGACCGCCGATGCGATCCGCATGGCCAACGACACCGAATACGGCCTTGCCGCCACCATCTGGTCGAGCGACCTGCGCGCCAGCATGGATCTGATGCGCGGCATCCGTGCCGGGCGCATGTGGATCAACACCACCATCACGGGAGGGCCTGAAATGCCGATCGGCGGCTACAAGCAGTCTGGTCTGGGGCGCGAGACCGGTCCATCCGGCATCGACGAATACACCGAGGTCAAGTCGGTGATCGTCGATCTCGGCGCCCGTCAGCCCTGGGTG
Source organism: Mesorhizobium sp. B2-3-4 (assembly GCF_006442315.1). Lineage (GTDB taxonomy): Bacteria > Pseudomonadota > Alphaproteobacteria > Rhizobiales > Rhizobiaceae > Mesorhizobium. The sequence goes on along the minus strand of NZ_VFVY01000025.1, from coordinate 103,997 downwards.
ATCTGATCCGGCGTTCAATCGTCCGGCGCGGGGGAAGCGATGTACAACCGCTGCCTGACACGCAAGGCGCGATCGACAGGCTGGCGAGCGGCGTCGATCCGGCGCTTGCCGAACGCATGGAACGCGAGAACGAGGGGCGGGAGCAGGCTTTCGCGGGTTGCGACTTTTTGGCTCTTTGGGAGCTGATGTCCTGTTGATGGCATGGATGTCATCTATATCCGTCATGATTGCCTTCCCGCCATATCCCCTGCCAATCCTGCCAATTCCTGCCCATCTGGAGAACCGCGATGTTCAAAGCCGCCGCCTTTGCCTGCGAAGATGCGACCACGCCGCTGCATGCCTTCACCATCAACCGTCGCGATCCCGGGGCGCGCGACGTCGAGATCGAGATACTGTTCTGCGGCGTCTGCCATTCCGACCTGCACACCGCGCGCGGCGAGTGGGGCAATACGCTGTGGCCGACAGTTCCCGGTCACGAGATCGTCGGGCGCGTCAACCGCGTCGGCTCCGAAGTTACCGCCTTCAAGGCCGGCGACACGGTGGGCGTCGGCTGCATCGTCGATAGTTGCCGCGCATGCGCCAGCTGCGTGCAGGGGCTGGAGCAGTTCTGCGAGAAGGGCATGACCGGCACCTACAATGGGGCCGATCCGGAGATGGGTGAGGGCGCGCATACATTTGGCGGCTATTCCAGCCATGTCGTCGTCGACGACCGCTACGTGCTGCGCATTCCCGAGGGTCTCGATCTGGCAGCCGCGGCGCCACTGCTGTGCGCCGGCATCACCACCTATTCGCCGCTGCGCCATTGGAACGCCGGCCCCGGCAAGACCGTCGGTATCGTTGGCTTGGGCGGCCTCGGCCATATGGGCGTCAAGATCGCACACGCCATGGGCGCCCATGTCACCATGATCACCACGTCGCCCGACAAGGCGGAGGATGCGCGCAAGCTCGGCGCCGACGCCGTCATCATCTCCAAGGATGCCGCGCAGATGCAGGCGGCAAGCCGCTCGCTCGACCTGATCATCGACTGCGTCGCCGCCGACCACGACATCAACGCCTATCTCAATCTGTTGAAGCGTGACGGCGCCCTGGTCCAGGTCGGTGCGCCGGAAAAGCCGCTCTCGGTCAGCGCCTTCAGCCTGATCCCCGGTCGGCGCACCTTCGCAGGTTCGATGATCGGCGGCATTGCCGAGACGCAGGAGATGCTGGACTTCTGCGCCAGGCACGGCATCGCCTCCGACATCGAAATGATCGACATGGACGAAATCAACGAGGCCTATGACCGGATGCTGAAGAGCGATGTTCGGTACCGGTTTGTGATCGACATGGCGACGATGCCAAAGGCGGCGTGACGGGACTAACGCAGACAAGATTGCGCTCTACGGCGCCCCCTCTGTCCGGCAGGACAAAGGGGGCCGCAGTCCCGACGATCTATCGGCCTATTCTTCCGTCATCACCCAAACGTAAACGCGAAGGCCTGCGCGCCCGGATCGAGAAATTCGATCTCGAACAGCCGGTCGCCCACCGCGCCGCTCTGCCGAACCAACTGATACAGCCGCTGGCCAGTCACCGTGCCATTGCCGTCGGCATCGGTATCGGTGCCGTGATCGGCGCCTGGCGCCTTGCCGTCGACGGTCACCTTGAAGCGCAACGGCTTGCCGTCGGCCGACGGGCCGAGCACCAGGTGCAGGTCGCGGGCGTGGAAACGGTAGGCGATGCCGCCGCCGGGCTGGTTCAGCGTTGCGTTCTCCTTGGCAATCGTCCAGTCGCCGGCGAGGCCCCATTGGTTGAGCGCGGGCGCACCGACGGCGTAGATATGGCCGGCATCCTGCACGGCGCCGCCTGGCGAGACGAAATTTTCCGCCCTGCCGTAGCCGACATAGGTTTCGGGCGACTGCATGTCCGCCTCGGCAGCCGCGGCCTCGGCGCCGCTGGCGCTGACCTTAACGATGTCGCTCGCCACTTTCGTGTTGCCGGCCTCGGCCAGCAATTGCTGGATGATGCGTTCGGAGCCGTCATAGTCACCCTCGCCGAAATGGTGGTGGCGAATTTGTCCCCTGGCATCGATGAAATAGTGCGCCGGCCAGTACTCGTTCCTGAAGGCGCGCCAGATGGCATAGTCGTTGTCGATGGCGACGGGGTAGCCGACGTTGAGGTCTGATACCGCCTTCCTGACATTGGCGGGGACCTTCTCGAAGGCGAATTCGGGAGAATGCACGCCGATGACCACCAGGCCCTGGTCCCGGTATTTCTCCGCCCAGGCTTTGACATACGGGATGGAGCGCAGGCAGTTGATGCAGGAATAGGTCCAGAAATCGACCAGAACCACCTTGCCCTTCAGGGCCTCGGCGGTCAGCGGCGGCGAATTGATCCACTCCACCGCGCCGTCAAGCGCGGGCATGGCGCCTTCGACCGGCAGATCGACGGCGGCGTTCATCGCCGGTTTGCCGGTCATCGCCATCGCGGGGGCACCGCTCATGGTCATTGCCGGTTCGCCGCCCTTCATGGCGCCGGACATGGCGGATTGATCGGTCCTGGCGGCGTTGAATTTGTCGAGAAGGCCTTGTTCAAGTGAGGATGTGCTGGCGAGCGATACCTGCGTGAGGAAGCCGGTGTCGAGGCCGAGCGCGATCGCGGCCACGGCCGCCAGCACCAGCACGCCGAGCCCGCGACGCACCCATTCGCTCACGCCGAGCGAGCGCTTCATGGCGGCAAAGACGCGGCCACCCACCAGCAGCGCCAGGGCGAGCGACGTGGCGGCGCCCAGGGCGTAGGCCAGCAACAGCAGCGACGTGCCGGTATTGGCGCCCTGCAGGGCGGCGCCGGTCAGGATCAGGCCCAGCACCGGACCGGCGCAAGGCGCCCACAACAGGCCCGTGGCGACGCCGAGCAGCAGCGACGGCAGGATGCTGGAGCCGCCATTGGCGACATTGCGGTCGGCCGACATCGACAGTTTCGCGCCGAGATCGACCAGCGGCCTGGTCAGCCGCTCGGAAATCTCGGGCACCAGCAGGGCAATGCCGAACAGCGCCAGCAGCGCGATGGCGGCAAAGCGGCCATACTGGTTTGCCTCGACAGCCCAGCCGCCGCCAACCGCCGCCAGCGTCGCGACGACGGCGAAGGTCGCCGCCATGCCGGCCAGCATCGGCAGGCCGCTCTTGACGAAGGGCTTGTCGGCCCGGGCGAAGACGAAAGGCAGCACCGGCAGAATGCACGGGCTGACAATGGTCAGGACGCCGCCGAGATAGGCAAGCAGGAACAGGATCATGATGGGCTTTCCTTGTCAGGCGTTTGGCGTCGCATGCCGGATTGATCATTCGATCAAGGCGACATACAGACCGTTACGAAGGCAAACGCTATTTTGTTACGGATATAACGTCCATCACGTGCAGTTGAACGATCGGCATCGGCGCAAGATGCGACGGCATCGGCGCCCGGCAGCCGATTCGGCCGACTGGCCAGCAGAGGTTTGAAGATATGGCTCCAGCAAAAAAGCCCGTGCTCATGATCTATGCGGCGGGCAGCCTGCGTCATGTCCTGCCTTCGCTGCTCTCGGCTTTCCAGGCAATGACGGGAGTGACGGCCGAGACGCGGCTTGGGCCGGCCGGGCTGCTGCGCGAGCGCATCGAGGCGGGCGAGCGGCCCGACATATTCCTTTCGGCGAGCTATGCTCATCCGGCGCGCCTGGCCGAACTGAAGCTGGCGCGGCCGGCGGTGGTGTTCGCGCGCAACACGATGGCCGCCGCCGTGCGCCGCGATGCCGGCTTCACGACGAGGAATTTCATCGACAGGCTGCTCGATCCGGCAATCGGCATCGCCACCTCGACGCCGCTGAAAGACCCTTCCGGCGACTATGCCTGGGCGATCTTCCGCCGCATCGACCAGGCAAGGCCCGGCAGTTTCGCGCTGCTCGACGCCAAGGCACAGAAGCTGGTCGGCGGCTCGGAGACCTCGAACACGCCAGGGCGTTACGACCCGATCGCGGCAGCGCTTGCGGCCGGCACCGCGCATGTCTTCCTCGGCTACCGCACCGGCCTCAAGGGGCTGGCGCAGGAGACCGAGGGCGTCGACATCGTCGAGATTCCGGCGTCGGTCAACGTCGTGCCGGAATACGGGCTGGCGACGCTGGAGGGCTGCGCCCCGGCGGGAAAGGCGCTGGCCCTGTTCATCCTGTCGTCGGTCGGGCAGGCGATCCTGCGCGATTTCGGCTTTCTGCCGGTGGCTTTGCCACAGGGCGGATGAGGGGCGGTGGGTGACGCGGCCATTTCCCACATGAGGGAGATTGGCGGTTGCCCGGTTGCCGCATTCCCATCAACGCTATATGCATTCGAACACATCGAATGCCCTCGGGAGGTCCCCAATGAATCTGCGTCGCGGCCGCGTGCTGGCCCTTGCCTTGATCTCCTCCCTGCTGGCGCTGGCGCCGGCGATGGCGCGCACCATCACCGACCAGCTCAACCGCACGGTGACCGTTCCCGACAAGGTCGAGCGCATCGTCGTGCTGCAGCATCAGACGCTCGACATATTGGTGGAGCTCGGCGCGGCCGACAAAATCGTCGGCGTGCTGCGCACCTGGCCAAAACTCATTCCGGGGCTCGAAAAATACGCGCCGCAGCTGACCGGCCTGCCGATGCCCGGCGACCTCTCGACCGCCAATGTCGAGGAGGTGCTGAAGCTGAAGCCGGATGTCGTGTTCGTCACCAATTACGCACCGCCGGCGATGATCGACCAGTTGTCGCAGGCCGGGCTGCCGGTGGTGGCGATCTCGCTGTCGAAGGGCGAGGGCGTCGAGGCGCCGAAGCTCAACCCGACCTTTGCCGATGACGATGTCGCCTATGCGGAAGGGCTGAAGATCGGCGTGCGGCTGATCGGCGACATCGTGGGAAAACGCGAGCGCGCCGACAAGCTGATCAACTACGCCTTCGCGCAGCGCAAGCAGGTGGAAGACCGCGTTGCGTCGATCCCGGATGCCGAGCGGGTGAAGCTCTACATGGCCAATCCGGACATGAACACCTACGGCTCGGGCAAATACACCGGCGTGATCATGAAGCGCTCGGGCGGCGTCAATGTCGCGGCACGCGTGCGCGGGGCGACGAAAGTGTCGATGGAGGACGTGTTGGCCTGGAACCCGCAAGTGATCTTCGTGCAGGACCGCTACGCGCCGGTCGCCGACGAGATCAAGGCGGGAGCCGCCTGGCAGCATGTCGACGCGGTCGAGAACAAGCGCATCTACATCACCCCCGAATATGTGAAGCCCTGGGGCTATCCGCTGCCGGAAGCGCTGGCGCTGGGTGAGTTGTGGATGGCGAAGAAGCTCTATCCCGAACGCTTCGCCGATATCGACATGCAGAAACAGGCCGATGCGTATTATCAGCAGTTCTACGGGCAGGCTTATACGGGGCCGAACTAATTGCGCGTTGAGGTCGAAGGCGGATTGTGAACGTCGCGTCGCCCCTCATTGCCCTGCCGGGCATTTCTCCCCGTAAACGGGGAGAAAGAAGCTGTGTCCGCGTCGCCGCCTTTTTAACACCATTTGCGATTGGTGAAATCGCCGGCGGGAGCGTCTTTCTCCCCGTCACCATACGGGGAGAAATGCCCGCCAGGACAATGAGGGGCAGCGCTGGCACCTCGAAAAGTGGTTGCCAAGCGCGGTTCGAGGGAGTGTAAGCGGTGCCCGCTCAAACCTCCAAACCCAAGCGGAGCCTCGCTGCTCTGCTGCTTGTTCTCTTGCCGATCATTCTCTTTCTCCTCTCCTTCCTGCTCGGCCGCTATCCGGTCGAACCCGTCACCGTCATCAAGGTCATCGCGTCACAATTCCTGCCGATCGCGCAGGACTGGCCGCCTGTCGTCGGCTCGGTGGTGCTCGACGTCCGGCTGCCGCGCGTGCTGGCCGCCATGGTGGTCGGCGGCGGGCTGGCGATTGCCGGCGCCTGCTATCAGGGCGTGTTCCGCAACCCGCTGGTGTCGCCCTTCACGCTCGGCGTCTCGGCCGGCGCCGGATTCGGCGCGGCGGTGGCGATCCTGCTGTTCGGCGAGCGCTATGCGACGCAGGCCTGCGCTTTCGTCTTCGGGCTGCTGGCGGTGGCGATATGCTTTGCCATGAACCGCTTCTTCCGGCTGAACTCGACCATCGCGCTGGTGCTGGGCGGCGTCATCGTCGGCTCGCTGTTCACCGCGCTGCTGTCGCTGCTCAAATATGTCGCCGACCCCAACTCCAAACTGCCGGTCATCGAGTTCTGGCTGCTCGGCTCGCTGTCCTCGGTGTCGACGGCGGATCTGGTGCCGGTGCTGGTGGTGACGATTCCCTGCGTCGCCGCGCTGCTCGCCTTGCGCTGGCGGCTGAACCTGCTGGCGATGGGCGACGAGCAGGCGCGCATCATGGGCGTCGAGGTCGCGCGCCTGCGGCTGGCGATGATCCTGCTGTCGACGCTGATCGCGGCGTCGGCCGTGTCGATCAGCGGCATTATCGGCTGGGTCGGGCTGGTCATCCCGCATTTCGCGCGCATCCTGGTCGGACCGGATTTCAGACGCCTGTTGCCGGCCACTCTGTCGCTCGGCGCCTGCTATCTCCTTGTCATTGACGACGTTGCCCGCACGGTGACGGCGGCCGAAGTGCCGCTCGGCATCCTGACCGCGCTGATCGGCGCGCCTGTCTTCATGCTGCTGCTCGGGCGCGGCAGGCTGGGCTGGGCTTGATGGCATGATCCTGTCGGCCACCGATCTCGGCTTTTCCTATGCCGGCCGCGCCATGCCTGTGTTTTCAGGCACGGGCCTCGATGTCGCGGCGGGTGAAGTGGTCTGCGTGCTCGGGCCCAACGGCGTCGGCAAGTCGACGCTGCTGCGCTGCCTCGCCGGACTGGCGGCGCCGAGCGCAGGCACGGTGCGGCTCGAAGGCCAGCCGATCGCCTCGCTGTCGCGCGCGGCGATCGCGCGGCTGCTGGCGCTGGTGCCGCAGAGCTACGAGACGGTCTTCGCCTTTTCCGTGCGCACCGTGGTCGAGATGGGACGCGCGCCGCATCTCGGTCTGCTCGATGCACCGGGCGAGGAGGCGGCGCGGATGACGCGCGATGCGCTGGCCACGCTCGGCATCGCCCATCTCATCGATGCCGCCTATTCCGAGATCAGCGGCGGCGAACGTCAGCTCGTGCAGATCGCACGGGTTCTGGTGCAGGCGCCCAAGCTGATGATCCTCGACGAACCGACGGCGCATCTCGACTTCGCCAACCAGGCCCGCTTCCTGGCGCTGGTGCGGCGCCTGGCGGCGAGCGGTCTTGCCGTCATCTTCACCACGCACGCGCCCGACCACGCCCTTGCGCTGGCCGACCGTACGCTGGTCATGTCGCCGGGGCATCCGCCGGAACTTGGTGCGACCGGCGAAATCCTGACCGAAGCGGTGTTGTCACGCGCCTATGGCGTGCCGATCCGGCTGATCCGCGCGGGCGGGCACGTCGCCTGCGTGGCGGAGATCGAGACCGGCTGAGCGGATTTCTTTTTGGCGGTGGCTTGCGGCGATCGGGAATTTGCCTGATCAAGTCGGCGTAAGGCCAACAACCTGCAATTGCGACACAGATCCGGCTGACATGATGCTTCATAGATTTCAGCGACCGGTTTCGGCTGTGCGGCGGGCATTCGCCGGTGCCGCTATCCTGCTTGCGCTTGGTCTTCCAGCCATGGCCGGGGGCCTCGAGGACTGCGCTAACGACAAGCTCGATACCGCCAAGCGGATTGCCGCCTGCAAAAGCGTCATCGACGACAAGGCGACCGCTTCGGCCGACCGGGCGCTGGCCTTTTTCAACCGCGCCAACGCCCAGGCCGACACGGGCGCCTATGATCTTGCCATTGCCGATTACGGCGAGGCGATCATGATCGATCCGAAGGACGCCGACGCCTTCAACAACCGGGGGCTGGCCTGGGGGCACAAGCAGGATTACGACCGCGCCCTGGCCGATTATGACAAGGCGATAGAGTTCAACCCGCAACTCGCCATTGCCTATGGCAACCGGGGCATGATCTGGAGCGACATCAAGCACGACTATGCCAAGGCCATCGCGGATTTCGACGCGGCGATCCGCCTCGATCCGGGAAACAGCGCCGTCTATAATGTGCGCGGCAACGCGTATCTGCGCACCGGCGACTACGACCAGGCCATCACCAGCTACAACCAGGCCATCTTTCTCGATCCCGAGGATCCGGACCAGTATTACAATCTCGGGCTGGCCTGGACCTCCAAGGGCAATCCCGAACGCGCCATCGCGGATTACAGCCAGGCGATCAGCCTCAACCCGAACCATGTCCAGGCCTATCGCTGGCGCGCCAATGCCTGGAAGAAGATGGGCGACACCGACCGCGCCTTGTCGGACTACGACGAAGCGATCAGGATCGATCCCAGGGATGCCGCGACCTTCCGCGACCGCGGCGACGTCTGGCGCGGCAGGAAGGACTACGACCGTGCCATCGCCGATTACGGACAGGCCATCGATGTCGATGCCGGCGATGCGGTGGCCTACAACGCACGCGGCTGGACATGGTCGCTGAAGAAGGACCCCGACCGCGCCATAACGGATTTGAACGAGGCGATCAGGCTCGATCCAAATTATGTGGAGGCTTATTACAACAGGGGCGTGATCTGGTCCGACAAGGGTGACTTCGACCGCGCCATCGCGGACTACGACCAGGCGATCATCATCACGCCGGGAGATGCCTGGATCTACAATGACAGAGGCCGGGCCTGGGCGGCCAAGGGCGACTACATCAGGGCCATTTCGGACTACAACGTCGCCATCATGATCAAGCCCGACATGGCCGTTGCTTTCAGGAACCGCGGCTGGGTGTTCAGCCGCAAGCGCGAGTACGACAGCGCGATCGCCGACTATGACCAGGCGATCCGCCTCGACCCGAAATACGCCGTTGCCTACAGGGGCCGGGGCTGGTTGTGGGCACGCAAGGGCCAGTACGACCGGGCCATCGCCGACTACGACCAGTCGATCAGCCTCGAACCCGACTATGCCGGCGCCTATGGCGGCAGGGGCCGTGTCCGGCTCTACAGGGCCGACTATGACCGGGCCCTGGCGGACTGCGACAAGGCCGTCAGCCTCGGCCCCAAGGATGCCTCGGCCTTCGCATGCCGCGGTCTCGTGCGGATGTACAAGGCGCAATACGACCAGGCGCTCGCCGACTACGACCAGGCGCTGCGCCTCGACCCCAGGGATGCCGGCACCTATGGCGACCGGGGGCTGGTGAACTTTTATTCCGGTTCGCCGCAAAAGGCGCAGGCCGATTTCGAACAGGCCGCCGCGATCGATCCCGACGGCGAATACAATGCCTATTACGCGATGTGGATCGATCTTGCGCGACGACACAACGGGCTGCCGGCCAATCTGGGCAATGTCAGGCTCGACACGGCCAAATGGCCGGCGCCGGTGGTTCGCATGTTCCTTGGGCGGCAGACGCCCGAAGCGACGCTGGCCGCCGCCGACGGTCCCGACGCCATGACCAAAAACGAGCATCTGTGCGAGGCGCGTGTCTTCGTGGCGGAGTTCCAGCGGCTGCAGCATCGCGATGAAGAGGCCTTGCGCCTCTATCAGCTCGCGCTGCGCGACTGTCCCCGCGATTTCACCGAATACACGGCGGCCCTTGCCGCCGTGCGGGCGATGGGCAAGGCGCCGTAGGGCGGTTCACGCCAGCGCCGCCGCCAACAGTTTCGCCTGCGACGTCAGCGCCTCGAAATTGCGGGCGCACAGGTTGAGCTGGCGCGTTGCCCAGTCATCGCCGAGCCGCAGGCTGCGCAGCGTGCGGGCGGCGTGGCGCGCCGCACTTTCGGGCACGATGGCGATGCCGGCGCCCTGCGAGACCAGCCGGCAGACATTGTCGAGGCCGGGCACGCGTATGCGAAAGTGCAGGTGACCGCCGAGCCGGGCGGCCTGGCGGGCGATATGCTCCTGCAGGGGATGGCCGGCGCTCAAGCCGACGAAAGCCTCGCCCAGAATATCGGCCATGCCGACGGTCTGCCCTTCGAGGCCGGGTCGGTTCCGCGCGGCGATCACCACGAGCCGGTCGACGAAGAAGGGTCTCTGCTCGAGATGCGCAAGCCCCGCCCATGTGGCGGCGATGCCGAGATCGGCGGCACCGCTTGCCACCGCTTCGGCAATCTCATGGCTGGGGCGTTCCTCGAGGTCGATGTCGATCCCGGAATTCGCGACCAGGAAGGCCGGCAGCGCTTCGCGCAGCAGCTCGCTGGTCGCCGCCGTGTTGGCCATCAGCCGCACGCGGGCGCGCAGGCCCGTTGCATAGGCGCCGAGGTCGCCGGCCATCGCCTCGATCTGGTTCTGCACCGCACGCGCATGGTGGAGCAGCGCTTGCCCGGCCGCCGTCGGTACGACGCCGCGCCGGCGCCGCTCCAGAAGCGGCGCGCCGAGGCTGTCCTCCATGCCCTTGATGCGCGCGCTGGCAGAGGCAAGCGCCAGGCCGGCGAGTTCGGCGCCATGCGTGATGCTGCCGCGTTCGGCGACCAGCAGGAAAAGCCGGAGATCGGTCAGGTCGAAGCGCATTTCTCGCTCCCGGAAATCGTGCCGCGCCTGGGCTCAGCCTTCGTCCAGAGCGAAGGCTGACAGCGCAACTTCCACATTGTGGGCGGCCCGCGCATCCGTCAAATCATTTGCAATGGAGATGTGCGATGACCGAAAAAGCGACAGGCCGGCAAGGGCTCGGCATTCTCGAAAGCGCGGCGATCGTGCTGGCAGTCGCGGTGGCCTCGCTTGCCGTGGCGCAGGCGCGGCCCGGTTCGCCGGGATGCGCCGTGGCTGCGGCTTCGGTCAGCCATGATGCCACGCCGGCAAAACCCGATCGGGATGCCGAGGCGAGCGATATGCTGTTGCATGATTGAGCGACCTTGCGTGTCCGGGGCCTACCCGTGCTGAGTGTCCATCCATGCTGAGCGTTAGCGCCATCGCCTTCGTCGGCGCCGTCTTCCTCGCCGCCGGCCTCGTCAAGGGCGTCGTCGGCATGGGGTTGCCGACGGTTGCGATGGGCCTGCTGGCGGTGACCATGCCGCCGGCGCAGGCCGCCGCCCTGTTGTTGATCCCGTCGCTGGTCACCAATCTGTGGCAATTGTTCACCGGCCCATCCTTCGGCGGCTTGTGCAAAAGGCTGTCGTCGATGATGGCCGGCGTCGTCCTCGGCACCGTCGCCGGCGCCGGCCTGCTGGCCGGCGCGCACACCACGATCGCCCAGGCCGGGCTTGGCGTGGCTCTGGTGCTCTATGCGCTTGTCGGCCTCGCCAGGGCCGGCTTCACCACGCCTTCGCGCCACGAAGTCTGGCTATCGCCGCTGGTCGGGGTGGCGAGCGGTTTGGTCACCGGCGCCACCGGTGTCTTCGTCATTCCGGCGGTGCCTTATCTGCAATCCCTGCGGCTGGGCAGGGAAGACCTGATCCAGGCGCTCGGCCTCTCCTTCACCGTATCGACGGTGGCCCTTGGCATCGGAGTGTTCAGGACCGGCGCGCTGGTCTCGCCATCGGCGCAACTGGCGGGTTCGGTCCTGGCGCTGGCTCCGGCGCTGGCCGGCATGTTCGTTGGCCAGGCGCTGCGCCGGAAAATGAGCGTCGAAACCTTCCGCACGGTGTTCTTCGCCGGCCTGCTGGCGCTTGGGGCCTATCTTGCGCTGGAGGCTGTTCTCTAGGCCGGGCGTGTCCGGCCAGTTCCGACGCACGCACCCATCAGGCCGCGCGCCTGCGTGCCTGCACGACGCTCAGCCAGACGGCCGAGACCAGAAAATAGAAGGCGCCGAATGCGGCGTAAGGTGCGATGTCGGTGATGCCGGGCATCGCCGCGCCGATCGCCTGCTTGATGAAGAAGCCGCCGGCAAGGGCCGACTGCGCGCCGCTCAGCACCATCGCCCATTGTGCGCCCGCCCGCCAGCGGCGCACGCCGGTGGCAAACTGGAACAGGCCGGACAGGATGGCCCATGCCCCGAACACCGCCAGCACCGCGTGCAGACCCTGTCCAAGGGCGATGAGGACCGCGACGGCCGTGATCGTGCTGACCGCCGCGTTGAGCGTCTGGCTGGGATTGGCCTTCAGGCCGCCGCTGCGCCGCGCGTCCACAACATTGGCGATCGCGTCCCACAAGGGATAGGCGACCAGGAGCAGCGCGGCGACCGGCGGCGCGTTTTTGCCGATGGTGAAGGCGGCCGCCACCCAGGCGACCGAAAATCCGGCGCGGATGAAATAATAGGACTTCAGCCATTGCGAGGCGGCGGCGCCATCGGGCGCCTGTAGGGTTTGAGTGCTCATTGGAATTTCCTGTCTTGTTGGAACGGCCCGAAGCCGAGGCCGCGGGTTGACCCGCTTGATCGTGCCTGGGGTTGGATGATTGGAACAGCCCGATCTCGCGTCTGAGTTTGCGGGAAGGTCTTTGATCCAGGGCGAAAACAGCGCATAGTCAGCGAGAAATGCGCTATCCTTGCCAAGGAATGTATGAGAGCCGGCCGGTTGCATCCATGATTGAATCGCCTGAAAATTTGACCATTCTTCCGGATGGGGCCCCCCGCGCCGGCGTCTCCAGCGACCTTCTCTCGCATGTGCTGGCGCAGATCAGGCTTACCGGGGACGAGGTTTTTTCACGCGCGCTCGAGGAGCCGGAATCGCTCGAACTCGACGAGGGGCAGGCCCATATCGTCGTGGTGACCGCCGGCGCGCTGCGCATGGAGAGCGAGGATCAGGCCCCCGCCATCATCGAGGCAGGCGACCTCCTGCTCCTGCCCCGTGGTCCCGGCGCGTCGCGGCTGGCGGCGGCGCATCCGCAAGCGGCGATCGTCGCCTGCCGCTTCTGGTTCGATCCCGACAGTCTTCGCGGGATGATCTTCGCTCTGCCGCAATGCATCCACATCCGGCGTGCCGAGGGGGCAGGGTGGGTCGATGGAATGCTGCCTTTCCTGATGGTCGAGACCAGCGGCGCCGAACCTGGCGCGGCGTTGATGATCTCGCGCATCATCGATCTCATGGTCATCCGCACCTTGCGCAGCTGGGTCCATGAAGGCCATGCCACGGGCTGGCTCGGCGGGCTTTCGGATACTCGCATCGCCCGCTCCCTGAAGGCCATCCACGAAAGGCCGCTGCAGCGCTGGAGCATCACTGAACTGGCCGACAAGGCCGGCATGTCGCGTTCCAGCTTCTGCGAGCGCTTCACGGCGCTCGTCGGGCGCTCACCGCTGCGCTACCAGAACGAATGGCGCCTGGGGCTGGCCCGCGACCTCCTGGCCAGGCGGGACGCGCGCGTGGGCGAGATCGGCCTGCGCATCGGCTACGAGTCCGAGGCCGCCTTCAGCCGCGCCTACAAGCAGCTCTTCGGGCATCCGCCACGGGTCGAATACGCCCTGGCGGATGGACCCGCGAGGCAGCCCTGATCGAAGGCGGGCGAAGTCAGCGCACCACCAGCACCGGAATTTCCGTGTAGGACAGCACTTCGGCCGTCTGGCTGCCCAGCAGCAGCCTGCCGAGGCCGCGGCGACCGTGCGAGGCCATGACGATCAGGTCGCAGCCTTGCGCCTGCGACAGTTCCAGGATGGCTTCGGCGGGCCTCTTGTCCTCGACATGGATAACCTTGGCGGACACGCCGGCGGCGTCGGCGGCCGCCTTGCACTTGTCGAGCACTTCCTTGCCGTAGCGGCTCGCCTCTTCCTTGTAGGTGACCAACTCGTCGCCCGCGGCATAGCCGGCCATGGCGCCGCCCCAGGCGAAGATGGGGTAGGGCTCGGAAACCGTGACGAAGGTGACGGCGGCGCCGATGCCCTTGGCCAGGGTGAGGCCGTGAGCGACGCCCTTGTCGGCCAGTTCCGAGCCGTCGGTGGCGATGAGCAGATGTTTGTACATGATGATGTTGCCCGTGATGTGAGGACCATCCGTTGCGTGGACGCGTCCCGGTGATGCCTATGCAATGGATATAGTTACGCGCCGCGCTCGTTCATTGTGCCAATGCGACGGGCATCAGGGCCAGCCAGGCGGCTTGATATCCAGACGCTGGTGTCTCGGGCAGTCAATCGTTGGCGCCAACCTATGAAGAGGCATGGCACGCGGCGCGCCAGCGGATTTCCCTTTGCCGCATCGTCCTTTAAGGTGCCTGCGACTTTGAGGGGTATCCATGAGCAGCGCGTATCCGCAAATCCATCTGGTCCGGCATGGCGAGACGGCGTGGAGCCTTTCGGGACAGCATACCGGGCGTACCGACATGCCGCTGACGCCGGCGGGCGAGGCGGCGGCGCGCGGCGTCGCGGAGCGGCTGAATGGCCTGTCTTTCCCGGCGGTGTGGTCGAGCCCCTCGCAGCGCGCCTACAACACCAGCGTGCTTGCCGGCTTCGGTGATCGCTGCGTCAAAATGGACGACCTGCAGGAGTGGGACTACGGCGCCTATGAGGGGCGCACGACCAAGGAGATCCTGGCCGGGCGCCCGGGCTGGAACGTGTTTCACGATGGCTGCCCGCAAGGCGAGACGGCGGCCGATGTCGGTGCGCGCGCCGACAGGATCATCGCCGCGCTGCGCCAGGCCAATGCCGATGTGCTGATCTTCTCCAGCGCGCATTTCCTGCGCGTGCTCGCCGCCCGCTGGCTCGGCCTGGCGCCGGAAGGCGGCGCGCTGTTCGTGCTCGACACGGCCAGCCTCAGCGTGCTGGGCTACGAGCACGACCTGACCGAGCCGGTCGTGCGCAAGTGGAACCTGAAATAGGTCATTTGTCGAACTTCCTGATGGCTTCCGCCGTGACCGGCTGGAAGAAATTCACCAGATTGCCGTCGGGGTCGCGAAACAGCAACGAGCGGTTGCCCCAGGGCATGGTGGTCGGCTCCTGCACGGTCGTCTTCTTGATGAGATCCGACAGCCGGGCGAATTCGGCGTCGACGTCGGCGACGCGGAATTCGAGTATGGCGGTGTGGTTGTCGGCCGGGCGGGCGATGTCGCCGCCGAACAGCATCAGGGTGCGCGTGCTGCCGATCGCCAGCGTGCAGGCCGGCGTTGCCAGTTCGGCGAAGTCTTGCGTGTACACCGTCACCGGCATGCCGGTGATCTCACCGTAGAAACGCACCAGGCGCTGGACATCCGACGTGATGATGCGGACAGAGACGAAATTCATGGCCTTGGCTCCTTCAACGCTGAAGCCGCGAGCGGGCTTCCCGGCCAATGCATAGCCCAGGTCTCCTGCCAGCTTTCTGTCAGGAGAGGGAATACGATGGTCTATTCGGGCCTGACCGGCGCCTGGACAGCGCGAGGGAGGAATCATCGGCAGGTGATCAAGCCGCACAATCGACAATCTGTTCTTGGTGTATTTTGCGGCTTGCCGGTTTGCATGGTGTTGTTTCGACAGGAATACTGCCATTCAGCCGGGTGGAGTATTGATACGGGCGTCCTGCGGGGATTTTCTCGATTTTATTCTGATAACCATGAATTGATTGGCGTGGCTGCTTCCGTGATTGGAGCCTTGCTTTGGGCGTCATAAAATCGCCGGTGGAAAATTTTGAAACCGGGGGAAAAGACATGTCTCACCGCGCGACAAGCATCATGACGGGCCTGGCGCTTTTGGCTTTCGCGGCCAGTCCGGCGGCTGCTTCCAACCGTTCGTTCACCTATCAGAAGACAGCGCTTTCCGGCCACGATGTCTATTTTTTCGGCGGCGCGAGCCTGAACGTGGATTGTTCCAGCGAGGGCAGGGACGATGTGAGGGTGGTCTCCGGCCCAAGCCACGGAAATGTAAAACTCGTCCACGACAAGGTGTTCACGCATTACGGCAAGTCGAACGATCGGGCAAAATGCAATTCCCACAAGGTCAATGGCATCAAGGCGCTCTACAGGTCGAGCCCTGGCTTCAAGGGCTGGGACCAGGTGACCATCTCGGTTCACACCTATAGCGGCAACGCCTACACCTATGTCACCAACATCAAGGTCGAGTAGCGGGCTTTCCGCCGTAAGGGCGGCGCGGCAATAGCCGCCCGCATGCCGCCGCGGGCGGCAAATCGTGCAGCCAGGAGGATCGTTGACATGAAGCGCCGAACGACAGGTTTGATAACGGTATTGGCGGTTCTGGCAGGCGCCGCCTGGCCGGCAGCGGCGGAAAGCTATGGAAAGTCGGCGCTTTCGGGACAGGAGATCTATATTTTCAGGGATGTCAGCCTGAATGCCGACTGTTCGAGCGCCGGCGCGAACGATGTCAGGATCATCGCGGGTCCGAGCCACGGCAAGGTCAGGCTCGTGCATGCCAAGATCTACACCGGTTTCGCCAAATCGAACGAGCGCTGGAAATGCAACGCCCACAAGGTCGACGGCATCAAGGGGCTTTACCGGTCGAACCCCGGATACAAGGGACGCGACCAGGTCACGTTTTCGGTCCACACCTATATGGGCAATGCGCATCAGGCCGTCGTCAGCATCGACGTCCAATAGAGGCTTCGACGCTCTTCACCGCGTCAGCAATGCCAACTCCCCGGGCGTCAAATGCCGCGCGGCGCCCTTGGCGAGGTCGCCCAGCGGCAGGCCGCCGATGGCGATGCGGATGAGGCGCTTGACCTCGATGCCGTGTGCGGCAAGCAGGCGGCGGATGTGGCGGTTCCTGCCTTCGTCGAGCACGACCTCCAGCCAGGCGGTGCGGCCGCCGCTGCGCAGGAGACCGATCGAACTGGCGCCGAGCGTCTCGCCGTCGACGGTGACGCCCGCGCGCAGTCTGCTCAGCATCGCGTCATCCGGCACCGTGGCGACCTGCACGTGATAGGTCTTGGGCAGATGCGAGGCCGGATCCATCAGCCGGTTGGCAAAACGTGTGTCGTTGGTCATCAACAGCAGGCCTTCGCTCGCCTTGTCCAAGCGGCCGACCGGCGAGACATAGGGCAAATCGAGCCCTTCGAGGCAGGCATAGACGGTGTCGCGCTCTAGCGGATCGTCGCGCGTGGTGACCAACCCGCGCGGCTTGTTGAGCATGACATAGACCTTGCGCCCGGCAACGACCGCATCGCCGTCGACGACAATGCGGTCGCGGTTCATGTCGACGCGAAGCGCGGCATCGCGCACCACCTTGCCGCCGACGCGCACGCGGCCCTCGGCAATCAGCACCTGCGCCTGCGTGCGCGAGCACAGGCCGAGCTTCGAGAGCGCGCGGTTCAGGCTGACGCCGGCAGGCCCGGCGCCGCGTGGCCTGCCGGGCGGTGGTGATCGTGCTGCCATGGTTTTGCCGATGATCCCTTTCAGCCGACAGATGCCACGGGGCAAGTGGGCACCGCAAGCGGCGCCACCGATGCCGCTGGACGGCCCGGGGAAGGAAACGTCAGGGATCGGGTTGAACTTTTCAAGCGGAGACTGATATTCGTTAGATCGAGTCTGATAGGGCGGGCAGACTATTTGGGAATTGGTGCGGGCCAGACGGAATCCTTGGAGTCGCTGACGATACCGGTCGCGGAACTGGCGCCGGTCGATCGCGCCCGGATGTTTGCCCTCTACGAGACCTATTACGAAGCGATCGACCGCAACCTTTTCGAGCGCGACCTGTCCGAGAAGGACGCCGTCGTGCTGATCCGCCTCGGCCGCGAGGTCATCGGCTTCTCGACCTATCTCGTGAGCCGGCAGGCGATCGGCGCGGAGACGGTGCATTACCTTTTCTCCGGGGATACCGTCCTGCACGCCTCGCTTTGGGGCAATCCCGTGCTGCTGAAAGGTTTTTTCCGCGCCGCGGGCGCGGCCAAGGCAAAGGTCGACGGCCGGCTGTTCTGGTTTCCCATCATCAAGGGGCACCGCACGTTTCGCATCCTGCCCGATTTCTTCCACGAGTTCGTTCCCGCCATCGAAGGCCAGGGAGCGCCCGGCCTTCTGGCAATCCGCAATGCGATAGCCTGCGCCCGCTATGGCGACTATTTCGATCCTTCGACCGGGCTCATCGATTTCGGTCCATCGCAGGGCCATCTTCGGGAACGATGGGCCGACGCAAGGCAAACGGCGGCCCACAATCCCCTGGCGGCCTTTTTCGTCAGGGCCAACCCTGACCATTTCAGAGGGGTCGAACTCGCCTGCCTGACCGAACTCGAAACCGGCAATCTGAAGCGCTATGGCGCGAGGAGTTTTGCCGAGGGGTTGAGCGATGGCCGCTGAGGCCGAAGCACGGATTGCCGGCCTGGTCCCTCGGCCCCGGGTTTCGCGGGGACTGTGCGGGTCAGGCCGCCAGGCGCAAGGTCAGCGCATCCAGGCCACGGATGGAGGAATTGTCCAGCCATTGCCAGGCGACGGGCGCGATGGTTTTCCAGCGGGCGAGCGCGGCTTCCAGCACGGCATTGCCTTCCATCTCGGCCAGCGCCCTGCCGATGCACACATGCGCGCCCCGGCCAAAGGCGAGGTTCTGCCTGGCGGCGCGGCGCAGGTCGAACCGCGATGGATCGGCGAACTGGGCGGGATCGCGATTGGCCGCCCCGACCAGCAGCACGACCATCTGGTCCCTGGCGATCTGCCGGCCGCCAAGGACCACCGGCTCGAGCGGCCAGCGGCAGATCTTCTGCACCGGGCTTTCCAGCCTCAGCGTTTCGGCAACGGCGTTGGCGACAAGCCGTCGGTCGGCCCGCAGCGCCGACCACTGGTCCGGCTGGTGGGCAAGGTGGAACAGCATGTTGCCGATGAGGTGCACCGTCGTCTCATGGCCGGCAAAGGCAAGGAATGCGATGTTGCGGCCGGCCGCCGTCAGGCCCAGCGCATCGACCACGGCCGGCAGGCCCGTCAGCAAGGGCGGCAGGCGCCCGGCCGCGAGCAGGTGGCGCAGATGCTCCACGAAATAGCCGGACATCTCGTCGGCCGGGTTGGCGCCGCCGTCAAAGGCATCGTCGAAGCCGGTATCGAGCATGGTGCGGACCGCGACCGACCAGGCGCGCATCAGCGGCATGTCCTCGTCCGGCACGCCAAGCAGGCGGCCGATGACGCGTTCGGGGATGGCGCGGGTAAAGGCGGCGACGACATCGACCGGACCCGACAGGGCGGCAGCGCCGACGCATTCCTCGACCGCTTGCGCGACCACCGGGCGCAGGGCCGCCATGCCCTTGCCGACAAAGGGTTGCCGCAAGGCCTGGCGCAGCGCGGCATGGGCCGCGCCTTCCTGGTAGATCAGCCAGTCGCGTATGGCCGAACCCGGCCCGCTGGCATCGCTGCCCGGCGGCACATGCGAGAGCCTGCGATCGCCGAGACTGCCCGAGACGAGATCGTATCCTGTGACATAGACATCGCCCCACGGCGCCTGCCAGACGGGGGCCAGCCGGCGCATTTCATCATGGAGCGCATAGGTGTCCACGGCTCCCCTGAAAGCGCCGGCGCGGACCCCGTGCCAGGGATGCTCGACGGCGCCGGATGTGGCGGCGGAGGAAGGCATGGCATGCATTGTCTTTCGAAGAACCCCACTTTGCCGGCCGGGCCGGTCCCGCCGCACGCGTCCCTGGATGGCGGCCCATGACCATCGCCCAGGGGCCGATCTATTATTTCTGCACCCGCCAACACGCTTACACGATGGGCGTGCTGCTTGGCTATTACGACCATGGACTTGGCGAAAAGGTGCGGATCATTCCCTATGAGCATGTCGCGAGGCTCGGGGCCGTCGCGCCCGGCACGTTCATCTTCACGGATTTTGAGAGGCTGCTTCCTCCTCAGATGCAGGACGTGACGTCGCTTTATGCCCGCATTGCCAGGCTCAATCCCGACCTGCCGCTGCTCAACAATCCAGCCGCCGTGCTCGGCCGTTTCGACCTGCTGAAGCGGTTGAAAGCCAATGGCTTCAACGATTTCGACGTGCATCGCCTCGACCAGCGCGGAGAGATCGGGCGCTTTCCGGTGTTCCTGCGCTGGGAGAGCAGGCACGATCCGCCATTGACCGGGCTGATCGACAGTGCGGACGGTTTGGAAAAGGCGATCGCGGCGATGCCGCGTGCCGTCCGGGAAAATCCCGACGTCATGATCGTTGAATTTGGCGCCGCACCATCGGCCGACGGCCGGTTCCGCAAATATTCGGCGTTCAAGGTTGGCGACGACATCTATGCGCAGCACTGCTTCAGCAGCCATTCATGGTACATCAAGTTCGCCGAAGCCATCCTTGGTGACGCCGAACGGGCCGAGAGCCGCGCCTATGCGGAGGAGAATCCGCACGCCGCGCAACTCGACCGGATTTTCGCGGTGGCGGGCATCGATTACGGCCGCATCGACTATTGCATCGTCGACGGCCGCATCCAGACGTTCGAGATCAACAACAATCCGACCGTCATGTCGCGGCCGGCGGGCTGGGATCCGGGCGCGGATTACAGCCGCTACGCCACCATGCACGCCCGGGCGCTGCGCGGCATCATGCGGCCGGCCTCAGGCCCGGACCTGTTGCTCGGCGACGGCGGCATCAGCGTCGATGCCGCCCATGCCGACGCCATGCGGGCGGTGCGCCGGCGCATAGCGGGGTTTTCGCTCAGGCGGCGCCTGTCGCTGCGGCCGCTGAAAAAGCGGCTGGCGCGCATGTTCAAGCGGAAGTGACGCCTCGGCGCGCCAGGCAAGGCACTCCTCAAACGCGCGTGATGATGAATTTCAGCACGAGAAGATAGATGACCAGGGCGATTGCCCGCACCACGTCTTCGTTGGGCAGCGAGGCCAATGAAGGCAGGCCGAGCCAGGCGTCCAGCCGCGACGAGACGATCGCCGCCGGCACGGCAAGGCCGAAGCATGCCGCGGCCACCCACAAGGTGGCGCGGGTATCCGACAAGGCCTTGAGCCAGCGAGGCTGTCGCTTGACGAAAGCGGGGTCGTCGCCGGTCGGTATGTGACCATTGACGATGAACTGCGCGATGTTTTCCCATTGCCCCTCGGCGATGCCGGCGCCGTGGCTGCCCCGCACGAATTCGCGTTCCGCGATGCCCGGATGGGTCGCGGCCGCCTTTTTCGCCTGCCTGAAGCCGTCGAAGCCGGCTCCGCCGAGGTCGAACTTGCGGAAATGTTCGAGGCTCTTGGGCAGCAGGGCGACGACCCAGTCGGCACTGGCGACGACGTTCAGAACGCGTGCCACCCGACCTCTTTCGACCAGTGTCTTCCAGTCGTAGTCGCTGCGCACGACGCTGCCGGCAAACAGCACGTTGGTGAAAGCGCAGGCGGGATAATCGGCAAGCCCCTTCGCTGCCAGATAGGTGCCGTTGGAATGGCCGACATAGTGGAATATCGAGCGCGGATATTGCGCGACGGCGCTGACATACTGGTCCATGAACCATTCCACTTTCTGGCGCCTTATCCAGGGCAGGATGAAGGGCAGCATGGCAAAATAGCCATAGCTTGGCGTCCACGCGCGGGAGATCATCGGCGGGTTGGTGAGCGCGCGCACCCTTTCGGCGACGCGATGGGTCCAGAAGCCGTCGTCACGAATGCCGTGGATGACGAACACGGTCTGCTCGACCGTATCGTCCGGCTTGTCGATCTCGTCGATCAGCAACTCGGGTTTCAAGGCGATTTTGCCCAGTTCGGCCGGGCTATCGGCCAGCGCGCGGACAAACAGGTTGCCGCGGGCCTCGGCCGCCTCGGATCCGGTAAAGCGGATGGCGGTGTTGTGGTCGGTTTCCTCGAACTGGATCAGGTAGTAGGTGCGCTCGTCCGATGAATTGCCGTTGACGGCAATGTCGACCTGGTCGAACGGGGATATCAGATCATCCCGGCTGCCGAGGAGCTGGATCAGAATGGGTTCGGGCGGTGGCGTCGCGGGCTGGGTCGCGGCAGGCAGCGGCGTGGCATTGCCGGCGGCCGTTACAAGGCATTGGCGGCGGTAGGCCAGCCAGTGCAGGCGCGTCTGGACCATGAAGGGAGCACCCAGCCTGATGTCGAAGATGGTGGGTACCCAGCCGCTTCTGGGCGCGAGGTGCCCGAGCAGCCCGCAAATGTTGAGGCCGATCGAATACTTCCAGCTCAGGCGCTGCGATATGTGCCAGCCACGATTGAAGGCGGCCAGCAGCACGATCCGGTCGACCTTGCCGGCCCATGCACGCGGCGTCTCCTTGCCCAGCTTCTTTTCGGACTGGATCTCGGGAAGATTGGCAGCGGCGACGAGAAACACCCGCCGCGCTATCGTCGCACCCATGCTGTGCCCGGCAAGGACAATGCGCGCATAGCCGCCCTGCCTGTCGATTTCGTCGATGGCGCGCAGTATGTCGAGGACGATGTCGACAGCCCGTTTCGTGCTGAGGGCCCGATGATAGGGCAACAGCGGAACATAGGTGTCGACGCGGTATTTCTTGCCGCTGGCATCCGCTCCCAGCGCCCTGCGGCTGGCTTGCGCGACACCTTCCATCATTTGCGGCGTCGATCGCCAGCCATGCAGGATGACGACCAGAACCGGAGCTTTGTCGGCGTTCTCGACACCGCGCGTGAAGCCATCGATCGACATGCCCGTCCCCCCGTTTCGGCAATGACTCATGCCATGCGGGAGCCAGTCTCACGGCTCCGCGCCGGGTTCTGCTCGAGCTTCTCGCGACCGTTCGCGCCGGACCCCAGCCAGCGCCTTGCGTTCCGGTTCTGGCTTCGATGCCCCGCCAGGATCGGTCTCTTGCTTCCCCGCCAAATACTTACTGTGACCAGATTTTATACATCTTATCCCAGATGAAGCCAAAGTCCATTGCAAATGACGGGACAGGAACGGGGTTTCGAAGTCTTTTCTCGACTTCGAAACCCCGTTCCTGAACTTGACGTGTGCTCGTTTGCGCGGCTCAGGCCGCCTTGGCCTCGGCGCCGATGCCGTTCAGCACGGCGAGCGCGTCGGCCGGCAGCTCCAGTTCGGCCGCCGCCAGGTTTTCCCTGAGATGCCCGACCGAGGAGGTGCCGGGGATGAGCAGGATGTTGGGGGCGCGGCGCAGGAGCCAGGCCAGCGCCACCTGCATCGGCGTCGCGCCGAGCTTCTGCGCGACATTGGCCAGCGTGTCCGACTGCAGCGGCGTGAAGCCGCCGAGCGGGAAGAACGGCACATAGGCAATGCCGTCGGCGCCAAGGGCATCGACCAGCGCGTCGTCGTTGCGATGGGCGATGTTGTAGAGGTTCTGCACGCACACGACGGGTGCAATGCGGCGCGCCTCCTCGACCTGGGCAAGCGTGACGTTGCTCAGGCCGATATGCCTGATCAGGCCCTGCTGGCGCAGCTCGGCCAGGACCGAGACCTGCCCGGCGATGGAGCCTTCGGACGGCTCATGCAAGCCGTCGGTGCGGCGGAAGTTGACCACGTTGAGCGCATCGAGGCCGAGATTGCGCAGATTGTCGTGCACCGCCTGCCTGAGTTCCTCGGGCGCCATCGCTGGAAGCCAGGCGCCCTTGTCGTCGCGCCGGGCGCCGATCTTGGTGACGATGGTCAGGCCGGCGGGGTAGGGGTGCAGTGCCTCGCGGATGATCTGGTTGGTGACGTGCGGGCCGTAGAAATCCGATGTGTCGATGTGGTCGACACCGCTGGCAATGGCTTCGCGCAGCACGGCAAGGGCCGCGTCGCGGTCCTTCGGCGGGCCGAAGACGCCGGGTCCGGCCAATTGCATGGCGCCGTAGCCGAGGCGCTTCACGGTGCGGTCGCCGAGCTTGAAACTTCCGGCCTTGCTGATGTCCGTCATGATCTTTCTCCTTTGGATAGGACCAATATAGACGGCCGGGATCCGCACGATAATATGGTGCAATCGACACAGGCTGTGCGGAGTGGCGAACAATGGCAACGGATCTTGGTGATCTCCAGGCATTCATGGCGGTGGCGCGCGCGGGCGGCTTTCGCGAGGCGGCCCGGATGGGAAACGTCAGCGCTTCCAGCCTCTCGGAGACGGTGCGGCGGCTGGAGAGCGGGCTCGGCGTGCGGCTCCTCAATCGCACGACGCGCAGCGTCGCGCCGACGGAGGCCGGCGCACGCCTGCTTGAGCGGCTCGGCCCCGCGCTCGGCGAAGTCGAGGCGGCGCTCGACGTGGTCAACGGTTTTCGCGGCCGCCCGGCCGGCACGCTGCGGCTCAACGTGCCCGTCGTGGCGGCGAAACTGGTGCTGCCGCGCCTGTTGCCGCCTTTCCTTGCCGCCTATCCCGACATCAGGCTGGAAGTGACCGCCGAGGACAGTTTCGTCGACATACTGGCGAGCGGTTGCGACGCCGGCATCCGCTATGACGAGCGGCTGGAGCAGGACATGATCGCCGTGCCGATCGGCCCGCGCCGGCAGCGCTTCGCCACCGCCGCCGCGACGGCCTATCTCGACCGGCGCGGCCGGCCCGGCCATCCGCGCGACCTGCTCGACCATGCCTGCCTGCGCGGCCGCTTCGCCAGCGGTTTCACGCCGCCCTGGGAGTTCGAACGCGACGGCGAGGTGGTGAGCGTCGAGCCGACCGGCCCGCTGCTGGTCAGCACGGGTACGGCAATGGCGCTCGCGCTCGAAGTGGCGGTCGCCGGCGGCGGCATCGTCTCGCTGTTCGAGGACTGGCTGCTGCCCTATTTCGACGATGGTCGGCTGGAGCCGGTGCTGGAGCCCTGGTGGCAGGAGTTTTCAGGGCCGTTCCTCTACTATCCCGGCCGCCGCCTGACGCCGGCGCCGCTGCGCGCCTTCATCGATTTCGTCGGCGCGATGCGCTGGTGAGGGAGGCAACCGGGATGGGCTAGCGGCTTCCAGGGCCCGCTTTGCAGCCACATCCGGACAATCCAAGCGCGATCCGTAACGGTTTGTTTCCTTGCCCGACGTATCCACAAGGGCGGTTTCGCCAACGCCCGATGCACCCTCGAGAGGTAAAATGAAGGGGGACGCGTAAGAAAATGGGTTCGCCCTGGTCCGAATTGCTGGCCAATCTCGCGGTCGTCGCGATGTTTGTTTCGGTCTGGATTCACACGCATGTGTGGCTGGACCGCAGGCCGGCCGCGGCAAAGGCGGCGGCCTTCGGCCTGCTGATGGGTGCGGGCGCCATCATCCTGATGCTGACGCCCATGCAGTTGCAGCCGGGGGTGCTGGTCGATCTCAGGGCGACGATGATTGCGGTTGCCGGCTTCTTCGGCGGGCCTGTCGCCGGCATCGTCGCGGGGGTCATGGCCGGCGCCTACCGGACTTTCGCGGGCGGCGTCGGCGCCTTCGCCGGCGCAGTCGGGATCGCGGCCACCATGCTGGTCGGCGTTGCCGGCAACCTGGCGCTCAGGGGCCGTGCGCCCGCCATGTCGGACATCATGATCCTCGGCGCGGCAACCGCGGCCGGATCGCTGCTTGGTCTCAGCGTGCTGCCGCATTCCGTCGTGGAGATGGTTCTGCCAAAAGTGGCGCTGCCCTCCACCTTGCTCATCTTCGTTTCGGTCGCGCTGTCCGGGCTCACGCTCCACCAGGAGCGGCGTCGCCTCGAAGCCTTGCAGTCGCGGCGTATCTTCAAGGCCGTGGTCGAGACCTTGCCCGATTGCCTGAACGTGAAGGATCTCGACGGAAGGTTCATCGTCGCAAACCCGGCAACGGCTGAACTGATGCACGCGGCCGATGCCAGGGCGCTGATCGGCAAGACGGATTTCGATTTTTATCCCCGCGATACTGCGCAGCAATTCCGCGAGGACGAACTTGCCGTGCTCAAATCGGGCGCCGCGTCCACCATCGAACAGCGCCTTCACCACGACGACGGCACTGAAGGCTGGCTGGCGACATTGAAGGCGCCGTTCCGCGACAAGGCGGGGACGGTCGTCGGCCTGATCACGCACAATCGCGACATCACCCAGCGCAAGCAGTTGGAGACCGAGCTGGCGGAGAGCCAGGCGAGGCTCGGCGATGCGCTGACGCATATGGCTGACGGGCTGGTGATGTTCGATCCCTTGGGCAGGCTGATGCTGTGCAACGCGCAATACCGCGCGCTGTTTCCGAAGACGGCCGACATCAGGGTGCCCGGCGCCGACTACCGCGACATCCTGCGCGCCTCCGCGCAACGCGGTGAAGCGATCACGCCGCCGGAAGCGGTCGACGACTGGATCGAGGACATCATGGCCTCGCAGAAGCTTGTCAGCCACCGCCAGGTCCGGCTCGCCGACGGGCGCTGGCTCGACGTGCGCACCCGGCCGACCGGCGACGGCGGCAGCCTCAGCGTGTTTTCCGACATCACCGAGGCCAAGCAGGTCGAGGCCGAACTTCTGGCGCTCAACGAGAAGCTGAACCTTCTGGCGCATCGCGACGGGCTGACCGAACTGTTGACGCGGCGGGCCTTCGACGAAGCGCTGGCGCGCGAATTTTCCCGCGCCCGGCGCACCACGACGCCACTCAGCCTGCTGATCATCGATGTCGACTGGTTCAAGCGCTTCAACGATCATTACGGCCATCCGGCGGGCGACGAATGCCTGCGCGCCGTGAGCCGCGCCATCGAGGCGACGGCCCGCCGGCCGGGCGACGCGGCGGCCCGCTATGGCGGCGAGGAGTTCGCGCTTGTCCTGCCCGAGACAGACGCGCGGGGCGCCTTTGTCATCGCCGAAAACCTGAGGAGCAAGGTGCGCGACCTCGCGCTCGCGCATGCGGGCAGCGAGAAGGGCATCGTCACCGTCAGCATCGGTGTCGGCACTTTCGACGCGGGCGCCGCCGCGATGGAGATCGCCGAACTGCTACGGCGCGCCGACGAGGCGCTCTACGGCGCCAAGGCCGCCGGACGCGACAGGGTGCATGGCTGGCGTCCGCATCTCAGCGATCAACGCTCGACCGGTACACGGCGCAAGACGTGAAGCTTGCCGGTTCCGGGGCCGGTTCTTCCAGGGCCGCATCTTCCAGGCAAATTCGATGGGATTGAACTGGCGAACGCAGCGTCCGGGCTTCAGCCTGATCCAGCTCAATCCGTGCTGGCGGGGCCGAGATTCACAAGGCGGGCCTTCGCTTCGCCGACGCGTTGCCGCGCGGCTCTTATCCTGTCGCAAAGCCTCAAATTGATACCGACACCACAGTCCTCGTCCAGCATCGCGTTTGCCCGCTCGAGAGCGAGTTCCGCCCGATTGAGGCGCTGCCTCGCCGTAGCCAGTTCCAAGGTGAAAAGTTCCATTGCTCCGCTTCCGTGGTTACGGTCCCTTCCATTGGAAAACCGTTGCCGGTCGCTTTGGTTCCGGGCGGATCGCGCGAAGCCGGCTTGGCTGTGGCGCATCCGCGTGACGCGGCGTCAGGACGGCCTTGGATGGGCAAGGCCGGTGTCGAAAGTGTCGGGAAGAAAGGATTTGCCGCCGCGGCCGGTCGAGGCTGTCGTCATGGTGTCGACCGGCACGATGACGACCATGCGGGCATGCTGCCCAGGCCAGAGCGGCTTGCCGAAAAGGAAGAACGTGCTGGCGAGAAAGCAGACCACCAGGAGCGTGGCCAGGATGTTGGCGAGGATTTCACCGGGCTGCATGTATTCCTCCTCAAGATGACGTGCCTGTCGTCGCAACGAACATCGGCGGGCGATGTTCGGCACATGGGACCAATGCGTCGCGACTTCGGACCTCAGTCCGGGTTGCGGATGGAACGACAAACGCACATCTTGCCCAGGCATCGGCCGAGCCTCCCCCAAGCGGGGCAGCCGGGGCACAGCCCGGCCTGCTCGCCAACGTGCCGCATCTTCCGCCAAAGCGGGCCGGGCTCCTGCAGGGAAAGCCTCACAGGCGGACCGCGATTTCCACGGGCAGGGCAGAGCGTTGACCACGCGGCGAAGGCAATGCCCAATCAACGGGCTGGCGGAAAGCGCGCCGAACCTCCCCATTGCCGATGAAGGCAGCTACCAGCTCACCGTAACGCTGACGAGCAAAACGGCGATCAAGGCCGATAGCGGCACCGCCAGCAGCAATACCGCCTCGACAAGTCTTGTTTCCTTGTCGCTGAACATCGGATCCACCTCACCTCCCGGTCCCCGCCGGGGGATTGAGGGTTCGCCCACGGCCTGGAAGCGGTGGGCGAACCCTATTGGCGCAGGAAGGGACGTTGCTGCACCAATGCCTGAACTTGCAGCGACAACGAGCGCAAAAGATGGCTGTTCCCGGCGGCCGCCTTGGCCGGACTATTGCGTTTTTTGATTGGGCTTAAGTCCGGGGCAGGCAGGACCGAAGCCCAGGCCGGGAACGTTCAACCATGGCTGAAGTTCGACCCTCGGCGCGGCGACAATCCTGTGCCGTGCAACTTCCAGATGGAGGAACTCATGAAGAAGAATCTCGCCGCCATGGCCGCCGCCCTGCTGCTCGCCGGTGTCGGTGCGGCCGCCGCCGAAGACATCATCGTCCAGCCCGAGCAGGAGACGGTGATCAAGGAATATGTGAAGAAGCAGCCGCTGGCTTCGGTCAAGGTTCCCGGCGTGGAACTCAACATCGGCACGGCTCTGCCCGACACGGTCGAGCTGCACGAAGTCCCCAACGTCAAATATCGCTACACCGTGATCGACGACCGGACCGTCATCGTCGACCCCGGCACCCACAAGATCATCAAGATCATCCAGTAACGGCGCCCGGCCCGCCGCTTGAGCGTGGCGGGCCGGCTGGAGCGTGCCCAGGCAATCAGAACTTGCGTGGGTCGATGCCCTTGGTGCCCGGCCCGTAGGGGCTCGGATAAATCTCGCCGATCGTCATCAGCTCGATCTCGCCGTCAAGGGTCGAGCCGATGATCTTCACCTGGGGATCGTCGCAGCAGAACTCCCAGATCACCTGCCTGCATTCCGCGCAGGGCACGCCCGAATAGGGGCCATGGCAGACGATGGCCTCGATCTGGCGTTCGCCGGCGGCGGCCATCTGCATCACCGCGTTGCGCTCGGCATGCACCGATTGCTGCAAGGTGACGACCTCGACATTGCTGGCCGAAAACACCTGGCCCGACGCGGTGCGCACGGCTGAGCCGACCTTGTGATTGGAATAGGGTGTGTAGGCCTTTTCACGCGCTTGCGCCGCCGCGGTGACGAGTGCCTGGTCGGCGCTCGAAAGTCTGTCGAAGCTGGTCTTCTGCATCGGTTTCTCCGTATCGGGCTCCATCCGGAACTGATTCAGGATGGAGCTTTATCATTGCTTTTCCTGGACCTTGGCTGTTCCTGTCCGGTGCTCACGCCGGCTGCCGTTGCGGTCGCGTCATCAGACCGGCGACGAAGGGCACGACCGAGAGCAGGAAGCCGATCAGCGAGGCGGGAATGCCGCCGGGTTCACCCATCAGCACCAGGATGGCGGTCGAGCCGGCGCCGATGACGATGGTCGCCAGCATCGACCAGGAGGGAATGCGCCAGCCGAAGGTGGCCGACAGCACCGGCAAGAGCAGGCCCGGCACATAGACCGAGAAGCCGAGCATCAGGATGGTGACGATGCCGGGCACCGACAGCGCCACGACCAACGCCACCAGGCCGAGCACGAGGAGCAGGATGCGGCTGGTCCACAACCTCTCCCGGTCGCTGGCGTCGGGGCGCAGTCGCGAGATGACGTCGCGCTGCAGCGTGGTGGCGGTGATCAGCAGCGTGGTGCTCGCCGTCGACATCGCCACCGCCAGGAAGGCGGCCACCAGCACGCCGATGACGCCGTGCGGCAGAAGCTGCACCATCAGGTCGGGCATGGCGTTGACCGGGTTGGCGCCCGCCGGCAGCAGCGCCTTGGCGGCGATGCCGAGGAAGGTGAGGACGAGGCCGAAGATGGCCATGATGATGAAGCCGTTGATCAGGCCCCTGCGCGCCGTGTCCGGGGAGTTGGCGGAAAAGACGCGCTGGAAGCCGATCGTGTCGATGAAGCCGGCCGGCAACAGCAGGAACCAGACGAACAGCGTCGCCGGCGGCACGTTGGCGAACAGATTGTAGAAACCCGGAATGTCCTTCGTCGCCTCGTAGATGTGCGGCACGCCGGGTCCGAAGATGACGAAGAGCGGCGCCACGACGCCGATGACGAGGAGGAAGATGACGGCTTGCAGCACGTCGGTCGCCACCACGGCGAGGAAGCCGCCGAGCATGGTGTAGACGATGACGACGAGGAAGGCGACGATGGCGCCGGTTGTCGGGTCCATGCCGGAGAACAGGGTGAACACCATGGAGATGCCGAACACCTGGGCGGCAGCCCAGGCGAGGTAGTTCCAGCTCGTCACCAGCGATGCGGCGACACGCACCGAGCCCGGATAATCCTGCGCGACAATGTCGGGTGTCGTCACATGCATGCGCTGGCGCACGATCCTGGCCAGGAAGATGCCCATCAGCAGCAGGCCGATCGGGAAGGTGTACCACCACCATGAGCCCGCTATGCCGTAGCGGACCACCATTTCGGGCGTGCCGAACAGGCCGGCCAAGCCGGTCCAGGAGGCGAATGCCGAGATGGTCAGCCAGAGCGGCCCCATGCGCCGGCCGGCGACGATGTAGTCTTCCTCGGTCCTGATCGAGCGGGCGAAGTAGAGCCCGATGCCGGTGACCGCCACGAGATAGACGGCGACGACCGCTATATCCAGATTTCCCATTTTCTACCCCTTCAGATGCGAAGCCGATGACGCGCGCCGGACACCGGGCGCGCCGCGCAGTTCTGTTCGTTGTCCCCTTGTCGGGGCTTGACGACCCTCTGCAAGATTTGTCACATGCAAAAAACTTTTTTGCAAGTGCTGAATCTGGATTAAGATCGGAGCGTTCGAATGACCCAAGCCCCTACCAATTCGGCTGATGCCCATCCGGCTGATGCCAACCCGGGAAACACCGAACTGGTCGAGAGGGGCCGCGCCCGCATCGCCTGGATCCGTTCGCGCATGGCGCTGCTGGCGGGGCTTCGCGATGAGTTCAGCCGCACAAGGCCGTTCGCCGGCCGGCGCATCGGTGTCTCCCTGCATGTCGAGCCCAAGACCGCCGTGCTGCTCGAAGTGCTGGCCGAAGGCGGCGCCGAGATCGTCGGTACCGGCAATCATGGCTCGACGCAGGACGATGTCGTGGCCTTCCTGCAGAGCCGGGGCATCGGCATGTTCGGCCGCCGCGCCGACACGCTCGCCGATCATCACGCCAATCTGGGGCGGGTGCTGGACGCCAGGCCCGACATCCTGCTCGACAATGGCGCCGACCTTGCCGCCGGCATCGTCGGGAGGGGCGGGGCATCGTCGATCCTGGGCGGCACAGAGGAGACGACCTCGGGCGGCGACCGGCTGCGCGGCGAACTCTCCGGCAAGGTGCCGTTCCCCTCCATCGTCATCAACGACAGCCCGCTGAAGGCGATCGGCGAGAACAAGCACGCGGTCGGCCAATCGGTGGTGGAAAGCTTCATGCGCATCACCAATCTGATGATCCCCGGCCGGCGCTTCTGCGTCGTCGGCTATGGCTGGTGCGGGCGCGGCATCGCACAATATCTGCGCGCGCTGGGTGGCCGGGTGGCTGTTGTCGAGGTCGACGAGATCAAGGCATTGGAGGCCGCGCTCGACGGCTACCGCGTGGCGCCGCTCGCCGATCTTGCCCCTTGGGCGGAAGTGTTCATCACCGCCACCGGCCGCGCCGGTGCGCTGCCGGCCAGCGCGATCGCCGCCATGGCGGACGGCGCGGTGCTGGCCAATTCGGGGCATTTTCCCTGGGAGATCGACACCGCGGGTCTCGACGCCATGACCAATGCCGTCACGGATATCGACGGCACTCTGCGGCGGCTGGACCTCGCCAATGGCAGGCATGTCATCCTCATCGCCGAGGGGCGCATGTTCAACCTTGCCGGCGTCGAGCCGAAGGGCAATTCGATCGAATCCATGGATATCGGCTTCATGCTGCAGGCGCTGTCGCTGGAGCGGGTGGTCACGGGCGCGGGGCTCGCGGCGGGCGCGCAGCCGGTGCCCGACGACATTAACCGGCGCATCGCCCGCCTGATGACGGCTTCGATGGGGGCCGCCTTGTAGCTATGGTAGGCCCCTGATTCTCTCCGTCTGACGCCTGAAGGATTGTGGGGCATGGCTGGCAAGACCGCGGAAGCGCCGGACTATTCGGTACCGGCCCTGGAAAAGGCGTTCGACATCATCGAACTCCTGGCCGAGCAGAAGGACGGGCTGAACCAGGGCCAGATTTCCGAGGCTGTCGGGCGCTCGATCCACCAGATCTACCGTGTGCTGCAGGCGCTGGAGCGGCGCGGCTACATCTTTCGCGACCGGCCGGCCGGACCCTATTTCCTGTCGCCGCGCCTGTTCGAACTGGCGCACCGGCACGAGCCGCTGCGCGGCCTCGTCCAGGCGGCGCTGCCGTCGATGCGGCGGCTGTCCGACGCCATCCAGCAATCCTGCAATCTCGGCGTCCACAATGCCGGCAGGGTGCTGATCCTGGCCCAGGTCGAAAGCCCGGCGGCATTCGGCTTCCGGGTCCGCGTCGGCGCCGAATTTCCGCTGTTCGACACCGCGACCGGCCGCACGCTGATGGCGTTCCAGCCGCAGGACAGAATCAATCAATGGCTGCAAGCCTCTGGCATTGCTGACGAAAAGGGCGACATGCGCGAGGCGCTCGCGCGCATCCGCGCCGCCGGCCATGAAGAGGTGGCGGACGGGCTGCAGCCTGGTGTCATCGATCTTGCCTTTCCGGTCATCGGACCGTTCGGCCATTCGGTCGCGGCACTGACCGTGCCTTATGTGGCGACCAGCTACAGCATGCTCGATCTGGCCACCGTGCGCAGCCATGCGGCGCAAGCGGCGCACGAGATCGCCCTGGTGCTGGCGCCGGAGCCCGCCGGCCAAAGCGCCGCGCCGTGACCGATCCTTGCGCGCCGATCGTCAAGGCCATCGCCATCCATGCCGAGCCGGCCAAGGTCTGGCGGGTGCTGACGACGCCGGCGATGATCGCGCAATGGATGTCCGACGAGGAGCTCGATGTCAGCCTCGAGCCGCATACCGGCGGCGCGATCGTGATCCGTGGGCTGCTGCATGGCATGCCGTTCGAGAACAATGGCATGGTGCGGTCGTTCGAGCCGCAGCGGGCGTTCGCCTATGACTACTGGAGCACGCTGTCGGCCTCGCGGCTCGCCGATGTGCCCGAGAACCGTACGGTGGTCGGCTTCACCCTGGCGCCGGCGGAAGAGGGAACGCTGCTGACTGTGACGCTGAGCGGCTTTGCCGAGCCGTCGATCCGCCCGCATGCCAACCTCTATTGGGGGCCGACCTTGCGGATCCTGAAGGCAATGTGCGAAGGCGCTTAAGGAGCGGTGAGCTTCGCGTCCCTTTCCTTGCGGCGGCGGGCGAGGTCGCGGATGCGGTCGGCGACCGCGCCGTCGACCGGATTGTAGACGGTCAGGCTGAGATCCGGCCGGCCGTCGACCGCGAAGGCCGAGTATTCGAGCTCGATGTCGCCGAGCTCGGGATGCTTCAGGCGCTTGGTCCCGTCGCCATGGCTGAGCACGTCGTTTTCCCGCCACAGCGCGTCGAACTCCGGGCTGGCGCCGCACAGTTCGTCGACCAGCTGTGCGACCTCGGAAACCGCGCCGGCGCGCGCGGCGTCGGCGCGGAACGCACCCACGACGAAACGGGCGAGGTTTTCCCAATCGTGCTGCCTGGCGCGGATTGCCGGGCTGAGGAACATGAAGCGCAGTATGTTGCGCTGGTTGGCGGGCAGGGCGCTGTAGTCTGTCATCACGACCTGAGCGGCGCTGTTCCAGGCAACGACATCCCAGGTCGCGGTCCTGATCAAGGCAGGGCTTGCCTCCAGCGTATCGATGAGCCGCTGCAGCCGGGGGCTGACGCCCTCGTCGCCCCTGTAGCGGACCTCGGGCGGGCGCCCGAGCCCGAGCATGAACAGATGTTCGCGTTCCGCCTCGGTCAGAAGCAGGCCCTTGGCGATGCGGTTCAGCACGTCTGCCGAAGGCGCGCCGCCACGGCCCTGTTCCAGCCATGTGTACCAGGTAGGGCTGATGTTGGCGCGCTGGGCGACCTCTTCGCGGCGCAGGCCCGGCGTGCGGCGGCGCCCGGAAAAGCCGAACGAGGCGGGGTCGAGCCGGGTGCGCCGGTCCTTCAGGAAGGCGGCGAGCGAGCCGGGGGCACCGGTGGGCATGCTGTTGGTCATCCTGTTAAAGATTATACCATGATAAAGTCACTACTTTAATGGAATAATAGACCAGCAATATTACGCAGGCAACCGCAGGAGATTTTGCATGCGTATCTTTCTCACCGGCGCGACCGGTTTCATCGGTTCGGCCATCGTTCCCGAACTTCTCAAGGCCGGCCATCAGGTGGTCGGCGTCACCCGCTCCGATGCCGGTGCCGAAGCTCTCAGCGCCGCGGGCGCCGAGGTGCATCGCGGAACCCTCGAAGAGCCGGAGGGCCTGCGTGACGGCGCGGCCAGGGCCGACGCCGTGATCCACACCGCGTTCGACCATGATTTCTCGCGCTTCGCCGAGAACTGCGAAAAGGACAGCCGTGTCATCGCTGCGCTCGGTCAGGCACTCGCCGGCTCCGACCGGCCGCTGGTGATCACCTCGGGCGTCGGCATGGGCAGCCCCGGACATGGCGAACTGGCGGTCGAGGATGTCTTCAATCCCGGCCACCAGAATCCCCGCATCGCCTCCGAACTCGCCGGCAATGCGTTGCTGGAGGCCGGCATCAACCTGTCGGTGCTGCGCCTGCCGCAGGTCCATGACACGGTGAAGCAGGGACTGATCTCGCCGCTCATCGAGATCGCGCGGCAGAAGGGCGTCTCGGCCTATGTCGGCGAGGGCCGCAATCGGTATTCGGCGGGTCATGTCTCGGACGCCGCGCGTCTTTACCGGCTTGCGGTCGAGAAGCGGCAGCCGGGCGCGCGCTATCACGCGGTCGGCGAGGAAGGCGTCGAGGTGCGCGCCATCGCCGAGGCGCTTGGCCGGGGCCTCAACCTGCCGGTCGTTTCGATCGCGCCGGAACAGGCGGCGGAGCATTTCGGCTGGATGGCGCTGTTCGCGCCGATGGACCTGCCGGCCTCCAGCGCGCTGACCCGGCAGCGGTTGGGCTGGCATCCGACCGGCCCGACGCTGATCGCCGATCTCGACGCGATGAAATACTGAGCCGCGCGCCTCAACTGGAGGTGACGGCGTAGCGCAAGTGGATCACGCCATGCGCCAGCGTTTCGCAGCCTGTCAGCGACAGTTGCATCTTGCCCGCCAGGCCGGCCTCGCCGAACTCGACAAAACCCTGGTTTGCCGCCCGCGCATCGAGCGCGGGGGCAATGAGCAGGCTGAGCTCATCGACGAGCCCCGCCGCGAGGAAGGAGCCGTTGATGCCAGCACCACCCTCCAGAAGCAAGCGGCGGATGCCGAGCTCACGTGCCAGCACGTCCAGCATGGCGGCGAGATCGATGTCGGGGGTTTGCGAAACGATGTAGGACACGCCGTCGGCGGCGAGCTCGGCCAGATGGCTGTCGGCGACATCGTGCCCGAGCAACACCACGACATGGTTGCCGCCGATATCCGGCTTGGCGAAGTGAAGCTTGCCGGAGGCGTCGAGCGCCACGGCAAAGCAGCCGGCATCGCGCTGCGCGAAATGATGCGGCTTCTCGACCTTACCCGCATGCGCGGGCGGGTGCGCGGCGGCCTTGCTCATCTCGGCCATGGTGACCCGGCCGACGATCCAGGCGTCGCCTTCGAGATCGCCGTGGATCTCTTCGTAGAGGCCCGACCATTCGGCCCGGCTGCCATCGGGGCTTTCGGTGTAGCGGCTCGGATGAAGGCTGCCGTCGAGCGAGGCAAGCATATGGCAGATGATATGCGGCTTCATGGGAATTCTCCAAAACGAAAGTCCAAGCAAAAAGCCCGCCACCTCCAGGGCAGCGGGCTTCTCGTGAAGTGTCAATTGCGCGGTCCCCTGCCTTGCGCCATCACCTGGGGCAAGGCCGCCGCCTGTCAACCGGCCGAGGCTCGAACAGCAAGACCCGAACAGACGGGTCCGGCGACCAGTCACTCACCGGGTCGGCGGCGAGATCGGTATTGGCTCGGCGGTAAGCAATGTCAGTTTGCCGCGCCTGACCAGCCGCGGCGGTTCATATGTCTTCTTGCTCATCGGCTGTGCTTGCTTGTCAGGCCGCGCACACCGAGGTCGGGCAAGCGACGACGTTGGACAGCTTTTCCCTCTTCGACAGCACTGGTTTGTGATATGTCTTCTTCATCATTGGGAATCCCCCTGTTGGTCCCTCAATCCATGAAAAGTGCCGCTCGCCGACGAATTGTCAATCGGCCTGGCTAATGTAGCCTCAACTGTTTGGCCGGTGTTGCAGATGCGCAATAGGACAATGCCCCTCTGATGGCCGCCATCATCCTTTTCCACTCAGTGCTGGGGCTGCGCGAAAACGAGCGGCGTGCCGCCGAGCGGCTGCGCGGCGCGGGGCATGCCGTCACGCTGCCGGACCTCTATGGCGGCGCGGCGACGGACAATCTCGACGAAGGCTTCGCGATCAAGGACCGGATCGGTTGGGACCTGATCCGCCGAAGGGCTGGAGATGCCCTGGCCTCGACACCCGGCGACGCGGTGCTGGCGGGGATTTCGATGGGCGCCGGCGTGGTGGCCGAGTTCTGGGGCGCGCGTCCGGCGTCAGCCGGAGTGCTGTTGCTGCATGGGCTGGCAAGCGCCCCCCCGACCCTGCGATCGGGCCTGCCCGTGCAGCTCCATGTCGCCGATGCCGATCCCTTCTTTCCCGCTCCTGACGTCCGCGCCTGGCAGCACGGCGCGGAGGCGGCGGGAGCGGACGTGCGGGTTTTCCGCTACCCGGACGCGGGACATTATTTTTCAGATCCGGCGCTGCCCGACCATAACGAAACCGCGGCCGCGCTGCTGTGGAGCCGTGCCTTGGCGTTCCTGGCGTAGAAAGCTTTCGCGCCCGCGATCCAAAGTTCCGATAATTCCGACAATTCGGTGCCCGGCTCTGTTATATCGATGTTGCACAAATGGTTGACCCTGGGTTAGCATCCTCTTGTTGACGCCGATCGGAGGAATTTTAGGCGGCGCTCAGCTGGAGCGGCATGCGTTATTGGCGCAAGGAGGATGCTCCAACACTTTGAACCGGCGCGTGATCCTTCCTGAAACCGGTCCCGGTTTTTAGGGACCGTGCGCTTCTGTGGAGGAGGAACCCATGAACAGACGTGAATTCCTGATGACGTCCGTGGCCGCGGGCGCCATGGTCGTGGCCGCACGCTCGGCCTTCGCCGACGACAAGCTCACCATACTGGGCTCGGTGCCCAGTCTCGGCTTTCCGTTCTTCGTGCACATGCTGAACGAGATCAAGGCCGAGGCGCAGGCCCAGGGCGTCAATCTGACCGAGAGCGACGGCCAGAACTCGGCCACCAAGCAGACCGCCGACATCGAGGCGGCGCTGGTGCAGAAGGTCAATGCCATCGTCATTTCGCCGCTCGACGTCAACGCGCTGGCGCCGGCCATCGAGGAAGCCGTCAAGGCCGGGGTTCCGGTGGTGACGATCGACCGCCGTGTCGACGGCGTGGAAGGCATTCTCGCCCATGTCGGCGCCGACAACGTCAAGGGCGGCGAGGCGGAAGCGCAAGCCGTGGTGGCGGCGTTCCCCAACGGCGCCAAGCTGTTCCACCTGCAGGGCCAGCCGGGCGCCGGCCCCGCGATCGACCGCAACAAGGGCGTGCACAATGTGCTCGATCCGCTGAAGGACAAGTACCAGATCATCTATGAGCAGACCGCGAACTTCGCCCGCGCCGAGGCGCTGACGGTGACGGAAGCTGGCCTTGCCGCCAACGGCAAGCCCGACGCCATCATCTGCGCCAATGACGACATGGCGCTCGGCGCGCTGGAAGCCTGTGCGGCGCGCAACTTCACCGACGTCAAGATCTACGGCTTCGACGCGCTGCCGGAAGCGCTGGTGGCCGTGCGCGACGGCAAGCTCGCGGGCACGGTCGAACAGTTCCCCGGCAAGCAGTCGCGCACCGCCGTGCAGATCGCGGTCGCCTTCGCCAAGGACAAGACCGAGCCGAAGGAGAAGCTGGTGCTGTTGACGCCGATCGTCATCGGCAAGGACAATCTCGACAAGGCGGAGAGGCTGAACGAGACGAAGTAGGCTGGAAAGGCCGGCGGGGCATCACCCCTCTCTGCCCTGCCGGGCAGAGAGGGGCGTTCAAGCGTTGACGGAGACCGGATGAACTTCACTGAGGAAGCCGCCCTTGCAAGCTGAAGCCGCACCGTCCCCCGTCCTGCTCGCCGTCGAGGGCGTCACCAAGCATTTCGCCGGCGTCACGGCGCTGAGCGACGTCTCGCTCGACGTCCGTCCCGGCGAAATCCTCGGCCTGCTCGGCGAGAACGGCGCCGGCAAGTCGACGCTGCTCAAGATCCTGTCCGGCGTCATGCCGCCATCGGGCGGCCGCATCACTTTCGACGGAGCCGAATACACCCCGTCCAACCCGCAGGACGCCAAGCGGCTCGGCATCGTCAC
This sequence comes from Mesorhizobium sp. B2-3-4, assembly GCF_006442315.1. Lineage (GTDB taxonomy): Bacteria > Pseudomonadota > Alphaproteobacteria > Rhizobiales > Rhizobiaceae > Mesorhizobium. Next base: position 65,725 of record NZ_VFVY01000025.1, on the reverse strand, counting down.
CATCTACCAGGAACTCAGCCTGATCCCGACGCTGACGGTGGCGGAGAATATTTTCATCGGCCGCGCGCCGACCGGGCCGCTCGGGCTGGTGAGCTGGCGACGCATGGAGGAGGATTCGCGCGCGATCACCGCCCGTGTCGGCCTCGCCATCGACCCGATGACGCCGGTGTCGGCGCTGTCGGTGGCCGAGCAGCAACTGGTCGAGATCGCGCGTGCGCTGTCCCTGAAGAGCCGGCTGATCATCATGGACGAGCCGACCTCGGCGCTGACCGAGACCGAGGTGCAACGGCTGTTGTCGATCATGGACCGGCTGCGCAAGGACAATGTCGCCATCATGTTCGTCACCCATCGGCTGGAGGAGGCATCCGCCATCTGCGACCGCATGACGGTGCTGCGCGACGGCCGGCTGGCGGGGCATCTCGACCGCCAGGGCGGGCCGATCAAACTGCCCGCCATCATCGAAAAGATGGTCGGCCGCGCCGCCTCCGAGCTTTACGCCAGGCCCGCACAGCGCGCGGTGGCCGGCGATGTCGTGCTTTCGGTGCGCGGTCTGCGCACCGTACGCGATCCCGAGGCGCCGCATGCCATCGTGCTCGACGGCGTCGACCTCGATCTCAAGGCGGGCGAGATCCTCGGCGTCGCCGGGCTGGTCGGCTCCGGTCGCACGGAGCTGGCGCGCGCTATTTTCGGCGCCGACCGGATCGCCGCGGGGACGATCACGCTGGACGGCAAACCAATAGCGCCGGCCTCGCCGGCCGACGCGATCAAACTCGGCATCGGCCTCGTGCCGGAGGACCGCAAGCACCAGGCGATCTTTGCCGCGCTTGGCATATTGGTGAATTTCTCGGTCGCCTCGCTCGGCCGCTTCAGCAACGGCTTCGGCTTCATGGCCGAGCGGCGCGAGCGCGACGCGCTGTCGGGTTTCAGGAAAATGCTGTCGATCCGCATGGCCTCGGCCGAGCAGGCGATCGAGGGCCTGTCGGGCGGCAACCAGCAGAAGGTGATCCTGGCGCGCTGGCTGGCGCGCGATCCGAAAGTGCTTGTTGTCGACGAGCCGACGCGCGGCGTCGATGTCGGCGCCAAGGCGGAGGTGCACCAGATCCTGGTGCAACTGGCGGCGCGCGGCATAGCGGTGATGATGATCTCGTCCGAACTGCCGGAGGTGCTGGCGGTGTCGGACCGCATTGTCACCATGCGCCGCGGCCGCATCACCGGCGAGATGCCGGGCGTCGAGGCCAGCGAGGAAAGACTGATGGAACTGATGGCGCTCGACAGGCAGGATGGGCGTGAGCAGGAGGGGCAGGCACGATGAGCATCGCCGATGAACAGAGCCAGCGCGGCGGCGCGACGCTCGCAAAGCTTTTGATGAGCTTCGGACCGTTGCTGTTCCTGGCGGCGCTGGTCGTCGTCTTCACCGTGCTGAAGCCGAGCTTCATCGACCCGATCAACCTCTTCAACATCACGCGGCAGATCTCGATCACCGGGCTGATCGCGCTCGGCATGACCTTCGTCATCCTCACCGCCGGCATCGATCTCTCGGTCGGCTCGCTGCTCGCCTTCTGCGGCATGGTGGCGGCGGTCGTGGCCAAGGGCGGCGCGGCCAACACGCTGTCGCTGTCGACTTCGGGCACGCAGGGCTATGGCTGGTTCGCCGCGCTGCTTGCCGCGACCGTGGTGGGCGCGGCCGCCGGCGGCGTGCAGGGGCTCGCCATCACCAGGTTGAAAGTGCCGCCCTTCGTTGTCACGCTCGGCGGGCTGACGGTGTTTCGCGGACTGACGCTGACCATCTCCAATGGCGGCCCGATCTCGGGCTTCGATGCTTCGATGCGCTGGTTCGGCACCGGCCTGATCGGTCCGGTGCCGGTGCCGGCGATCATCTTCGCCATCGCCGCGATCCTGTGCCACATCGTGCTGCGCTACACGCGCTATGGCCGCGCCGTCTACGCCGTCGGCGGCAATGCGGAAGCCGCGCGGCTTTCGGGCCTGCGCGTCGACCGCATCCTGGTCTCGGTCTATGTCATCGTCGGTTTCTTCGCCGGGCTCGCCGCTTTCGTGCTGTCGGCGCGGCTGAATTCGTCCGAAGCGGTCGCCGGCATCGGCTACGAACTGACGGTCATCTCCGCCGTCGTCATCGGCGGCACCTCGCTGTTCGGCGGCATCGGCTCGGTCGGCGGCACGGTGGTGGGTGCCGCGCTCATCGGTGTGCTGCAGAACGGGCTGCAGTTCAACAACGTCTCGTCCTACACGCAAAGCATCGTGATCGGGTTGATCCTGATCCTGGCGGTGGCGTTCGACCGCTGGCTGAAATCAAGGGTGAGGCGGTAGCGCTGACCGTCGCTTCTCTCACAAGGGAAAAAAGGCTTTTAACCGTCCAGTTTCTCCTCGATGATGCGCGCCGAGCCCGGCACCAGCTGCCCGGTGTGGTCGAAGCGCAGGACCACCACCCAGTTGAAGACATCGCCGGGCCATTTGCCGTTCGGCAGCAGCGCCTTGGGATCGGCGCCGAAGGCCTTGATCAGCTTGCCCAACTGGCCGTGATGCCAGGCGATCAGGATCGACTTGCCGTGCGTTTCGCTGGCCAGCGCCGCGACGAGGTCCTTGACGTCCTTGTCGGCGAAGCGCTGGTCGATCGGCAGTTTCAGGGCTTGCGCGAGCGGCGTCAGCGTCAGCCGCTCGCGCGCGCTGTTTCTGGAATCGGCGCTGGCCACCAGCATGTCGGGCCGGAACGGCGTGCCGTCGAGCATCAAAGGCTGGAAATAGGCGACATAGGCTTGCGCGCGGGCCTCGCCGGCCGGCGACAGGCCGGTGCCGCCGTCGGGCTTCTCGCCATGACGCACGATCAGCACGGTGGCGTCGGCAAGCCCCGATGCGGTGTCGCCGGCGGCATGGGCCGACCAGACCAGCGCCATCATCCACAAGGCAGCGAGAACAAGGCGTTTCATGGCGGGTCCTTCCGGTGTGTATCGAACCCGTCAATCAGCGCAGCAATCCGACGGAAAGAGGGCCGGCGCGGCTGACGTCGCCACTCGCCGGCAAGGCAGGCCGCGCCGGTTGCAAAACCTTGGAGCCTTGCTAGAAAGGCCTTGGCGGGTGGCAGCGTGAGAGAAGCTCATGGTTGCCGATATAATCAGACCGATCAGCTTGAGTTTTTCGCTGCTGCGGCGCTTCTGGCCGCAACTCATGGCCCTTGTACTGGCCGGGGTGCTGGCCGGCGATCTCCTCATGCAGCTGGCGGCGCGCGTGGCACTTGCCAATCATTTCGCCGGGCTTGCCATGCTCACCTTGGTGGCGCTGGCGCAACTGGTGGTGACGGTGGCGATGTTCCATGTGCTGCGGCCGGGCCTGCCCAATCTGCTGGCCGCGCAGCGCGGCGCCGACAAGGCCGCTGCCGCCGAGAGCGAGGCCGCCGGCAAGCATGCGGACGGCGCCGGCAGGCACGGCTCGCGGCTGGTGCGCATGATCACCATCGCGCTGCTCCCCTTCTTCGCCTACTACGCGGCCTGGGGGTTCCTCGGCGATATCGTGCGGCAATATTCGCGCGAGACGCTCGACCAGGCCGATTTCGGCCAGAGCGCCAACGTGCTCGACGTGCTCGATTCGCGCTGGCTCCTGATCTCGGTGGCCGTGTCCTGGCTGATCCGGCGGCTCGCCAAGCTCATGCAGGGCAAGACCTCGGAGACCAGGATCGGAGCAAACTCGTTCTGGCAGATCGTGGTGGTGATCTGCGAGACCAACTGGATCTTCGTCGGTCTCTACGTCATCAGCCGCTGGAAGGACTCGGCGCTGCAATGGCTGATGAGCCGCAATTTCTGGTCCGTGCTGCAGGCGTCCGGCGACGGGCTGGCGAGCCCCGTGACGGCGGCGAGCGCCGCACCAGTGGTGCCGGTCGAGATCACCTCGATCCTGCCCTCGACCATCGCCATCAACCTGTTCTTCTACATGCTCCTGCCGCTGATCTGGCTGGTGATGGCGGCGCTGATCTATGGCTATGACGTGCGCGACGATGCGGCGCTGATGCAGGTCCACGGCCGCGTCCAGCGGTTAGGCCAGCGCTATGCCGGCATGCCGAAATTCCTGCGCGATTTCGTCGAGCATTTCGTCAAGGGCTACCGCTCGCGCTACCTGCCGATCGCCAATGGCGTGCGGCTGACGGTGAGCTCCAGCCTGGTGCTGTTGTGCACGCTTGTTGTCGGCTACCGGCTGCTCGACTGGGGCGCGGCCTGGCTATGGCTTGGCGCGACGCGGGTGATCGGCCCGCACGAACTCGACGTCTGGCAGATCTTTTCGCGCGGCGTGACGCTGCTGTTCGGCAGCCCGTTCCAGGATTCCTCCACCGGCATCCTGATCGAGCCGCTGCGCATATGTTTCCTGGCCGCCGTGCTGGAGACGGCATTTTCGCTGAGCTCCCTTCTCCCCGTTCACGGGGAGAAGGTGCCGGCAGGCGGATGAGGGGCGGCGCTGACGCAAAAGAACTGAGAGCTTGGATTCGCAAGGCCAGCGCTGACCGCGATATTGGGCGTAGCAGCCACTTACCGAAGCGCTGGCGCTGCCCCTTATCTGGCTGCCGCCATTTTCTCCCCGTATAGGGACGGGGAGAAGGACGCTCACTTCGGCGGCCTTTGAAAACGCAGATACCACGGCCGCTCGCCGCTCAATCCCACAGCCGGGCGAATGGTCTTCACCGCGTCCTGCGGCACGATGAAAATGTCGCCGACGGTCACGGTGTCGCCCTTCCTGGCGCCGGAGAAGATCGCCGAGGTGCAGTTCATCGTGCCTTCCGGCAGGCTGACGCCGCTGATGAAATCGGGCAGCCAGCGGCGCCCGGCGGCGTCGGTCAGCATCAGCTTGCAGCCCAGCCATTGCTTCTGCAGGTCGGGGTCGCCGATGGTCACGGTGAAGGTGGCGATGACGGCGAAGGCGCCGCCGGGCAGGCGGCCGGCCTTGCCGCCGCGCAGGTCGGCGAGCTTCCAGTCGCTGCCGCCGAACGGCACGGACTGGCCGAACGCGACCTCGCGGGCGACAAGATCCTCGCCACGCAGCCATTCGCGCACGCTGTCATAGCTGGTTTCGGCCAGCGTCAGCGGTAGCAGGATGGCAAGCGCGACAAGACCGCGCCGGCGCCATTTTCGCTCGGCCTGCCGGTCGGCCGCCGCCTCCGTGCCTGTCGAAACAGCGCTCATGACTTGCCCTGGGATGGAGGCGCGTCGAGGTCGAATTCCGGCAGGATGCCGGCCGGCTGGCCGTCGGCGCCGATGGTCAGCCCATCGAGGCTGATGCGGGCCTGCGCGTCGAGCGGGCCGAACTGGCGCGCCGATATCAGCAGCCTGGCACCGCGTATCTGGTCCGGCGGCACTTCGAAGACGAAGAGGCCGCGTTTGTCCAGCCCCGGATCGACGCCATGCGGCGGCATGTCCTGGCGGTAGCCCAGCCGCTCCGTCTGGTGGTAGCGCAGCCCGGTCGGGCCCTGCCAGGTGCCGTCGGCCACCGTCGTGGACGTGCCGACCGCGGTGAGGTTTGTCGTCACCACCGCCCACAGGCCGCTGGTCGTCAAAAGCTTTTCCTGGCCGAACTGATCGGTCTTGAGCCGGCGCGCGAAGATCACCTTATCCAGCCTGACATCGAAGCTGCGCGCCCGCACCGTGTCATGCATGGCGCCATCGATGGGGACAGGCGCCGTGAGCTCGGCATAATGCGGCTTCGTCACCTGCATGCCGTAGCTCAGCGCCACGGTCGCGCACAGGATGGCGAGATTGCCGAGCACGCGGATCCTCATGAGCCGCTCCCGGACTGCCCGCTCTGCGGCTGCCCGCCCTCCGGCAGGTCGGCGACCGGCAGTGTGACGGTGCCGAGCCGGTAGGGGTTGTACCAGCCGGGCGTGCCGTAGAGATTGTCATGCGGCTTGAAGATTTCGGCGGTGACGGCGAAGGCGAGATTGGCCGGCACGGCGGCATCGCCGGCAAGCGGCCAGACATAGGCCATGCGCTCGGTCATGCCGGGGTGCAGTTCCGGCGTCAGCGTGGAGTCGCGCACCAGCGCGATCATCGGCGAGGGGTCGGGCAGGGCGATGCCTTCCGGGGTGAAAACGTTGAAATAGCCCTTGTCTGATTGCGCGGTGCGGTTGGTCATGTCGACTTCCAGCACCAGCGCTTTCTGGCCCGGCTTCAGCGCCACGCCATACACCCTGGCATGGCTGACATAGGCGCGCACCGGCTGCAGGCGCCAACGCCCGGCCTCGATGGCGGCGTCCGGCGACAATTGCGGCGGAGCATGGGCGGGCAGGGCGCCGAACGCCCCCATCAGGCCGGCGACGAACAAAGCGGCGATGGTTCCAGCGCCGGCCGTGATCCAGGTCTGAATTTTTGAGCGGGCAGTCGCAAACATTCCAAACTATGCACGTCGAACGATCAGCCACCCACGCGCAATCTAGAAAGAAAAAGCAGGGATTGGAACCCGCAAATGGCTGGTCCAGCGATGCCCGGCTTCAGGCTGCTTCCAGCACCCACAGGCGATGGCCGTAGCGGCGGAAGAAGCGGGCGATGAGAAGCTTTTGTCTCGACCGCGCGAGATCGCGCTGGCGCCGTTCCTGGCGCCAGCCCGGCATGGCGCGCCAGCCGGCGATGAAGCGGGCGGCGTCCTCGACGGCTTCGTGCGCCGACAGCGCCGGGCCGATCGCGGCCAGGAACAGCTGCTCCGACTGTTTCAATTCATCGATGACGGCCTTGCGTCTGAAATGATCCAGGCGGGCCTGCGCGATGCCGTTGCGGCGGATCGCCTCGAAAGCCTCGATGAGGGCTGGACTGTCGCCGGTGTAACCGCAGGCGCGGGCGAAATCGGCGGCATCCATTCTTTCTCCCGCGTCCGGGGCGCGGGCAGTTCCGCGCCGACTCACATTTTGCAAGTCATATATAAGCATAACTCAAATAGACATAAAAGAGAGACTATTGAAGAGGGTTGAAAACTGCGACTCGACTCCCGCTTCAAAACACGGGAAGATAGGAACAAATCAGAAACAAAAGGACAGGGGATGATGGCGTTGCCGGGCAGGGAAGCAGTGATCGCGCAGGTCGCCTCGCTGTCGGTCGAGTGCGCCGATTGCGGCCGCAACAGGTGGTGGCGGCCCGATCAGTTGAAGCGCTTCGGGGTGAACGGCAACACGCCGCTGGCCGCGCTGTCGGGCCGCATCGTGTGCTCGGCCTGTCGCGACGACGGGCTGCCGGGCACGGCGATCTCGATCCAGGCCGCCTTTATCGACGAACGCCAGCGCGTGCGCACCGAGGCGCGGATGCTGAGCGATCGCGAGGCGGGTTAGGCGGGCTTGAGGGCCGGGTTCTTCCTTCTCCCGCAAGGGGAAGCGTCTCGGCCCTAATAGCCCAGCAGTTCCTTCAGCGGGATGACGCGCCAGACCTGCTTGATGGCGTAGCGGTTGAAGGTGATCGTCCTGGGCGGATTGTATTGCTCGACCACCAGTTCGCCCGCCGTGCGCCGGACCAGTTTCTTGATGAAGGCCTTGCCGTTTTTCTCGTTTTCTTCCGGAAAGGTCTCGATCACCACATGGTCGCCCGGCACGGCGTCGCGGCCGCCGCAATAGATCATGTCGCCGGGCTCGTAGCGCGGCACCATGGAATCCGACAGCACATGCAGAGCGAACACTTTCGGCAGGCTGCGCACGCCCGGCGGGCGCTGGACGTAGCCGGCCGTCTCGCCGTTGAGGGTGAAGTCGCCGTCATCGCCGCCGACCGCGGCGCCCAGCACCGGAATATCCATCGCTCCGGCCGGCAAGGGGCCGGCATCGGTGACGATCTCGGCATCCGCCACCGGGCCGGCATCGTCGAGAAAGACGACTTGCCCTTGGCCGAGCGCGACCGGGTCGACGCGCAGGAAGGCGGCGGTCTTCAAAAGGTTCTCGGTCTTGGGCAGGTTGCGCCCGGTTTCCCAATTTCCGACGGCGGCGACATCGGTGTCGTTGTGCTCGGCGATGTGGCGCATGACCAGGCCGCGCTGCTTGCGGGCCTGGCGGATCGCGGCTCCGACCCTGATCGACAGTTGCGTTTTCACCATGGCCTCATGTGATCGACAAGTCTTGCTTCCGTCCATGAAAGAATGGCTTGCATCAATTTTTGAGTTATGCTTATATCACCTCATGCAAAAGCTCAACCCCTTCAGAGTCGACAGCGCCTCCAGGCCGATCTTGCCGGATGCCGACGTCCTTTCCCTTCCGCCCCGGCCGTCCTCCTCCCCGGCCCGGGCGACGCGCGAAGCCGATCGCCTTGACGCATCGGCCTCGCGTCCGGTTCGCCCGTCACCGGCGGCCGGAACGGCCGGAGCCGCCGCTCCCCGCGGCTCCGGCCCCCAATCCCGCCCAACCGGCTGCCGTTTTCCGATCCGGACGCGGGACGGCATCCCTGACGAGCCGACAAAGGGCAGGGCGGTTTGCGCCCCTGGCCGCACCAGCCGGCCGGGCTGAACCGCCCAACCGCAGGAAATCCCAACGGCCGACAGGCCAGACCAGTCCCGGCAGCGCCGATGGCGCCGCGGGCAAAACCCGACGCTTGCCCGACGGCGCCGTGCGCGGCCGCCGCCGGCCGCGCAATGGAGACGACATGGCAAGCTACAGCGACAGTGAGATACAGGCGATCGCCGGCTGGCTGAGGGACGGGCTTTCGGCATCGAGGATCGCGGCGGCGTTCAGCGCCCGGCGCGGGGCCCCGGTGTCCCGCAATGCCATTATCGGCATCGTCCACCGCAACGCCATGCTGGGCGCGATTGGCTTTGCCAACGGCAAGGGCCTGCCGGGGGACCATACGGCGCTGGCCAAAGCGGGCCGCACCGCCAAGGTCGAACGGAAAGGCGCCGGCAAGATGCAGGGCGCCACCAGCCGTGGGGGCGCCGCCTCGTCGCCGGTGGTGCCAGGCAAGTCCGCCGGCCGGTTGAAGCGGAACCTGCCGCCCGCCCGGTCCCGGCCTGTCCGGCGCGAGGCGGGCGTGCTGGTCGCCGATGGTCAAACCTATCGTTTCGAGCCGCCGGTGCAGCCGCGCGGTCCGATCGGCCGGCAGCCGCATGGCGTGGCGATGCGCTTCATCGACTGCCTGTTCGACCGCTGCCGCGCGCCGCTCGACCTGACGCTCGAGGAAGACCCGCAAAGCGAGCGGCCTGGCCAGGACATGCTGTGCTGCGGCATGCGCACCAGGGCGCTGAAAAGCTACTGCAGCTACCACCAGGGGCGTTTCCAGCGCCGTGTTTGTCAATGAGAGCTTGCCGGCAGGCGGATGAGGGAAGCGCTGACATGGCGGGATCAAACGTCAAGCATCTCATTCGGATGCCACTTGCCGAAGCGGCGCCGCCGCCTCTCATTGCCCTGCCCGTCCTTCGCGGCCGGGTTGCGGCCACGGGGGGTGAATTGGACATTTCTCGCCATATGGTGACGTGGAGAAAGACGCTTGGCCTATTTCGGCATCTGCCGGCCCTGTTTGGGCATCCGGCTCTGCACCGTGCGCGCTTCCAGCATCATATCGGGGCCGGCCGGGGCAACCAGGATGCCGGTGACACGGGCAAATCCGGTGAACACTTTTATCGCATCCGATTGCGAGATCTGCGCGGCGATGGCCGCACTGCAGGCGTTGAGCGCGCTGCGGTAGACATGGCCCCGCCGCTCGATCGGCCAGCGCTGCAGGAAATCGGCGGCATCACTGACGTTGTCGATCTCCTCGACATGCCCGTCGAGGGACACTTTGAGCGGCACTCCGGTTTTCATGGTACCCACGGCGTTCACCTCCGGTCCAGGCGCGGCTTTCAAGCCGACGCTCATAAACGCACAAGGCCGGCAGGCGGTTGCATCGCCGCCGTTTCAGGGGCTGGCCGCGGCGTCGAGCCAGTCATGCGCGCGGCTTCTTGGCCTGGCCACCAATATTCCCTGTTGCCTGGCCGCGTCGCGGAAGGCTTCGAATGCCGGGCGCGGGCAGCATGTGCCCTCGACCGCGAGGCCGACAAGGCGGGCGGCGTCGAGATAGGCCGGCGCGGCCTTGTCGGGCCATTGCTGACGAAGCGCGATTGCCGCGTCGGCCACCGAGCCGACCAGCATGGTCTTGTTGTCGCAAAAGCGCAGGGTCACCGGCATGAAGGCCGTCATCGGCAGTTTTCTCCTTGGCATGGACGCGTCACAACGTCCGGACCAATGGCTGGTTCCATTAGCCAGGATGGAAGCACAGCGTGGAGCGCGGCATGAGCGAACGGCCCTTCATGCAGCTCTACGTCTCCGATTTCGTCGGCGACACGCTGCAGCTCTCGACCGAGCAGATCGGCGCCTACATGCTGCTTCTGATGGCCATGTGGAACGCCGGCGGGACCTTGCCTGACGACGATGCCAGGCTGGCGCGCGTAGCGCGGCTGCCTCTGAAACGATGGCGGGCGATCAGCGCCGAGCTGCTTTGCTTCTTCGAGCGCAAGGGCGGCGAGATCGGCCATAAAAGGCTGACCAGGGAGTTGCGCAAGGCACAACTGAAGAGCGAGGCGAGGGCGGCCGCCGGCGCGCGCGGCGGGGCCGCCACCGCCTTGAAAACAAAGGCGCATGCCAGGGCAAATGCCGATGTTTTGGCGCGGCATTCTCCAGAATCCAGAAACCAGATGGAAAAAGCCTTCGCTTTTTCAGCGCGCGGGGCGCGCGAAAGCGTGGGGGTCGCGGTTGGACAGGACGACAGCGGCAGGGGCATTTCGGCCGGGCATGGCAACAGCCGCTCCAGAAAGCCCCCCGGCTGGGTCAGGCCTAAAACCCATAGCGACGCCGCCAACACCATCATCGAGGAGATCCGCGGACATGACGGCAGCCGAACTGCAGCAGGCGACGAAGGCGCTGGCGGCGATGTTCTCATGCTTCCCGCAATCCGCCCTGACTGATGTCGAGATGCAGATGCGCGGCTATCTCGGCGCAGTCAGCGATGCCGAGCTTGCCGACCTCAAGGCCGCCATCCAGCGCTTCGTGCGCGGCGAGGTGAGAAGCGGCAACGCGCAATTCTGCCCGTCGAGCGCGCAGCTCTGCATCGAAGTGCGCGAGCGGCGCGTGATGCGGGAATTGCTGGCGAGAAGAGGTGCGCAAGTGCCCGCCAGGCACGCGGCAGAATGACTGCCCTCGATAGCCGGCCTTTTAAAAAAAACACCGTACCCAACGCAAGGAGGCACCATGCCGAGAAAAACCAGACCCACCAGGCCGCAGGCGCCCAAGCTGCCGGAAGGCGAGGCCGAGCAGGTGCGCATCCGCCGCGAGGTCGGCCATGATTTCGCCCTCAGGGAGGACGCCTTCGGCCGCAAGCGGCTGACACCGGGCACGGCAGAGGCGCGGCGCGTCTACGAGGTGTCGAATGACGGTCACACCTCCACCGGCGGCATCGTGCGGGTGCGCAATGTCGATCCGCTCGTCGGCATCACCTCGCTGTCGCGCCAGCAGCGCGAGGCCGGCCTGCGCTACCGAGAGCATTTCCAGCGCAGCCAGCAGGCCGACATCAAGCCGATGCGCTGGACCGAGCGCGTCGACGGCGGCCGCACCGGCGGCATCGCCGACAGCGTGCTCAACGCCGGCCGCGCCCACGCCGCCGCGACACGCGCGCTCGGACATTGGGACGTGGCGGCGGTGGTGCGCAAGGTCTGCTGCCTGGAGCAGCCGGTCAAGACCGTGGCCGAGCAGGACGGTGAGAGCCGCGATGTGGTGACGAAGCTGTTGAAGGTAGGGCTGGACCTGCTGGCCGTGCACTACGGGATGATGATGGGGCGGTGAGGGGCGGGGCGATGGTCCGGCCGGCGATGCCGGCCGGACCAGTTTCATGACATCGGATTATCCGCAGACGCGGATTTCCTCTGTGATCCTGTGGTGATGGCGCCAGTGCGTCACCAGCTCAAGGTGGCAACGGTGGTGCCGGTGGAAATAACGCGGCCTGTAGCCGTCGTCATAGGTGTCGTAGGGACTATAGACGTAGCGGCCGCCATAGGTCCCATCGTAATAGTCGTTGCCGTAATAGTTGTCATAGCCGCCGATGCCGATGAAGACGTGGCTGCGGGCGTCTGCGGGGGCGATCATCGCCGCCGCCGAGGCGACCGCGATCACGGATGCCAGCAAGAGTTTTTTCATGACAGCCTCCTTCTTTAGGTCTGCCTAATAAACGTCGCGGCCACGGCCCTGTTCCCATAAATCGTGGAATCCCTGGTTTCCGGCAGCATGCCCGAGCCTCGCTGCGGGACGGTGCATGGCCGTACCTGTCAGCATGGTGAACCCGGTTTTGAACCTTGGCCGCCGCCAGCCATTACCTCGCCATGGAAACAGACACGGGAGATGGAACCATGCACATCATTCTCGGAGGCACCGGGCATGTCGGCTCGGCGGCGGCAGCAGCGCTCCTGCGGCAGGGCGAACCGGTGACGGTGGTGACGCGCGATGCGGCCAAGGCGGCGCCCCTGGCCGCGCAAGGGGCCGAGGTGGCGGTGGCCGACGTGCTCGATGTCGAGGCGCTGCGCGGCGTGTTCAGGCGCGGCAGGCGGGCGTTCCTGCTCAATCCGCCGGCCGATCCTTCCACCGACACGGATGCCGAGGAGCGCCGGACCGTGGACGCCATCATTGCCGCGCTGGACGGTTCGGGGCTGGAGAAAGTGGTCGCGGAATCCGCCTATGGCGCGCATGCGGGCGAACGGGCCGGCGATCTCACCGTCCTGCATGGGCTGGAAGAGAAGCTGCATCGCCAGGCGATCCCGGCCAGCATCATCCGTGCGGCCTATTACATGAGCAACTGGGACGCCTCGCTGGAGACGGCGCGGCGCGACGGCGTGGTCAACACGCTTTTGCCCGTGGATTTCGAACTGCCCATGGTGGCGCCACGCGACCTCGGCGAGGCGGCGGCGCGCCTGCTGATGGAGCCGGCGCAAAAGAATGGGCTGCATCATGTCGAAGGACCCTCGCGCTATACCGCCGGGGATGTCGCGTCGGCCTTTGGCGAGGCGCTCGGCCGGCAGGTTCACGTGGTCTCGACGCCCCGCGGACATTGGGTCGAGGCGTTCGAGGAGATGGGTTTTTCGCCGGCGGCAGCCCAATCCTATGCGCGCATGACGGAGGTGACCGTGGACACGACCTACGATCCGTCGACCAGGCCCGAGCGCGGAAAGGTGACGCTGGAACGCTATGTGGCTGATCTGGCCGGGGTTGGCTAGGCGAGTACTGGGAACGTCGCGCTATCCCTTATCCGCCTGCCCGTCCCTCGCTGCCCTGCGGCCACGGAGGGTCGACCTTCTCCCGTGAACGGGCGAAGGAAGGTAATCCGTTAAAACAGCGCCTTTTCCAGCGGTCCTTCCAGCGTTTCGGCAAACGCCGTCGCCAGATGGTGCCTGTCCCTGAATGCGAGCCTGCCGCCGATGAAGACGTGGCAGGTGGCGCTGTTGCAGAAGCGGTCGGTGAGGTCGACGTAGAGCGTGTCGGGAACGCTGTTCACCACCGCGCGCTCTTGCGCGGCGACACCGTCATTGGCGGCCTCGGCCCTCGGCGTGTCGCACAGCGACGGCGCCTCGCGCCACCACAGAGCGCGGGCAACGCAGGAATCGGCGAAGCTGTTGGCGATCGGCGTGTCGCGGATGACAGCCGTCTCGACGCCGGCCCGGCTGAAGGCTTGTAATGTGGAGCGCAGGCCGGCCTGCCAGCGCGCGGTCTCTGCCTTGCGGCTGGCGGCCGGCATGTCGCGGGTCAGGTTGCCGATCGAGAATTCCGAGATCACCACCAGGCGCGGCTTGCGGGCGATGATGTCCGATATCGCCTGTTCGCGCCAGGCGTCGCATTCGGTGTAGTCGCGCTTGAGCACGGTGTTGAAGGTCGACAGCCGCGAGGCGCGGCACGAGGATTTGAGATAGGTGACCACTTTGGTGTCGTTGCGGCTTGCCGCCTCGACCAGCGGCGTCGACCAGTGGTCGGCATGCGAATCGCCGAACAGCACGATGGTGTGGGCGGCGTCGGCCGGCCCGAAGGTGCAGGGTTTGGGCTTCACCGTGTGGAAGTCGAGCAGGCAGTTCTTGTCGGTGGCGCGCGCGATGGAGGGCTGTTCGGCCGCCGCTTCGATGCCGCGCTGGGCGGGGTCGATGTTGCGCGTGGCCAGATGCGCGTTGGCATAGGCGGCCGCCACGCCGGCGGCGGTCAGCACAAGCGCGGGGGCAAGGGCAAGCCCGGGAAAAAGCCGAAGCGGTTTTGCGCCAGCGCCGGCACTGAAGCGCAGGGTCCGCAAGGTGCCGGCCAGCCAATCGCCGCGCCGCGCCGGATTTTCGATCAGACGGTAGGTGGCCGCCGACAGGACCAGCGCCAGCACGGCGCAACCGATGCGCTGCGCCACGCCGAGGTTCGGCTCCAGCATCCCGGCATAGACGATGACGGGCCAGTGCCAGAGATAGAGCGAATAGGAGAGCGTGCCGATCCGTTGCAGGGGCGCCAGCGACAGCAGGGCGGCTGGCGCCAGGGCCGGCCAGCGGGACACGCCCGGCACGTCGCCTTGTGCGCCGGCGCCGCTCAGCAGCACCAGCACGGTGCCGGCGACCGGCAGCAGCGCGTACCAGCCGGGGAAGGGCAGGTCTTCGCTCAAGGTGAGATAGGCGACGGCGATCAGCGCCAGGCCGAGCCAGCCCTGCATGGCCCGCAGCCAGGTCCGGTCTCGCCAAAGGGCCGGCGCGGCGAATGTCGCCAGACCGCCGGCGGCGAATTCCCAGGCACGCAGCGGCGAGAAGTAGAAAGCCCAGGCCGGCGAAAGGCTGGTGAGCCACAGGCAGGCGGCGAAGGAGGCGAGGCCGACGATGCCGATCACGGCGACCGTCATGGCCCGGCCCCGATGCAGCCAGGCGGCGAACACCAGCAGCGCCGGCCAGACCAGGTAGAACTGCTCCTCCACCGATAGCGACCAGAAGTGGATGAAGGGGTTGCTCAAGGCATCGGCGGCGAAATAGTCGAACGACCAGCGCAGCAGCCACAGATTGATGGTGTAGGCCGCGGCAAACATGGCGCCGCGCGAATAGAGCGCCTGTTCCTGCGGCGCCAGGATGAAATAGCCGGCGGCGAGCGTCACAACGATGACGAAGATGGCGGCCGGCAGCAGCCGCCGGGCGCGCCTGGCATAGAAGCGCCAGAGGTCGAGCCGGCCGGTCTCGCCGATCTCGCCCATCAGATGCGTCGTGATCAGCCAGCCGGAAATGACGAAGAAGATGTCGACGCCGGCAAAGCCGCCGGGGAGCGCGGTGAGGCCGAAATGATAGGCGACGACGCCGCCGACCGCCAATGCGCGCAAGCCCTGTATATCAGGCCGAAACGATGCCGCCACGACAGCTCCCTCGTTTGCGCCCAGCCCGCCCCACGTCCCGGCCGGATGACCGATATCGCAATGCAGCACACTTTTCGCAGTGCAACATGGCCAGAACAAGGACGGATGCGTTTACGGCCTGGATTGCAGCCTGTAGGGTCGGGACCATGACGCTCAAACGGATGGACAATATAGGCATCGTCGTCGAGGATCTGGCGGCGACGATCGATTTCTTTGTCGAACTCGGCCTCGAGCTCGAAGGGCGGGCCACGATCGAGGGCGAGTGGGCCGGGCAGGTCACCGGACTGGGCGACCAGCATGTCGAGATTGCCATGATGCGCACGCCGGACGGCCACAGCCGGCTCGAACTCTCCCGCTTCCTGAGGCCCGCTGTCGTGGCGGATCACCGCGACGCCCCGGTCAATGCCCTGGGCTATCTGCGCGCCATGTTCACCGTCGACGATATCGACGACACGCTCGAGAGGCTCGGCAAGCGCGGCGCGCGGCTCGTCGGCGGCGTCGTCCAGTACAAGGACGTGTACCGGCTCTGCTACATCCGCGGGCCAGAGGGGCTTCTCATCGGGCTCGCCCAGGAACTGGGCTGAGCCGGCTGCGGGTACTCCTTGTTTTTACGCAATTCCCAAGGGGGAAGTGCTGCGCGCTTCTCCCCGGGAAAACCGCTCACACTTTTGCTCGAATTGCTCTAGCCCGCGCCGGGGCGGCACAAGGGCGGCGTCTCGCCCTCGATGCTGATGATCGCGGCATGCGCCAGTATGCCGGCCTGCTCGGCCTTCTCATCCGGCGAGGGCTGCTTGCCGTCCTTCGACAGCGGCGGCAGCCTCTGGTCCAGCCTGGCCGCCATGGCGTCATAGTCCTTGAACAGGAATGATCTGGACACTTTGCCGGCGTCGACATCCTGCCAGCGGCCGAATGTGGCCGGTGGCGGCTTGCTGTCGATGTCGATCAAGGCGTGGTCGATGCCAAGCGCCTCGATGATGGCGGCGCGGCGGCCCTCCGCCAGATAGAGGTTCAGATCGCGCCTGTCTTGGTCGTTGCGGGCGGCTTTCCAGTCCTCGCTGGCATAGCCTTCGATGCTCAGCTTCAGCCTGGGCGCGGCGGCGGCATTGCCCGCCTTCTCATAGATGGCCTTGGTGCGCTCCATGCAGTCGGTGTAGCGGGCGGCAATCTCGCGCAGCAATGCGCTTTTCGCCTCGCTGTTGGGCAAATTCCGGTTGGTGAGGCTGGTGAGGCCGAAATAGAAGGCCTTTGCCGGCGTATCGATGCCTGTCTCGCCGAACGACTTGTCCTGAACACCGGTTACCGGGTCGAGGAAGATAGGCAGCATCATGGTGCCACCGCCATAGTCGTAGACCTTGCCGCCGGCGGTATAGACCTGGGTGATGAAGGTCGGCCCGGCATGGGCTTCGGGGGCCGAGGCCGGCGCGGCAGGGGCGTCGATGATGACGGGCACGACAACGGGCGATGGCTGCGTGCCGGCGATGCGGCCCGCACCCTCCTGGATCGAGGCCGCAAGGCCTCCGGTCGCGCCCACCAGCCTGGCGAGCGGCGAGGCATCATCCTGCCCGGTACCCTTGCCGAGTTTGTCCGCGACGGCGCCGAGCCCGGTCTGGACACTGGCGGCCAAGCCATTGGTGGCGTTTACCAGGCCGTCCAGCGATGGCGCGCCGCCTGTCCCGGTTCCCTGGCCAAGCTTGTCGGCGACCGTGTTGAACCCGCCCTTGATATTGTCCGCCAGCAGGTTGGCCGCGCCCAGCAGGGCGGTCTGGTCCGACGTTTTCTCCCGGGGCGTGTCGCAGGGCGGCAGCTTGGCGACGCGCTCGGTCGATGCCACCAGGTCGGCATTTACGGGTTGCGGATTTTTGCCTTTCTTGCTTGCGTCCGCCTGGTCCGGCTCGGGAAGCTGAACTGGCTCGATGCGCACCACAAGCGACTTGTCGACCTCGGTGACAGGATTGCCGCCACGCGTCTCGACGAAATAGCTGTTGCCATTGGCCAGCAGAACACGGCCACGCTCCAGCAGGCATGTACCAAGTTCCGTGGTTCGCGAAATGAAGGCGAATTGCTTGTCGCGGCCCAGCGTTCCCGACGCATAGGACGGAAACAGCATCAGCGCGATAATGAACATCGATATCAGCGCGTTGCCCAGGAATGTCACGCTTTCCCTGGATGACGACGTTTTGACGAATGCATCGAGTTCCGACGCGAGCGGCTTCGATTTCGAGTCGGTTTTCAGGCGCCTCTTATCGCAGTCATTCCAGTTGAACTTGTTGAAGCTGAAATACTGGTCGGACCGCCTCCCCCTCACGGTGTTCAAAAGCCGGTCCATCCTGGTAGGGTTCGCCCTGTCCGCGCCGTTTCCTCCCAGTTCGGCCTTGTTTTCCAGAACGCTGCCATAAATCGCCGCACGCAATGCGCTCATGAAATTGTCGCGTCTGACCTTCTCGAATATGACCGAACCCACATAGGCCGCGATCACCGCGATCGCAGTCGCGGCGAAGATCCAGTTCTTCAGGACCAGATTGTTGTCGAAAACGACCACGGCGATCGCAACGGCCAGGCCGGTCAATCCGCCGGTGATGAGGGCTGATTTGGCGGCGAAAAGCCCATTCTTCTCGATGCGGATGGCGCAGGGACGCGTCGCCTCCTTGTAGGCGTCGACGGAAGCCTCGGTGTAGACATCGCGGCCGGTCCTCTCAGCGTAATTGCGGGCGTAGTCCAGGAAGTTGCGATACCGCAGGAGGACCTTGCTGGCCTCGGCCAGCAGTGTGTCGTCGGCTGCGGACCGGTCGGGATTGCCGACGGCCTGCCTGGTCGGTGCCGGCTTCAATGGCGACCGGAAATTGTCGATCTCCGTCAGCATGGCGTCGATCGAATGCTGATCCAGTTCGAATGCCTTCAGGCGCTGGTCGAACTCGTCCTTGACCCTGTCGAACAGCCGCGCCGCGTTCGACTGATAGGTGACGATGTCCATCTCCTCGGCGATGCGCTTGGCGCTGGCAAGGTCGAGAAGGCGGTTTATCTCCTTGACAGTGTCGCTGCTTGAGATGGCGACTTTTTCGATGGACCCCAGCGCCTTGCGTTCTTCGACAATGTCGACACCCTTGGGCGTCGGTAGCGAATTGCCCTTGCCATTGTAGAAGATGGCGGGATTTTCCTGTCGGCTGACCAGGACGTACACATTGTGGAAAATCGCCTTGGCCGCATCCGAACAGTCTTCCGTTGCGCCTGCCGCCGGCGTTGCGCCCGAAGTTTGCTGGATGCCGCCCGGCCAGTTGCTGCTGTCGCTCATTGCCTATCCTCCAAGATCCTGTTCCAGGAAATCGCGCGCCCGCTCCAGGCCCATCACAAACAGGTCCCTCTGGTCCTTTTCGCCCATGGCGAAGTTGAGCCAGTCGGCGTCCTGGACGTTGATGGCCGCGAGGCGGAAGGGAAACTTCGCCGGCATCGTCGCGCCGGCTTGAATCTGCCGCCTCTCGAAGACCTGCCTTCTGCGGTCCAGCACGTCGATGGCATCGCGGTCGCGCTGGTCGCGCACCATGAAGGCGACCGTTCCGACATCTCCGGCCAGGCTGCTCAGCCGCGCGCGGCGGCGATACGGCTTGGTGGGGGTGGCATTCATCAGCGGCACGGCGATCGTCGGCACGTCCGGAAGGATGGCGCTGAACGCATCGACCGGAAGGTTCGAGAATATGCCGCCGTCGAGAAAGGCCACTTCGTTGACGGCGCGGAAATCATCCAGCTTTTCCTTGCTGGCAAGCCCGCCGAATTTGCTGTCGATGAAGGCTTTCCAGTTGGTCTTGTCGACGCCGAAGATGGCTGGCTCGAAGAAAAACGGGATCGACATGGATGCCCGCACCAGCGAGGCCGGCGAGTTGGCGCCGGTTTCGCCGGACAGATATCTGACATCGTCGGGAAACTGGAATTTTACACCGATCGGCATGCAGGAGGCCATCACCTGCAGCAATTGCCTGCCCTCGTGGTCAACCGGTTCCAGGGATGACAAAGGCTGTTGTCCGAGTTTCCTGGCGGCGACGATGGCCGCGTTCAGTTGTTGCGAGATGGTCCTCAGCCGGGCAAGCAGATCGTCGATGGTGCGCAAGCCATGCTGGGCCAGCACGCCCCGGATCCAGTCTTCGAAAGCATTGCCGGGATTGAGTCCGCGCTGATGCAGGATCTGGCGAAAGGCGCCGAGCCAGGCCGGCCAGGACGAGGGCAGGAAAGACTGCCGCTTGAGCAGGAACTGCTTGATCAGGCGGCGCGTCCGGTACGGGCCGTCGATGAAGGCGCTCATCGGCATGGCGTTGACGATGGCCACGACATCCCTGTGCGTCGGGGTCAGCAGGTCGTCGCCACGCACGGCAGCCATACCCATGGCCATGATGGCGCCGGCCGAGGCGCCGGCAATGCCGGCGAAGCGGACGCCGGCTGTTTCCATACCGGTGACGAAACCGGCATGCGCGATGCCCAGAACGCCGCCACCCTGGAGGACGATGTTGGCTATCCTGTAGATGCCGTCGGCGGGCGCGACGGCATCGCGCGGCGGCTTTGCGTTGCGCGGTGGCGCGGCGGCATTGAAAAATCTCAGTTCATGGGATCTGTCGTCCGCCGCCCTGTTCCTGGCGGCAACCGCCTTCAGCCAGAAGAACTGGTCCACCTCCGGCCGGCCGGCGAGCGTTCTGATCTCGCCAAGCAGGCTGTCGACGCCCGGATCGTTCCAGACATCCAAGGCCATTGGTCCTTCGCCCCCCGCGAATCCCGTGACTGTCGCTCTGCGTTGCCGAAGATCCCAGCCCTCGCAACGCATGCCGGGCGCACCGTGATGGTGCCGTCTTCCCCTGGTTCAGGTTACTCCCAAGCAATTCCTGTTTTTGTTTTAGGTATGGCTTTATTAGGCTGACATTTCATTTGTGGCGTCAAGTCGTTTTTCCTGTCGACTTGGCCCGGTGCGCGAATTCATTGCGTCTTTGCTGGTATGGTTGCTGATGCGTTCCAGCCCCGGCTATTGCATTTCACCGTTTCACACTTTGCCTGGAACTGATCCAGCAACCGGCCTCGCGCTGCGCGCGGCGTAGAGGCCCGCCGCTGCCGCCGCCACGACCAGGACGGCAAAAACCGTCAGCTTCAGCGGCGTGGCGCCTTGCGGGCCGAACGCGACGGCATACATGGTGCGGCCGGGAATGAAGGTGAGAAGCCCTGTTATGACCAGTCCGATCATATAGGTGCTTTGCATGATGCGGCGGTGGGCGGCGATGTTGCCGCGGCGCGCCATGCGCATGCCCCGCCACAGCCCGGCCAGAACCAGCAGCGACAGGAGGTGGATCGGGCTGAACGGCCCCCACAGCCGGATCGTCCAGATGAAGAAGCTCGACAGGGCGACGACCGCCATCAGGCCGACCCAGACGCGACCGAGCGCCCGGTGCAGACGGTCGCCCTTGGTGCGCCAGAGCTGGACGGCGCCGAGCAGGAGCGCCGCGATCGCCGCCAGCGCGTGCACCTGGATGAGCGGCGAGGCATGGAACAGAGGGTCGAGCGACATCGATTTCTCCGGCTGACTATCCAACAGGCTCGGTGACCTTGCGGCCGCGCGTCAGATAGGCCAGCAGGCCAAGCAGCAGGAAACCGACCACCCAGCACACGACAAAGGCGGCGATGCCGATGGCGGCGCCGAGATCGACGCCCAGGCTGACGACGTTGCTGCTCAGGCCGGGCAGCCTGCCGGCGGCTCCCGTGCCGACATCGGCGGCCCACAGCATCAGGATGTTGAAGCCGATGAACAACAGCAGGAAGAACCAGCCGAAGAAGCCGCGCCTGCGCCTGACCGCTTCCATTTCATTCCTCGCGAGATATCAAATCCGGTTCGCGGGAGAATTGCCCAACTATCCCGGACGGTGCAAGCCAAGGCCGCCTGGCTGGCAAAAAAACAGCCCCGCGAACGGGGCTGTTCCATGACTGTAGCGCCGGTGCCTTGTCAGCTGCCGCCGTTCAACTTCACGCTGCTGCAGAATTCCGGATGCGTGTTGGACGGGTTGGCATTCTTGACCTCGTCGGCGCAAGCGGTCTTCATCGCGGTCTGGTCGTCGGGCGTGAGGGCCTTCCAGGCTTTGACGAAGTCGTCATTGCCGACCATCGTCTTCATGCCGCTGTCGGTATAGAAGGGCTTCATCTTGGCCGGATCATCGAGAGCGGAGGTTCCGTTGGCGCCCCCTGCGAGAGCCGAACCGGCAGCCATCGAAAGCGCCATCGCGCCAAGGCAGATAATCTTGATGTTCATGATTGGGTCCTTCCCTGTTGCTTGGTGACCGTCGAAGCAACGATCAAGCTTTCTAACGAAACAATTTGGCTGAAAGTTCCGAATTATGAGGTGAAAATCTCTCCGAAAAACCAAAATATATTTTGAAATATCTTGAAACTCTGTCGATGTTTGATCGTATAGGACCTATTTTCAAGAATCTTCTCAGCTTGGGCCGGCCTGCTGCCGCCACCGACGCGAATGCGGCGGATCCCCGGAGGTAAGCCTGGCTTTCGGCTGCCCTGACAACTTCGCGATTTGCCGATGGTTCCGGAGGTCCCGGCACGGCGAAATGGCGCCGCGAAAAAAGCCCCGCGGGCAAGCCAGCGGGGCATTTGATTGGAGGGTCTTGTCATCGCCTCGAGAGGCGATACCGCAGCAACGAGGGCGGCCGCCGGAAAGTTTCAGCTTTCGATGTCTGTCTTCGCGGGGCGCTTCGCTTTCAGCCGGTGGCTGCCCGGCGGCCCTGGCCGCGCCGGGCGAGCAGGTTCGCAACCACCAGCAAGACGATCGACAGCGCCATCATCAGCGTGGCGGCGGCGGTAATGGCCGGGGACAGCTTTTCGCGCAGTCCGATGAACATTTCGAGCGGCATGGTGCGCTGGCCGGCGCTCGCCAGGAACTGCACCACCACGACCTCGTCGAAGGAGGTGACGAAGGCGAAGGCCGCGCCCGACAGCACGCCGGGCAGGATCAGCGGCAGCATGACGCGGAAGAACGAAGTCAGCGGCTTGGCCCCCGAAATGGCGGCGGCGCGCATCAGATTGCGGTCGAAGCCGGTGAGGCTGGCCCCCACCGTCACCACCACGAAAGGGCTGGCGAGCGCGGTATGCGCCAGGATGATGCCGGCGTAGGTGCTGGCGAGGCCGACGCGGGCGTAGAACAAATAGGAGCCGACGGCGGTGATCACGACAGGCACGATCAGCGGCGACAGAAGCAGCGGCATGACGATGCGGCGGCCGGGGAATTTCTCGTTGGACAAGGCTATCGCCGTCAGCGTGCCGAGCACGGTTGCGATCACCGTGGTGCCGAAGGCGACGATCAGGCTGTTGCCGATCGCCGACTGCCAGCGCTGCGTGCCCAGCACCACCTCGTACCAGCGCGTCGACAGCCCTTCGAGCGGGAAGATGAAGAAGGCGCCGCTGTTGAAGGAAAGCGGCACCGGGATCAGGATCGGGACCAGCAGGAACAGGATGACCATTCCGCACAACAGCCACAGCAGCGTGATGCGGATGCGTTCGCCTGTGGTGGGGTAGGGCGAGAGCAGCATGGGTTACACCATCTTCAGTCGGTCGAGGCCGAGGATACGGGCGAAGATGCCGAACAGGGCCAGCGTGAAGACCAGCAGGATGAAGGAGAGCGCCGCCGCCATCTCCCAGTTCAGTTCGACATTGACGTAATTGGCGATGAAATTGCTGATCAACTGGTCGCTGGCGCCGCCGATGAGCGCCGGGGTGATGTAGTAGCCCAGGCACAGGATGAAGGTGAGCAGGCAACCCGCCATCACACCGGGGAAGACCTGCGGAAGGTAGACGCGGCGGAAGGCGGTGAAGGGCCTTGCGCCCAGCGAATAGGCGGCCTTCATCTGCGAAGGCGCGATGGTGCGCATGACGGAGTAGATCGGCAGCAGCGTGAACGGCAGCTGGATATGGGTCATGGCGATGATCAGGCCGATGCGGCTGTACATCAGGTCGAGCCGCTCGGTGGCGAAGCCGAGCCACAGAAGCAGGTCGTTGACCAGGCCGAATTTCTGCAGCAGCACGGTCCAGGCCGCGGTGCGCACCAGGATCGAGGTCCAGAAGGGTAAAAGCACGGCCACGATCAGGATCGCCGCCAGCCCCTTCGGCACGCTCGATATCAGATAGGCGAGCGGGAAGCCGAGCAGCAGCGTGGCGAGCGTGACGGCGGCGGCGACAAAGAAGGTACGCAGGAACACTTGCAGGAAGATCGCCTGTTCGGGCGGCACCCGTTCGATGCCGCCATCGGCGTTCCATCTGAGGTCGAGTGCGCTCAGGAGATAGAAAGAGGTGAGCGCATGGGTACCGTTGGCAATCGCCGGCCAGGTGCCGGGCGCCGACCAGAACGGCACCGATTTCATGATCTCCAGCGGCGGCTTGCCGCCGGCGCCTTCGAGCTGGCGCACGGTCTTCAAGACCTGGCTGCGCGCGCCGGGCAGGCGGGCGTTGAGTGCCTTGGCCAGTTCGTAGGCGGTGCCCTTGGCCTGATTGTCCCGGAGGTCGGCGGCGAGCGCGGTGAAGGCGGCGTCGGCGGGCAGGCCCTGGCCGTTCCACTCACCGAGCGCCTGGCTGGTTTGCGGCAAGGCGTCGGCGATGGTGGGATCATAGACGGCGCGCGACAGCAACAGCACGATCGGAATGCCGAAGCTCAGCGCAAGAAGCAGGAGGAGGGGTGCCGCCAGCGCCAGCGTGCGCAGCCGGTCGCCGAATTCGGCGCGCCGGATCGCCGCCGACGCCGATTTGAAATCGGCATCGGCGGCCGACCGGCCGCGGGCCAGCGCCGGCCGGTCGAGTTCGCTGGGCAGCATCGCCGACATCAGCGCCTACTGCGCCAGCCAGGCATTGAAGCGCTTGACCAGGTCCTCGCCATAGTCGCCCCAGAACTCGGTGTCGGCGACGAGATAGGCGCCGGCCAGGTGGTCGGGCGCGTTGGGCAGCTTCGGCAAGGCGTCCGCCGCGACGAAGGGAGCCGCATCTGTGCGCACCGGGCCGTAGGTTATGTAACTGGCGAGCTTGGCGTTGTTTTCCGGCGTCGAGATGTAGGCAAGGTATTTGTAGGCCGCCTCCGGGTTCTTGGCGCCCTTCGGGATGGCGATCATGTCATATTCGAGGATCTGGTTGTTCCAGACGATCTTGAAGGGCTTCTTGTCGGTGTCGATGGCGTTCTGGATGCGGCCGTTCCAGGCCGTGGTCATCACCACCTCCTGCGAGGCGAGCAATTGCGCCGGCTGCGCGCCGGCATCCCACCAGACGATGTCCTTCTTGATGGTGTCGAGCTTCTTGAAGGCGCGGTCGACGCCTTCGGGCGTCGCCAGCACTTTGTAGACGTCGGCGGGTGCGACGCCATCGGCCATCAGCGCCCATTCCAAATTCTGCGCCGGGAATTTGCGCATGGCGCGCTTGCCCGGGAATTTCTTGGTGTCGAAGAGGTCGAGCACCGAGGTCGGCGCTTCCTTCAGCACGGTCGGATCGTAGGCGAGGATGTCGCCGTAAGCGTCGAGGCCGACACCGCAATCCAGCGCCGATCCTTCGATGAATTTGTCGCGCGGCCCGATCTTGGAATAGTCGAGGCGTTCGAGAATGCCGGCGTCGCAGCCCTGCAGCACGGTGGCGGTTTCCACTGTCACCAGGTCGATCGGCACGTTGCCGGTGTCGACCATGGCTTTGACCTTGCCGAGATCGCCAAGATATTCCTGTTCGAGGATCTTGGTGCCGGTCTCCTTGCTGAACGGCTCGAACCAGGCCTTGCGCTGCGCGTCCTGCCAGGCGCCGCCGCTGGCCATGATCGACAATTCGTCGGCAAGGGCCGCCTGGGCGATGCCGATGCAGGCCGTGGCGGCGGCCAGAGCGAGCAGACTTGTTCTTCTCGATTTCATTGTATTTTCCCCTGTTTCGAGTTGGAACCGGCCGTTCCGGCGTCGGCCGGAAAGGCGCGGCAGTCATTGGGCGCGCAGCAGACCGTCACGGCCTGTCCGTTCGCCATCGTCGCTTCGGTGTCGACCTTGACGGTCAGCACCTGGTCGTTCTGCAATCTGGCGAGCAGGCGCAGGTGGTCGCCGAGATAGATGCGGCCATCGACGGACGCGGCCAGCGCGTTTTCGCCCTCGGCGGCGGTTCCCAGCCGCAGCCGCTCGGGCCGGATGGCGACGTGGCAGGCATCGCCTTGCGCGACGCCGACAGCGAGCGCGGTGAGTTCGCCGCCGCCATCGAGGCGCACGCGGCATTGCTTGCCCGAGATCGCGCCGACAGTGCCTTGCAGCGTGTTGTTCTCGCCGATGAAGCTCGCCACGAAGGAATTGCGGGGCGTGTTGTAGAGGTCGTCGGGCGAGCCGAGCTGGGCAATGCCGCCATTGTTGAACACGGCGACGCGGTCCGACATGGTCAGCGCCTCGCTCTGGTCGTGGGTGACATAGACGATGGTGACGCCAAGCATGGTGTGGATCTGCTTGATCTCGAGCTGCATGTGTTCGCGCAGTTTCTTGTCGAGCGCGCCGAGCGGCTCGTCCATCAGCACCAGGCTCGGTTCGAACACCAGCGCGCGCGCCAGCGCCACGCGCTGCTGCTGGCCGCCTGAAAGCTGCGCCGGCTTGCGGTCGCCGAACTGCTTCAGCCGCACCATGTCGAGCGCGCGGGCGACGCGGCCGGCGATGTCGGCCTTGGCGATCTGGCGCACCGAGAGCGGGAAGGCGACGTTTTCCTCCACGCTCATATGCGGGAACAGCGCGTAGTTCTGGAACACCATGCCGATGTTGCGCTGGTAGGGCGGCAAGCGGTCGACCGGCCGCCCCTCCAGCGTTATCGTGCCGTGCGTCGGCCGTTCGAAGCCGGCCAGCATGTTGAGCGTCGTCGTCTTGCCCGAGCCGGACGGGCCGAGCAGGGTCAGGAATTCGCCACGCGCGACGCTGAGGTTCATCCGCGTCACGGCAAAGGCGCGGCCGTCATAGGATTTCTCGACGTCGCGGAATTCGACGAACTCCTGGCCGGCCGGCGTGATCGCGGCCGTGGACGCCGCGGCCTGGGCGACGCTCATCGTGCGCGATCCCTGGCCGAGCCGGCCAAGGTTTGTACGGCCAAGGTTCGGCCGGCCGATTCGAGGTGCGATTTGCGATCCATGCCTCGTCCTCCCGGAATGACCCGCTCAAAGGCGCGTCATCCAACTTGTATGGTCACACAATTAGTGTCTAATCGACCATATGAGCAGACAACTTGGCCCGTCAAGCCGATTTTTGCGAAGTTGTGTGATAATTTTGACCGGATGGCTTGAGGCCTTATATCAGACAATCCCTATTGTGTGGGATATTGTCTCATGCTAGATGCGCCATAGATGTCAGCCGCAACCGAATCCCCGCATGCTTGAAGATCTTCGCCTCGCCGAGGATGAAAGCCCGGTCTATCGCCGTCTTGCCGACGCGATCGCCGAGCGCATCGCCGCGGGTAGCCTGGCCGTTGGCGAAAGGCTGCCGCCGCAGCGCGACATCGCACGCGCGCTGGGCATCAACGTCACCACGGTGACGCGCGCGCTGGCGACGCTGCAGGAGCGCGGGTTGCTCGATGCACGGCCGGGGCGGGGCACGACGGTGGCGGCGCGCGACGCCGGCGAGCGGCCGGGCTTCGTCTCCGCGCCGAGCGACCAGAGCGGCATCATCGACCTTTCGGTCAACCGGCCGGCGACCTCGGCCTATCTCGATGCCGTCGCCGCCCTTTTGCCGCGCCTTGCCAAGGACCGGCACTATGCCTCGCTGCAGGACTACCATCCGCCCGAGGGGCCGCTCTGGGCACGCGCGGCGATCGCCGACTGGCTCAAGCAGGCGGCCGGCGAGGGCGATCCGGGCCGCGTCGTGCTGGCGGCGGGCGCCCAGCACGGGCTCGACTGCCTGCTTGGCGCGGTGACGCGGCAGGGCGAGGTGGTGCTGGCCGACGAGGTGACCTATCAGGGCATCAATGCGCTGTGCCGCGTGCATGGGCTGGATCTCAGGGGCGTCGCCATGGATCGCGGCGGCATGCGGCCCGACGCCTTCGAGGCCGCCTGCGCGCAGCTGCGCCCCCGCGCGGTATTCCTGGTGCCGACGCTGCACAACCCGACCACCATCACGCTCAGCCAGGAGCGCCGCCATGAGCTCGCCGCCGTGGCGCGCCGCCACAACGTGCTGATCATCGAGGACGACGTCTACCGGCCGCTGGCCGACGAGCCCTTGCCCTCCTTCGCCAGCCTGGAGCCGGAACTGACGGTGCATATCGGCGCGCTGTCGAAATGCTTGGCGCCCGGCCTGCGCCTCGGCTTCGTCATCGCGCCGCGCGCCATTGCCGGCCAGGTGGCGGCGGCGCTGCGCATCAATTGCTGGAGCATCAGCCCGCTGACGGCGCTGGTCGGCACGCGGCTGATCGAGGACGGGGCGGCGGGGCGCATCATCGAGGTGCAGAAACAGGAATTGCGCCAGCGCCAGGCGATCCTCAGCGAAATCCTCGGCCGCTACGACGTGCAGAGCCAGCCGAGCGCCACCCATGCCTGGCTCAGGCTGCCCGAACCCTGGCGCGGCGCCGGCTTTGCCCGCACCTGCCTGGAGCGCGGCGTGGCGGTGCTGCCGGGCGACGCCTTCGCAGTCGGCCGCGAGCCCGTGCAGCACGGTGTGCGCATCAATGTCGGCGCCGCGCGTTCGCAGGAGGATCTGCGCACGGCGCTGACCACCATGGCCGAGCTGTTGTCGGCCGGGCATCTGCAACTGCCGGGTTTCGTCTGAGGCCCGAAGGCCGGGATTTGGCGACGACAGGCATGAGGGGACAAGTCCGTGGCATCTTCGAACAGCGTTGAAGTGGCCGTTGTCGGCGCGGGTGTGGTCGGGCTGGCGACGGCGCTGCAGCTTGCCGCCGAGGGCCGCGAGGTGATGCTCGTCGACCCCAACGAGCCGGGCTCGGGGGCATCGTTCGGGAATGCCGGCACGCTCGCCGAATACGCCTGCCTGCCGGTCGGCAATCCGGGCGTGCTGCGCGCGCTGCCGAAGCTGCTCTTCGATGCCGACAGCCCGTTCTCGCTGCGCTGGACGGCGCTTTTTCATCTCGCGCCATGGCTGATCCGTTTCGTGCGCCAGTCGCTGCCGGCGGCCACCCATGCCAACGCCGTGGCGATGGCCGGCCTTCTCGCGGATGCGCTGCCGGCATGGGAGGAAATGGCCGCCGAGGCCGGCGCCGGCGACCTGTTGCGCCGCAATGGCTGCCTCTATCTCTACCGCCGCCCTGGCGATCTTGCTCGAGGCGCGTCCAGCCGTTCGCTGCGTGCCGAATTCGGCGTCGACCAGGCATTGCTGAACCCGCGGGAGGTGGCCGATCTGGAGCCCGGCCTGCCTGCGGTGGAGGGCGGCGGCCTGTTTTTTCCGCAGTCGATGAACCTGACCGATCCCAGGACGATGATGGCGCGGCTGCTCGGCGCCGCGACGGCCAAAGGCGCGGTTTTGCGCCGGGGCGAGATCAACGGGCTCAGCGCCGATGCCGAAGGGGTGACGCTGAGCGGCCCGGGCCTGAGCGTGCGGGCAAAAAAGGTGGTGATCGCCGCCGGCGCCTTCTCGCGGCCGCTGGCCGCACAGGCCGGCGACGGCATCCCGCTCGAAACCGAGCGCGGTTATCACCTGGAATTCCCGACCAGTGCGCCCCTTTTGACGCGCCCGGTGTGCCCGGTCGATCTCGGCTTCTACATGACGCCGATGGACGGCCGGCTGCGCGTCGCCGGCACGGTCGAGCTCGGCCGGCAGGCATCGCCGCCCAATCCGCGCCGGCTGGCGCTGCTCGATCGCGGCGTGCGCCAGTTTTTCCCGGCGCTCGGCCAGCCTTCGTCGAAATGGCTGGGCTTCCGGCCGTCGCTGCCGGATTCGAGGCCCGTCATCGGCCCGTCGCGCGGCAATCCCAACGTGATCTACGCCTTCGGCCACGGCCATCTCGGCCTGACGCTCGCCCCGATCACGGCGCGCATGGTCGCCGATGTCGTCGCCGGCCGGCGGCTGAACAGCGAAAGACTGGCGCCGTTCTCGGCTGGGCGGTTTTAAAGTCTTAGGTCAATTTGTGCGGCCAGCGTTTTCGATCGGCAGGTATTGTTCATCCGGTCGGCCGAATGAACCAAGCCCGTCCTAAGGATCAGGCTTCCCAGCTTTTTCGACCAATAGGCCGCTGAATTCTTGGGAAGCGCTCTCTCGACATAGAATGTGCTGTCTCCACACCTCTCTCGAGGACACCACCCGGCCCGTAGCTAAAGTAGCTACCTCCGGGCACAAAAATTGTTTCAGGTGGACGTCGCGACCTAACGGCGGTGGTCAACCGCACCTCGAAGGTGAAGGGCTTTGATAAGTCTATTGAGGCGCTTTCTCATGAACAAAGAAGAAAGGTGAGTTCTCCGTTGCCTTTTCTTTCTCCTTGTAATCCAGAAAATAATCGACGATCTCGAAAGGTCGCTTTGCAAAATTTTCGAGGCGTAGCTTGGCAATATCTTCGGCAAAACCAAAAAGATTCGACGCTATGAACTTGATATTCGCCAACACACGCCGTGCTCTAAGGCGATCAACCTGCTTTGCGTATTCGTCGTAGAGGTCTGAAATTTCTTCCAGCACAAAGGCCAAGGGAGCCCCGCCTTCTGCAATCTTATCTGCGATCTCTCTGAATGCTCTAATACTCCTGCGTACCTTCTTGTCGTTTCTAAAATCGACGAACTCATCGGCGGGTAAGTCGGTAGGAAAAGGAAGGCGCTGTAAAACCAAAGCGTAGGTTTCTGTGCCTCCCAACAAAGATCTTTGTGTCGATTTTACAGGGCTTTGAGATAGTAGAGGAATTCTTCCTTCATCCAACAGTGGTCTAAGTAAGTTGTTATTTCCGTGATCCCATTTTACGAGATGACCACTATCAATCTTGTATCCTCTAATTTCAAGAATTATCTTTGTAGATAATCTGTCAAATTCCGCTGAGCAACTATTCATATTTGAAATGGCTTCCATAAATTCTTCGTGGTATTCGCTTGGTATAGCCATTCTTTTGGCGGAAGGTGTGTCGATTTTTTTTCTGATAAATTCTTCAATATTATTTAATTTGGCATCTGCATTCTTAGCCAACTCATGTGCCTGATGGATTTCTGTCAACCTTGCCATGGCAATTTGGGGATCTGGATAAGCCTTAAGGATTTGTTCCGCCGTAACGCCCTCTGCCTTCAATTCGGCTGCTTCGAAAACAATTTTCTTATCTCTGAACAGAGTAAAAGCACGGCGCATACCTTCCTTTGGATGATATCCATTCGTATGAAGATCGATACAATAGTCGAGTGAATCTACTGCCACGAAGTCGTACATCAGGCTGGCAAATGCGTAGCTGCTGAACTGGTCGAAAATCGTGGCTGGGGTCGCCGTAAAAGTACATCCAAAGCGACCGCCGATTTCCATTGCATGCCCCTAAGTGAAGTTCTGCGAACTAACCTAGCACGATATCGGCATGGATTGTCCACCGGGGGAGGGAACGATACCGTTTCAAGTCTGCGGCAACCCGACGCGATGGGATGAGAATTTGCATTGCGCCCGACCGATCGCCTGGGAGGCGTTCTCAGGCCCATTGAGAACCGCACGCGAGAATTTTCAATGTGCGTCGGCTGTTGCCAGCGGTGGAATCAGTCCGCTCTCATGGACTGGGCGCCCGACAGCATCGCTGGCCGCGGCTTTTCCGGTGGCAGGCTTCAGCCGGCGCCGCCGCCACCAGTCGCCGCCTCGACCTCCCGGAGATAAAACGCCTTGCTCGGCTGCAGATGGTCGACGCAGAGCTGCGCCAGCACCCAGTTGTCGCTGCGCTTCAGCGCCTCGATCATCATCAGATGGTGCTGGCGCGAGATTTCGAGTTTTTCGCGGTCGGCGAGCGAGTTGGCCCGCACCGGCAGGCTGAGCCGCATGTAGTGTTCGATCGAGGAGACCAGATAGGCATTGCCGCAGGCCGAGAACATGGTGAGGTGGAAACGGTCGTTCGCCTCGTGGATGCCCCGGAGATAGCCGGCGTCGACATGGGCGCTGTAGACACGGTGGATTTCGGTCAGTTCGGCGATCAGCGCGTCGCTCGCCGGCAAGCGGATCATCAGCGCCGCCTGGCGCTGCAGCATTTCGCGCACCTCGTAGATCTGGCGCACTTCCTGCGGCGCGAGCCGGCGCACCGTGGCGCCCTTGTTGCGCTCGCGCGTGGCGACGCCGAGCCTCTCCAACTGGTACAGCGCCTGGCGGATGGTGTGGCGCGAGACCGGGAAGCGGGCCAGAAGCACGTCCTCGACCAGGCGCGTGCCGGGCGCCAGCCGGCCGAAGATGATGTCTTCCTCCAGCGTGCGCACGATGTCGGCTTCCTTGCCGCCATAGTCGACCGTGTTCAGCATCGCGATCCTCTTGCTGGCCGGCCAACCCCGTGGCCTGGACGCACTCTAGCCTTCGCGCGCGATGCTGGCCACAAGCTGGTCCAGCCGCGGGTCGTCGAGGCTGACGACGCCGCACATCGTCATCGCCTGACGCAGGCTCGTCCGGCCGACTTGCTGGCGCATGATGACCTGTATGCAGGCCGGCCCGGCTCCGGTCAGGACGAAGGCCTTGCCGACCAGGACCGGCTCCGAGAAAGGCGCCCATTGCACGGCCACGATCGACGGCTCGCCGGTCTGGCGGCGGTTGATGCCGGCGAAATAGATCCAGTTCAAACGCGAGATCGCCACGCCGTAGTGCCAGCCCGGCGCCCGAGGCCCGCCCTGGCGATTGCCCTCGGCCCACCGGGTCACGCGCCGGAACGTTACCAGATCGGCCCGACGCCGAATGAAGGTGACCGACCGCATCAGGAGATCGGGGCGCCCGGGTACGGCAAAGTAGGTGAAGTAGGTTCCGCCGGCGATGGCGGGATTGGGGCCGCGCACCATGTTTTCGTAAAGCGTCTCGTGCATCGGCGACAGAAGCGGGCGTTCCGGTGCCGCGGTTTCCGGCGCACGGTACAATTCATCCTCGTCGATCCGGAAATAGTCGCAGATCAGTCTCGCGGTGGCCCGGTTGGGCACGCTCTTGCCTTGCAGATAGCGCTCGAACTGCGTGCGGTTCATGTCCAGTCCGCGGCAAACGGCGCTCACGGACGGATGGCTGGCGACCAGCCGTCTGAGGTTCGCGGCAAGATTCCTGCGAATTGGCACGACACCGCCCCCGACAGAGGTCCGGACCATTACTCAAGAGATTGCTTATATATGGCAATCTCGCACAAGACCGCCACGGCGCGAATGGGACCTTCGGTCAATATCGCATGCGTGTCGATCAAGGGAAGGCCCGCCACCGACGCGACTCGCGACGGGCCTTCTGGAGTAGACCGGGCGTCCCACCGCCCGGCTGCAAGCAAAACAAGCCGGCGGCACGATCGTTCCATCGAAAGGCCGACTCTTCCTGGGGGAGGCAGGCTCCCCTGAGGGAGGCAGGCTGCGGGAATCTTGAATCGCCCAGGGACGGTCCTTGCAAGGCCGCAAGACCCCGCATCAGCCCCCGTGTCTCAGCCCTTCGGCAGGCGTTCGGTCAGATGCAGACCGAGGTGCAGTTGTCGGCAGTGACCGCCGACAGTTTCTCACGCTTCAAGAGCGTCGGCTTGATGTAGGTTTTCTTCATGCGTCTCTCCTGGCCATCGGCGCAATCAGCCGCAAACAACGGACGGAGGGCAGAATGCGGTTACGGATGAAAGCTTGTCACGCTTCACCAAAAGCGGTTTCTGGTAGGTCTTTTTCACGCAATCCCCCAAGCAGTTGCCACGCCGGAGGTAAGCGCGTGCCGGCAAACTTTGTCAAGCAGTCCCTAAATGGCAGTCCCTAAATGGCAGCTCCTCATTGGCAGCCCCCTAGATAACAGCCCCTCAATGGCAGTCCCTGAATGAAGAAACCCCGCCGGCCTGAGGCGCGGCGGGGTTGATTGGAGGCATTCCGGATCGAATGGGAGACGATCCGACAACGAAACGCGGATGCCCCTGAAGCGGTTCCCGCCTTGTCTTCGCGGATTTCTTTCCGCGCGCGGATCACCCCAATCCTCGACGGGCAGCACGCAGGATGATCGAGCGCGCCTCACGACCCTCCGGGGTGGGCAGCCCCGGATAATTATGGGGCTGGCCCTTTCTCAGATGAAGCTCGACCCTGACGCCAGCGGCCCTCGCCTTGTCGGCCAGGGCGACGCTGTCGGGATAGAGCAGGTCGCGTGTGCCGGAAAAGACGATCATCGGCGCCAGGCCGTCGAAATCGCCGTTCAGCGGGCTGACATAGGGATGGCTGGGATCGAGGCCGCCGGCATAGAGCCGCGCGCCTTCGACGGTTCCGGGAATATCCAGCAGGGGATCTCGGGCGGCGATTGCCCGCCGCTCCGGATGGTTCAGCGATGCATTGACGCCGGGCGAGATCAACACCAGCCCATCCGGCTGGCGGTATTCCCGGTCACGAAGCCACTGCGCGGCCGCAAGGGCGAGACCGGCGCCGGCCGAATTGCCGATCACGATCACCTTCGCATCGCCGGCCTCCCGCATGGACTGGCGCAGCAACTGGCCGGCCGCCGGAACGACATCGGCGGCGGTGGCGCCCGGCGCCAGCGGATAGATCGGAACGACGCAGCGGTTGCCGTCACGGGTAAGCAGGCCGATGAAGCGCCAATGCGCGCGCACGATTTCGTGGATGTAGCCACCACCATGCAGGAACACGACGATGTTGCCGCCATACGGCCGGATCGCGGGCGCGGTATGGTAGACTGGCCAGCCCGCCCCATGCATCAAGGTGACGGTGAGGCCGCCGCCAAGGCCCCTTGGCAGGTGCGAGGCCGGCCGCAACGCCAGGCGGCGCGCCTTGTCGCGCACGGCGGCAGCCGACCCCAGCCGCTTCTTCGAGGGCAGGAGGCGCAGCATGGCGTTGACGAAGCGGCTTCGTCGGCTCGGCACGCGCTCGTCCGCATGGGGTTCTCCCCCGACATTTTGTTCTCGCCGCACTTGCGCTGAAACAACCCTGTCGACGATCATGCCGGCATCTCCATCCGAATTTCTCCGGCAACCCTGTCCAAGCGCTGCCGCGTTCGCCTATAATATGAGCTATTGCTCGTATTCCCCTACTCGCATTGGGACCAGCCGAAGATGGCGCGAAAGCCACTCACCAAACCCAGGAAAGCCGCCGCCCAGGACAGGTCGCGCGCGACGGTCGACGCGCTGGTCGAGGCGACCGCTCGCATTCTGGTGAAGGAGGGTTTCGACAAGGCCAGCACCAATCGGATCGCCGAGCAGGCGGGTGTCAGCATCGGTTCGCTATACCAGTACTATCCGGGCAAGGAGGCGCTGGTCGCGGCCGTCATCGACCGGCACAACGAGGAGATCATGCGGCTGGTGCTGCCTGCTTTCGCGGAAATCGACATGCTGCCGGTCGAGATCGGGGTGCGCCGGCTGGTCGCGGTGGCGATCGAGGCGCACCGGATCGATCCCCGGCTGCATAGCGTGCTGGCAGAGCAGATTCCGCGCACGGGCCGGCTCGCCGATGTCGAAGCATTCGGCCGTCAGACCTATGCGCTTTTCAGGACCTATCTCGCCGCACATAGCGACGAATTGCGCGTGGCCGATCTCGATATGGCGGCGTTCGTGGCGGTGACAACCATCGAGGCGCTTGCGCACACGGCGGTTCTCAGCAGCCAAAAGATGCTGCCGGATCAAACGGTCCGGACGCTCGTCGACGAGACGACGCGGCTGGTGGTCGGATATCTTACATAGATGACAGGTCGGCCGGGCAAAATGCCAGCCGCCCCAGGTCATAACCAGGCCCGGAGGACTGCGACGTCCCCCTCAGGCCTTCATCTTATCCCGGTGTCGACTTATTTGATGCACTGCGAGATCGGACAGGCAACCGCCGTGACCAACGACAGTTTCTGGCGCTTAAGCAGCGTCGGCCTGACATAGTTCTTCTTCATTTCGTGTCCCCTTTGCCCAGATTTAACCGGGGGACCTGACCCGGAGGGAACGGGGATGTCAAAGCGATTCAACCGCTTGGTGTTCACGATCGTGCTACTTTAGCTGCTACTGATGCTAAAATCACGCATAGAAGGCGCAGGCTCAATTCCGGTCAGACGGCTTCGAACGCATCCTCGACACCGTCTCGCGCTCGGCACGCTTGGAACGCAACGGCGGCAGGCCGCGGTCGATCAGGTCCATGTCCTCCAGCACCATGTCGCCCATGCGCTTGAAGGCGATGTCGAGCGCGCCGGCGCGATGGGCGGAGCGCAGGAAGCCGGGCAGGGCGCGGACCGGGTGGTCGCCCGCCAGCGGCTCTTGCGGGAAGACGTCGCTGGCGGCAAGGATATGGCCGCTCTCGACCGCCGCCATAAGAGCGGGGAAATCCACCACGCCGGCACGGCTGAGCAGGATAAAGGCGGCGCCCTTGCGCATTCGGGCGAAAGCGTCGGCGCCGAGAAAGCCCTGGTTTTCCGAGGTTACCGAGGCGACGACGAAAACGAAGTCGCTCGATGACAGCACGTCGTCCAGCGAGGCCGGCTCGACGCCATTCTCCCTCAGGATCGACGGCGGCAGCCAGGGGTCGAACACCCTGGTGCGGGTGCGGAAACCCGACAGCAGCCGGTTCAGCGCGCGGCCGAGATCGCCAAAGCCGATAATGCCGACATCGGCGCCCGAAAGCAGCCGCGCGCTGCGGTTGCCGTCGCCGCCCCACAATTCCTGCCCCTGGCGGAAGGCGAGGTCGGCATCGACGATGCCGCGGGCAAGGTTGAGCGCCATGGCAAGGCCGAGCTCGGCCACCGGCTCGGCGAAGACCAGGCCGGTGGTGACGACATGGATGCCGCGCGAAAACAGCGTCTCATAGGGCATGTTGTCGAGGAGGTTGCTCTCGACATTGAAGACGCAGCGCAGCGCCTTCAGGGCTGCAAGCGTTTGCGGCGAGACCGGCGGCTGACCAACGATGTAACGGGCCTCGGCGAGCACCTCCGCCGGCAGCCGCGCCACGCCGTCCGCCGTCGTCTCGACGATGCGGTAATTCGCCTTGAGCCGCGCCAGTTGCGGCGGGGTGAAGATCAGGTCGAGCGTGCGCGGCTCGGGCGCGCTGATGACCAGCGGCAAGGCGGTGTCTGACATGGCACAAATCCTCCCGAAGCGGCTCCTGGCGCTTCCTCGCTTGCAAATCTATCTCGGATGAAACGATTTACAAGCTCGATAAATCGATTTACTCATGCCGTGCAAGGCCAATGCGGGCCTGCCCTCGGGGAGGAGGCCAATGGCGCATCGACAGGACCAGCAGCGGCGTCCGTCGATCCACGACGTGGCGGACCGCGCCGGCGTGTCGGCGGCCACCGTCTCCAAGGTGCTGTCCGGCGTCGCCACGGTGAAGCAGGAGAATGCGCGGCGCGTCCTCGATGCGGTCGAGCATCTGGGTTACCGGGTCGATCCGCTGGCATCCGACATGCGCAGGGCCAGGCGCCGCATCATCGGCGCCATCGTGCCGGAATTCGAAAGCGAGTTCTTCGGCCAGATGGTCACCCGGCTCGAAAGCCTCGCCGAAGAGCATGGCTATACGCTGGTGGCCGCCTCCAGCCGCGAATCCGAGGCGCGCGAAAAGGAGATCCTCGCCCGCATGCATGACTGGCGGGTGGCCGGCGTGGTGCTGGCGCCGGTGCGCAACGAGCAGGGGCCGGCGGCCTGGTTCATGAAGGCCAACGGCATGACCGGCGTGCTGATCGACCGCGTGCTGTCGGACGAGGTTTTCGACACCGTTTCGGCCGACAGTGCGGCGGCCAGTGCCGAGGTGGCGCGCGAACTGGTCGGCAGGGGTCACCGCCGCATATTGGTGGTCGGCCTTGGCGTCGAGGCGGCCACCGTGCGCGCCCGTCTCGACGGATTCCGCACCGCGGCGCTGGCGCTGGCACCCGATACGCGCATCGATGTGGTGCTGGCTGAAAGCGATGTCGAGCCGCTCAGGGCGCGGCTGCGCGATTATTTCGGCGCCTGGGAGGGTAAGGGGGAGCGGCCGACGGCGGTCTACTCGCTGTTCCTCAGGGGGACGCTGGTGGTGCTGTCGGAATTTCGCCGGCGCGGCTGGCACTGCCCCGACGACATTTCGCTGATCGGCTTCGACGATGCCGAATGGATGCAGGTGACATGGCCGGCCATCGCCGCCGTGGTGCAGCCGGTGAACCGGATCGCGGAACACGCCATGGCGGCGCTGTTTGCCAGGATCGAGGGCGCGCAGGGGCCGCCGGCCGCGCGGCTGCAGCCGTGCCGGCTCCTGATGCGGGATTCCGTGGGTCCGCCAGCCGGCAATACGGCGGCGCATGAAGGGAGAGGTTGAGTTGACGAACGTCTTTGGACTGCACACTTTCGCCATCGCTCCGGTCTGGGATCTCGATCTGATCGAGCCGCAGATGGAGCGGCTGAAAGGCCTCGGCATCGGCCTCTTGGAAATCCCGCTGCTGCGCCCCGAGGAGATCGATACGGCACGCACGCGCGCCTTTGCCGAACACTGGAATGTCGAGCTCATTCCCTCGCTTGGCCTGCCGGCCTCGCTCGACGTCGTGGCACGGCCGGACGAGGCGCTGGCCTTCCTCGAACCGGCCTTCGGCGTCTGCGAGGCGGTGGGCAGCAAGGCGCTTGGCGGCGTCACCTACGGCACGATCGGCAAGACCTCCGGCCGCGCGCCGGCACCAGCCGAAATCGACGGCATGTGCCGCTTCCTCGGGCACGCCGCACAGGCGGCCAAAGCGCATGGGCTGAAGCTCGGCATCGAGCCCTGCAACCGCTACGAGACGCATCTGATCAACCGCGGCGTCGACGCGGCCGACATCATCGAGCGCGTCGGCGCCGACAACATCTTCATCCATCTCGACACCTACCACATGCATATCGAGGAGGAGAGTTTCGCCGCCGGCTTCAAGGCGGCGGCGCCCTATCTCGGCTACGTCCATGTCTCGGAAGCCAATCGCGGCGTGCCCGGGCGCGGCATGCTCGACTGGGCGGCCTGCATGAAGGCGATCGCCGATATCGGCTATACCGGAGCCATCACGCTCGAAAGCATGAACCATGTCGATGCCGACATCGCCGGCGGGCTGGCGGTTTGGCGGCCGGTGGCGGACAATCCCGACGACGTCATCGCCGTCGGCCTGCCGTTCCTGCGCGAGGCGGCCGCGAAAGCGGGATTGCGGCTGGGATGAGGGAGCCGGACGCGTTCGAGTGTTTCCATCCTCACACGATCGACTGCGACATCGATCCCCACTGTGAATGGGCTGCCTCATGAGGCGGGCCGAAACCGCGTTGCGCAGTGGTGAAACCGTGAGCCCGTGCCGTGGCACAATTGACACCCGATAGCGAAGCGTTTCTTTTGGCGCGGTACCCAACGCGAGGAGCAACAACTGGTGAAGAAATACGAGAAGCCAACCTGGCAGAAGCGCGAGCGGCTCTCTGCCGTGACCGCTCTCAGCGGACCTTCCAGCCTGCCGCCGCCCTGAGCGGCCTGAATCACTCGCCTGTCAAGACAAAGGCGCGATCGGTCGATCGCGCCTTCCGACGGAGGCCTCGGGGTTGCCGGTTCGGAAATTCGAACTGAACGTGCGACCGGGCGAAGGGTCTCCAGGCGCCGGATCGGGCAGGAATAATTGACTCGCCGCGCCCCTGGAAAAGCGTATGGTGATTGCGTCATCCGCATCGTCTCCAGGCAAGCGGATGCTTGAGAGCGGTCATCATGCTTTCGCCCCGACCGGGAAGAAGGCGATGGCGACCTCGAGCGACCAGCACATCGATTCCTATGATTTCGAGACGATCCGCAACGTCGTCTGCGAGATGGTCAAATCCTACCCAGGCAGGCCCGCCGAGACGATCGTGCGCGAGGTCTTTGCGGATATGTATGGCGACCAGTCTTGTCCAGCCGATCTCATCGCCGCGCTGACCTTGGCCGCGGCATGCCGCGAGGCTCGACCACCGTCGCAACCCTCACCCACGCCGCTTTGACGCGGCGGACTTCGGAGCCTTGCCGCTTGGCGCGGCGGACTTTGGAGCCTTGCCGCTTGGCGCGGCGGACAGGCGCTGCTCGCGAAGGCGGGCAGTCTTTGCGTCCCGCGCCTGCCGCTCGGCGTCGAGGATGATCCTCGACACGCGATCCGCCCTCTCGAGCTTTTGCTTGTCGACCGATCGGGTCACCTGGTTCTCCGGCGCGATGCTCATTCCATAAAACCAATCCTGTGCCGCAAAGTTCCGCCGATGCCGGGTCCGGGCGAGAGCGTCATCATTTTGCCTCGCCCGATCGCTCGGCGCGATGACTTGACTGCCAGCGGGTCAGTTCGCGCTCGGCCTCGGAGATGGTTACGCTCATCAAGCCGTCAAATTCGGCCATGGCTTCCATGTGGCCATGATCAATGATGGATTTGCGTAGAATGCGCATTGCCAGAATAGCATCCTGTAACGCGCGGTCGATATTCTTGACCATGACAGGCTCTCCTGCGGGGATAACCTGTCGGCGCGCCGCTTGTTCCGGCTGAACGATACTGGATTTCTTTTTCAGCGCACGGCATCCGCCGTGGAGGCGCTCCGTCCTGGTGGGCTACGGCGCTTCCCTCCTCCCGCAGGGTGGGGAGAAGGGAAGACGCCTCTGCCTTCGATGGCGACCCAGGGTGGGAGGACCCTCACGCCATGCCGGGCTCCCGCCGCAACCCTAGATGGCGCACCCTGCGGCCGATGATCATGAGTTGGCGCGCCGCGTTGTTGCGCAGGCGCCGCGCGCGCCATTCCAGTCCGGTTTCGGTGGTGATCTGCTTGGCGTAGAGGCTCACACGCATGCCGGCCTCGTCGGAGGCTACCTTGACCGGGTCGTCATAGTAGGCGCCGATCTTGTCGGCCGCCATGCCCGGTGTCGCGAGCCAGGCGGGGATGTGGACCGTGCAAAGGCGCTCGACGTCGACCATGACCCGGCCGATGCCGACGCCCGGTGTCGGGCATGTCGTCCAGAAGGCGTCGCCGACAAAGACGACCCCGTCGCGCCGGTGGCCTTGCGTCGTGGTCAGGTTTATCTGCCTGACCTCGACGGGACCGGCGACGGCGAAGTCGCCGCATTGGGCTGATATTTCGGGCATCAGCTGGTTAAGCATCTTCTGAGGGTTTTCGCGAAAATCCCTGGTCCATTGTTCGGCCACGGTGCGATAGACGAACATGTTGGCCCGCATCTTGTTGCCGAGCGGGAAAACCGTGAGATAGGCGACGCGATCCGCCGCCCGCTTGCCGTAGCAGGTTACCGCCTGGTAGGCGCATTCGTGCGGCGGGATGGCGAGGTCGAAGCCTATGGAGAGCGAGTGCGCCTTCGACAGCTCAATGCGCTCGACGCCAACGGCGCGGCGCACCGCTTCGCTGTAACCGGTGGCCACCACCAGCAGGCGGGCATTGATGACGCTGCCGTCGGCCAGCACCAGGCGCTGCCGGTCCGGCCCGGTCGACACCTCGGCGACCTTGCCGACCGTGATCGGCACTTCGCGCGGCAGGGCGTCGCGCAACCCGTTGATCAGCGAGCCGTAGGAAAACGAATATTCCCACTTCTGCTCGCGGGCGAACAGCTGGCCCAGGCGAAACACGTGGATGCTGCTCACCGGAGTGACGTGACGCATGACCGCCTCTTCGAGGCCGAGCCTGGTGAAGAGTTGCATCTGGTCGGCGCCGATCTTCTCGGCCCGGAACTCGTCGTGATGGATGCGGTGCGGGTCGATCAGCGCCACCTTGCGCCCGGCCTTGCCCAGCACCATCGCCAGGGTCGTGCCGGCCATTCCGGCGCCCACGATCGCCACGTCGACTTCGGCCGGGGCAACCTCGGCGGTGGTCATTTCGCTGCCCTTCACGCTAGTCATCGTTCCTCTCCACAATCTGTAGTGGAAATATCTTCCGGACCACAATCAACCTCAAGCAACCAGCGCGAGTGGCTGGTAGTAACAATTGTTTAGGTTAATCACGGTCGCCTCTTCTGTTTCCAGCGCGGCGCGATCGCCGAGCCATCGATGAATTCCAGGCCGCCAGCCTCGTTGAGCGTGTGCAGCTTGCGCCCGCTCCATAGCGCGCCCGGAGTTAAGATCGTCTCGACACGCTGCTCCATGCCATTCAAATCAAGGTGAGTGACGCGTGCGATGCCGAGTGCCGCGCCGTAGCTCCGCCGGCAGTCCTGCACCGGGCGCAGCAGCTCGCCGCCGCGTTCCACCATGCGGCCGGCCGGCCGCGCCGAGGCGATGTCGATCAGCACCGGATTTTTGGGATGCGGGGTCCAGGGGCCGCGAAAGTCCGGCGCCGACCACAGATGCAGCGCGTCGGAGAAGGCGCCGCCATCGTCCCGGACGGTGGCGAACAGCCACCACGAGCCGCCATGCTCGACCAGGGTGGCGTCGCTAGCGACGATATCGGAGAGCAGCGTCGCTTCCTTCACCCATCCGCCGGGGAAAGCGGTGGCGCGGTAGAGATCCACCGTGCGGTTGGCGCAGCTTTCCGGCACCATCCAGACCTCGCCGTCACGCTCGAAGACGAAGGGGTAGGAGAGGTGGTAGGGCAGGTCGAGCACCGGCTCCGGGCGGCCGAGCGGCCCCGCCGGGCCGAACGGCACGGCTGAGATGATGGCCCGGCCCTGCCGGTGGATGTAATCCTCGACGAACAGGGTCACCTGGCCCCGGTAAAGG
Source organism: Mesorhizobium sp. B2-3-4 (assembly GCF_006442315.1). Lineage (GTDB taxonomy): Bacteria > Pseudomonadota > Alphaproteobacteria > Rhizobiales > Rhizobiaceae > Mesorhizobium. The sequence goes on along the minus strand of NZ_VFVY01000025.1, from coordinate 23,709 downwards.
ATCGGGAACGGATCGGCGTAGAAACGGCTGCCGTCGTCGGGCAATTCCTGCCAGCCGGATGCCGGATGGGCGCGCAGGTCGAACAGGTCCCGCCCGCCCGTCGCGCGCCAGCCGACTTTCCAGTGCGGAGCGTTGTAGCAGAGATGGTAGATCTTCTGGACGACGCGCCGCGCCAGCGCCTTGCCCGCGCGGACGCCGAGCTTGCCGGCCGACGGCAGCGACGGCTGGGGCCTGCCGTCAATTGGTTCGGGCAGGACAGGCAAGGCACCGCGCGCCGCGCCCGTCACCGCCGCAAGGATCAGGCTTACGGTGCGCGCCAGCATGTCCTGGAAGGCGGCGAGCGCGATGCCGCCATACTCGGTTCCGAGCCGCGCTTCGGCGACCGCGGCGCCGTTCTCCTCGATGCGGGCCACCGGGGTGCGGCCATCGAGGATCGAAGCCAGCAGGGCCGCTTCGCCGGCGGCCCCGTCATAGGTCACGCGCCAGACGCGTGCCGCCTCCGGCCGCACGTCGCCGCAGAGGTCGAGCACGAGGTCCGGCGAGGCGGGCTGCCCTGCGCGATAGGGCGCCAGCGCCGACGGCGGCAGGCGCTTGGCCAACCCGTCCGCGGGCAAGCCATGGATCACCGCCTCAAGCTGGAACAGAGCCGCGATGCTGCCCGGAACGCCGCTCGCGCCCGGTCGTGCGTCGACGCAAACCTCAACGTCGGCGAGCGCCGCCAGGCGCCGCAGCAGCATCAGGTGAAAGCCACGGAGGCAGTCGCTGTCCAGACGCAGGCTGACCTGCATGTCGTACCCCTAGAATTCTGATGGTCGGTAACTGGCCGGTGGTCGAGTTTTGGGCATGACGATGGGCGGACGGGCAGGCCGGAGGGAGGTTCTGCACCGTTCCATTCGTTTCCCGCTCGCTTGCGTCCTGTCAACACGCCCCGTGCTCTTTTACGCAAGCTCCATGCCAAAAATACGTAAACGCCGGGCCGAAATTCAGAAGAGCTCCCAACATAATTAACAGTGTTTTAACAGTTGGAGGAATAGCTAGGATGAAGCCGCAATTTAACCTTTGCAGGCACATGGAGTGTTGTCGGAGCGACCTTTGCAATCATCCCTGCTCTCGTTGCCGCAACAACACGCTCCGGAGGTGATGCAATATGCCGCGCCGGAGCCGGTCGCGTCCTATCCATCCTCCACCGTCGAGCTGGGTGACCTGAAGCGCATTCTGGTGCGCCGGCGTTTCCTGATCCTGGCCACCGCCCTGCTGCTGACCCTTGTGGCGCTGCTCTATGGGCTGTTCACGCCGGCGCTCTACAGTTCGGTGGCTGAAATCATCGTCGATCCGCAAGACCTGCAGGTGGTCACCAACGACGTCAACCCGAGCCGCGTTCCGCCCGACGGCGGCATCACCATGGTGGAAAGCCAGGTCGCCGTCGTCCAGTCGAACAGCGTGCTGCTCAAGGCCATCGAGGCGACCGACCTTACCAAGGACCCGGAATTCAACGGGCAGGGCGGATTGTTGAACCGTTTGCTCGGCGGCGTGCTGGGCTCGGGGTCGGCCGAAACCGACAGGACAGGCAAGACACTCGACGCGCTGCGCCGGCGGCTGGCGGTGAAGCGGGCCGACAAGGTGCTGGTCCTCGACGTGATCGTCACCGCCAAGAGCGCCGACAAGGCGGCGATGCTCGCCAACGCGATCGCGCAGGCCTACCTGGCCGACCAGGCGAGCGCGCGCGCCAAGATGGCCACGGACGCATCCGATTCCATCACCGCGCGGCTGGACGAGCAGCGCAAGCGCGTGCTCGCGGCCGAGAATGCGGTCGAGGCCTACAAATCCGCCAACAACATGGTGATGGCGGCGGGCAATCTGGTCAGCGACCAGGAACTGACCGAGATCAATACGCAGCTTTCGGCGGCGCAAACCCGCACCGCGGCGCTGAAGGCGCAGGTCGACCAGTTGCGCCGGTCGGGCGGCGCGCCGGACGCGACCTCGGAGGCGATGCGCTCGTCGGTGATTTCGAGCCTGCGGGCGCAGGAGGCGACGCTTGTCGACCAGCTCTCGCAGCTCGGCACCGAACTCGGGCCGCGCCATCCCTCGATGATCGCGGCGCAGCAGCAACTGCGCGACACGCGCGCCCTCATCACGCGCGAACTCACCCGCATCAGCGCCTCCGTCGAAACCGACTACGAGCGGGCGCTGGCCAACCAGCAGGCGCTGGAGGCCAAGGTCGCGGGCATGAAGAGCAAGTCGCTCGACACCGACCAGGCCTCGGTCAAGCTGCGCGAACTGCAGCGCGATCTCGAGGCGGTGCGCTCCGTCTACGCCACCTATCTGCAACGGGCGCAGGAAACGCGCGAGCAGATCAACGTCGACAGCACCAATGCGCGCATCATCTCCACGGCCATGCCCGCGCTGAAGAAGAGCTGGCCGCCGCTGCTGCTGCTGGTGTTCGGCGCGTTCTTCGGCGGGCTGGGGCTCGGCACCGGCATGGCGCTGATCGCGGAATATTCCTCGCCGACGGTGCTTTCCAGCGCGCAGATGCAATCGGCCATCGAGGCGCCGGTGGTGGGCGTGCTGCCGGCAAAGGCGGCGCGCCGCCGCTGGTGGCCTTTCGGCAAGGCCGCCGGGCCGGCCGGGCAGAAGACGGACGCGATCGCCGGTCTGGCGCTGAGGCGCCTGTTTTCCTCCAGCCGGCGTCCGCCGAACTGGCCGCTCGTGCCGTCGGTCCTGGTGACATCGGCACCGGAGGACGCCGCGCAACGGGGCCGGGCAGCGCGCCTGCTCGCCAATGCGGCGGCGACCCGCGGCAGCCGCGTCCTGTTCATCGACACCAATTCCGGCAAGAGCCAGAAGGAGCCGCAGCCCGGCCTGCTCGACGTGCTGCGCGGCGAATTTGCCTTCGAGGCGATCAGCCACTCCGCGCCGGGCAGCAATGTCGCCATCTTGGGCAAGGGCCGGCCGAAGGCTGCCTTCTCGGAGGCGCAAGGGGTCTATTTCACGCAGCACATGCTCGCCCAGGCGAGCCGCAATTTCGACCTCGTCGTCGTCGACGGCGGTGCGCTGGCCGACAATCTCAACGCCTCGCCGCTGGTCGCCATGGTCGACGAGATCGTGCTGGTCGCCACGCTGAACACGACGCCGATGCGCGATGTCACGGCGGTCTCGCAGGCCATCTCCGTCATGGGGCGGTTGCCGACAGGCGCCTTGCTGGTCGACGAGGCGGCCTGAGATGGTTGCCGGATGGGCCGCATCCGGCCACCCTGCCGCCGCGCCCCGGGCGGGAGCCTCCATCGACTGGGTGACAGCCGCCGGACTGGTCGTTTCGGTGGCGCTGCTGTTCAGCGTTTCGGGTGGCATGCTGTGGCTGGTGGGCTACAATTACGACGGCCTTTTCGGCAATCCGGCCACCAAGATCCATCCCTCCACCTATGTGCTGGTGCTGGTCTTCGCCTGGCGCTCCTGCACCTATGGCAATCCGATCGGCTACTGCGTCAGCGTCGCCGACAGGCGGCCGGCCTCGGCGCTGATGGCGCTTATCGCGATCGCGTTGCTGGTGGTGGTGGTGGCGCGGCAGCGGCCCGGCATGGCCGGCATGATCGATACCTTCGTGGCGGCGGCGCTGTTCGTGCTGATGCTGAGCGAGGCCGACGAGCGGACCTTCGCGCGGCTGCGCGGCGTCGTGCATGCGGTGATGACGGCCAATGCGCTGCTGGCGCTGTTCGAGTTCGCCACCAAGACGCTGGTCTTCCCCTACCGGCTCGACGGCGTGCTGTTCGCCAACGATACGCGTTCCACCGCGCTGCAGGGCCATCCGCTCTCCAATGCCACGGTCACCGCGATCTACGTTCTGGCGCTGCTTTCGGGTTCACGCACGCTGTCGACGCCAATGCGGCTCGGGCTCGTCGGCCTGCAATTCTGCGCCCTTGTCGCCTTCGGCGGCCGCTCGGCCATGGTGCTGACGATCATCCTCGGCGGCGCCTACATGCTTATCCATGGCTTCAGCACCTTGCGCGCCGGGCGCGTCAACCTGCTTGGGGCGGCGCTCGCCTTCATTCTCGCCGCGCTGCTGCCCGTCGCGCTCGCGCTCGCGGCCTATTACGGCTTCTTCGACGCGCTGCTCGAGCGCTTCGTCTCCGACAGCGGCAGCGCCAATGCCCGCGTCGAAATGTTCGAGCTGTTCAAGCATCTGGAATTGCGCGACCTCATCATAGGGCCTGATATCGACCTGATCGAAACCTTGCGCCGCATCAATGGTCTCGAACAGGGCATCGAGAACCCGATCATCCGCACCGTCCTCTATCAGGGCGCCTTCTTCACCTTGCTGCTGTTGTTCGGCTTCGTGCTGTTCATGTTCGAAGTGGCGCGCCGCTGCCATCCCGGCGTATGGCTGCTGATGCTGGGCTGGATCATCCTGCTCAACACCTCCGAAAGCCTCGCCTCGAAGACGACGCTGCTCAGCAAGTTCGTCTTGATCGCGCTGGTGCTTTACAGGCCGGTGCCGGCGGGGCGCGGCGGCCCCGGACGCAGCCCCGCGCCTCGTCATCCCGGGTCTTTCGTATAGTCAGGCCCGACTCGGGTCGGCAGGCCATCGGCCAGTTTCAACCAAGGCAGCTTCTCTTCAAAGGCGACATGCAGCGTGGGCGCAAATGTCTCCGGCTCCTCCATCGCCGCCGCGAAGAAGTGCATGACACCGGACATGTTTTTCGAGCGGAAGGAAAGCGGCGTGCCGCAATGCTCGCAGAATGTTCTTTCCACGCCGGGAGAAGAGTTGAATATTTTCGGTGGCTTGCCCAGCCATCGCCATTGGCCGCCCGGGACGCCAATGTAGGCGGTCATCGGCGCTGAACATTGCCGCCGGCAACTTTCACAATGACAGACCACGCAGGCCTGTATCGGCCCATCGACTTCAAAAGCAACGGCGCGACATAGGCAACGGCCACGCATCCGACTTCTCCTTGAAGCAACAGATTGGCCCGACAGTCTATGCCGGTCGCAATGCAGGGCATGACATTAATGCGCTGCACTGGCGCCCAATTACGACACTCGACACAAGCGATCGTCTTCGGCCATTGGGGAGCTCCAACTCAAGAAATACGCCAGAGCTCCCGCAGGCATCGCCTATCGCGCCTCGGCCTCGGCATTCACGGCCGTTTCGGCCAGTTTCGAGAGCGCGGCGTCGGTGTCCTTTTCCTCGCCGAGCGTCAAGTTGAGCAGCGAAACCGCTTCGGCAAGCCCCAGCTCACTCGCCCAGGTCTTCATGGTGCCGTAGCGCGAGATTTCATAGTGCTCGACGGCCTGAGCCACCGCGAGAAGGCCGGCATCCAGCGCCGGTGCACCCTTGTATTCCTCCATGATCTCGGCGCCTTCCTCGGTGATGCCGACGATCGCGGCGCAGGTTTTGCCCTGCGGCTTCTTGCCGATCACCTCGAATACCTCCTCCAGGCGTGCGACATGCTCCTTTGTCTGGCCATGGTGCTTGTCGAAAGCCGCTTTCAGCTCCTCGCTCTGCGCGGCTTTCGCCATTTTGGGAAGCGTGGCGAGGATCTTCTTTTCGGCGAAGTAGATGTCCTTCAGCGTATCGTGGAAGAGTTCGTTCAGGCCCTTGCGGGACGCTGTCTTTGGGGCTGCCATGATGATCGTCCTCCTGGTGAATGCGCCTGCTTGGCGAGGCGTTTGGGCAACTTCGATCCCGCCCGGATGTTCCGAGCGCCAGATCGATTGTTGTCGGAAGGTTCACCCGAGGTCTGCACAGGCAGCCGGCTGCCAAATGGACTAGCCGCGACGGCGGAGGCGGTTGGCGGCCATCGGATTGTCGCTTCGCCTTATGAGCCCGCGGCCTCAGTCGGCCGGCGTCCTCAACCCGAGCGCCTCGACCATGGCCGGGTCCAGCGCGCGCGTGGTGTCGTCCATCATGCCCATGCCGTCGAAGAGATCCCAGAAGGCCCAGGGAAAGCCCGATGCCTCGGCGCTTTGCCGGACATCGGCGATGTAGCGGGCGCGGTCGGGGTTGGGCGCGGCTGTGTAGCGGGCATCCGTGCGCAGCGCGCCGAATTCGCCCATGATGATGCGTTCGCGCGCAATGCCGTGGGCGTCGGCCCAGGCGCGCGCCTGGCCGAGATATTTGTCGATGAACCAGCGATCGGGCCCAGCGTCGAAATAGACTTTCAGCACGCGTTCGGTTTCGGCATAGGCGGCCTTCTTGTCGGCTTGCGATGTCTGCGTATCCTGAGCCATGCGTGCCCGGACGGAGGCCAGTGTCTGTTCGAGCGAACCGGCGGAGGCCGGCCATGGCACATTGTTCAGCGCGCGGTAGACGGGCTCGCGCATCCAGGGCGCGCCCTGGTGGCTGAACAGATAGGGTTCGTAGAAGTGGAAGGTGAACAGGATCGGTTCGAAGGCCGCCAGCGGTTGCGGGTCGAGCGCGGCGAGCCCGCTCACCATCGAGCCGCAACCGCCGGTGACGACCAGAGGCAAGGTCGCGGACGATGCCCGGGCCGCGGTCAGGAGCGCCGCCTGGACCAGCGACCAGACATTGGAGTCGCAGGATTGCGGCGGCTCGTTGACCGGCTCCAGCGCCACCATATCAGCCGGGAAGCGCTGCAGCCTGCCGGCAAGCTCGCCGACCAGCGCGCGATAGGCTTCGAATTCCGGCGCGGCGGTGCTGGAGACCATGCGGTCGGGATTCCAGTAATGGGTGGCGCCGTTGGCCTGCACGTTGACGATGATGCCGAGATCGGCATCGATGGCGGCCGCGACGGCATCGTCGAGCGTCGCCAATAATTTCGTGCGGGTGGCGGCGTCGGCGGCAAGGAACGGCCCGGGATCGACCGGCAGGCGGATGAAGTCGAGCCCGGTCTGGCGCAGCCGGCGCAGGTCGGCCGGGGTCGGCACCGGCCGCTGCGACTGGAAGGGCGGCCAGGCATAATCGGTGCGCGGCGCGGGAAATTCACGCGTCAGCGCGAACCAGGGCCAGGCATTGACGCCGCGGCGAAAGCGCCACGCGCCGGTGGCGGCGGCCAGAGCGGGTGGTCCGGACGAAAGTGCTGCAGGCACCAGCGCGCCCGACAGCGCGGTGCGCAGCAGCCGCCGTCGCGACCAGCCCGTCATACGGCGCCGGGCGAGGGCCGATCGACCGGCACGGCGCCGGCGGCGCTCACGCCCAGAAGCCGGTAGGCCTCGGTTTCATAGGCAAGCAGGACATCGTCCCAGCGGAACGCCTCGTCGGCGCGCGCCCTTGCGGCCGCGCCGCACGATTTGACCAGGGCGTCATCGTCCAGCGCCTGTTGCATGCGCTCGGCGCAGCTCTGCCTGTCGGTGAAGAAGATCGCGGCCGCGCCCGCGGTCCACCTGTTATAGGGGTTGTCGTGGGCGATCACCATGTTGCCGGCGGCCAGTGCCTCGACCAGCGAGGGATTGGTGCCGCCGACGGTGTGGCCATGCAGATAGGCGCGCGCGTGAAAGCGCAGCGCCTTCACCGCGGCCTGGTCGTAGATGGCTCCTGGCAGCACCACCGAGGCGTTGGCCGCCTTGCGGATGGCGGCATGATAGGGAATGTCGGGGGAAAGCGTGCCAAGCACCACCAGCTTCATGTCGCGCTTCTGGCCGCAGAAGGCCTCGACGATGGGCAGGATGTTGTTGTCGGGCTCGATGCGCGCGATCGAGATCAGGTATCTGCCAGGCTCGAGGCCAAGCGCGCGCACCGGTTCCTCCGGCGCCGCCGTCACCGGGTCGGCGCCATAGGTGATGGTGGCGATGGCGCTGCGCGGCCGGCGCGTCGCCAGATGGTCGGCGATCACGGGATGGTCGGCGACCAGACGGTGCGAGGCCCAGGCGCCGATCCACTCGTTGAGCCAGAACCATGTGCGCGCCGCCATCCCCCATTTGGGCCGGCGCCACTCGATGCCGTCCATGTTGGTGACGATCTTGCGGCGCATCAGCCTCAGCCAGGTCAGGAAGACCGCGCCATTATAGCCGAGCACCAGGCAGACGCCTGGCCGCCGGGCGGCGTCGAGCACGCATTGCCAGTCGAATTCCAGCGTCGCGCGCGGACCTTTCGAGGCGACCTGGACATGAATGAGCTCGATGCCTTTCCAGGTTTCGGTGCGCACCCGCCGGTCGATCCGCTCGACCTCGTCCTGGCAATAGACGCCGACCTTCCAGCCGCGCGCGACAAGAAACAGCGCCAGCCTTTCGGCGAAGGTCTCGAAGCCGCCATGGGCCGCGGGAATGCCACGCGTCCCGAGGATCAGGATGGTGGGCGTTGCCGATTTCATCGTTGCTGGCGCTTTCAAATCCGCTCGATTCGCACTGCGAGTGCTGTCCCAAACCCCTGGACCCCGGCCATGCGATATCCATGCCAGACTCAGGGTCGGCACCATTATCTCACCGGGTTGTAAAATATTTCTTCCGGCCGCTGGGGTTGTTTCACTATCGGTCAACCTTCCCCGGTTATGTATCGAAACGAGGCGTTGCCGGGCCCTGAAGACCCGCGGATGGCCAGATCAGGCCCGGCATGATCCTTGCTCATGGACTTCTGCGCGCCAGAATCGGCGGAGGCGCGCGGCATTGGTGTGGTGATGACCATGCTGACAACCAGTGAAGTCCAAAGGGGTGTTGGACTTGAAGTTTTCCGGTCGCTGATATCGTCAGGCGGCGGAATCGTCACACCACCCCTGACAGAAAGATGCATGTGAATATGCGGATTGCCTGCATCCATCAGGGCTACGAACTCTATGGTTCCGACCGTAGCTTCGCGGAGAGCGTGGCCGCGCTGCGCGCCGCGTTTCCATCAGCCGACATCGAAGTGGTGCTGCCGCGTAGCGGACCGATCGTCAAGATCCTCGAACCGCATGCGACCCGGATCGTCTTCGAGCCGCTGTGGGTGCTGAGGCGCCAGGCCATTGCGCGCCTTGCCACCATCGAGATGGCGCGGCTGCCGGTCGCGGTGCTGAGGGCATGGCGGCGGCTCCGGGACCGCGACCTCACCTATGTCAACACCTCGATTGTGGCCGACTACGCGCTGGCGGCGCGCCTTCTCCCGCGCAAGGCGGTGCTGCATATCCACGAAATCCCCGAAGGCGCCATGCGCAGGATCCTTGTCGGCCTGATGCACTGGAGCCATGCCGACCTCATCTTCAACTCGCGCGCCACCCGCGCCGCGTTCGGCGAGCCGAGGTCGGCGCGTTCCCATGTGGTCTATAACGGCGTTGCTGGCCCGGCGGCGGCCGAAGCGATGACCTATGACGGCAAGCGTCCGCTCAAGGTGCTTTTGCTTGGCCGCATCAACCGGATCAAGGGCCAGGAGGTGCTTCTGGAGGCGATCGCCTCGCTGCCGGCGGAGCTGAAGTCGCGCGTCGAGGTACGGCTGGTCGGCGGCGCCTTCGAAAGCGTCGAGCGCGAGCGCGCGCTTGCCGAACTGGTCGAGACCATGGGACTTGCCGGACGCGTCAGCGTGCTGCCCTTCATTCCCGATCCGTCCGAGCATTATCGCTGGGCCGATATCGTCACTGTGCCGTCGCGCCGTCCCGAATCGCTCGGCCGCGTCGCCATCGAGGCCATGGCCTATGGCCGGCCGCCGCTGGTGTCGGCGATCGGCGGGCTGGTCGAGGTGGTCGCGGACGGCGTAACCGGCTGGCATGTGCCGCCCGGCGACGCCGCCGCGCTTGCCGGCAAACTCGAGGAGATCATCCTGCGGCCCGAAGCCTGGCGCTCCTTTGTCGCCGCCGGGCGGGCGCGCTACGAAGCGCTGTTCAGCGAGCCGGTCGCGGCGGCGGCCATTGCCGCGATAGCCGCCGACAAGCTGAAGGCGATCATCGCCAAGCCGGGCCGGACGGCAACCGTGCGCCAGGCGGAGACACGGCCGTGAAACTCCCTGGCCATCTGGTGCGGCGCCTGGTGCTGATGATCGGCGGCGAGGCGATGCAGAGCGGCTTCCACTTCGCTCTCAACATCGCGCTGCTGCACATGTTGTCGGCGCAAGGCTACGGTCTCTTCGCCATCGGCATGGTGATGGGCGGCGTCGGCCTGTCCTATATCAGGTCGCTCACCGCGGTTCCCGCCTCGATATGGATGGGCAAGAGCACCAACAGCGCCGGCGTCGATGCCTATGACGTGGCCTTCGGGACGGCGGCGCTGGTCGTGGCCTTGCTGATGGCCTTCGGCACGGCGATCGTCATGCGCCTGCTCGGCGATCCCAGCGGAATAGCCGCCGGCTGCTTCGTCGGCGCGTGGTCCCTGCGCAGCCATATGCGCACGGCCTTCTTCGCGCGTCGTCAGCAACTGATCGTCTCGATCAGCGATGGCGCCTTTACGATCGCCGGCACCGTCATGGCTGGCCTGGCGATCTGGTTGGCCAAGGACATGCTGCAGACCGTGTTCTACGCGCTTGCCGCGGCCAATGTGTTCGGCATCTTCGTCCTCGTCCGGCTGGCGCCCCGCACGCTGCGCATCAGTTTTCGGATGCCGACGCGGCGGCGCTATGCAAAACTCTGGTCGCAGCTCTGCTGGTCGGCCTTCAGCGCCACCACCACCAACATTCAGGGCCAATGCCTGGCGCTGCTGGTCGCGGGCATTGCCGGGCCTGCAGCCTACGCGCCGCTGGCGGCGGTGCTGGTGCTGTTCGCACCGCTGCGCATCATCAGCCTGGCCTTCGTCAACATGACGCAGCCGGAACTGGCCAAGCTGATGCGCAACAACGAAACGCGCCGTGTCTGGGCGCAGTCGAAGATCTGGGCCGCCGTCATGGGGTTCGGCGCACTGGTCTATGGATGCGCCATCATGTTCCTCCTGCCGATGATCAAGTCCCAGGCGCTTCAGGATGCATCGGTGGGGTTCATCGGGCTTTTCGTGATCGCGAACTTCGTCCCGATCATGCTCTACATCATGCCGCGCATCGTGCTGGAGATCATGGGCGACTTCCGCATCGTGGCGTTCATCACCATGGGCGGCGCCATTGTCGGGCTGGTGCTGATCGCCATCTCGCTGGCAATCGCGCCGCCGCCATGGGCGCTGGCCGGTTCGGCGCTTTCCGAGATCTTCGTGCTCGCGGCATCATGGTATTTCGTGCATCACCGCATGTGGAACATCGAGCATCCGGACCAGCAGCGCAACAGCCGTCTGGGCTCCTGGCGGCGGGCGGTTACGTTCGCCGCGGTAAAACGATAGGAGAGCGATGTGTCAGGACAGGCAGCGCAAATCGTCGCGGTGACCGATCTGCCGGACGGGCAGGTTTCGCATCCCGCCGCCGTCGCCGCGAACGACGCCTATACGGCAAAACTGCACACCAGCCTCGATGCGGTAAGGCCGCTCTGGCTGCGCCTGCAGGCGCAGGGCGTGTGCACCGGCCACCAGAATTACGCCTGGGCGGAAGGGATCGTCGCGCGGCTGCTGCCGGAAGGCACCGAGCTGCTGATCGTGGAGGTGGCGGACGCCGCGACCGGCCAACCCAGGATGCTGGTGCCGCTGATGCGGCGCAGGGCCTTCCACCATTGGGTGATCGAATGGTTGAGCTGCGGCGTCTGCGACTATTCGGCGCCGCTGCTGGCCGATGCCAGCCCGTGGACCACGCAATCCGCGCAGGCCGCGTGGGCCGCGGTGCGTTCGGTGCTGCCGCCGGCGGACCGTGTCCACATCGTGGGCATACCGCGGCAGGTCAACGGCGTCGCCAATCCGCTGGCCCTGCTTCCGGCGACGCGCGATTCCATCCAGACCACCTACGGCCTCGCCATCGAGGGCGATGCCGAGACCTTGCTGAAGCGCCTGTGCCGGCCCTCCTTCGTCAAGGCCTTCAACAAGGACTGGCGCCGGCTCGAGCGGCTCGGCGATCTCGAACTGGTCGAAGCCGACACACCTGCCAAGGTGGAGTCCGTCTTTGGCGGGCTGGTCAGGATGCGCCTCGACCGCTTTCGCGAGCTTGGCCGTTTCGACCTCCTGACCCAGGAGACGGCCGTCGGGTTCTACCGGAACGCGGCCCTTCAGGGCCTTTCGGACGGATCGGTGCGGATCTTCGGGCTGCGCGTCGGCGAGGCCCTGATCGCGGTGCAATATCTGTTGGCTCATCAAGGCATCGTTCATGCTCTCATGATAGCAATCGACCAGAGCGCGGTGCCCAACGTGTCTCCGGGCCTGTTGATCATGGGCAGGCTGATGAGCTGGGCGCGCGAGAAAGGCTTCGGCTATTTCGACCTGTCGGTCGGCAGCCAGAGCTACAAGGAACATATGGGCGCCAAGGGTTCGGTGCTGGCCGAGCTTTGCCACGGGTTCACGATGAAGGGCAGTGCCGCGAGCACCGCCATCAAGTTGCGTAACCGGGCCGAGGCTTTCGTCCGCGCCAATCCAAGGCTGCTCACGGCGGTCCAGGGATCGATGCGAGGCTTGCGGCGCTTGCGTGGAGGATGCTGAGGGCGGGCCGGAACGACAGGAGAAGCATGTGGCAAGCCAGGCAATGCGAAAGGCCGCGGTGGCGAATGTCGCCGGTGGCCCCCATTCTCCGGCAACCGCCGGCGCCGGCGTCGCCACGCACTATACCGCCCGGCTGCACACCAGCTTCGACACCGTAAGGCCGTTATGGCTGCGCCTCGAGGAGACCGGCCTGTGCACCGGCCACCAGGGCCTTGCCTGGGTGGAAGGGATCGCAAACCGGCTGATGCCCAAAACCGCCGAGCTGCTGGTGGTGGAGGTCAACGATGCCGCCACGGATGCGCCCGTCATGCTGATGCCGTTGATGCGGCGCCGGGCGCTCGGCCATTATGTGATCGAATGGCTGAGCTGCGGCGTCTGCGACTATTCGGCCCCGCTGCTGGCCGACGCCAGGCCGTGGACCACGCAAGGCGCCGACGCCGTCTGGGCGGCCGTGCGCGCCGTGCTGCCGCCGACCGACCGCATCCATGTTGCGGGAATCCCGCAGGAAATCCACGGTGTCGCCAATCCGCTGGCGCTGCTTTCGGTGGCGCGCGACTCCATCCAGATCGCCTCCGGCCTGGCCATGGACGGCGATCCGCAAACGCTGATCAAGCGCATCTGCAAACAGTCTTTTTCGAAGAATTTCAACAAGCATTGCCGCCGCTTCGAACAGCTCGGCGGGCTCGCTCTGGTCGAAGCCGAGACGCCCGGCATGATCGAGGAGCAGTTCGCGACGCTGCTGGACCTCAGGCTCAACCGCTTTCGCGAACTCGGGCGCTTCGACCTGCTGACGCAGGCGCCGATCGTCGAGTTCTACCGCAATGCGGCCCTGACTGGGCTTTCAGACGGCTCCGTGCGGTTGTTCGGGCTGCGGGTCGGTCAAGCCTATCTCGCGGTGATCTACGTGCTTGTCATGAAGGGCACGTTGCATGCGCTGCTGCTCGGGATCGACCAGGACGCGGTGCCCAACGTCTCTCCGGGCCTGACGACGATCGGCAAGCTGATGATGTGGGGACGGTCGCAAGGGCTCGGCTATTTCGACCTTTCGGTCGGCAGCCAGGGCTACAAGCAGCATATCGGTGCATCGAGCTCGGTGCTGGCCGAACTGTGCGAGCCGATGACGCTGAAGGGCAGGGGCTCGACCGCCTATATCAGGCTGCGCGGCAAGACCGAGCTTTTCGTGCGCTCCAAGCCGCGGCTCTACAAGGCCGTGCAGGGCGTGATGCGCCGCCTGCGGCGGCTGAAGAACTGACGGCCGCCGGTCCTGGCGGGACATTTGGGCGCCATTGCTCTCATCCTGATTCAAGGCGGCCCCGGAACCTCTTCAAAACACTGCGAAAGATTTAACCGAACCGCAACCTGCGGTGTCTATAGGGTTATGCGAGGGATCAGAAGCCAAGGGCAACGACATGTCAGCAACAATTTCCCGGTTCATCCGGGACGAATCCGGCGCCACCGCCATCGAATATGGTCTGATCGCCGCGCTTATCGCGCTTGCCATCATCACCGGTGCGGGCGCGCTGGGCAACGCGATCAACGGCAAGTTCACCAAGATCGGCAACACGTTGAACAGCAGCGGCTCGTAAGCCGCGGGCCAGGCCGCCGCCCTCGAAATTGACAGGGCGGCGCGTCTCCGTCATCCTTGAACCCAGTCGCCAGGCCGCGAAAGCGGCCGTGTCTGATATCGGGCGACCGAGGGCAGCGTCATGTTCAGTCCCGTCACCGGCCAGAATGCCAAGCGCGCCGCGGTGCGCAAGGCGCTCGACGGCCACAAGGTCTACATCACCGCGCAAAGTTTTTCGGACGGAGCCTACCGGGCGCGCGTGCTGGTCGACGGCGAGGCCTACTGGGTCGATGAATTCCGCCTGAGCCAGTTGCAGCAGGGCCTCACGCCGGCCGAGCTCGAGCTGACGCCGGCGATCGACGATTGAGATTGTGAGGCGACGCTGCCGGGAGATGCTGACGGGAGGGCGTAAAGGAACGCCGCGCCCGGGCGTCGGTCTAGCCGGCACCCACGCCTGCTCATGACAATTTCCCCCAAGCTCAAGACCTACCGCGCCAAGCGCGAATTCTCGAAGACGCCGGAGCCGGCGGGCGGGTCGATCACCGCCGACGGCAACCGCTTCGTCGTTCACAAGCATCATGCGACGGCGGACCACTACGATCTGCGGCTGCAGGTCGGCGATGTCCTGAAGAGCTGGGCCGTGCCGCGCGGGCCGTCGCTCAACCCGGCCGACAAGAGGCTGGCGGTCGAAACCGAGGACCATCCGCTTGAATATATCGACTTCGAGGGCGTCATTCCCGAGGGCGAATATGGCGGCGGGCCGATGATCGTCTGGGACACAGGCACATGGGCGCCGATGGACGATGTCGAGAAGAGCCTCGCCACCGGGGCCTTCAAGATCCGGCTGGCCGGCGAAAAGCTCAATGGCGGCTGGATGCTGACCAGGCTGAAGCCAAAGCCCGGCGAGGATTCCGAAAAGAAGAACTGGCTGCTGTTCAAGGAGCGCGACCTGGCCGCTGACGTTGACCTGAACATCCTCGAAGCGCGGCCGGAAAGCGTGAAATCCGGCCTGCGCATCGAGGAACTGGCGGCGCCCCCGAAACCCGCGGCCAAGCGCGCGCCAAAGCCTGGTTCGCTGAAGCCTGGCGACCTGCCGGGCGCGGCCAGGGCGCCGGCGCCCGGCCGCATCGAGCCGCAACTGGCGACCCAGGTGCCGAAGCCGCCGGGCGGCGAAAGCATTGCCGAAAACACCAACGAGCCCTGGCTGCATGAGATCAAATTCGACGGCTACCGCACCATGGCGCATGTCGGCGACGGGCAGGTGCGGCTGATCACCCGTGGCGGCATCGACTGGACGAAGCGCTATGGCGATCTGCCGCACGCTTTCGCAAAATTGCCGTGCCGCGATGCGATCATCGACGGCGAGATCGTCGTGCTCGACGCCAAGGGCATTTCGCGCTTTGCGCTGCTGCAGGACGCGCTGGCCGAGGGCGCCGGCAGCAAGCTGCATTTTTATGCCTTCGACCTGCTGCATCTCGACGGCTGGGACCTGATGAAGGCGCCGCTCATCGCGCGCAAGGCGCTGCTGGCCGAGCTGCTTGGCGGGCTCGGCGCCAACTCCGCCATCCAGTTCTCCGACCATGTCGAAGGCTCGGGGCAGGGGCTTTACGACCAGGTGACGGAACTCGGCCTGGAGGGCGTGGTCTCCAAGCGCGCCACCGCGATCTATCAGAGCGGCCGCACCAAGAGCTGGACCAAGACGAAGGCGCTCGAGAAGGCCGATTTCGTCATCGCCGGCTACACCGTTTCAGAAGCGGCCGAGGGGTTGGCCGCGCTCGGCATGGCGGAGTGGGTGGACGGCGAGCTGCACTATCGCGGCAAGGTCGGCACCGGCTTCGACCGCGAAACCGCCGAGGACCTGCTGGCGCGGCTGGAGCCGCTCACGTCGGGTGCGACGCCGCCGGAAGGCGTGCCGCGCGAAATCATGCGCGAGATGCGCTGGGTGAAGCCGCTGTTTTCGGCGCGCATCCACTTTGCCAACCGAACCGCTGACAATTCGCTGCGCCATGGCGTGTTTCGCGGCCTCAGGGATGTCGGCCTGTCGACGCCGGTCTCGGCCAAGCGCAAGCGGCTGATCTCGGAGGCCGACCTTGCCACCATCTGGGTGACCAATCCGGAACGGCGGCTGTTCGGCAAGGCCGGCCCGACCAAGCTCGACATCGCCGTCTATTACGCGCTGGTCGGCGACTTCATGCTGCCGCATATCCTCGGCCGGCCGGTGTCGCTGGTGCGTTGCCCTACCGGCCTGCCCAAGGACTGCTTCTTCCAACGCCACGCCTTCACCGGCATGCCGCCTTCCGTGGTGACGTTCCAGGCGACCAATTCCGAAGGCGAGACCAAATCCTATCTCTCGGTCGAGGGCGCCAAGGGCTATCTGGCGCTGGCGCAGTTCGGCGTCGTCGAGTTCCACACCTGGGGCACCCACCGCACCAGCCTGGACAAGCCGGACCAGATCGTCTTCGATCTCGATCCGGGCGAGGGGATTTCGTGGCGCGAGGTGGTCGAGGCCGCCGTCCACATCAAGGGCGAACTGGAGGGGCTCGGGCTGGTGCCCTTCGCCAAGACCTCCGGCGGCAGCGGCATCCACATCACCGTGCCGGTGACATCAAAGCAGAACTGGAAGAAGCTGCACCAGGCAACCAGTGCCATCGCGACGCATCTGGCGGCGACCGCGCCCGACACTTTCACCACCACCATGGGCAAGGAGAACCGCAAGCGGCGCATCTTCATCGACTATCACCGCAATGCGCGCGGCCACACCTCGGCAGCACCCTATTCGCTGCGGGCGCGCACCAATCTGCCGGCCTCGACACCGGTCAGCTGGAGCGACCTGGAGGCGATCGATGCGCCGCAGGACTTGAACTATTCATCGCTGCCGGGGCTCTTGGAAACGTCTGGCGATCCGTGGGCGGAGATCGATGATTTCGCCAGGGATTTGCCGGTTTTTCGGTCTTCGTAGCGCCGTTGCGGAGCGTGGCGGATCGGGTTCCGGACCGTAACCTCAGAGCTCCGCCACGGTCCGGAACCGGCCCGCCACGGTCGTGATCCCAGGAGCCTTCAGACCAATCGCCAACGCCAACGAATGCCAGCCCGTCGACGGTTTCGACAATTTGAATTATCCTCCCGCCCGGACCCATCGTACCCGCCGGAACATTTCGTCAGGGATTTGGCTTTATCATCAGGGGTCGGTGTAGGATTTAAGCAGCCTTGTTCGTCCTGCGGACGAAGCGCTGCAACATAGTGTCAGCGCATGGCCGCGTAGGAGTTCATCATGGCGCCCAGGGCAAGTTGGAAGGGTTATCTCAAGCTCAGTCTCGTCAGCTGTCCGGTGCGGCTTTACCCCGCCACCAGTGCCAGCGAACGCATCTCGTTCAACCAGTTGCACAAGAAGACCCACAACCGCATCAACATGAAGCCGGTCGACCCGGAACTGGGGCTCGTCGAGCGGGCGGATCTGGTCAAGGGCTACGAGTACGAGGACAAGCAGTACATCATCATCGATGACACCGACCTCGACGCGGTCAGGATCGAATCCAACCATACGATGAACATCGAGGCCTTCGTCGACGAGGACGAGGTCGACGTCATCTACCAGGACGCGCCCTATTACATGGCGCCGGACGGCGCGATGGCGGAGGAAACCTTCGCCGTGCTGCGCGAGGCGATGCGCAAGTCCGGCAAGCTCGCCATTGCACGGCTGGTGCTGTCCAGCCGCGAACGCGTGGTGACAATCGGTGCGCGCGAAAACGGCATGTTCGTGTGTACGTTGAGGAACCCGAACGAAGTGCGTGGCACGGTTGAGTATTTCGGCAACATCCCGGCCGGCAAGCCCGACCAGGAAATGCTTGAGCTCGCCGAAGCGCTGATCAAGCAGAAGGAAACCACCTTTGACCCGAAGAACTACGAGGACCGCTACGAGATCGCGCTGATGGCGATGATCCGCGAGAAGCTCAAGGGTCACAAGCCGATCATCGCGGCGGCGCCCGAGCGCGGCAACGTCATCAACCTGATGGACGCGCTGAAGGCGAGCCTGTCGCAGTCGAAGCCGCCGGCAAAGTCGAAGAGCAAGGCCGACGAGGCAGCCAAGCCCGCCGCCAAGAAGGCGGCAGCGGGCGGCGCTGCTGAAAATCCGCTCAAGGCCAGTCTGCTCAAGGCGGTCGGCAAGAGCAAGAAATGACGGCACCGGCGGGCGCCGTCTTCGGCACGGTCGGCGCGCTGGCGGCTTTTCCGCTCCGGCTCGCCGCACGCGAGGTGGAGCGCCAGCACGGCCAACTCAGGCGCGGCGTCACCAGGCGCACCACCCATGTCGTGTTCGGACGCACTTTGTTGTCCAAGACCGGGCTGTCCAAGACTGGGCTGTCCAAAGCGGGGTTGTCCAAGACAGGGCCGGCTAAGGCCGGTGACGGCGACATCGAACGCCGCCTCGGCGCCGAGCGCGCGGCGGGCCGTGTTGTGCTGAGCGAGAACGGGTTCCTGCGTCTGCTCGGCCTGATGCAGGCGCCGGAGGCATCCTCGCTGTCGCGCCAGTCGCTGATCGACCAATCCAGGCTGTCGGGCGCCGATGTCGACAGGCTCAGCCTGTTCGACGCCTTCGAGCATGATTGTGAACCCTATTCCTTCCGCGACCTGATCCTGGCGCGCAAATATGCCGGGCTGATCGCCGGCGGCGCGACATGGGGCGCGATCGCGCGCTCGGTCCACCGCTCCGGTCCGGTCGCATCGCTCACCGCCAAGTCGCTCAATGTCGGCTCGGCGTTCGGCCGGCCCGACGCCATCTATCTCGAAGGCGGCCAGAGCGAACTCGACGGGCAGTTGCTGTTCGATCTGGGCGCCGCGGCCCAGGGTGACGACACGCTGGAAGACTTGTTCGCCGAAGCGGAAGCGACCGAGGAGGGCGGCGACCACGATGGCGCGGCCGTGCTCTACCAGCGCTGCCTCGCCATCGATCCGACCGACGCGATCGCCGCCTTCAACCGCGCCAACTGCCTGCGCGGGGCCGGGCGCGTGGCCGAGGCCGCGCATGACTATATCAGGGCGATCAAGCTCGACCCGGCCTTCGTCGAAGCCTGGTTCAACCTCGCCGGCCTGATGAGCGAACAAGGCCGCGACGCCTCGGCGCGGCGGCACCTGCAGAAGGCGATCGTGCTGGACAAAAACTACGCCGACCCGGTGTTCAACCTGGCGCGGCTGGAATTCGACGCCGGCAATCTGCCCGAGGCGCGGCGACTGTGGGTGCGGTATCTGGAACTGGATGCCGACTCCGAATGGGCCGGGGTGGCGGCCAAGGGCGTGCAGTTCGTGGATATGCAACTGGCGAAGTCGGCGGGGTGAGGGCTGTGCCACTCGACGCCAAGGCCATCCGAACGCGGGTTGCCGAAGAACTCCATGCGCGCCTTGGCGAGAGATGGTTCAAGTCGGGCAGCCCCAAACTGGCGGTCGCGTCTGCGGAGAATCTGACCGACTTCACCATTGAGTTCGATTGCTATGCGGAGCGCCGGTATGGGGAATATGACTGCTCGTTGGTGGCTGTGTTCAAGTGGAAGAAGTTCGCCAAGTTATACAAGGACTTTGGCCAGTGGTATGAAATCAAGGATCCGAGTTCGGCGCAGTTCAAGACGAAAAGTTCTCGGCGACAGAGCAAGGAATTTCTCCGCGTTTCGGTCGATCATGTTTACTCGAATTTTTCAGTTCCTGGCCGATGGCCCTACTGTGCAGTCGACGAGCAGGATGTGGATGGGTTCATAGCCCAGTGTGTCGCTGACTTCGACGGCAAGGTCGGCGCATGGATCAGGCAATGGTTCACCTGGGGATCGGCGCTGAATGTGATGGATGGCAATTCCCAATTATGCGGCGCGTGGCGAGATACCGCCTATTTCTGCTTGCTTGAGCAGGTTCAAGGGCGTGAAGCTGCTTGCAAATGGATAAGCGGTATCGATGCGACTGGCTGTCCAGAATATCTGGCCGCCCAAGTGGAATATCTGCAGTCGCAGGTTTGCGGCCGTGCATCTCGACAGCTGGCTGACAAAGGATCGTGACCTGTACCGAAAGATCACCCCATGACAACCTTCCTCTTTGACGGCTTCGACACCGCCCCTATCACCATCCTGCTCGCGCATGGCGCCGGCGCTTCCATGGATTCACCTTCCATGACCGCCACCGCCAAGGCTCTCGCCGCCGTGGGTTTTCAGGTCGCGCGGTTCGAGTTCCACTACATGGCGGCGCGCCGCTACGGCCAGCGCAAGCCGCCGCCGCGCGCCGACACGGTGAACCCGGAATATGTGAAGGCGATCGCCGACCTCAGAGCCAGGGGCGTTCAGGGAAAGCTGATCATCGGCGGCAAGTCGATGGGCGGGCGCGTTGCCTCGATGGTGGCGGACGAGATGTTTTCCAAGGGCGAAATTGCCGGGCTGGTGTGCCTCGGCTATCCCTTCCATCCGCCCGGCAAGCCTGAGCAACTGCGGACCAAACACCTCACCGGATTGAAAACGCCGACGCTGATTTTTCAAGGCACGCGCGACGAATTCGGTACCAGGGATGAGGTGGCCGGTTATGGGCTGTCGGACAGCATCGAAGTGGTGTGGCTGGAGGACGGCGACCATGATCTCAAGCCGCGCAAGAGCATTTCGGGATTTTCGACGGCCGATCATCTGAAGACGCTGGCCGAGACGGTGAAGGCTTGGGCAGGCCGGATCGCCTCCTGATCATGAAAATCGCCACCTTCAATATCAACAACATCAACAGCCGGCTGGACAATCTGCTGGCCTGGCTTGCCACGGCCAAGCCCGATGTCGTTTGCCTGCAGGAATTGAAGGCGCGCGACACGCAGTTTCCGCGCACCGCACTTGCCGATGCCGGCTACGGCGCGGTGTGGAAGGGGGAGCCGACCTGGAACGGCGTTGCGATCCTGGCGCGCGGCGCCGAACCGGTGCTGACCCGCGATGCCTTGCCGGGCGACGACGCGGACAAGCAAAGCCGCTATATCGAGGCGGCGGTGGACGGCGTCGTCATTGCCTGTCTCTATGCGCCGAACGGCAACCCGCAGCCGGGGCCGAAATTCGCCTACAAGCTCGCCTGGCACGCGCGGCTGGAGGCGCATGCGGGTGAATTGCTCGACACCGGCCTGCCGGTCGTGCTAGCCGGCGACTTCAACATCGTGCCCGAGCCGCGCGACATCTACGCCACGCGTTCCTATGACGACAATGCGCTGGTGCAGCCGCAAAGCCGCGCCGCCTTCGCGGCGCTGCTCGAACAAGGCTGGACGGATGCCTTGAGAAAGATGCACCCGAAGGAGACGCTCTACACCTTCTGGGACTACCGCCGGAATCGCTGGCCGCGCGACGCGGGCCTGCGGCTCGATCACATCCTGCTGTCGAAGCCGCTGGTGCGCCGGCTGAAAGGCGCTGCTATCGACCGCGACGTGCGCGGGCAGGGCGGCGCCAGCGACCATGCACCGGTCTGGGTGGAATTGAGGTAAGGGATGCGCATCAGCTCCATCATCGGCGGCGTATCGCCCTTTTCCGCGGATCATCTCCCGGACTAAGGTGGGCAGGATCGGCAAGGGGGCCGTTTGATGCATTGCATTTGTGACAGTGGCTCGCGGCCGCGAGCGAAGCCGGTCCGCCACCAGCCGGTCAGCCATGAGTAATCTCGCGCTTGTCGGCCTGCTCGTCGCGGCGCTGGCGATCATTGCCGCCGTCGTCGCGGTCATCTGGCTGTTGCGGCGGCGGCACCTCGGCCGCCGGGCGCTGCGCCGGGCGAACCCCGCCAACGACTATGCCATGCGCACCGACTGGCGGCGCAGCACCGGCACCGTCAACTGCTCGTCCTTCGTCTATTTCGACGTCGACCGCGACGGCAGCTACGGCGTTGCCGACCGGCCGATGGCCGGCATCATGGTACGGCTGTTCGACGGTCGTGGCGGCTTCATTACGTCGGCGCGGACGAACAATGGCGGTTACGCCAATTTCGCCATGTCGACATCGTCGGCGACAGCCGCGATCCGGTTGCCCGGCGATTACCGGTTCTCGGTTTCAGTGCCGCCGGGCTGGCGTTCGCCCAGCGCCAACGACACGCAGTCGATGGCGTTCCGGCTGGCACCCGGTTCGCCCACCGGGTTGATATCGCAGGACCTGCCGCGGCCTGTCGGGCTGGCGCCGGTGCGCAGCCTGGCCGGCAGGATGGCGGCAGGCGCCGACGCGACGCTGTCGGTGCTGGCGAACGGGCAGGTGGTGGAGCGCCGGACGCTGGCTCCGGCTTGTGCCTTTCGCTTCGAGCTTGCCGACGAGGCCGATACGGCGGTGATCACCGGCGGCGGGCTCGACCGCCGGCTGGCGCTGTCGCCTTACCCCACCGATCTCGGCCTGCTTTCGCCCCAGGCCCCGGCGGACGAGGCGGGGCTACGCATGATTGGCTTCGACGACGTCACTGGACGCGGCTTCCGCAAGATCCCGTGCGGCCATGCCGGGCTCGATTGGCGCAATTTGAACGCCATGGCGAAGGACCACACCAAGGACAGCGAGGGCTATGTCAACGGCAATGTCTCTGGCGACCACGTGGCTTACACCAGTAGCGGCTATCCGGCCGAGTTCGGCCGCGAGACGCCGTTCGGCTTCCATTCGGTGCTGCTCAGCGCTGCCTGGCTGAAGGCAGAAGGGGAAACGGCGCTGATCGAAAGCTGGCTCGGCGAACGGCTGGTCGCCAGCGACGAGGTGATGCTGTCGGCGCTAACGCCGCTGTATTATGCGCCGATGCTCGGGCAAGTAACTCGCGTCCGCCTTTCGACGAAACACCATTGGCAGATGGTTATGGACGATCTGGTTCTTGCGGGCTGATCAGGTGGGGCCGCCTTTTGAGGTCACGACCGGGCCGTTGGTCGCGGCTGTGATCAATTTCAGATTGCCTTTCTTGGCCAAGGCGGGCCGCTGATAGATCTTCTTCATGATCAAGCTCTCCAATATATATCCCGGCCGGAGTGTGCCACACCGCTGCCTTCTGTCAACGTTTCGCCGGGAATGGACCGGTTTTGCCGGCAAAACCGTGTCAAATTGGACACTGCCGAGCTTGCCGGAGCTTTTCCGATGAGGTCGTGACGGCAATTGGCGAGCGTAGAGCCATCGACCTCGACTGATTCTAGAGCGGGAACGACGCCGAATTCTTCACAATTCAGGCGTTTGCGCCTGCCATATGCCAGGTCCCGGCCGCATTTGCGATCGCCTGCGACGCTGATAGTCTTGGCCGAGGCCGGCGAGGGGAAAGCGCGATGAACAGGGTGGCTGACAGGGTGCCGGCGCTTGTCCTGGCAGTGGTCACGGCTGCCTGTCTGGGCCGGGTCTATCCGCTGATCGACATCGTTGCCGAGCGCGGCTCCTACGGGCTGGACGCGGCCACGCTGAAGCTGGGCGCGTATTCGGCGGGAGCGCTCGTCTGTTTCATCGGCGCGCTGCTGTTCCTTTCGGGCCAGTTGCCCGGCCGGCCCGCGCACGCGGCAGGAGTGCCGCTGTTCGGCCGGGACGCCGAGGTGGAGCCGGTGGGTCGTCCGCGCCTGCGCCGGGCTTTCCTGGTGCTGCCGGTGGTCGTGCTGCTGGCCCTGCTTGGCGACCGGCTCAGCACGTGGCGGTCGCATGAGGGTGGCCAGGATGTCGCCAGCGCGCCGCCGGCGGAACCCGCGCCAAGGCCGGAGCCGCCAGCCCAGGCCCCGCCGCAGGCGGCAAAGCCGCCGGCGCCGCCCCCGGCCGCCCCCGAGACACCTTCGCCGC
>NZ_VFVY01000024.1 GCF_006442315.1 Mesorhizobium sp. B2-3-4 | reverse complement strand
GCCGGTGGCAAAGGCGGTCAGCTTGGTGGTGGTGGTGTTGATGCCGAGCGAGCGGCAGGCGATCTCGTCCTCGCGCAGCGCTTCCCAGGCCCGGCCGACCGGCAGCCGGCGCAGCCGGATGGTGACGAAGGCGGTGAGCAGGCAGAGCGCCAGGATCAGGTAGTAGAGGAAGATCTTGTAATAGGCGCCCGACTGGGCGATGCCGAGCACCTTGGCGATGTAGTTCGGATCCGAGACGTTGAACGACATCAGGCCGAAGAAGGAGACCTTCGGGATGCCGGAGATGCCGGCCGAGCCGTTGGTCACCTCGCGCCAGTTGATCAGCACCAGGCGGATGATCTCACCGAAGGCAAGGGTGACGATCGCCAGGTAGTCGCCGCGCAGGCGCAGCACCGGGAAGCCGAGCAGCACGCCCCAGAAGGCGGCCATGCAGCCGGCGGCCGGCAGCAGGATCCAGAACGACAGGCCGTAATGCGTGCCGAGCAGCGCATAGGCATAGGCGCCGACCGCGTAGAAGGCGACATAGCCGAGGTCGAGCAGGCCGGCCAGCCCGACGACGATGTTGAGGCCCCAGGCCAGCATCACATAGATCAGGATCTGGATGCCGAAATTGTCGACCCACTTCAGCGAGCCCTGGAAGCCGACCAGGAGCACGATGATCACGGGATAGAGCAGCAGGACGCCGATGCCGAGCTTGGTGAAGTTGCGGCGCACGAAGCCGGGTTCGGCAGCGACGGCCGGAGCCCTGGCCTTTTCCTCCTTGGCGCGCTGCATGGCAGGTTGCGCGAAGCCGACATAGAGGAAGCGGCCGAGCGCGGTGGCGATCACCACGCCGGCAAGCAGGCCCCAGCGCTGCACCAGGATCAGTTCGTTGGACATGTTCTGATCGGTTCTGAGGCCGATGAACAGCACGAACAGCCCAAGCGCGATGGCGCCGGCGTAGAAGGCTTCGCGCAGCGCGCGTTGGATGGGGGTGGCGACGGTGTCGCGCTCTGGATTGACGGTCACGGCCATGGTCTCAGACCTTTTCGACTTCAGGCCGGCCAAGAATGCCGGAAGGCAGGAAGATCAGCACGATCGCCAGGATCGAGAAGGCGGCGACGTCCTTGTAGTCGATCGAGAAATAGGCCGACCACATGCTCTCGATGAAGCCGATCAGGAGGCCGCCCAGCACCGCGCCCGGCAGCGAGCCGATACCGCCGAGCACCGCCGCGGTGAAGGCCTTCACACCCGGCACGAAGCCGTCGGAGAAGGCCACCACGCCGTAATACATCAGGAACAGCGTGCCGGCGACGGCGGCGAGCGAGGCGCCCATGATGAAGGTGATCGAGATGGTGCGGTCGACGTCGATGCCCAGCAGTGCGGCCATCTTGCGGTCCTGCTCGCAGGCGCGTTGCGCCCGGCCGAGCGAGGTCTTGTTGACCAGGTACCAGAACAGCACCAGAAGCAAAGCGGTGACGATGACGATGATGATCTGCTTCAAGGACACGCTGATGCCGTTGATGTTGTAGACCTGGCTGACCATCGGCGGGATCGGCTTGTTGCGCGGCCCTTGCGTCACCTGGACGAAGTTCGACAGCGCGATCGACATGCCGATGGCGGTGATCAGCGGCGCCAGCCGGAACGACCCGCGCAGCGGCCTATACGCCACCTTCTCGATCGTCCAGTTGTAGAGGCTGGTCAAAAGCATCGCCACGATCATCATGACCAGCAGCGCGATGACCACCGGCACCGAATAGAACAGCGCACCAAGGATCAGGAAAACGATCAGCGCCGTGAAGGCGCCCACCATGAAAATGTCGCCATGGGCGAAGTTGATCATGCCGATGATGCCGTAGACCATCGTGTAGCCGATCGCGATCAGCCCATAGATCGATCCCAGCGTCAGCCCGTTGATAAGCTGCTGGACAAAGTACTGCATGTGTACATGGCTCCCCTGGAATGTCGCCACGAAGAACGCATTCCTTTTCGTATTTCCCCTAGTCGTAAAGTTTCGAGCCCGGATTGCAACGTGATTTTTTTGATCGCTCCGCGTGCTTCCGAACCACGCCTCCCGATCCCCCGTTTTTTGCGCCCGGCCCCTGGACTATCGCGGACCCTATCATTGGCATAACGCAATGTCTTTGACGATTGAGCCGTATCATGCGCTCCGTTTCGAAGAAACCACCGTCAAAATTAGGTGATGAGACGAATCATTGCGTTCCTGACACGCTTCGTTTTTTCGTCACACTCCTTTCCGCAAGGTCAGGATTCTCCCTATTTGACCACAAAGCCATGAGCGAAGGGATCGCGGTCGTCGATGAAGATCGTGTTCAATCCGGTCATCCTCGCCCAGCCGCCGATCGACGGGATGATCGCCGGCTTGCCGGCCACCGCGACCTCCCTTTCGACCTTGCCCTTGAACAGGGACCCGATGATCGATTCGTGCACGAAAGCGTCGCCGGCCTTGAGCTTGCCCTTGGCATGAAGCTGCGCCATGCGCGCAGAGGTGCCCGTGCCGCAAGGCGAGCGGTCGATCGCCTTGTCGCCGTAGAAGACGGCATTGCGGGCGTCTGCGCCATCGACCGTCGGCTTGCCGGTCCACAACATGTGCGACAGCCCGACGATGCCGGGGTTTTCCGGATGCACGAAAGAGTATTTCTCATTGAGCCGTTGCCGCACCACCGGGCTCCAGGCGATGAGGTCGCCGGCCGAATAGTCCGCCATGTCGCGATAGTTCTTCTGCGGCTCGACGATGGCGTAGAAATTGCCGCCATAGGCGACATCGACGGTAATTTCGCCGAGCCCCGGACATTCGACCGTGAGGCCTTCGGCATACAGGAAGGATGGCACGTTGGTGATGCGCACCTCCTCGACATATTCGCCGACCTGCTTGTATTCGGCGATGACCAGGCCGGCCGGCGTATCGAGCCTGAGCACGCCAGGCGTCTTCGGCTTGATCAGCCCGTGCTCGATGGCCATCGTCACCGTGCCGATGGTGCCGTGGCCGCACATAGGCAGGCAGCCTGATGTCTCGATGAACAGGATGGCGATGTCGCAATCCTCGCGCGTCGGCGGATAGAGGATCGAGCCCGACATCACGTCATGGCCGCGCGGCTCGAACATCAGGCCGGTGCGGATCCAGTCATACTCGGCGAGGAAATGCGCGCGCCGTTCCATCATCGTCGAGCCTTGCAGCAGCGGCCCGCCGCCGGCGACCAGTCGGACCGGGTTGCCGCAGGTGTGGCCGTCGATGCAGAAGAAGGATTTCTTGGCCATGTCGCTCCTCGAAAATCAAAACCCGAAAAAATCAAAACCGTTGTGGGCTGAAGGGACCCAGATCAACTGACGAAGTCTGCCCCAGAACGAATTCCCTGATCAACCGCCCGGTTGCCGCGGCCTGGGTCAGGCCGAGATGGCCGTGGCCGAAGGCGTAGATCACCGATCGGCTTCGCGTTGCCCTGCCGATGACGGGTACCGAATCCGGCAGCGAGGGCCTGAACCCCATCCAATCGCGCCCGCCCGACGGATCGAGCCCCGGCAGGAATTGCACCGCCTTGCGCAGGAGCGCCTTCGAGCGGTTGAAATTGGGCGGCCGTTCGATGCCGCCGAGTTCGACGGCGCCACCGACGCGCAGCCCGGTGTCGAGCGGGGTGATGACGAAGCCATGACCGGAAAAGATCAGCTGCCGCTTCACGTCGAAGGCGCTCGTCGGCAGCGTCGTGTTGTAGCCGCGCTCGGTTTCGAGCGGAATGCGATCGCCGAGCTGCCGTGCCAGGAGATGCGACCAGGCGCCCGCGGCGATGACGACGTGTCTGGCTTGCCTGGTCGAACCATCGGCCAGCGTCAGTGTCGCGCCATCCTGATCCGCGGCGACCCCGTCGACGCGGGCCATCTCGAAACGGGCGCCCTTGGACTGCGCATAGGCCCACACCGCCTTGCCGAGCAGTTTCGGGTCGGCGACCGTCTTCCATCCCGGCACGAAGGTGCCCTTGACGAAACGCGGCGATAGTCCCGGCTGCAAGCCAGCGAGGCTTTCGCCCTCGACATGGCGGAAGCCGATGCCGAAGCGCTCGCGCGCCGCCCAGCCCGACAGCCCGGCCCGAAACTCGGCCTCGCTTTCGTAGAGCTCGAGCGAGCCGTCCTCGCGCAGCATTTGCCGCGTGCCGGAGCGATCGAGCAGGCCCACCATTCGGCCTCGGCGAGCGTCATCATGCCGGCCTGTGCGGTCAGGCTGGCCTCGTATTTTCCCGGCGCGCCGGCGCGCCAGAAGCGAACCAGCCAGGGCAGCAGTTTCGGCAGGTAGGCGGGAGGGATGCTGAGCGGGCCGAGCGGGTCGGCGAGCCATTTCGGCAATTGCCGGATCATGCCCTTGTGCGCAAGCGGCAGCACGTCGGAAAAGGCAAAGGCCGCCGCGTTGCCCGAACTCGTCTCCTCGCAGATGCCGGTGCGATCGAAGACAGTGACGCGGCGGCCTGCCTCGGCCAACATGGCCGCCGCGCAGATGCCGATGATGCCGCCACCGATGATGGCGATGTCCATCTCACCTGGGGCCGTCACGATTGCGTGCCTACAGCATCGAGGGCTTTCACCATCAGCGGGTTCTTCCGGTCGGCTTGCATCGTGGCCCAGCCGAGCTTTTGATAGAACTCTTCCGCGTCTCGGGCGGCATTGACCTCCAACTGGGCGAGACCAAGGCCATGGGCGTAGGTCTCGACTTTCCCCATGAGCGCGCGACCGAGGCCGCGCCGTTGGAGCCCGGCTTCGATCGCTACAAGCCTGACAATGCCGAGGCGCGGGCCGACAACATCCAGCCTCGCAGTCCCGACCGGTGCGCCATCGCGAATGAGGAGCAGCGGGTGATTGCCCGCCAGCCGGTCGTCGGGGTGCCGTTCGTCGTAGCCGGTCAAGCCCCGATCCTCCCAAAGAACCCGCCGGCGTATGCCGTGGTAGGCCGCCCAGTCTCCTTCGCTCTCGACGCGCTTGAGGTGGAGCTGAAACGGCATGTAACCTTCCTCAGAACGCCGGCAGCGTCGGCCGCACCGCCAGCGCGTCCTTGACGATCTTCTCGACGGCCTTGCGACGTTCGCCCGACAGCGGCTGGCGCGGCATGCGCACGCGGTCGTTGGTGTCGATGGCGAACACTTCGGCAAGCTTGATGTTCTGCACCAGATAGGTCGAGACATCGAGGTCGAGCAACGGCCGGAACCAGCGGTAGATGGCGAGCGCCTCCTCGCGACGGCCCTGCTTCATCAACTGGTAGATGGCGACCGTTTCGCGCGGGAAGGCCGTGACCAGGCCGGCCACCCAGCCGATGGCACCGACCGACAGTGCCTCGAAGGCGAGATTGTCGACACCGGTGAACAGGTCGTAGCGGCTGCCCAGGCGATTGATGATCTCGGTCGAGCGCCTGATGTCGTCGGAGGATTCCTTGATGGCGACGAAGCGCTTGTCGGATGCCAGTTCCTCCATCTGGTCGACGGTGACGTCGACCCGGTAGGCGAGCCGGTTGGAGTAGATCATTACCGGCAGGTCGCCGGCCTCGGCCACGGCACGCAGCGCCGCCACCGTTTCTTCCGCATTGGTGTGATAGATCGGGCTCGGCACCACCATCAGGCCGTTGGCGCCTTCCTTGGCGGCGCGCCTGGCGATGCTGGCCGCCTCGCGGGTGCCGGCCTCGTTGACGGTCAGCAGCACCGGCTTCTTGCCGGCGACCTTTTGCGCCATCTTCAGCACCTCGATCTTCTCGTCAGGCGACAGCATCGGCCCTTCGCCGAGCGATCCGCAGACGATGATGCCGTCGCAGCCGGCCTCCATCTGCAGGTTATAGCACCGCTCCATCTCGGCGTGGTCGAGGCGGTCATCGGCGGTGAATTTGGTTGTGACGGCGGGGAAAACTCCGGTCCACATGGCTATCTCTCCATCTGATATATCAGCCGTATATCTGTTAAGAAAGCCGCTGTCAACGCAGAATCTGTTATGATATATTCTAGATATATCAGGAGACCGCCTTTGATATCCATGGAAGCGACCACGACGTCCGAACCGGCGGCGACCAGGGCCTATCATGTGCTCGAGCACATGATCGTCACGCTGGAGCTGGCGCCGGCGAGCTTTGTCACCGAAGGGGCTCTCATCGAAAAGCTGGCGCTCGGCCGCACGCCGGTGCGCGAGGCGATCCAGCGCCTGGCCTGGGAAGGGCTGCTGGACGTCAGGCCCCGTGCCGGTATCGCCATCGCGCCGCTGCATCCGGGCGACTGGCTGCGCGTGCTTGATGCAAGGCGCGGCGTCGAGGTGGTGCTGGCGCGATCGGCCGCCCGCTTCGTCACCCGCGAAGCCGCCGACCTGTTTCATGAGGCAGCGCTTGCCATGCAGAAGGCGGTCATATCGGGCAATGTGCTGGCCTTCATCCAGGCCGACAAGGCGCTCGACGAGGCCTTGGCGCTGGCCGCCGACAACCCGTTCGCGGCCAGACTGGCTGCCCCTTTGCAGACCCACAGCCGACGCTTCTGGTTCCGCTATAAAGCCGATACGGGTCTCGCCGAATCCGCCGAACACCATGTCGCGCTGATCCGCTCGATCCTCGACGGCGACGAGGAGGGGGCGGCCAAGGACGCCAAGAAACTGATGGCATTGCTGCGCGGCCACGCCGAGACGGCGGCGACGCGCTGAAGCTCAAAGAAAAAGGGCGCGCCTTGCAGCACGCCCTCTTTTCGTTGCCCTTAGTCCGGTCAATTCATCGTCGGAATGACGAACTCCGCACCGTCCTTGATGCCGGACGGCCAGCGCGACGTCACCGTCTTGGTCTTGGTGTAGAAGCGGAATGCGTCCGGACCGTGCTGGTTGAGGTCGCCGAAGGATGACGCCTTCCAGCCACCGAACGTGTAGTAGGCGATCGGAACCGGGATCGGCACGTTGACGCCGACCATGCCGACCTGGACGCGGCTGGCGAAGTCACGCGCGGCATCGCCGTCGCGGGTGAATATGGCGACGCCGTTGCCCATCTCGTGATCATTGGCGAGCTTGATCGCGTCCTCGTAGCGCGGCGCGCGCACCACCGAGAGCACCGGCCCGAAGATTTCTTCCTTGTAGATGCGCATGTCCGCGGTCACGTTGTCGAACAGGCAGCCGCCCATGTAGTAGCCGTCCTCGTAACCCTGCATCTTGAAGCCGCGGCCGTCGACGACGAGCTTGGCGCCTTCCTTGACGCCGATATCGACATAGCCTTTCACACGCTCCAGCGCCTGGGCGGTCACCAGCGGGCCGAAATCGGCGGCCGAATCCGTCGATGGGCCAACCTTGAGGCTTTCGACGCGCGGCACCAGCTTTTCCATCAGCCGGTTGGCGGTGTCGTTGCCGACCGGGACGGCAACCGAGATCGCCATGCAGCGCTCGCCGGCCGAGCCGTAGCCGGCGCCGATCAGCGCATCGACGGTCTGGTCCATGTCGGCGTCGGGCATGATGATCATGTGGTTCTTGGCGCCGCCGAAGCACTGCACGCGCTTGCCGGCCGCAGTACCGCGCGAATAGATGTAATGCGCGATCGGCGTCGAGCCGACGAAGCCGACGGCCTTGATGTCGGGATCGTCGAGGATGGCGTCGACCACTTCCTTGTCGCCGTTGACGACATTGAGGATGCCCGCCGGCAGGCCGGCCTCGAGGAACAGTTCGGCGATGCGGATCGGCACGCCCGGATCGCGTTCGGACGGCTTCAGGATGAAGGCGTTGCCGCAGGCGATGGCAGGCGCGATCTTCCACAGCGGGATCATCGCCGGGAAATTGAACGGAGTGATGCCGGCGACGACGCCGAGCGGCTGGCGCATCGAATAGACGTCGATGCCGGGGCCGGCACCGTCAGTGAACTCGCCCTTCATCATATGCGGCGCGCCGATACAGACTTCGACCACTTCGAGGCCGCGCTGGATGTCGCCCTTGGCGTCGGCGATCGTCTTGCCGTGTTCGCGCGCCAGTATGTCGGCCAGTTCGTCATAGTCGCGGGCGACCAGTTCGAGGAATTTCATCAGCACGCGCACGCGGCGCTGCGGGTTGGTGGCCGCCCACTTGGGCTGCGCTGCCTTGGCGTTCTCGACCGCCGCGCGCAGTTCCGCCTGCGAAGCCAGCGCCACGGTGCCGCGCACCGAGCCGTCCATCGGCTGCATCACGTCCTGCTTGCGGCCGCTGGTGCCGGCGACATGCTTGCCGCCGATGTAATGACCGTATTCGATCATGATTTCTCTCCCTGGGTTTGATGATGATGCATTGTCCGCCTTTGCGCGAGCGATGGCAACGCGAGGGAGATCGCAACCGTTGTGCGGAAAATAGACAACCCCAGCTGGTTGTGCATTAATTGCCGCAAATTGCTTTGCTTGGGACGCAGAATGAACTGGGATGACGTGCGCATCTTTCTCGCCGTCGCGCGCGCCGGCCAGATCCTCGGAGCGGCCAAGCGGCTGGAGCTCAATCACGCCACCGTCTCGCGCCGCATCGCGGCGCTCGAGGAGGCGCTACGCGCCAAATTGTTCCGACGCCTGACCACCGGCAGCGAATTGACGCCGGCCGGCGAGCGCTTCCTCGACATTGCCGAGCGGATGGAAGCCGACATGATCGCGGCGCGCTCGAACATTTCAGGCGAAGGCGACGACATTTCGGGCACGGTGCGCATCGGCGCACCAGACGGCTTCGGCGTCGCCTTCCTGGCCAAGCGGCTCGGCGAACTGACCGCGCTTCACCGCGAGCTCACCATCCAGCTCGTGCCGGTGCCGCGCTCCTTCTCGCTGTCGCGGCGCGAGGCCGACATCGCCATCACCGTCGAGCGGCCTACCGAAGGCCGGCTGGTGGCTGGCAAGCTGGTCGATTACACACTCGGCCTGTTTGCCTCGCGCGCCTACGCCGAAGCCAATGGCTTGCCTAAAACCGCCGCCGAACTCTCGCGGCACACGCTGATCGGCTATGTGCCGGACCTGATCGTCAGCCCCTCGCTCGACTATGCCGCCGAGTTCAGCACCGACTGGCATACGAACTTCGCCATCTCCTCGGCGCTCGGCCAGGCCGAGGCCGTGCGCGCGGGCGCGGGCATCGGCATCCTGCACACCTTCGTCGCCCGCTCGATGCCGCAACTGGTGCCCGTCGACATCGTCGCGCCCATCCGCCGCGCCTATTGGCTGGTCTATCACGAATCGGTGAGGCCGCTGCGCCGCGTCCAGGTCGTCGCCAATTTCATAAACAAGGCGGTAGAGCGGGAGCGAGGCCTCTTCAGCTGATCTCACACCCAGCGTAATTCAAGGCGCGTCAAGAATGAACGATTTCACCACATGCTCAGCCTTGTCCGCCACCGGCGCCCACATCTGCGCCACCTGCTCAGGGCTTGTGCCCATCACGTTGCAATTCACATAACCGTAGCGCGGGCCTCGGACCGAGAACGCAAATCTGGAATGACCATAAAAAGTGGCATTCTCGGCCCGAACCGTGAAGTCCACGTCGGCCAAGCGAACTGGGTAGCCGTCGGGAAACCTTGCCAGCCTGTCATTGCTGAAATCGGCTGTGCTGAATGAAGCGCCTATCGTCTTTTTCCAATTGCTCATCGACCAGCCCTCGATGAATTTGCCCGTGTCGGACGGCGAGCCCGGTGCCGATTGATCGTAAAGTGAAGCCGATACCATGCAGGTAAGATCGGCGGATTTTACGCTCAGCCGTAGGTTGCTCGTTTATCCATCCGTCCGGAACAGTGAGTGAAAATCCGTTCTCGCGATCATGAACGGTCTTGTCTTCGGCACTGGCCCCGGAGGCGTAGAACAGAAATCCAACAGCCATGATCAGAAAGCAGAAACGCATCACAATTCTCGCGAAATGCTGAGGGATACAATGTGCGGGTTAAATGGAATTCGCACATATCACAATCGGGCGATACACACGGCCGTCCACTTGCCACAAAACCAGCCGGTGTGGCATCAGGCACGCGGCCGTCGGCGCGGGCACGATAGCCGGCGTGGGGAAGTCGTTCAGAAAGCTGGCGCGGATAGACATGCGAGCCGTTCTTGCCATCCTGCCGCTGCTTTTGCTGTCCGATTGCGCCAACCCATGGACGAAAGTGCCGGAAGCCGAATTGCCCAAGCCGATCCGCTACGCCATGGCGCGCCCCTCGCCCTTCGTCATCGGCAATTATTGCGGGCCGGGCACCCGTACCGGCGATCTCTCGGCGCGGCCGGTCGATCGCCTCGACGCGGTCTGCCAGGTCCATGACGCCTGCTACATCGCCCAGCACGACCATTGCGCCTGCGACGGCGCCCTCGTCGCCTCGGCCCGCGCCATTCGCGATGACAAGGCGGCGCCCCGCAAGATGCGCGGCGAGGCCGAACTGCTGATCGCCACTTTCGCCATCCCGGTCTGCAAAGTCTTTCCGCACGGATTCATGCCGCCCCGCGACCCGGCGCAGCTGAGTGCCATGAAAGCCGGAGCCGCCGGGTGAAGGGCCGCGCATCGATCGTCCCTGCCCTGTTGGCGCTCGCGGTCCTTGCCGGCTGTGCCGGCGCGGGCCGCAATGCCTGTGAGCTTCTGCCGGGACAGGAAACCTGCGCCCGCTCCTCTTTGTCGGCCGCCACATCAGGCCCACAGGTCGCGGCCGAGCAGTTTTTCGGCGATGCCGTCATCGGCGACTACGAGAAGCGGTTCCTGGCGCTGCTTGCCCACAACCAGCTCGGCGCCATGGATCGCGCCAACGGCACCGGCCCGTTCGGGCGCAATTGGCGCGACGTCTACAACGGTGACTTCCAGGCGGCCTACAAGACGCTGCGGCAAATGGCCGGACCTGTCGCCAACGCACATCTGCCCCCGGCCGGCAAAGGCAGCGGCGACGGCCATTTCGACGCCCGTTGGCGGGTGTCCCGGCAGACGCTCTACATCGACGCGGCGGCACGACCTTCGGCCCCCAAGACATTCGATTTTTCCGGCCTGCAGGCTCGCGGCACCGAGATCGTCGTTCGCCAGGCAGGCACGCAGCCTGCCGATATCGAAGGCGTCTGCGACGGCGCATTGGCGCTCCGCGCCGCAGGTGCCTCGCGCACCATCGCCGCCGGCGTGGCGTTCCGGTTTCGCCTCTCCGGCGAGGACGACGCGGTCAGCCTGTTCCCGGACAACAGCTTGAACCGCTGCACGGCAAGGATCCGCTCCAGCCTTGCGCCGACGGGCGCTCCGCTCATCATTCGCCGCGAAGAGACCGCCGATCAGGCGCTCGCCGCCCTGGACAGCCGCTACCAGCGCTGCCCGGTCCCGGCCAATGCCGGCCTCGACGCGCTTGAGCGCGCCTTCTATGCCAGCCGCTGGCTGTCGCAGACCTGCGCCATGCCGGTCGGCGCGCCCACGCTGCTGCGCAAATCACGTGACGGATTCAACGCCAAGGTCGAGGCGCTGATGGGCGCGCCGCTGTCCGACGCGGCCATCGACAAGGGCGATCCGGAACTGCCGCTCGATTTCTCGCACGCGCCAAGGCTGAAGCTGATCTATCTGTCCTCGCTCGAGTTCAAGGCGGACTTTTCCGGCCGCGTCATCGAACGGCTGATCCGCCACCATGCCGCGCTCGGCACCAAGGTACGCATCATGG
Organism: Mesorhizobium sp. B2-3-4; assembly: GCF_006442315.1. GTDB lineage: Bacteria > Pseudomonadota > Alphaproteobacteria > Rhizobiales > Rhizobiaceae > Mesorhizobium. The sequence goes on along the minus strand of NZ_VFVY01000024.1, from coordinate 105,772 downwards.
TCACCGACGTGCTGGAGCGCGAAAAGGACGACGCCATGCTGCACCGGCTGGCGGCCGAATTCCCCAATGTCGAGCTGCAGGAATACCGTTGGCGCGCCGACCATGGCGCGCCGATCGACGAGCAGATTTCACAGCTGCACAAGGTGCTTCATATCAAGATGCTGGCAACGCTGGCGCAGGACCCGGCGCGTTCGCGCGTCATCATCGGCGGCCGCAACATCCATGACGGGTTCCTGTTCCACCAGCCGATCGACCTGTCGCGCTATCCGGACCTCGAGCAATATGGCAAGACCGACGGCCTTTCGCTGAACTACTATTCGAACTGGAGCGACTTCGACATCGAGTTCGCCGACCGCGCGACGGTGGAGACGCTCGCCGCGCATTTGTCGACCATGTGGCTGCGTGATGCCGACACCAATCTGGCGCGTCCCTTCTCCATCCCTGTCCCCGCCGATGGCCGCCGCCCGTCAGGCACCGCCCGGCATTTCATCTCCGTGCCCTATGAGGACGACCATGCGCTGGAGGCCTATTTCGTCGAACTGGTCGACGCCGCCCGGCACCATATCCAGATCGTCAATCCCTACCTCAATCTGACGCCGAGCCTCGCCAGGGCTTTTGACCGGGCGCTCGCCCGCGGCGTCAGGATCGACATTGTCGGCCGCATCGACCTCAAGGGCGATATCGGCGGCAAGTTCCTCACCGCCCTCAACAAGCTGTTCGTCGAGAAATATGGCGACCGTATCAACATCCGCGAATTCAAGGCGCCCGACGTGGTGCTGCATTCCAAGATCATGATGATCGACGAAAGGCTGGTCGCCATCTCCTCGGTCAACCTCAACAACCGCAGCTTCTTCCATGATTCGGAGAACGGCATGATGGTGCTCGACCCCGCCTTCTACAGCAGGATGAAGCCGGTCTATGACGATTACCTCGCCCATTCCAACCCCGTCGCCACCAATGTGACAATCCCGTGGGCCTACCGGCTGCTGTTCGACGAGGCCTGGGTCCGCCAGGCGTTCTGATGCCGCGGCGAGACGCGTGAGCGGCTATTTGAGATACCGCTCCTGCGCCAGGGCACGCACGTCGATGTCGGGCACGCGGTTCGAGATGATGTCGGACAGCACCTTGGCCGAGCCGCAGGCCATGGTCCAGCCCAGCGTGCCATGGCCGGTGTTGAGATAGAGGTTGGACAGTTCGGTGCGCCCGATCAGCGGCGGTCCGTCCGGCGTCATCGGCCGCAGCCCGCACCAGAAGGTTGCTTCGCGCATGGCGCCGGCGCCCGGAAAGAGATCGCCGACCGAGTGTTCCAGCGTGCGGCGCCGCGATTCGTGCAGTCTGAGGTCGAAGCCGGAGATCTCGGCCGTGCCGCCGACGCGGATGCGGTCGCCCAGCCGGGTGATGGCGACCTTGTAGGTTTCGTCCATCACCGTCGACACCGGTGCGGCGGCGGCGTCCTTGATCGGCACCGTGATCGAGTAGCCCTTGACCGGATAGACCGGGATCGACCGTTTCATCCGGCGCATGAAGCCAGCCGAATAGCTGCCCAGCGCCATGACATAGGCGTCCGCCGCCTTCCAGCCGGCGCTGGTGCTCAGATTGGCGACACGGTTGCGGCTGCGGATGACGCGCCAGATGGTCACGCCGTACTCGAACTTGACGCCGCGCGCCACGCAAAGCTCGGTCAGCCGGTCAGTGAACATCTTGCAGTCGCCGGTCTCGTCATGCGGCAGCCTGAGACCCCCGACAAACTTCTCGCGCACCCCTGCCAGCCCCGGCTCGGCCGCGATGCAGCCATCCTGGTCGAGGACTTCATAGGGCACCCCGTATTTCTTCAGCACCTCGACGTCGCCTCCAGTGCCGTCGAGCTGCTTCTGCTTACGGAACAGCTGCAGCGTGCCCTGGGTCCGCTCGTCATAGGTGATGCCGGTGGCTTCGCGCAGCGCCTTCAGCGTGTCGCGGCTGTACTCGGCCAGCGGCACCATGCGCGATTTGTTGATGGCGTAGCGCTCGGCGGTGCAATTGCGCAGCATCTTCACCAGCCATGTCCACATATGCGGATCGAAGGCCGGCCGCACCACCAGCGGGCCGTGCTTCATCAACAGCCACTTGATCGCCTTCAGCGGAATGCCGGGTCCGGCCCAGGGCGAGGCATAGCCGGGGGAAATCTCGCCGGCATTGGCGAAGCTGGTTTCCAGCGCCGGGCCTTTCTGGCGGTCGATCACCGTCACCTCATGGCCGGCCTCGGCAAGATAATAGGCCGTGGTGACCCCGATGACGCCACTGCCCAGCACCATGATCTTCATCGTTCACTCCTTACGCCGTGTCCCTCGGCACGCCGTTGGACACGGCCGCATCTGCGATTTGCGCACGATCGCCGGCGAAAATCGATCCCGATCTTCGCCGCCATGCGCCATGGCTCTTCACGCCGCCGACGGACCGGGATCGTCATCCCCCTCTGTCTGCCGCATTCGGGCCGTCTCGCCAAGAGGCCGGATGGAAGCGCCGGCGCTGTAGACGAGGGTCAGCCCGTGCGGTCGCGGTCTGCCGGCGGAGGCCCTTTCCCGGGCCGCCCGCCGTGCCGCTTCCGGCTGATAGAGCACCGCCTCGATCCGGATCGACTCACACCTGCCATCGGCGAGCTCGATCGAGGCCGTCTGACCTTGCGCCATGCCAAGCATGCACAGCCCGCGCCTGGTTGCCATCGACAGGCTGGAGCCGACCGGTCCGCGCACTTCGTTCTGCACCAGGGTGCGCGTCTCCGCCGCTCCGGTATCGATGCAAAACACCACTCGGCTGTTCAGCGTCACGATATCGGGGCCGACGGACTCGTTCGGCACGACGATGGCATTGGAGAGCTTCTCCTCGATCATCCGCGCCATCGGATCCGCGAATGCGCGTCGACGCCCGAGCATCACTTCCAGGACGGCGAAATCCTTCATTGTCAGGCGGCAGCTTGTGTTTCCCATTACTGCCTCCATGATCGACGCTCGCTGCCGGCGGCGGTATCGACGGCTTCCACGGTCACCGACAATTTCCGTCCGCCGCGACCGCTCCAGCACACCGCCTGCCCGGTACAGGCGCCGATCAGCGCCGTTCCCATCGGCGTCAGCACCGAGATCCGGTTGTCGGCGATGTCGGCTTCGCCCGGGTAGACCAGCACGATGCGCTTGATGTCGCCGCCTTCATCTCGGATCGTCACTGTCGAACCCATCCGCACCACGCCGGCGGGCATTGCCGCCGCTTTCACGATCACGGCCCGGTCTAGTTCCGAGAGCAGCTCTTCGGCCGTCTCGGGTGTGCGGTTCAGCACCGTCCTCGCCAGGCCTGTCAACCTGTCGTGGTCGGTGTCGCTGATCAGAATCTGCTTCGATGGACGCAGCCCTGTTGCATGTTGCATGGCAAACCTCATGGATCGGCGCATCCAGCGGACGCGCTTGCCGCCGCGCTGACGGCGGCTGATTAAGCCGGCAGCCGCTTGCGGCCGACGACGTGATGACGATGGTGGATGTATGGATGCCCCGGTTCGGACGGACGCCAAGAGGCGGCCGCGCCGGGGCTACGATCCCGCGATCGGGCAGACCCTGAACAAGGTTCTGGTATAAGCGAGGTTGCTCATGTCCCGAGCCTTGCCGACAGGCGTCCGCTTGTCAAGCGCGGCCAAACCGCTCAACCGCCGAGATAGTGCCGGTGGAAGCGCGTTCCCAGACTGGCCAGGATTTCATAGCCGATGGTGCCGGCATGGCCGGCGGCGTCGTCGACGCTTTGCGAGGGGCCGAGCAGTTCGACGAGATTCCCTTCGCCAAGCGTGCCGGGCGGCAGCGCCGATACGTCGAGAATGATCGAATCCATCGAGACGCGTCCGAGGAAGGGCAGGCGCACCCCCTCGAACCATGCGGCTGAAGCTGACCGGCGCAGCCAGCCATCCGCGTAGCCGAACGAGATCGTCGCCAGACTGAGCGGTCCGTCCGCGTGACAAGTGTGGCCATAGCCGATGCCGGTGCCTTTTTCGACGCGGCGCGTCTGCGCCACCTTGGCCCGCAGCCTGATCACGGGCAGCATCGGGTTGGGTTCGGCGGGCGTCGGATTGATGCCGTAGAGCGCGGCACCCGGACGAGCCAGATCATAATGGTAGCGCGACCCGAGAAAGATGCCGGAGGAATTGGCGAGCGAGGCGGGCGCCTCGGGCAGCATGGCGCGCAGCCGCTCGAAGGCCAGCCGCTGCTGTTCGTTGGCCGGATGGTGCGGCTCGTCGGCGCAGGCCAGATGGCTCATCACATATTTGACGGCGATGCCATCGAACGCGGCGGCATCGCCGGCGATCGCCGCCACTTCGGTGGGCGCCATGCCAAGCCGCGACATACCGCTGTCGACCTGGATGGCGGCCGGAAGCTTGCGGCCGGCGCGACGGGCCGCGGCGCGCCAGGCTTCGAGTTGCGCGCCACTGTTGATCACAGCGCAGAGATCAGCCGCCACCGCTTCCGGCTCGGAGCCCGGCGGCAGTCCGTTCAGCACGTAGATCTCGGGTCCGGCCCCGATCGCCTTGCGCAATGCGATGCCTTCGGCCAGCAGCGCAGTGAAGAAGATGGTGCAGCCCTCCTTCGCCAGCGCCGATGCCACCTGGCGTGCGCCGAGGCCGTAGCCGTCGGCCTTGACCACGCCGGCGCAGCGTGCGCCGCCCAACCTTGCCTTCAGCCGCCGGTAATTTTCGCGAATCGCAGCGAGATCGATGGTCAGGATCGCCCCGGCGGCCTCCTGACTTACGGCGGCGATGTCATCGGGCGGAGACTCTTTGGGGGCGTCGTTCATGGCGACCCTGCTTGCGGCGGATGAACATCAATAGAGCCGCAAGGCCGGCGCGGCAACCATCCGCCCGGTTACGGCACCAGGTGCCGGAACGCCGCCACCACGTCTTCATAGACATGGCGCTTGAACGGCACGATCAGGTCGGGAAGATCCTGCATCGGCCGCCACGACCATTTGTCGAATTCGGCGGTGTGGCCGCCCGGCGGCGGATTGATCTGGATTTCGCTGGTATCGCCATGGAAGCGGAACGCGAACCATTTCTGCGTCTGGCCACGATACCGGCCCTTGAAGGCGATGCCGACGAGATGATCCGGCAGATCGTAGTTGATCCAGTCCGGCGCCTCGGCCAGCAACGAGACGCCGCGCATCCCGGTCTCCTCGTAGAGCTCCCGTTCCGCCGCCTGCAGCGGCTCCTCGCCCTTGTCGATGCCGCCTTGCGGCATCTGCCAGAGCTGTGTCGTGCCGGCGAACTCGCTGTCGGGTTCGGCTATGCGATGCCCCACCCAGACGAGGCCTTCCGCATTGAGGATCATCAGCCCGACACAGGGCCGATAGGGCAGTGTTTCGCGGTCGATCTTTTTGGCCATGGCGAGACTTCCAGCCGTTTTGAGAATTCGCTCTGGTGAGGCATGTGGCGAGTGGTTTCGAGAACCGGAGCGGAGCGTACTTAAAGTACGTGAGCACCGGAAGCGCAGAAAACGCCGCCAGATGCCCACCGGAGTAGAATTATCGAGACGGCTGTTAGCCTTTTTGCGGATCTATGGCCACCGCCGAAATCGGCACGATCTCGATGCCGCGTTTCTTGGCCTCGGCGACCCATGACGACACCGTGTCGACCGTGAGGTCGAAAGCCGAGCCGATGCCGACGGCCGTGCCCTTGGCACGCGCGGTTGCCTCGAGACTGTCCAGTTTCTTCAGGATGGCGCCGCGATCCTGCACCGCGTCGATGGCGGTGTCGCCGGTAACGAAGGGCACACCGTCCTTGAGCGCCATATCGGGCGCCAGGCTGCGCGCCGACGAGCCATCGTCGATATAGGCGAGGCCCCTTTTGCCGAGCTCCGCCATGAACGGCTCCATCGCCGCGGCGTCGGAGGAAAACCGCGCGCCCATATAGTTCATGACCCCGGTATAGTTCGTCGTTCGCGACAGCGCCCAGTGCAGGTTTTTCAGATTCTCGTCGGGGGTCGCCGCAACCGTCAGCGTGTTGCGGCCGGGATTGACGTTTGGGTAGTCGAACGGTTCGAGCGGCACCTGCATGACGATCTCATGGCCGCTTTGGCGGGCGGCCGTCATCCAGCGGCCGATGCTGTTGCCCTGCGGCGCGAAGGCCAGCGTCACCTCCGCCGGCAGCTTGGCGATGGCCGCCTGGGTACCGGTCTGCGAAACGGCGAGCCCGCCGATGATGATCGCCACGCGCGCGCCACGCGAGCCGGACCACGGCCGCGCATAGACGTCGAACGGCCGCCGGCCATCCGCGGAGCGCATCGGCAAGGGCCCGGTTTCACTGGTTTCGATCAGCGCCTTGTCGGGAAGATGCGCGATCTTGAGATTCTGGCCGACGGTCGAGGGATCGCGGATGACGATCGCCGCCTTGGGCGGACCATCGCCTTCTTCCGTCTGCACATGGATGATCTGCGGACCGCCGCTCTTGGTCGACAAGTCCTTCACCGGCGTCTGCGCCTTTGGTGTGGTTGCCGGAGCCAGTGCGGGAGGCGACGCGGCCGGCTCGGCCGACGCGGTCACTTTCGGCGTCGAGACGGCGACTTCCTGCGGCTTTCGAAACGGCTTCTCCCTGAGAGCGATAGCGGCCGACACGCCGACCACCGCCAGCACGACCACGCTTGCCGCGACCATGCCGGCGCTGACCTTGCCGGCGCCGCGCGGCGCCCGGACGCTCTGTCCAAGCGGGCGTTCGATGTCCTTGCCGATATCAGCCAAGCCCTGTCCCCGTGCGCACGGTTTCCGAAGGCGAGCTCCCTCGGCAAGACATGCACGAATTCATAAATCCTGGCGCCCCCTTGGCGCCGTATCTGGAGGCCTGGTCCTTGCCCCCGAATCAAACTGCCGGAACCTTTCGGTCCCGGCAGCATCGCATTGCTTCGAGCAACCGGCCAGACCGGCTGCCGGCCTTACTGGTTGAGCACGGCCTTTTCCGGATTGGGCGGGAAGGACGGATCGGTTTTCTGGCCGCGCAGCAGCTGTTCGGCGAAGATGAGCTGCAGATCGTCCTTCGGATCCGGCGGCACATAGGCGGCCGAACCGGAACCGGTCGAGCTCTCGTCGGCGCCCTTGATGTGGCCCTTGAGATCGGACTCGCCGCGCGTCAGGTCCCTGCCCTGCAGTTCCGGCGGCAGCGGCTGATCGACCTTGATGTCGGGCGTGATGCCCTTGCCCTGGATCGACTTGCCCGACGGCGTATAATAGAGCGCCGTCGTCAGCCTGAGCGCGCCATTCTCGCCGAGCGGGATGATGGTCTGCACCGAACCCTTGCCGAAGGACTGCGTGCCGACAACCGTGACGCGGCGCAGATCCTGCAGCGCGCCGGCGACGATTTCCGAAGCACTGGCCGAGCCGCCATTGACGAGCACGATCATCGGCTTGCCGTTGATGTCGTCGACCTGCTTGGGCTTGGCGTCGAAGCGGGTGACGTCCTTCGGATCGCGGCCGCGCGTCGAGACGATCTCGCCACGCTTGAGGAAGGCATCCGAGACGCTCACCGCCTGGTCGAGCAGGCCGCCCGGGTTGAGGCGCAGGTCGAGCACGTAGCCTTTGAGCTTGTCGTCCGGCACCTGCTTCTTGATGGTGTCGATGGCGTTCTCGAGGTCGTCATAGGTCTTTTCGGTGAAGGAGGTGATCTTCATGTAGCCGATGTCGTTCTCGACCCGGAACTTGACCGCCTTGACCTTGATGATGTCGCGCACGACCGTCAGTTCGATCGGCTTGTCCGCGCCCTGGCGCAGGATGGTGAGCTTGATCGGCGTGTTGACCAGGCCGCGCATCTTGTCGACCGCGTCGTTCAGCGTCAGGCCGCGAACCTCCTCGCCGTCGATCTTGGCGATATAGTCGCCGGCCAGCACGCCGGCCTTGGCGGCAGGCGTGTCGTCGATCGGCGTGATCACCTTGACCAGGTCGTTTTCCATGGTCACCTCGATGCCGAGGCCGCCGAATTCGCCCTTGGTCTGCACGCGCATGTCCTGCGCCTGTTCGGCATTCATGTAGGAGGAGTGCGGGTCGAGCGAGGCAAGCATGCCGTTGATGGCGTTCTCGACCAGCGACTTGTCGTCGGGCGGGGTCACATACTGCGCCCGCACCCGCTCGAAGATGTCGCCGAAGATCGCCAGTTGCTTGTAGGTTTCCGAGCCTGCAGCGTTCGCCGCCGAGCCGGGTGCGCCATAGACAAGGCTCATGGCGGACGCGCCCATCAGCGCACCGGCAAACAGAAGCGACAGTTTCCGCATCATTTCACGTCCTTCCAGAAAAACGGTCCGCCCACCATGGGGCCGGATCGACGGGTTTTCCATCCTTGCGGAACTCGACATAGAGTTCCGGCGTGGCATTTCCATTCTTCGAAACCGAGGTGCTCGCCACCCGGGCTTCTCCCATCGCGCCGACCGGCTCTCCTGCGAGAACGGACTGGCCAGTCGCGACGCTGATTCTGCTCATCCCCGCCAGGACGACATGATAGCCGTCGCCTGCGTTGAGGATCAAGAGTTGACCATAGGAGCGAAACGGCCCCGCATAAAGCACATTCCCATCCGCCGGCGCGGTGACGATGGCTCCCGATTGTGTCGCAACCATGTCCCCAAGCATCAAGGCGCCGTTACCGTCATCGGCTCCAAACCGGCGCTTGATGCGGCCGGTGACCGGCAGCGCGATCTGCCCCTGCAGCGCCGAGAACGGCGCTGCCGCAGTCAATCTATTGCCTTCCGGAACCGGCAAAGATGCCGTCTGGTCGCCACTCGGCGCGCTGCCGTCGGCCTGGCCGGCAGCGGCTGCCTTGGCGGCATCGGCGGCTTTGCGTGTCTTGTCCGCCTGGGCTTCGAGCGAGGCGATCAAATCCTTCAGGCTGCTGGCCCTGGCCGCCAGCGCCTCGGATTTCTGCTGCTCGGCCGTCATTTGTGCCTGCGTGTCGGCCTCGAGCTTCTGCTTGGCCTCGAGCAGCATGCCGAGCCGCTTCTTCTCAGCCGCCTGCTCGCCGACCGCCGAAGTCAGCCGCGCCCGTTCAGCCTCGATCGAGGCTGTCACCCGGGTCTGTTCCTTGAGGTCGGCCAGCAACGCATCGGTCTGCTGGCGCAGTTCCGGCACCACGGCGCCGAGCAGGATGGCGCTGCGCACCGACGACAGGGCGTCCTCCGGCTTGACCAGGATCGCCGGCGGCGGGTTGAGCCCCATGCGCTGCAGGGCGCCCAGCACTTCGGCCAGTACATCGCGCCGCGCCATCAGCGAATCGCGGATCTTCTGCTGCTGGCCCTTCAGCCCCTCCAGCTTGGCGCCGATGTCCTCTATGTCCTGGCCAAGCTTCTGCTCGGTCATCGCCGACTGGATCAGCGCGGCGGTGATCGAGGCATGGTCCTTCTTGACCGTGGCGATATCGGCGGCGAGCTTCGCCAGCCGCTCCGACGAAAGCGTTATCTCCTTGGAAACCTGCTCATATTCGGCCCGGCTCTGGTCAGGATCCGGCGCCATGTCGAGCGTGTTCTCGGCCCGCGCCGCGTGAAGCGACAAAAGCACCATCGCCGCCGCGATGCCGCAGCGCGCGTGCCATGAGCCCGCTTTTGATGAGCCCGTTGTCGATTTCCAGCCTTCAGACATTCGCCATCGACTTTATCCGCGGCTTCGTTAACGAACCATCAACCATAATTGTGGCGCTTCGCGTCGACCCGTATGGCGTTTGAACCTGCTTTACACGCCGACGCAACGCCCTCGATACGGAAATGCCAGTCGAGGCGATCTTGCGCGGCATTGGGGCGGAATTCGGTGCGGATAGGCCGCTTTCACGACCTATGGTAGGGATGGCCGGACAGGATCGTGGCGATCCTGTAGAGCTGTTCCCCCAGCATTACGCGCACCAGCTGATGCGGCCAGGTCAGCGCGCCGAACGACAGCACCAGTTCGGCATCGTCGCGCAAGGTCTGATCGTGGCCGTCGGCGCCGCCTATGGCCAACACCATTGCCCTGCGGCCGCCATCGCGCAACTGGCCGATACGGCCGGCGAACTCTTCCGAGGAAAGGCTCTTGCCGCGCTCGTCGAGCAGGATCAGCGCCGTGCCCGGCTGCAACTGGCCCTGCAGCCTCGCGCCTTCGTCACGCCGGCGTTCACTGGCATTCGCCGCGCGGCCTTCGGAAATCTCGGTGATCCCGGCGAATTCCAGCCCCACCGCCGGCCCGCTTTTGGCGAAGCGCTCGAAATAGCGGTCGGCAAGCTCTCTCTCAGGGCCGGCTTTCATCCGGCCCACGGCATGAACTGATATCTTCATCCCTGCCTCGGCAAGCTCTCGTCCCTGTCGCACCCATGACGGTTACGACACGGGGCGAAGCTCAGTGCAAGGTCTCTTCCTCGAGATCCGGCGCCTGCCACATCTTTTCGAGATTGTAGAATTCGCGGACTTCGGGGCGGAAGACATGGACGATGATATCGCCCGAATCGATCAGGACCCAGTCGGCACCGGACAATCCCTCGACGCGCGCCGTGCCGAGTCCGGCATCCTTGAGCGCCTTGAGGAGATGGTCGGCGACAGCCGAGACATGACGGTGCGATCGGCCCGACGCGACGACCATATAGTCGCCGAGGCTCGATTTCCCCTGGATGTCGATTGAGACAATGTTTTCGGCCTTGGAGTCTTCCAGACTGGCAAGGACTGTCTTGATGGCGCGGGACACGGCGTCGTCTACGCTGATCCTGGCCGGCGAAGGCACGATATCGGCCTTCTTCCGCAGTGCTGTTCTCAGTGTATTTCCTTTCGCAGCAAGAACAACCAAATCACCCCTGAAAGCGGGTGACACCACTTAGATAGGCAGAGTTCCCTGACAGTTTCAAGACGGAGCCCCGACGCAGGCGAACTCGCCTGTTGGCACATTGTTCCCAGCGGGACGCAAAAACATCGGAACCCTGCCCTTCCACAGCGGTTATCGGCGGACCGACCAACCGGAATCCCGCCATGCCGATCGACCCGCAAAACACCCTTCTCACCGTCCAGGCCGGCCTCGCGCAACTGAGTACGCTGATCGTCTCCTACTCCTTCTCCGCCATCGGCGCCGTCATCCTCCTGGTGGTCGGCTATATCGTCGCCAATCTTGCCGAGCGCTCGATCTCGGCCGGCCTCGGCCATATCCATGGCTTCGACGCGACGCTGCGGCATTTCTTTTCCAAGATCGTCCGCTACGCCATCCTGATCCTGGTCGTCATCATGGTGCTCGGCCAGTTCGGCGTGCAGACCGCGTCGATCATCGCCGCGATCGGCGCCATCGGCCTGGCCATCGGTCTCGCCCTGCAAGGCACGCTGCAGAATATCGCGGCCGGCATCATGCTGCTCGCGCTGCGTCCGTTCCGCATCGGCGAATCCGTCGAAGTCGGCTCCATTTCCGGTTCGATCGAGGAGATCGGCCTCTTCGCCACCAAGCTCAGGACCGCCGACGGCGTCTACATACTGGCGCCCAATTCGACGCTGTGGAACCAGCCGGTGCGCAACTTCACCCGCAACGGCGTGCGCCGGGCCGACATCACGCTCGGCATCGGCTCGTGGAACGACATCGACGGCGCCCAGAAGACATTGCTTGCCATTGCCGGCGCTGAGAAGCGCATCCGCCGCGAACCGGCGCCGCTCGCCTTCGTGGCGGCGCTCGGCGACACCACCGTCTCGCTCACCTTGCGCTACTGGACCTCCGCGGCGGACTATTTCGCCACCCAGATCGACATGACGAAACGCGCCAAGCAGGCCTTCGACAGCGAAGGCATCTCGATCCCGCTGCCGCCGCCGGAAGCACCGCCGCCCGAGGCCCGCAAGCAGTAATCAGCCGCCGCCGTGACGAACCTCTTCATCCGGCGCGAAAGCGAGTTCAACCGGCAAGGGCGCTTGCGCCGACATTGGCGCGAAACTGCCCGTGACCGTTGCCGGAACAGGCCGCGCCGCGACCACCCGCCACAGCACGAACAGGCAGAATGCCGAGGCGATGACGATGCCGACATAGATGAAGGTCGCCGTGCCGAAAACCGCCGATAGCGCAGTGACGATGCCCGGCACCACGAAGCCGGCCAGCGACCAAGCAAACAGCATCGAGCTTGACAGGGCGAGCAGCTCATCCTTCCTGGCGCGGTCGGCGGCGTGCGCGCTGGAGAGCGCATAGATCGATTCCGCCGCCCCGTCCCAGATCAGATAGATCACCACCAGGGCCATCAGCGCGCCGCCGTCGAAGATGATCGCCAGCACGCTGGCGACGACCGCCAGCGCCGCGGCGCCGGCAAGCACGTAGCGCCGGTCGGTGCGGTCGGAAAGCCAGCCGAGCGGTATCTGCAGGATCAGCGTGCCGACCGGCATGGCCGACAACAGCAGCGCGACATCGGCCTGGCTGTAGCCCTTGGCGGTGGCATGGATGGGCGCGAAGCCGGAAACGATCATCGACAGGCCGCCGACGGCGAGCATGCCGGCGACGCCGACCGGCGATATCCGCCAGGCCTGGCGCAGCGCCACCGAAGCCGCCTGCGGCGCGGGCGGCTGGGCAAGGCGCGTCATGCCGACGGGCAGGATGGACAGGGCGGTGAAGGCAATGCCGATCAGCGACGCCGCGGCGGTGTGGATGTCGATGATGGCCAGCGTCGCATAACCGACGCCCAGGCCACCGATATAGGCGACATAGAACACCGCCATCACCCGGCCGCGAATGGCGTTCGGCAGGGCATCGTTGAGCCAGCTCTGCGCGACGATGAACAGGCCGCATATGGCAAAGCCGTAGAGCGCGCGCGCCGCGATCCAAAGCACCGGCAGCGGCCCGGCGCCAATGGCGACATTGGAGAGCGCGATCAATGCCGACAGCACCATGAAGGCGCGGGCGTGGCCGACCCTGCGCACCAGCGGTCCGGTCAGGATGCAGCCGGCAAGGCCGCCGGCCGACAGGCCGGTGACGATCAGCCCCGCCCAGGTCGGATCGAAGCCCTCGACGCCGAGGCGGACGGGGATATAGGCGAACATCAGTCCGTTGCCGATGGCGATCAGCGCCATCGACACGATGACGCTGGCAATCGCGATCAGCGGCGTGGGCGCACTGCCCTGTTCCGGATCGATCGTGGGGTGGGTTTTCTGTTGGACCGCCATGCCTGGTCAGCATCGCCCATCAGCGAGCCCGATGCCGCTGCAAAAACGACATTGCCGGACGGCGCCGCCGCTGGATACTACCGTCTCTCCCAGGCCCGCCGGGAAGGTGAGAACTCAACCTTTCGCCATCCTGCGGATCGCACTCGACGACAGCGAGGAACGCGGACCGTGGATGAAGGTCCAGGCCGGCGCCTTCATGCGGGCGATGAGCGGCGCGTCGCCTTCATCGATGCGGGCATAGTCGAAGGTCTTGGCGACCACCGACGACAGGAAGGACAGCGTCGCGCCGGGGCGGTCGATGACCGCGATCGGGAAGGTGAGCACGATCTCGCGCCAGCTCTGCCAGCGATGGAAATCGCGCAGGCTGTCCGCGCCCATGATCCAGACGAAGTCGACGCCGGGATTGCGCGCCTTGACCAGGGCCAGCGTGTCGGCGGTGTAGCGCACGTGATGCGCCGCCTCGAAGGCGGTGACCTTGATCTTCGGGTTCTTGGCGATCTTCTCGGAAAGCGCGATGCGCTCGCCGAGCGGCGCCAGCTCGCGTGTGCTCTTCAGCGGATTGCCTGGCGTCACCATCCACCACAACTGGTCGAGCGCCAGGCGCCTAAGCGCGATCTCGGCGACCAGCGCGTGACCGGCGTGCGGCGGATTGAACGAACCGCCGAACAGGCCGACCGCAAGACCCTTGGCGGCGTAAGGCATTTTGAGATAGCGGGTCGGGACGGCGTGCCCGGGAGATGCCAGCATCGCGGTCACAGACCCCCTCAGGTCCTGTCGGCGAAATGGATCAAGGCCTCACCTGTCCCGACCCGCGCACGCGGTACTTGAACGAGGTCAGTTGCTCGACGCCGACCGGGCCGCGCGCATGCATCTTGCCGGTGGCGATGCCGATCTCGGCGCCCATGCCGAACTCGCCGCCGTCTGCGAACTGCGTCGAGGCATTGTGCAGCAGGATCGCCGAATCGATCTCGTTGAAGAAGCGCTCCACCGCCGCCGCATCCTCGGCGACGATCGCCTCGGTGTGATGCGATGAGAAGGTCTCGATGTGGTCGATCGCACCTTCTATGCCGTCGACCAGTTTCACCGCGATGATGGCGTCGAGATATTCGGTTACCCAGTCGGCATCATCAGCCGGCTTGGCGTCGAAAAACAGCTTCATCACCTGTTGATCGGCATGGATTTCGCAGCCGGCGGCGCGCAAGGCATCGAGGATCGGCACCAGATGGGTGGATGCCACAGCGCGGTCGACCAGCAGCGTTTCGGCCGCGCCGCAGACGCCGGTGCGCCGCATCTTGGCGTTGACCGCGATCCGGACCGCCATGTCGAGATCGGCGGAGCGGTCGATATAGAGATGGCAGATGCCTTCCAGATGGGCAAAGACCGGCACCCGTGCCTCGCTCTGCACCCGGCCGACCAGGCTTTTGCCGCCGCGCGGGATGATGACGTCGAGATTGCCCGAGAGCCCCTTGAGCATTTCGCCGACCGCGGCGCGGTCGGTGGTTGGCACAAGCTGGATTGCATCCTCGGGCAGACCGGCGGCCTTCAGGCCTTCGGCCAGGCAGGCGTGGATCGCTGACGACGAATTGAGTGAATCCGAGCCGCCGCGCAGGATCACCGGATTACCGGCCTTGAGGCACAGCGCGCCGGCATCGGCCGTGACATTCGGCCGGCTTTCATAGATGACGCCGACGACGCCGAGCGGCGTGCGTACGCGCTCGATGGCGAGGCCATTGGGACGCTCCCACGCGGCAATCACGTCACCCACCGGATCCTTGAGCGCGGCGATCTCGCGAATGCCGTCCGCCATCGCGCCTATGCGCGCCGGATCGAGTTTCAGCCGGTCCATGAAGGAGCCGGACAGTCCGGATTCGTGGCCATTCGCAACGTCGATGGCATTGGCCTCGAGAATGGCCTGCTCATTCCGCAAAACAGCGTCTGCCATGGCCGTCAACGCGGCATTCTTGGCGGCAGTGGTTGCAACGGCCAACGGTCGGGCAGCAGCGCGGGCGCGGCGGCCGATGTCGGCCATCAGCGCCAAGGTGTCGTCCCGGGATTGTTCATGCAGCTTCAGCATGGCTCATCTTCCGCTTGTCTCGTTTCCTGCCCGTACTTGGTCACTGGCCCGTACTTGGTCACTGGGATGACTCACCACCAGGTCATCGCGGTGGATCATCGCCGAACGCGCCTCGTAGCCGAGCACCGTCTCGATTTCGGCTGTCTTCAGGCCTGCGATCCTTACGGCATCGGCGGCGTCGTAGGCAACCAGCCCGCGTGCGATCTCGCGGCCCTCGGGCGACAGAATCGCCACCGTGTCGCCGCGCGAGAAATTGCCGCTGACCAGCTTGACCCCTGCCGGCAGCAGCGACTTGCCCGAAATCAGCGCCCCTATGGCGCCGGCATCGACGGTCAGCCGGCCGGCCGGCTCGAGCTGTCCGGCGATCCAGGTCTTGTAGCCCTTGACCGGATTGGCGCTCGGCCGGAAGAAGGTGGCGCGCTCGCCGCGCTCGATCGCCATCAGCGGCGACAGCCGCGTGCCCGAGGTGATGATCATCGCCGTGCCGGCGGCATTGGCGATCTTGCCGGCATCGAGCTTGGTGCGCATGCCGCCGCGCGACAGTTCGGAAGCCGCCGCGCCCGCCATCGCCTCGATGTCAGGCGTGATGCGGTCGACCACCGGAATGAACTTTGCGTCGGGATCGCGCGCCGGCGGCGCGGTGTAGAGCCCGTCAATGTCGGAGAGCAGGACCAGAAGGTCCGCACCCATCATCGTCGCCACCCGCGCGGCCAGCCGGTCATTGTCGCCATAGCGGATTTCGGAGGTCGCCACCGTGTCGTTCTCATTGATGACCGGCACCGCCTTCATCTTGAGCAGCGTCGAGATCGTCGCGCGCGCGTTGAGGTAGCGGCGGCGTTCTTCGGTATCGCCGAGCGTCAAGAGAATCTGGCCCGATTTCAGGTCACCCTTGCCAAGCGCGTCAGACCAGGCGCCGGCGAGCGCGATCTGGCCGACAGCCGCCGCCGCCTGGCTTTCCTCGAGCTTCAACGCTCGCTTGCCGAGGCCCAGAATGGTGCGGCCAAGCGCGATGGCGCCGGACGACACGACGAGGATCTCGGCCCCGCCCTGGGCAAGCACGGCGATATCGTCGGCAAGCGATGCGAGCCAGTCGCGCTTCAGGCCGCTGGCGCGGTCGACGAGCAGCGCCGAACCGATCTTGACCGTGATGCGCCGGTATTTCCTCAACGACTGCATGGCTTACTTTTCCCAGCGCGTCTCGACCGGCGCCACGACAGCGTCGCGCGCTTCCGCGACCACGGCCATCAGCGCGCGCAACACCGCCTCGACACCTTCGCCGGTGACAGCCGACAGCAGCATCGGCGCACGCCCGGCGGCGCGTTTGAGCGACGCGACCTTCTTCTTGCGAGCGTCGGCGTCGAGCGTGTCGGCCTGGCTCAGCGCCAGGATCTCGACCTTGTCTGTCAGGCCATTGCCATAGGCTTCGAGTTCGGCGCGCACGGTCTTGTAGGCCTTGCCGGGATTTTCTTCCTGCGCCGAAACCAGATGCAGCAGCACACGCGTGCGCTCGACATGGCCGAGGAAGCGGTCACCGATGCCCACCCCCTCATGCGCGCCTTCGATGAGGCCCGGAATGTCGGCGATGACGAATTCGCGTGCATCGATACGCGCCACCCCGAGCCCCGGATGCAGCGTCGTGAACGGATAGTCGGCGATCTTCGGCTTGGCCGCGGTGACGGCGGCCAGGAATGTCGACTTGCCGGCATTGGGCAGTCCGACCAGGCCGGCATCGGCGATCAGCTTCAGCCTGAGCCAGATGTTGAGTTCCTCGCCCGGCAGGCCGGGGTTGGCGCGGCGCGGCGCCTGGTTGGTCGAGGTCTTGAAATGCTGGTTGCCGAAGCCGCCATTGCCGCCCTTGGCGAGCAGGAAGCGCTGGCCGATCACGGTCAGGTCGCAGATCAGCGTCTCGTTGTCCTCTTCGAACACCTGCGTGCCGGCTGGCACTTTCAGCGTGACATCGGCACCCTTGGCGCCCGTCATGTTGCGGCCCATGCCGTGGACACCGGTCTTGGCCTTAAAATGCTGCTGGTAGCGATAGTCGATCAGCGTGTTCAAGCCATCGACCGCTTCCAGCCAGACATCGCCGCCGCGACCGCCATCGCCGCCGTCGGGCCCGCCGAACTCGATGAATTTCTCGCGCCGGAACGACACGGACCCCGCGCCGCCATCGCCGGAGCGGACATAGACCTTGGCTTGATCGAGAAATTTCATTGGGCTTTGGTTTCTTTTATTGGCCTTGCGGCATTGCTCTAAACCTTCGGCCTTGCTCTAAACCAAGGCGCGGCGAAGGGCGAGGCCGTTTTGTGACAATGGCCGGGTGGGGTCGGCCGGAGATGTCGGAATGAAGCTTGTAACCTACAATATCCAGTACGGCATCGGTCTCGACGGACGCTACGATGTCGGGCGTATCGCCGATGCCGTGCGCGGCGCCGACGTGGTCGCCCTGCAGGAGGTCACCCGCAACAATCCCAGGAATGGCGGGCGTGACATGGTCGCCGAGATCGGCGAGGCGCTGCCCGACTATTTCGCCGTCTATGGCAGCAATTTCGAGGCCAATCTCGGTTCGCGCATCGAAAACGGCCGCGCCATCACCACCACCTTCCAGCTCGGCAACATGGTTCTGTCGAAGACGCCCATTCATCTGTCGCGCAACCTGCTCCTGCCGCGCAGCCGCAGCTTCGAGATGATGAACTTCCAGCGCGGCGCGCTGGAAGCGCTGATCGAGACGCCGCTTGGCTTCATCCGCTTCTATTCCATCCACCTCGATCACCGCAGCCCGGTCGAGCGCGCCAGCCAGATCCAGTTCCTGCGCCAGCGCCTGTTGAACTACGCGCTCGAAGGCGGCGCGCTGTCGGGCGTCGCCGAGATCGGCCTGCCCGAAATGCCGCATCCCGAGGCCTTTGTGGCGATGGGCGATTTCAACATGCTGGCCGGCTCGCCCGAATATGTCGAACTCGCCGGCCGGCCGGACCATGAATTCGGCATGCCGCTGACCGCCGATTTCGCCGTCGATGCCGCCTTGCGCCTCAACATCACCGGCGACGACCTGATCACCTTCGGCGACCCCAAGCGCCAAAAACGTATCGACTATGTCTTCACCAGCGCCTCGCTTGCCCGGTCTCTGAAGCGCTTGTGGGTCGACCGAAAGGCGGCCGGTTCGGATCACTTCCCGGTGTGGGCCGAGTTGGGCTGAACCCAATTCGCTCTGAACCTTTGCTTCGGCCAGGCGCCGAGGTGTGCCGAGATTCAGGTCAGGCCGAGCCGAAAACGTGGGTTTCCGAGAACCGGAGCGGAGCGGACATAAGTCCGTGAGCTCAGTTCTACTGCGGCGCAGTAGAACGGGGAAGCGCAGGAAACCTGCGTTTGCAGGCCCGCCTCACCTGAATATCGACACACCTAGAAGTGGACCCAGTTCCGCAGGCTGGTCCAGGTCTTCCTGTCGAGCCGGTAACGCTCCACAGGCACCTGGCCGGCGACGATGGAGTTCAGCATGCCCTGGCCGGCATACTGGAAACCGCACTTGTGGATCACCCGGCGCGAGGCCGGATTGATGACCCGGGTCGAGGCGTGCAACACCTGGATCGAGGTCTTCTGGAAGGCGAGATCGACCAGCGCGTGAGCGGCTTCGGTCGCATAGCCGCGCTTCCAGTGGGGCTCGCCGATCCAGTAGCCGAGTTCCAGCCCGCGATCGGTGGTGTTCAAGCCCGCGCAACCGACGAAGGTCTCGGTGCCGGCCAGCGTCAAGGCATAGGCTATGCCGGCGCGGCGCGACTGGGTCATGGTGAGGAAAGCACGCCCCTCGGCCTCGCCATAGGGGTGCGGCATGCGCGCCAGCATCTCGGCGACGTGACGGTTGTCGGCAAGCTCGACCAGTTGCGCGAGATCCCGCTCATGCGGAGCGCGCATCACCAGCCGCTCGGTGACCAGCACCGGGCAATCTATCGCGTAACTTTCGTCTTCTGAGTCTTCCGCTTCGGCAACCATTTCAAAGTCCTCCAGGCACAAGAAAAAGGGGAGATGGAAACCCATCTCCCCTGATCCTTTTCCTGGCTTTGCCAACCTTCTGGCTTCCAGACACCGGTTCCCGAGATGGGCGCCGGTGTTCTAGTGCGGAACCGGCTACTCCGCGGCTTTGGCGATCGGATTGACCGATACGTAGGTTCGGCCGTTGGCTTTTTTGTTGAACGTCACGGCGCCGGACTCGAGCGCGAAAAGCGTATGGTCGGTACCCATGCCGACATTGACGCCGGGGTGCCAGGTCGTGCCGCGTTGACGAATGATGATGTTGCCCGGGATGACGGCTTCGCCGCCGAACTTCTTCACGCCCAGACGCTTGGAATGCGAGTCGCGACCGTTGCGCGACGAGCCGCCAGCTTTCTTGTGTGCCATCTAACTAACTCCATTGCGCCGCAAGGCGCCTGAAAGGCCTTATGAACGCGTTCGCGTTCCGTTTCAAGTCCGATCCGGCTGATGTTTCGCCGGAAAAATTACTTCTTCGCCAGTTCCTTGGCCTGTTCGCGCCAGTCCTTGATCTGGTCGGCGCTGAACGGCATGTGCTCGTCGATCTTGGCGACATCCTTGTCGCTGAGCTTGGCGAGCTGCGCGAAGGTGACGATGCCCTGTTCGGCGAGATCCTTGGCGGCGACCGGGCCGATGCCCTTGATCACGGTCAGGTCGTCCGGCTCGCCCTTCGGCGCCTTGAACAGCGGTGCAGCTGCCGTCTCGGCCTTTGCCTCGTCCTTCGGGGCGGCGTCCTTCTTGGCCTTGGCTTCCTTCGGCGCCGCGTCGGCGGCGACCTCGGCCTTGGCTTCCGCCTTGACGGCGGCCTTCTTGGCGGGCTTGGCGCCACCCAGCAGGATCTCGGAGATCCGCACGGTGGTCAAAAGCTGGCGATGGCCGATCTTGCGGCGCGAATTCTGGCGGCGGCGCTTCTTGAAAGCGATGACCGTGCGGTTCTTGCCCTGCTCGACGACTTCCGCCGTGACCAGAGCGCCATCGACGAACGGCGCGCCGAAGGTGACATTCTCGCCTTCGCCATGGGCGAGGACGTGGCCGATCTCGACGATATCGCCGACATTGGCTTCGACTTTTTCGATCTTCAGGAGATCGTTGGCGGCGACGCGATACTGCTTGCCGCCCGTTTTGATGACTGCGAACATTTTTTGCCTTTCGCTGTTCGGTCGGCCTTGATGAACCGCCTCTGGCGGTTCGGCCGTCTTTTTGTCAGTCTGCGGGTTCAAAAAACAAGCGGCGCGGAGCACCCTCCACGCCGATTGCGCGCTTCCCCTAACCGAAGGTTCGACGTGAGTCAAGGCAACGCCGGTGCCGGGACTGTTATTGGCCGGCAGACGCCAGCCGTGTCAACATGACCCCGATTGCATTGCCGTCGGCGGGGAGAGGGATGCGCGGCTGGTCGGGACTGTGCCTGGGCATGGCTTTGCTGGCATCGACGGCCGCGCCGGCGCGAGCCGGGCCGAACCCGGTCGCCGAAAGCGTCGATGCCGCCGTCACCGCATGGATGAAGGACCACGCCATCGCCGATGCCGAGGTCGCCGTCGCGCTGCACCAGACGATCGTCGGCTCCTACGACCATGGCTGGAAGCCGACAGAACGGCGCCCGGTCGCCAGCCTGTCGAAAGCCATAACCGGCGTTTGCATGGCGGGGCTCGTCGATGACAGGCGCCTGGCGTTCACGGATACGCTGGGCAGCTTGCTCGCCGGCTATTTCAAGCGAAACAACGGCGCAAACGCCCCGAAGGACCCCCGTTTTACCGCCATCACCATCGAGGAACTGCTCACCCATCGCGCCGGGCTGGTCAAGAACGCCTTCGACGACAGGAACGATCATTCGGTCGGCGCCTCGTTCAGGACGGCGACGCAAACCATGCTCGAATCCGCTCCCGGCAGCACGATGTCCTACAGCGACAGCGGCTACCTCATCCTGGGCTATGTCGCGCAGGTGCTCGCCAACCAGGCCTACGGCAATGTCTGCGGCAAGGTCTTCACCAGGCTTGGCATGCCGGCCAATGCCGGCATCATCGACGCCACGCTGGCGGCACGGGCGCCGAATGGCGGTTGGGATATCTCGGCGCAGGATTATGCGCGGTTTCTCTACGCCTTCGACGAGACATCAGGCATTCTTGGCCCGACGACGCGCCAATGGCTCGACGCCTTGCCGGGCAAGGTGAGCTACACGCTCGGCGCCTACAGGAAGCGCACCGCTCGCGGCACGCAGTATTATCACGACGGCCTGCTGCATCATCACATGCCCGACTATCCCAAGACCGGCGGTTCGTTCTTCTTCGTCAACGAGGCCGGCTATGCCGCCGTGGTGATCTTTTCCGGCGAAAATGACGGCAAGACCTATGGCGCCCTGGAGAAGGCGGTGATGGCGGCAATGACCGCCAAGACCGCCTATGCCGTACCAGGGCAATAGGCGCGAAACGCAGCGGTCGATCCAGGGCCTGCCGGGGATGCCGGACGACAAGCCAAATATCGGTGGATTTGGCCTTGTAACCTGCCCGATCAGCCGTTATCTAGTGCGCCGCGCCGGCAACGGCCGACCATGACCGCGGAGAGGTGGCAGAGTGGTCGAATGCACCGCACTCGAAATGCGGCATGGGTGCAAGCCCATCGGGGGTTCGAATCCCTCCCTCTCCGCCATCATTGCGCACTTCAACATCGCTGCGTGCTCGCCGTTCACATTGCTTGGCAGCTTCTAAACTGAAGCGCTTGTCGCTCCGGCAAAATATAGATGGCGATGCTTGAGCTTGAACATAGCATCGCAGTGATGTCTTGGCTCGGTGGCTGCTCGGCCGGTTTACTGGAATTTTCGCGTTGTCGGGAGTTGGTTGGTCGACCATCACGCCTTACGTGGGATTACTGCTCCAACCGGCTCTGCTGAAGAACTTGACTCGACTCAATTCGATTTCGATGATTGATTTCGCTGACGTGCGATCCAGCATAGATTGCGCGCAGGGGACGAAAACATCTTTTCTTTGCTGATCAGCAGGCTGACGGTCCGTGACTTGGTCGACTGCTCCAGTGCGCGCGTCAGATCGGTCGTAAAAATGAGAATTTTTCTTTTTTTGATGTTCCTCTGCGCAACCTGGGGCTTGGGCAGCTTTGCATCAAGTGCGGCAGAGACAACCGGGGCTTGGTCGCAAAGAGTGCAGATATTCTACGAGCCAGCAACTCGCTCAATCGTACGCAAGAACATTCGTGTTTGGGACTTCCATCCCGAACGCCAGCTTGATTTTCTCTGGGAACCAAGCGCGAGACAATCTCCAAACACCGAGATCTCAAGCGATGGGACAGTGAACGGCAAAGGGAAGCTGATTTGGCGCGTACGCGGATCCGCGAACTACGACCAGCAGACTGTGTTTAGCACCTACGTCGGCGGGATGAAGAACGGACGAGCCGATGGACAGGGGCGCCTCGAAATCCGATCAGGAGAAGTATGGGAAGGCAACTGGGCCGGCGGCGAGCTCAATGGAACAGGCACCCACTTGGATGCTACCGGCTCTCGTTTCGAGGGTCAGTTTGCAGCGGGATTGCCGAACGGCAATGGCACGCTGTACCTGACGACAGGTGAGATTTTCGAGGGGCGTTTTGTGAACGGCCTGAAGGATGGCCAAGGGCGTACCATTCTTCCAGGCGGAACTGTCTACTCGTCATCCTGGACATTAGGCAGAGAGGAACTGAAGCGTCGTCCGACTCCGCTTAGCGACGCAACGTCGGGTGGATTGATAGCGGCCTCCTCAATTAGAGGCGCCGCCGACAAGACCGAGATCGGTGTTTCCGTAAACCAAAGGCTGAATCTAGAAGCCATTATGGCTTACCAAACCGCTGCCGGACCCGACGCGATCGAAGTATTCCCTGAGCGGGACGATATCGTCAGCGCTTGGCGTGGGATGCGTAAACTCGTTGCCAATACCGCCGGACCGGGTGAAATAGAATGGGATAAAGTACGCACGTTTCTCGATATCGAGACCAAAAGCACTGATCGATCAAATCTTCGACTAAAAAGCACTCGATTGCAGGTCGCTTCGAGCGAAGTGTTTCGCCGGCCAATGCTACGAGTAGAAAGTGGCTCTGGCTGCGTTGGCTTTAGACCCTATTTCGCCTTCTTGAACGATGGCTGGGGCGGTGTGGAGGATGCGACAATATCATTCCATTTCGTTCGAAAAGCCTTTGATGCGGGCTGGCAGCAGGTCACGGTTGGGGAACCCAGCCCGGATTTTAGCCAGACCATAGGGGACTTTTCTAGTGGAGTGGATGTGTCACTTGAAGATCTCTTCCAACAATTGAATGTCAACGCAGCCAGTTTGACCAATGAACGGTTTAGTTGCTCGTCCCATACTGTGATGGATCAGTGCGGCGAGAAATTGAGAGCTCAGGGAATTTTTGGAGAAATGAGCGACTACGTCTGGGTCAGTGTTCCTGGCATGTCCATGAACACCACTCTCGAGGGATCCATCCGATATAATTGGACCGATGACAGCGACGTCGTCCATCAAGAGTACGAGCCGTTTGAGGTCACGGTGCAAATGGCCGCTCTGGAGATTCCCGACCCATTGTTTGAGTGTGGCGACGGCGCCGAAGCATCGCCCGAGGCAATGCAATTTCAAGATATAAAGCTTGTGCCCAGCAAATCCGGCTATTCAGTCAATCTGACATTAAAGGGGAATAAGACCGGACCAAGGTTCGTGAATAGGCTAAAGCTATGGTCAGACACTTCGTCAATTACGAGATTCAGAGTTGTGTCGAAGTTCGCCGATGGCAGTGAGCGGCTCAGTAAGCCCGTTATTTTTCACTATTTCAGGCCGAACTTCTCCAAATTCACTCCGAGACAGCCGCCGTCTTGCTACCTGTCGTCCAACTATGCGCCTTGCGGATAACGATCCATGTCCAAAAGGCATGAGCACCCTTTCAACGCAACGATCTTGGGAAGCCTCCATCGGATTTCCCGAAGACGAAACCTTTTTTACCGCCCCA
Source organism: Mesorhizobium sp. B2-3-4 (assembly GCF_006442315.1). GTDB lineage: Bacteria > Pseudomonadota > Alphaproteobacteria > Rhizobiales > Rhizobiaceae > Mesorhizobium. The sequence goes on along the minus strand of NZ_VFVY01000024.1, from coordinate 81,589 downwards.
CATCCACCCCGCGGATAAACTCGCGCAACGTTTCCATGTCCCAGGACAGCGGCCGGTCGTCGCTATAGTGCGCGACGCGTTGGCGCACGGCCTGGTAGATGGCGTCGGTGCCCGGCGCCCGCTCGGCCTTGCCGGACAGGAAATCATGCGCCTGCGCGGCGGCCATGAGTTCGATCGCCAGGATGTATTCGGCGTTGTCGATGACCGCCAGCAGCTTGTTGGCCGCCACCGTCGGGTGGGCGAGAAAATCCTCTTGCAGGCCTGACGTGACGCCGCCATCCGTCGCCGCCGGCGCGGCAAGGCGCCGGTTGACGTTGCTGAGCGACGTGGCGGTGTACTGGGCGATCATGAATCCGGAATTGCAGCCGCCCTCGGCGGCCAGGAATGGCGGCAGGTTGTTGACCAGCGGATTGACCATGCGGTCGATGCGGCGTTCGCTCATCGCCGCGACCTGCGCCAGCGCAATGGTCAGGCCGTCGGCGGTCTGGCCGAGCGCCGGCGCCACCGCATGGGCCTGCGAAAACACCTGGGGGTCTTCGGGCGTGCCGGACACGGCGGGATTGTCGGTGACCGAAGCCAGTTCCCGGTCGACCAGCAGCGCCGAGCGCTCCAGCACCTCGCGCGCCGCGCCATGCACATGCGGCACGGCGCGCAGGCTGAGCGCATCCTGCGTGCGGATGCCTTGCGCCGCCGCTATCAGCCCGCTGCCGTCGAGCAGGCGCCGCAAAGACGCGCCGACGGCCGCGATGCCGGGCGACGGCCGCATGGCCAGTACCTGTTCATCGAAGGCCGCCATCTGCCCGCCCGCGGCTTCCAGCGTCAGCGCCGCCGCGGCATCGGCCCAGGTAAGCAGACGCTCGGCGCGCACCAGGGCGATGCTGGTCAGGCCGGTGGCGCATGCCGTGCCGTTGACGAGGCTCAACCCTTCCTTGGCGCCCAGCACCAGCGGCTCGAGCCCGATCGCCGCCAGCGCCTCGCGGCCGCTCATCCGGCGCCCGGCGACGCTCGCCCTGCCCTCGCCGATCAGCACCAGCGCGATATGGGCGTTGTGCGTGAGATATCCGGCCGATCCCCGCGAAGGAACATCCGGAATGCAGCCACGCTCGAGGAAGGTGATGAGGTTGCGCACGATCTCAGGCCGCACGCCCGAATGGCCATGGGCGAAATTCGCCACCTGCACGGCGATGATGGCGCGGATGCTGCGCTCGGGCGCCAGTTCGCCGACGCCGCAGGCGTGGCTCAGAATGATGTTGCGCGACAGTTTCTCCTGCAGCGCCGGCGCCACCACCTGGCTTGCGAGCGCCCCGACGCCGGTGTTCACGCCATAGGCGCGAATACCCTTTTCGACGAGGCTCGCCACGATGCGGTTTGCGTGGCCGATGCGATCCCAGGCGGCCGGCGCCAGGGCCAGGTCTTCGCCGTCTCCGACGCGCGCGATGTCGCGCCAGCTTGCGGCATTGTCGATGATTACAGTCATTCGTGGAGTCCACCCGGGCTGACAGCCGTCGAAACATGCGCCGGATACCAAGGCCCCGGCAGCGCCTAACTAGGGCCTTTCGAGCTCGGCCTTTGTCGGAATTTCGCCGCGGGCGGCGGGACAAAGGTGAAAATTTCGATGGAACCGGGCCCGGTTGGCTGCCAACCCAACGGCCTGCCGATTACGTCAAGCGTCGCCACCAAAGACGATCGCCTGCCGCCCTTCGGCGGTTCCCGCCTTCAACCGTTCCAGCGCGCTGGTCGCTTCCGACAGCGTAACGCGCTCTATTTGGGTCTCGAACGGCCGCGCCTCGTGCAGTTGGATAAGCTCGCGCATCTGCGCACGCGTGCCGACGCTCGTCCCCGTGATCCAGACGCCGCTCGCCGTGAGCCATTCCTGGTTCAGCGGCACCGGTTGCGGGACCATCGCCGCGGCGACGATCCTGCCGCGCGGACGGATGGCCGCGACCATCGCGTCCCAGCTTGCCGGCGTCGGGGCGAAATTGATGCAGACATGGGCACGCAGCGTCGCCGGCCAGTCGCCCGCCAGCCCTGGCGAGGCAAGCAGGACGTGGTCGGCGCCGAGCGAAGCCGCGAGGCGCAGCTTGGCCTCGTCGGTGTCGACCGCGACGACCCTGGCGCCGAGCCGCCGGGCGATCTGGATCGCATAGAGTCCGAGGCCGCCGCAGCCGAATATGGCACAGGTTTCGCCGGCTACGATGCCCGCCCGCCGCACCGCGCCAAAGGCGGTCAGGCCCGCGCACATCAACGGTGCCAGAACTGCCGCGTCGCCCGTGTCCGGCACACGGGCGGCAAAGCGCGCATCGGCCACGACATATTCGGCAAAAGTGCCGTCGACATCGAAGCCATGAGCCCGGTGATGCTGGCAGAAGGATTCCATGTCGGCGCGGCATTCCTCGCAATGGCCGCACGTGTCGTGAAGCCAGGCAACCCCGGCGCGCTCACCCAGGCGCCAGCCCTCGACGCCTGGCCCGAGTTCGACCACCCGTCCGACACCCTCATGGCCGAGAATCGCGGCCGGTTTCCCCGAAGCCGGCCGCAAATGCCCTTGCCACACATGCGCGTCGGTATGGCATATGCCGCTTGCTTCCAGCCGAACCAGTATTTCGCCAGGCCCTGGCGCCGGCCTTGGCACATTCACGATGCGCAACGGTTCCCCGGCGGCGTCCAGCACGGCTGCAAGCATGATCTGGCTCATCTACTGGCCGAGCGCGCTTTTCACGGCCGGCGCGGCTGGCTGGCCGTCGAAGGTCGAGACGCCGTCCAGCCATTTCGCCAGCTTGTCGGGATTTTGCTTCAGCATTTCGCGGGCGGCTTCGTCGGCGGATTTTCCCTCCCCCAGGATCATCCGCATGCCGTGGTTTTCGTAGCTGATATCGAAGGCCAGATTGGCGAACAGCCTGGCCGCGTTGGGGCATTGCGCCGAAAATCCCTTGCGGGCGATGGTGCGGACGGTGGCGCCGCCGAAATTCGGCCCGAACTCGACGTCGCCCCCCGACAAGTAAGTTATCTTGTAGTCGAGGTTCATCGGGTGCGGTTCCCAGCCGAGGAAGACGACCCAGCCCTTGTCCGCCACGGAATTGGCGACCTGCGTCAGCATTGCCGCCTCGCTGGACTCCACGACCTGCCAATCGCCCAGCCCGTGGCGGTTGGCGGCCACCATGTCGAGCAGCGGCTTGTTCGATCCCGCCTCGATGCCATAGATCTTGCGGCCGAACTTGTCGGCATGGGCAGCGAGATCGTCGAAGCTCTTTATCCCCTGGTCCGCTACGTATTGCGGTACCGCCAGCGTGTATTTGGCGCCCTCCAGGTTCACCCCCAGCACCTCGACGGACCCTTCGTCGAAATAGGATTTGTACTCCTCGTCCTGGACTGGCCGCCAGTTGCCCAGGAAGACGTCCATGTCGTTCTCCTTCAAGGCCGAATAGGCGACGCCAAGGCCAAGCAAGGTTTGCGAGGCGTCATATCCCAGAGCGTCGAGAATGACCTGCGCGGTGGTGTTGGTGAGGGCGATGTCGGTCCAGCCAAGATCGGCCATGCGGACCTTCTGGCATTGTGAAGCATCGGCAGCCAGGGCAGGCGAAGCGACGAGCCCCGCAAGCAAAGCGAAAACGAATGTCGTGCGCATTTTGGTTCCCCATTCTTTCTGCGTGAGACGAGCCTTCGGTAGAGGCTATGGGCTGGCCGCTATATGTCAATACAGAATCTTGTATGAGCGTACAAAAATCTAATTTGCTAGAAAGGATCATGGCGACTCACGGCAAGCGGACGAGAATCGAGGACATCAGGCGGGTCGAGCTGATCGCCGCCGCGCATCGCGTGTTCCTCGAACATGGGCTGCAAGGCATGACATCGGCCCGCATATGCCGCGAAGCCGGCATGTCGCCCGGCATTCTTGCCTATTATTTCAAGGGCAAGGACGAGGTGCTGTTCGGCATGGTGCGCTACAACAACCGCTTGCTGATGGAAGACGTCATCGCGCGGCTGGCGGCGGCACGGACCGGCTGGGCACGGCTGGAAGCGATCGTGGAAGGAAATTTTCCCGCCTCGGCCTTCACCCGCCCGATCGCCAATGCGTGGCTTTCGGTTTGCGCCGAGGCTGGCGCCAATCCGCAATATGCCCGGCTCCAGCGTTTGTTCTACCGGCGGCTGCGCTCCAACCTGGCTTCGGTGTTCGAAGGCATGTCCGATGCAACCCGTCTTCGGCAGGCAAGCCTGATCATCGCCGCCTTGATCGACGGGCTTTGGTTGCGCAAGGCGGCCGCCGACGATGTCGGTCGCGACGAGGCCATAGCCCTGGTCTTCAGCGGTATCCGCTCTCTGCTGAGGGAAGGTGAGGAGCAGCATTTGCGCCACGTGACGCGCTGAAGCGTCGTCAGGACGGATCTCCCGGCGCCATTTACCGCCATGCGGTTTGGAGTGAAAATGCCGGCGCGGACGGGCAGAAGGTTCGAAGTGAAACAGTTCGGGAGCCGGCACTTTGCGCAACATTGATTTCAGCTCCTGGCAAAACCTGCTGGTGACGCTTGTCGGGCTGGCGCTGTTCACGCTGATCAGCATCGGCATACGGCTGCTGATGATGTTCACCATCCAGCAGCGCCGCGAGCGTACGAACCGGCAGATCAATGAGCGCCTGCGTACGCTGATCGCGGCCTACAAGACGCTCGGCGGATCGTTCACCGGCAATCTGGCGGTCGATCCCGCCCATCTGCGTGACCTCAGGCGGGCCGAACGACCTGCCGTCGAGAACGATCCCGGACCAGCACTCGACCTGAGTGCCGAGCACGTCGCCGGATCGGAGCGAGCCCGCCGCATCCGCGATGCGGTCGAGGCCTGCCTGTCGGACATCCTGTTGCTCGGCACCGAAGAACAGGTGCGGCTGGCCGAGCGCGCCATCCGTGAGATGGTGGCGGGGCATCCCGTGCATACGCACGATCTCGTCGTTTCACTGCGCAACTTCATTCGCGAAGCCCTCGACCTCTCGCCGATCCCTTCCGATCTGGCGATCCCGCAACAAGGTCCCGCAAGGCCTTCGGCCTCCGGCGCCGCCCGCGGCAAGAATGAACGCGGCGGCGATACCGGCGGCGGCAAAGGCGGTGGCATGGGGGGTGGTGGTATGGGCGGCGGCGGTATGGGCGGCGGTTCAGGCGGCGGAAGCGGTGGCGCCGTGACCGACGACGCTTCCGAGGATCATCCGGTTCCGGGCCGGCGGCCTTAGGCCGGCGATCACTCCTGCGGCGTGCCCTTGCCGCTGCGGGCCCGGGGCGGAATGCTGTCCAGGGGACATGTCTTGCAGAGCGGCAGCGAGGCCATTCGGTATCTGAGGCAGCAGAGGCGTCGGCGACGCCGGCCCTCGTCCTGGCGCACCGGCTCGAACAGCTCGTTGCGGCGGCGGTCGGGCCACAGCCGGGTGGCGAACAACGCCCTGGCATCGGCAACTCCGGGATGGTTCTCGCCCAGCAGGCCGGCGCAATCCGCGACCACGCTTTCGGCGACATTACCGGCATTGCTCCACAAGGTCTTGGCCGGCAGGCCGCTGGCACGCGACGGCGCCGCGATCAACGGCGCCAGATGACCCGACATGAGCGGCGAGAAGCTTTGTTCGGCGCCGGAGAGCCTCTACGCGCTGCTTGTGCTGGCGGCGATCTGGCGGCTATGGCGATGGTTGGGCCGCGGCGAACCGAAACGGGCGCGATCGGCGGGGATGCACCTGGCGCTGCTGCTCGCCCTGCCGCTGATCGCTTGGCTGTTGGTCAATTCGATGCAACACAGCTGGCCCTGAGGTCCGCTCAACCCGCGTGCGCGGCAATCGCGCTCAGAAAGACAGCCCCGAACTCCTTGAGCTTTGCTGCTCCCACGCCATTCACTTCGGCGAAATCATCGAGGTCGCGCGGGCGGCGTTCGGCCATGTCGATCAACGTGCGGTCTGAGAACACCACATAGGCCGGCACCTGCCGCTCCTTGGCCAGCCGCAGTCTAAGCGTCTTGAGCGCCGCCAGCAGCGATGCATCCACGCCGCCCTCGACGCCGGCGGCGGTGCCTTCGCCGGACCGCTTCCTGCCACGCGCCAGAGGGTCGCGGTTCTCGACGCGATACCGGAATTCAACCTCGCCACGGCCGAGCGCGCGGCCGCTTTCGGAGATGGCGAGGCCGCCATGGCCCTCCGGGTCCGGGATCAGGAATCCGCCGGCGACCAGTTGCCGGATCAGCGATAGCCAAACCGTCTTCCTGTGCGCGGCGCCGGTGCCGAAACTGCTCAACGCCTGGTGGCTTCTCGTCAGCACCTTCTCGGTCTCATGCCCAAGCAGGATGTCGATGACATGGGCGGCACCGAAACGCTCGCCGCTCTGCGCGACCGCCGTCAGGATTTTCCGCGCCTCGGCGCTGCCATCGGCACGCGGCGCCTGGTCGACGCAATTGTCGCAATTGCCGCAAGGTTCCGCCTCTTCGCCGAAATAGCCGAGCAGCACCTGGCGCCGGCATTGCGCCGTCTCGCAATAGCCGATCAGCGTGTCGAGCCGGCGATGCGAGCGTCGCTTGTGCTCGGGCGCGGCGTCCTCGTCGTCGATGAAAAGCCGGCGCATGCGGATGTCGCCGAGGCCGTAGAGCATATGCGCCTCGGCGTTGCGCCCGTCGCGGCCGGCACGGCCGATTTCCTGATAATAGGCTTCCAGGCTGCCCGGCATGTCGGTGTGGAAGACATAGGCGACGTCGGGCTTGTCGATGCCCATGCCGAAGGCGATCGTCGCCACCATTACGACGCCGGACATGGTCATGAAGGCGTTCTGGTTGGCCTCGCGCGCCTCCTTGCTCATGCCGGCGTGATAGGCGAGCGCGCTGACGCCGTTCTTCTCGAGGAAGGCCGCCATCTCCTCGGTCTTCTTGCGCGACAGGCAATAGACGATACCGCTCTTGCCGGCGTGACGCTCGACGAAACGCAGCAATTGCCGCTTGCTGTCCTGTTTGGACTCAATCGCGAGCTTGATGTTTGGCCGGTCGAAACCGAGCACCAGCGTTTCGACCCGCTCGGCGAACAGCCGGGCGGCGATGTCGCCGCGCGTGCTCTCGTCGGCCGTCGCCGTCACCGCGATGATCGGCACATTGGCAAAGATGCCGCGCAACCGCGACAGATCCTCATATTCAGGCCGGAACGCCGGCCCCCATTGCGAAATGCAATGCGCCTCGTCGATGGCGATCAGGCTGACGTCGAGCCGGGAGAGCGCCTCCAGCATGCGTTCGGTCATCAGCCGCTCCGGCGCCAGATAGAGCAGCCGCGTCTGGCCCGATGCCACCCGGCGCCACGCCGCGACATTGGCCTCGCGGTCGAGCGAGGAATTGATGGTGTCTGCTGCGACGCCGGCGAGCCGCAGCGCCGCGACCTGATCCTGCATCAGCGCCACCAGCGGCGATATGACGAGGGTCAGCCCGCCCAGGACCAGCGCCGGCACCTGATAGCAGAGCGATTTGCCAGCACCAGTGGGCATGACAGCCAACACATGGCGCCCGTCCAGCAGCGCGTCCATGACATCGGCCTGGCCGGGACGGAAATCATCGAAGCCGAACACGTCCTTGAGGACGCGCCGCTTGGGGTCTTCCCGTTCTGCCGCAACGGCCGCCGGGGCCCGCATTACGGCATATCCTTGGTCGGCGCCCATACCGGCAAATCATATCCGAATTCTGCGCAGAAGCGCTCGACGCGAGCGAGAAATGCCGGCGACAGGGCCTTGAGATACGTCCGGAATTCCTCGTTCTTCTCCCATTTCCTCAACGAGACCACCCAGATCGGATTGTCCTTGTCTTCGCTGAAGCGAATCCGCGGCGTCAACCCGAACGACTGTGCGATCCTCTCCTGCACGGTATCGGGCGAGCCGACCATGTCTTCGTAGCGGACAAAGAGGATCCGCCTGTGCGGCTGGGCGTTCCTCAGCCTCGTCAGCGCATCGTATTCGGCTAGCCAGCGGTCTGGCGTGACGTGGAACCGGCGCTCGTTGCGTGTTTGCGGATGCGAGCTCGTCAGCGTGTCGAATGGATGGCGCAGGCAGTAGATCAGAGCGACGGGCGCAGGCAGCTTTGCCAGATGCGCAAAGCTGCGCGCGTCGCGCTTGACGACGAGGTTGGATTCCGGGCGGTCCAGCATATCCAACATCGTGTACCGCGCTTCCGGCGGATGGACAAAAATGTCGTCGAAACACCGCATCAGCCGTTGCGTCAGCGTCGTCCCGCTGCGCGCACAGCCCGCGATGAAAACTTTGTTGGCCGGCGTTGCTCGAACGTATGAGCGCTTTTGGCTGCGGCTTTTCATGGACTGCGGGATAAATCGCAGAAACTCCCGGGCAACCCTTCGCGCGGCCGCGCCAAACGCAGCCTCAAGCCAGTGTACTCCCTTCATCCGCGCTTCCACCCCAGACTGGTTGGTATTCTCGACCGAAGCCGCCTGCAAGGCTCGGCCCGGTGTTGCCCAGTCTCATCTGCCGTTTGCTCTCCCAATCCGAGCGCGCCCTTTTTCAAAGCCCTCTCGTCGACGCTACCTGCCTGCAACAGCGCGTCCATGACATCGGCTTGGCCGGGGCGGAAATCATCTAAGCCGAAGACGTCCTTGAGGACGCGCCGCTTGGGATCTTCGGCGCGAACGCTCGTAGCCTGTGCCTGCATCAGGCAGGCACCTGGCTGGGAGCGGCTTTTCGTGGATTGTAGAGGATGAGGAAAACGGCCAAGAGACCCTCCGCGTGACGTCTTGGAGTAGCGCAGCCGCCCTCGGAACACAACCGGAACGGTTGCTCTATACCCACTTTGCCGACCGGTGTACCATGCCCTGTGTAATCCCGGACGGATCGGCCTGCATCACCGGCTGCAACCCCTTTATGCCGCCTTGGTTACGCTATCCTGCCCCGGCCCGGCGAAAACCCCGCTGCCGATGCGCTGTGCCATATCCAGCAGCACATTGAGATCCGTGGCATCGGGCTGGATCAGCAGCTCCGAGGTGACGACGCGCGCGCCGCAATAATCGAAGATGCCATGGTCGATCTGTGTCTTCATGGCACCGAAATAACCATGCCGGGCGTAGGTTCGTTGGTCGGCACCGGCGCTGGCGACCAGGTGAACCGGGAGGCGTTGCAGCTTCTTGATCACTTTCCCGCCGGCATCGTCATAAGCCCAGCCATTGGCAAAAACGCGCTCGATCCACCCTTTGAGCAAGGCCGGCATCGACCACCAATAGACGGGGTAGACCAGCACCAGGGCGTCCGCCCGGTCGATGCGTGCCTGTTCGGCGGCGACGTCGTCGGGTTTCGGTATCTGTCGAAGATGAGCGCCTACATCGCCCGCCGTGAAGCGCGGATCGAACTGCTCGGCGGCGAGGTCCGCGAATTCCACCGTGTGAAGCGAATTCGGCTCGGCGATTCCCTGGGCGACACGCCTGCCCAACGCATGCGTGAACGAGCCGGGCTTGGGGTGTGCGACGACAATGAGCGCGTGCATGAAAAATCCTTTCTGATCGTTGCAGGCTGGCCGAGCAGGCTATATACTTTTAGTAACCTACTTTTAGTATATAAGAGTGTCAAGCGTGGCGGATCCCATTTCATCCGACGTCAAGGCAAGACGGCGCCTGTCGCGGCAGGACCGGCGCGAGCAGTTGGTTCGCGTCGCCTGGCAGTTGGTGCGGGAAGAAGGAACGGAGGCGCTTTCGCTGGGCCGGCTGGCCGAAAAGGCGGATGTCGCCAAGCCGGTTGTCTATGATCATTTCGGCACGCGCGCCGGTCTCCTGGCCGTGCTGTACCAGGATTTCGACGCCCGTCAGACGACACTGATGGACACCGCGCTGCGTGACAGTGCGCCGACCCTGACAAGCAAGGCGGCCGTCATCGCGTCCTCTTATGTCGATTGCGTCCTGCTGCAGGGTCGTGAAATCCCCGGCGTCATTGCGGCACTCGCGGGCTCTCCCGAACTCGAGCGGATCAAGCGGGACTATCGCACCGGCTTCATCGAGAAATGCCGCCGCGTGCTGGTCCCTTTCGCTGGAGATGGCGAGATTGCAACCGCCAGCCTGTGGGCGATGCTGGGCGCGGCGGACGCCGTGTCCGAAGCCGCCGCGACGGGAGATATCAGCGCCGGGCAAGCCCGCGACGAGCTGTACGAGACGATCATGGCGCTTGTCGCCAGGAGCCTTCATACGCGCGCTTCCCCCGGCATTCCTGAAAGGTGACGATCCGCCGGCATTGTCGGCGATGCGCCTTCCGCAGCGACATCAGGGCCCCGGCTGGATTCCGCCGCGCCGCGATGTAAGCTTGGTCCGACACGCCAGGGAGGGCGCGATGCTGCAGGTGAGACAGGATTTGCTGGGCGAACGGTTCCGGCTGCAGCGCGCCGCTTTCGAGAAGCAACCCTTTCCGGATCTTGGCCTGAGGAAGGACCGCCTCGAACGCCTGCTGGCGCTGACCGAGCGGCACGAGGCTGAAATCTGCGCCGCGATCGACACCGACTTCGGCGGCCGCTCGGCGCATGAAACCAGGCTTGCCGAACTGTTCGTCGTGCGCGCCGGCATCCGCCATGCGCTTTCCCATCTCCGCGGCTGGATGCGGGAGCGACGGGTCGCCACCACCTTGCCCTTCCTGCCGGGCAGGAACCGCCTTCTGCCGCAGCCGCTCGGGGTCGTCGGCATCGTATCGCCCTGGAACTATCCGTTCCAGCTTGCCGTCGCCCCGGTCACCGCTGCGCTCGCCGCCGGCAACCGCGTGCTGGTCAAGCCCTCCGAATTGACACCGGCTTTCTCCGCGCTGCTCGCCAGACTGGCAGGCGAACACTTCGCTCCGGATGAGCTCAGCGTCATCACCGGCGATGCCGAGATGGGCAAGGCTTTCGTCGCGATGCCGTTCGACCATCTGCTGTTCACCGGTTCGACCGCTGTCGGCCGCCAGGTCGCGATCGCCGCCGCCGCCAATCTGACCCCGGTCACGCTCGAACTCGGCGGCAAGTCGCCGGCGATCCTCGATCCGTCCTGCGATCTCGATGCGGCAACAGACAGCGTCGCCTATGGCAAATTATTGAACGCGGGGCAGACCTGCATCGCGCCCGACTATCTGCTGGTGCCCAAGGGGCAGGCGGGCGCGGTCGCCGCGAAGCTCGCAACGGCGGTGGCACGGCTCTACCCGACCCTGCGCGACAATCCCGACTATACGGCCATCATCAGCGACCGGCATTTTCAGCGCCTGCGCGCCATGATTGCGGAAGCCCGTGACGCCGGCGCCGATGTCGTCGAAATCAACCCGGCCGGCGAAGACCTCGGCACCGCCAGCCGAAAGCTGTTGCCGACCTTGGTCACCAATGCCGGTCCGGACCTGCGTTTGATGCGCGAGGAGATCTTCGGCCCGGTGCTGCCGATCGTCGAATACGCCACGCTCGACGATGCGATCGACCATGTGAACCGCGCCGACCGGCCGTTGGCGCTTTACTGGTTCGGGCGCGACGGCACCAACCGCCGGCGCGTCCTGCAAGAGACCACCGCCGGCGGCGTCACCATCAATGACTGCATGCTGCATCTGGTACAGGAGAACCAGCCTTTCGGCGGTGTCGGCGCCTCAGGCATGGGCGCCTATCATGGCGAGTGGGGTTTCCGCGCGTTCAGCAAGGAGAAGCCGGTTTTCCTGCAGTCGCGTCTCAGCGCGGGCGCTCTTCTGCGACCTCCCTACGGCAAGACATTCGAACGGCTTTTCGGCCTGCTCAGGCGCATCACCTGACAATTGTCACGGCTTCCATGCCGGAATACGAGGTCGGCGGCGGCGATATCTGTTGGCGCCTGCAGCTTTATGACGTTTGGCGCATATTAGCTCTGGATTCAGCCGGCATTTGCTGTCTTCTTGCACGACCTTCCCGAGCCTGTTGTCCCCTCGAAACCGACCCTAACGGATCCGCCTGGTCATGGATTTGCCCACGCCGCTGCTGATCTTCTACGTCCGCAACGACGCCCTCGGCGACGGGCTGCTGAGGATACCGGCATTGCGGGCGGCAAGAACGGCCTTTCCGCAAAGCCGGATCGTCTATGGCAGCATGCGCAAATCGTCGCTCACTGGCGTGCTGCGCAGACATGCGGCACCCCTGGTCGATGATTTCAGGACTGTTGTGCCGCTACCCGCCATCCTCGCGGAATTCAAACGGCACGGCAGGCCAATGACGGTCGTCGATTTCCGCACCGGCGTGCCAGGCCTGATGTTGACCAAACTGCGGCTCGCCGCACGCGGCGTTCGCTACGAACCCAACTTTGCCGGCCACCTCTTGTCCTCGCACTGGGGCGCCAGATGGACCTTGCGGCCCGAGCACAATGCCTGGCGCTATCACAGGCTCGTCGAACGCCTTGCTGGCCGGCACCTGCCATTCGACCACAGGCTGGAGGTTTCGCAGGCTGCCCGCATCTTGGCGGGCCAGCTACGCGGTGCGGACCAGCGCCCGCTGATCCTGCTTGGCGGCAATTCCAGGGGCAGCAACAAGATCATGAGCGACGCCCAGGTCGCCGCCATTGCCGGCAATCTCATCGAGGCAGGCTATCAGGTGCTGTATCTGGTCACCCCAGGCGACGGACCTACGCCGCAAAGCCTGGCTGCCAGGGAAAGCCGGCTGGCGACGATCGGCCCGGCTCTCGGGCTCGGTGTCGAGGAATTCGCAGACCTGTTGCTGGCACTCGGCGAAATGGCTGCCGCCTATGTCGGCATGGAAGGTGGCCTCGGCCACCTCTTCGCCACCGTCATGACGCCGACCGTCATCATCAACCACGGCGCCAACATCGAGCGGTGGCGGCCGCTGTCGAACAGCGTCGAGGTAGTGACCGCGCCAAAGCGCGGACGGTCGGCCTTTATTTCCGACACGCCGGTCGAGGCCATCCTCGAAGCCACGCATCGCCTGCTCGCCACCCGCCGCCGCGATCATCCGGAGCCGCCGTCGCTTTAAGTTTATATTCACCATGATCCGGCAGGTTTCGATCGCGCGGTGATGTTTCGAGTACCGCCCAGGCAAAAACCCGCGCTTCCCTGTGAAGTGCGGGTTTTTCATTGGCCAAAATCCTTGGGGCCACCGTTCAGGCGAGAAAATCGGCGCGGTACGGCGCGAAACTGTCGACCAGGCGTCCCGCCTCCAGCGCCTTGACACCGTGCACCAGGCCGGACGGCACGATGAAGCTGGCCCCGGTCTCCAGGATTTCGGTCCGCCCGTCGACAGTCACTTCGAAGCGGCCTTCGGCGACATAGCTTGCCTGGACATGCGGATGCGAATGCAGCGCGCCGACGCCGCCCTTGTCGAAGCCGAATTCGACCATCATCAATTCGTCGGTGGACAGCAGCACGCGCCGGCGGTTGCCGTCCGGAGTGGGCGTCCAGGCGCCCTCGCCGGCATGCGCGAAAATCTTCTGCTCGCTCATCGTCGTCTCCTCACCGCGCCAGCCAGCCGCCGTCCACCGGCATCACCGCGCCATGCATGTAGTTAGAAGCCGGCGCCAGCAGGAAGACGGCGGCATCGCCAATGTCTCCCGGCTCGCCCCAGCGACCCGCTGGAATGCGCCCGAGGATGGCGGCGCTGCGGTCGGGATCGTCGCGCAGTGCCTGCGTGTTGTTGGTCTCGATATAGCCCGGCGCTATGCCGTTGACGTTGATGCCCTTCGCCGCCCACTCGCAGGCGAGCAGCCGGGTGATGCCGAGCACGCCGTGCTTGGACGCCGTGTAGGACGCCACGCGGATGCCGCCCTGGAAACTCAGCACCGAGGCGATGTTGACGATCTTGCCCCGGCGTCCACCGGCCAGGACGCGCCGGGCAAAGGACTGGCACAGAAGAAAGACCGTCTTCAGATTGACGTCGATCACCTCGTCCCAATCGGCCTGGGTAAGTTCGACGGCATCGGCACGCCGGATGATGCCGGCATTGTTGACCAGCCCGTCGAGCGGCCCGCTGTCTTGCCAGACCCGGTCCAGCATCGACCCGGCCGCCGCCGTGTCCGCGAGGTCGGCGGCCACGGCCTCGAATTGCCCGCCGGCCTCGGAGACCCTGTGCGCCGTCTCTTCCATCGACGAACGGCCGACGCCGATTACCACGCCGCCGGCCCGCGCGATGGAGACCGCGATGCCTTGGCCGATGCCGGTGTTGGCGCCGGTCAACAGGATACGCTTGCCGGCCAGGCTGAAAGCCGAGAGGTCGCTCACCGCAACGCGTCCATGGCCACCGCATCGACATCGGTGTAGTCGACATTGTCGCCGGCCATCGCCCAGATGAAGGCGTAGTTGGAGGTGCCGGCGCCCGAATGGATCGACCAGCCCGGCGACAGCACCGCTTCCTCGTTGCGCATGACGATGTGGCGCGTCTCGTCCGGCTCGCCCATGAAGTGGAACACGCGCGCCGCGTCGGGCAGGTCGAAATAGAGATAGGCCTCCATGCGCCGGTCATGAACATGGCACGGCATCGTGTTCCAGATCGAGCCCGGCGCCAGCTGCGTCATGCCGACGACGAGCTGGCAGGTCCTTGTTCCCCCGGCATGGATGAACTGGAAGATCGAGCGCTCGTTGCAGGCCTCCTTGCTGCCGAGGTCGAGGCGCTTGGCGTCGCCAAGGCGGATCAGCCGGCCGGGATGAGCCTGATGCGCCGGTGCGCTGAGCAGATAGAATTTGGCCGGATTGTCCTTATCGGCCGAGGCGAACGAAACGTTGTCGGTACCCATGCCGAGATAGAGCATGTCGCGCGCCTGCAACTCGAAGGACTGGTCGCCGGCTTCGATCGTGCCTGCGCCGCCGATATTGACGGCGATCAGTTCGCGCCGGTCGAGAAAATTCCTGGTGCCGGTCGGCTTGATCGCTTCCAGCGGCAATGCCGTCGCCATCGGCACCGCGCCGCCGACGATCATGCGGTCATAATGGGTGTAGGTCAGGCTGACGCGTCCGGGCTGGAAGAGGTCGTCGAGATGGAAGTTATGGCGCAGTTCATCCGTTCCCATGGCGGCGGCCGCGACCGGATCGATGGCGAAGCGCGATGTGTAGTCTGTCTGGTTCTGGCTCATCTCTGTCCTGCTTTGCGGTGGATCATTCGCCGGCGGCCGCCTTGACCGAATTGGCGTAGTAGGCTTGCCGCGCCTGCAGGCGTTCGCGGTAGCGCTGCTGGCTGGCGCCGAGATGGGCGCGCATCGCCTCGCGCGCTGCCTCGGCATCGCCCGCCGTGATGGCGTTCAGGATCACCAGGTGTTCGCGCTGCAGCCCGCGCTGGTAATCGTCGGACTGGACGAGCTCGGTCGACCAGGGCGAGGTCACGTCGCACGGAATGGCGCGCCGGCCGAGCACGTCGAGCATCTCGACATAGAACGGATTGTTGGTGGCGCTGGCGATCGCGCGATGGAAGGCAAGGTCCGCCGGACCCGTCGGCTGGCTGTCGAGCAGCAGCCGCTCGAACTCGAAGAAGGCTTCCTGGATCGCCGCCTCCTGTGCGGCGTTGCGACGGATGGCGGCAAGCCCGGCCGATTCGATCTCCACCGCCAGGCGCACCTCGAGCACGTTGAGCGCGACGGAATCCTTGGCTCCCATGTCGGCGGCCAGCGCCCCGAACACGGTCGAGATGTGCTCGGTGACGAAGACACCGGCACCTTGCCTGGGCTCGACGAGCCCATCGGCCGCAAGCTTGGCCAGCGCTTCGCGGATGACGGTGCGGCTGACGCCGAAGGTTTCGGTCAGCTGGCCTTCGGTCGGCAATTTGTGGCCGGGCAGGATCTCGCCCGCCTGCAATTGCCTGCGGATCGCCGCCACGACGGTTTCCGACAGTTTCGGTTTTCTCTCGACCCTGAGATCGGGTGCGGCGTCGGACATGTGGCGATCTCCTAATGGAACAGGCTCGGCAGCCACAATGAAATCACCGGTATGTAGGTGACAAGCATCAGCACGACGAAGGCGGCACCATAGAACGGCCAGATCGAGCGCATCGCGGTCCAGATCGGGATGCGGCCGATGGCGCAGCTGACGAACAGGACGGCGCCGACTGGTGGCGTGCAAAGGCCGATACCGAGATTAAGGATGAGGATCACGCCGAAATGCACGGGGTCGACGCCATAGGCCATGACGACAGGCAGGAAGATCGGCGTCGTGATGATGATCAGAGGCGACATGTCCATGAAGGTGCCGAGGATAAGCAATACGATGTTGATCAACAGCAGGATGACCAGCTTGTTGTCGGACACCGACTGCAAGAAGGCCACCAGCGCGGCCGGCACCCTGAGATAGGCGAGCAGCCAGCCGAAGGCCGCCGCGCAGCCGATGATCATCAGCACCATGGCGGTGGTCCGCACCGAGGCAGTCGTCGCCGCGACGAAGTCGCCCCAGTTCATCGAGCGGTAGATGATCAGCGTCACCAGGAAGGCGTAGACGATGGCAATGCAGGAGCTCTCGGTCGCAGTGAAGACGCCGGACCTGACGCCGCCGAAGATGATGGCGATCAGTATGAGGCCGGGAATGGCGGCGACAAGCAGTTGCAAGGCCCGACCGAAGCCGGCGAAGGGCTCAGTCGGATAGCCGCGGCGGCTCGCGACCCAATAGGCCGTCACCATCAGTGACAGCGCCAGCAGCAGACCCGGCAGCACGCCCGCCGTGAACAGGTCCGCGATCGAGATACGGCCACCGGCGGAGATCGAATAGATGATCATGTTGTGCGAGGGCGGGATCAAGAGCGCGATGATGGCGCCGACAGAGGTGATGTTCACGGCGTAATCGATGCCGTAGCCGCGCGCCTTCATCTGCGGGATCATCAGCCCGCCGACCGCCGACGCATCCGCCACCGCCGAGCCTGAAATGCCGCCGAACATGGTCGACGCCGCGATGTTGACCTGCCCCAGACCGCCGCGCAAATGGCCGACCAGCGATCCCGCCAGCGCGACCAGCCGCGCGGCGATGCCGCCGCGCACCATCAGGTCGCCGGCGAAGATGAAGAAGGGGATGGCCATCAGCGAAAAAACGCTGACGCCGGAATTGAGCCGCTGAAACACCACGACCGGCGGCAGGCCGAGCGTAAGGATCGTCGCGAAGCTGGCGACGCCGAGGCAAAACGCGATCGGCGTGCCGATGACCAAAAGGAACACGAAGGTGCCGAAGAGGACCGTAAGAGCCATGATTCAGGGTTCCTCGCCGGTTGCATGGATGTCGGCGTCGACGGGCAGGCCGGCAAAACGCCCGGCCAGTCGTTCCAGCGAAAACAGGCAGACCAGCGCACCGCCGAGGATGACGGGCAGGAAGCTGACGCCGCCCGGCAAGGCCAGCGAAGGCATAACCGTGTTCCAGGTCAGCCTGGCCAGTTGCACGCCATAGACGATCATGCCGGCGCCGAAGGCCAGCACGACAAGATCGGAAATGCTGCGCAGCACCGCCTTGGCCGAAACGGGCAGGACATAGAGCAGCACGTCGAAGCCCAGATGCGTGCGTTCGCGCACGCCGACGGCAGCACCGAGGAAAATGAACCAGCCCATCAGCAGCACCGAGAAGGATTCGGTCCAGCTCGGCGAGCGGTTCAGCACATAGCGCGAGAAGACCTGCCAGAAGATGATGATCGTCATCAGCGTCAGCCCCGCGCCGCTGACCCAGAGGGCCAACCGGGCAAGCCCTGACAGGATGCGCTCCGTACCCAGCCAGAACCCTCGCATGGCCGGCTCGCCCGAAAGCAGCGCGGAGGTCTCCGTGCTGCCTGGTCCGTTACGCCTGGCGTTCATTTCTCGGCCTGTATCCGCGCGGCCAGGTCCTTCAGTTCAGGCGTCGACAGGTACTTGTCGTAGACCGGCTTCATCGCGTCGATCAGCGGCTGTTTGTCGATCTCACTGACCTTGACGCCCGCGGCCTCGACGATGCCGCGCGACTTTTTCTCCTGCGCGTCCCAGAGTTCACGCATCTTGACGACGCTGTCCTTGGCCGCCTGGCGCACGATCGCCTGGTCTTCCGGCGACAGCTTGTCCCAGCTTGCCTTCGACATGACCAGCACTTCCGGCACGATTTGATGCTCGTCCATCGTATAATGCTTGGCGACTTCGTAGTGCTTTGCGGATTCGAAACTCGGCCAGTTGTTTTCGGCACCGTCGATGACACCGGTCTGTAGCGCCGAATAGACTTCGCCATAGGCCATCGGCGTGGCATTGGCGCCAAGCGCGTTGACCATGTCGACGAACACGTCGGACTGGATGACGCGGAACTTCATGCCTTTCATGTCCGCCATCGAGGTGATGTCCTTCTTGGTGTTGTAGAAGGAACGCGCGCCGGAATCGTAGAAAGCCAGACCGACGAGATCATGGGCCTCGAACGCCTTCAGGATCTGATCGCCGACCGGCCCGTCCATGACGTGACGCATGTGCTCGACCGAGCGGAACATGTAGGGCAGCGATGGCACCGCGGTTTCCGGAACGATGCCGTTGAACGGCCCCATCGAGACGCGGTCGAGATCGATGACGCCGGCCTGGGTCTGCTCGATCGTGTCCTTTTCCTCGCCGAGCTGTGCCGAGTGATAGACCTCGATCGAATACCGGCCGGCGGTGCGCTGCTTGATCAGGTCACCCATGTATTTGACCGCTTCGACGGTCGGATAGCCGTCCGGATGCGTGTCCGAGGATCGCAGCACGGTTTCGGCATTGGCGATGCCGATCAGCAGCGAGCCGAAGGCGAGTGTGGCTGCCGTCAATCTGGAAAAATGCAACATGACTTCCTCCCTTTGAAAATCAGGGCGTCCGGCTCAGAGCCGGTACGCCTTCTTGGCAAGCGTAGAGGCAAGCTCCTTCGCCAGTTCGTGCGCCTCCTCCTCCCGAAGGCGATGTTCTGCGACGAGGCGCGCCAGGAACGCGCAGTCGACCCGGCGCGCCAGATCGTGACGGGCCGGTATCGAGGGAAAGGCGCGCGTGTCGTCGTTGAAGCCGACCGTGTTGTAGAAACCGGCGGTCTCCGTGGTCATCTCGCGGAAGCGGCGCATGCCTTCCGGACTGTCGTGGAACCACCAGGCTGGGCCGAGCTTCAGCGCCGGATAGATGCCGGCCAGCGGCGCCAGCTCGCGCGCATAACTGGTTTCGTCGAGCGTGAAGAGAATGACGGTGAGGTTGCGCTCCAGCCCTACGCAGTCGAGCAACGGCTTCAGCGCCGTGACATAGTCGGTGCGGGTCGGGATATCGAAGCCCTTGTCCCTGCCGAATCTTTGGAAAATGCCGGGCGAATGATTGCGCCAGGAGCCGGGGTGGATTTGCATCACCAGCCCGTCATCCCGGCTCATCTTGGCCATCTCGGTCAGCATCTGGGCGCGAAACAGCTTGCGCTCGCGCTCATCCTGCGAGCCGGCGCGGACTCGGTTGAACAGTTCCCGCGCCGCCGCGTCGGAAAGATTGGCGGTCTCGGCCGTCGGGTGGCCGTGGTCCGAAGAGGTCGCGCCGAAGTTCTTGAAGAAGGCACGGCGCTGGCGATGCGCGTCGAGATAGCCGGCCCAGCTGCCAGTGTCGCAGCCGGTGATCTCGCCCAGCCGGTCGAGATTGACCGAGAACCCTTCGAAGTCCGGATCGACCACGGCATCCGGCCGATAGGCGGTGATGACCCGGCCCTCCCAGCCGCTGTCGCGGATCATCTTGTGCCATTTGAGATCGTCGAGCGCGCCTTCGGTCGTCGCGATAACCTCGATGTTGAAGCGCTCGAACAGGGCGCGAGGGCGATAGTTCTCCCACTGCAGCACGGTCGCGATCGTGTCGTAGTGGCGGTCCGCCGTCGCGGCGCTCAGCGGCTCTTCGATGCCGAACAGATGCGCCAGCACATGGTCGAACCAAAGCCGGGTCGGCGTGCCGCGAAACAGATGGTAATGCTCGGCGAAGCGGCGCCAGATTGTCCTGCCGTCGGTCTCGACCGGGGCGCCGTCCAGTGTCGGCACGCCGAGCTCCTCCAGCCGCACACCCTGGCTGAACAGCATGCGGAAAATATAGTGGTCCGGCACGATCAGCAGTTGTGCCGGATCGGGGAAAGGCTCGTTCAGCGCATACCAGCGCGGGTCGGTATGGCCATGCGGACTGACGATCGGCAGGTCCTTGACCCCCGCGTAAAGATCGCGGGCGATCGAGAGCGAACCGGCCTCGGCTGGAAACAGCAAATCCGCATTGGTCAGTGCCACGGCCGTCCTCCCAGGGTCGCTATCGGTATGGCCGGCCAGAAGTAATGTCAACATACAAAAATTGGATTGTTGTATGATGACTTTTGAACGAAGCTGAGCATTGTGACCAGGCGCGGCGAGTGTTACGCCGCTTGCGATCCGCCTTCGGGATTTCCAGCCGTTCCATGAGATGAGTGCGCGCACCGATGACAGACCATCGCCTTTCCAACCGCTCGGCACAGGCATTGCCGGCCGGGGTCGCAGCGCCGCGATATGATCGCGCGTCGGTCACGCCCGGCATCGTGCATCTCGGCGTTGGCGCCTTCCACCGCGCCCACCAGGCCGCCTATGTGGACGAGTGCCTGGCGGCCGGCGAGACGGGCTGGGGCATAACGGGCGTCTCGTTGCGCAGCGCCGATACACGCGACGCGCTGGCGCCGCAGGACGGGCTCTACACCCTGGCGGTCCGCGACAGCGGCGGGGAAACGCTTGATGTCGTCGGCGCTATCGGGCGGCTGCTGGTGGCGCCGGAAGATCCGGCCGCGGTGCTGGCGGCGTTGACCGATCCGCGCACCCGCATCGTGACGCTGACCATCACCGAGAAGGCCTATCTCAGGGCCGCCGGCGGCGGACTGGACGCCACGCACCCGGACATCGTCCACGACCTGGCCAATCCGCAAAGACCGAAGACGGCGCATGGTTTTCTGACCGAGGCGCTCGCCAGGAGGCTGGCCGCCGGCACCCCGCCTTTCACCGTGCTCTGTTGCGACAACCTGCCGGCCAATGGCGCCACCTTGCACCGGCTGCTGATTGAGTTCGCCACGCTGCGCGATGCCGGTGCCGGTTCCCGGGACGATGCCGCGATCGCCGGCCACATCGCCGGCCAGGTGGCATTTCCCTCCAGCATGGTCGACCGCATCGTGCCGGCCACGACCGACGCCGACCGCGCGCGGATATCAGGCGAACTTGGCGTCGAGGACGCCTGGCCCGTCATGACCGAACCCTTCCGGCAATGGGTGATCGAGGACAATTTCCCGACGGGCCGTCCGGCCTGGGAAAAATTCGGTGTCACCATGGTCGGCGATGTCGCGCCCTTCGAGGACATGAAGCTGAGGCTGCTCAACGGCGCGCATTCGGCGATCGCCTATCTCGGCCTGCTCCGCAACCATGCCACCGTCGACCGCGCCTTCGCCGATCCGGCGATCAGGCAGTTCGTCGATGCGCTCTGGGCGGAGGCCATACCCACGCTGCCCGACGATGCCGGGCTCGACACATCGGCCTACACGGCCGAGCTCACCGAGCGTTTTTCGAACACCGCACTTGCCCACCGCACGGCGCAGATCGCCAATGACGGCAGCCAGAAACTGCCGCAGCGCATCATCGCCTCCGCCATCGAGAGCCTCGAGGCCGGTACCGAGTTCGTGCACCTGACGCTGGTGGTGGCCGCCTGGATCGCCGCCTGCGCGGCGCGGGGAAAGACCTTGCCGGAAGGTCATTTCACCGATCCGCTGGATACGTCCCTGACCGCACTTTTGAGCCAGCAACTGCCGGCGAACGAAACCGTGACGGCGGTGTTCGACCTGACCGGCTTCGCCAGGGATCACGCCGAGCGCCTGACGCTCATCGAACTCGTGGCAGTCCATCTCGTCCACCTGCGCCGGGACGGCACGACCTTGGCCTTCGCCGCGCTCGGCATCGAATAGAATCCGCCGTAGCGTTTCATATCGGCGACAAGACCCGCCATCCCCTTGAGCTATCCCCACCCGATAAACAAAAAAGCGGGGCAAGGCCCCGCTTTTTAATCCATCATCCAAGGGGAATCTCAGGCCGGCAGGATGGCGCCTTCCAGCGTGGTCAGCTGGCTGAGGAATTGTTCGGCCTTGCTGCGCGACTGATCGTCCTTGGCGTCGGCGGCGTCTTCCTTGGCTTCCTGGATACGGCGCGCCAGATCGGCACGGTCGACATCCTTCACGGCGACGGCCGATTCCGCCAGCAGCGTGCAGCCGGCCGGAACGATGTCGGCGAAGCCGCCGAACACCACGTAACGCTCTTCACTGCCGGAGGAGTTCTTCACCGTGACGACGCCCGGCTTGATCGTGGTCATGACCGGAGCGTGATGCGCCATGACGGTCATCTCGCCCTCGGCGCCCGGAATGACGACGGATTCGACCTCGGCGGAAACCAGCAGGCGCTCCGGCGAGACCAGTTCGAACTTGAAAGCTTCAGCCATGATCAAATTAGTGAGTAGGGAATAGTGAGTAGGAAGTAGGGAGAGAGGGCAACCGCCCGATAACCCGGCTTCTATTCACTACTGACTACTGACTACTCCCTATTCCCTGATTAAGCCGCTTCAGCCGCCAGGCGCTGAGCCTTCTCGACCGCCTCGTCGATGCCGCCGACCATGTAGAAGGCGGCTTCCGGCAGGTGGTCATAGTCGCCGTTGCAGAGGCCCTTGAAGCCCTTGATGGTGTCGGCGAGGTCGACCAGCTTGCCCGGCGAACCCGTGAACACTTCGGCGACGAAGAACGGCTGCGACAGGAAGCGCTCGATCTTGCGCGCGCGGGCAACCGTCTGTTTGTCTTCTTCGCTGAGCTCGTCCATGCCCAGGATGGCGATGATGTCCTGCAGCGACTTGTAGCGCTGGAGGATCGACTGCACTTGGCGGGCAACCGCATAGTGCTCCTCGCCGACGACCAGCGGGTCGAGCATGCGCGAGGTCGAGTCGAGCGGATCGACGGCCGGGTAGATGCCCTTTTCGGCGATCGAGCGGTTGAGCGTCGTCGTTGCGTCAAGGTGAGCGAACGAAGTCGCCGGCGCCGGGTCGGTCAAGTCGTCGGCCGGCACGTAGATCGCCTGCACCGAGGTGATCGAGCCCTTGGTGGTGGTGGTGATGCGTTCCTGCAGCGCGCCCATGTCGGTGGCGAGCGTCGGCTGGTAGCCCACGGCCGAAGGGATACGGCCGAGCAGAGCCGACACTTCCGAACCTGCCTGTGTGAAGCGGAAGATGTTGTCGACGAAGAACAGCACGTCCTGGCCCTGGTCGCGGAAGTATTCGGCGACCGTCAGGCCGGTCAGGCCGACGCGGGCGCGGGCGCCCGGCGGTTCGTTCATCTGGCCGTACACGAGTGCCGCCTTGGAGCCTTCGCCGCCGCCCTTCTTGTTGACGCCGGATTCGATGAACTCGTGATAGAGATCGTTGCCCTCGCGGGTGCGCTCGCCAACGCCGGCGAACACCGAATAGCCGCCATGCGCCTTGGCGATGTTGTTGATCAGTTCCTGGATCAGCACGGTCTTGCCGACGCCGGCGCCGCCGAACAGGCCGATCTTGCCGCCCTTGGCGTAGGGCGCGAGCAGGTCGAGCACCTTGATGCCGGTGATCAGGATCTGCGCTTCCGTCGACTGTTCGATATAGGCCGGGGCCGGCTGGTGGATCGAGCGCAGTTCGACCGCGTCGACCGGGCCGGCTTCGTCGACCGGCTCGCCGATGACGTTGATGATGCGGCCGAGCATGCCCGGGCCGACCGGGACGGCGATCGGGCCGCCGGTGTCGCGCACTTCCTGGCCGCGCACCAGACCTTCGGTGGAGTCCATGGCGATGCAGCGCACGGTGTTTTCACCCAGGTGCTGGGCAACTTCGAGGACCAGGCGGTTGCCGACATTGTTGGTCTCGATCGCGTTCAGGATCGGCGGCAGATGATCGCCGAACTGCACGTCGACGACGGCGCCGATGACCTGCCGGACCTTGCCGATAACGCCGGTTGCCTTGCTGGCCACGGCCTGGGTCTTGGCAGCGGCGGCCTTGGCCGGCGCTGCTGCCGCCTTGGCCGGAGCCGCCTTCGCTGCCGCTGCCGGAGCCTTTGCCGCCTTCGCGGGGGCCGCCGCCTTGGGGGCTGCCGTCTTCGGGGTCGCTGCTTTCGCCATCGTCTTTACCCTTTTCGTCCTTTGTTTCTCACGCGGTCCGGTTCGCGGGGCAATGACCCGCGGACCGCGCCTAGAGCGCCTCAGCGCCCGAAATGATTTCGATCAGTTCCTTGGTGATCTGCGCCTGCCGCTGGCGGTTGTAGGTGATCGACAGCTTGTTGATCATCTCGCCGGCGTTGCGCGTCGCATTGTCCATGGCGCTCATCTTGGCGCCCATTTCGCCCGCCGCGTTTTCAAGCAGCGCGCGGAAAATCTGCACCGCGATGTTGCGCGGGATGAGGTCCGACAGGATTTCGCCCGGCTCCGGCTCGTACTCGTAGACGGCGCTGGCGCCATCCGCCGATTCGGGCTGAGCCGAAGAGGCAGCCGCCGGAATGATCTGCTGCGCGGTCGGAATCTGGCTGATCACCGACCTGAACTGCGAATAGAACAGTGTGCAGACGTCGAAGGCGCCTTCGTTGAACAGGTGGATGACCTTGCGGGCGATCGCATCGGCATTGACGAAGCCGAGCGTCTTGACCTCGCGCAGATCGACGCGCTCGATGATCATCGAGGCATAGTCGCGGCGCAGGATATCGAAACCCTTCTTGCCGACGCAGATGATCTTGACTTGCTTGCCGTCGGCCAGCAGCCGGCGGATATGGTCGCGGGCATGACGGGCGATCTGCGAATTGAAGCCGCCGCACAGGCCGCGCTCGGCGGTGCAGACGACGAGCAGATGCACGTCGTCCTTGCCGGTTCCGGTCATCAGCGCCGGGGCATCGCCACCGCCGCCGACCGCCTGGGTGATGTTGGCCAGGACGGAACCCATGCGCTCCGAATAGGGACGCGCCGCTTCCGCCGCCTCTTGCGCACGGCGCAGCTTCGCCGCGGCGACCATCTGCATCGCCTTGGTGATCTTCTGCGTCGCCTTGACCGAGGCGATACGGTTACGAAGGTCTTTTAATGAAGGCATGCTTCAAACCTGATCCCGTCTTGTCTTATCCGCACCGGCACTTCGCTCAGGCGAAGGTCTTGGCGAAGGCGTCGATCTCGGCCTTCAGCTTGCCGCGCAGATCGTCCGAGAGCGCCTTTTCCTTGCGGATGGCGTCGAGGACGGGCTTGCCGGCCGAACGCATGTGGCTGAGCAGGCCATGCTCGAACTTGCCGACCTGGTTGACCGGCAGCTTGTCGAGATAGCCGTTGACGCCGGCGAAGATCACCGCGACCTGCTCTTCGGTCTTCAGCGGCGAGAACTGCGGCTGCTTCAAAAGTTCGGTCAGGCGCGAGCCGCGGTTGAGCAGGCGCTGCGTGGCGGCGTCGAGATCCGAGCCGAACTGCGCGAAAGCAGCCATTTCACGGTACTGCGCGAGCTCGCCCTTGATCGAGCCCGCAACCTGCTTCATCGCCTTGATCTGCGCCGACGAACCGACGCGCGACACCGACAGGCCGACGTTGACCGCGGGACGGATGCCCTGGAAGAACAGGTTGGTCTCGAGGAAGATCTGGCCGTCGGTGATCGAGATCACGTTGGTCGGGATGTAGGCCGACACGTCGTTGGCCTGCGTTTCGATGACCGGCAGGGCGGTCAGCGAGCCGCCACCCAGATCGTCATTGAGCTTGGCGGCGCGCTCGAGCAGGCGCGAGTGCAGGTAGAAGACGTCGCCCGGATAGGCTTCGCGGCCCGGCGGGCGGCGCAGCAGCAGCGACATCTGGCGGTAGGCGACGGCCTGCTTCGACAGATCGTCGTAAGAGATCAGCGCATGCATGCCGTTGTCGCGGAAATACTCGCCCATGGTGCAAGCCGTGAACGGCGCCAGGAACTGCATCGGCGCCGGGTCGGAAGCGGTGGCGGCGACGATGATCGAATATTCGAGCGCGCCGCGCTCTTCCAGAACCTTGACGAACTGCGCGACGGTCGAGCGCTTCTGACCGACGGCGACGTAGACGCAGTAGAGCTTTTCCTTCTCGGGGCCGCTATCGTGCACCGACTTCTGGTTGAGCATCGTGTCGAGGATGATGGCGGTCTTGCCGGTCTGACGGTCGCCGATGACCAGCTCGCGCTGGCCGCGACCGACCGGGATCAGAGCATCGATGGCCTTGAGGCCGGTCGACATCGGCTCGTTCACCGACTTGCGCGGAATGATGCCGGGCGCCTTGACGTCGACGCGCTTGCGCTCGACCGCCTTGATCGGACCCTTGCCGTCGATCGGGTTGCCGAGCGCGTCGACGACACGGCCGAGCAGGCCGGGACCGACAGGTGCGTCGACGATGGCGCCGGTGCGCTTGACGGTGTCGCCTTCCTTGATGTCGCGGTCGGCGCCGAAGATGACGACGCCGACATTGTCGGCTTCGAGGTTGAGCGCCATGCCGCGGATGCCGCCGGGGAACTCGACCATCTCGCCGGCCTGGACGTTGTCGAGGCCGTAGACGCGGGCGATACCGTCACCGACGGACAGCACCTGGCCGACTTCGGAGACTTCTGCCTCCTTGCCGAAATTCTTGATCTGGTCTTTCAGAATTGCGGAAATTTCCGCGGCGCGGATGTCCATCAGCCGACCTCTTTCAGTGCAAGCTTGAGCGAATTGAGTTTGGTTTTGAGCGACGTATCGATCTGGCGCGAGCCCATCTTGACCACCAGCCCGCCGAGCAGCGACGGATCGACGGTGACGGAGATGGCCACGTCCTTGCCGGCAACGCCCTTGAGCGCCGCCTTGAGTTCGGTCTGCTGGGCCGCGGTCAGCTCATGAGCCGACGTCACTTCAGCGGAGGCCTCGCCACGCGCTTCGGCTGATATCTGGCGGAACGCCTTGATCATGCCGGGCACGGCGAACAGACGGCGGTTCTTGGCGACGACACGCAGGAAATTGCCGGTCAGGCCGGTGATTCCCGCCTTGTCGGCGATCGCCGCGATGGCCTTGGCCTGGTCTTCGCTGGAAAACACCGGGCTGTTGATCAGCCGGGTGAGATCCGCGCTGCCCGCGAGCAATGCCTCGAAACCGTTGAGATCGGCCTCGACCTTGGCCACGGAATTTGCCTGCGATGCCAGTTCGAACAGCGAACCGGCATAGCGTTCTGCGACACCTGAGATTGGCGATGACGATTGGGCCACGGACCGTCTTTTCTCTTGTCTGACAGGCCGCAGATTGTTGGCGCGAGCGAAAACTCTGGCTAAATCTTTGACCTTACTGCATTTTTTCAAGCACGGAGACGCGGCTTCCGCTATCCCCGGCCGAAAGTCGATTGCCGTCTAGCACAGGCATTTTAAGACCGCAATGCGTCGTTCCGCATGGTTTTCAGGCACTATTGTCGCATCCGGCGAAAGATCAGCGTCTTGTGCGCTGGAATACCCCCGGATTCAGGGCACAAAGCCGAAGGCAAAGGCAAGCGGCAAGGCCGCAAGCGCCAGTTCCACCACAATGGAAACCCAATTGAAAGGTGTGTTGGCGCCATCCGACATCATCGACAGCAGCCGACCGAAGGCGGTGAACAGCCAGGAGAAGCCGAGCGCCATGTAGACCAGCGGCTGCGCGAGCAGGATGCAGCACAGGCCGACCCCGAGATAGAAGCCCGACATGCGGCCCCGTCCCTCCGCGATCGCAGCCGCCTTCTCGGGTTTGGCCTGCAGACGCAGGATGCGGAACGCCAGACCCGGCGCCAGGAAGAACAGAAGGCCAAGCAGCACGGTGAAGACCGCGCTCGACCAGGCCAACCATTCGCCCTGGCTCGTCGGCCATGGAAGCGCAAAATCCATACTGTCCCCTCGAAATGCCTGTTTTGAAATTCCGGGCATTCTAGCGGACGATAGACGCCGCGCCAGATGGCTTCATACACATTAGGAGGCACGCATCAGCCGAGTGCGAATTCCACCGCCGCCTCTGCATGGATCCGCGTCGTGTCGAAAACCGGAATGTCGAAATCGCCCTGGCCGATCAGCATGGTGATCTCGGTGCAGCCCATGATCAGGCTGTCGGCACCCTCTTCGCCGCGCAACCGGTTTGCCTCGGCGACATAGGCTGCCTTCGAGGCTTGCGAGACAATGCCCCGGCAAAGCTCGTCATAGATGACGCGATGCACCATGTCGCGCCCGGCCGCATCGGGCACGACTGGTGAGAGGCCGTATTTGTCGGCAAGCCGGCCCTTGTAGAAATCCTGCTCCATGGTGAACCGGGTCGCCAGCAGCGCCGGGCGCCGCAGGCCGGCTCGGCTGATCGCGGCCGCCGTGGCGTCGGCGATGTGGATCAGCGGGACCGACACGGCCGCCTGCACCTGGTCGGCAAGCTTGTGCATGGTGTTGGTGCACAGAACGAGCCCTTGCGCGCCGCCCGCCTCGAGCTTGCGCGCCACATCGGCCAGCAGCGCGCCGGCGCCGTCCCAGTCGCCATGATGCTGCCGCTCGGCAATCTCGGCGAAGTCGAACGACCACAACAGCAGCTTCGCCGAATGCAGCCCGCCAAGCCGCTCGCGCACGATCTCGTTGAGCAGGCGATAATAGATGGCGGTCGATTCCCAGCTCATGCCGCCGATGAGGCCAAGGGTTTTCATGATGGCTGTCCACTCTCCACTCAATTTGCGCCAACCTGTCGCGGCTGTCCCGGCTTTACAAAAAGCTCTGCGGGTCGATATCGACCTGCACCCTGACCGAGCCTCTGACCTTCGGCCCTTCGGCCAGCATGGCCCTGATGAAGCCCTGCATATCGGCGCGCCGCTCGCCCTGGATCAGCAGGCGGAAGCGGTGCCGGCCGCCGAGCAGGGACAATGGTGCCTCGGCCGGCCCGAGCACGAACAGGTCCGACGCCTCGGGCGCCGCGCGGCGCAGGCCGCGTGCGTGGCCTTCGGCCTCGGCCCGCGTCACCGCGCTGACGATGACGCCGGCCAGGCGGCCGAAGGGCGGCAAGGCGGCCCGCTCCCGCTCGGAAATCTCGCGCTGATAGAAGGATTCGGCATCGCCGGAGACGATCGCCCGCATTACCGGATGGTCGGGCTGGAAGGTCTGCAGCAGGCCCAGGCTCTTCTTGCCGGTGCGGCCGGCGCGGCCGGTCACCTGGCTGAGCAGTTGGAAGGTGCGCTCGGCGGCGCGCGGGTCGCCATTGGCAAGCCCGAGATCGGCATCGACGACACCGACCAGCGTCATATTGGGAAAATTGTGGCCCTTGGCGACCAGTTGCGTGCCTATGACGATGTCGGCCTCGCCATTGGCGATTGCCTCGAGCTCCAGCCGCAACCTTCGCACACCCCCCATGATGTCGGATGACAGAACGATGGTGCGCGCGTCGGGGAAATGCGTGACGACCTCCTCGGCGATGCGTTCGACCCCAGGCCCGCAAGCCACCAGATGGTCCAGCGTGCCGCATTCGGGGCAGGCCTCCGGGCGGCGCTCGTTGTGACCGCAATGGTGGCAGACCAATTGCCCGCGGAAGCGGTGCTCGACAAGCCAGGCCGAGCACACCGGGCAGCCGAAGCGGTGGCCGCAGACCCGGCACAGCGTCAGCGGCGCATAGCCGCGCCGGTTGAGGAACAGCAGCGACTGCTCCTTCTTCTCCAGCGTCCGGCGCATATGCTCGATCAGCACCGGCGACAGGAAGCCGCCGCGCGCCGGCGGCGCGCGGCGCATGTCGATCGACTTGAGATCGGGAAGCGCCGCCTCGGCGAAGCGGGCCGACAGAACGGCCCTGTTATATCTGCCCTGGCTGGCATTGACCCGGCTCTCGACCGACGGCGTCGCCGACGCCAGCACCACCGGGAAGCCGCCTATATGGCCGCGCACGACGGCCATGTCGCGCGCATTGTAGAAGACGCGGTCTTCCTGCTTGTAGGCGGGGTCGTGCTCCTCGTCGACGACGATCAGGCCAAGTTCCTTGAACGGCAAGAACAGCGCCGAGCGTGCGCCGGCGACGACGCGCACGCCGCCTTCCGCTACTTGCCGCCAGACTTTCTCGCGCATCCTGGGCGGCAGGTCCGAATGCCATTCCGCCGGCTTGGCGCCGAAGCGCTGCTGGAAGCGTTCAAGAAAGGCATGCGTCAGCGCGATTTCCGGCAACAGGATGAGCACCTGGCTGCCCCGCTCGAGTGCGGCCGCCACCGCCTCGAAATAGACCTCCGTCTTGCCCGATCCGGTCACGCCGTCGAGCAGCGCGACATTGAACGCGCCCGCCGCGACATTGGCGCGCAGCATCGAGGCGGCCTCGTTCTGGTCCGGCATCAGTTCCGGCACGGCGTAGCCGGGATCGGGCGCGGCCACCACCGGGCGCGGCGGGATCATCACTGTTTCGAAGACACCTTGCGCCTTCAACCCCTCGATCACCGTCGACGACACCCCGGCGGCATGCGCGAGCCCGGAGCGCGTCCAGGCCAGCCCGCCTTCGGCTGTTTCCAGGACGCGCGCCCGCGCATCCGTCATCCGGTCGGGAACCGTCCCTGTCCGCTGCAACCCTTCGATCCAGGGTTCCGGATCGAAGGCCTCCGGCGCCCTGAGCAGCATGCGCGCCACCATGCCCGGCGCCGACAGCGTGTATTGCGCCACCCAGTCGACGAAGCGGCGCATCGCGCGGTCGATCGGCGGACAGTCGAAGACCTGTTCGATCGGGCGCAGTTTTCTGGCGTCGACCTGCTCGACCACGCCGTCCCAGACGATACCGGCGACCTGGCGCGGCCCAAGCGGGACGCGCACGATCGAGCCCGGCACCACACGCATGCCGGCAGGCACGGCATAGGTATAGGGACGTTCGGCCGGCATCGGCACCAGCACCGGCGCGGCCGCGACAAAGGGCGAATCTTCGATCATGAGGCGTGACCTTGCCCCGACTTTGGTCTAGATCAAAGAGCAACGCTGAACGTGCCTTCCCAAGCACGACGAAATCGTCAGGAGACCCGCCATGAAATTTTTCGCCGATACAGCCGATATCAAGGAGATCAAGGAACTGCACGATCTGGGACTGCTCGACGGCGTCACCACCAACCCGTCGCTGATCCTCAAGTCGGGCGGCAAGATCATCGAGGTCACCAAGCAAATTTGCGACATCGTCGAAGGCCCTGTCTCGGCCGAGGTCGTGGCGACCGAGTACAAGGACATGATGGCCGAGGCCAAGGTGCTGGCCAAGATCGCGCCCAATATTGCCATCAAGGTGCCGCTGACGCTCGACGGCCTGAAGGCCTGCAAGACCATCCGCACCGAGATGAACCGCATGGTCAACGTCACGCTGTGCTTCTCGGCCAACCAGGCGCTGCTCGCCGCCAAGGCCGGCGCTTCCTTTATCTCGCCCTTCGTCGGCCGCATCGACGACACCGGCTCGGACGGCATGGAGCTGATCCAGGAAATCCGCCAGATCTACGACAATTACGATTTCCAGACCGAGATTCTGACCGCTTCGGTGCGCACGGTGAACCACGTCAAGCAGGCGGCCCTGATCGGCGCCGACGTTATCACCGCGCCGCCGGCGACGCTGAAGGCGCTGGTCAAGCATCCGCTGACCGATAAGGGCCTGGAGCAGTTTCTCGCCGACTGGGCCAAGACCGGCCAGAAGATCGGCTGAGCCTGTTCCGCTTCCAATGAAAAAGGCCGGGCAACCGGCCTTTTTTATTGGTCTGCGGTGGCGATCCTGCCGCTCAATCCGCCTCGTCATCGCCGGCAGCGGCCACGGGCTGGCGCTTGCCAGCCATGATCTCGCGCTTGCCGACATGGTTGGGGGCGCCGACCAGGCCTTCCTTCTCCATGCGCTCAACCAGTGAAGCGGCGCGGTTATACCCGATGCCAAGGCGGCGCTGTATGTAGGAGGTCGAGCATTTCTTGTCGCGCAGCACTACCTTGACCGCCTCGTCATAGCTGGAATCGCCGTCCTCGGCCGCGACCGATCCCTTGTCGAAGACCGCGCCCTGGTCGGCTTCCTCTTCTTCCTCATCCTCGTCGGCGGTCACCGTCTCCAGATATTCGGGCCGGCCCTGCGCCTTCAGATGCGCCACGACATGCTCGACCTCGGCGTCGGAAACGAACGGGCCGTGCACGCGCGCAATGCGCCCGCCGCCCATCATGTGCAGCATGTCGCCCTGGCCGAGCAACTGTTCGGCGCCCTGCTCGCCGAGAATGGTGCGGCTGTCGATCTTGGAGGTGACCTGGAAGGAGATGCGGGTCGGGAAATTGGCCTTGATCGTGCCGGTGATGACATCGACGGAAGGCCGCTGCGTCGCCATGATCAGGTGGATACCGGCGGCGCGCGCCATCTGCGCCAGGCGCTGGATGGCGCCTTCGATCTCCTTGCCGGCGACCATCATCAGATCGGCCATCTCGTCGACGATGACGACGATGTAGGGCATCGGCGCGAGGTCGATTTCCTGCTGCTCGAACAGCGGCTCGCCGGTGCCTTTCTCGAAGCCGGCCTGCACGGTCATGACGACCGTCTCGCCCTTGTCGCGGGCCTGGGCGGCGCGCTCATTGTAGCCGTCGATGTTGCGCACGCCGAGCCGCGCCATCTTGCGATAGCGGTCCTCCATCTCGCGCACCGCCCATTTGAGCGCGGTGACCGCCTTCTTCGGATCGGTGACGACAGGGGTCAGAAGATGCGGGATGCCGTCATAGATCGAGAGTTCCAGCATCTTGGGATCGACCATGATCAGCCGGCATTCCTCCGGTTTCAACCGGTAGAGCAGCGACAGGATCATGGTGTTGATGGCGACCGACTTGCCCGAACCGGTGGTGCCGGCGACGAGCAGATGCGGCATCTTCGCCAGTTCGGCGATCACCGGTTCGCCGCCGATTGTCTTGCCGAGGCAAAGCGCCAGCTTGCAGCTGGTCTTGCGGAAACCCTGCGATTCGATCAGTTCGCGGAAATAGACGGTCTCGCGGGTCTCGTTGGGCAATTCGATGCCGATGACGTTGCGGCCGGGCACCACCGCGACGCGCGCCGATACCGCCGACATGGAGCGGGCGATATCGTCGGCAAGCCCGATGACGCGGGAGGATTTGACGCCCGGCGCCGGTTCGAACTCATAGAGCGTGACGACCGGACCGGGGCGCACATGGATGATTTCGCCGCGGACGCCGAAATCCTCAAGCACGCTTTCCAGGAGATCGGCGTTCTGCTCCAGCCGCTCCTGCGACATGTAGAAACCCTGGCCCTCCGGCGGCTGCTGCAGCAACTCCTCCGAGGGAAGCTCGTAGCTTTCGCCAACGACCGGCCGCGCAACCTTGCCGGCCATGGGCAGCGACGGTGCTCGAACGGGGACGGTTTCCTCCACACGTTGCGCAATCGGCGCGGCGGCGGGCGCGATCGCGGCCGTCGCCCGAGCCTGCCGGGCGGCCCTGCCCGCGGAGACGGACGCCTCGGTCGCGACCTCGTTCGAGTTGGCAGGAAGGACGTCCGGCAAAGCGGAAGAGGCCTGGCCGGGAAGGCATTCGATGGTGCGGAACAAGGCGGTGACGTCGGCCACGGCGGACGCGGATATGGCGGTGCGCGCCGCGGTGTGCGGCGCTGCCGGTACAGGCCGGACCGAGGAGTCCTGCCGCGCCGGCGACCTGACATCGACCAGGAGAGGCGCCAAACCCTCGAAGAAGGCGTGATCGGAAACGTGGAGCCGCCTGACCTTCTCGGCGGTGGTTGCCGTGACGGGCGCGCCAGAGCCGGCAACGGGTGCCGTTCGCGGGACGGCTGGTGCCGCTGCCGGCACTTTCGGAGCCGTGGCCGCAACGCCTTGCACCCTCTCGACGACGCGCCCCGGCTGAGCCGGCGCGGCTGCTGGCGGTCCGCGATGGACGATGGCGCCAGCTAGGCCCTGCCGCGTTGGAAGCGGCTGCGCTGGGGCCTCCTCGACGACCTCGTCATGCGGCTGCCGATGCTTGGGCTCATAATCCGGCGTGCGTGTAAAACGCACATTGGGGGCGAGGAAAAAATACTCCTGCCAGGCAGGGCTTTCGGTGTCGCCACCCTGCGGCAAGGCATTGTCCGGCGCGGGTTTGATGTTCGCCCGCGCCAGGTGGGCCGCCTGGGAAGCACCCGGCCGGGCGGCATCCACCTTGCCGCCCGGGCCGCCTGAACGGTCCCCTTCAGGGTCATCGGGCGCGGCCGCGTGCAACGAATTGACCCGAGAAAAACGCCTGGCTTCCATTATGAGAACTCACTGTGAACCGACCGCTGAGCAATAGGGAGCGAGTGGTTAACAGTTGCTTCCCGCCACGCGTCCCGGGGCAGCCGAATTTTTTTCCGAGACCCTATCGACAAATTGAATTTGCCGGGGATACCGGGCAGGACGGGGAGAGCAAGCCTTCTGCAACGACGGATCGGCCCGGCGGCAGCCAGGCTCGGGTCCTGCGAGGCTGGGACGTCAGCCGGCCGTCTTGCCGTGCCGGACCAGATCCTGGGCGATGGACAGTTGCAGGGCCTGGGCCAGTTCGCGCGCGGCACGGTTCTCGGCGTCGATCTGCGCCCGGTAGGAGGCAAACTCCTGACGCGGCCTGTCGAAGGACGAGGTGATCGCCCGCTTGCCGACCGCAATCACGGCGCCGGTTTTCGCATCGGTCAGCGTATAGCCGGCAGTCAGCGTCACCGAGCCGGCGGTCGGCTCGTCTTCATCGGTTCCATTCTGCACCAGCGCCGCCGAATCGACGGCCTCGGTCACGCCGAGATCGAGCGAATAGAGCGGCGAGGCCGGCTCGCCAGCGCCGCGCCCGAACCCGAAGATCAGATTGTTGCGCACCTGCTGGGCATAGCGCGTCTTGACCGGCTTGACGGCGATCGACGCCAGTTCGGCATTGGCGCTGGAGCCGTTCGCCAGCGGCGCGCTCGAATAGAGCGGCCGCACCGTGCAGGCCGAAACCAGCGCGAGCGAGCCGACGAGGCCGGCAAGAGCGATGCGGCGCAGCAAACGGCTCAACTCTGTCTTTTCCCGATCAGGTAACGACATTGACGATCCTCTGCGGCACGATGATCACCTTGCGCGGGGCCTTACCTTCAAGTGCTTTCTGCACGAAGTCGAGAGCCAGGACCGCTTTTTCGACCGCACCTTGGTCCGCGTCGCGGGCAATTGTCAAATCCCCCCGCTTCTTGCCGTTGACCTGAACCGGATAGGTGACTTCGTTGTCGACGACCAGCGCCGGATCGAAGACCGGCCACGGCCGTTCGGCGACAAGATCGGTGCCGCCGAGCGTCTCCCAGCACTCCTCCGCCAGATGCGGCATCACGGGCGCGATCAGGTGCACCAGGATCTCCACGGCCTCGCGGCAGGCGCCTTGCAGCGCGGCGTCGGCCTTGCCTTCCGCCACCTCGCTGAGCGGCGTGGTCAGCGCATTGGCCAGTTCGTAGATGCGGGCGATGGCGCGGTTGAAGGCAAGCTTCTCGATATCCTCGCCGACGGCCTTCAGGATCTTGTGCGCCGCCTTGGACACGGTGCCCGCCTCGCCATCCCTGGCCGCGGCCGGCGTCACGCCGGCCAGCGTTTCGGCCGCCGTCGACACCAGGCGCCAGATGCGTTGCATGAAGCGATGCGCGCCGGCGGCGCCATCATCGGTCCATTCGACATCGCGCTCGGGCGGCGAATCCGACAGCATGAACCAGCGCGCCGTGTCGGCGCCATAGCCGTCGGTGATGTCCTCGGGGCTGACCGTGTTCTTCTTCGACTTCGACATCTTTTCGAGAGCGCCGATCGTCGCCTCTTCGCCGGTCGCGATCTCGATGGCCCGGCGCTTGCCGCCGACCTCTTCCAGCCGCACTTCAGTCGGTGCCAGCCAGCGCCCATTGGTCGACGAGCCGCCGACGCGATAGGTTTCGTGCACCACCATGCCTTGCGTGAACAGGCCCTTGAATGGCTCGGCCAGGTCGACATGACCGGTCTCGCGCATGGCGCGGGTGAAGAAGCGCGAATAGAGCAGGTGCAGGATCGCGTGCTCGATGCCGCCGATGTACTGGTCGACGGCCAGCCACTCATTGGCTGCCTTGGGATCGGTCGGTTCATGCGCCCAGGGCGCGGTGAAGCGGGCGAAATACCAGGACGAATCGACGAACGTGTCCATCGTGTCGGTCTCGCGGCGCGCGTCCTTGCCGCATTGCGGGCACTTCACATGCCGCCAGGTCGGATGACGGTCGAGCGGATTGCCCGGCCGGTCGAAATCGACGTCGTCCGGCAGCTTGACCGGCAGGTCGGCCTTCGGCACCGGCACCACGCCGCAATCCTCGCAATGGATCATCGGGATCGGGCAGCCCCAGTAGCGTTGCCGCGAAATACCCCAGTCGCGCAGGCGGAAGTTCACCTTGCGCTCGGCCATCGGCCGGCCGCCGATCGTTTTGTTTTCCAAGAGCGTGGCCACCTCGTCGAAAGCCCGATCCGGTTTCATGCCGTCGAGGAAGCGCGAATTGATCATCGCGCCATCGTCGCTGTAAGCCACGTCGATGATCTGGAAGGTCGCCTTGTCCTCGCCTTCGGGCATCACCACCGGCACCACCGGCAAGCCGTATTTGTTGGCGAAGTCGAGGTCGCGCTGGTCATGCGCCGGGCAGCCAAAAATGGCGCCGGTGCCGTATTCCATCAGCACGAAATTGGCGACATAGACAGGCAGCGTCCAGGTCTCGTCGAAGGGATGCACGACGCGGATGCCGGTGTCGAACCCCTTCTTCTCGGCCGTCTCCAGCGCCGCCACCGAAGTGCCCATATGGCGCACCTCGTCGATGAATTTCGCCAGCGCGGGATTGGTCGCCGCAGCCTTTTTGGCCAGCGGATGATCCGCCGCGATCGCCATGAACGAAGCGCCGAAAATGGTGTCAGGTCTCGTCGTGTAGACTTCGAGCTCATGCTCGCCGGCAATGTCCGAAGCCAGCGGCCAGCGGATCAGCAGGCCTTCCGACCGACCGATCCAGTTCTGCTGCATCAGCTTCACTTTTTCGGGCCACTCGCCGAGGCCATCGAGCGAATCGAGCAGGTCCTGTGCGAAATCGGTGATCTTGAAGAACCATTGCGTCAGTTCGCGCTGCTCGACCAGTGCGCCCGAGCGCCAGCCGCGCCCGTCGATGACCTGCTCGTTGGCGAGCACGGTCATGTCCTCCGGGTCCCAGTTGACCTTGGAGGATTTGCGCGTCACCAGCCCCTTCTCGACGAAGTCGAGGAACAGCATCTGCTGGCGGTGGTAGTAATCGACGTCGCAGGTGGCGAATTCGCGTGCCCAGTCCAGCGACAGGCCCATCACCTTGAGCTGCTCGCGCATGGTGGCGATGTTCTGGTAGGTCCACTCCTTGGGATGGACCTTGTTCTGCATCGCCGCGTTTTCAGCCGGCATGCCGAAAGCGTCCCAGCCCATCGGATGTAGCACGTTGAACCCCTTGGCCCGCTTGTAGCGCGCCACCACGTCACCCATCGTGTAATTGCGGGTGTGGCCGATATGGATTTTCCCAGACGGGTAGGGGAACATCTCGAGCACGTAGTATTTTGGCTTCGGGTCGTCATTGCGCGCTTCGAAAAGCTTCTTGTCGGCCCAGGCCTTCTGCCATTTGGGTTCTGACGCGCGCGGATTGTATCGTTCGGTTGCCATGGGACGTTTTTCACTTAAAAGCATGCGGACCGCGGGCGAGAGCCCGGCGGTTCATGAGATATGGTCCGGGTGTTCACCATGGTTTGGCAAACCCGTCAACCATATGGGCATCGCGTCTGACAAAAACGCGGGTCAAAACAGCGGGATTTGCATATGAGCGACACCGTTCAGCAGTTTTTCGCGGTCAAGGCGAGGATCGCCGCCGCCGAACAGGAGGCCGGGCGTGAAGCCGGCGCGGTGACGCTGGTCGCGGTCTCCAAGACCTTCGACGCCGCCGACATCGAGCCTGTGATCGAGGCCGGCCAGCGCGTTTTCGGCGAGAACCGCGTGCAGGAAGCGCAGGGCAAATGGCCCGGCCTGAAAGAGGCTTGCCCCGATATCGAGCTGCACCTGATCGGCCCCTTGCAATCGAACAAGGCCAGGGAAGCGGTGGCGCTGTTCGACGTCATCGAGACGGTCGACCGCGACAAGATCGCCGCCGAACTCGCCAAGGAAATCGTCCGGCAAGGCCGTGCCCCGAAACTCTACGTCCAGGTCAACACCGGCTCGGAGCCGCAGAAGGCCGGCATCGAACCGCGCGACGCGATCGCTTTCGTGACCCGCTGCCGCGACGTCCACCGCATCGAAATCGAAGGCCTGATGTGCATCCCGCCGGCCGACGAAAACCCCGGCCCGCACTTCGCCCTGCTGGAAAAGCTGGCGCGGGAGGCAGGAGTGGAGAAGCTGTCGATGGGCATGTCAGGCGACTATGAGACGGCGATCGCTTTCGGCGCCACAAGCGTGCGGGTGGGCTCTGCGATCTTCGGCAGCCGGTGACCCTTCGCCCGTTTCTTACGCTGAAGTTGATAACCCACGGCCGCCGTACTATATCTAGCCAAGCTAGCTAGGAGCTGCGGATGAACTGGCATCTTCAAGACGCAAAGAACAATTTTTCGAAGGTGGTTCAACTGGCGAGGACCAGAGGTCCTCAAACCGTGACGCTTCGTGGCGAACGGACTGTGGTTGTGCTTTCCGTGGAGGACTACGACCAGCTGGCAGGAAAGAAAAAATCGCTCGTCGAATATCTTCTGACCGGTCCCGGCTGGGACGATGAGTTCCACAAAGAGATCACCACTCGCCCGGACACCATGATCCGGGATGTGGACCTCTGATGTACCTGCTCGACACCAACCTGGTCTCGGATGTGCAGAGGCGTCTGCCGAAACCAACCGCCTGGCTGGCTTCGATTGAGCCGGCATCAATCAGCCTTAGCGTGATTACGCTCGGCGAGATCGAGCGGGGGATCGTCAAGCAGCGCAAGGCGGACCCAGATCGGGCAGCCCGGCTCGATGTCTGGCTGCGAGAATTGCGACGAGACAATGCGGACCGCATTCTCCCAGTCACCGAAGAAATTGCCTTGGCATGGGGCCGCATAACGGCAGGTCGCACGAGAGGAAGCGCGGACACGCTTATAGCGGCGACGGCGCTCGTCCATGACCTTATCGTGGTGACGCGCAATGTCACCGACTTCGAAGACATCGGCGTCACCGTCCTTAATCCTTGGGACGCCTGACCGCACCACCCGCAAACTGCCTCAGGCTCTCTTGGGCCAACCGGTCGGCGCGCTTGCACCAGAGCTTGAAACGAAACGTACCGTTCCTATCTGTTTTGTGTCATCATACATCCCTGGAGCCTTCACCATGCGTTACAATCAGCTTGGAAATACCGGGCTATTCGTCTCCGAACTTTGCCTTGGCACCATGACCTTCGGCGCCCCCGGCCAGAACGCCCAATGGGGCCTGATCGCCAGCCTCGACCAGAAAGGCGTCAACGAAATCGTCGGCCGCTCGATTGCCGCCGGGGTCAATTTCTTCGATACCGCGGACGTCTACTCCTTTGGGGAGTCCGAAAAACTGCTCGGCCAGTCGCTGAGGGATCTGGGCGTTGCCAGGTCCAATGTCGTCGTCGCCACCAAGGTCCATGGCGCGATGGGCGAAGGCCCGAACCAGCGCGGCTCGTCGCGCGGCCATATCATGGATTCGGTCGATGCGAGCCTGGAGCGCCTGCAGCTCGACCATATCGACCTCTACCAGCTGCATGGCACCGACACGGTGACGCCGATCGACGAGACAATGCGGGCGCTGGACGATCTCGTCGCCAGCGGCAAGGTGCGCTATGTCGGCGTCTCCAACTGGGCCGCATGGCGCATCGCCAAGGCGCTCGGCATCGCCGACCGCAAGGGCTTTGCCCGCTTCGAAACCATCCAGTCCTACTACTCGATCGCCGGCCGCGACCTCGAACGCGAGATCGTGCCGCTGATCAACGAGGAAAAGCTTGGCCTGATGGTGTGGTCGCCGCTGGCCGGCGGGCTGCTCTCCGGCAAATACGGTCCCGGCGCGCCCGGCAATGGCGAAGGCCGTCGCGCCTCCTTCAACTTCCCACCGGTCAACGAGGACCGCGCATGGGCGGCGGTCGCCGTCATGCGCGAGGTCGCCAAGAAGCATGGCGTCAGCGTCGCCACCGTGGCGCTCGGCTATGTCCTGGCCAAGCCTTTCGTCATGAGCGTCATCATCGGCGCCAGCCGCATGGAGCAGCTGGAGCAGAACCTTGCCGCGACTGAAGTGAAGCTCGATGCGGACGATCTCGCCAAACTGGACGAGGTCAGCGCGCTGCCGGCCGAATATCCCGGCTGGATGCTCGAGCGCCAGGCGGCTGGCCGGCGCCCGGCGCCGTTCACACCGAAAGCGTAATCAGG
Organism: Mesorhizobium sp. B2-3-4; assembly: GCF_006442315.1. Lineage (GTDB taxonomy): Bacteria > Pseudomonadota > Alphaproteobacteria > Rhizobiales > Rhizobiaceae > Mesorhizobium. Next base: position 41,351 of record NZ_VFVY01000024.1, on the reverse strand, counting down.
TTCCAAGGCGGTTTTCCGGAAAGCCGCGTGCTCTTTGGAGCATGATCCCGAAAAGTGGGTGTCGGTTTTCGGAGAAGATCATGCTCAGACAAAGAGATAGAGCCCCATCCCGATTCAATCGGAATGGAACAGGCTCCAGGCACGCGGCTTCTTCGCTCTTCGTCACGGCCGCCATGTACCGGACGCGTGTTCACAGCTACCATCATGACGCCGGGGCAGCGTACCGGCATGTCAGGGGTGATGATGGCAACATCCGCCAAGGAGTTTCGAGACCGGATTGTCGCGATCATCACTGATCGCCAGGCCGCTGCCTCCGCCAGCCCTTACGATTGGAAAGTCTGCGTCGGCGCTGTCAGCGCCGCGCGAAGCGAATTTGAAAAGGTCGCCGTCACCGGCACGGCGCAGGACTACGCAACTGTCGTGATTTCTCGCCTGGAGCGGCTGCGGGACGCCTATTACGACCCGGATGGAGAATACACGTCCGGGCGATCGGACATCGGCACCGTCGTCGAAATGATCAGAAAAGCCTCGAAGGCCATCGGCCAATGATGGCCGGCTCACCCGGCAACGGACAGGCTCGGCATCAAAGCGGATTGGCAAAAGTGTCGCAGTCCGCCACCGCTTTTCCCCCAAGCCCCCGATCATACCAGCGGATTCTTTGTTCCGAGGTGCCGTAGCGCTTAGCCGTCGAATTGCCGGAAGCGTTGGCGGGCTGATCGTCTCCGAGCGATCGCAGCAGGTCCCTGGCCTGCGTCAGATCGGTGTCTTCAAGCAGGTGCTGATCCTGGACATAGCGGCTCCACAGCCCGGCAAAACAATCGGCCTGCAGCTCGACCTGTTCCGATCGGGTGATGGCGGCTTGCTGGTCGCCGTCAGCTATAGCCGGATGCGGAACGTCGGAGATGTTCTGCACGTGATATGCAACCTCCCGGGCGACAATCAATGCCTTGGCGAAATCGCCGGTCAGACCGATCCGTCGAAGCTCGGGGAAGGCCGGATCCAGGTAAATCTTGTGATCCGCCGCGCAGTACAATGTCCCTGAAACAGCACCGCACGCGGTGGCGATGAAGCCGGTGAACAACACCAGCTTGGGCTCCTCATAGGTCGATCCGCAGGCTTTGAAGGTGGCGTCCCAGAAATCCTCGGTTTCCGCCAGGACCGTGGAGAGGAACTGCTTGACGTTGTCATCGCTGGCGTTTGGAGCAGGCAGAACCGCTTTCGAGACCTCGGCAGCCTCGGAGATTGTCGGGGCATGCAGCCCTGTCACGATGGCAAGCAGGGATGCCGTGACCAAGGACAAGCGGACCAATTCACGCCTCCCAGATTGCCAAAGCTCTCGGTGCCCGGACGCGAGGCGCGCCCGCCGTGACCGGCAGGAATCCATATACCGCCCCTCTCGGCTTGTCGAACGGACCTTGAAGACGGCGTTTCCTCAGAGCCGCACGGTCTCGGCAAGAAAATCCAGAAAGGCCCGCACCCGTGCGGGCAGATGTTTGCCCTGGCCGACATAGACGGCATGCGTCGGCTCTTCGTCGCCGGGGTTGAAGTCTTCCAGCAGCGGCACCAGGCGCCCAGCGGCAATGTCCGGCTCGACATGCCAGCGCGCCAGCCGCGCAATGCCGGCGCCTGAAAGCACGGAAAGCCGCATCGCCTCTCCGTCGCTGAGCGTGATGTTGCCCGCAATCGGGGCCATCACCGGCGCGCCGGCCGCATCGATGAAAGGCCAGCCGTCGATGTAGCGCGCAAAGCCGAAGGCCAGCATGTTGTGGCGGCCGAGATCGCCTGGCGTCAGCGGCGTGCCACGCGCCTCGAGATAGGCGGGCGCGGCAATCACCACCATCCGGCTTTGGCCGAGCTTGCGCGCCACCAGCCGGGATTCGCGAAGCGGCCCGGCACGGATCGCGATGTCGGCACGCTCTTCCATGAGATCGATGACGCTGTCGGTCAGCACGGCCTCGACGGTAATCTCGCCATGGCGTTCCAGGAAACGTGGCAGCAGCGGCATCAATCGATGCTGCCCGAACGGTACATAGGCATTGACCCTCAGCCGCCCACGCGGCGCCGCACCCGCCGCGGCTTCGCGCTCGGCGGCGTCGAGGTCTGCCAGGATGCGGACGCCGCTGTCGTAGAACGCCGTCCCTTCCGGTGTCAGTTGCAGTTTGCGCGTCGAGCGGCTGACCAGCCGCGCCCCGAGCCGCGCCTCCAGCCGGGCGATCAGCTTGCTCCGCCGATGGCGTCATGCGCAGCCGCCGCGCCGCGGCTGAGAAGTTGCCCGCCTCGACGACGCGCACGAAGACTTCGATCTCGCCGGAGCGGTTGATGTCGGGCCTGGCCATCTGTGAATCTATTTCACAAGAAATATGCCTCAGGCAAGTCTGGTTCACAGTTTGGCGGATCACGATCTTCGGTCCGGGCGCAGGGACTGAGCGCCCTTCCAGACAAACGGACCGTCGCCATGCCCCTCGCTCTCTATGCCCTCACCGCCGGCGCCTTCGGCATCGGCGTCACCGAATTCGTCATCATGGGCCTGCTGCTCGACGTCAGCGCCGATCTCGGCGTCTCGATCTCGGCGGCGGGCCTGCTCATTTCCGGCTATGCGCTGGGTGTGGTTGTCGGTGCGCCGCTGCTCGGCGCGGTCGCCGGCCGCCTGCCGCGCAAGACTTTGCTGCTTGCCTTGATGGTGGTTTTCACCGTTGGCAACCTCGCCTGTGCGCTGGCGCCCGACTACTGGACGCTGATGGCCGCGCGCGTGCTCACCGCCTTCGCCCATGCCTCTTTCTTCGGCGTCGGCTCGGTCGTGGCCACCGGCCTCGTCGCCCCCAACAAGAAGGCTTCGGCCATCGCGCTGATGTTCACCGGCCTGACCGTCGCCAACATCCTGGGCGTGCCGTTCGGCACCTGGCTGGGCCAGGCCTATGGCTGGCGCTCGACCTTCCTTGCCGTCGCGCTGGTTGGCGTCATCGCCTTTGCCGTGATCGCATTGCTGGTGCCGCGCGACGAACCGGCCGGGGCAAGTGAAGACGAGAATTCCGGGGGCGCGCTTGCCGTGCTTGGCCGCCGGCCGGTGCTGCTTGGCCTTCTGACCACGGTGCTGAGCTGGATCGGCGTCTTTGCCGCCTTCACCTATCTGGCGCCGATCCTCACTCGCATCAGCGGCTTTTCCGAAGCCGCCGTGTCGCCGATCCTGCTCGTCTTCGGCGGTGGCCTGGTCGCGGGCAACCTGCTTGGCGGACGACTGGCCGACCGGCATCTTATGCCAACGGTCATCGGCACGCTGATCGCGCTTTCGGCCGTGCTGTTCGTCATGACCGCGGCCATGCACCAGCCGATCACGGCGATCATCGCCGTCGGCCTGCTGGGCGCGGCCGCCTTCGCCACCGTCGCGCCACTGCAGATATGGGTGCTGGACAAGGCCAGGGGCGCCGGCCAGGGTCTCGCCTCCTCCTTCAACATTGCGGCCTTCAATCTCGGCAACGCCATCGGCGCCTGGCTCGGCGGTTTCGTCATCGATCATGGCCCCGGCCTCGGCGCCGTCCCCTTGATCGCCGGCATCGTGCCGCTCGCGGCACTTGGCGTGGTGCTTCTGGCGCTGCGCCTGGAGCGCGGCGGCGCAATCGTCACGCCCGCCACGGCCCAGTGCTGACCATTCCAAAATCGACATCACAAGGAGCAAGATCATGGACTATCGACGTCTCGGCGCATCGGGCCTGAAAGTGCCCGCACTCTCCTTCGGCGCGGGCACCTTCGGCGGCTCCGGCCCGCTGTTCGGCGCCTGGGGCAACAGCGACGCGCAAGAGGCGCGGCGGCTGATCGACATCTGCATCGAGGCCGGCGTCAACCTGTTCGACACGGCGGACGTCTACTCGAACGGCGCCTCGGAAGAAGTGCTTGGCGAAGCAATCAAGGGCCGCCGCGACGCGGTGCTGATCTCGACCAAGACCGCGCTGCCGATGGGCGATGGCCCGGCCGATTACGGCTCGTCCCGCTCGCGGCTGATCAAGTCCGTGGATGCCGCCTTGAAGCGCCTCGGCACCGACTATATCGACCTGCTGCAGTTGCACGCCTTCGACGCCGGCACGCCGATCGAGGAGGTGCTGTCGACACTGGATGACCTCGTGCGGTTGGGCAAATTGCGCTATGTCGGCGTCTCCAATTTTTCCGGCTGGCAGGTGATGAAATCGCTCGGCCTGGCCGAAAAGCACGGCTATCCACGCTATGCGGCGCACCAGGTCTACTACTCGCTGGTCGGGCGCGACTATGAGTGGGAGCTGATGCCGCTTGGCCTCGACCAGGGCGTCGGCGCGCTGGTGTGGAGCCCGCTCGGCTGGGGCCGGCTGACCGGCAGGATCCGCCGTGGCCAGCCTTTGCCTGAAAAGAGCCGGCTGCACGACACGGCAAGCTTCGGCCCGCCGGTCGAGGACGAGCATCTCTACAGGGTCATGGATGCGCTCGACGCGGTGGCCGAAGAGACCGGCAAGACGGTTCCCCAGATCGCCATCAACTGGCTGCTGCAGCGCCCGACCGTGTCGTCGGTGATCATCGGCGCCCGCAACGAGGAGCAGTTGCGCCAGAATCTCGGCGCGATTGGCTGGGCGCTGACGCCGGAGCAAATAAAAAAGCTCGACGCGGCAAGCGATGTCACGGCGCCCTACCCGTATTTTCCCTACCGCCGCCAGGAAGGCTTTGCCCGGCTGAGCCCGCCGGCGGTGTGATTGAGTTGGCTACTAAGGCCGAAGGCTCGCGAGACAGCGCCCCCCTCTGTCCGGCAGGACAGAGGGGGGCGCCGTAGAGCGCCTGCATCAACAGCCCTTGAGCCCGGCTCCTAATGCAGCACGAATTCCCCATCAACCTTGCGCCACTCGTTGGGCGCGATCAGCTTCTGGTGGGTGTAGCTGACCGAATGCAGCGGCCCGTCCAGCTTGGCCTTCCAGAATTCGATGAAGCGGATCAGCACCGGAAATTTCGGCGCTATGTCGTAGTCCTGCCAGATAAAGCTTTGCAGCAGATGCGGATGGTCGGGGAAGTGATAAAGAATCTTGGCCGTGGTCAGGCCGTAACCTCTGAGCATCAGGTCCATTTCGGAATGGTCGCGCATGGCGTCCCCCAGGTTGATTCTCCTTTCCTCCCAACGCAGGATTGTGCGCCCGGTTACTTAACCGTCTATTGATTTTTCCTGGTTGATGGCCGCTTTTCTCTCGCCAAAACATGCATTTAGCAGCGATATCAGGGGAGTGCTGACAGCCCTTCACGAGGCCGCTGCGGCATCCCGCCGCGCGAATCCAACGTCTAATGTTGCCGTGCGCGCGGAACTGTTAATAATGCGCGCGAATTCGCGGCCGCGTCGCCGCGATCCCGCCGGTTCGAGCCGGCGCCGGTTCGGGAGGAAAGCGAAGAAATGTCCGAGGTTCATGTCCACCGCGTCCAGCCGGCGTGGAAGAAAAACGCGCTGATCGACAATGATACCTACCTGAAATGGTATGCCGACAGCGTGAAGAACCCGGACAAGTTCTGGGGCAAGCACGGCAAGCGCATCGACTGGTTCAAGCCCTTCAGCAAGGTCAAGAACACCTCTTTCGACGGCAAGGTCTCGATCAAATGGTTCGAGGATGGCCAGACCAATGTCTCCTACAATTGCATCGACCGCCATTTGAAGAAACGGGGGGACCAGACAGCCATCATCTGGGAAGGCGACAACCCTTACGACGACAAGAAGATCACCTACAACGAGCTCTACGAGCATGTCTGCCGGCTCGCCAACGTGATGAAGAAGCACGGCGTCAAGAAGGGCGACCGCGTCACCATCTACATGCCGATGATCCCGGAGGCGGCTTACGCGATGCTGGCCTGCACGCGCATCGGCGCCATCCATTCGGTGGTCTTCGGCGGCTTTTCGCCCGATGCGCTGGCCGGCCGTATCGTCGACTGCGAATCGACCTTCGTCATCACCTCGGACGAAGGCCTGCGCGGCGGCAAGCCGATCCCGCTCAAGGACAACACCGACAAGGCGATCGACATCGCCGCCAAGCACCATGTCAGGGTCAAGAACGTCGTGGTCGTGCGCCGCACCGGCGGCAAGATCGGCTGGGCTCCCGGCCGCGACCTCTGGTATCATGACGAGGTCGCGACGGTGAAGGCCGAGTGCAAGCCGGAGAAGATGAAGGCGGAGGATCCGCTGTTCATCCTCTATACGTCGGGCTCGACCGGCAAGCCGAAGGGCGTGCTGCACACCACCGCCGGCTACCTCGTCTATGTCTCGATGACGCACCAATATGTCTTCGACTACCATGACGGCGACATCTACTGGTGCACAGCCGATGTCGGCTGGGTGACCGGCCACAGCTACATCGTCTACGGACCGCTCGCCAACGGCGCCACGACGCTGATGTTCGAGGGCGTGCCGAACTACCCGTCGCAGTCGCGCTTCTGGGAGGTCATCGACAAGCACAAGGTCAACATCTTCTACACCGCGCCGACGGCGCTGCGCGCGCTGATGGGTGCCGGCAACGATCCGGTGAAGAAGACCTCGCGCAAATCGCTGCGCGTGCTGGGCTCGGTCGGCGAGCCGATCAACCCGGAAGCCTGGGAGTGGTATTTCAACGTCGTCGGCGACGGCAAGGTGCCGATCGTCGACACATGGTGGCAGACCGAGACCGGCGGCATCCTGATCACGCCGCTACCGGGCGCGACCGACTTGAAGGCAGGCTCGGCGACGCGACCCTTCTTCGGCATCAAGCCGCAGCTGGTCGACGGCGAGGGCAAGGTGCTGGAGGGGGCCGCCGACGGCAATCTCTGCATCACCGATTCCTGGCCCGGCCAGATGCGCACCGTCTATGGCGACCACGAGCGCTTCGTGCAGACCTATTTCTCGACCTACAAGGGCCAATACTTCACCGGCGACGGCTGCCGCCGCGACGCCGACGGCTATTACTGGATCACCGGCCGCGTCGACGACGTCATCAACGTCTCCGGCCACCGCATGGGCACGGCCGAAGTCGAATCGGCGCTGGTCAGCCACGACAAGGTTTCCGAGGCCGCCGTCGTCGGCTATCCCCATGATATCAAGGGCCAGGGCATCTACAGCTACGTCACCTTGATGAAGGGCGTCGAAGCGACCGAAGATCTGCGCAAGGAACTCGTCGCCCACGTCCGCAAGGAGATCGGCGCCATCGCCACGCCCGACAAGATCCAGTTCGCGCCGGGCCTGCCCAAGACGCGTTCGGGCAAGATCATGCGCCGCATCCTGCGCAAGATCGCCGAGGACGATTTCGGCGCTCTCGGCGACACCTCGACGCTGGCCGATCCGGCTGTCGTCGACGATCTCGTCGCCAACCGGCAGAACAAGAAGGGCTGATGGCGGGCGAGACTGTGATGGGTACCGTCACGGAGCTTTGGCGCTACCCGGCGAGTTCGCTCGCCGGTGAGCGCCGTGACGCCATCCAGGTCGGTCCGGCCGGAATCGAGGGCGACCGCATGTTCGGTCTCGTCGATACTTCCGATAACGAGATCGCGCGGCCCGACCGCGAGGCGAAGTGGCACAAGGTGCCGCGCATCCGCACCCGGCTGAACAATGACCGTGCCCTGGAAATCGCCGTTCCCGGCGGCGCCTGGCTGGCCGCGCCCGGCGACGAGTGCGATCGCGCCCTATCCGCCTATCTCGGTTTCACCGCTTCGATCCGGCCGTTCGGCCAGGAGAACGCGCCGCCGGCCTATGCCGGCCCGCTGACGCAGGCGCGCTACGCCAAGGCGCCGATCCATCTCTTGACCACGGCCTCGCTGGCGCGGCTGAAGGCGCTGCATCCGCAGGGTGCTGCCGACCCGCGCCGCTTCCGTCCCAACATCGTCGTCGACATTGCCGATGTCGAAGGCTCGTTTCCAGAAACCGAATGGATCGGCCGCAAGCTCGCCGTCGGCGACCTCCAGCTGACCATCTCCGAACCATGCCGGCGCTGCGGCTTCACCATCATCGCCCAGGACAGCTTCGACCACGATCCGGCGATCCTGCGCAATCTGGTGCGCCACAACGCCCACAATCTCGGCGTCTACTGCACGGTGGACCAGCCGGCGCGCGTCGAGATCGGCGCGCCGATGCGGTTCCTCTGACGCGGCGCCATAGCGCGGCACAAGCTTGTAATACGCATGACAGAAAACGGCGCCATACAGCCGGCGCGGCGTGTCTGTCGCCGTTCACCATTTCAGATCCCACGATTGGAGTGCCGATGCCTTCCTTGCCCATTCTTGGCGCAGCCATGACCCTCAACGATCTCGAAATCCATCGCGACTGGCTTTTGGAGAAGCAACGGGACCTGGAACTGCAGGATTTTGCCGAGGCCGGCGTTCTCAACGGCGACTGGTCACCGCTTGCCGCCCGCGCCAAAAAGCTTCTCGACGGCCACAAGGGTCGGCTCGGCATTCATGGGCCGTTCTGGGGCTTCACCATCGCCTCGCAGGACCCCGACATCCGCGATGTCGTCAGCAGGCGTCTGCTGCAAGGTCTCGATGTCTGTGCCGCCATCGGCGCGACGCACATGGTCGTCCACAGCCCCTACACGACCTGGTCCTACAACAACCTCGACAACAATCCCGGCGAGCGCGAGAAAATCGTCGAATACTCCCGGCTGACGCTGCGCGATGCCGTCAAGCGGGCCGAAGACATCGGTTGCACGATGGTGCTCGAAAACATCGAGGACAAGGATCCGCATATCCGCGTGGCCTTGGCCGACAGTTTCAGTTCGCCCGCGGTCGCCGTCTCGATCGATACCGGCCACGCCTATTACGCCCATGGCTCGACCGGCGCTCCGCCGGTCGATTACTATGTGCACGCCGCCGGCAACCGCCTGCGCCATGTCCATCTGCAGGATGCCGACGGCTACGCCGACCGCCATTGGAGCCTCGGCGAGGGCACGCTTCCATGGCGATCGGTCTTTGCCGCGCTGGCGAAACTCGACAGCGATCCACGCCTCATCATCGAGATCAGGGACAAGTCCAAGATACCGGCTTCGGCGGCCTATCTCACTTCGCTTGGCATTGCCGAATAGAGCGCCGCGCTACCGGTACAGATCCGCGCGGGTCGGCGGCAGGCCGCACGGGCCGCGCGCCCGTTTGGTGACGACGGTCTGGAATATCTGCGCCGAGGCGCGCTCGAAGGCGATCGAACAGCCGGTCAGGTAAAGCAGCCAGAGCCGCGCTCGGGGCTCGCCCACTTCCGCGATCGCTTCGTCGAACCGCGCTTGCAGGCGCTCGGCCCACAGCCTGCAGGTGCGCGCATAATGCTCGCGCAGGTTCTCGACGTCATGGACGAGAAAACCATGCGCCTCCAGATTGCCCAGCGTCATGCCGATCGTGTCGACCTCGCCGCCGGGAAAGATGTATTTGATCAGCGCCTTGTATTCCGCCCCCTTGCGCAGCGTCTTTTTCGCGCTGCCCTTGCCGCGCCTCGTGATGGCATGGTGCAGATAGATGCCGCCGGGCTTCAGCAGGCGATGGACGGTCGAGAAATAGGTGGCATGGTTGGCGATGCCGACCGCCTCGAACATGCCGATCGAAGAGATCTTGTCGTAGCTGCCGTCGAGCTCCGTGTAGGACTTGATGTCGATGGTGATCCTGTCCTCCAGGCCCTCGGCGCGGATGCGCTCGCGTGCCAGCCGGGTCTGTTCCTCCGACAGCGAGACGCCGTGGCCGATGGCGCCATAGTGCTTGGCGGCGTGGATCAGCATGGCCCCCCAGCCGCAGCCTATATCGAGCAGCCTGTCGCCCGGCTTCAGCCTGAGCTTGCGGCAGATATGGTCGAGCTTGTCCTTCTGCGCCTGGTCGATTCCGTTGGCGAAATCGGTGAAGTAGGCGCAGGTATAGACCATGCGCTCGTCGAGGAAGAGCCGGTAGAATGCGTTCGAGATGTCGTAGTGATGCTCGATCGCCTTCTTGTTCGAACCGCTGACGAAGGGATTCTGACCGGCCAGATCGGCCCGCTTCGTCATCTGCCGTCGCGAAAACAGCACGGCGGGCAGGTCGCGCAGGATGGCGCGCTTCGGCAGGGATTTGAGCCGCAGCTTGCCCTTCGACGGCATGGCGTAGAGATCGAAAATCGATCCGCCCTCGATGTCGATCGTCTTGGCGATCCACATTTCCACCAGCGTCGAGAAATTCGGCCTGCGGACCAGCTGCCAGACAATGTCCTGATCGTTTACGGCAAGCACCGGACCGTCCGGTGGACCGATGCGCTCGCCCGTCCACAGCCTGACGGTGAAACCCGGCTTCAGCGCCTCGACGACGGTGCGAACGATACGTGCTGCCTTGTCGGCTGCATTCATGCCCTTCTCCCCCGGGCCGGCGGCCCGGTCTGATTGTGGCCGCTCGACCGGCCGCGTGCAACCCCGAGGCGGCAGCGGCCATGAAGTGTCTCGATTGGGACACATCGGCGCGCCCTTGACACGCCTGCGGCGACGAGCGCGCATCGCGCCCCTTGCCAAAGCGGCCGAAACACCCCACCTTGGCATCGTGTTCAACGAACTGAAAGGAGGTGATCCGATGTCGAGTGATTTCGTTTTCCAGAACGTGGCCTCAGCGGATTGCACTTTCGGGAAGCAGTCTTCCCGTTAAGGCGCGAGATGCGCGGCGGGCAACCGAAGAGGTTGCCGCCAGGAGCCGCGCCATGGACGGAAACACGGAAGGCCGCCGGCTTCGAAAGAAGCGGCGGCCTTTTCCTTTTCGCGGACTACTGGGTCAGCGTGACTTTTTCGGTGTTGCGGATGATTTCCTGAAAGGCCGCATCCAGCTCCGCGCCGGTCGACACCTCGAAATAATGTCTCTCGGTGGCGGAGGCGTCGTTCGACGAACAGCCTTGCAGGACGGCCTTTGCCTGGTCCCGCTCGGTCGCCGACATGTCCTTGTCGTTCAAATCGAAGCCGATGGTGAAAATCTCGATGCCATCGTTTTTCATATTGCCGCAGAGCGTTTCGGCGTTGCCCCGCGCCAGATCACCCTGGCCGTTGTAGCTTCCCCCGACACCCGCGAAGGCCGTATTGAACTGCCCGTCGGTCATCAGGATCGCGACCTTGGCGATCTTCTTCCTATTTGCATTCGAAGCGCCGTTGCCGAGACCGGCATCCTTGATCGCGTTGCGCCATTGCGGCGACAGCATGTAGTAGGTCCACTGTATGGCGATCGCTCCGGCCGTGTAGCCATTGGCGCGGAAGTCATCGATCGAATCGAGCAATGCGCCGGAATCCGCGGTCAGCGGGATCACTTGCGCATCGGGACATTTGTTCATTCCCGCGCCGCTGAGATGATCATCCCGGTTGACCAGGGCATAGTATTTCTTGCCGTTCTTGTCCGTGCGAACCGTGTCCGGGCCGTCGGCGCTCAAATCCGCATTGCCGTTCTTGTCCTTGCGCTCCGTGGCGCAATTATCCGTGTGCGGCATGGCCGCGCCGACAATGGAGATGTAGTCGCTGAAGGACGGCAGCAGATTCTTGCCCGTCTTGGCAACGAGAAGCGGACTGCCCTCGACCGGTGGCAGATCGGAACTCGCCTGGGTCTCGGCATAGACGTTTTCGGCCAGTTTGCCGGCGTTCACACCCGACGCGTAAGGCACGATCGCGACACGGACGCGAGGGTTCGTCGGGTCCTGGTTGTCGAGCATCGTCTGGACGGCGTTCCTGGCGGCTGCCTTCAGATCGCCGATCTTGTCGACTTTGCCGCGCTTGGCCATCGATCCGGTTATGTCGAGCATCATCGCCACCTCTATCTGCTTGTCCGAATAGAGCGATGTCGTCGAGGCAGTGACGCGCTTCATGTCACCCATGCCCAGAATCGGGAAGAACAGGGCGACGTCGACATGGGCGTCGACCTGGACCGTATTCGCCGTTTTGTCGATGAGCAGCCTGTCCAGCGCAACATTGCCGGCTTGCAGAATCGTCGCGCCGTTGGCGTCGAGAAAGGCCTGCACGGATTTGTTGGCGTCGGCTTCCTTGATGGCGCCGGTGGTCAGGTCGCGCGCCGTCGATGTCACCGCGGCGTCGACCACGCCCTGCAGGCTCGACTTGGCATTGTAGAGTTGCGCGACATTGACCGAGAAGCCCGCGACCAGCGCCAAGACCGAGGCAGCAAAGCCGAACAGGACTGCGAAATTTCCACCGCGATCTCTGGCGAGCGCGCCGATCGCGTGAACAAGACCCCCGTAATTCCGCATCCAACAGCCTCCGCATGCCTCGGCCTCGTCGCCGCGTTGAGGACGATGCAGGATTCCAGCCGGACGATGCTCCGATCCGCCCAGGGACAGGGGAACCGGCAGCAAAACATTGTTTTTGTTGGATTTTCACCCGAGAAGAAGGTGAATGACTGGTAAACGCCGGAACGTGCCTTCACCCGCCTTTACCAGGCGCTTACCATGCTCGACACGAAGCCTTCGCCCGGCGTCCGGCGACGTCCTGTTGCGGCACAGCGTGCCTGTGCCGAAGTAGACCAGCTGTCCCGGGATTGCCTTGAAGGCCCTAGGCCAGCATCCGCGCCGTGGCCGTTCTGTCGACACCGTGATGGGGCGGGTTGAACAGCCTGCCCTCCTGCTCGTAGGTCCAGACCTTGAATAAGGTCAGCGTGTGCGGGCCGAAACTGTGCAGCAGGGGAACGTCGGTGGCATCGCGGCCGCGCGCGATGACGACGCGACCGGTTCTGGGCCGGTTGTGGCGCGGATCGAACGTGTACCATTTGCCGTCGAGGAACACTTCCATCCAGGCGGAGAAGTCCATCGGTGCCGGATCGGCCGGCACGCCGATGTCGCCCATATAGCCGTTCACATAGCGGGCCGGAATGTTCATGCAGCGGCACAGCGTGATGGCCAGGTGGGCGAAGTCGCGGCATACGCCGACGCGTTCTTCATGCGCCTGCGCGGCGGTGCGGGTCGACCGCGCATAGCCATAGCCGAAGGACAGTCGGTTGTGGACGTAGTCGACGATCGCCTGCACCCGGGCCCAGCCGGCCGGCAGGTGACCGAAAAGCTGCCAGGCGAGATTGCTCAGATGATCGGTCTCGCAATAGCGGCTGCCGAGCAGGTAGCCCAGCACCTCGTCGGGCAATTCGGCCACCGGCGTCTCGCGGGCCAGCGTATTGACCTCGTCGGTCTCGCCGCTGTCCTCGACGACCGCATCGTAGAGAATGCGAAAAACGCCGGCCGGCGCGGTGAAGCGGCGGCAGGCATTGCCATGCAGGTCGTGATAAAGCCGGGTCGGGATCGAAGGCGAAGTCAGAACCCGTGTCTGCCGCTTGATGTCGGCCTGCCTGTCCCGGTGGATCTCGAGCAGCGAAATCACCGGCGTGGCCTCGGCGCATTCAATGGCAATCTCATAGCCGAGGCGGATCAGCATGGGCGTCGTCCTTGTTCGCATGGCAGGAATGGTCCGATTGCAAACGTCGCAAGGTGATGCTGGTTCCCTGGCCGGACCGCCAATTAGCTCTCATGCGCCTTTCCATGGCCGCGCCTTGGCGCTACGGTTGCGCCCTCCCCAAGACACCTCTCCGCAATGCAAGGAAAATCATGTACCCGGGCAAGACATTCGCCGCCTTCCTCTTCGACATGGACGGCACGCTCATCAACTCCATCGCCTCGGCGGAACGTGTGTGGGGCGACTGGGCGCGCCGCCACGGCCTCGACGTCGCGACCTTCCTGCCCACTATCCACGGCGTGCGCGCGATCGAAACCATCGGCAATCTGGCGCTGCCGGGCGTCGATGCCGCGCATGAAGCCGACTTGCTGCTGAAGGCCGAAGCCGACGATCTCGACGGTATCGTTCAGATCGCCGGCGCGGTGGCTTTCCTCAAGGCGCTGCCGCCCGAGCGCTGGGCGATCGTGACCTCGGCGCCGCGCTCCCTTGCGCTGGCGCGCATGAAGGTTGCCGGCATCCCCGTGCCCGCCGTCCTGATCGCGGCCGAGGACGTGTCGCGCGGCAAGCCGGCGCCGGACTGTTTCCAGCTTGGCGCGAAGCGGCTCGGCGTCGAGGCGCGCGACTGCCTGGTGTTCGAGGACGCGCCGGCCGGCATAGCTGCCGCGGAAGCGGCAGGCGCCTCGGTGATGGTGATCAACGCCACGCACCAGCACGTTCTGCAAACCCCGCATGCCGCGATATCGGACTATGACACGGTCGGCATCACTGTCGACGAGCAGGGCTGGCTGGCCCTCGAGCCGCAACGCGACGCCGCCTAGAAGGCAACGCGAGGTACGGCGAGATTGGTCTTCTAGAAGTCGCTGGTCAGGCCTTTGACTTCCCAGTCGCCATAGCGGCCGGGTTCCTTGCCGCCACGGCCGCCGATTTCCCGAGGCAGCGCGACTTCCTCGCTGCGATAATCTTGCCGCCTTGCCTCGGCCTCGGCCAATGCACGGCGGGCGGCCGGCGTCAGCTCCTTTGGCGACGTGCCCTCATCCGGGCCGGCGGGCGTTTTACTGGTTTCGTCGTTCATGCGATATTTCCCGCGGATTGAAACGGCGGCAGGCGTTTCCCATCATATAGCAATGAACACGCGACGATCGACCCTTTTTCACCACAAGCCGGACGGGAGCAGACGATGAACACCATTCGCACCGCCATGCTTCTCGCCGCGATGACGGCGCTGTTCATGGGCGTCGGCTTCCTGATCGGCGGTTCGGGCGGCATGATGATCGCGCTGCTGGTCGCGGCGGGCACCAATCTGTTCAGCTACTGGAACGCCGACAAGATGGTGCTGTCGATGAACCGCGCCGTCGAGGTCGACGAGAAGAACGCACCCGAATATTACGCCATCGTCCAGGCACTGGCCAAGCAGGCCGGGCTGCCGATGCCGAAGACCTATCTGATTGACAGTCCGCAGCCGAACGCCTTCGCAACCGGCCGCAATCCGCAGAACGCGGCGGTCGCCGCCTCGACCGGCCTGCTGCAGCGGCTGACTCATGAGGAGGTCGCCGCCGTGATGGCGCACGAACTCGCCCATGTCCAGCATCGCGACACGCTGACCATGACCATCGTCGCCACCTTTGCCGGCGCCATCTCGATGCTCGGCAATTTTGCGTTCTTCCTCGGCGGCAACCGCAACAACAGCCCGTTCGGCTTCGTCGGCGTGCTGGCGGCGATGATCGTGGCGCCCTTCGCCGCCATGATCGTGCAGATGGCGGTCAGCCGTACCCGCGAATACGAGGCCGACCGGCGCGGCGCCGAAATCTGTGGACACCCGCTGTGGCTGGCCTCGGCGCTTGACAAGATCGCCCGCGGCGCAGAACGCATTCCCAACCCCGATGCCGAGCGCAACCCGGCAATGGCGCATCTCTTCATCATCAATCCCTTGCATGGCGAGCGCATGGACAGTCTGTTCTCCACCCACCCGAGCACCGACAACCGCATCGCCGCCCTGCAGGAGATGGCGCGCCAGATGGGCGGCGGCGCAGCGCGGTCCGCCCAGCGCCAGGCGCCGGCGCAGCAAGAGGCCGACGAGCCGCAATCGGCCGGCCCCTGGGGCAAGCCGGCCGAGCCGGAACCGCAGGCCGAGCCGGCAGCGCCCAAATCCAACCCGTGGGGCCGCAACCCGACCGGGCCCAAGGGCCGGTGGTCGTGAGCGTGGTTCGCAGGGCACCTCGACGCACGGGCAATCAGGACCACAATGAAGGCGGTGAATTCGTCGCCGGCCTCGCCGCCCGCAAGGCGGCGGCGCGACTGCTGGCCGCCGTCATCGACGCCCGGACGCCGCTCGACGGATTGACCGACCACGAGAACGGGCATCCGCAATACAAGGCGCTCGATCCGCGCGACCGTGGCCTGGTCCGCGCCATACTGGTGACCGCGCTGCGCTACCGCATGACCATTGCAGGACTGCTGGCGCGGCGGCTGGAAAAGCCGCTGCCGGCCAACGCCACCGTCCTGTCGCATATTTTGCATGTGGCGGCGGCGCAGATCCTGTTCCTCGACATTCCCGACAGCGCCGCCGTCGACCTCGCCGTGACCCATGCCAAGTCCGATCCGCGCACGCAGCGTTTCTCCGGCCTGGTAAATGGGGTGCTGCGCACGCTGGCGCGGGCCAAGGACGCGGAGCTTCCGGCAGCCCTTGCCGCCACCGATGAAGCGCCGAAATGGTTCTCCGACCGGCTGAAGGCCGCCTATGGCGTGGACAGGACCAGGCAGATTCTCGGCGCTCATCGCCACGAGGCGCCGGTCGACTTCTCGATCAAGGCCGATCCGGAGCTGTGGGCTGAAAAGCTTGGCGGCTTCGTGCTGCCGACCGGTACGGTGCGGGTGGAGAATCTGGCCGGTCCGGTCATCGACCTGCCCGGCTTCGCCGACGGCGCCTGGTGGGTGCAAGATGCGGCCGCCAGCCTGCCGGCCCGGCTGTTCGGCGACGTCAGGGGATTGCGCGTCGCCGACCTCTGCGCCGCGCCCGGCGGCAAGACCGCGCAGCTCATCCTCGCCGGCGCCAAGGTCACCGCCGTCGACACGTCCAAGAACCGCCTGGTGCGGCTGACGCAGAATCTCGGCCGCCTCGGCCTCGCGGCCGATATCGTGCAGGCCGACCTGCTCAACTACAAGCCCGAGACATTGTTCGACGCGGTGCTGCTCGACGCGCCCTGCTCCTCGACCGGCACGGTGCGCCGGCACCCCGACGTGCCATGGACCAAGACGGCGGCCGATGTCGAAAAGCTCGCCGACTTGCAGCGCCGGCTGCTCGAGCGCGCCATCACCCTGGTCAAGCCGGGCGGCCGCATCGTCTTTTCCAACTGCTCGCTCGACCCGCTCGAAGGCGAGGCGCTGCACCGCGCCTTTCTCAAGGATACGCTGGCGGTGGTCGACGATCCGTTGCGCGAAGGTGAAATCGCCGGCATCGATCCGTTCCTGACGTCGGAAGGCACGCTGCGCACCACGCCGGCCGATCTCGATCTCGGCTCGCCGCAGCGCTCCGGCCTCGACGGCTTCTTCGCCGCCCGCATGCGGCGGGTGGCTTAGCCACGCCCAAGGCGGGCTGAGATTCCTGGATATCAACCCGCCTCAAAGCATGTCATCGAGAGACCAGTGATTGCCCCAGCGGGCGTCGATTTCGTCGTCGACATTCTGGTAGCGTATATCGGTCGACAGCCGGATCAGCCTCTCGCGGCTCTGGTTGGTCGTGGAGGCATGGATCATGTAGGGCGAGTGGAGGACGATGTCGCCCGCCTCGAAATCCGCCATAAGCCAGCGCGTATCGAACCGCTCCGCCATCTCAGGCAGGTCCTTCGACACCCAGCCGCCCTCGCTCATATTGCGGTTATAGGCACTGATGCGCTCCTGCGGATCGAGCGCGGAATTTTCCTTCGCGAACTGTGCCTCCATGGCTGTGCCGATGGCGTGCGATCCCTCCAGATAGAGGAGACCGCCCATGTCGATGGATGCGTCGCCGATCGGTATCCAGGCCGTCACCACGCGGCTGGTGCCGCCGCGCAGATAGACCAGATCGTAGTGAGCGGGTGTCACGGTGGCCGTCCCGGGCAAGGTGAAGCGCATGATCTTGCGTTTGTGCAGATAGGAAAGGCCGCCGACGAAAGCGTCCATCAGGCGCGACAGCCGCGGCTGCGCGCAAAAGCCTTCATAGCCGGTGGACCGCACCACCGACATCAGCCGGCGCTCGGCGAGCCGGCGGTCGATGACGCCCTCGCTGGCGATGCCGAGCGACGGATCGGTCCCGGGCTTCAGGAGCCCGCTCTCGGCAAGATGGGAAAGCACCCAGCCACGGAAGTCGATCACCTCGCCGCGCGGCAAAAGGCCCTTCAGCCAGACATAGCCCTGCGTCGCAAAAAGGCGGCGGATGGCCTCGACGCCGACGGATGCGTCGGTCGGCGAAAGATATCCGAGCCTGTTCGGCATCGTCGACAGCAGCCTGCCGTCGGCCGTGAGCGCGACCGGCGGGGCGCCCGCCAATGCCTGCCTGTCCGCCGATACCGACATTTCAATCACCTGGATCGTTTCGACCTTGTCCGGAGGATACCTCATCGCGCGGGCCCTTCCTATGGACACGAAATGAACCTGGAGTCTTCGCTCAGGACTATTGCTGGCGGCTGCCGATTCGCTTGTCGGAACAGGTCGCGGCTTCTACGGGGCCGCTAAAGTTGCCCGCCCGGCGGGTTTCGGCGTCGTCCCAAGCGGACATAAGTCGGAACGCAACGGGGTGTATGACCCGGAAAAGACGTGACTTTTTTTGGGACGACCCCGCCGCGGCCCGGCCGCGTGGCTCGCCAAGGCGAAATCCGCCTTCGCATAAGTTCTTGAATCATATAAGCTTGTCCTTGGGGTAGAGGACGACCAGGAGGGCTTTTGGCACTGGCTGCCGGTAACACGACGCGCCTATGGACGCTGGTCGCGAAGGAGTTCTGGCGCAAGACGCGCCGGCGCCTGCGTGCCGGGCCGGTCTATCGCTGGCGCTATTCAGGCCGCACGCCCGAACGTGTGCTGATCGCGCCGCCGGACCTGCGCCTCGCCGATCCGCAGATCGCGCTCGAAATCTACTACGGCCGCTATCCGCTGTCGGGCCATCTGGTCGAGACCGGCGGCAAATCGCCTTTCCAGATCAATGTCCCCAACCGTGGCTGGCAAAAGACGCTGCACGGCTTTCGCTGGCTGCGCCACATGCGCGCCGCCGGCACGGAGCTTGCGGCGGCAAACGCCCGCGCGCTGGTGTCCGACTGGATTGCCATGCATGGCAACAACATTGCCGGCGTCGCCTGGGAGCCTGGCACGACAGCCAAGCGCATCATCGCCTGGCTGCAGCATTCCTCCGTCGTGCTGCAGGGCGCCGAGTTTCCCTTCTACCGGGCTTTCCTGAAATCGCTGGCGGTGCAGATCCGCTATCTCAGGTCGATGGCGCGCGAGATGCCCGACGGCAAGGACCGGCTGCGCGCCCGCATAGCGCTGGCCTTCGCGGCATTGTCGCTGCCGGCGCCGGCTTCGGCGCTGCGCGGCGCCACCCGCAATCTCGCCGAGGAACTCAATCGCCAGATCCTGGCCGATGGCGGCCACATCTCCCGCAATCCGATGGCGGTGCTGGAAATCCTCGCCGACCTTCTGCCGCTGCGCCAGACTTACGCCAACCAGGCCGAAGCGCCGCCGCAAGCGCTGATCGGCGCCATCGACCGCATGCTGCCGGCGCTGCGCTTCTTCCGTCATCAGGATGGCAGCCTTGCCCGCTTCAACGGCATGGGCGCCACCATCCACGACCGCATCGCCACCATCCTGCGCCATGACGATACCGCCGGCTCACCGCTGCTGCATGCACCGCATTCGGGCTATGAGCGGCTGACGATGGGCGGCACCACCGTCATCGCCGATACCGGCCTGCCGCCGCCGGTCGATGTCTCGAACGCGGCGCATGCCGGATGCCTCGCCTTCGAACTGTCGTCGGGCCGCCAGCACTACATCGTCAACGCCGGCATCGACACCTATGGCGCCGCCGAGTTCCGGCCGCTGGCGCGCGCCACCGCCGCGCATTCGACCGCGACCATCAACGACACGTCTTCGGCGCGTTTCACCCACGCGCTGAGGGTAAACGACCAGTTGGGTTCACCGCTGATCGGCGGCCCGCAGCATGTGCAGTGCAAGCGCATCGACCAGAAGGGTGTTCACGGCTTCATTGCCCGTCACGACGGCTACCTCCAGCGCTTCGGCTTCCTGCATGAGCGCGAGCTGAAACTGTCTTCGAACGGCAATGTGCTTGCCGGCCGGGACCGGTTCCAGCGGCCTGGCCACGCCGCGATCCGCAACAACGGCCGCGATTTCATCACCGTGCGCTTTCATGTCCACCCCGACATCAACCTGCTGCAGGACGAACAGGAGCGGCTGGTGCTGACCGCGGACCAGGCCGACAGCTGGGTGTTCACCGCGGCCGAAGTGGTGCCCGAGGTCGAGGAATCGATCTATTTCGCCGGTCTTGGCGGGCCGCGCCGCAGCCGTCAGATCGTGCTTGCGTTCAAGGCGTCCGAAATCGCCGAGGTCCACTGGCAACTGACGCGAACGAAAATCGCCGGTTATCCCGAAAACAACTGACAAACAGGCGGCGACCGCGATCGGCTGGAATCATGCCGTTTGCGTCGAGAAGGCCTGCTCGGCAAGCCTCAGCGTATAGGTCCCGATATCGGCCGGCCATGATTGGACAAGCTCCCGGAAGCGCTGCTCTCCATCCGCGAACAATGCCCGCGCCGCCTCCTCGAAACCGGGCAGGTCTCCAGCGATTGCCGACATGAAGCGGTACGCCGCCTCGCGCGCCATCCGCATGCGGTCCTGACCTGTGGTCGAGCGCCGGGCGTCATCCACCAGGCGCCGCAGCGCCTGTGAGGCTCCGCCCGGTTGAGAAGCAAGCCAATCCCACTGTCTTGGAAGAAGCGTCACCTCGCGCGCGACCACGCCGAGCCTCGGCCTGCCTCGCCCTCGTGTTTCCGAACCCGCATCGCGGTGTGACGGTCCGACATCGCTCCCTTGCCGGTCAGCCGATGCGGCAAGCCGCGCGGAAATATCGGCGGCCGAACCGCGCAGGTCCAGATCGACCACCGCGCCGGTCGTATCGTTGAATACCAGCGCCGGCTTCGCGTCGGCGGTCGCGGATTTTACCGCGAGCGCGACATCGACCAGCATTCCGCGAGCCACGATGCAATCGCCGGCAAAAGCCGTATAGCGCCCGGCGTTCTGTGTGGTCATTGGCAAGCTCGCATGGAACGTCTCTAGGCCATTCGCCATCAACACGTCAATATTACCCGGGTAAAATTGACGCGGCTCGGCTTTTCTTCTATTGACGGCCCTGATGAAAGGCTTGCAACGATGATCGACCGGAAAGAGGCAATCGCCGCCTACAGGAAACGTGACGTGATCTCGGGCGTTTATGCGCTCCATTGCGGGGTGACGGGACAGACGTGGGTTGGTTACTCGCCCGATATGGGCACCGTGCAGAACCGGCTGTGGTTCACGCTGAGATTGGGGAGCCATCCGTCGAAGGATTTACAGGCCGCTTGGAACGGCGGCGGCGCCGATGGTCTGGCATTCGAGACCGTCGAGCGGTTCGATGCCGATGAGGCACCTGCAGGAGCCGCGCTCCAGGCATGCTTGGCGCGATGGCGCGCCGAATTGAACGCCCTGCCGGTCTGAAGCCCGGTTTGATTTCCACGGATCATGTGCTAGGGCGCGGGCATCCACCCACACCAGCCGTGAAAGGCCGCGCCCATGGCCATCGCCGCCAAGAACATTCCCGCTCCCGACCTCGTTCCGGTCCGCCGCGCGCTGCTCTCCGTCTTCGACAAGACCGGCCTGATCGACTTCGCCAGGGCGCTGGCCGCGGCCGGCGTCGAGCTGGTCTCCACCGGCGGCACGGCAAAGGCGATCGCCGAGGCCGGCATGGCGGTGCGCGACGTCTCCGAGCTCACCGATTTTCCCGAGATCATGGATGGCCGCGTCAAGACGCTGCATCCGTCAGTGCATGGCGCGCTGCTGGGCGTGCGCGATGATCCCGAACATGCGGCGGCGATGCGCAAATACGGCATCGAGCCGATCGACCTCGTCGTCTGCAACCTTTATCCGTTCGAGCAGGTCCGCCGCTCCGGCGCGGAGTACGCGTCGATCGTCGAGAACATCGACATTGGCGGCCCTGCCATGATCCGCGCCTCGGCCAAGAACCACGCCTACGTCGCCATCGTCACCGATCCCGGCGACTACGCCGCCGTGCTCAACGCGCTGGAGATGAACATCGGCTCGCTGTCGCTGGATTTTCGCAAGAAGCTGGCGGCCAAGGCGTTTGCCCGCACCGCCAGTTATGACGCCGCGATCTCGGGCTGGTTCGCCGAGGCGCTCGAGATCGAGCATCCGACCTGGCGCGCCTTCGGCGGCAGGCTTGCCGAGGTCATGCGCTATGGCGAGAACCCGCACCAGGGCGCCGGCTTCTATGTCGATGGCGACAAGCGGCCGGGCGTCGCCACGGCCCGCCAGTTGCAGGGCAAGCAGCTCTCCTACAACAACATCAACGACACCGACGCCGCTTTCGAGCTCGCCGGCGAATTCGATCCGAAAAGCTCGGCCGCCGTTGCGATCATCAAGCACGCCAACCCGTGCGGGGTCGCCGAAGGCGCGTCGCTGAAGGCCGCCTACGCCAAGGCACTGGCTTGCGATCCGGTCTCGGCCTTCGGCGGCATCGTCGCCGTGAACCGCACCCTCGACGCCGAGGCGGCCGAAGAAATCGTGAAAACCTTCACCGAGGTGATCATCGCGCCCGACGCCACCGACGAGGCCACGGCGATCGTCGCCGCGAAGAAGAATTTGCGCCTGCTGGTCACCGGCGGCCTGCCGGATCCGCGCTCGGCCGGCACCACGGTCAAGTCCGTTGCCGGCGGCCTGCTCGTCCAGGGCCGCGACAATGCCGTGGTCGACGACCTCGACCTGAAGGTGGTGACCAAGCGCGCGCCGACGCCAGCCGAGATGGCCGACCTGAAATTTGCGTTCCGCGTCGCCAAGCATGTCAAATCGAACGCCATCATCTATGCCAGGGACGGCGCCACGGTCGGCATTGGTGCCGGCCAGATGAGCCGCGTCGATTCCTCGCGCATCGCCGCCCGCAAGGCGCTCGACGCCGCGGAAGCCGCCGGCGTGGCGGAACCGCTGACCAAGGGCTCGGTCGTCGCTTCCGACGCCTTCTTTCCCTTCGCCGACGGCTTGCTTTCGGCCATCGAAGCCGGCGCCACCGCCGTCATCCAGCCCGGTGGCTCGATGCGCGACGACGACGTCATTGCCGCCGCCGACGAACATGGCATCGCCATGGTGTTTACCGGGACGAGGCACTTCAGGCACTGACCGCCTCTTGCCTTCTCCCCCTGGGGGAGAAGGCAAAGCTGCTACTCCGCGGGCCGATCTGCTGGATAAGGCGTCCTGACCAAGATCGCCATGCCGATCGCCAGGAACAGAATAATCGCCGCCATGCCGAGCCGTGCCGAGCCGCTGGTGGCGGTAATCGTCGCCACCATGAACGGCGCCAGAAAACTCGTTGCCCGCCCGGCCAGCGCATAGATGCCGAAATAGCGGCCCGATTCCGCGGCCGTGACGCTGCGCGCCATGTAGGAGCGCGACGAGGCCTGCACCGGGCCGAAAGCCAGGCCGATCAGCAGGCCGTACATGATGTAGGCTTTCTCGGCCGCCGTGCCGAACAGGCCGCCTGAATCGGCTGTCGAAAGCTGGACGAGGCCGAGCAGCGTGAAGCCCGGACCGGTCGAGACGACACCGATGGTGGCGACCGACAGCATGACCAGCGAAATCATCACCACCGCCTTGGAGCCCAGCGCCGTATCGAGGCGCGCGGCGATCCAGCAGCCGAAGATGGCGACGACGTTGAGGATGATGCCGAACATGCCGATCTCGGTGATCGACCAGTGGAACATGCCGGCGGCGAAGGTCCCGCCCAGCGCCAGCAGCGCATTGACCCCGTCCTGATAGATCATGCGGGCGACCAGGAAGCGGAAGATGCCGCTGCGCCTGCGCACCTCGGCAAGCGTCGATTTCAGCTCCGAAAGGCCTTCGCGCACCGCTGGCCCGATCGGGATGCCCTTGATGGCGTCGGGCGTAAAGAAGAACATCGGCAGGATGAACAGGAAGTACCAGCCAGCCGACATCGGTCCGGTGAAACGCGCGTCCTCGCCGAGCTTCGGATCGAGCCCGAACAGCGGGTCGAGACCGATAAGCGTCTTGCCGGTCTCCAGATTGCCGGCCAGGAACAGGACGACGAAGATCAGCGCTATCATGCCGCCGAGATAGCCAAGCCCCCAGGCCATGTTGGAGATCCTGCCGATCTCAGCCTTCGGCACCAGGCGCGGCATCATGGAATCGTTGAACACTGTCGAGAACTCGGCTGCCACCGAAGCCAGCGAGAAGAACAGCACGACCAGGAACAGGTTCGAACCGGGCGCGGCGAACCACAGCAGGCTGAGGCTCACGATCTTGATCGTCGCGAAGAAGGCGATCCACGGCTTGCGCGGGCCGGTCTGGTCGGCGATCGAGCCGAGCACGGGAGAAAGAATGGCGATGACCAGCCCCGCGGCGGCAATG
This sequence comes from Mesorhizobium sp. B2-3-4, assembly GCF_006442315.1. Classification (GTDB taxonomy): domain Bacteria; phylum Pseudomonadota; class Alphaproteobacteria; order Rhizobiales; family Rhizobiaceae; genus Mesorhizobium. The sequence goes on along the minus strand of NZ_VFVY01000024.1, from coordinate 17,304 downwards.
CCATAGCCCCAGGCCGCCTGGCCGGTGGTTGGATCGCTGGCCATGCGCGAGACGAAATAGGGCCCGAAGATGAAGGTGGTGACGACCGTGAAGAACGGCTGCGCCGCCCAGTCGAAGAACATCCACCCCCATATGCCGCGCCCCGAGGCACGCTGCACTGTCTCTACCGCCGCCATGCTGATTCCCTCGGCCCACCCGCGTCCGGCGTCATGTCTGCATGTTTTTCATGAGCATGCAAACTGGCAAGGGTTCGTGCCGCCCCGACCGGACTGCCGGTGTCCAGCCGAAAGCCAAGGCTCCCTTCATCTCGCTCCGGAGGCGGGAGATGAAGGGCGCGAACCTTTGCCTCAGCTCGCTTCCCCCGTCACTATACGGGAAGAAGGCGGCGCCAGCCGGATGAGCGGCCGCGCCAACCCCAGCAAGAGTTCCTCACATCCCCGTCAGGTCGCTCATCAGCCCCGACGCGACCGACAGCCGCGACACGGTGATGTCGCCGCCCTCGGTCAGCGCCTGCAGCCGCTCGCGGATGCGCGCCACCCGCTCGCCGCCGGCTTCGAGCCACGCCGACACCGGATCGGCCGCGTTGGCATGGCCGGTGAGCGCCGCCACCGCGATGCCGCGCCGCGCCGCGCCGATCGTGTCGGTGGCGCGGGACAAGGCGAGTTGATCATAATAATCCGATGGCGTGATCGAGCGCGCCGCGTCCTCGACACGCGGGATGCGGAAAGCATCGCTGACGGCGAAGAACGCTCGTGCCGCGGCGACGATGTCGGCGCCCGCGGTACGCGCTGTCAGCGCGATGTCGGGAATGAGTTCGGCCACCTCGCTCATCGCCAGTTGCTCGGCCAGCTTTTCCGGCGTACCCGCCTTGAACAGCCCGTGCCGCTTCTCCTCGATCCGCTCGCGCGAGAAGGCCGGCAGCAGCGAGGCGAGTTTGGGCTCCAGCGCCTTGCGCGCCTCCTGAAGTTCGGCGATGCGCTCGCTGAGCGGCGCGGCGCCGGCATCGTTCTTCAGGTACCAGCCGCTGCTCATATAGATGAGCCGGCTTACCAGCTGGTAGAGATCGAGCTGCACCTGGCCGTCGATCTGGTTGTCGAGCGCGTCGATCTCGCGGTAGAGCGCCGGCAGCGCGAAGCCGTCACGCACCACCGCAAAGGTGCGCACCACGTCCGCGGCGGTGCGGCCCGTCGCCTCCTGCAGCCGGTTGACGAAGGACGGCCCGCCGCGATTGACCAGATCATTGGCGACGACGCGGGCGATGATCTCGCGGCGCAGCCGGTGGCCATGGATTTCGGTGGCGTATTTCTTCGCCATCCGGTCCGGGAAATAGCCCATCAGGTCACGGTCGAAATGCGCATCGTCCGGCACGTCGCTGGCGACGATGTCGGAAAACAGCACGATCTTGGCATAGGCCAGCAGCACGCCGAGCTCGGCCCGGGTCAGCGGCTCGCCGCGCGCCTCGCGCTCGGCAAGCGCTGCCGGCGACGGCAGCGTCTCGACCACGCGGTCGAGCAGGCCGCGAGCTTCCAGCGCCGACATGAAGCGGGCCTGGTGCGCGATGTCGGCAAGGCCGCGTTTGCGGGCGATCGAAAGTGCCAGCGTCTGCTGGTAGTTGTTGGACAGCACCAGGCCGCCGACCTCGTCGGTCATCTCGGCCAGCAGCTTGTTGCGCGCTGGACGCGTCAACGACCCCTTGCGCATGGCCGACGCCAGCGCGATCTTGATGTTGACCTCGACGTCGGAGCAGTTGACGCCGCCCGAATTGTCGATGGCGTCGGAGTTACAGCGCCCGCCATTCATGCCGAACTCGATGCGCGCCCGCTGCGTGACGCCCAGATTGGCGCCCTCGCCGATCACCTTGGCGCGCACGTCGAGCGCAGTGATGCGGATGGCATCGTTGGCGCGGTCGCCGACCTCGGCGTTGGTTTCACCCGATGCCCTCAGATACGTGCCGATGCCGCCGAACCACAAAAGGTCGACCGGCGCCTTGAGAATGGCGGTCATGATCTCGACCGGGGTGGCGGTCGTCTTGGCAAGGCCGATCGCGGCGGCCGCCGCGGCCGGCAAGGTGATTGATTTCTGGGCGCGCGAGACGATGATGCCGCCTTCCGACAGCTTGGTCTTGTCATAGTCCTGCCAGCTCGACCGCGGCAGCGCGAACATGCGCTGGCGCTCGGCCATCGAGGCCGTCATGTCCGGATCCGGGTCGATGAAGATGTCGCGATGGTCGAAGGCGGCGATGAGCCTCGTCTTCGGCGACAACAGCATGCCGTTGCCGAACACGTCGCCCGACATGTCGCCGACGCCGACGACGGTGAAGGGCGAGGTCTGGATGTCGCGGTTCATCTCGCGGAAATGCCGCTTGACCGCTTCCCACGCGCCCTTGGCTGTGATGCCCATCTTCTTGTGGTCGTAGCCGGCCGAGCCGCCGCTGGCGAAAGCGTCGTCGAGCCAGAAGCCATGCTTCTCCGAGATCGCATTGGCGGTGTCGGAGAAAGTTGCCGTGCCCTTGTCGGCGGCGACGACGAAATAGGGATCGTCGGGGTCGCGGCGCACGACGCCGGCCGGCGGGATGACACCGTCGAGCCCGATATTGTCGGTGATCGACAACAGGCTGGAGACGAAGTTCTTGTAGGCCGAGGTTCCGGCCTCGAAGATCGCGTCGCGGCCGGCGCTCATCGGCAGCTTCTTGGGATAGAAGCCGCCCTTGGCGCCGACAGGCACGATGACGGCGTTCTTGACCTGCTGCGCCTTGACCAGGCCGAGCACCTCGGTGCGGTAGTCCTGGGCGCGATCCGACCAGCGCAGGCCGCCGCGCGCCACCGGACCGAAGCGCAGGTGCAGGCCCTCGACCTCAGAACCGTAGACGAAGATTTCCCGCCATGGCCGGGGCGCCGGCAGTCCCTCGACCGCCTGCGACTCGAGCTTGATCGCCAGCGACTGGCCTTTCGCCTTCGTATCGGCAACGAAATGATTGGTGCGCAGCGAGGCTTCGATCAGGTTCAGATAGCGCCGGATGATGGTGTCGTCATCGATGTTGGGCACATCTTCCAGCGCATCCTTGATCTTGGCCTTGAGGTGCTTTGCCGCCACCACGCCCTCGCCTTCCGCCGTCGGGCCGAGCCTGGCGATGAACAGGTCGTGCAGGCCCCGCGCGATCTCGGGATAGCGGTTGAGCGCGGCGGCGATGAAGTCCTGGCTCTGCGGAATGCCGACCTGCTGCAGATAGCGGCCATAGGCGCGCAGGATGGTGATCTCGCCCGACCACAGGCCAGCGGTCTGGGCAAGGCCGTTATAGCCGTCATTGTCGACATCGCCGCGCCACACCGACAGGAACGCGTCCTCGAACAGCGCGCCGCCATCGGCGAGATCGATCGGCTTGCCGTAGCTGTTCTCCAGTTCCATGTCGTGGATGAAGACAAGACCGGACTGCTCGTCGCCGACCTCGAACGTACGCTCGCTGATGACGCGGAAACCGATATTCTCCAGCACCGGCACGCGCCGCGACAGCGCCACCGGGCTGCCATGGTGATAGATTTTCAGCGCCGCCTGGTGCGGCTTCTGCTCGGCATGGCGATAATAGTCGATGGCGATCGGATTCTCGGCGCTGATTTTGGCGATGCGCCCGGCGTCGGTCAGCGCCACCGCCGCGCTGAACGAGTCACGGTAGCTTTCCGGCAGCCGCGCGGCGATCGCCTTCAACGCCTGGTCGCCGCCATCGGCATCGGCCGCATCGGCAAGGGCATCCTCCCAGGTGCGCACGATGTCGCGGATCGCCGCTTCGATCGTCGCCTGCTCGACCTTCGGCGTCTTGCCACCGGAGCGTCCGATGATGAAGTGCACGCGTGCCAGCCCGCCCTCGGGGAAGGCCGGATAGTAGGCCGAAAGCCGGCCCTCGAACACGGTTTTCAGATAGGTGCCGATCTTCTCGCGCACGACGCTGTCATAACGGTCGCGCGGCACGAAGACGAGGATCGAGACGAAACGGTCGAACTGGTCGGCGCGCACCAGCGCCCGCACGCGTGGCCGCTCGATCAGGCCGAGAATGGCCGCTGCATGCTTGCGCAGGATCGGCACCGGCACCTGGAACAACTCGTCGCGCGGGTAGCTTTCCAGCACGTTGATCAGCGCCTTGCCGGAGTGATCGTGGCGGTCGAAGCCGGACTTGGCGATGATGGTTTCGGCCTTGGACCGGAGATACGGGATCTTCATCACCGAGCGCGTGTAGGCGGTCGAGGTGAACAGGCCGACGATGCGCAGTTCGCCTGCCAAAGCGCCCTTGGCGGTGTAGGTCTTGACGCCGATATAGTCGAGATAGATGCGCCGGTGCACCAGCGACTTGGCATTGGCCTTGGTGACGATCAGCGGCTCCGGACCGTGCAGGAACGCGCGGATTTCCGGTGTCGTCGTCACGGCCTCGGTGCCACGCCTCAGGACCAGCACGTCCGGGTCGGTCAGGATGCCGAGGCCGGGCTTTTCGGCACGCTCCAGATTGCCGCTTTCCTCGCCGCCGGTGTATTTGAATTCCCGCATGCCGAGGAAGGTGAAATTGTCGTCGCGCAGCCATTCCAGGAAGGCGATGGCCTCGGCGACGCTTTTCTTGTCGAGCGGCACCGCCGAATAGCGGAATTCGGAGATGGCCTGATCGAGCCGGGCCAGCATAGGCCGCCAGTCGTTGACCGCGGCATGCACCTGGCCAAGCATCTTGCGCAGCCGCTCGGTCAAGCCGGTTGCCTGCTCCGGCGTCAGCCGGGGAATATGGACATGAATCACACTCAGCCGGTCGTGGCTGCCGTCGTCCTTGGCGAAATTGCCGTCGCCGAGGATCTCGTCCACACCCTTCTTGCCATGGCGAACCGTGATCACGGGATGGGTGACCAGTGTCGGTTCCCCTGATGTCTCGGTGACCTCGCCGAGGATGGAATCGAACAGGAACGGCATGTTGTCGTTGACGACCGTGATGACCGTCACCGGGCGGCCTTCGCGAACGACGCCCGAATCGGTTTCGACGGCGACGACGCACTCACCCTTCTTGTGACCGGCGACCGCCCGGCCGGCGAGATCGGCTGCGCGTTCGAGATCGGCAACGTCATAGGCGGCGATATCTTCCGCCGGCGCACGGGCCAGCAGATAATCGGCGAGCCTGGCCGGCTTTTCCTCGGTCTTTGTCGCTGATGTGGCTTTTTTCTTCGGCTTCGCTGCGGATTTCACGCTGGCCATGACGCTTCTTCCCTCCCGTCGTATGCTTTTGCGACTATGGTAGCAGATGACCGCCGTTTGGCGACAAAGGTTTGACGGCTTGCCAAGAATTATCGGAATTCGGCGGCAAGGCATCGCCTGACGAGGAGAAATGACGCAATGACCGGCAAAATCACCGCGCTCGACCTGGCCTCGGGAGAGCTGAGCGAGCCGACTAAAACCTATTTCGCCAAATGCGAGGAGAAGCTCGGCCTCGTTCCCAACGTGCTCAGGGCCTATGCCTTCGACGACAAGAAGCTGCGCGCCTTCACCGACATGTACAATGATCTGATGCTGGGCGAATCCGGCCTGTCGAAGCTGGAGCGCGAGATGATCGCCGTCGCCGTCTCCTCGATCAACCATTGCTACTATTGCTTGACCGCGCATGGCGCCGCGGTTCGCCAGCTCTCGGGCGAGCCAGCGCTTGGCGAGATGATGGTGATGAACTTCCGTGCCGCCGACCTTTCGCCGAAGCAAACGGCGATGCTCGAATTCGCCGTCAAGCTGACCGAGGAGCCGGCCAAAATTGTCGAGGCCGACCGCGCTAGCCTGCGCCAGGCGGGCTTCAGCGACCGCGACATCTGGGACATCGCCTCGACCGCGGCCTTCTTCAACATGTCGAACCGGGTGGCTGCCGCGATCGACATGCGGCCGAACGACGAATACCACGCCATGGCGCGATAGGGCCACGTGCGGCCCACCATCGGTCCTCGTTCTCGTCAGGCGTTGACAGGCGGGCGCCGCCAGCTAGTTTTCCGGGAAACAAAATTTCCGAGGGGTGAACTTCAAGCCCGAAGCCAAGGCTTCGAGAACGGGAGCCCTTATGCTTGAGCGAGTTGCCAGATCCGGAATCCTTCTTTGCGCCCTGACGATGACGTTGGCGCTTGGCGCTCCAGCCGCACGTGCCTTCGAGGCGGCGACCACCTACCAGCCCATTTTCGAGACGGCGGCGACCAAGACAATAACGCTGACCGGTCATGATCTGACAGTCGAACAGGTCGTCGACATCGCCCGCAACGGCGCCAAGGTCGAGCTCAGCCCGGAAGCACTGCAGCGCTCGGCGGATGCCTATGGCCTGCTGCTCGAAGGCGCCGCCGAAGGCGTCACGATCTACTGGTTCAACCGTGGCGCCGGCGACCAGCGTGAAACGGTGATCTTCTCGGGCGATCCGACGACGCCCGAAAACACCAAGCTGCTCAAGGAGCAGCAGCTCGCCCGCTTCAAGGGCGGCGTCAACCGGGGTTATGGGCCGGAACTGCAGGAGGAAGCGCTGGTACGCGCGATCATGGCGATCCGCGCCAACACGATGTCCTATGAAGCCGCCAGCCCGCAGCTGACGCATATGCTGCTCGACATGCTGAACAAGCGGGTGACGCCGGTGGTGCAATCGCGCGGCACGCTCGGCGAAGGCGACCTCGCGACGCTCGGCAATATCGGCGCGGCCATGGTCGGCGAGGGCGAGGCCTATCTCGACGGCGTTCGCATGCCGGCCTCGCAGGCCCTGTCGCAGGCCGGGCTGAAGCCGCTCGAACCGTTCGCCGCCGACCAGGCGGCGCTGATCAGCACCAACGCCTACGCGCAGGCGCAGGCGGTGCTTTTGCTGGAAGACGCCAGAAAACTGCTGGAATGGACCGACCTCAGCTACGCCATGGGGCTGAACGGCATGAATTCGAGCGTAACGCCGATTTCCGTGCCGGTGCAATCCATGCGGCCTTATCCCTGGCTGACATGGGACGCGGCGAGGATCATGGACATGATCAAGGGCAGCTATCTCTTCGACGAGGATCCGGCTCGCATCATCCAGGATCCCGAAAGCATGCGTGCCTCCAGCCAGCGCCAGGGCTCGGCCTGGCAGGCCTGGGCGGATCTGCGCCAATCCGTGCTGCTCTCCATCAATTCATCGGATCACAACCCGGCCGTGCTGCCGGGCCTGACGCCGCAGAGCGCGCCGGAGCTGAGCACGCCGCAATTCATGAAATACTACATCAAGGGCGGACCGCTGAGTAACGGCAAGTCCGGCTACATCTTCTCCAACGCCAATTGGGACCCCTATCCGATGGCCAATCAGGTCGAGGCCTTCACCATCTCGCTCACCAATCTCGGTGTCGCGGTGGCGCAGCGCATCGAGCGCTTCCGCAATCCCTTCTTCACCGTGGTCAAGCCGGCCGATGTGCTGAAGCCGGAAGAGCGCAAGGACATCCCGACCTTCGATGGCTATCTGCCGACGGATCTCTGGCAGGAACTGGCGGACCTGGGCACGCCGGTGACGCCGAACGGCCAGGCAATCGTGGCCACCGTCGAGGATCTGGAAGCGCAGACCCGCATCAAGACGCAACGCGCCCGCGAGGCGGTCGACGTCTCCTTTCATCTCTTGGCGCAGGACCTGTTGACAGCGAGCTACTGGATGGAAATCCGCAAGGCGCAGAACCCGCAGCGCAAATTCGGCGAGGCGCCGACGGCCGCGCTGGAGGCGCTGCGCCAGGTCATTCCCTGGCATCAGGCTGCATCGGATCGGCAAAAACGGCCGCTCGGCATGGTTGCCTATGATTTCATGCAGGAGAACCCCGCCTCGAAATTCTATTCCGGCGGACCGCAGACGCCGCCGGCTGCCGCCATGCCGGCGGCCGGAGTCCTGCCGAAATAGGCTTTTAACGCGCCGCGATGGCCGCCGCCGCACCGGCCATAGTCGTGGCGCTGATGCGGTTGGCGATCTTCATGGCGCGTTTGCTCCTGAGCAGCTTGCGCGCCTGCGAGGCGGCGAGTACCCAGGCAAGGTCGATGGCGATCAGCACGACCGCCATGGTCGCCGTTAGCTCCACCCAGCCGACGAGACTGACCGAAGCGAGGTCGATGATCGTCGGCAAAAGCGCCAGATAGAACATCATGATCTTGGGATTGCCGAGCGTGACGGCCATCCCGGCGAAGAAAAGCTTTGCCGGCGAATCCTCACGCGGCATCTCGCCTTCCCTGGCGTCGACCGGCGCCGTCCACATCTTCCAGGCGAGGTAGGCGAGATAGGCGACGCCGATCCATTTCACGATGACGAAAGCGAGATGGAAGGTCTGCGCCACCACGGCGAGGCCGAACACCGCCAGCGACAGCCAGATGCCCTCGCCGATCCACATGGCGAGCAGGAATGGAAACACATCGCGAAACCCTTTCGAGATGACGCGCGCGACAAGTGCGGCGATCGATGGGCCGGGCGAACCGGCGGCCACGAACAAGGCAGCGGCGAAGATCAGCAATGAGGTGACGTGCATGGCGCGGGTCTCTGTCTGGACAGCCTTGGAAAGCAGGACATTAGCGCAAGCGGCCCGGCAGCGGTAGCGCCGACAAAAAGACGCTTGTCGGCGCGGCGTCACGCCGCTAGAAGAGCCGCCGCGAAACAATTTCGAGCTTCACTTTGCCTCAGTAACTGCCGGTCTCGTCAACTCCCCCGACACATTTGCATGGCACCGCATCAGCAGTGCCTGTTTCGTTTTTCATGTGTTCCTCTGGGCGGCGGTTCGAGACCGGTTTGGCACCGCTGAACCGCTGTCGCTCGGCTTTCCGCCAGCAACATTAGACTTCACGATTTTCGCAGCCACTCGCCACGCCGCGCCCGCAAGGGCATCTCGACATCGCTGACCGGATGAACTTCCCGACGGGAAGGACCTACCCGGCATGTCTTCCATCCTGCGCGTCCAGTGGACGATCGCGCCTGAAATCACACCACGCCCGCTGATCAACTGCAATCGCTGCGGCACCCTGAAAGCCTATCGCTGCAGCGGGAAATTCCGCGTCAACGCCAATGGCAAGCGCATAGACGTCTGGTTGATCTATCGCTGCATCGACTGCGACAATTCCTGGAATTTCGGCATTTTCGAGCGCTGCAACCGCCGCGACATCGAGCCGGCGCTGCTGGCGGCGCTTGAAAGCAACGATCCGGGTCTGGCACGGCGCCACGCCTTCGACATCACAGCCCTGCGCAACCATGTGGGGCGCGTCGAGGAGTTTTCGGAGGTCGCCGTGCGCAAGCAGGTGACCGGCGAGGCCAATGACGCCGCCACGGCACTGGAATTGCGGCTTGGGCTCGACATGCCGACAGCGCTCCGGCTCGACCGCTTGCTGGCCGGCGAGCTCGGTATTTCGCGATCACGGCTCCAGGCGCTGGAGGAGCGACGTTTGCTGGTCGTTGACCCCGAGGGAAGCAAAGCCCTCCGCAAGCCTGCCCGTGAGGGGACGACGCTCCGCATCGATCTTGCCGGCGAACCGGATCGTCAGGCCATCATGCTGGCCGCCGGAGGATAAATGAGAAGGGGCGAGGCACCGATGTGCCCCGCCCCTCCTCAATCCGAAGAAGATAAAATTACGCGGCGCCGACCGCCTTGGACGACTTCTCGAAGCGCTTGCGCTCGTTGGGGTCGAGATAGAGCTTGCGCAGGCGGATGGTCTTGGGCGTTACCTCGACCAGCTCGTCGTCCTGGATCCAGGCCAGCGCGCGTTCCAGTGTCATGCGGATCGGCGGGGTGAGCTTGACCGCCTCGTCCTTGCCGGCGGCACGGATGTTGGTCAGCTTCTTGCCCTTCAGCACGTTGACTTCGAGGTCGTTGTCCCTGGAGTGGATGCCGATGATCATGCCCTGATAGACCTTGACGCCGGGATCGATGACCATCGGGCCACGGTCTTCCAGGTTCCACATGGCGTAGGCAACGGACTCGCCCTGCTCGTTGGAGATCAGAACGCCATTGGTGCGGCCGGCCAGTTCGCCCTTGTAGGGCTCGTAGGCATGAAACAGCCGGTTCATCACTGCGGTGCCGCGCGTGTCGGTCAACAGTTCCGACTGGTAACCGATCAGGCCGCGCGTCGGGGCATGGAAGACCAGCCGCTGGCGATTGCCGCCGGAGGGACGCAGCTCGACCATCTCGGCCTTGCGTTCCGACATTTTCTGCACGACGACGCCGGCATGCTCCTCGTCGACGTCGATGACGACTTCCTCGACCGGCTCCAGCAATTCGCCGTTCTCGCCCTTCTGCATGACGACGCGCGGACGCGACACGGCGATCTCGAAGCCTTCGCGGCGCATGGTCTCGATCAGGACGGCGAGCTGCAATTCGCCGCGGCCCGAGACGAAGAACGAATCCTTCTCCGGCGATTCCTCGATCTTCAGCGCGACATTGCCTTCAGCCTCGCGCAACAGGCGGTCGCGAATGACGCGGCTCGTCACCTTGTCGCCTTCGGTGCCGGCGAGCGGGCTGTCATTGACCAGGAACGACATCGTCACCGTCGGCGGATCGATCGGCTGCGCATGCAGCGGTTCGCTCACCGCCGGGTCGCAGAACGTGTCGGCGACGGTGCCCTTGGACAGGCCGGCGATGGCGACGATGTCGCCCGCCTGCGCCTCGTCGATCGGCTGCCGCTCGAGGCCGCGGAAAGCGAGGATCTTGGAGACGCGGCCGGTTTCGATCTGGGTGCCGTCATGGTGCAGCACCTTGACGGCCTGGTTGGCCTTCAGCGTGCCGCTCTCGATGCGGCCGGTGATGATGCGGCCGAGGAACGGGTTGGCCTCCAGGATGGTGCCGATCATGCGGAACGGGCCGGGATGAACGGTCGGCGCCGGCACATGCTTGACGATGAGGTCGAACAGTGGCGCGAGCTGCTGGTCCTTGGGGCCTTCGGGGTTTTCAGACACCCAGCCGTCGCGGCCCGAACCATACAGGATCGGGAAATCGAGCTGCTCGTCGGTGGCGTCGAGCGCGGCGAACAGGTCGAACACCTCGTTGACCACCTCGACATGGCGCGCGTCCGGCCGGTCGATCTTGTTGATGACGACGATCGGCTTCAGGCCGACCTTGAGCGCCTTGCCGACGACGAACTTGGTCTGCGGCATCGGCCCTTCGGCGGCATCGACCAGCACGATGGCCGAATCCACCATCGACAGGATGCGCTCGACCTCACCGCCGAAATCGGCGTGACCGGGCGTGTCGACGATGTTGATGCGGGTATCCTTCCAGTCGACCGAGGTCGCCTTGGCAAGAATGGTGATGCCGCGTTCCTTTTCGAGGTCGTTGGAATCCATGGCGCGCTCGGCGACGCGCTGGTTGTCGCGGAAGGAGCCGGATTGTTTCAAAAGCTGGTCGACCAGGGTGGTCTTTCCATGGTCGACGTGCGCGATGATCGCGATATTGCGGAGGTTCATGGTCTGGTCTCGGAAGCGTTGCAGGCAGCAGGCCAAAGGCGCTGCCTCTTTCGGTTGCGCGGCTCATACAGGGTTTTTCGCAGTTGCGAAAGGGGAGGCGCGACACCAAATACTCATCAAATCTTAACGGTCTCGGTGTGAAATGATTTTGTTAACCAAGGCGGGAACCTTTCGAGGCCCGGGCAGTTCGACCGTCATGACCGATAGACTCAACCGATTTTGGCCGCTTATCGCTTCCGCGGCTTTTGCCATGCTGCTGGCGGCCAACGCCGCGCAGTCGGCCGCGACGCTGAATGAAGCGCGGCCTGTCCTGCCGGCCGACGCGGTATCGGCACAGCAGGTTTACGCCGACGCGCCCGACGGCGTCGACCCGGTGGTGACCGGGCCGGTGAGCACAGCCTTCAAGCAGAGACAGGCCAGCGCCAACTGCGATACGGCGGTTTGGCCCAATATTCCGATGGTCTGCTACCCCGACTGATCCCGCGGCATCCTCAGAAAACCTTTTCGTTGTTGAGCCGTCGCGCTTCAAGCAGCCTGGGGTTCGGGGTCGAAAGCCGGCCGGCTGGTGTTGATCAGAAGCGAGATACAGGCCGCGGCGATCGCCGTCATGCCGGCAATCATGAAGGCCAGTTCGTAATTGCCCTGCAGTTCGCGCATGGTGCCGCCGAAGGCGGCGGCAGCGGCGGCACCAACCTGGTGCCCGGCGACGATCCAGCCGAACACGATCGGCCCGCTACGGTCGCCGAACGCCTCGTTGGCGAGGCGCAGCGTCGGCGGCACCGTGGCGATCCAGTCGAGGCCATAGAGCACGGCAAAGATGATCAGGCTGGTTGCCGAAAAGCCGGAATAGGGCAGATAGATCAGCGACAGGCCGCGCACCGCATAGTAGACGCCGAGCAGCTTGCGCGGATCGAAACGGTCGGTGAGCCAGCCGGACAGCGTCGTGCCGATCAGGTCGAAAATGCCCATCATCGACAGCAGCCCGGCGGCCTGCACCTCGCCGATGCCCATGTCGCCGCAAAACGCGATCAGATGCGTGCCGACAAGGCCATTGGTGGTGAAGCCGCAGACGAAGAAGGTGGCGAACAGATACCAGAATACGCGCGTACCGGCGGCGCGGCGCAGCGTGTTCAGCGTATGCGCCAGGAAATTGCCTTGCGAGGCCGGCGAGACCGGCGGCACGTCGTCGGCCGCGGCGCCGTAGCGCACCATGCCGATGGAGGCCGGACGCTCGGGCACCAGCAGCCAGACCAGCGGAACCAGGGCGGCGGTGGAGATGGAAACCGCGATGACCACCGGCTGCCATCCGCCAGACTGCGCCAAAGCGGCGATCAACGGGAGGAACACCAGCATGCCCGAGGCGCTGGAGGCCGACATCAGCCCCATGACCAGGCCGCGATTGGTCTTGAACCAGCGGTTGACGATGGTGGCGCCGAGCACGCTGGCGACGGCGCCCGAACCGATGCCGGAAAACACGCCCCAGGTGATGAACAGATGCCAGGGCTTGGTCATCAGGAGGCTGAGCGCGGTCGAGCCCGACATCACCACGAGCGAGGCGATCACCGTGCGGCGCAGTCCGATGCGCTCCATCAGCGCGGCGGCGAACGGACCGGTCAGGCCATAGAGCAGGATGCCGACGCCCGCGGCCAGCGAAATGACATCGCGCCGCCAGCCAAAGCTGTTTTCGAGCGGCAGCATGATGACGGCCGGAGCGGAGCGCAGGCCGGCCGCGACCAGCAGGCAGAGGAAGATGACGCCGACCACGACGAATGCGTAGCGCTGGCCAAAGGGACGTGATTGAGCTACCATGTTACTGACCGGTACGTTGCAATGGAATGACGCCACACATACGTACCGGTCAGTAACATTGTCAAGCGAGTTCCTTGAATGTCATCGGACAAAAATATTGAAGCGTCGCTGAGCGGGGCCCCTGCCTCGCCTCCGAAGGCAGCCGACAAGATCCTCGATGTGGCACGCGACCTTTTCTATCGCGAAGGCATCAGGGCGATCGGCGTCGACGAGATCGTCAGGCGCGCCGGCGTCACCAAGCCCAGTCTCTACCGCAGTTTTCCTTCCAAGGACGAACTGGCCGCTTCCTATCTCAGGCGATACGATCTGGAGTTCTGGCAGCGCTTCGATGAAGCCGTGGACGCGCATCCGGGCGATCCCCGCGCACAGATCCGCGCCTTCCTGACCCGCATCGGCAAGCGCACCCAGCAACCCGATTATCGCGGCTGCGGCATGACCAATGCGGCGGTCGAATACCCCGAGCGCGGCCATCCGGCGCGCGTGGTGAGCGAAGACAACAAACAGGAACTGCGCCGCCGGCTGCGTGCCCTGGCCGCCGCGATGGGCGCCGCCGACGCCGACACGCTGGGCGACGGGCTGCTGCTGCTCATCGAAGGCGCCTATATCAGCGGCCAGTTGTTCGGCCTCGGCGGGCCCGCGCGGTCGGTGGCGCTCAACGCCGACCTGCTGATCGAAGCGAGCTTGAAGAAATAGCCATTGGCGATAGGCTGGGACGACCTCCAACGGAGACGTCCGCGATGCGCAGCCTGTTGATTCCGCTCACCCTCGCCGGCCTCTGCCAGGCGGCGCATGCCGGTGAGATATCCAGCGCCTACACCGACCTCGACTCCAAGAAAGACTGCGTGACCTATGCGCAGGCGCAAGAGGGCGATGGCGACTGGGCCGATCTCGCCTGCTCGGGCTATCGCGGCTATCCCGTGCTGATCGGCTATGACGATGCCCGTGAATCGCTGTTCTACGGTTTTCCGCCCGGCGGCGACATGACGTCGGCCTGGGAGAGCTTTTCGGGCTTCAACTCGTCGGCGGCCAAGGTCGAATGGCGCATCGAAACGTCAGGCGACAAAGCCGTGCCGTTCGCGGTCATCCACCGCCGCTCGATCAGCAATCCCGAGGACGGGACCAGCCAGACCGAGGTTCTGCTCGTCGCCAAGGTCGCCCAGATGGACGCCCGTGAAGGCTGCACCGTCGGCCTGGTTCTGGCCACCGGCAACCCCGCCGCCAACGATCAGGCACGCAAGATCGCCGATGAGAAGGCCAAAAGCTTCGTCTGCGGCAAGGACAAGCGCATGGTGATCGGCAACGTGCCGGCTTTCGGCCGGGTCGACAACTGAGCGCCTAGGCTATTTGCTGGCCTTCGCCCGATCGACCGCGTCCATGATCATCTTCTTGGCGTATTTGGAATCGTGCCAGCCCTCGATCTTGACCCATTTGCCGGGCTCGAGATCCTTGTAGTGCTCGAAGAAGTGCTGCACCTGCTGGCGCGTGATCTCGGGCAGGTGGGTGTATTCGGTGACGTTCTCGTAGCGCAAGGTCAGCTTCGGTGACGGCACCGCGATGACCTTCTCGTCCTGGCCGGCATTGTCTTCCATGATCAGGACGCCGATCGGCCGGACGTTGATGACGCAACCCGGCACCAGCGCGCGGGTGTTGCAGACCAGCACGTCGATCGGGTCGCCATCGCCCGACAGCGTGTGCGGCACGAAGCCGTAATTGCCGGGGTAGCGCATCGAGGTGTGCAGGAAGCGGTCGACGAACAGCGTGCCGGCCTCCTTGTCCATCTCGTACTTGATCGGCTCGCCGCCGATCGGCACCTCGATGATGACGTTGACGTCCTCAGGCGGATTCTTTCCAGTGGCTATGGCTTCGATGCGCATGGCTTTGTCCCTCTCTCGATTGGCAGGAGATAGCGGGCGGCGCAAAATGGTGCAATGCGGCGAATGGTGCTTGCATGCACAAGGCTGGACGCGACGGCGTCCGGCGCGTTCAATCATCGGCACAAGATGTTTCAGCGTCGTGATTTCACAGGGATACGCTGAGCTTATCCCTCAGAGGTCATTCCCAGACGAAGGCGACCTTCTTCAGCGCCTTCTGCTCGAAAATCTCGACCCCTTCGGCAATGTCGCGGCCGCCGGCCCCGGCATAGAAGGCGAGTGCGTTCTGGTTGTCCTCCAGCGCCCACACCACCATGCCTTTCAGCCCGTGGTCGGCAAGCCGGGCCCGCGCGGCGGCGAACAGCCGCCTGCCGAGCCCGATGCCCTGATATTCCGGACGCAGGTACAATTCGTAGATTTCGCCCTGCTGCCTGAGCTCCTTGGCGCGGTTCTTGCCGATCGTCGCATAGCCGGCGATCGTGCCGCCGATCTCGACCACCAGCACTGTGGCGGCACGCCGAATCGCATTCGCCCACCAGTCGGTGCCACGGCGGTTGATCATCGATGTCAGCGTGCGGTGCGGAATGATGCCGCTATAGGCGCCGCGCCAGGCCTCCAGATGCACTTGCGCGATTGCACCGGCATCGCGCGGGTCTGCCTTCCGGATATCGATCGTCAGCGTATTCATGATTTGTTAACCATAAACCCGCATCGCCCGATTGCAAGAGTCCGGGCGGCCGGCGGACCGCTTTCTCACAGCCGATCGCAGCGCCGGCGATATCGGACAGCCTGCCTGGAAAGGAGCCGGACCGGGAGCCGCCCCGCGGGCAGCCTCTCAGATCTCGACCAAATGGTCGTCCAGCTCGTTGGTATCGCCCGTGGTAAGCGGGAAATGCTCTGAAAGCACCGCCCCGACCTGCTCGATCGCCTTGACGAAGCCATCGGCAAGCCGGTCGTCGCCGGCATGCGCGGTAAGGTCACGCACCACCCCGTCCCAGACATGCTGGCCGACCTTGGCGTCGATGCCTGAATCGGCGACCACCTCGGCGAAACGCTCGGCGATCGAGACGAAGATCAGCACGCCGGTGCGCGCCGTGGTGCGGTGGACGTTGCGCGCGAGGAACTGCTTGATCGCATTGGCGTGCGCTGCCTGATAGCGCAACCGGCGCGGCACCATATGGATGCGCAGGCCGGGCAGAGCCCACAGCAGCGCCAGCACGCAAGCCAGCGCCAGCAACTGGACAAGCACGAAATGCGGCAGCCGGATGGTCAGCCACCAGGCCTCCAGCCCATAGGCGACGGCAAGGCTGACGATCAGCATGCCGAGCGTCGCCATCATGGCGGCGGGAGCGAAATAGCCGTCGCTGGCATGCGCCACGACGCAATAGATCTCGCCATCGGTTTTCGCCTCGGCGGCCCGGATCGCGGCGGCGATGCGCTCATGATCCTGCGGGCTGATCGGTCGTGTTGCCATGATCTGTCTCACCAGCTTCCTGAAGAACCGCCACCACCGGACGAACCGCCGCCGCCCGAGAATCCGCCACCGCCACCACTCGACCCCGAGGACCAGCCGCCCCCGGAACTGCCCGACGACCAGCCGCCGCCCGACGATCCCGTCGTCCAGCCGCTGGTGCCGGATGAGCCGCTCGGCCCGCGGCCATAGCGAAACGTCATGCCCAACCATCTGTACACGCCCGGCGACAGTTTTGTGCCGAACATCGGCGGCAGGAAGGCCATCGCCAGGCCGCCGAAGAACATCGTTGCCCACAGGATCAGGAAAACCGCGACGATCGGATCCATGGGCGCGCTGCTGTCGGCCGGATTGCGCTTGCCGCGCGCCTCCAATTCCTCCGGGTTGCCTTCCAGCACCATGACCATGTCGTCGACGGCCTTCGAGATGCCGCCGGAGAAATCGCCGGCACGGAAAGCCGGCACCATGTCGTTCTCGATGATCAGCTTGGTGTGCAGGTCGGTCAGCGTGCCTTCCAGCCCGTAGCCGACCTCGATGCGCATCTTGCGGTCGTTGGGCGCCACCAGTAGCAGCACGCCGTTGTTTTCCTTGGCCTGGCCGAGCTTCCAGAAACGGAACAGCCGGTTGGCGTAAGGCTCGATCTCCTCGCCGTCGAGGCTGGGGGATGGTGGCGACGACGATCTGGTCGGAACCCTTGGCCTCGAAGGCGGCAAGCTTCTGGGTCAGCGCGGCCCGTG
>NZ_VFVY01000023.1 GCF_006442315.1 Mesorhizobium sp. B2-3-4 | reverse complement strand
TCAATACACACGAACAAACCAGATGGTCACACAGTATAATTGGCTCTACGAAAGAGCTTCCTTATTGAGCTGGAAACCGAAAGGTTGACGTTCATCATTAACGCCGCTTCAGGGATGAATCGGCGTGACAAGTGCCTGAAAATCGGCAAACTATGCTTTCTGCGATAAGGGTGGGCATCGCATGAAAGCTTCATCCACGCCCACTCCGTTAATGGGAGCGTTTACATGAAAAAGTCACTTTTGTCCGCAGTGGCCCTGACCGCGCTCGTCGCGTTCGGTGGCAACGCGTGGGCTGATGTAATGTTCGGCGTTGCCGGCCCGATCACCGGTCCGAACGCGGCCTTCGGCGCGCAGTTGCAGAAGGGCGCCGAGGCGGCGGTTGCCGAGATCAACGCCAAGGGCGGCATCAACGGCGAGCAGATCAAGCTCGAAGTCGGCGACGACGTCTCCGATCCGAAGCAGGGCATCTCGGTCGCCAACAAGTTCGTCGGCGACGGCGTCAAGTTCGTGGTCGGCCACTTCAATTCGGGCGTGTCGATCCCGGCCTCGGAAGTGTACGCCGAAAACAACATCGTCGAAGTCACGCCCGCCGCGACCAACCCGCAGTTCACCGAGCGCGGCCTGTGGAACGTCTTCCGCACCTGCGGACGCGACGACCAGCAGGGCGGCATCGCCGGCGCCTATATCGCCGCGAACTTCAAGGATGCCAAGGTCGCCGTCATCCATGACAAGACCCCTTATGGCCAGGGCCTGGCTGACGAAACCAAGAAGGCAATGAATGCCGCGGGCGTCAAGGAAGTCATGTATGAAGGCGTCAATGTCGGCGACAAGGACTTCTCGGCGCTCATCGCCAAGATGAAGGAAGCCGGCGTCACCCTGATCTACTGGGGTGGCCTGCACACCGAAGCCGGCCTGATCATCCGCCAGTCGGCGGACCAGGGCCTGAAGGCGACGCTGATGTCGGGTGACGGCATCGTGACGGACGAACTGGCCGCGATCGCGGGCGACGCCGTCGCCGGTACGCTCAACACGTTCGGCCCGGACCCGCGCCTGATCCCCGCCAACAAGGAACTCGTCGAGAAGTTCCGTGCGCAGGGCTTCGAGCCGGAAGCCTACACGCTCTACGCCTATGCCGCCGTGCAGGCGATCGCCGAGGCGGCCACCGCCGCCAAGTCGAACGATCCGCAGGCCGTTGCCAAGGCGCTGCATGAGAACGGACCGTTCGCGACCGTTCTGGGCGATCTCGCCTATGACGCCAAGGGTGACCCGAAGCTGCCCGGCTACATCATGTACGAATGGAAGAAGAAGGACGACGGAAAGTACTCCTGGTTCCCGAAATAAGCCGCTCGGACAGTCCGAGACCAACGATGCCCGGCGCCTTGCGCCGGGCATTTTCTTTTGCGCGCGCCTGATCCGGATGGACACGGCGGACCGCGGCGTGGCCGGGCTCTTCAGGAGTGCCTGACGCACTCGGGATGCTCGATGCGGATGCGAGACGAAAGCCGTTTCAGGCTTTCAGGAAACTGGTTTAGCCGCGAAACGATCATGTCTTGAAGGCCGGTGCTGGCGCTTTCCGGCCTATTTGACCGGATGCGACCGGGTCCGGCGCAAAGAATCGATTTCAATCGATTGAATCCTGTGTCAATTCTGTTTGCACTGCAGCATTTTCACGCTAATCATTGCACCGATTTCCCGTCCCTTCCGTAGCTGGAGCCCAGTCCTTGGCCATCACGAAGATCCTCGTCGCCAACCGGTCAGAAATCGCCATCCGCGTCTTTCGCGCGGCCAATGAACTGGGCCTCAAAACCGTGGCGATCTGGGCCGAGGAGGACAAATACTCGCTGCACCGTTTCAAGGCCGACGAAAGCTACCAGGTCGGGCGGGGGCCGCATCTCAGCAAGGATATGGGGCCGATCGAGAGCTATCTGTCGATCGAGGAGGTGATCCGCGTCGCCCGGCTTTCGGGCGCCGATGCCATCCATCCCGGCTACGGCCTGTTGTCGGAGAGCCCCGAATTCGCCGACGCCTGCGCGCAAGCAGGCATCACCTTCATCGGACCGAAGCCGGAGACGATGCGCCGGCTCGGCAACAAGGTCGCCGCGCGTAATCTAGCCATCGAGGTCGGCGTGCCCGTGGTGCCGGCCACCGATCCGTTGCCGGACGACATGGAGGCGGTCAAGCAACTCGCCAAGACCGTCGGTTATCCGGTGATGCTGAAAGCCTCTTGGGGTGGCGGTGGCCGCGGCATGCGCGCCATCCGGTCCGAGGCCGACCTCGCCCGCGAGGTGATGGAAGGCAAGCGCGAGGCGAAGGCCGCCTTCGGCAAGGACGAGGTCTATCTCGAAAAGCTGGTTGAGCGCGCTCGCCACGTAGAGGTGCAGGTGCTGGGTGATACCCATGGCAATGCCGTGCACCTGTTCGAGCGCGACTGCTCGATCCAGCGCCGCAACCAGAAGGTCGTCGAGCGCGCGCCGGCGCCCTATCTCAGCGAGGATTTGCGTCAGGAGCTTTGCGGCTACGCGCTGAAGATCGCGCGCGAGACCAGCTATATCGGCGCCGGCACCGTCGAGTTCCTGCAGGACGCCGATACCGGCAAGTTCTATTTCATCGAGGTCAATCCGCGCATCCAGGTCGAGCACACCGTCACCGAAATGGTGACCGGCATCGACATCGTGAAGGCGCAGATCCACATCCTCGATGGCTTCGCCATCGGCACGCCGGAATCGGGCGTGCCGGCGCAACGGGACATCCGGCTGAACGGCCATGCCTTGCAGTGCCGGATCACCACGGAAGATCCCGAACACAACTTCATCCCGGACTATGGCCGCATCACAGCCTATCGCGGCGCCACCGGCTTCGGCATCCGCCTCGATGGCGGCACGGCCTATTCCGGCGCGGTCATCACCCGATTCTACGACCCGCTGCTGGAGAAGGTGACGGCCTGGGCGCCGACGCCGGCCGAGACGATCGCCCGCATGAACCGCGCCTTGCGCGAGTTCCGCATCCGCGGCGTCGCCACCAACCTCACCTTCCTCGAAGCGATCATCAATCACCCGAGCTTCGCCGACAATTCCTATACGACGAAGTTCATCGACACGACGCCGGAGCTGTTCCAGCAGGTCAAGCGCCAGGACCGCGCGACCAAGCTGCTCAACTATCTGGCCGATGTCAGCGTCAACGGCCATCCGGAGACGCGCGGCCGGCCGACACCGAAGGCGGACGCGGCTGCGCCCGTGGTGCCCTATCTCAACGGCAATGTGCCTGCTGGCAGCAAGCAGAAGCTCGACGTGCTGGGGCCGGAGAAATTCGCCGCCTGGATGCGCGAGCAAAGGCAAGTGCTTGTCACCGACACGACGATGCGCGACGGCCACCAGTCGCTGCTTGCGACGCGCGTGCGCACGCATGACATTGCCGGCATCGCCGGCACCTATGCACGCGCCTTGCCGCAGCTCCTGTCGCTGGAATGCTGGGGCGGCGCCACTTTCGACGTCGCCATGCGCTTCCTCACCGAGGATCCGTGGGAGCGGCTGTCGCTGGTGCGGGAAGCCGCCCCGAACCTGTTGCTGCAGATGCTGCTGCGCGGCGCCAACGGCGTCGGCTACACCAACTATCCCGACAATGTCGTGCAGCATTTCGTCAAGCAGGCGGCCGCCGGCGGCATCGACCTGTTCCGCGTCTTCGACTGCCTGAACTGGGTCGAGAACATGCGGGTCGCAATGGACGCGGTCGGTGCCGAAGGCAAGCTGGTCGAAGCCGCCATGTGCTACACGGGTGACATTCTCGATCCCGCGCGGGCCAAATACGACCTGAAATACTATGTCGGGCTGGCCAAGGAATTGCAGGCCGCCGGCGCCCACGTCATCGCCGTCAAGGACATGGCCGGCCTGTTGAAGCCAAGCGCTGCCCGCGTGCTGTTCAAGGCGCTGCGCGAGGCGACCGACCTGCCGCTGCATTTCCACACCCACGACACGTCGGGCCTGTCGGCGGCAACCGTGCTGGCGGCGGTGGAAAGCGGCGTCGACGCCATCGACGCGGCGATGGACGCCTTCTCCGGCAACACCTCGCAGCCATGCCTCGGCTCGATCGTCGAGGCGCTGAAGGGCACCGAGCGCGATCCGGGCCTCGACCCGCAATGGATCCGCAAGATCTCGTTCTACTGGGAAGCCGTCCGCAACCAGTACGCCGCCTTCGAAAGCGACCTCAAGGGGCCGGCCTCGGAAGTCTACCTGCACGAAATGCCGGGCGGACAGTTCACCAACCTGAAGGAACAGGCCCGTTCGCTCGGGCTGGAGACACGCTGGCACGAAGTGGCGCAGACCTATCATGACGTCAACCTGATGTTCGGCGACATCGTCAAGGTGACGCCGTCCTCGAAGGTCGTCGGCGACATGGCTCTGATGATGGTGAGCCAGGACCTGACCGTCGCCGATGTCGAGAATCCGGCCCGCGACATCGCCTTCCCGGACTCGGTCGTCTCAATGCTGCGCGGCGATCTCGGCCAGTCGCCGGGCGGCTGGCCGCAGGCGCTGCAGAAGAAGGCACTGAAGGGCGACAAGCCGATCACGGCGCGGCCCGGATCGTTGCTCAAGCCGGCCGACCTCAAAAAGAGCCGCAAGGAGATCGAGGACAAGCTCGAGCGCAAGCTGTCGGAGTACGAGTTCGCCTCGTGGCTGATGTATCCGAAGGTGTTTTCCGACTTCGCCGCGGCGCAGGAAACCTACGGCCCGGTCAGCGTTCTGCCGACGCCGACCTATTTCTACGGCATGAAATCGGAAGACGAGATCTTCGTCGATATCGAAAAGGGCAAGACGCTGGTGGTGCGCTGCCAGGCCTTCGGCGATGTCGACGACAAGGGCATGGTCACCGTCTTCTTCGAGCTTAACGGCCAGCCGCGCCGCGTGAAGGTGCCGGACCGTGCGCATGGCGCTTCCGCCGCCAAGGCGCGCCGCAAGGCCGAGCCCGGCAACGAGGCGCATGTCGGCGCGCCGATGCCCGGCGTGGTTTCGGCACTCGCGGTCGCCGCCGGCCAGGCGGTGAAGGCAGGCGATGTGCTGCTGTCCATCGAAGCGATGAAGATGGAAACGGCACTGCATGCCGAGCGCGACGGCACGGTCGCCGAGGTGCTGGTCAAGGCCGGCGACCAGATCGATGCCAAGGATCTATTGATCGCGTTCAACTGACGCGTCGCCCGATCACACTGGGGACGGCTGGCAGCAGCCGATCACCAGACATCGATAATGTCTTGACCCGCCGCGTCCGCTCGGGCATCGAACCCGCTCCAATTTTGCCGCGCCAGAATCGCGGTGCCCACAAGACGCGGAGAAAAACATGGCCGACGATATCACCGAGACCAGCCAGACTGTTGCCGCCGGCCAGCTGCGCGCCTTGATCGAGCGCATCGAGCGGCTCGAGGAAGAGAAGAAGACGATTGCCGACGACATCAAGGAAGTGTTCGCCGAGGCCAAGGGCACCGGCTTCGACACCAAGGCAATTCGCACCATCATCCGGTTGCGCAAGAAGGATCAGGCCGAACGCCAGGAGGAGGATGCCATCCTCGATCTCTACATGGCCGCGCTCGGCATGGAGTAGGCCGGGCCCATGACGGTTTGCGGAGTCGACCATGAGTGAGTTCGACTTCGGCGGCCGTCGCGCCTCGGAATTTCGCCATCGCGGCTTCTGGTCGCTGTTCGCCGAACGACATCCGGAAGAAAGAACCCGGCTGGCGCGGCGCGGACCCTGGTTCTGGCAGCGTGGGCTGCCCGACTTCGCACTGGTCCTTTCCATGTATGTCGCGCCGGCACAGAACCATGTCGGCGTATTCTTCGGCCGCAACGAGAAATTCGGCGCCACGCAAAGCTGGTCACGGCTGAAGCCGTTCCAGCCGGCGATAGAGGACAGGCTGGGGCTCACGCCGCAACAGAGCTGCGAGGGCCTTGGCATCAATTCGATGTGGCGGGTCAACTGCTATGCCGAAGACAACTGGCCGGCGATATCAGACTGGCTGGTGACGGAGTGCTCGCGCGTCGAGCGCGCGGTCATAGAGGTGTTGGGGCAGGACAGGGTATGATGCCTGCCGCCAAAGCTTTTCTTGGCTCGCGCTGGCAAGGCGTCGTGCCGCTCGACCGGTTGTTCTGGCGCGACATGATCGTCGTCGGCACCGCCGTCAGCGTCGCTTCGTCGGTGGCTGCGCTGATCCTGCTTGGGTTGAAACAGCCGCTGGCGCTGGTTCTGGCGATGCATTTCTTGCCGGTGCCCTACAACATCTTCCTGACGCTGGCGGTGTGGCGCACCGCCGAAAAGGCCGGCGGCGCCGGCGCTTCGCTGTACATGCTGGGATCGGCGCTCTGGCTGATCGCCACGGTTGTCGTCTGAGCAGGCATGCAAAAAGGGCGGCCGCAGCCGCCCTTCGCGAGGAATGTTGACGTTTGTTCAGGTCGCCGGCTCGAATTTCAGCGCCACGCCATTGATGCAGTAGCGCAGGCCGGTCGGCGGCGGGCCGTCCTCGAAGACATGGCCAAGATGGCTGCCGCAACGCGCGCAATGGCATTCGGTGCGAACCATGCCGTAGCTGCGGTCGACGGTGGTCTCGACCGAGCCCGGCACTGGATCGTTGAAGCTCGGCCAGCCGGTGCCGCTCTCGAACTTCAGCGTGGACTGGAACAGCGGCTGATCACAGCCGACGCAGGAAAACGTGCCGGCCCGCTTCTCGTAGAGCAGGGCGCAGCTTCCCGGCCGCTCGGTGCCATGGTTGCGCATGACCGCGTATTGCTCTGGCGTCAGCCGGGCGCGCCATTCGGCATCGGTGCGGGTGACGGGATAGGTGTGGGTGTCCATTTGATCTCCTCAGCCTTGGCGGCTCGTTATTGCTTGCAACCTCATGTTCGCACCAACATAGGCATTTGTTACCGGTTTTGCGCGCATTTTCCTTAGGGTTTCAAGCAATGGCCGCGAGATAGCGTGCGACCGACGCGTCGAAGGCGGATTTCCCGCCGCCGATGATGTTCAGGTCCCACCAGGCACCGCGTATGTCGTCGAAATCGAACGGCTCGAGCGCCGCGGCGATGCGGCGCACGGCGGCTGCGTTCAGCGGAATCTGGTTGGGGTAGCTGTACATGAAGCTGACATGGCGGCGCGTCGGCGTCACCTGCACGGTATCGCCGGTCAGGATGGCGTTGCCGCCGTCGCGCGCCCAGTGCAGCACCTGGCTGCCGGCGAAATGGCCACCGCAGCGAATGAGGGTGACAGAGGGATTGAGGCGCAGCGTATCGCCCTGCCAGCTGACGATCGCGGGATGCGGCCGCATGATCCATTGCCGGTCATCGGCGTGGAGATAGATCGGCACGCCGCCAAACGCCTCGCTCCACTGCGCCATCGCCGAATAGAAATGGCAGTGCGAGATGGCGATCGCCGCCAGGCCGCCACGGCGGTTGATCTCGGCCACCGCCTCGTCACTCACCATGGGGATGCAATCCCACAGCACATTGCCGTGCGGCGTCTCCACCAGTTGCGCGCGCTGGCCGATGGCGAAGCGTGGCTCGATACCGAAGGCGAGGACGCCGGCATCGTCCTTCATCGCCAGCCGATGGGTGGCGGCGAGTTCTTCCGGGGTTATCCAGGCCTGGCCTTCCCAGCGCACGAACTGCCGCTCGTCCTCGCAGATCGGGCAGCGGCGGGGCGGCGCCTGCGTTGCCTCGAACTGGACGCCGCATTGCAGGCAAAGGAAGCTGGTCATCGGATGTTTTCTTCCCTGTCTTTCAGTGCTTCCTTGAAAGCTGTTTGGTCGCTGCTTCCAGACCGGCCAGCGTCATGGGAAACATGCGGCCGCCGAAGATGTCGCGGATCATCGCGATCGAATGGGTGTAGCCCCAGTTCTTTTCGCTCTCGGGATTCAACCACACTGCGTTCGGCCATTGCTGCAGGAGCCGGCCGAGCCAGACGGCGCCGGCTTCCGGGTTCCAGTGCTCGACCGAGCCGCCGGGATGCGCGATCTCATAAGGGCTCATCGAGGCATCGCCGACGACGATGACCTTATAGTCCGGGCCATATTTGTGGAGGAGGTCGAAAGTCGGCGTAACCTGCGCATGACGGCGGCGATTGTCCTTCCACACGCCTTCGTAGAGGCAGTTGTGGAAGTAGAAATATTCGAGCTGGCGGAACTCGGCGCGCGCCGCCGAGAAAAGCTCCTCGACGCTCCTGATATGGTCGTCCATCGAGCCGCCGACATCGAAGAACATCAGGAGCTTCACCGCATTGCGCCGCTCGGGCCGCGTCTTGACGTCGAGATAGCCGTGCTCGGCGGTGGCGTGGATGGTGCCGGGCAGGTCGAACTCCTCCTCGGCGCCCTCGCGCACCCAGCGGCGCAGGCGTTTCAGTGCGATCTTGATGTTGCGGGTGCCGAGTTCGACCGCGTCGTCGAAATTCCTGAATTCGCGTTTTTCCCAGACTTTCACCGCGCGACGGTTGCGGCTCTCGCGCTGGCCGATGCGCACGCCTTCGGGGTTGTAGCCATAGGCGCCGAAGGGCGAGGTGCCGCCGGTGCCGATCCATTTCGAGCCGCCCTGGTGGCGGCCCTTCTGTTCCTCCAGCCGCTGCTTCAAGGTCTCCATCAGTTTTTCGAAACCGCCGAGCGCCTCGACCAGCTTTTTCTCTTCCTCGGTGAGGTGCTTTTCGGCGAGCCGGCGGAGCCATTCCTCGGGAATATTGGCGACGTCGACCGCATCAGGTCCGCCCAACGCTTCAATGCCTTTGAAGACATGCGCGAACACCTGGTCGAAGCGGTCGATGTGACGTTCGTCCTTCACCAAAGCGGCGCGGGCAAGGTAGTAAAAACCCTCGACGTCGTAGTCGACCAGCCCGGCCTCCAGACCCTCCAGCAGCGACAGATATTCCCTGAGCGAAACCGGAACACGCGCGGCCTTCAGTTCGAGGAAGAAGGGGATGAACATGGCTGTCTCTAACCAATGCTCACAGCGGACTCACCCGCGATATTATCGATTTCGCCGAGCAGATCAGCTAGCGTACGTGGGCTAGGAACGGGTAGGCGCTTGGCAACGTGTATCTCGGTCCATTCGCATGCCGCGAGCACTGCGTCGGCAACTGCTTCGTCAGGGCTCGCGCCGCCTCCATGGCAGCCTGGAAGGTCGGGTATCCGAACTCCCCAGACGTTATCGGCACCGTCCAAAATCCCGACATAGTAGGTCATTCAGCGCGTTCCCGCCGTTCAAATCGCGTCACAGCAGATCATACTCGATGAAGCCGGTGCGGCGCGCCACGTGGTCGTAGAGCTTGCGGGCGGTGGCGTTGGTCTCGTGCGTCATCCAGTAGACATTCTTGACGCCGATCTTCGCAGCCTCGTCCTTGACCGCCTTGATCAGCGCAGCGCCAATGCCTTTGCCGCGCACGTCCGGGTCGGCGAAGAGATCCTGCAGGTAGCAGTTGTTTTTCTCCGACCAGCCGGAGCGGTGATAGAGATAGTGGGTCAGGCCGACGGCCTTGCCGTCGAGCGTCGCGATAAAACCTTTCGGCTCGAACTCGCCTTCGGTGAACAGCCGCTTCCAGGTTATGGCATAGACCTCTTCCGGCAGCTTGGTCTCGTAGAAGGTCAGATAGTCGGTCCACAGGCGGCGCCAGTCGGCGTGGTCGGTCTGCGCCAGCGGGCGGACGGTTATCTCGGTCATATTTTCTCCTCCAAAGCTTTGACCGGAAGGCTGCGGCAGAGGCCGTTTGCCGGCAACGGTCCACGGGCGGGAAAAGCGCTATTGCTGCCGCCGCGCTATGAAGGCCAGCCGTTCGAACAGGTGCACGTCCTGTTCGTTCTTCAGCAGCGCGCCGTGCAGCTTGGGCAACGCATTCTTCGGGTCGGCGCGAAGATCCTCGGGCGCGATGTCGTCGGCGACCAGCAGGCGTATCCAGTCGAGCGCTTCCGAGGTGGAGGGCTTCTTCTTGAGGCCGGGCACATCGCGGATTTCGTAGAACTGGGTCAGCGCCGCGCGCACCAGGTTCTGCTTGATGCCGGGATAGTGGACGTCGACAATTCTGTGCAGCGTGTCGACGTCGGGAAAGCGGATGTAGTGGAAGAAGCAGCGGCGCAGGAAGGCGTCCGGCAGTTCCTTCTCGTTGTTGGAGGTGATGATGACGATGGGGCGCACTGCGGCGCGGATCGTCTCGCCGGTCTCGTAGACGAAGAACTCCATCTTATCGAGTTCCTGCAACAGATCGTTGGGGAATTCGATATCGGCCTTGTCGATCTCGTCGATCAAAAGCACGACCTTCTTGCCGGCCGAGAACGCCTCCCAGAGCTTGCCGCGCCGGATGTAGTTCTTGATGTCGTTGAACCTGGTGTCGCCGAGCTGGCTATCGCGCAGGCGTGAGACGGCATCGTATTCGTAGAGGCCCTGCTGCGCCCGCGTCGTCGACTTGACGTGCCATTCGATGAGATCGAGGCCGAGTGCCGCAGCCACCTGGCGGGCAAGCTCCGTCTTGCCGGTACCCGGCTCGCCCTTGACCAGCAACGGCCGCTCCAGTGCGATCGCGGCATTGACCGCGACCATCAGATCCTTGTCGGCGACATAGGCAGCTGTACCTTCGAAACGCATTTTCTCTCCTGGCCGTTTGCGGCGACCCTAAGGATGGGGCGTCACCCGCGCAAGTCTGGGCAGGTTGTGACGAACGGGCTTGAAACCCGCGATCGAAATATTCGTTGCTAACGCAGGTCAGACAATGGGCCAAAGGGGAAAGTGTCGTGAATCGAAGCGTATCCGGCAAGGCGGCACTGCAGATCGTAGTAGGCGTGCTTGCGGCAACGCCGGTCCTGGTCGGCATCGCAGGCATCCTGTCGGGACCGGAATTCCTGCATGTCGCGGCGCCATGGCCGGTCGATCTCGACAGCCACTTTCGCTTTCTGTCCGGCGTCTTCCTGGCCATCGGCATCGCCTGGTACAGCTGCATTCCTGGCATTGAGACGAAGACCGAGCGGTTTCGGCTGCTTGCCGCCTGCACTTTCACCGGTGGTCTGGCACGGCTGGCATCGTTGCTCACGGCCGGTGCGCCGTCGCTCGGGCACGTTGCCGGGCTCTGCGTCGAACTGCTGGCTGTGCCGGCCTTGGTCTGGTGGCAAAGGCGGGTGGCGAATAAAGCCTCTGGGAAGGCCGGTCTCTCTGGCGCTTAGCCAGCCATCGGCCTATATTGGAGAAGACGGTCTGCGCTTCCCGGCAGGAGACACTTTTCCCCGGGGCCTTAACGATCCTTAGGGAGCTGTCCCTGGGAAGACCCGTGGGTTTTCTCACACGGCGCCCACCTACTTTGTAGGCACCCGGGATCGACCTCTCCACCGGTTGTGTGGATCGTCACTTATTGCATGCGCCGACGCATTTGGGTGGATGGTGCGGTGGAAAACGTCGCTCTTGAGACCTCGCACAGCTCTGACCTTTTCTACCTTGGCCGCATGACCTCTTCCAAAGATCTCAAAAAACAGCTGCGCCTCGAGGCCCTCGCCCGACGCGATGCGCTCGATGAGTTCTGGCGGGTGGAGGCGGCGCTCGAAATGGCGGAGACGGCGCGCGACCGCCTGGAAGTCGGGTCCGGTCAGATCGTCTCCGGCTTCTGGCCGATGCGCTCGGAGGTCGATGTCAGGCCGCTGATGTTCGCCTTGCGCGAGAAGGGCGCACGGCTCTGCCTGCCTGCCATTCTCGACAGGACCACCATCGTCTTTCGCGAGCTGGTGCGCGGCGCGCCTATGGTCGACATGGGCTTTGGCACGGTCGGGCCGCATGCCGAGGCCGAGGTTCTCGACCCCTCGGTGATGCTGGTGCCGCTCGCCGCCTTCGATGCGCGTGGCCACCGCATCGGTTATGGCGCCGGCTATTACGACCGCGCGATCGCGAAGCTCGTCGACAAGGGGCACGCCCCCCGTCTCATCGGCATCGCCTTCGACTGCCAAGAAGTCTCGCAAGTCCCGGACGAAGCCCATGATGTGGTCATCCCGGAAATACTCACCGAGAGCGGGTTGCGCCGCTTCGCGCCAAAATTGTAGATAGTTCTTTGAACGCATGATCTTTGCCGAAAAGTCATGCAACTTTTCGGGATCAGGCATAGATGAGACTTCTCTTCCTTGGGGATATGGTCGGCAAGACAGGCCGCACCGCGGTGTGGGAACAACTGCCTGGCCTGATCTCCGACTTCAAACTCGATTTCGTCATCGTCAATGGCGAGAACGCCGCCGGCGGCTTCGGCATTACCGAAGAGATCTTTCGCGAGACCATCGCGGCGGGCGCCGATGTGGTCACCACGGGCAATCATGTCTGGGACCAGCGTGATGCGCTGGCCTTCGCGCCGCGCGAGCAGCGCTTCCTGCGTCCGTCGAATTTTCCCAAGGGCACGCCCGGGCGCGGTTCAGGCGTCTACTTGGCCAGAAGCGGCGCGCGGGTGCTGGTCGCCAACATCATGGGCCGGGTGTTCATGCATCCCGAACTCGACGACCCGTTCCAGGCCGGCGAGCGCGAACTCGCCGCCTGTCCGCTGGGCGAACAGGCCGACGCGGTGGTCATCGACTTCCACGCCGAGGCGACCTCGGAAAAGATGTGCTTCGCGCATTTCGTCGATGGCCGCGCCAGCCTCGTCGTCGGCACCCACACGCACCAGCCTACGGCCGACCACCAGATCCTCAATGGCGGCACCGGCTATCTCTCCGATGCCGGCATGTGCGGCGACTATGATTCCTCGCTCGGGATGGACAAGGAGGAGCCGCTCAACCGGTTCCTGTCTAAAGTGCCGAAAGGCCGTTTCGAGGCGGCGACGGGACCGGCGACCTTGTGCGGCGTCGGCGTCGATATTTCCGATCGCACGGGGCTGACCGAGAGGATCGCGCCGTTTCGTCGCGGGCCGCGGCTTGAAGAAACGGCACCATCCTTCTGGTCGTGACATTGATATAGGGGTTCGCAGTACCTAATTGCCGGCGACACTGCTCTAGATCGTAGGGGACGACCTCCATGCAGCTTATCGAATTCCTGGCGCCGCATTTTCAATTCGTTTCCGACCCGACAGCCTGGGTCGCCTTGCTGACGCTGGTTGTGCTCGAGATCGTGCTCGGTATCGACAATCTGATCTTCATCTCGATCCTGACCAACAAGCTGCCGGAGGCGCAACGGGCCCGGGCACGCCGGCTCGGCATCTCGGCGGCGCTGGTCATGCGGCTGGTGCTGCTCGCCACCATATCCATCATCGTCCAGTTGACGGCGCCGGTCTTCACCGCCTTCGGCCACGGCTTTTCCTGGCGCGACCTGATCCTGATCGCCGGTGGCCTGTTCCTGGTCTGGAAGGCGACCAAGGAAATCCACCATACGGTCGACCCCGACGACCACCAGGATACGATGGTCGGCGGTACGCTGCAGATGAGCCTTGCCGGCGCGATCTTCCAGATCCTGCTGCTTGACCTCGTCTTCTCGATCGATTCCATCATCACCGCCGTCGGCATGACCGACGAGATCGCCATCATGTACATCGCCGTCATCGCCGCCGTGACCGTCATGATGCTGGCGGCGACGCCGCTGGCCAACTTCATTGCCAAGAACCCCAGCATCGTCATGCTGGCGCTCGGCTTCCTCCTGATGATCGGCATGACGCTGATCGCCGACGGCATGGGCTACCATGTGCCCAAGGGCTACATCTACGCGGCGATGGGTTTCTCGGCGCTGGTCGAGGGGCTCAATATGCTGGCGCGGCGAAGGAAGAAGCCCGGGGGTGGGCACTAGGTTCACCCGCTTGACTCCTACGGAATTGTACGTACATAACTGTGGTTGACGTGTGCGATGCGGTTCGAATGGGATTCGGAAGAGGCGAGGCGCAATCTTGCCAAGCACGGTGTCGCCTTCGACCTCGCCCGGAAGGTATTCGATGATCCGTTTCATCTTATCGTGCCTGACCGGTTTGAAGACGGCGAGCAGTGATGGCATGCGATCGGCTTGATCCAAGCCGTTGTGATTATGCTGGTTGTCCATACCTATCCTGACCGTGACGATGAGGAACGGGTTCGGATTGTCGGGGCTCGGAAAGCGACGCCACATGAAAGGAGGCGCTATGAGCAGGAAGGATCTTAGCCAGGGCCAGCGCGACCAACTGACAAAGCTGGCGGAGCTGCCCGACAGCGAGATTGATACTTCCGACATTCCGGAAGCTCCGGCCGAGAACTGGATACATGCCCGACGCGGGCATCTCTACCGGCCAATCAAGCAGCCGGTGACCATTCGGCTCGATGCCGACGTGCTCTCCTGGTTCAAGGAACATGTCGGAGGTGGAGGGTATCAAACCGAGATTAATCGCGTGCTCCGCCACCATGTGATCGAACAGGAAAAGCGGCGAAGCTGAGCCGATTTAGCGCCCCGTCACGCCCTTCGGATGACGGTCGCCGATCAGGCCCAATGTCAGCCCCTGTTCCAGCCAGGCCTTGGCGCCGGCCAGCACCAGTGTGAAGCCACCGGTCGAACCGACGGCCTCCTTCACCTGCTCGTCGCCATTGCCGGCAAAGCCGAAATTGCGGACTTCGAGGAAGGTTGCGTCGTCGGGCATCACGGCAAAGGTCCAGACCACGGTTGTCGGCGGATCGCTCCATTGCATGACGATCTTCCGGTTGGGAACGATCTCGCTGACGCGGACTGTCGTCGAGACGCCGTACATGCGCCATTCCCAACGCAGCTCCTTGCCGTCGTCCAGCCGGCCGCTGCCATGGGTGAACCAGAATTTTGTCGTGATCGCCGGGTCGACAATGGCCTCGAACACTTCGGCGACGGGTCGCCGGATCAGCATGCCCGCTTCGGCTGTCGGCGTTTCATGAATCTGCATTGCCGTTCTCCTTTCCGAACTCACCAGGCATCGGGCTCACGAACCATGTGAACGATGCTGGCCGGGTTGGTGATCCAGCCACCGCGGAAACCCTCGCCCAGGGGCTCGATGGCATCGCAGCGTACGACGCCGGCCTCGGCGAGGCGCTCGGCGGCGGCTGGAAAATCCTGCGTGAAAAGCTCCAGCCAAACCTCGGCCTGGCTCAGCATGGGCGCTTCGTCGATCCACAGCCTGTTGGGGCCGAGTTCGAAGCCGACGGCCGGCGCCTTGGCCGTGAACGGTTTCAGACCGACAACGTCGCGATAGAAGGCGATCGTCGCCTCATACTGGTGCGGGGGGACCTTCATGGCGATGTTGACGCCGCCGGTGATCTTCGCGGTCATTTCTGGCTCCGTTTTCCTGGAGTTCAGATGTTGTTTTCACTGGCCGGTTCGCCGCGCATCTCGCTGCGGTAATAACCGTCGCGCAGGTTGATGCCGTATTCGACATAGGCCTTCATGCAGGCCAGCATCTGCGACCAGCCCTCGCAATTGAGGTAGGATTTCTTCAGGCCCACCGCGCCTTCGTGCCAGCCGCTTTCGGCGATGGTAACGAAGGTGCCGCCATCGTCGAGCGGCTCGAAATCCATCTCGATGCGGGTCTTGTAGGCCGGCTTGCCGTCGGCGTCGGTGGCATCCCAGCGCAGCACGATGCGGCTGTCCTTGACCACCTCGTCGACCTCGACCGGAACCTTGCCCCACCAGACGACGCCGACACCGGGCTGCAGCGGCGCGCTGGCGCCGCCGATGGTGGTGAAGTAGCCGCTCAATTTGTTCGGATTGACGACGGCATCGAAAACCTCGGCGACCGGCCTGCCGATGCGGCCGGAAACCTTGAATCCAAGGGACATATCCACAGCTCCTTCCTTGCTTGGCCAAACGATATGTTATAGAAACATAACATGTCAAGCCAATCTCAGGACGACAATGTTTTCAAGGCGCTGGCGCATCCGCGCCGGCGCGAAATGCTGGATCGGCTGAAAGACGAGCCAAAGACTACCGGAATGCTGTGCGAGGCCTTTCCCGATATCGACCGGTGCACCGTCATGCTGCACCTCAAGGTGCTTGAGGAGGCCGAACTGATCGTGGCGCGGCGCGAGGGGCGCGAGCGCTGGAACCATCTCAATGCGCTGCCGATCAAGCAGATACACGACCGCTGGATCAGCCAGTATGCCGGCCATGCGCTCGGCATCATCGACCGGCTGAAGTCCGACCTGGAGGGGTAGAACGCGGGCCCCGAAAGAGCCTGCTTGCCTGATCTCCTCAAGCCGGATGCCCGGCAACGCGGCGCGGCTGGACGAATTGAGCCGATTTATCTATAAGCCGGCCATTCCGACAAAGAGCGCCGCGCGTCCACCCGGACGCATCAGGGACGCTCTGATATTTTGAATTCGAGCATTTTGCGGAAGGCGAGGTGACCCATCTCGCGGCAAGACGCTCTAGCCGAACACGACAGGGGTGCCATGGCTGGCCATTCACAGTTCAAGAACATCATGCACCGCAAGGGCCGTCAGGACGCGGTGCGGTCGAAAATGTTTTCCAAGCTGGCGCGCGAAATCACCGTTGCCGCCAAGAGCGGGACGCCTGACGTATCGATGAATCCGCGCCTGCGCCTTGCGGTGCAGAACGCCAAAGCGGTGTCGATGCCGAAGGACAATATCCAGCGCGCCATCAACAAGGCTTCGGCGGGCGATGCCGAGAATTACGAGGCGGTGCGCTATGAGGGCTACGGCCCCGGCGGCGTGGCGCTGATCGTCGAGGCGCTGACCGACAACCGCAACCGCTCGGCGTCGAATGTGCGGGCCGCCTTCACCAAGGCCGGCGGCGCGCTCGGCGAAACCGGTTCGGTGTCGTTCATGTGGAACCGTGCCGGCGAAATCTATTATCCGGCATCGGTCGGCAGCGCCGACAAGGTGATGGACGCGGCGATCGAGGCCGGCGCCGACGACGTGGAGAGCGACGAGGAAGGCCACACCATCTATTGCGGCTTCGAGAGCATGGGCGAGGTGTCGAAGGCACTGGAAGCTTCGCTCGGCGAAGCGGAATCGGTCAAGCCGATCTGGCAGCCGCAGAACAACGTGCCGGTCGACGAAGAGCGGGCGCAGTCGCTGATGAAGCTGGTCGCCACGCTCGAGGACGACGACGACGTGCAGAGCGTCTACGCCAATTTCGAGGTCGACGACGAGACCATGGCCAAGCTCAGCGCTGCGTGATCGGCTGAGCGATGGCCAACGGTGCTAGTGGCGGGTAGCATGGCCTCGCTGCTTGGGATTTCCGCCAAAGGTTGCAGCTCAGTCAGTTGTCGGTGAGGGGGAAGATGACTGACGAAGGCGGTGAGCCTGCAGTGACCTGGCCTCGGCCAGGCGGTCTTTGGCGGCGGCTTCTCGCTTCGATTGTCGACTACCTTGTCATCTTCGTCGCTCTTTATGCGCTTGTCGCGACCCTGTTTCTGATGACCGATGGCGGCGTAAAGGGCAGTTTCTGGCTGAACTGGAAAACCTGTCAGTCCGCCAGTTTGAAGGGGACAAGCGATCCCGTGCTTTCCCGTTACGACTGGCAGGTCTGTGCGACATCCTTCTTCGGTTTTCCAGTGGCCAGATGGGCAGCCGGCACAAGCACGGACTCGCAATCGAAGGCAGTATCGACCCTTTCGATAGACCTCGATTCAAACGGAAATTTTCGATCCGCGGCACTGGATCTAGGCTTCCTCCAGGTCCTGGTCCTGGCGATCTATCTTCTTGTGATGGAGGGGGCTTTCAGCCGGTCGCTTGGCAAGGGGGTACTGGCCCTTTTCGTCCATGACGAGTTGGATTGGCATAGGGAAGGCCTCGCCTTGCAAAAAGCCGTTCGTCGGCAGGTGGTAAAATTCCTGGGCTACCTACCCGCTACGCTGGTCGGAGCTTTCTTTGCTTTCCAGGCGTGGAAAACCTTTCCGATACCCGTGCAGAGCTATTCCCAACTGGAAATCGTAATCGCGTTTGCCGCGTCTGCCCTGGCTTTCCTCTGGCCATGCTGGATCGCGCTGGCCATCGCATTCGGCAATGAGCCAATACATGACCGGATTGCCGGCACGACCGTGCGCGTTCTGGAGGCGGACCAATGAACACATCGGATAAACCTAGGATCGTCGTCACCTACTGCACGCAGTGCATGTGGCTTCTGCGTGCCGGCTGGATGGCGCAGGAACTGCTCTCTACCTTCGGTACCGATCTCGGCGAGGTGACCTTGGTCCCCGGCACCGGCGGCATCTTCACCATTTCGTGCAATGATGTGCTGGTCTGGGACCGCAAGCGCGACGGTGGTTTTCCGGAAGCGGCGAAACTCAAGCAACTGGTCCGCGACGTGATCGCCCCGGACCGCGACCTCGGTCACGCCGACCGCAAGGCGAAGAGCTGAGACCCTGCGCGAAGCCGGGCGATCATTCGCCGCGCCGCTTTCCGAAAACAGCACCGATGCCGGCGCCGATAGCGATGCCCACGCCGATGCCGACGGCAGGCTCGTCCATGGCTGCACCAAAAGCAGCGCCAAGGCCAACCCCGATCGCGATGCCGATGGCCATGGTGGAATAGGGATCGTTCACGGCTCTTCTCCCGAATGCCCCGGCCGCCACAATGCCCCAGATATGGCGGCCCGGGATATTGTCAACGCGCGGCGAACCAGAAGCATGCCATCGCCACGATGGCGGTGACGGTGCGCACGTGGTTCCACATCACCCATTGGCTCAGATGGTTCGCCCAGACGGCGGCGCCGTTACCGCTGGCCGGGTCGACGGCGGCGAGCGCATCGTTGAGCGGCACGTTGAAGATCATGGTGACGATCGGATTGCCGACCAGGTAGATCACCGCGCCGGCCAGCAGCCAGTATGAGCCGGACTGGCTCCAGCCCATGAAGACGGCGGCGATAAGCACCAGACAGATTAGCCCGGTGCCGAACAGCGCCGTCATGAAGGTCGGGGTGATCACGGTGACGTTGATCGAATTCATCGCCGCGATGCCGCTGGGCACGGGCAGCCGGGCAAGTGCTGCCATGACGAAGTTCGAGAAGGCGAAGAACACGCCGCCGACGACGCCCGCGCCGATTGCGGCAATGAAGGTGAGGGTGGGAAGAAGCTTGATCATCTCAGTTGCTCCAGATGCCGGTTGCGGCGGTTTCATCTGCGTAGGTGGAGAAATCCTTCGGCGCGCGGCCGAGCACGCGCTGGACGCCATCGGCAAGCGATGCGTTGCGGCCGTCCAGCACTTGCGTGAACAGCTCGTTGAGCAGCCAGGCGAATTCGGCCGGCAGGTCATGCGCTGCCATCGCGGTGGTAAACGCGTCATGCGAAATCCTGACAAAGCGGATGTCGCGTCCGGCCGCCCTGGCGATTTCGGCAACCGCCTCGGCGAAGCTCAACAGCCGCGGCCCGGTCAGTTCATAGAGCTGGCCGACATGGCCTGGTTCGGTCAGCGCGACGAAGGCGGCTTCGGCGATGTCGTCGACGTCGACAAAGGGCTCGCCGACAGGTCCGGCCGGCAGCGCCACTTCTCCCGCCAGCAGCGGCTCGATGAGAAAGCCTTCGCTGAAGTTCTGCGAGAACCAAGCGCAGCGCAGGATCGTCCAGTCGGCGCCGGAGGCCTTCAGCATCTCTTCGGCGCGCTGTGCCTCGTATTCGCCGCGACCGGACAACAACACCAGCCGGCGCACGCCATGCTGCACGGCAAGGCGAGTAAAGGCATCGACGACTTCGGCGGCGCCCGGCACGGCGATGTCGGGATAGTAGCTGATGTAGACGGCGCCGACGCCTTCGAGTGCCGGTCCCCAGGTGGCGGGAACTTCCCAGTCGAAGCGCGGCGTGGCCGAGCGGGAGCCGATGCGTACCGGCACGCCGTGCGCGCTCAGCCGCTCGGCAAGACGGCGACCCGTCTTGCCGGTGCCGCCGAGGATCAGGATGGGTTTGGTGTCAGTCATGATGGTTTCCTCTGTTTCAAAACATGAGTAATCCTCACATTTGCAAAACGTGATAAACCCTCGTATTTTACCTGTCAAGCCATTCGAGTCGATTTTGCCGAGTGCATTTGGTGGAGACAGTCATGGACGGAACGGCGGCCAACGAGCAGATCGCCTCGCCGCGCAGGGCGCCAAGCCAGCAGCGCAGCCGCGAACGGGTCGAGCGCATGTTGGCGGCCGCCTCGGCGCTGATTGCCGAGCAGGGCAGCGATGCCATGCGCATGGGGGAGGTGGCGGAGCGGGCCGGAGTGTCGATCGGCTCGCTCTACCAGTTCTTTCCCGACAAACGGGCGATCGTCTGGGCGTTGGCCGAACGCTATACTGTGGAAAGCCAGGCCTGCATCTCGGAGGCGCTCAGGGATGTCACCGATGCGGAGGGACTGGGCCGGGCGTTTTCGGAGCTGGTCGACATCTATTACGGACTGTTCCTGGCCGAGCCGGTGATGCGCGATATCTGGTCGGGCACCCAGGCCGACAAGGCGTTGCGGGCGCTTGAGCTTGCCGACAGCCGGGCGAACGCGGCGTTTCTGACGGCCGTGCTCAAACGCTTGCGGCCCGATGCCGATCCTGTGGCGCTCGATACGACGGCATTCCTGGTCTGGCAGACGGGCGAGGCCGCCATACGGCTGGCGATCTCGGTCGATCGGCCGGAAGGTGACAGGCTGGTCGCCGCCTACAAGCGCATGGCGCTGCGGGAGCTGCTGGATCCGTAGGCAAGGGCTGCGCGGGCAACAAAAAACCCGCCACCAGGGCGGGTTTCTCAAATTCCGTAGGCGAGTACGGCTTAGAGGCCGAAACCTTCGAAACGCTTCTTGAACTTCGACAGGCGGCCGCCGCGGTCGAGCAGGGTCTGCTGGCCGCCGGTCCAGGCCGGGTGGGTCGTCGGGTCGATATCGAGGTTCATCGTATCGCCTTCCTTGCCCCAGGTCGAACGGGTCGTGTATTCGGTGCCGTCGGTCATGACGACCTTGATGGTGTGGTAATCGGGATGAATGGCGCTCTTCATGGCTCGGTTCCTGGCTTGCTGGCGCGGCTGACGGGCAGAAGCCTGCGTCGATGCGCCCCTTTTTAAAACTCGAAGCCGCAGCTATTGAGGAGCCACGGCTTCTAAAACGGTCGGCGTCGCTATACATCAGCCGAAATTGAATCACAAGGCCGTGGCAAGCGCATATTGAGGCGCATGCGACAAGGCGGCTAGAGGAAAACATCGAGATGGCGCAATCCAGCAGCGCAGACGGGCGCCGCCGCTCGCTCAAGCCGCTCAGCCGCCTGTTCCCCTATATAGGCCGCTACCGGAAAATGGTGGCGGGCGCTGTCGTTTCATTGGCGATCGCTGCGGTGACGACGCTGGCGCTGCCCTTGGCCGTGCGGCGCATGATCGATCATGGCTTCACGCCGTCGGGATCAACGTTCATCGCCGAGTATTTCGCGGCGCTGGTGGCGATGGCGGCGCTCTTGGCGGCCGCCTCGGCCGGCCGCTACTATTTCGTCATCACGCTCGGCGAGCGCGTCGTCGCCGATATCAGGCGCGACGTTTTCGCCCATGTGACGACGCTGTCGCCGGCCTTCTTCGACAGCGCCCAATCCGGCGAAATCGTGTCACGGCTCGCCGCCGACACCACGCAGGTCAAGTCGGCGGTCGGCGCCACCGCGTCCGTGGCGCTGCGCAACGTCATCCTCGGGCTTGGCGCCGTGGCGATGATGGTTTTCACCAGTCCGAAACTGTCGAGCCTGGTCATTGCAGCCATTCCCATCATCGTGCTGCCGCTGGTCGCCTTCGGGCGTTCGGTGCGGCGCAAGTCGAGGCAGGCCCAGGACACGCTGGCCAATGCCACCGCCTATGCCAGCGAGCAGATCGGTGCGGTGCGCACGCTGCAGGCCTTCACCAATGAGAAGCTGGTGACCGGACGCTTCTCCGGCGCGGTGGAGGCCGCCTTCGAGGCAGCACGCGCCTCGATCTTCGCGCGTTCCTTCCTCACCTTCTTCGCCATCTTCACCATTTTCTCCTCGGTCGTGGCGGTGTTGTGGTTCGGCTCGCGCGACGTGCTCGAGGGCACGCTGTCACCCGGAACGCTCGGCCAGTTCCTGCTCTATTCGGTGTTTGCCGCCGGCGCGCTCGGCGCGCTGTCGGAGGTCTGGGGCGAACTCGCGCAGGCGGCCGGTGCCGCCGAACGGCTGACCGAGATACTGGCCGAGACGCCGGCGATCCAGGCGCCGGCCGATCCGAAACCGCTGCCGGCAACGGCGAAGGGCGCGATCAGCTTCGAGGATATATCCTTCTCCTACCCGGCAAGGCCCGACCGCGCCGCCGTCCATGGCCTGAGCTTTCAGGTCAAGCCCGGTGAAACGGTGGCGATCGTCGGTCCCTCGGGCGCGGGAAAAAGTACGGTCTTTTCGCTGATCCTGCGCTTCTACGATCCGGAAACCGGCAGGATCCTGATCGATGGCGTCGATGTGCGTGAGGCCGATCCCGTCGCCATCAGGCAGCGCATCGCCATCGTGCCGCAGGACGTCACCATCTTCGCGGCGAGCGCGCGCGACAATATCGGCTTCGGCCGGCCGGGCGCCAGCGAGGCCGAGATCGAGGCCGCGGCCAAGGACGCGCTGGCCGACGAATTCATCCTCAAGCTCGACAAGGGCTACGACAGCCAGGTCGGCGAGCGCGGCGTGACGCTGTCGGGCGGCCAGCGCCAGCGCGTGGCGATCGCGCGTGCCATCCTGCGCGACGCGCCGATCCTGCTGCTCGACGAGGCGACGTCGGCTCTCGACGCCGAAAGCGAGACGCTGGTGCAGATGGCGCTCGAGCGGCTGATGCGGGGGCGCACCACCATCGTCATCGCCCACCGGCTGGCGACGGTGCTCAAGGCCGACAGGATCCTGGTCATGGATGGTGGCCGCATCGTCGAGGAAGGCACGCACCAGACCCTGGTCGCCAAGGGCGGCATCTATGCCCGGCTGGCCAAGCTGCAGTTCGAGACCGGCGCCAGCGCCTTCAGGGGCGCGGCCGAATAGCAGGCTCTACTTGCTTGTCTTGATGCACATGGGTTCGCCCTGAGCCGATGCTGCTTCACGCGACAGGCATCAGTTCGCTTCCGTCTCGGCATAGGCGAAATTGTAACTCCAGGACGCGTTGTCGACCATCTTCCTGCGCGACTTCAGATAGGAGCCGATTTCCTTGGCCGGTACCCGGTCGCCGATGGTCTTCAGGAACCAATCGACCTGAAACTCGGTCGGGGTGCTCGACCAGCGCGCCTTGAAGGCGACATAGGGCGTGATCACGTCGTCGGATTTCTCGGGTCCGACAAACTCGGCCTTCAGGTTTCTGACGATGCATTGATGACGCCTGAACATCGGACTGCCGAGCCAGATCGGCCCGCCTCGGCCCACCATGTCCGGCTCAGGTAGATTGCTGATGCCGACATCGGCTTTCAGCGGGAAGTTCTTGGCGAGGTCATCTTCGTCGAGCGCGTCGGCCGGCAGTTCGTAGGCTTCGACCGTCGTGACGACGTTGCCGTCGCGGTCATCCCGCGTCGACAGCGGTGCCACGCTCGACATTCCGGGATACTGGCGGTTGTAGTACTGGAGATAGTCGTCGGCGAGCTTGGTGGCCGATTGCGAGGCCAGCCTGTAGCGCATGCTGTCGGCATCCGCGTCCCGATAGGTGGTGCTGACAGTCAGCTTCAGCGCCTCGCCCTTGCTCTTCGGGAAGTCGAACGCCTCGCTGACGAAGGTTGTCGGCTGGAAAAGCTCCTTGCGCTCGATCCGCTCCATCCGCGCGCTGCCCGGGACGATCGGCAAGGCGAAGCCGTAGTCGGGCGGAACGAGGTTCTCGGCCCGGCCGCCCTGCAGATAATTGGTCGCGTCGATCCAGTAGGTCTGGCTCCTGATCGACGCCTTGACGATGACGTGGTCGAAGGCCCGGATCGTCGGCAGCATGTCGCCAAGTGTTAGCCCGTCGTCGAGATCGGTCAGCGCGGGATCGGCCTGGACGCCGAGCCGGCGAAGGCTGGAGGCAAGCAGCAAGGCCTTGTCCTTGCAGTCGCCGAAGCCGCTGGCAATCACCGTGCCCGGGCTGCGGGGAATGTAGGAGCCGCGGCCCATCGACAGGCTCACATAGCGGATGGTGTCCTGGACCAGCCGCATTGCCTCGATCATGCGGTCTTCCGGCCTGGCGTAGCGGGCGGCGATGTCGTCTAGCTTGGCGACGTAGGCGGCCGGCAATTCCTGATCGAGCCGGTAGTAGGGCAACATCGCATCGACGACGTCCTGCCATCTGTCGGTCGAAGAGATCTGCACCGTCGGATAGGTCAGGAAATCCGCCGGCAGGTTATCCTCGATCTTGACCGGAGCGGGGTTGCTGCTTTGCCAGGTGTAGGTTTTCGACGCGCCTTCGGTCTTGACCTCCGGCTGGATGTCGGTGCGGACCTGGCGGATGTTCAGGGGCTGGTTTGCCGGCCAGATGACCTTTTCGCGGATGAGCGCGATCGGCTCGCCCCAGGCCACCGCAACGGAGTGGAAAAACAGATCCGCGCCGACGATCGGCGTCCTGATCGTGGTCTTGCCATAGTCGATGATGTCGCCGACGCGGACGTCGTCGACATTGACATAGGCGGTGAGCCAGCCGTCGAACAGGCCTTTCTCCGCGTCCTTCTCGCGCCGGAAGACGTCGAACGTGGCCCCGGGCAGCCGCTCGATGACCACACCGTCGCGGATGATGTTCAGCCAGTTCATCGTGATCTGCGACGTCGCCGGGTCGAATTCGAAATTGATGGCGGCGCCGCGCTCGAGGCCGGTGCGGTCGACGATCTTGTAGGCATAGCGGTCGAATGTCTCGATGCCGTCAGGCCGCTGGCGGATCTGATACTCCGACACAAGGTTCGACGTACCGTTCCTGATCTGGTTGTCGAAACGCGGGTCGGGCCTGGGTAGCTCGACCCTGTCGATCCAGCTACCGGCGGCTCCCTTGTGGATTTCGGCGTCCGCCATGGCCGGCGCGCAGAACATCGTCAAAGCAATCAGGAAGAACAGCCGCTTGATCGCAGAAGATGTCACCGGAAAGCACCCCACCCGCATGATCCGCACGTCTTGCCAAATACCGTCGGATACCACCAGTGATAGAAAAACGGACGCGATCCCGCAAGCTTGACCCCGCACGATGACCAGCAGAGGACCGTGCAAGTCGGGGACGGCACGGCGGCCGGTGTCACCCGCCGTAGCGCTGCTTCAGATGATTGACGAAGTGGACGGCGTTGAGCTTTTCGCCGGTGGCGCGTTCGAGCAGGTCCGGTGTCGACCAGCGCGACCCTTGCGACCAGATCTTTTCACGACGCCAGCCGTTGATGTCGGCGAAATTTCCCTTTGCCAGGTCGTCATCGGCCGAAGGATGCGCGCGCACCAGCGCGGCCCATTGCTGCGCCGCCATCATGGCGCCGAGCGTATAGGAGGGGAAATAGCCGAAGGCGGCGCCCGGCCAATGCACGTCCTGCATCGGTCCGTCGGCGGGATTTTCCGACGTGGAGAGGCCGAGATATTCGCGCATCTTGGCGTCCCAGGCTTCGGGCAGGTCGGCGACCTCCAGGCGGCCGGAGACAAGCTCCTGCTCCAATTCGTAGCGCAGGATGACATGCAGCGGATAGGTCACTTCGTCGGCGTCGACGCGGATCAGGCCACGCTCGACACGATGTACATGCGGCAGGATATCGTCGAGCGACCACGCCTCGCCGAGATGCTTCTCCACCACCGGCAGGGCCCAGCGCCAGAAGGCGGGATTGCGGCCGACCTGCTTTTCGACGAACAGGCTCTGGCTTTCGTGCACCGCCATGCCGCGCGCCTTGCCGAGCGGCCAGTGCGCCCATGCCTTGGGCAGGTTCTGTTCATAGAGCGCATGGCCGGTCTCATGCAGCACGCCCATCAATGCCGAGAGAAAATCCGAGGTCTTGTAGCGGGTGGTGATGCGCACGTCGCTGGGCACGCCGCCGCAGAACGGATGGTGCGACACCGACAGCGAGCCGTGGGTGAGGTCGAAGCCGACAGCAGCCATCATGGCAAGGCCCAGTTCGCGCTGCCGGTCGATGGCATAGGTGCCCGAAAGTGGCTTCAGCGGATGCTTGCGCAGCCGCGCGTCCTGGATCGCCAGCGCCTCCGGCACGAACCCTTTGAGGAACGCCTTGAGATCGGCGAAGACGGGGGTGATGTCGGCGACGCGGTTGCCGGGATCGTATTGTTCCATCAGCGCGTCATAGGGAGCGAGGCCGAGGACATCGGAGCGCAGTGCGGCCTCTTCGCGAACCAGCGCCACCACGCCCGCGAGAGCCGGCTGAAAACCGGCCCAGTCGTTCTTGGCGCGCAGGTCGCGCCACAATTGCTCGCAACGCATGCGCGCCGTCGTCTGGCGTTCGACGAATTCGACCGGCAGGCAGGTCAGGTTGGTGTATTGGCGCCGCAGTTCGGCGAGAGCCGCACGCTGCTCGTCGTCCAATGCCTCGCCTTCGGCTGCAGCGATCCAGTCCGCTATCTCCGGCGCGGTCGCCCTGGCGTGGTACATGCCGGCAAGGGCGGCCATCGCCTCGGCGCGCTTCTCGCCGCCACCGACGGCCATATGCGTTGCTTCGTCGGCACCCAGAATGGCCAGCGCATGTTCAAGCGCTTCGAGCTTGTGGCCGAGGTCGTCGAGTTTGTGAAAGGACATGGCGGCTTCCGTGATTGAGAACGGCGCGAAAAGACACCAACGCAAAAGCGTTGGCAACCCACAGAGCGGTTCGCCGGTTCACAGAAACCGGCAACCGCTCCAACCCTGTTCGACGCAATTTTGGACGGAAAACCCGCTTCACACTTTTCCTGGAATTGCTCGGATGCCATCGCGCAGATGCGCCTTGCGCAAGCGAGGCCGAGCGTGAAATGCTGCCGCAACGACATGGAGGGGAGCAGATGATCGGCAACATCCTGGTCGGGCTGGTGGCCTTGATCCATATCTACATCGTCTATCTCGAGATGGTGCTCTGGGACACGCCGCGCGGGCACAAGACATTCCGGCTGACGCCGGAATTCGCCAATGCCTCGAAAGTGCTCGCCGCCAATCAGGGTCTTTACAACGGCTTTCTCGCCGCGGGCCTGATCTGGGGGCTTTACCTCGGCGCCGGCGGGTTCCAGGTCAAGGTCTTCTTCCTGTTGTGCGTGGCCATTGCCGGCCTCTACGGCGCGGCAACGGTGGGTCGCAAGATCCTGTTCATCCAGACCGTGCCGGCAGTGGTCGCTCTGATTGCGATCTGGTTCGGCTGGTAGGCGAGATGGGCCGGTAAGAAAAAGGACGCCCGCGGGATTGGGGTCCCGAAGGCGCCAGGTGTCCCTTCCTCCT
This sequence comes from Mesorhizobium sp. B2-3-4, assembly GCF_006442315.1. Classification (GTDB taxonomy): domain Bacteria; phylum Pseudomonadota; class Alphaproteobacteria; order Rhizobiales; family Rhizobiaceae; genus Mesorhizobium. Next base: position 96,964 of record NZ_VFVY01000023.1, on the reverse strand, counting down.
GGACCTGCCCAGAGGGGATGCTTCAGCCGTTCGGATAGTTTCCGCCGTCGGAGCCATCGCCCATCAGGAAACCGCTGCCGGTGTCGATCCTCAGACGCTGGTCGACACGGTCGAGATGACGCAGCAGGTCATGATATTGCGAGGCTGGTATCCTGCCGTGATCCGACGCGGCAATCCTCTCGGCCGTCTGGCTGATCTGATTGGTGCGCATTTCCAGGTGTTGCGCCACGGCCGGGGTGATGTTGTTGGCCTGCCGTGCGTCGACTATGCCCTGTCGGACGCCTTGAGCCTGTTCAATGAGAGCTTCGACTCGCGGCCCCGTCAAATCGGTAGGGGCCGTCGCGTCGAGGGCGCCCTTGTGATGGCCCGCGGCGTAGGCGCCGGCCATCGGTGCGGCGATCAGAATTGCGGCGAGCGTTGCAGTCTTGAGAGATGTCGATGCGCGCATGAGCGCGTCCTCCTGCTAGGAAGGGAGCAGCCTTGCCGCTCGGCCTTCCGACCGTTTGGGTCGTCCAGTTCCGTCGCGTCGCGATGGGAGGCATCGCCGGCGGTTCTCGGCCCTGAACGGCAAGCTAGGAGCGCTTCGGCGTGAAGTGTAATTAAAAAAAGATAATCTTTTCAGGCCTTGCCGGCCGTCGCCTGCGCCCTAGAGTTGAGCCGACAAACAAATTCGCGTGAGATCGCGTGATGATGGTTCAACGTTCGGTGAGCTTCAGTTCAATACGGCGGTTCTTGTTGCGCGCCTCGTCGGTATCGGCGGGATCGAGCGGCTGGAATTCGCCGAAGCCGGCGGCGACCAGCCGGTTGGCGGGCACGCCGTTTTCGATCAGGAACTTGACCACCGAGGTCGAGCGTGCCGTCGACAGTTCCCAATTGTCGCGGTAGCGGCCATTGCCGGAAAGCGGCTTGTTGTCGGTGTGGCCGTCGACGCGAAGCACCCAGTTGATCTCCGGCGGAATCTCTTTCTGCAATTCGATGATGGCGTCGGCGAGCTTTTTCATCTCGACCTTGCCGGCATCGTTGATCACTTCGGAGCCGGTAGGGAACAGCACTTCCGACTGGAACACGAAGCGGTCGCCGACGATGCGGATATTCTCGCGGTCGGCGAGGATTTCGCGCAGGCGTCCGAAGAAGTCGGAGCGGTAGCGGTTCAGTTCCTGCACGCGCTGGGCCAGCGCCACGTTCAGCCGGCGGCCGAGATCGGCGATCTTGGTGTTGGAGTCGCGGTCGCGGGTTTCGGAAACGTTGAGCGCGTCCTCGAGCGCGCCGATCTGCTTGCGCAGCGCCGCGATCTGCTGGTTCAGGATCTCGACCTGGCTCAGCGCCTGCTGGCTGATCTGGCGCTGGCTGTCGAGTTCGCCACCCAGTTCGGCGGCGCGCTGGTTGGCTGCGTCGCCGGCGCCGGCACCTTGTGCCAGCAATTGTTCGAGCCGGCTCTTCTCGGCTTGCGCCGCCGACAGCGACGCCTGCAGATTGGCGAGCGAATCGTCCTTGTCCTGCGCATTCGAGCGCTCCAGGGCCAACAACTGGGTCAGTTCGTTGATCTGCGAATTGAGGCGCGACAGCGCCGTATCCTTGCCGGAGATTTCGCGGCCGAGCAGGAACTGCGCCAGCACGAAAACGGTGAGCAGGAACATGATGGCGAGCAGCAGCGTCGACAGCGCGTCGACAAAGCCCGGCCAATAGTCGATGCGGCGATCGGTACGCCGGCCCCTGGCAAGCGCCATGCTAGTGCACTCCGGGCTTCTTCAGCGCGTCGGCGATCTTTTCCAGCGTGTTGCGCATCGCCTTCTGTTCGTCGGACTGGGCTTCGACCCAGTCGCGCATAATCTGCTGCTCGGAACGCATGTTCTTGACCAGGCCGGAAATGCCGTCCGCGAGATTGGCCATGGCGGTGGCGACGCGCGGGTTGGAGCCGCCGCCATTCTCCTGCATGCTGCGCAGCCGCTCCGACAACAGTCGGATTTCGTCGGAGGGTTCGGTCTTGGCCGGATCGGAAACGACGATGTCGGACGACAGATCGGTTACCGAGGACAGCCAGTTCTCGAGTTCGGTGTAGAAGCGCGTCTGGGCGCGGCCTGCCTGCAGGTCGAGGAAGCCGAGCACGAGCGAGCCGGAGAGGCCGAACAGCGAGGACGAGAAGGCGGTGCCCATGCCGGCCAGCGGCGCTGACAGGCCTTGCTTCAGGGAATCGAGCACGGCCGCCGCATCACCGGTGCCGGGATCGAGCGATTCGATGGTCTCGCGGATCGAACCGATCGTGTTCAGCAGGCCCCAGAAGGTGCCGAGCAGGCCCAGGAACACCAGCAGGCCGACCAGATAGCGCGAGGTATCGCGGCTTTCGTCGAGGCGCGTGGCGATGGAGTCGAGCATCGTGCGCATCGACGAGGTGGAAAAGGCCGTCGCCGAGGAACGGCCGATCATTGCCTTCATCGGTGCCAGCAGCACGGGTTCGGTGGTCTCCGAGCCGGCGCGGAAGGAATTGACCCAGCGCACCTCGCGAAACAGCCGCCCGACCTGGGCGAAAGCCAGCAGGATACCAACGACCAGCACGCCGACGATCAAGCCGTTGAGGCCGGGATTGGTGACGAAAGCGGTCGAGATCTGCCGCGTCAGGATGGCAGCGATGAAGGCGACGATGGCCAGAAAGATGACCATGGTCAGCAGAAAGACCTGCGGACTCGACAATTTATGCGGATCGTAGATCAGAACGTCGGAGCGCCTGCCCATGCCGAAGGATCTGAGAAAAGCCATCCGTGCCCCGTTTCCGATGCTCTGTTTGCCTTGACGCAATTCCGAACGGGAAACCGATCACACTTTCCCTCGAATTGCTCCAGTGCCGCCGATCACGTAGTTCGCGACTCTAAACGGAATTGTGACCAAATTGAATGGTGCTTGGCAATATTGCCACAGGCCCCCTTTGAGGCCGCTGCTCAGAGGCGGTTGATGACCAGACAATCGACCATGGCGGCAAGGTGCAGGCCGGCGCCGGTGACGACGAAGCCGTGCCACAGCGCGTTGTGGAAGCGCAGGCCCTTCCAGGCGAAGAAGATCACGCCGCAGGAGTAGACGACGCCGCCAGCGACGATGAGCACGATCGACGTGGTCGGCAGCGTCTCGACGAGTGGCTTGACCAGCACGACGCCGCTCCAGCCAATGGCCAGGTAGAAGCCGATCGCCAGCCGGTCGAAGCGGCCGGGTAAGAATACCTTTACGGCAATGCCGGTTGCCGCCGCGGCCCAGACCAGGACGATCATCCAGCGCGCCAGGGCGGAGTCTCCCAACTGGGCGAGAAAGGGCGTGTAGGTGGCGGCGATCAAGAGATAGATCGCGGCGTGGTCGAAGCGCCGCAAGATCCATTTCGCCGGCGAGGTCACCGGCCATAGATTGTAGGTCAGCGACACCGACAGAACGGTAAGCAGCGAGACGACATAGAAGGCGGCGGCGATGTATTCGCCGGGCCCGACCCGGAACGCCGCGAGTGCCAGCAGCGCCGAACCGGCCGCGATCGCCAGGACAATGCCCACCGCATGGACGATCCCGTCGGCGATCATCTCGGCGCGCGAATAGTGCCAGCGTCCGATGAAAGGCATCTCGATCTGTAGCGGTGTCTTGGTCATCCAGCGTCCTGCATCGCCCCTAATCTGGGCAATCGAAGGACAGTATTTCAAGCTTTGTTTGCGGTTTTGCGACTGCGTCGCTTCAGCGCGCGGCAGGCCCTTGCCCGATTCCGCCGGGGAAGCGCCCCGCGCTTTTCCGGCACTGCGCCGGGATCGCCTCAGCGGGGCGCGTACGGGATCTTCACCGTCTTGAGCAGGGCGCGCTGGATCACCTCATTGCCGGCGACGACCGAGCCGTTGTCCAGCATGTCCTGTCCGCCGTCCATGTCGGAAACGAAGCCGCCCGCCTCGCGGATCAAGAGCAGGCCGGCGGCGATGTCCCAGGCCGACAGGCCGACTTCCCAGAACCCGTCCATGCGCCCGGCGGCGACATAGGCGAGATCGAGGGAAGCGGAGCCGAGGCGCCTGACGCCGGAAACCTCGGCCATCACATTGCGCAGCTCGACCAGGAACTGGCCGTGCTGGCCACGCCCCAGATGCGGCACGCCGCAGCCGACGACGGAGTCGATGAACTTGGTGCGGCCGGCGACGCGCAGGCGGCGATCGTTCATGAAGGCGCCGCCGCCGCGCTCGGTCGTATAGAGTTCGTCCATGGCTGGATTGTAGATGACGCCGGCGACGATCTGGCCCTGGCGTTCCAGGGCGATAGAGACGGCGAACAGCGGAATGCCGTGCAGGAAATTGGTGGTGCCGTCGAGAGGATCGACGATCCAGCGGTGCTGGCTGTCGTCGCCTTCAATGACGCCGCGCTCTTCCATCAGGAAGCCGTAGCCGGGGCGCGCCTTCGACAGTTCGGCAAAGACGATGTCCTCGGCCTTGCGGTCGGCCTGGCTGACATAGTCGCCCGGGCCTTTCATCGAGACCTGCAGGTTCTGGACTTCGCCGAAGTCGCGCGACAGCGAGCGGCCGGCCTTCATTGCGGCCTGGACCATGACGTTGAGGAGGGCGGAGCGTGCCATAGTGCTTCTTCCTGGTGCGGCGCGGCTAGATTCTGTCTCGGTGCATGTCAGTGACTACAAAATCGGCCACTGGTCGAGATGCATCAGTCGGCGCGGCGCACGTAAGTGATTTCGTTGGTGTCGACGATGATGCGTTCGCCGGCGCCGATGAAGGGCGGCACCAGCACCCGGATGCCGTTTTCCAGCACCGCCGGCTTGTAGGAGGATGCCGCCGTCTGGCCCTTCACCACGGGATCCGCCTCGGTAATGGTCAGGGTGACATAGTCGGGCAGCGAAATGCCGATCGGCTTTTCCTCATAGAGCTGCACCGTCACCATCATGCCGTCCTGCAGAAAGGCCGAGCGGTCGCCGACGAAATCCTTGTTCAGTTCGAGCTGCTCGTAGCTTTCGGTGTCCATGAACACCAGCGCTTCGCCCTGCTCGTAGAGGAAGGAGAAATCCTTGAGATCGAGCCGGATCTGCTCGACGGTCTCGGCCGAGCGGAAGCGCTCGTTGAGCTTGGTGCCGTTGATGAGGTTCTTCAGCTCGACCTGGTTGTAGGCGCCGCCCTTGCCGGGCTTGACGGTGTTGGTCTTGACCGCGACCCAGAGGCCGCCATCGTGTTCGATGACATAGCCGGGACGGATTTCGTTGCCATTGATCTTGGCCATGATGATTGGATCCGGAATGAGATTTTCGCCGGGACAGGCGATTTAGGGGCTCCCAAGACCACAAATCGCCCGGAGAGGCAAGGGAGGCCGGATCGGCTCACCCCGGCCGACCGGCATCAGCTCTCTATCCGGATGGCCTCGCCGACGGTCCTTGCAATGGCCTCGGCGACCTTGGCCAGGCGGTTCAGATGGGGAGAACGCAGGGCCACGACCTGCAACGAAAGATCGAAATCCGGGCTATCGACAACGGTAAGGCCGTCGGGAAGCCCACGCGCCGCGAGCCGCAACGGCATGAGGCCCAGCCCGTGTCCGCGACGGACCCATTCCATCTGCATCGCGGGGTCCTGAATTTCCGCCGCCACGACGAGCCGGTGCCGCTCGCCGCCCAGAATGGACAGAAGCCTCTGGCGCGCGTCGCAGGGTTCGGGGCTGAGCACCCAGGGCAGCGAAGCTCGAGCGGTGTCCGTAAAATTGGGTTCCGCGTCGCCAGCCCTTGCTATGACCGCCAGACGTTCGGTGCCGAGCGCGTTCGGCTCCGGGGGATGGGCAGGTCGCAGAACGATCGCCAGGTCGAGTTGGCCGCGTTCGAACTGCTCGACGAGTTCCGCGCTCCAGCCGGTCTTGAGCCGCAACGATATTTTTGGAAACGCGGACGCCGCGCGGGCGATGGCGCCCGCGACGCCGACGTCGGACAGGCCATGCACCAGGCCGACACGCAGCACGCCTTGCGGTTCGGCGTCGGCGGCGAAGGCTTTCAGGGCCTCGACCGAAGCCAGTATGTCCTTCGCGCGCTCCAGGACCTCCAATCCCGCTGTGGTCAGGCGCGGCGGTTTCTGCCGGCGATCGAGAAGTGTCGTGGCGAGCATGTCCTCCAGCCGCTGTATCTGACGCGTGACGGCGGGCTGGGTCAAAGGCAGGCGGCGGGCGACATTCTGGATCGAGCCCTCCTCGGCGAACAGAACGAGCGTGCGCAATTCCTCGATCATACACATGCTCTTAAATGCATAATCATTCTGATTATTATGAATTTGAAATCAGGGTGAAGGCAAGCGATTTTCCTTTCCACGGAGCTCAGACAGAAAGGGTCGACAATGAAGGCCATCGAATTGCAGGAGCCTGGCGGGATCGACAATCTCAGACTGGTCGAGCGGCCGATGCCGGAACCGGGTCGTCAGGAGATGATCATCCGGGTCAAGGCTACCGCCCTCAATTACCGCGATGTCGAAATCGCCCGCGGCAGTTACCACACCGCGTTCGCGCTGCCGCTGGTGCCGCTTTCGGACGGCGTCGGTGAGGTGGTCGCGGTTGGCGCCGAAGTAAGCCGCTTCAAGGTCGGCGACCGCGTCTGCGCCACTTTCTGGCAGCGTTGGGTCGGCGGCGGTTTCGCCATGGCCGAATCCTCCTATCAACGAGGCGGCCCCATCGACGGACTGCTCAGCGAGTTCGCCCGGCTGGATGAACAGGCCGCGGTTCTCGCGCCGGAGCACCTGAGCGATGTCGAGGCGGCGACATTGCCCTGCGCCGCCGTGACGGCCTGGCACGCGCTGTTCACCGAAGACCGGCTGAAGCCCGGCGAGACGGTGCTCAGTCTCGGCACCGGCGGGGTCTCGCTGTTTGCGGTGCAGTTTGCCGCCGTCGCCGGCGCACGCGTCATCGTCACGTCGAGCAGCGACGACAGGCTCGTCCGCGCGAAGGCGCTTGGCGCCCATGACGGCATCAATTACCGCAAGGAGCCGGATTGGGGGTCGGCGGTGTTGGCGCTGACCGGTGGACGAGGGGCCGATCACGTCATCGAAGTCGGCGGCCCGCAAAGCTTCGTCCAGTCACTGCGCGCTTCGGCGCGCGGCGCGCAGATCAACGTGATCGGCTATCTCGGCGGCAATGAGGGGGCAATCAATCCGCTCGACATCTTCCGCCGCCAGGTGAGGGCACGCGGCATACCGGTTGGTTCGCGCGAATCCTTCGAGGCGATGAACCGCGCGCTTGTCGTCAACCGGTTGAGGCCGGTGATCGACAAGGTGTTGCCATGGCGGGAGGCAGCCGGGGCGTTCCATCATGTCGAACACGGCTCACCCTTCGGCAAAGTCGTCCTGGATCACACGCGCTGACCGGCCTCAGGGCAGGCGGTTCGCCTTCTGCAGGGCCTGCTTGGTCTGGTCGTCGCTCAGGCCTTGCAGGAAATCGTCCATCTCCTGATCGATGAGGCCGGCGCGGCGGGCGACGATATACCAGGCGCCGGCGAGCACCAGGTCCGGATCGGTGCCGATGCCTTGCATGTAGAGTTTCGCCAGGCGGTTCTGGGCCGCGACATTGCCGCCTTCGGCGGCCTGCTTCGTCCAGCCGAAAGCCGATTTCAGGTCGCGCGCGCCGCCGCGGCCCTCGATCATCCAGGCGGCGAGGTCGATCTGCGCGGTGTCGTAATTCTGGCGCGCGGCCTGCGCCAGCAGGCGTCGCGCCTGCGCGTCGTCACGCGGCTTGCCGCCGACGCCATTGGCATAGATCTGCGACATGGCGTATTGCGCGTCGGCGAGGCCGGTCGCGGCGGCGCGCTCGTAATAGGACACCGCTTTGGTGAGGCCGGCGTCGCCGGGATCCTGCTGCACCAGCATCTGGGCGAAATTGAACTGCGCCAGCTGGTTGCCGGCCTCGGCCGCCGCCTGCATCAGCGCATAGGCCTCTTTGGTGTCTTTCTTGACGTAGCGGCCATCGAGCAGCATCAGCGCATATTGGAACTGCGATTCCGGAACGCCCTGTTCGGCGGCAAGCGCATACCATTTCGCGGCTTCCGCCGAGTTGACCGGAACGCCGAGCCCCCGCGACAGAATCTCGGCCACCAGCGTCTGCGCCGCCGGGTCGCCGTTCTGGGCGCGGACAAGCGCCAGATTATAGGCCGTCTTGTAGAGGCCGCGCTGGAAGGCGCCGTAGGCGGCGTCCGCCGGCTTGGCGCCGAAGCGGTCGGGATTGATGGTGTCGGCCGACGGCAGCGGGGCCGGCTCGGCGGTGGTGGCGGGCTGCGGCAGCTGCTTTTCGATCGGCTTGTCGGTGTGCACGCCGGCTTCCGGCCTGGCCTGCGGCAAGGGAATCGTTTCGGCTCCGGCGGCCTCAATCATGAGCGCCGCAAGCAGGGCCTGAAAGGAAAGCCTCGCCAGCGACACGTCAATCCTCGAAACGCGGCGCGGTTTCGTCGAGCAGCGCATTGGCCCGGGCGACCGCCGCCCTGGCATCGACGCCGTCGGCGAATACGGCGCTCGACAGCGCGACGAATTCGGCACCGGTGGCAGCCACGGTTTCGACCGAGGCAAGATCGGAACCGGCCTCGACGACGCAGGGGATCTGGATCATCTGCGCCCACCATTGCCCCAATGACAGGTTGCGCGGATGCGGCTCGGGCTTGTTGTCGTAGCCGAAGCGGCCGAAGAACATGTAGTCAGGCCTTGTCTCGCCAAGCTCGAGCGCATCGTCGCGCGTCTTGGCGCCGCCGGCGCCGACCGTCATCTTCGCCTGAAAATGTTCGACCGTCTCGGCGAGTTCTGCCTTGGAAACCTCGACATGGATGCCGTCGGCCTGGACGCGCCCGGCGATGCGGGTGTCGCCGGCAATGATCACGGCGGCACCAGCGGCCTGCGCCGCGGGCACGATTTGCTCGGCGAAGGCCTGGAAGGTGGCCTCGTCCATGCCGTTCTCGGGCAGGATCAGCGAGGCGACGTCACCGCCATCGAATGCGGCGGCGATGCGGGCGGCCGGCACGCCGGGCGGCGCGATCAGCACAATGCGGCAGCGGTTGGGGGGCGTTGCGTCATTCATGGTTCTTCGATCCCGGTTTTCGCCTATGCCGGGCGAAGATGGTTGGATTGCGGCATAGAGCAAAGCGCCGAGATTGAACAGATGTCAGCCGCCCGACGACACTGGGCGGTCATGACGAAGGGCATTGCCGGCCTTCGTGACGATGTCGAACACTTTCGACGGATACTCAATGCCAAGAAATTGCGGCACGGGGTCGAGGGCCGGCGACCAGCTGCCGAAACCTTGATAACGGGACCGAGGCCAGGCGCCCGGGCTTCCGAAGAATGACGTCGCGGCGCCGAAGCGCAATGTGCCGCGCTTTTCTCCCTCGCCGCTCAGCTGAATGTCGGGGAGCCGCTCCAGATCGATGGACGTGAAATTGGCGAAAGGAGCGGTGCGCATAATGAGAATGCGCCTGTCGGTGACCGCGTAGGAGATACGTCGCCTCAGCCATGCGTCGACGGCAAACCTGCCAAAGACGAAGAAGAGCCCGATGCAGATGAACATCGCTCCCCAGGCGTCAAAGAAAAGCGGCGCGCCTTGCCTGGCGGCCATATAAGTCCAGAAAATCGCAAAACCGCACCAGAGCAGGCTGAACGGAATCAGAAACATATCCCGCCCGGTGAAAAATACGCCCTGTGCGGGCATACCGCTCCACAGGACGCGTTCACGGGGCAGCAGTCGTCTTTGAAAGGCTCCGATGTGCACGCCACCACCCGTTGCCTGCACCGGATCGTCAATCGCATGAGATTTGCGTCCGGTGCAAATCACCTTCGCCTTATCTGCTGGGCTGCGTGTTTTCCGCTGGTGTTCTCGACTTCCACAGCGTCCAGCCGAGGTTCATGCCGGCGGCGGCGATCAGGATGGCGGCGGCGCCGACGATCTGGCTGAGATGCAGCCGATGGCCGAAAGCGGTGACGTCGACCAGTATGGCGACGACCGGATAGATGAAGGACAGCGACCCCTGCAGGTGCGTCGGCAGCTTCTGGATGGCGCCGTACATCAGGATGTACATCAGGCCGGTGTGGACGACGCCGAGCGTTGCGAGCATCGCCCAGCTCCATGGATCGGCGGGGAGATGCCTGAGATCGGCGAAGGGCGCCAGCATGAGGACGCCGACACAGACCTGGATCAGCGCGATCAGATGCGGCGGCGTGCCCTTGAGCTTCTTGGTGACGATGGCCGCGACGGCCCAGAAAAAGGCGGCGGCGAGCGCCATCACGATGCCGGCGAAATAGTTGGTGCCGATGTCGCCGGCGTCGGGGGCGGCCTGGACGATCAGCACCATGCCGGCGAAGGCGATCGCCAGCCAGGTCAGCTTGGTCAATGTCAGGCGCTCGCCGAAGAAGAGCGCGCCGAAGCCGACCAGCATGAAGGGCTGCGTGTTGTAGACCGCGGTGGCGATCGAGATGGAGGCGCGCGAGAAGGCGCTGAACAGGAGCAGCCAGTTGACGACGATAGCCGCACCCCCAAGCGCCGCGATGCCGATGATGCGCAACGACAGCCTGTCGCGCAGCAATCCAAGGCCGGTGCAGATGACGAGAAGTGTCACCGCGCCGAAAGCGCAGCGCCAGAACACCACATCCATGATCGGCTGGCCTGACATGACGACAAACCAGCCGATCGTCCCCAGGATCGCCATTGCCGCCGACATCTCGACCGTGCCGCGCACCGTTTCGTTCATGATAAGCCTCCGAACCCGTTGAGCCTGTATAATCTCATGAGGTACGCGGGCTTTCCATCAGCTTAGAAAGGTACTATGAGGAGTTTGCCTAATTATATTAGGAATGCGGCGAGAAAGCCTGGAGAAAAGCAAATGCTGGACGACCTCGACCGAAATCTGCTGGAAATCCTGGTCAGGGATGCACGGACATCGCTGAAGGAGCTGGCGGCTCAGGTCGGGCTGTCGTCGCCGAGCGTTTCGGAGCGGCTGCGGCGGCTCGAGGAACGCGGCGTCATCCGGGCCTTCACCGTCGAGATCGATCCCTTGGCGCTCGGCTACACGCTGCAGGCGATCGTGCGGATCAAACCCTTGCCGGGCAAGCTGCACATCGTCCAGAAACTGATCGAGGAGATCGAAGAGTTCGGCGAATGCGACAAGGTGACGGGCGACGACTGTTTCGTCGCCCGGCTCTTCGTGCGCTCGATCGGCGATCTTGACGGTATTCTCGACCGTATCGCCGACAAGGCCGAGACCAGCACCGCCATCATCAAGGCACAGCCGATCCGCCGGCGGCCGCCGCCACTCGGGTTGCCGTCGGCCTCGTAGTCTTGACGCCGAGGGCGCGGCCGCCAGATGACCGTCTGAAGAGTGAGAAAGAGCATGGCGCAGAACATTTACGATCAGCCGGATTTCTTCGCGGGCTACGGCCAGCTTGGTCGCTCGGTCGAAGGCCTGGACGGCGCCGCCGAGTGGCCGGCGCTTCGCGCGATGTTGCCTGAGGTCGACGGCCTGCGGATCGTCGATCTCGGCTGCGGCTTCGGCTGGTTCTGCCGCTGGGCGCATGAGCATGGCGCCAGGCAGATCCTGGGACTGGACCTGTCGGAGAAGATGCTTGACCGTGCGAGAGCGGCCGGCCCGGACACCGGCATCACCTATGCGCGGGCCGATCTCGACGAGCTCAGCCTGCCACCGGCAGGCTTCGACCTCGCCTACAGTTCGCTCGCCTTGCACTATGTCGAGAACATCGAGCGCCTGTTCGGGACCGTGCACCAGGCTCTCGTGCCTGGCGGCCGTTTCGTCTTTTCGACGGAACATCCGATCTACATGGCCCCAACCAGTCCCGGCTGGTCGATCGATGGGGACGGGAAAAAGACCTGGCCTGTCGACCGGTACCTGGTGGAAGGGCCGCGCCAGACCGACTGGCTGGCCAAGGGCGTGGTCAAACATCATCGCACCATCGGCACCACGCTCAACACGCTGATCCGGACGGGCTTCACGATCGGGCATGTCGAGGAGTTCCGTCCGACCGACGCGCAGATCGCGGCCAGCCCGGACCTTGCGGAAGAACTCGAGCGGCCGATGTTCCTGCTGGTTTCGGCGCGCCGATAATTATTCGAGGTCGGTTGGGCAGGCTGTCGCAGCCGGCCATATTTGCGGTCGCCGAGCACGCGATTCTGGGCTATCAGGCGTTGACACGCTTTCCCTCCAGACCAGTTCCCCCCATGTCAGGCCTGCTTCTCGATCCGTGGTTCTATGCGGCCGCCATTCCTGCGGTCATCCTGGTCGGCCTGTCCAAGGGCGGCTTTGGCGGCGCCGTCGGCTTCGTCGGTGTGCCGTTGATGGCGCTGACCATGCCGCCGGTGCAGGCCGCCGCCATCCTCCTGCCGATCCTGTGCCTGATGGACATCGTCTCGGTGTGGACGTGGTGGGGTGTGTACGACCGCAAGATGCTGGTCGACATGATGCCGGGCGCGGTCATCGGTATCGGGCTCGGCTGGCTGACGGCGGCACTGGTCACAGAGGAGGCGGTACGGCTCATCGTCGGCGCCGTTGCCATCATTTTCGTGCTGCGCTGGCTCTATCTGCAGTTTCGCCATGGCTCCGACCATGCGGCCGCGCCCAATCGCGTGGCCGCTGCCCTGTGGGGCACGGTCGCCGGCTTCACCAGCTTCGTCGCGCATGTCGGCGGCCCGCCCTTCCAGGTCTATGCCTTGCCGATAAGGCTCGACCCGAAGGTGCTGTCCGGCACGGCGGCGATCTTCTTTGCCGCCACCAATGCGCTGAAGCTGGTGCCCTATTTCGCGCTCGGCCAGTTCGACACCGCCAATCTGACGGCGTCCGCCGTGCTGATGCCGCTGGCGCCGCTGTCGACCGTCGCCGGCGCCTGGCTGGTCCGGCGCATGCGGCCGGAGGTCTTCTATCCCTTCACCTACGCCACCGTCGCGGTCGTCGCGGTGAAGCTCCTGTGGGACGGCATCGCCGGACTGATGTAGGGGCGACGCGCGGTGCGGGCCACGCTCGCCTTCGATCAAACCGCGCTCGTGACGAGCCGGCGGCTGCCGCCAAAGGCCAAGGCGGCGCCGATCGCCACGACCACCGCCATGCCGGCCAGAATGCCGGTGTCGTGCAGCGTCGGCTTGAGCACCATGTCGGCAACGATGACCAGCATCACCGCATAGTCGAACCGCGCTACGCGCATCATGCGCTGGCCGATCTCAAGCGCGGCCGGCGTGACGCCGTCCTTGGCGATCATCGCGCCCATGCGCTCGCCGGTCGGCTTGAAGATGAACATGCCGATGGAGAAGGTGGTCGCGTAGCCGAAGAGGCCGATCACGATCCACAGATCGGAAAAGCCGACCCAGAAGCCGCACATGGTGAGGCCGAAGACCAGGGTCAGCAGCGACATCGGCGCGAAGAACTTGCCGCCCAACTGACCGCTGGCGCGCATGGCCTGCAATTTGTCCTCGATGTTGTCGGCGCGCTCGGCGATCACGCCGAGCAGGAACAGCACGAACCCGCCTCCGACCCAAAGCGTTGCCGTGACGACGTGAAGGAACTTGACGATCGAATACCAGTCCATGAGTTGCTCCTGGGGCAGTTTTCCGGTTTGCGGCGGCGCGGATTTGCGCCGGCCGCCAGAGGAGCGGGCGTCTAGCGCGGCGCCTGTTTCGGAACGATGTCGCGGAAAATCCGGCTCTGTTTCGGCCGTCGTCGAGCGGAGCGCAATCATCGAACAAGTGCGCGCTAATATCGTGACCCGACATAGGTTTTTCTGCTAGCGTAGCCGGGCTGGGAGGGGCGGCGCGACATCGTCCGGAAATCACCGATGCGAGCGCGCCGACGCCGGGAGCCCGGCGGCGATGAAAATCGCCTGAGGATCAACCCATTCCCGTCAACGGGAAAAGGCAATTCGGGGGACTGACATGCAAGGGGCAGCTCGGAATTTCTTCACGCTGGCGATCATCTATGCGCTGTGCGGCATGGCGCTCGGCATCCACATGGCCATCAGTGAAGACCATGGCCAGATGCCGACCCACGCCCACACGATGGTGGCGGGATGGCTGATGTCGGCGGTCTTCGCGTTCTTTTACCACCTGTTTCCGGCCGCGGGGCAAAAGACGCTGGCCCTCGTCCATTTCTGGTTGACGGCAATCAGCGGCATCGGGCTCATGATCGGCCTTTACATATTGCTTGCCGGAAATCCGGGGATCGAGCCGTTGCTGGGGATATCGTCGATCGGCTTCTACGCAGGCATGCTGCTGTTTGCCTTCATCGCCTTGCCGGTGATCTGGAAGAAGGCCTGAACGATGCCCTTGGTGCCGGAACTGTTTTGTTACGGCACAGGAACCGGGGCTTCGGTCGAAAAATATCGGCACCGTTAAGGGTTCATTAAGCTTTACAGGCGTTTACTATGTCCATCCAGTGATCTGGATTCTTACCGAGTGGTTGGAGCCACTTTGTTTGACGCCTCCCTGTTAAACTCCTGAGAGCCGCCTTATCCGCGGCTCTTTTTTTGTCCGCCTGGCGGGCGACCGCACGCCGTTAACCTTCTGTTAAACATGTGCTTGCCTTCGCTCGGGACGAAGCGCATTTTCAAGCTTCAGTCATATAGGGTGCCGGGTGTATCGGCAGAGAACCGAATCGGCCGGTTGCAAGTGCAGGGGCGTTATCAATGAACGAGCCTTCGAAGGGCAGTGCGAAAACCGTCAAGCTGGCGGAGCGGCGGGTTTTTTCGCATTCCTTCAAACCTCTCTACCAGGAAGGCATGGGGCTCGTCGAACAGGCGGCCGAGTATCTCGACGGCAAGGGCCGGGCCGAGGCCAAGAAGCTGTCGCGGCTGGCGTCCACGCTTTACGCTGCCGAATCGATGCGGCTGACCACAAGGCTGATGCAGGTTGCCTCTTGGCTGCTTTTGCAGCGCGCGGCGAACTCCGGCGAGATGACCCGCGACCAGGTCGCCTCGGAAAAATCCAAGGTGCGCCTCGACACGGCTTCCGCCCATGACGAGGCCGCCGGCTGGGCTGAACTGCCCAAGGATTTCCTCGACCTCGTCAACCGGTCGCTGCGCCTGCAGGCATTGGTGCGCCGCATGGACGAAGAAATCTACGGCGCCGGCGCGATGGTCGACCTGCAGCCGGTGGCGCGCCGGCCCAATCCGGTCTCGGATCAGATAAGCCTGCTCAACACGGCGTTTGCCCGCAACTAAATCCTCCGTTTCCGGTTTGTTCACATTTCGCTGGCATCGCTGTCCGCCCAGGGAGTAGGTTGGACGGATGGGGGACGCGATTCGCATTATCGGGATTGATCCGGGGCTCAGGCGCACCGGTTGGGGCATCGTCGAGAGCCTCGGCAATTCCTTGCGCTTTGTCGCCTCGGGCACCGTGCGGTCCGAGGACAAGGCGGCGCTGGCGACACGGCTCTGCCAACTGCATGACGGGCTTGCCGAGGTGCTGCACCAGGCCATGCCGCATGAGGCCGCCGTCGAGCAGACCTTCGTCAACAAGGATGCCGTGGCGACGCTGAAGCTCGGCCAGGCGCGCGGCATCGCCATGCTGGTGCCGGCGCGGGCGGGCCTCGTCGTCGCCGAATACGCGCCCAACGCCGTGAAGAAGGCCGTCATCGGCGTCGGCCACGGCGATAAGAAGCAGATCCACATGATGGTGAAGGTGTTGCTGCCGAAGGCGATCTTCGACACCGAACATGCTGCCGATGCGCTGGCGATCGCCATCTGCCACGCGCATCACCGCCAGAGCGCCGCCTACCGGATGGCGCTTGCCGGCTAGGGATGTTCTTGACTTGTTCACTTAGTTGGAATATTCCTTACTTGTAAGAAAGGTGTATTTCATGCGTGTGACGAGCAAGGGCCAAGTGACAATCCCGCGGGATCTGCGGGAGACATTCGGGATCGACGCCAACAGCGAAGTCATCTTCGGCATTGAGGGCGGCAAGATCACGATCACGCCCAAGCATGACAGAGGACGGCTTGCGGATCGCGAGAGGCTCGACCGGTTTCTCGCTGCACTCGATCGGCTGGCGGGGAGCGGCGATCAGTCGATGAACGCGGATGACGTCATGGCTTTCACTCGGGATCGCTGATCTTGGCGACGCTCGTCGACACCAACGTGCTTATCGATATCGCGGTTCGCGATCCTGTGTGGTCGAGATGGTCGCGGTCGAAAATGACGGCTGCGCTCAAACAGGGCAGCCTGATCATCAATCAGATCATCTATGCCGAGTTCTCGATGCGCTATGAGACGATAGATGATGTCGACAGTGTCTTGCCGGAAGACGAATTCCGGCGGGAGGGTTTGCCGTTCGAGGCGGCCTTCGCGGCGTCGAGGGCGTTCTCGATCTACCGCCGGATGGGCGGTCCGCGTGAGAAGGTGATGCCCGACTTCCTGATAGGGGCACATGCCGTCATTCGCGGCTATCCCATTCTTACGCGCGATCCGACAGGTTTCAGGACGTACTTTCCTGACGTCGAGCTTATCGCGCCCGACACAGACCCCTGATTAGGAAGCCCCGAAATGATCGGAAAGCTCAAGGGCACACTCGACGAGATCGACGAGGACCACTGCCTGGTCGACGTGCACGGCGTCGGTTACGTAGCCTACTGCTCGGCGCGCACGCTGGCGGCCCTGCCTTCGCCTGGCGAAGCGGTGGTTCTGTTCATCGAGACCTATGTGCGGGAGGACATGATCCGGCTCTACGGGTTCCAGTCGGGGCTGGAGCGCGAGTGGTTCCGGCTCTTGATGAACAATGTGCAGGGCGTCGGCGCCAAGGTGGCGCTCGCCATCCTGTCGACACTGGCGCCGGCGGACCTCGCCAATGCCATCGCGTTGCGCGATATCGCGATGGTGTCGCGCGCGCCCGGCGTCGGCAAGAAAGTGGCCGAACGCATCGTCACCGAGTTGAAAGCCAAGGCGCCGGCCTATGCGGGTGCCGCCTCCGGCACGATCGGCCTGAAGCAGGAACTGGGCGAAGGCGTCGCCCCGGCTCCGATCACAGACGCGGTCTCGGCGCTCGTCAATCTCGGCTATTCCCGCGACATCGCCGCCAATGCGGTGTCGGCAGCCCTGAAGACGGCGGGCGAGGGCGCGGATGCGTCCAAGCTGATCCGTTTCGGGCTGAAGGAATTGGCGCGGTGAGCGCTGGCTTGTCGGGCTTTTGCCCATATGCGAGTAAGGCCGCATGACCCTGTCCCCCCGTCTGATCGCGCCGGAAAAACGCGGCGAGGATGCCGACCAGACCTTGCGGCCGCAGACGCTTGACGATTTCGTCGGCCAGGCGGCGGTGCGGGCCAACCTCAAGGTCTTCATCGAGGCCGCCAAGGGGCGCAAGGAAGCGCTCGACCATGTGCTGTTCGTCGGGCCGCCGGGGCTCGGCAAGACGACGCTGGCGCAGATCATGGCGCGCGAACTCGGCGTCAATTTCCGCTCGACCTCCGGGCCGGTTATCGCCAAGGCCGGCGATCTCGCGGCCCTGCTCACCAATCTCGAAGAAGGCGACGTTCTGTTCATCGACGAGATTCATCGGCTCAACCCGGCAGTGGAGGAAATCCTCTATCCGGCAATGGAGGATTTTCAGCTCGACCTGATCATCGGCGAAGGACCGGCGGCGCGCTCGGTCAAGATCGACCTTGCGCGCTTCACCCTGGTCGCCGCCACCACAAGGCTCGGGCTGCTCACCAATCCGCTGCGCGATCGCTTCGGCATTCCGGTGCGGCTCAATTTCTACACGGTCGAGGAGTTGGAGCAGATCGTGCGACGCGGCGCGCGCATCCTGCAGATGCCGCTCGGCGAGGATGGCGCGCTGGAGATCGCGCGGCGCGCGCGCGGCACGCCGCGCATCGCCGGCCGGCTGTTGCGGCGCGTGCGCGATTTCGCCTCGGTCGCCGGCGACGGTCATGTCGACCGGCTGATCGCCGACGAGGCCTTGACCCGGCTGGAGGTCGACGCGCTCGGGCTCGACGCTCTCGACCGGCGGTATCTCTCGATGATCGCGCGCAATTTCGGCGGTGGGCCGGTCGGCATCGAGACGATCGCGGCGGGTCTCTCCGAACCGCGCGACGCGATCGAGGACATCATCGAGCCCTATCTCATCCAGCAGGGCTTCATCCAGCGTACGCCGCGCGGGCGCATGCTGACCGCCAATGCCTGGCGGCATCTCGGCCTCGATGCGCCGAAGGACCTGGCGCAGCAGCAGATCAACCTGTTCCAGGAAGAGTAGCGGGCAAGCGATCAGCCACGGCTTCCCGGACCAGCGATCAAGCATCAGTGAACGGGCCTGCGCAAATTCTCCTCATCTTCGCCGGCTTGCCGGCGTATTCCTGGATTGTATCGGCGCGCTGCCTTCGTTCGCATGTGGTCTTCCCTTGAGCGACATGCATCGGGTGCAAGCCGGATGATCCAGGTGGAGCCATGGAATGATAAGCAGACGCGGGTTCCTGCGCTTCATCGGCGGGTCGTTCCTGTCGGTCGCCTCGTTCAGCGCCTATGCCGTCGGCATCGAGCCGATGCTTTTGACGCATGTGAAGCGCTATGCTCTGACGCCGCCGCACTGGCCTGATGGCCTGAAGCTGCGCGTCGTGGCGCTCGCCGACATCCACGCCTGCCGGCCATGGATGACGCCTGAGCGCATCGCTTCGCTGGCCGAAGAGGCGAATGCCTTGCAGCCGGACCTGATCGTGCTGCTCGGCGACTACATAGCCGGCAGGAGCCTGGTGTCGCACAGGGTGACGCCGCCGGAATGGGCCGGCGCCCTGTCGGGCCTCAAGGCGCCGCTCGGCGTGCTGTCGATCCTCGGCAATCACGACTGGTGGGCAGACGGCTTCGCGCAACGCGCCGAGGTCGGCCCGACGATCGCCCGCAAGGCGCTGGAAAAAGCCGGCATCCCGGTTCTGGAGAATGACGCCGTGCGCCTGGAGAAGGACGGGCACGGCGTCTGGATCGCCGGCCTCGCCGACCAGTTGGCGCTGCTGCCGAGAAAGAAGCACGAGCCGCCCAGGGGGCTGGACGATCTCGACGGTACTCTGGCCAAGGTCAGCGATGCTTCGCCTGTCATCCTGCTGGCGCACGAGCCGGACATTTTTCCAAAAGTGCCGTGGCGTGTGTCGCTGACGCTGTCGGGGCACACCCATGGCGGCCAAGTGCGGCTGTTCGGCTATTCGCCCATCGTGCCGTCGCAGTTCGGCAATCGCTACGCCTATGGCCATGTCGTGGAGAACGACCGCAATCTGATCGTCTCGGGCGGGCTCGGCTTCAGCAATCTGCCGATCCGTTTCGGCATGCGCCCGGAAATCCTGCAGATCGACCTCGGCTGATCCACGCCTCAGGGCAGGTTTCGGATCGCATCCATCACATCCGGTTCAGCCTTGTCACCGTTGAACGCATCGACGATGCCGAAAGCGCCGCCATAGCTCCACACCGACCATGAAAAGCCGTGGGCCTCCGCGCGCGCGACCATGTCCCTGACGTAGGCGGCACGGTATTGCGCCGGCATGACATAGGCGTTGCCATATTCCTGGCGGATCATGCCGAACTCGCCCAGCGTAATGTCTTCCGGCTTGACGCCGTTCGCCTTTGCCCAGGCCTCGACGGCCTTGAACGGCGCATCCATCAGCCCGAGCAGCTTGTCGGGGCTGTCCATGCCGGCGACCTGTTCGTCGAGATAGGCAAGCAGGCCGTTCCGCCGCGCCCACGGCGCCTCGGCCCTGATCCGGGCGCGGATGGTGTCGAGCGTCACGTCGAGCTGCGCCTTGGGCACCGCTGTCAGCGGATAGGGCAGGCCGGTCACATAGGGAATGAAGTCACCGGCCCAGGTCGCGCCCTGATGGGTGAGCAGGAACGGATCGTAGGAATGGAAGGTCCAGATGACGTTGTCGTCGGGGATCGCCTTGGGATCGATCTTTTCCAGTGACGAAGCGGCGGAATAGCAGGCTCCGGTCAGGATCAGCGTCAATTTCGTCGCCGAGGATCGTGCTGCCGCGAACAATGCCCGCTGGCGGTCGGGCCAGAGGCTGGTGCCATCGGCGTCGCAGTCGACGATCGGCTCGTTCATCGGTTCGAAGGCGACTTTCCCGGGATCCTCGTCGGCAAGCGTGCGCGCCATCTTGCGCACCATGTCGACATAAAGGTCGAAAGTCTGCGGGTCGCCCATCACCTCACCCATGCCGATCTTGCGGCTGCCGCCGGCCGGGATCAGGTGCATGTCGACGATGACCTTCAGTCCGGCGCGGTTGATCATGCGCGCCGAGTCCAGCACGCTGGCATAGAGCTGGTCGCGCAGGCCGGACGTCTTGTCCGAGAGGAAAGGCGACGGATCGACCGGCATGCGCAGGAAATCGAAGCCGGCCGCCTTCAGCGCCTTGAGGTCATCCTCATTGAGAAATTTGCGCCATTCCGGGTAGGGCAGAATGGCACTGGCATTGCCCCACTGATCCTCGCCGGGCCAGGTCACCCACTGGTCGAGATTGAGGCCGCGCTTCATCGAGAAGGTTGCCGCGCCGCCTGGAAGCGTGGAAGCCGCCAGCGCCAGCACGGCTGCCATCAAGGTCTTGATCATCGTCGTCAACAGTGCCATCGGATCATTGCGCCAAAATACCTGCCGCGTCGGCATCCAAAAGGGAAGCGCAATGGGCGATCATGGTGAATCGGCGGCATTGCTGGCGGGGCTTTCCGGCGCGCTGACCGCGTCCGGGCACCGATTGATGGCGCGTGTCTATTATGCCGACACCGATTTCTCCGGCGTCGTCTATCACGCACGCTATCTCGAATTCCTCGAACGCGGCCGCTCCGACTATCTCCGGCTCACCGGGGTGCATCATACCGAACTCGCCGACGGCAAGCATGGCGAGAAGATCGTGTGGGTGGTGCGCCGCATGGAGATCGACTTCCGCAGCCCTGCCCGCATCGACGATATCCTGACTGTCGACACCCGCACGCAGGAGATATCGGGCGCGCGCATCTTCATGGCCCAGCAGCTCAAGCGCGGCGAGGAGGTGCTGGTCGAGGCCAAGGTCGAGGCCGCGATCATCGGTGAGAATGGCCGGCCACGGCGATTTCCCAGGGAATGGGTCGCGGCCTTCATGCCGAAGTCTCCCACCTCAGCTGGTTGACCGGATTTGCCCTGCCGGCATGAAGGCGTGTGGCAGGGGCAATGTGAGAGTTCGCTGACCGTAAAATAGTGTGACAGTGTCATACATCGTGCTGCAATGTCAGCCACGAGAACCAGCAAGCCAATAAGCGTGACGCTCGGACGCCAGCAGAGCAGCCTCGACGCCCGACTGGCGTCGGGAGCGTATGATTCTGCAAGTGAAGTGATGCGCGCCGTGCTTCGCGCCCTTGACCGTGAGGAGCAGGTCATCGCCGCCATCATGCGAGCTAAGGTGCAGGAGGCACTCGACGACCCGCGCGTGGATATCCCGGCCGAGGACGTATTCAAGGTATTGCGCCAGCACCATGCGGATCGCATGAAGGCCGAGAAGTGACGCATAAGGTCGTTTTCAGACCCTTGGCGCGGTCGGACCTCTTTGCCATTTACAGTTACATCGAGAAGGAAAGTGGCGCCGCGCGTGCCGGTGGCTATATCGAGCGCATCGAGGCGGCGTGCATGGCGCTATCCTACCTTCCCGGCACGCGGCACCGTTCGCGACGCCATCGGACCCGCCACCGGGCGCGGCAATGCGCCGCGCCTTATATACTAACCCATCCTTAACCATAACGGTTCATGAAGAGATTGGTGAAGATTGGCGTTATCGCGCGCCTTCCTTTCACCAATATTTGCCCCGAAAAGGCCGCGAAAGGCTCGGTTTGGGGTGTCCGGTAGCTTCGTGCGAACCGACCACAAGGGATGCCAAGGGCCAGCCGCCAGCTTCGCCCGGAAAATCTTAAGGACGTTACGATGGAAAATATCGCACTCGCCGAACCGGGCGCGCAATTGTCGATTTGGGCCTTGTTCATGCAGGCCAGCTGGGTGGTCAAGCTGGTCATGATCGGGCTGCTCTGCGCCTCGGTGTGGACCTGGGCGATCATTGTCGACAAGCTCGTGTCCTATGGCCGCATGCGGCTGGCGCTGAACCGCTTCGAGCAGGTTTTCTGGTCCGGGCAGTCGCTGGAGGAGCTCTACCGCACGCTCGCCGACCGCAAGACCACGGGCATGGGCGCCATCTTCGTCGCCGCCATGCGCGAATGGAAAAAGAGCTTCGAGAAGGGCGCCAAGTCGCCGCTCGGCCTGCAGACCCGCATCGACAAGGCCATGGACCTGGCGCTGACGCGCGAGATGGAGAAGCTGGAAGGCCGCCTCGGCTTCCTCGCCACCACAGGTTCGGCCGCACCGTTCATCGGACTGTTCGGCACCGTCATCGGCATCATGACCTCGTTCCAGGCCATCGCCGGTTCCAAGAACACCAGCCTCGCCGTGGTCGCCCCCGGCATCGCCGAAGCGCTGCTGGCGACCGCCATCGGCCTGCTCGCCGCCATTCCCGCGGTCATCGCCTACAACAAGCTGTCGTCGGACGCGAGCAAGATCGCCGTGCGCATGGAAGGGTTCTCCGATGAGTTCTCCGCCATACTCTCGCGCCAAATCGATGAAAAAGTCGCGCCGAAGGCCTGAGGAGTAACTGATGGGTATGTCCGTAGGCATGGGTGGAGGACGCGGCGGGCGCGGACACAGGCGGCGCGGCCGTCACCATGCATTGATGTCGGAAATCAACGTCACGCCGATGGTCGACGTGATGCTGGTGCTGTTGATCATCTTCATGGTCGCCGCGCCGATGCTGACCGTCGGTGTGCCGATCGACCTGCCGGACACGCAGGCCAAGGCGATGAATGCCGATACGCAGCCGATCACGGTCTCGATCGACGCCACCGGCAAGATCTTCCTGCAGGAAACCGAGATTCCGATGGAGGAGCTGGTCGCCAAGCTGCAGGCGATCTCCAAGACCGGCTACGAGGAACGCATCTTCATCCGCGGCGACAAGTCGACAGACTACGGCACGGCCATGAAGGTCATGGCCCGTATTTCGGCCGCCGGCTACAAGAACATCGGCCTGGTTTCACTGCAGGAACAGGATCAGTAGACGCAAGATGAAGACCGGCCTCACCACATCGGTGATCTTGCATACGGCGGTGCTGGCCTTCGGCCTGTTCACGCTGTCGGCGCCGGCCGCGCTGCCGTCCGCGGATGTGGAGTCCGTCGCGGTCGACATCGTGCCGATGGAGGCCGTAGCGCAGACGTTGCAGGGCGACAAGAAGGCCGTGATGCATGAGAAGCCGGCGCCAACGCCGACCAAGCGTCCTGATATCGTGCCCGATGCGCAAAAGGTGGGTGAGAACAGCACGGACACCGACAAGCCGATAACGCCGGAGGCCAAACCGAAGCCGGTCGACACGACGTCGGCTCCGCCGCCGGCGCCGACGCCCAAGGAACAGCCGAAAGCCGAGGACGTGCCGAAGCCGCAGGAAAAGCCGAAACCCACTCCGGCGACGGAAGTGGCGCCGGCGCCGACGCCCAAGGAAGAGGTCAAGCCCGAGCCGGTCAAGCAGACGGAGCCCAAGCCGACACCGGCCAAGCCGGCGCCGACACCGCCGCCGCAGGACAAGACCGCGGCCATCGATCCGACGCCCGAGGTCAAGCCGGACGCCGTCGCCGAGGCGATCGCCAAGGATCCGCCGCCCGAGGAGACACAACTGCCAAGTTCGGCGCCGGCGCCCGAAGCGCGGCCGAAGCCGCAGCCGGCGCCGGCCGAAAGCGCCAAGGCGCCGGACCGCAAGGATGCCGACAAGCCGGCCAAGCAAGCGTCCTCGAAGCCGAAATCGGACGACAAGCAGTTCAACGCCGATGAGATAACGGCCCTGCTCGACAAGCAGAAGCCATCCGGCGGCGGCGCCAAGCGCTCGACGCAGCAGGCCTCGCTGGGCGGCGAGAAGGACCAGGGCCAGAAGCTATCAAAGTCCGAGCAAGGGGCGTTGGAAGATCAGCTCGGTCATTGCTGGACCCTTCCGGTCGGCCTCGAAGGGTCCGAGGATTTCACCGTGGTCATCCGCTTCAACCTGGACGCCTCGGGCAAGCTGGAAGGCCGCCCGACCGTCGAAAAGTCCAGCGGCAACCCCCAATTCGACGCCAGCGCGGTTCGCGCCGTGCAGAAATGTGACGTTGCCGGATTACAGGTTCCCGCAGGGAAGCAGGACATATGGTCTGACGTTCGCGTCAACTTCGATCCAAGAGCGATGCTTGGCCTTTAGCCTGAGCACCCAGAAATCAGCAAGAGAAGCGAGAAGACATGAAATCCATCCTCAAGCCGCTCCTGATGGTCGCCGCGATGGCGATGGGCATAGTTTCTGTCGCTACTTTGCCTGCTCGGGCAACCCTCGAGCTCAACGTCAACAAAGGCAATGTCGAGCCGATGCCGATCGCCATCCCCGACTTTCAGGGAGAGCTCGGAGCGCAGATATCGGCAATCGTCACAGCCGATCTGAAACGGTCAGGACTTTTCGCGCCGATCGACAAGGCCGCCTTTGTCGAAAAGATCACGAACCCCGACGCCCCTCCCCGCTATGAAGACTGGAAGGTCATCAACGCGCAGGCTCTGGTGACCGGAAGCGTCAGCAAGGAAGCTGATGGCCGCATCCGCGCCCAGTACCGGTTGTGGGACATTTTTGGCAACACGCAGCTGGCCGGCGAGCAGTTTTTCGCCAACGACGCCAATCAACGCCGCGTCGCCCACATCATCGCCGATGCGATCTATGAGAAGATCACCGGCGAGAAGGGCTATTTCGATACCCGTGTCGTGTTCATCGACGAGTCCGGCGCCAAGAACGCGCGCAAGAAGCGCCTCGCCATCATGGACCAGGACGGCGCCAATGTGCGCTATCTCTCGGATGGCAAGTCGATCGTGCTGACGCCGCGTTTCTCGCCGAACCGGCAGGAAATCACCTACATGTCCTATGAAAGCGGCCAGCCCCGGGTCTATCTCCTGCAGATCGAGACCGGGCAGCGCGAACTGGTCGGCAATTTCCCCGGCATGACGTTCGCGCCGCGCTTTTCGCCCGATGGCCAGAAGGTGATCATGAGCCTGCTGCGCGATGACGGCAATTCCAACATCTTCGCCATGGACCTGCGCAGCCGCTCGACGACGCGGCTGACCAATTCGACGGCTATCGACACCTCGCCCTCCTATTCGCCCGACGGCAGCAAGATCGTCTTTACATCGGACCGCGGTGGACGGGCGCAGATCTACGTCATGGGCTCCGACGGTTCGGGCCAGACCCGTATTTCGTTCGGCGACGGCGTCTATTCGACGCCGGTCTGGTCGCCGCGCGGCGACCTCATCGCCTTCACCAAGCAGTCGGGCGGCGAATTCCAGATCGGCGTCATGAAGACCGACGGCTCCGGCGAGCGCATCCTGTCCTCCGGTTTCCAGCAGGAAGGGCCGACCTGGGCGCCGAACGGCCGCGTCCTGATGTTCTTCCGCGACTCCAATGGCGGTCCGAAACTCGTTTCGGTCGATCTCACCGGCCGCAACGAGCAGCCGATCCCGACCGCGAATTTTGCCTCGGATCCTGCCTGGTCGCCGCTGCTGGAGTAAGGGAGGCCGCGAGACTACAGTGATGCGAAAAGGGGCCGTTTGGCCCCTTTTTCACAACCTCGTCGCGTTTTGGCCGCATTTCCGCCTAGGGTCCGCGCGCAATGTCGCCCCTGGTTCAGCGTTGGGGCGTAACGGCCGCGGACGGCGGCTTAAACCAAATTTTAACCGTGTTTCTTGAATGCCGGTTAACCCAAACGTGGTTACTGGGTGATCAACGAAATCACTCGAATGCGAAGGAGAGGCGGCATGGGCCGTATCGCAGCACTTACCAGGAATCCGGCCATGATCGCGCTGGTGGCAGCGCTCGCCATCACCGGCTGCGCCTCGAAGAAGACGCCGAACAGCGCTGCTGATCTCGGCCTCAACGGCGCGGGTGCCGCTACGCCCGGCTCGGCGCAGGACTTCACCGTCAATATCGGCGACCGCATCTTCTTCGACACCGATTCGACCTCGATCCGTGCCGACGCGCAGACGACGCTCTCGCGCCAGGCGCAGTGGCTGAACCAGTACAAGCAGTACGCCATTGTCGTTGAAGGCCATGCCGACGAACGCGGCACGCGCGAATACAATCTGGCTCTCGGCGCCCGCCGCGCCGCCGCCACGCGCGACTTCCTGGTTTCCAAGGGCGTTTCGTCCAGCCGCCTGAAGACCATATCCTACGGCAAGGAACGTCCGGTCGCGGTGTGCGACGACATTTCCTGCTGGTCACAGAACCGCCGCGCGGTCACCACGCTCAGCGGCGCTGGCTCCTGAGGCGTTCGCGCGCCGAAGGGCGTGCACCGCAACGGTTGATAAAAATACAACACCTGTTTGCGAAAGGCGGCCTCAGGGCCGCCTTTTTCATATCCTGATGCCCGAAACAAAATTTGGCCGAAGTCTCGCGCCCTGCTATGAGCCGAGGGCGCTTGGCTGGTCTCACATCGATTGGAAGGCGCGAACAAGCTAACGATTGGACGGCGAGAGGCACATGCATTTGAGATCGGTTCTGAGCGGCACGCTGGCGTTGCTGCTCCTATCAGGCGTAACCGCTTCGGCGAGCGGCACCGGGCAATCAACCGAGAGCGGGTTTTCCTTCCATCTGCCGACACTCGAACTGCCAAGCCTTTTCGGTGAGCAGAAAAAGCAGGACCAGGTCCAGCTCGCGCAGTCGAGCGGCGCCGGTGTGACGGGTCTCGAGGACCAGCTGCGGCAGCTCAACGGCAAGGTCGAGGAACTCAACTTCCAGATCCTGCAGATGCAGGAACAGATCCGCAAACAGCAGGAAGACAACGAGTTCCGCTTCCAGCAACTCGAAGGCGGCGGCCAAGGCGGGCAGGCGCCGGCGCAGAAGAAGTCACAGGCCGCGCCGGCCGACGGCAACACCAGCGTGGCCGAGGCGCCGGCCGGCCAAGCGCCGGCCGACACCGGCAATCAGGCCGCCAGCCAGTCGTCGGGCGGCCAGAGCGTCGAAGACGTCATCGTCGAATCCTCCAATGGCGACCCCGGCAAGGTCATTCCGGGTACCGGGACCGGGACGGGCGCGCCGGAAAAGACCTTCGGCACCATCACCGTCGACAAGAACGGCAACGTGGTCGATGCCGGCGGCAGCACCCAGTCGACCGCGCCCATGCAGGACACGGCGCCCGCTACCGGAGCGCCGGCGGCCAAGACCGGCAAGTCCGGCGGCACGGTGGTCGCGGCGCTGCCCGACACCAACAATCCGGAAGAGCTCTATCGCAACTCCTACCAGTTCATCCTGTCGGGCGACTACGGCACGGCCGAGCAGGGCTTCCGCGATCATATCTCCCGCTTCCCCAAGGACGCCAAGACGGCGGACGCGCATTACTGGCTGGGGGAATCGCTGCTTGGCCAGCAGAAGTACCGTGACGCGGCAGAGGTCTTCCTCGCCGCCAGCAAGGACTATCCCAAGGCCAAGAAAGCGCCCGACATGTTGTTGAAGCTCGGCGTCTCGCTGGTCGGCCTCAAGCAGCACGACGTCGCCTGTGCCACCTTCAGCGAGGTCGGCAAGCGCTATCCCGACATTTCCAACGCCCTCAAGGAACGCGTCAAGCAGGAGAAGGCCCTGGCTGCGTGCTGATTCCTCTCGCCCATGTCGCGGTTCAGAAGCCGGGACCGTTTTCGGGCGACATGCGTTGATGCTCGACGCCGAGCCTGATCTTTCGACACGACTTTTCTCGCATATCGATTTTGCCGACGGCGCCGTTGCCGCCGTATCCGGAGGCAGCGACTCGACCGCGCTCCTTCTCCTTCTCAAAGATCATCTCGACCGAACCCTACCGTCCGCCAGGCTGCTGGCCGTCACGGTCGACCATGGCTTGCGGCGTGGTTCGGCCGACGAGGCGCGGGCCGTGGCGGAGCTTTGCGCGGAGCGCGGCATTGCCCACCGCATCCTGGACTGGACGGGAGAAAAACCGTCGACCGGCCTGCCGGCGGCGGCGCGGGCGGCGCGCTACCGGCTGCTGTCCAGCGCCGCGCGGGCGGAAGGCGTCGGCCTGATCTTGACCGGCCACACATCGGACGACCAGGCTGAGACAGTGCTGATGCGGCGCGATCGCAAACTTGGCGCGCGTGACGACGGACGCGGCCTTGCCGGCATGGCGCCCGCCACTTTGCATGACTGGCGCGACTGGATCGTGCGCCCGCTTCTTGGCGTGCGGCGCGGCGTGCTGCGCGATTTCCTGCGGCGCCAGGAAGTCGGCTGGGCCGAAGACCCGACCAATGCCGATGAAGCCTTCGAGCGGCCGCGCATGCGCGCGACGCTTGCCGGCGAGGCGGGCGCGCGGCGCATGGACGATGCGCTGGCGTTGGCGGCGCGGGAGGCCGGCGCCCGTGCGCGGCTCGGCGCCGAGGCCGCCCGCCTGATCGAGCGTTTTGCCAGCCAGCCGGCGGCAGGCCTCATTAGGCTCGATCCGGCTCTGCTCGGCGCCGGCGAGGACCCGGCCGCCATCTACGCGCTGCGCATTCTCCTGGCGACATCGGGAGGAATTGCCTTCCTGCCGGACCAGGCTCGCAGCGAAGCGTTGTTCGCCCGGCTGAAGGCCGGATTTCTTTGCGCCACATTGTCGCGGACGGTGGTCGATTCCCGGCGCGCCGGCATTTTCCTGCGCCGCGAGATGCGTGGCTTGCCGGCCGCCGAAGCAGCGGTTGACGCCACCCTGTGGGATGGCCGGCGCCGGATCACATTGGGCGACGGCGGCGACGCATTGTTGATCGCGCCATTGGGGGCGGCGGCCGCGAAGCGGCTGCCGGCCGGCCGGGTTGAAACCCCGCCAAGCCTGATGCGGGCGGCATTGGCGGCTGAACCGGCCTCACAGCCGTTAGGCGGAAGCGCGGGTGCGGCCCCTGATCGGCCGGCATCGCGGGGGTTCCAGGCCTCGCCCGTGGTCGCGCCCTTTGCCCGCTTCCTGCCGTCCTTCGACCTGGCCGTGGCGCGCTCCGTCGCCCGGTTGATTGGCGCTTGCCCGCTTCCCGCCTTGCCATTCGCCGGCCACAGTGCCGGTTGATGCTGGGCGAAAGCTTAACCCAGACATGCTGTTCTGCTTGGCAAGGGGGAGTGCTCTCCCTATGTTAGGCCCAAGTTTCCTCTCATGACACGTGTCCGCTCGCGGACGCCAACGGGACAATTGATGAATCCGAATTATCGCAACCTCGCGCTCTGGGCGATCATAGCGGTCCTGCTCATTGCGCTGTTCAATCTGTTCCAGACGCCGCAGACGCGCGGGGCTTCCAGCGATGTGCCTTATTCGCAGTTCCTGCAGGATGTCGCGGCCGGCCGGGTCAAGACGGTGACCATTGCCGGCGCCCGCATCACCGGCACCTACACCGATAATTCCAGCGGCTTCCAGACCTATTCGCCCGGTGACCCCTCGCTGGTCTCGCGACTGCAGGACAAGAACGTCACCATCAATGCGCGGCCCGAGACCGATGGCTCCAACTCGCTGTTCGGTTACCTGATCTCGTGGCTGCCGATGATCCTCATCCTGGGCGTCTGGATATTCTTCATGCGCCAGATGCAGTCCGGCTCCGGGCGCGCCATGGGCTTCGGCAAGTCGAAGGCCAAGCTTCTGACCGAGGCGCATGGACGCGTCACCTTCCAGGACGTCGCCGGTGTCGACGAAGCCAAGGAAGACCTGGAGGAGATCGTCGAGTTCCTGCGCGATCCGCAGAAGTTCCAGCGCCTCGGCGGCAAGATTCCGCGCGGCGTGCTGCTGGTCGGCCCTCCCGGTACCGGCAAGACGCTGCTCGCCCGCTCGGTCGCGGGTGAGGCCAACGTGCCGTTCTTCACCATTTCGGGTTCGGACTTCGTCGAAATGTTCGTCGGCGTCGGCGCCAGCCGCGTGCGCGACATGTTCGACCAGGCCAAGAAGAACGCGCCCTGCATCATCTTCATCGACGAAATCGACGCCGTCGGCCGGCATCGCGGCGCCGGGCTGGGCGGCGGCAATGACGAGCGCGAGCAGACGCTGAACCAGTTGCTGGTCGAGATGGACGGCTTCGAATCCAACGAGAGCATCATCCTGATCGCCGCCACCAACCGGCCCGACGTGCTCGACCCGGCGCTGCTGCGTCCGGGCCGTTTCGACCGCCAGGTGGTGGTGCCGAACCCCGACATCGTTGGCCGCGAGAAGATCCTCAAGGTGCATGTGCGCAACGTGCCGCTGGCGCCCAATGTCGACCTCAAGGTGGTCGCGCGCGGCACGCCGGGCTTCTCCGGCGCCGACCTAATGAACCTTGTCAACGAAGCGGCTCTGATGGCGGCAAGGCGCAACAAGCGTCTCGTCACCATGGCCGAGTTCGAGGACGCCAAGGACAAGATCATGATGGGCGCGGAGCGCCGCTCCTCGGCCATGACGCAGGCCGAGAAGGAACTGACCGCCTATCACGAGGCCGGCCACGCCATCCTGGCCCTCAACGTGCCGTCGGCCGACCCGCTGCACAAGGCGACCATCATTCCGCGCGGCCGCGCGCTCGGCATGGTCATGCAGTTGCCGGAAGGCGACCGCTACTCGATGAGCTACAAATACATGGTCTCGCGCCTCGCCATCATGATGGGCGGCCGCGTCGCCGAGGAGTTCAAGTTCGGCAAGGAGAACATCACGTCCGGCGCCTCCTCCGATATCGAGCAGGCAACCAAGCTGGCGCGCGCCATGGTCACGCGCTGGGGCTTCTCCGACAAGCTCGGCCATGTCGCCTATGGCGACAACCAGGAGGAAGTGTTCCTCGGCCACTCGGTGGCGCGCACGCAGAACATCTCGGAAGAGACGGCGCAGATCATCGACGGCGAAGTGCGCCGCCTGATCGACGAGGCCTATTCGACTGCGAAGTCGGTGCTGACCAAGAAGAAAAAGGAATGGATCGCACTGGCGCAGGGCCTGCTCGAATACGAGACGCTGTCGGGTGACGAGATCAAGCAGCTGATCGCCGGCGAGAAGCCCGCACGCGACCTCGGCGACGACACGCCGCCAAGCCGTGGCTCGGCCGTGCCGAAATCCGGCGGCCGCCGCAAGAAGGGCCCAGAGCCCGAAGGCGGCATGGAGCCGCAGCCGCAGGGCTAGTCGAGATCAGGGCGCTTCACCGTTCCAGGGAACGCAGAAGCGCTCTGTTCTTTGATCGACCCTACTCAACGGCCTTCACGCCGCGCGCCATAGATCAGGAGGCGCGCCGGACGAACTTTGGAACGTCGTCCTCGGGCTTGTCCCGAGGACCTGCCAACGCAACCGAGTTCGCGGTTCCCAAAGGTCATACACGGCGCCCAGATACTGCCCGACAGCAGATCCTCGGGACAGGCCCGAGGACGACGGCTCGGCGGCTGCAGGAATCGCTTTATCCGCCGTTCTATTTTTATGATTCAGCTTTCAGCCGCGCATTGCACAGGCTGTAATAGCCGCCGCCCTTCTGGATCCAGCGAAGGCCGTTCAACGTACCGGCTTCCTTATTGCCGTGGTAGCCCTGCAGGCAGGTCTTCATCCGCGCCTTCGCGGGCTTTTCGGTCTTGAACTCGGCGGCCAGCGTGGTCGGGAATGTCACGCCCGCCGGCGCCACAGTGGGGGCGACCGCCGCGCTGGCTTCCTTTTTCGGCGGCAGCGCGGTTTTGACCGTGTCCTCGCTGGCGCTCTCCGCCGCGGATGTCGCGCATTTCTCCTTGCGGAAAGCGGCCCAATCCATGCCGTTCAGAGTGCCGCTCTCCTTGGCTGTCCGATAGGTTTCGCCGCATTCCTTCATCGTCAGCGCGCTCGCAGGAGCGACGCTCCAAGCGACCGATGCCGCCACAGCCAATACTGCCAATTTCAAACTGCGCATAAGACCCTCCCGGTTGATAACAAGTCAGATGTCTTTTTGTATACTGTTTGTTCTTCATATGTTCAACCGGAATCTTTGATAGGCTTGGCGGTAGGCAGTGTGGGCGGATTGATAGTTCCCACGGCTTCCCGCGATACAGATCATCGACGACGAAGTGCGCGCGGCCCTGGCGACGACACGCCGCCGAGCCGTTGTTCGGCCGTGCCCGGGTCCGGCGACCGCCGCAACAAGGGTCCAGGGTCCGAAGGCGGCATTGAGCCGCGGCCGTCAAGCTAAACAGAGATCGCTCGCTTCAAGAAAAACGCCGTGGCTCGAACCGCGACGTCTTCAGGCCGCATGTCACGCAACATGCGGCGCGGGCGTGCTTGCCTTGCCTGGGCGCCGCCCGCTTGCACGGTCGGCATGTTGTTTGCCCCACAGGGCGAGGGGGATCAGCGCATTATCCAGCTCGATGCCGAACTCGGTGATCGAGTATTCGACCCTGGGTGGGACTTCAGGGAAGATTTCCCGATGGACGATGCCGTCGGCCTCCATCTCGCGCAGCTGCTGGATCAGCATCTTCTCGCTAATGTCAGGCACCAGGCGCTTCAGTTCACCGAATCGCGCCGGCGCCTTGTGGATTTGCCAGAGCAGCAATGCCTTCCATTTGCCGCTGATCACCTCAAGTGCCGGTCCCAATCCGCAACTATCGGGCTGTTTCTTTCCCATGTTTCATCCAATTCTGAGCAATCGGTGGGTGGCTTACATTTTTGTCGGTACTTGAGAAAAACCAAGCCGGTCCATAGCTTGGGACCAGATCGCCGAAGGCGGCGAATACCACAACATCATATCGGTACCCTGCTTCGGCCTGCAAAGGCCGTCGGAGGGAGGATTTTGTCAGAAGGATAGATATCATGACCCAATATTCGAACAGGACGGCCGTGGTCATAGGCGGCACGCACGGCATGGGGCTTGCCGTCGCCGAGGCTCTGGTCGAAGGCGGCGCGAACGTCCTGATTACCGGTCGCGACGAACGCAATATCGACGTCGCCCGCGCCAAGCTGCTTTCGCGAGCCCATGTCGTTCGCTCCGACATCAGCGACATGACCGACATCGTCACGCTCGGCGCCGAAGTGGGACAGAAACTCGGACAGATCGATTTCCTTCACATGAATGCAGGTGTCGCGGATATCGCGCCGGTGGAACGGGTCACCGAAAGCAGCTACGACCACATCTTCAACATCAATGCCAAAGGCGCCTTCTTCACCGTGCAGCGCCTGTTGCCGCTCATCAGGGATGGCGGCGCCATCGTCTTCACCTCGTCGATCGCCGATGAATCCGGCTCCGGAGGCATGAGCGTCTATTCCGGGTCCAAGGCAGCGCTTCGCGCTTTCGCCAAGGTGCTGGCCGCCGAGCTTCTGCCGCGCCGGATCCGCGTCAATGTGGTCAGTCCGGGGTTCATCGATACGCCGACGATGGGTGTGGCCGGCGCCTCCGCCGAGGAACGTGCGGCCTTCATGGCAATCGGCGATGCAGTCACGCCGATGAAACGTCACGGCACCGTCGAGGAGGTCGCGCGGGCCGTGCTGTTCCTGGCTTTCGAGGCGACGTTCACCACGGGTGCACGGCTGACGGTCGATGGCGGCCTGGGCCAGGATCTGAGCCCTTTGCCGGCATGACATCCCAATCCAACCTTCGCAGCGGAATCAGGAAAAGCATCATGAGTGATATTGCCGTAATCGGCCTCGGCGCCATGGGCACGGCTCTCGCCGGAGCCTTTCTCGACAAGGGACATTCGGTGACGGTGTGGAACCGCTCACCGGCAAGGACAAAAGCCCTGGCGGCCAAGGGTGCAATGGTGGCGGCGAGCGTGGAGGAAGCCATTGGATCGAGCCCGCTGATCGTGGCGTGCCTCCTCGTTTACGACACCGTCCACCAGGTGCTTGATCCCGCGCGACAAGCCTTGTCGGGGCGGACATTGGTCAATCTCACCAACGGCACACCCGAACAGGCGCGGGCGATGTCCGTCTGGGCCGCCCAATGTGGCGCCGACTATATCGACGGCGGCATCATGGCGGTGCCGCCGATGATCGGCGGACGGCATGCCCTGATACTCTACAGCGGCTCCGGTCAGGCATTCGATAGCCATTCGGGACGGCTCGACGCGCTTGGCACCAGCAAATATCTCGGCGAGGATGCCGGTCTCGCGCCGCTCTACGACATCTCGCTTCTGGCCGGCATGTACGGGTTGTTCACCGGCGTGCTCCAGGCATTGGCGCTGACGGGCAAGGCTGGAATCCCGGCCGGCGAATTCATGCCGCTGCTGACATCGTGGCTTCAAGCGATGCAAGGCGGGTTGCCGAAATGGGCGCAGCAGCTCGACAGCGGAGATCACACCAGCAATGTCGTCTCCAATCTGGGCATGCAGGCCGATGCCTATGTCAATCTGGTCGATGCCAGCAGGGCCGCCGGTGTCAGCACCGAACTCATCCTGCCGATGCAAGGCCTGATGCGACGCGGCGTGACGGCTGGCAGGGCCGACGCCGATCTTTCAAGTCTGGTCGCGCTCCTGCAGTCTTCAGAACAAAGCATTTGAGACGCAACCGGGCGCGGCAAAAAGCCCGCAAACCTTGCGGTTTGCGGGCCTTGCGTCTCAGATGATGACGGGTATCAGCCCTTCAGCTTGGCATTGCAGAGGCTGTAGAAGCCGCCGCCCTTCTGGATCCACTTCAGGCCGCCGAGCGCGTTGGCGTCCTTGAGGACATAGTACTGGTCGAGGCAGGTGTGCATGCGGCCCTTTCCGGGGGTTTCGCTGGCATACTTCGCCGAGATCGCGGACGGGAAGGTGACACCCTTGGGTGCAACCGTCGTCGGCTTTGCCGGCTCCTTGGTATAGCTCGCCTCGCTGGGAGCGGGCACGGTGTCGTCATCGGATGCGCCGGCGCCGCATTCGGCCTTGCGGAAGTCGTTCCACTTCATGCCCTTCAGCGTGTTCGCCGTCTTGGCCGCCTGATACTTGGTGCTGCATTCGGCCATGGACAGGCCCTTGCCGCCAGCGTCGGCGGCGGCCTTGGTGGTCGCAGGCTTGGTGTCGGCGGCAGCGGATGCGCCGGCGGCGCATTCGGTCTTGCGGAAGTCGTTCCACTTCATGCCGTTCAGCGTGCCGGCGGCCTTGGCCGCCTGGTACTTGGTGCTGCATTCCTTGGCGGTCAGCCCCTTGGCTGTACTGTCGGCCGCGGCTGCGGCGGCCGCGGGCTTTGCCTTGGCCGGTTTGGTCTCGGCAGCTTTGGTTGTTGCCGGCTTGGTGTCCGTGGCAGCCGCGGCGTCGGCGCCGCACTGCGCCTTGCGGAACTGGTTCCAGGTCTGTCCGGAAAGTGTTCCCGCGTCCTTGGCGGCGTTATACTTCGTGCTGCATTCGGCCATCGTCAGCGCGTTGGCTGGCGCGGCCAGGAACAACGTTGCTACGGCAAGGCCGGTCAGAGTGGCAAGTCGGTGGATGAGCATAGCGTTTCTCCGTTGCTGCAGCCCATTATACGTCCCTGCGAATCAATAACGCTCAACAGTCAGTTGCGCCAGATGCCAAGTGGCGCATATATCGCCGAAAACCGCGTTCTAACGACAAGGTGATGAAATCATTGGGCCTTGCGGCTGCCGCGACAAGAATTTTCAGCGTGCATCTGCGCCGAATGGCTCGCAAAACTGGTATATTGTGGCGCAACGGTGTTCCCATGCTAGCCTGCGGCTATGTTGTGTGCAGCGCACAACAATGATTTTCTAAGGATTGGTAACATATAATCACACAATGTGATCAAGGCGCGCGGGTCAATTGTGGCATGACGTGCCGGCTAAGGACAATCAGGGATACTGGCTAGCATGGCAGGGAATTACTTCGGCACGGACGGCATTCGCGGGCGCGCCAACAAGTTTCCAATGACCGCCGAAATCGCCATGCGGGTCGGCATGGCCGCCGGCCTTTCTTTCCAGCGCGGCAGTCATCGCCATCGTGTCGTGCTCGGCAAGGACACCAGGCTTTCCGGCTATATGATAGAGAACGCCATGGTGGCGGGACTTTGCGCGGCCGGCATGGACGTGTTTCTGCTCGGCCCGATCCCGACACCGGCGGTCGCCATGCTGGTGCGGTCGCTGCGCGCCGATATCGGCGTCATGATCTCGGCTTCGCACAATCCCTATTACGACAACGGCATCAAGCTGTTCGGGCCGGATGGCTACAAGCTCTCCGACGAGATCGAAGAGCGTATCGAAAGCATGCTCGACAAGGACATCGAACTGGCGCTCGCCGATTCCGACGGGCTTGGCCGCGCCAAGCGCGTCGACGGCGTGCATGACCGCTATATCGAATTCGCCAAGCGCACCTTGCCACGCTCGATGTCGCTTTCGGGGCTGCGGATCGTCGTCGACTGCGCCAACGGCGCGGCCTACAAGGTGGCGCCGGAAGCCCTGTGGGAACTTGGCGCCGATGTCGTCGCCATCAATGTCGAGCCCAACGGCTTCAACATCAACAAGGAATGCGGCTCGACCCATCCGGCCGGCCTGCAGAAAAAGGTGCACGAAGTGCGCGCCGACATCGGCATCGCGCTCGATGGCGATGCCGACCGTGTCGTCATCGTCGACGAGAACGGCGCCATCGTCGATGGCGACCAGATCATGGCGCTGATTGCCGAGTCCTGGCATCAGAGCGGGCGGCTGGCCGGCGGCGGCGTCGTTTCGACGGTCATGTCCAATCTCGGCCTCGAACGCTTCCTCGGCGACATGAAGCTACAGTTGCACCGCACCAAGGTCGGCGACCGCTATGTCGTCGAGCACATGCGTGCCCACGGGCTCAATGTCGGCGGCGAGCAGTCGGGTCACATCGTGCTGTCGGATTTTTCGACCACGGGCGACGGCCTGGTCTCCGCGCTTCAGGTGCTGGCCTGCATCAAGCGGCAGGGCCGCTCGGTCAGCGAGTTGTCGAAGAAGTTCGAGCCGGTCCCGCAACTGTTGAAGAACGTTCGCATCGCCGGCGGCAAGCCGCTGGAGGAAGCCCCGGTCAAGGCCGCTATCGAAGACGCCCGCAACCGTCTCGGCAACGCCGGACGGCTGGTCATCCGGCCCTCCGGCACCGAGCCGCTGATCCGTGTCATGGCCGAAGGCGACGATCCGCAACTGGTCGAGGCCGTCGTCAACGACATCGTCGGGGTGATCTCGGAAACCCGCAGCGCCGCCTGATTTCCGGCAGGCCCGAAACGCCTCTCGAAAGAACCCGTCCAAAGAGCCCGCTCGAGTGGGCTTTTTTGTTGGCCGCCGATGCGCTCCCGGTGGTCGAGATCAATCCCTGGTCTGTCGAATTTTACAGATTCGTGGTTAATCGACAGGGTTAAACGCCTTTTAACCTTTGCAATTCATTATCCACGCCTGAAAGCCAATTTCATTCGGACACGATCGGCGTTCCGAGGGTTTCTAGGGGTGACAAGCATGTTCAATACAGCAAGAAAGGCCCTGTTCGCGTTGCTGTTCGCGGGCTTGGCATGGCCGGTGTTCGCAGCCGACCTTCCGGAACCGCAGGTCGAAGAGGCCCCGCCGCCGGTCTACGAACAGCCTGTCGACGTCGGTGGCTGGTACATTCGTGGCGACATCGACTACCACAAGTCCGATATTCGCGGCATCGACTACTCGACCTACAGCCTCGATCCCTGCAATTGCGGTGACATCCTGGTGGGTGGCAAGAGCTTCGACTACGCCAAGCTCAAGGGCGGTTTCTCGCTGGGCGCCGGTGTCGGCTACAAGATCAACGACCATTTCCGCACAGACTTGACCGCCGACTACTGGTTCAAGTCGAACTTCAACGGCGGTACTTCGGATCTCGTCACGAGCTCGACCGAGGTGTCGAAGATGAGCGCCCTGCTGCTGTTGGCCAACGCTTATGTCGACATCGGCACCTGGCATGGCATCACGCCTTATGTCGGCGCCGGTATCGGCGGTGCGCGCGTCAAGTGGGATACGGTCTACGATCCGAACACCCCCGAGACCAATCCCGGCGCATCCAGCTGGCGTTTCGCTTACGCGCTCATGGCCGGTGCTTCCTACTGCCTGACCGACAAGGTCATCCTCGATGCCGGCTATCGCTTCAGCCATATCCAGGGCGGCCGCATGTTCGAATGGGATCGCAGCAGCGCAGGACCCGGCTTCGACGGTGGCATCAACACCCACGAAGTGCGCGGCGGCCTGCGCTACCAGTTCGGCGGCAACAATGGCTGCAGCGTCCCGGTGGCCTATCAGCCCGAACCCGAGCCGATCTACACCAAGTAGCCGCCTCGACAGTCCTGGAATTCGTCAACCGCCCGGCACCAGCCGGGCGGTTTTCGTTTGGGACGATCCGGACCGGCCCTTTTGAAATCAATTGGCTAACGGTCTGTTAGCCTTAACCGGCACTTAACCACTATGGTTAACAATGGCTCATGAAACGATGGCTGTCTGCGTGATCGCAGGTGTCGCCAAATCGGGAGCCGGGGACCATGAAACTCATATCGCGTATTGCGTTGGCGCTTGCCGGATCCGGCCTGTTGCCACTGACATCGGCATTCGCCGCCGACTACGATCCGCCGATCTATGTCGACCAGGCGCCTGACTACGTGCCGGTTGAAGTCGGCTCCGGATGGTATCTGCGCGGCGACGTCTCCTATCTGGTGCAGAAGAGCTTCAAGAATGGGGATTTCACCTTCCCCTCGACGCTCAACAACGAGAACTTCAGCGAGAGCGAAGACGCAGTGTTTGCGAGCGTCGGCTTCGGCTACCATTTCAACGATTACCTCCGCGCCGATGTCAATTTCGGTTATCTGCCGGGTAACAAGGCCAGCTTCGGCTACGACGATTCAGCGGTCATCGCACTGCCGACATTGCCGACCCAGGGATCGGGATCGCTGAAGAACTATGCCTTCTCGGGAATACTCAACGGCTATGTCGATCTCGGCACATATGTCGGGGTCACGCCTTATGTCGGCGCCGGCATCGGTTTTGTCCGCAGTTCGCGGAAGCTTTCGGCGATTTACACGGACAACAACGTCCCCGCCAACAGTTTCAGCGTGCAGGACAATGCGACGCAATACTCGCTCGCCTATACGCTGAATGCGGGGCTGGCTTACCAGGTGACGAAAAACGTCTCCGTCGATCTGGGCTACCAGTATTTCTCCGCTCCGAGTGCCGAATACCAGACGGCCGAGAGCCTGACTTCCTTCCCGGTCCGCAAGGGGATCAGCAATCACCAGGTCAAGCTCGGGCTGCGCTACGATCTCTGGTAGGCTTGAGCTCGCGGTTTGATCTGGGCGAGAAATGTGACCTTCCTGCCTCTCAAAAGCGCGGCGTTGATCCGCGCTTTCGTCTTCTCGGCCATGTTCGCCGCGACCGGGTGGTCCGCGGCGAACCCGGTGGCCAATCAAGACTACCGTTGTGTTTACGCTCCCAAAGCCAAGGGCGATATCGTTGATGCCGAGCATTGCGCATCGTCGGACGCCGCCGGCCATATCCACCTGAAGCGCAAGCATCTCCTCGCGCTGGATTTTGACCGGCACGGCCTCGCGAGCATCAACATCAATGGCGGTTGGTATTATGTGCGACAGGACGGCCGATTGGCTCCCGTCATGGCGATGGACAATTGGGCCGAACCATTCGCCGATGGTCTCGCGAGGTCGCCTGTCGGCAGCAAGATCGGCTTTATCAACCGCAATCTGGCGCTGGTCATCCCAGCTCGATACGATGGAGCGTTGCCGTTCGAGCATGGCCGGGCGGAGGTGTGCATCGATTGCAAGCTGGTCCCGGACGGCGAACATTTCCGCTATGTGGGCGGCCGCTGGGCTTGCATCGACCGCCATGGCCATGAGCGGGGACCATTCAGGCCTGACCGGAGCGCTGGCGATGTCTGCGGCAATGACGGTTGATGGACCTGGCGGACGAACGCATGAAGTAGCGAGCGCCAGCTTCGCGGTTTGCGTTTGAAGTCACGACATTCTGATCTCGTGTCGCCAGGTATCCTGCCAGCGACAAAAACTTTCCTCTTGACGCCGGAAGGCTGAACGCATATCGCCGTCCGTGGGCCACCCCTCCCCAACGAGGGGCCACTATCTGGAAGGATAGACCACGATGACGACACCTACGAAGCCCGGACTCCGTCCGGCAAACCCCAATTTTTCCTCAGGTCCCTGCGCAAAACGCCCCGGCTG
The DNA here is from genome assembly GCF_006442315.1 of Mesorhizobium sp. B2-3-4. Taxonomy (GTDB): domain Bacteria; phylum Pseudomonadota; class Alphaproteobacteria; order Rhizobiales; family Rhizobiaceae; genus Mesorhizobium. Next base: position 56,931 of record NZ_VFVY01000023.1, on the reverse strand, counting down.
GTCTGTCGAGGCGCTGAAATCCGCCGCGCTCGGCCGTTCCCACCGCGCCAAGATCGGCAAGACCAAGCTCGAGCAAGCGATCGAGTTGACGCGCGAGATCCTCAAGGTGCCGGCCGACTACCGCATCGGCATCGTGCCGGCCTCCGACACGGGTGCCGTCGAGATGGCGCTGTGGTCGTTGCTCGGCGAGCGCGGCGTCGACATGGTCGCCTGGGAGAGCTTCGGCGCTGGCTGGGTCACCGATGTGGTCAAGCAGCTGAAACTCGCCGATGTGCGCAAGATCGAGGCCGGCTATGGCGAACTGCCGGATCTCGCCAAGATCGATTTCGACCGCGACGTGGTCTTCACCTGGAACGGCACGACCTCGGGCGTGCGGGTGCCGGACGGCGACTTCATTCCGGCCGACCGCAAGGGCCTGACCATCTGCGACGCCACTTCGGCTGCCTTCGCGCAGCGGCTCGATTTCGAGAAACTCGACGTCGTCACCTTCTCCTGGCAGAAGGTCCTGGGCGGCGAGGGCGCGCATGGCATGCTGATCCTGTCGCCGCGCGCGGTGGCGCGGCTGGAGAACTACAAGCCTGCATGGCCGCTGCCGAAGATTTTCCGGCTGACCTCCGGCGGCAAGCTGATCGAGGGCATCTTCAAGGGCGAAACCATCAACACCCCGTCGATGCTTTGCGTCGAGGACTATCTCGACGCGTTGAACTGGGCGAAGTCGATCGGCGGCCTCGATGCGCTGGTTGCCAGGGCCGATGCCAATGCCGCCGTGCTCGACCGGTTCGTGGAAAAATCATCCTGGCTCGGCCATCTCGCCGTCGCGCCGGCGACGCGCTCGAACACGTCGGTATGCCTGTCGTTCAGCGACCCGGACATCGCGGCGCTCGATGCCGACGGTCAGGCGGCTTTCGCCAAGGGGCTGGTCTCGGCGCTCGACAAGGAAGGCGTCGCTTACGACATCGGCTCCTATCGCGATGCACCGCCGGGCCTGCGCATCTGGTGCGGCGCCACCGTCGAGACCGCCGATCTCGAAGCGTTGCTGCCCTGGCTCGACTGGGCCTTTGCCAGCCAGAAGGCGTCGCTCAAAGCGGCCGCCTGAGATTTCATGGCGGCCCGCGGGCCGCCATTCCCCCCAATCATCCAATTCTTTCATGGAGGCCGCCATGGCGCCCCGCGTTCTCGTCTCAGACAAACTCTCCACCACCGCCGTACAGATCTTCAAGGACCGCGGCATCGAGGTCGACTACCTGCCCGATCTCGGCAAGGACAAGGAAAAACTGCTCGAAGTGATCGGCCAGTATGACGGCCTCGCGATCCGCTCCGCGACCAAGGTCACCGAGAAGCTGATCAACGCCGCGACCAATCTGAAGGTCGTCGGCCGCGCCGGCATCGGCGTCGACAATGTCGATATCCCAGCGGCAAGCCGCAAGGGTATCATCGTGATGAACACGCCCTTCGGCAATTCGATCACCACGGCCGAGCATGCCGTGGCGATGATCTTCGCGCTCGCGCGCCAGATACCGGAAGCCAACGCCTCCACCCATGCCGGCAAGTGGGAGAAGAACCGCTTCATGGGCGTCGAGATCACCGGCAAGACCCTGGGCGTCATCGGCTGCGGCAATATCGGCTCGATCGTGGCGACGCGCGGCGTCGGGCTGAAAATGCATGTCGTGGCCTTCGATCCGTTCCTGTCGGACAAGCGCGCCGAGGAGCTCGGTGTCGACAAGGTAGAGCTCGACGAACTGTTCGCCCGTGCCGACTTCATCACGCTGCACACGCCGCTGACCGACAAGACCCGCAACATCATCGACGCGGCGGCCATCGCCAAGATGAAGAACGGCGTGCGCATCATCAACTGCGCCCGTGGCGGGCTGGTCGTCGAGGCCGATCTGGTCGCGGCGCTGAAGAGCGGCAAGGTGGCGGGTGCCGGCATCGACGTGTACGAGGTCGAGCCAGCGGAACAAAATGCGCTGTTCGGCATGGAAAACGTGGTGGCGACACCGCATCTCGGCGCCTCGACAGCGGAAGCGCAGGAGAATGTCGCGCTGCAGGTCGCCGAGCAGATGGCTGACTACCTGATCAAGGGCGCAGTCTCCAATGCCATCAACATGCCGTCGATCACGGCGGAAGAAGCGCCGCGGCTGAAGCCCTTCGTCAAGCTCGCCGAAGTGCTCGGCGCCTTTGTCGGCCAGGTCACAGAGGATCCGATCACCGAGGTCGAGATCCTGTTCGACGGCTCGACCGCGACCATGAACACGCGCGCGCTGATCAGCGCCGCGCTTGCCGGGCTGATCCGGCCGCAGGTTGCCGACGTCAACATGGTCTCGGCGCCGATCATGGTGAAGGAGCGCGGCATCATCGTCGCCGAGGTCAAGCGCGACAAATCGGGCGTGTTCGACGGCTACATCAAGCTGACCGTCAAGACCGAGCACATGACGCGCTCGATCGCCGGCACCTGCTTCTCCGACGGCAAGCCGCGCTTCATCCAGATCAAGGGCATCAACCTCGACGCCGAGGTCGGCCAGCACATGCTCTACACCACCAACGCCGATGCGCCAGGCATCATCGGCCTGCTCGGCACTGTCTGCGGCGAGAACGGCGTCAACATCGCCAACTTCCAGCTTGGCCGCAACCGGCCGGGCGGCGACGCCATCGCACTGCTCTATCTCGACGCCCCGTTCCCGGAAAAGGTGCTGGCGCAGGTGCGAGACCACAAGTCGATCGACTCGGCAAAGCGGTTGCAGTTCGACGTCGGCGCGATCTAGGCGTCCCCCACACCCTCACGGGTGACACGCAGACCAATACGACGCCCCGTTTGCCGGCATGCAAGCGGGGCGTTTGCGTGTCCGCCGGCACCCATCCGGCGGGTTGCACCGTTGCCGCCAGACGCGATGCAGGATGGGATGGCAGGCCTGTTGCGGCCCAGTCAATCAGGCCATCGCCGGAGTGCGGTCGACGCCCCCTTGTCGCAACCGTCTCCAAGACTATATCGTTTAGTTGTCAGTACATTAGCGAGTTAGGATAAGCACAATGGCTGGCCTAATCTAACGATTTCGTGATCTGCTTGACGATCCCGGTTTCTTTCCGCAGGCTGACGCCAATTGACGAGCATGATCTGAACTTAACTTCTTTTGTCATGATTTCGCACCTAACGTAAGGCGCGCTGGTTTTGCTGTCGAGGAGGCTTCGATGGATCGTCACAATACTGTCCGATTGAGCCGGCGTCTTTTCTTATCTTCGGTCGCGATGTTTACGATGACGGCAACCTCGGCAAGCTTTGCCCGATCCCTGTCGGGCTCGCTGCCCTGGGTGCCACTGTCGTCCGATCCGCCGACGCAGGTGGTGCCTGGTGGCTGGCAATTCTTCACGCCCCAGGAAGCGGCCCTGGTCGAGGCCATCGTGGACCGCATCATCCCCGCCGATGATCTCTCGATGGGCGGCAAGGAGGCCGGCTGCGCCGTCTATATAGACCGGCAACTGATGGGCGCGTTCGGGACATCGAGCCGGCTCTACACGAAAGGGCCGTTCCTGCCGGGATTGCCCACGCAGGGATACCAAGGCGAAGCCAATCCGGCACAGCGCTACCGAGCCGGCCTTGCCGCCATCGACGCGTTCCTGAAGCAGCGCGACGGCAAGACGTTCGCCGAGCTCCAGCCTGCCGACCAGGATGCGTTCCTGACCGCCATGGAGGCCGGAAAGGTCGAGTTGCCCAATGGCGTCAAGGCCGCCGGCTTCTTCGGATTGCTGCTGCAGAACACGATGGAAGGGTTCTTCGCCGATCCGGTCTATGGCGGCAACAAGGACATGGTGTCGTGGCGCATGCTCGGCTTCCCCGGCGCGCGCTATGACTACAGGGATCACGTCAGCAAGCACAATCAGGCTTACCCGCGACCGCCCGTCTCCATCGAGGGCAGCCCGGAATGGCTCGTGAAAAGGAGCTGACCATGACGACGATACTGCCCCGCAAGGATGTCGTGATCGTCGGCCTCGGCTGGACGGGGTCGATCCTGGCGCATGAGCTCACCGACCAGGGCCTGGATGTGCTGGCCATCGAGCGCGGCCCTTGGCGCGACACGGCGACCGATTTCAACATCGGCTACGCGCAGGACGAACTGCGCTACAGCGTGCGGCGCGACCTGTTCCTGCAGCCGGCGGTGGAAACGCTGACGATGCGCAACGACCCCTCGCAGACGGCGCTGCCGATGCGCGATTTCGGCTCGTTCCTGCCCGGCAACGGTGTCGGCGGCGCCGGTGTGCACTGGAACGGCCACACCTGGCGGTTCTGGGATTCGGACTTCCAGATCAAGACCAACCTGACCAAGCGATACGGCGCGGCACGGATCGCTGATCTCCAGGTCGAGGACTGGGGCGTGACCGGCGCCGAGATGGAGCCCTATTACGACCAGTTCGAATATCTGGCGGGAATCTCGGGCAAGGCCGGCAACATCAAGGGCAAGCTGCAGGACGGCGGCAATCCGTTCGAGGATCCGAGGGCGCGGGACTATCCGAACCCGCCGATGGAGATGACCTACGCGCCGACCCTGTTCGCCAATGTCGGCCGGTCGATGGGGTTGCATCCGTTTCCGACGCCGTCCGCCAACATGTCGCGGACCTATGTCAATCCGCTCGGCATCACCATGGGGCAATGCACCTATTGTGGTTTCTGCGAGCGGTTCGGATGCGCCAATTATTCCAAATCGAGCGCCCAGACGACCATTCTTCCCGTCCTGATGAAGAAGGCCAATTTCGAGGTCCGGACCGACAGCGAGGTGCTGCATGTCGATCTCGCGGCCGGCGGCAAGTCCGCGCGCGGTGTCACCTATGTCGACACATCAGGGCAAGAATTCTTCCAGCCGGCTGATCTCGTGCTTCTATGCGCCTACGGCCTGCACAATGCGCGGCTGATGATGCTGTCGGGCATCGGCAAAATCTATGATCCCGTCACCGGCGAAGGTACGGTCGGGCGCAATTACTGCTACCAGACCAATGCCGGCGCGCAGGTGTTCTTCGACGACAAGAACTTCAATCCGTTCATTGCCGCGGGTGCGCTCGGCCAGACGATCGACGACTTCAACGGCGACGCCTTCGATCACAGCGGGCTCGACTTCGTCGGCGGCGCGGGCATCAACTGCATCCCGACCAATGGGCGTCCGATCGGGACAAGGCCGACGCTGCCCGGCACGCCCAAATGGGGCAGCGCCTGGAAGAAGGCGACCGTCGCGGGCTACAAGAGCACGCTCGGCTTTTCCTCGCAGGGCAGCAGCTATGCGACGCGCACCAATTATCTCGACCTCGACCCTACCTACAAGGATCGCTTCGGCAGGCCGCTGATGCGCATGACCTTCGATTTTCCCGACAACGACATCAGGATGTCGAATTATCTCTGCGACCGGATGGAGGAGATCGCCAAGGCGTCTGGCGGCAAGCAGTACAATGTCGCGCGCCGCAAGAAAGGCTGGGACAGCGTCCCCTATCAAAGCACCCACAATACGGGTGGCGCCATCATGGGAACGGACCCGAAAAGAAGCGCGGTCAACAGTTTCCTGCAAAGCTGGGATGTGCCCAACGTCTTCGTCATCGGCGCGTCGGCCTTCCCGCAGAATGCCGGCAAGAACCCGACGGGAACGGTCGGCGCGCTCGCCTTCCGCGCCGCCGATGCCATTCGCACCCAGTATCTGCGCAATCCCGGCGCACCGCTGGTGCAGGCATGAGGACGCCCGCTGCCACACTGTGTGCCGGCGCGGCGCTGCTGGCGATCACGCCGGCGCTCGGCGCCGATCAGGCCGACCAGATCATTCGCGGCCACTACCAGGCCGTGCTCGGCGATTGCGCGGGCTGCCACACAAGGCCAGGCGGCAGGCCGCTGGCCGGTGGCCTGCCGCTCGCGACGCCGTTCGGTGCCCTGGTCCCGCCCAACATCACACCCGACCACGAGACGGGCATCGGCAACTGGTCGCAGACCGATTTCCGCAACATGATGAAGACCGGCATCGGCCATGATGGCGTGCGGCTCTATCCCGCCATGCCATACCCCGCCTACACCAGGATGACCGAACAGGACATTGCCGACCTCTGGGCGTACCTCACCACGGTCGAGCCGGTTTCAAACAAGGTCGAGGCTAACCAGTTGCCATTCCCGCTGAACATCCGGCTGTCGATGTGGGGCTGGAACCTGCTGAACTTCAGCGAGGCAAGCTTCCAGGCCGATCCCTCCAAGTCCGCGGAATGGAATCGCGGCGCCTATATCGTGCAGGGAGCCGGGCACTGCGGCACCTGCCACACGCCCAAATCCTTCCTGGGCGCCGACCAGGACACCAGCTTCCTGCAAGGGGCGTCGCTGCAGGGCTGGTTTGCCCCCGACATAACCAACAATGCACAATCCGGCCTTGGCAAGTGGTCGGAAGCGGATGTGGCCACCTATCTCAAGACCGGCGTCAACGCGCATTCGACCGCGTCCGGTCCGATGGCCGAGGCGATCGAGAACTCGACCTCTGAAATGACGGATTCCGATCTCAAGGCCATTGCCGTCTATCTCAAGAGCCTGGGATCCGACACCGCCAACGCGCAGGCGCCCAAACCCGACGAGGCGCGGATGGTGGCGGGCGAGGCGATCTACCATGATAATTGCTCGGCCTGCCATGGCGGCGATGGCGCCGGGGCCGGGGCGTTGTTCCCGACCCTGGTCGGCAACTCCATCGTCGCGCAAGGCAATCCTGAAACGCTCGCCCGTGTCGTTCTCGCCGGAAGCCAGGCGGTGCACACGGCCGGCGCGCCAACGACGCCTGCGATGCCGTCGCTGGCATGGCGGCTGAAGGACCAGGAAATCGCCGACGTGCTGACCTATGTGCGCGGCAGCTGGGGCAATTCCGCTGCGCCGGTCGCGTCGGACGATGTCGCGGCGGTGCGCAAGGAATTGGTGCCGTAAATCCACATGCCCGTCAGGGACCGGGAGCCATCCTGCGCCCGCTATATTCGGCGAGCGCGATGCCGCCCAGTACGAGCACGAGCGCCAGTGCCTGATAGAGCTGGAAGGTCTCGCCGACGATCAGCACGGAAAGCAGCGTGCCGAAGATCGGCACCAGATTGATGAACAGGCCGGCGCGATTGGCGCCGATCAGTTCATTGCCCCTGATATAGGTCATCTGCGAGATCACCGAAGCGCCGATCGCGGTATAGGCGATGACGGCCCAGCCGCTGGCATCGGGCACGATCACCTTGCCGGCGGCGGCCTCCCACAGGAAGAAGGGCAGCGAGGTGATGAGTGCTGCAAACGACATGGCAAGCATCAGGCTCTGCCAGCGCATGGCCGGCTTCAGCCGCAACCCGACCGAATAGCCGCTGTAGAGGATGACGGCGACGAGCATGATGGCGTCGCCGAAATTGAGCTCCAGCGTCAGCAGCCGGCGCGGATCGCCATGGCTGGCGGTCAGGACGACGCCGAGGATGGTCAGCACCACGCCGGCGATCTGCGCCCAGTTCACGCGCAAACGGAAGAGAACGAAATTGGCTGTCATGATCAGGATCGGCATCGCCGCCTGCTCGATCGAGACGTTGATGGCGGTCGTGTAGTTGAGCGCCGTGTAGAAGATGGTGTTGAACAAAGTGAAACCACTGGCGCCCAGCGCCGCCAGCACGAACCAGTGCCTGCGCACGACAGGCCAATCCTCCTGGATCGTGCGCCAGCCGATCGGCAGCAGGATCGCGACCGCCAGCATCCAGCGCAGGAAGACCAGCGTCATCGGCGAGACATGGCCGACCGCCAGCTTGCCGGCCACCGAATTGCCGCCCCACAGCAAGGTGGTGAGCAGCAGGAACATGTAGGCGTTTCGATGCATCGCGGGCTTCCGGCCGCGAAATGGGCCGCGGTGTTTGCCGGCCTATTGCCCCCATCAGCCCAAGTAAATGATGTCAAAGCCGAAAATTGTTGTGCCTCAGGGCATTTTCGACGGCAAAGAAAGGTCGCACTCGCGAGGGCTTGACGCTATAGAGGCCTGTCGTTTCGAACCATATCCAAGCCGCGCGGCGGCGCTCTCAAGGGAAAAGAAACATGGCCAATGTGGTGGTCGTCGGCTCGCAGTGGGGCGACGAAGGCAAGGGCAAGATCGTCGACTGGCTGTCGGAGCGCGCCGATGTGGTGGTGCGGTTCCAGGGCGGCCACAATGCCGGTCACACGCTGGTCGTCGACGGCAAGGTCTACAAGCTGTCGCTCTTGCCTTCAGGCGTCGTGCGGCAAGGCAAACTGTCGATCATCGGCAATGGCGTGGTCTTCGATCCGCATGCTTTCGTCGCTGAAGTAGCCAAACTCAAGGCGCAAGGCGTCGAGGTGACGCCGGATCGCCTGAAAATAGCCGAAAACACGGCGCTTATCCTGTCCGTGCACCGGGAGCTGGACGGATTCCGTGAGGACGCCGCCTCCAATTCCGGAACGAAGATTGGCACGACGCGCCGTGGCATTGGCCCCGCCTATGAAGACAAGGTGGGCCGGCGCGCGGTTCGGGTGATGGACTTGGCGGATTTGGAAACGCTACCCTTGAAGGTCGACAGGCTGCTGACGCACCACAATGCGCTGCGTCGCGGGCTCGGCCATGGCGAAGTCACGCATGACGCGATCATGCAGGAATTGACCTCGGTCGCGAACGACATCCTGCCTTACATGGACCGGGTCTGGAAGGTGCTCGACGACAAGCGCCGCGCCGGCGAGCGCATCCTGTTCGAGGGCGCGCAAGGCACGCTGCTCGACATCGACCACGGCACCTATCCGTTCGTCACCTCGTCCAACACGGTCGCCGGCCAGGCGGCCGCCGGCTCGGGCGTCGGCCCTGGCGCCATCGGTTATGTGCTCGGCATCACCAAGGCCTACACGACGCGCGTCGGCGAGGGCCCGTTCCCAACCGAGCAGAAGAACGAGGTCGGCGAGTTCCTCGGCACGCGCGGCCATGAATTCGGCGTCGTCACCGGCCGCAAGCGCCGCTGCGGCTGGTTCGACGCGGTGCTGGTGCGCCAGGCGGTTGCGGTCAACGGCATCAAGGGCATCGCGCTGACCAAGCTCGATGTGCTCGACGGGCTGGACGAGATCAAGGTCTGCACCGGCTACCGTCTCGACGGCGAGACGATCGACTATCTGCCGGCCAGCCAGGGCGCGCAGGCGCGGGTCGAACCCATCTACGAGACGCTGGAAGGCTGGAAAGGCACCACCGCCGGCGCGCGCAGCTGGAACGACCTGCCGGCGCAGGCGGTCAAGTATGTCCGGTATATAGAAGAGTTGATCGGCGCGCCGGTGGCGCTGCTCTCCACCAGCCCGGAACGGGACGATACGATACTTGTGACCGATCCGTTTCAAGACTAGTTTCTCAAGCCTTTCCGGGCATTGCGGCTGATTTGCGGGGGCCGGCGCGGAAACAAAATACAGGTCGACCGAAGCATGGCAGATTTCGTTGCTGTTCTGAAGAAAACGATAGACAATCTCAGCGACCAGTCGCCGGAGATGCGGGCGAAGGTCTATGACAAGGCCCGCGCGACGATTGCAGCCAAGATTGCCCTGCGCGATCCGCCGCTTTCACCGTCGGATGTCGCCAAGCAGAAGCGCGGCCTGGAAGATGCGATCGCCAGCGTCGAGCGCGGCTACGCCAAAAGCGTGCCGGAAACGGACCCGCTGGCCGAACTGGAGCACATCTTTTCCTCCATCGACCGCAACAAGAACCAGCCAAGTCACGCCAAGCAGCCGGTGAAGGCCGAGGCCGCCATTCCAGCCCCGTCACCGTATCGGCCTGCCCCGGCGGCGCCGGAGCCGTACAAGCCGGCACCGCCCGCGCCAAGGCCCGCGCCTTACACACCCGCTCCCGCCGCAAAGGTCGAGCCAAGCTGGCAAAGGCCGGCGTCGACGCAACCTGCCCCCGATTTTTCGGAAAAGACCTTGCCGGGGATGGACGCGGACAGGGATGAAGACCAGGACGACGTCTTTGCCAATGACGAAGCGCCGGCATCCGGCGACGCTTTCGAGCGGCTTCGCCCGGCCGCCCGCAAGCGCAGCTACGGCGGGCTGATCGCCGCCGTCGTCGCGCTGCTGGTCGTTGCCGGCGGCGGTTACGGCATCTGGCTGAACAAGGATGCCTTCGGCAAGATGCTGGGCCTGGACGGCAACAAGGTCGTTGCCAAGACCGAACCGGTGAAACCGGCACCGGCCAAGCCTGCGACCGATGCCGCGGCGGCGCCGCCGGCGACAGGCGCCGAAGGCACGAAATTCACGCAGCGGCTGACGCCCGAGGGCGGCGAGACCGACCCCGGCCCGGCCGGTGGACAAAGTGGCATAGGCGAGGGTGAATCCGTCGCAGCGCTGACGACGCCGCCGACGGCAACGAATGCACCGGCCGCTTCGACGCCGGCCGTTCCCGTGCCGGCTGCCGGTACGCCCGCAGCAGGTGCGCCGGCCGCGACCACACCTGCGGCAGGCGCCGCGCCCGCGACGCCGCCCGCCGATGGTGCCGCACCCGCGACGCCGCCCGCCGATGCGGCCGCCGCCACACCGCCCGCACCGGCTGGCGCCGCACCGGCTGGCGCGGCTCCGGCCGCGACGCCAGCCTCCGTGCCGGTCGGCCAGAAGGCCATTTTCTATGAAGAGCGCACCAGCACCGCGCAGGGTTCGGCCGAGCCCGGCAGCATCGTGTGGTCGCTGGTGCAGGAATCGCCTGGCGGCGACTTGCCACCGGAGCCCGCGATCCGTGCAGAGGCGACCATTCCCGGCAAGGACATCCAGTTGCGCATGACGATCCGCCGCAACACGGACCAGACCCTGCCGGCGAGCCACATCATCGAAATGATCTTCCTGACGCCCGACGGCTTCGACGGCGGCGGTGTCGACAATATCCTGCGCGTCGCCATGAAGAGTTCGGAACAGGATGCGGGTTCCCCGCTGATCGGCATCCCGGCCAAGATCGCCGACGGTTTCTTCCTTGTCGCGCTCAACGACACCAAGGCCGACGAGGACGCCAACATGACCCTGTTGCGTGGCCAGGACTGGATCGACGTGCCGGTCGTCTACAAGACCGGACGGCGGGCGCTGCTGACCATGGAAAAGGGCATTCCCGGCGAGAAGGTGTTCGACGAGGCGATCAAGGCCTGGCAGGCCAAGACCGCGGGGTGAGCACTGCCCAGGGCTTCTGTTTTTCAGAACCCTTGGAACAGCATGTCGAGCGCGGCGACGATGTCGTCGTGATGCCTGGCGAGATTTCCTTCGGCCGCCCGCAGTTCGGCGGCCGTCAAAGCAGACATGAATTGGGTGACCATCACATGGTCCCTGCCATCGATCCTGAAGATCGGGTTTAGTCTGCGGGCCGGCAACGGTGCCGTTTCCGGCGGCAAGAGCGGAACGACTACCTTGGTGGCGAGGTGTTCCAGCAGATCGGACTGAACATCGAGAAGATAACCGTCGCTTCCAGCCATCCGGTAGAAATCATAACGGGCCATCAAAACAGCCGATATTTGGCCAGAGGCAGGCCGTTGCGCTTGACGTAATCGTTCGAGCTTTCGATCGCTGCCTTGTTCTCTTCCTGCCAGCGGCGCGTCTTTTCAGCAGAAATTGCTTTTGCGATTCCTTGCTCGGCAGCCCGAGACATGTTGATGCCCAAAGCCTTGGCCTCTTCGATCAATCTGGAGTCAATCGAGGTGTTGACCGATTTGCGCTGTGGTTTTGCCGTCGATTGAGGCATAGAGCACCTCTCTATGCGCATAAAGTAAGCACATATCTGCGTGTAGGCAACAGCCTACCCCTCCATCTCCTCGCGCAGCATTTCCAGTTCCAGCCATTCCTCCTCCAGCGCCGCCAGCGTGGCGCGCTCCTTGTCGAGGGCGGCGATCGTTTTCTGGAACGAGACCGGATCGCGCTCGTAAAAGGCGGGGTCGGCGATGTTGTTCTCCAGCCGCGAGATCGACGCGGTCACCGCCTCGATCTTCTTGGGCAGGGAATCCAGTGCGAACTTCTGCTTGAAGGACAGTTTCTTCGCCGGGCCTTTGGGCGCCGCCGGCTCGCTCTTGGCTGGCGCCGGCGTCTCGCCGTTCTCGGCCTTGGCGCGCGCCTTGCGGTCGTCGAGCCTGGTGCCGCCGCGTTGCGCCAGCATGTCGGAATAGCCGCCGGCATATTCCACCCAGCGGCCGCCGCCATCGGGCGCGATGACGCTGGTGACGGTGCGATCGAGGAAATCGCGGTCGTGGCTGACCAGGATGACGGTGCCGGCAAAGCCCGCGACCAGTTCCTGCAGCAGTTCCAGCGTTTCCATGTCGAGATCGTTGGTCGGCTCATCGAGCACCAGAAGGTTCGCCGGCCGCGCCAGCACGCGCGCCAGGATCAGCCGCGCCCGCTCGCCGCCGGACAACTCGCGTACCGGCGTGCGCGCCTGTTCCGGCTTGAACAGGAAATCCTTCATGTAGGAGACGACGTGGCGCTGCTCGCCATTGATGACGAGGTTCTCGCCGCGCCCGTCGGTCAGGTACTGAGCCAGCGTCTCCTGCGGGTCGACGGCCTCGCGCTTCTGGTCGAGCGTGGCGATCTCCAGATTGGTGCCGAGCCGCACCGAACCGGCGTCCGGCGCAAGTTCGCCGGTCAGCATCTTCAAAAGCGTCGTCTTGCCGGCGCCGTTCGGTCCGACCAGACCGACACGGTCGCCGCGCTGAATGCGGGTCGAGAAGCCCTTGACCACGGTGAGATCGCCAAAGCTCTTCTCGATGTTCTTCGCCTCGATCACCAGCTTGCCGGATTCGGCGGCGTCGCTCGCGACCATGGTTGCGGTGCCCTCGGCGCCGCGATGGCCGCGGAAGCGCTGGCGCATCGTCTGCAACTCGCCGAGGCGGCGCATGTTGCGCTTGCGCCGCGCCGTCACGCCGTAGCGCAGCCAGTGCTCCTCGCGCACGATCTGGCGACCGAGCTTGTGCTGCTCGCGCTCTTCTTCTTCCAGCACGAGGTCGCGCCATTCCTCGAAATGGCCGAAACCCTTGTCCAGCCGGCGGGTCTGGCCACGGTCGAGCCAGACGGTGGCGCGCGAGACGCGTTCGAGGAAGCGGCGGTCATGGGAGATGACGATGAGCGCCGAGGAGGTGCGGACGAGCTCTTCTTCCAGCCATTCGATCACCGAGAGATCAAGATGGTTAGTCGGCTCATCAAGCAGAAGGATGTCCGGTTCCGGCGCCATGACGCGGGCAAGGGCGGCGCGCCTTGCCTCACCGCCGGACAGGTCGCCTGGCCGTTCGTCACCCGACAGGCCAAGATGCTCCATCAGGTAGCTGGCGCGGTAAGGGTCATCGGCCGGCCCCAGTCCCGCCTCGACATAGGCGCGGACATTGGCGAAGCCGTCCATGTCGGGCATTTGCGGCAGGTAGCGCACCGTCGCCGAAGGCTGGCGGAACACCTCGCCGTCCTGCGGCTCGATCATGCCGGCGGCGATCTTGAGCAGCGTCGACTTGCCTGACCCGTTGCGGCCGACCAGTGCGATCTTGTCGCCGGCCGAAGCGGTCAGGGCGGCGCCATCGAGCAGCGGCGTGCCGCCGAAGGTCAGTCTTATCCCGTCGAGATTGAGAAGAGGCGGGGCCATGTCAGCTTTCGGGCAGTGGATAGGGATGGGCAAGCAGCAGCGCGCGGCCGTGGCCGAGCGTGATTTCGAGGCGGCCCCCGGTCCTGTCGAACTTGACCTCGTTGGAAATGGTCAGCGACGAACCGAACGCCACCTCGACCTTATCGAGCGGCCATTTGGCGCCGGTGACGGTCAAGCCTGAGAGTTCGGAAAAGCCGAGAATCGAAAACAGCGTGCCGTCGGCATAGTCGAAGCCGGCGGTTCCATGCAGCATGGGGACGCCTTCCTGGGCGCCGCTGGTCAAGAGCACATCCGTCCCGGCCTCGGCCAGCCGCAGGCCAAGCGCCAGATGCAGGAAGGCGTGGTCGGCGCGCTTGCCGCCGAAGGCGCCCGCCAGCACGAGACGGGTCGCCCCGCGGTCGAGCGCCGCCGCGATCGCCAGTTCGCCATCGGTCTTGTCCTTCTCCGCCGGAAAGGTCTGGCGGGGCACGGCGGCGAGATCGGCGGGCAGGCCGGCCGGCACCGAATCGAAATCGCCGACCCACAGTTCCGGGACAAGGCCCAGCATCCGCGCATGGCCGATGCCAGCGTCGGCGGCGATGACACGCGAGGCCTCGACCTGGCGGTCGAGCCGGGGCGTGCGGATGAGATCGCCGCCAAGCAGGATGGTGAATGTGCTCATATCCCGTCGCCCTTACCAGCCCGGCACGGGAAACGGAAGGCGGCAAACTCCCACTTGCGCGCCTCATCGGCCCGGCCTATGTGTCGAAACGCTCTAACGGGGTGCCGGACGCGAATTTCGTGGACCGGCTGAGAGGCAGTCTCGCCAACCCGCTGAACCTGATCCGGTTTGTACCGGCGGAGGGATTAGACGTTTCGGACAGTCCGACGCCTCAATTCCTTTCAACGCAAACGAAGGAGGCGCCGATGCGCACGTTTTTATACTCTCTTGTCTCGGCAGCGGTCGTGGCGCTGTCCGGGCCGGCCTTGGCCAAGGACAAGCTCACCGTCTACACCTATGAGAGCTTCACCGCAGACTGGGGCCCTGGCCCGGTGGTGAAGAAGGAATTCGAGGCCGAATGCGGCTGCGACGTCGAGTTCGTCTCGGTCGCAGACGGCGTCGCCCTGCTCAACCGCGTCAGACTCGAAGGCGCTTCGACCAAGGCCGACATCGTGCTCGGCCTCGACACCAATCTCACCGCCGACGCCAAGGCCACAGGCCTGTTCGCGCCGCATGGCCCGGTATCGGATGCCGCTGTGCCGGGCGGCTGGACCGACGACACCTTTGTCCCGTTCGACTACGGTTACTTCGCCGTCGTCTATGACACGGAAAAATTGAAGAGCCCGCCCAAGAGCCTGAAGGACCTGGTCGAGGGCAGTGCCGACGACAAGATCGTCATCCAGGATCCGCGCACCTCGACGCCGGGCCTCGGCCTGCTGTTGTGGGTGAAGTCGGTCTATGGCGACAAGGCGCCTGAGGCCTGGGCCAAGCTCAAGACCAAGGTTTTGACCGTGACACCGGGCTGGAGCGAAGCCTACGGCCTGTTCACCAAGGGGGAGGCGCCGATGGTGCTGTCCTACACGACCTCGCCGGCCTACCACATGGTCGCCGAGAATACGGAGCGCTATCAGGCGGCCTCGTTCGAGGAAGGCGAATACCTTCAGATCGAAGTCGCCGGCATCACCACCACGGGGGCGAAGAATCCGCTGGCGGCGAAGTTCATGGCGTTCATGACCGGGCCGAAATTCCAGGACGCAATCCCCGAGACCAACTGGATGTTCCCGGCCGGCAAGACCGACAAGCCGCTCAACCCGGCCTTCGACAGACTGGTCAAGCCGACCAAGACCTTGCTGTTCAGCCCCGAGGAAGTCGCCGCCAACCGCAAGGCCTGGGTCGATGAATGGCTGGCGGTGATGAGCAAGTAGGCGAAGCGATGGCGCTGGCGCGTCCGACCGATCCTCGCATCGCCGCCGGCGTCATCGCGCTGGCGGCGATCACGCTGCTGATCGGCGGAGCGTTCCTGGGGCTGCTGTTCGAAGGCGCGCACGATCTCTCCGGCGCCTGGGCGGCGTTCGATCCCTATCTGCTGCGTGTCGTGCGCTTCACGCTGTGGCAGGCGGCGCTGTCGACGCTGCTTTCGGTCGTGCCGGCGCTGTTGGTGGCGCGTGCGCTGTCGCGGCATCCGCGCTTCTTCGGCCGTGGCTTCATCCTGCAGCTTTTCGCCCTGCCCCTGGCGCTGCCGGCTATCGTCGCGGCGCTCGGTATCCTGGCGCTTTATGGCCGCGCCGGTTATTTCGCCGGCTTGTCCAGCGCCGTCGGCGGCCAGGACTGGCCGGGCATCTATGGCCTGTCGGGCATTCTCGTCGCTCATGTCTTCTTCAACCTGCCGCTGGCCACCCGCCTGTTCCTCGAGGCGTTGCAGACCATTCCCTCCGATCAGTGGCGACTGGCGAGCCAGCTCGGCATGGGAGCGCGGCCGGCGTTCCGGCTGATCGAGTGGCCGGCGCTGCGCGCCGCCTTGCCGGGTATCGCAGGCCTGGTCTTCATGCTTTGCGTCACATCCTTCACCATCGTGCTGACGCTTGGCGGCGGGCCGGCCGCGACCACGCTTGAGGTCGGCATCTATCAGGCGTTGCGCTTCGATTTCGATCCCGCGAGGGCGGTGACGCTCACTTTCTTGCAGATCGCCCTGACCTTTGTCGTGGTGCTGGTGCTGACGCGGCTTGGCGCCAATGTCGCCGGCGACGCCAACCTGCCGGTTGCGCCGCGCCGCTATCCCCAGGTCAACGGGGCTGAGGCCTCGTTGAACGCCGCGCTGATCGTGGGGGCGCTGCTGTTCGTCGCCGGGCCTATGGCCGCGACCGTGACAGCGGGGCTGAGCGCCGATATCGGCCGGCTGGCAGGCGAGGCCGCTGTCCGGCAGGCGACACTGACCAGCGCCGCGTTCGCCTTGCTGTCGGCGCTGCTCTCGGTGATGCTGTCGCTGGCATTGACCATGGCGCGCGGGGCGCTGGCGCTCAACCGGCGCTCCGGTCCAAAGACACTGCTCGAACACGCGACCGACACCGGCGCTGGCTTTGTCCTGGTGGTGCCGCCGATCGTCATTGGCGCCGGCTGGTTCCTGTTGCTACGCCATGCCGGCGACGTCTTTGCCATCGCTCCGCTCATGGTCGTCACCGTCAACGCTGTCATGGCGATGCCTTTCGCGCTGCGTGCAGTCCGGCCCGCCTATGACGCGGCAAGCGCGAGGCACGAACGGCTCTGCGCGCAGCTCGGCATTTCCGGCCTGGCCAGGTGGCGGCTCATCGACTGGCCGTCAATGCGGCGGCCACTGGCCACCGCCTTTGCCTTCGCCATGGCGCTGTCGCTCGGCGATCTCGGCGTCATCGCGCTGTTCGGCAGTGATTCCGTCCAGACATTGCCCTACCTTCTCCTGGCGCGCATGGGCAGCTATCGCACGCAGGACGCTGCCGGCCTGGCACTGCTGCTGGGCCTGGTCTGCCTGGCACTGGTGCTGGCAGCGGACCGGTTGGGAAAGGGGACGGCACGCGATGTCTGACAGGGCAACCGGCGGCAAGGGAATGCCGGTGCGGCTGGACAGGGTTTCGTTCAGCTATGGCGAGGCGCCACTCGGCTTCGACGTCGCGTTCACCGCGGCGCAGATCACCGCCATCATGGGGCCGAGCGGTTCGGGAAAGTCGACACTGCTCAATCTGGTGGCCGGGTTCGAGACGCCGCAGGCCGGCCGCGTCCTGATCGGCGGAGCCGATGTCGGCGCCGCGCCGCCGGCCGCGCGGCCGGTGTCGATGGTGTTCCAGGAAAACAACCTTTTTGCCCATCTTTCCGTCGAGCAGAATGTCGGGCTTGGCCGTTCGCCATCGTTGCGGCTGGCCGAAGCCGACCGCGCCGCTATCGCGGATGCCTTGGTCCGTACCGGCCTTGCCGGCAAGGAGAAGCGGTTGCCGCGAGAACTTTCGGGCGGCGAGCGCCAGCGCGTCGCCCTGGCCCGCGTGCTGGTGCGTGATCGTCCGGTGCTGCTGCTCGACGAGCCCTTCGCCTCGCTCGGGCCAGCCTTGCGCGACGACATGCTCGATCTGGTTGCCGGCCTCCACGCCGAGCGCGGCATGACGGTGCTGTTCGTTACGCACCAGCCGCAGGATGCCCGCCGCATCGCAGAGCAGGTGGTGTTTCTGGACAATGGCGCCGTCGCCGCCACGGGTACCGCGGACGATTTCTTCGCCGGGGCTGGTCCGGAGGCGTTCCAGCGCTATATCGGCGACAATGCCGGGCATGCCGTATCACGAGATATTGCCCGGAAGCCGACATAATTTACGGTCAAACCGGCTTCAGGCGAAGGGACGCTTGCTTGCCATGGTCTGCGTAGTGTGGCTAGGTCCGCCCTACTGGTCCGGCACAGGCCGTGATTTGCCTACAGCATCCGCCGCACGCCCCGAGGGACGCGTGACGGATGCTGTAGCAGTTGTTTTTTGCGCATGACGGTTCCGAAGATCGCCCCCGATTTTCATGATCATGCGCCAGGACCCGAAAGGAAGCCGTTCTGGCGATCGGCGTTGACAGACCAAGACTAAACCCGCTGGCGCGCTTTCTGGCGCTGGCCGGCTTTGCCGTGGCGCTCGCCAGCTGCCAGATGTTCACGCCTCCAGACGTGCAGGAATCCGGCTTCCAGCCATCCGACAAGCCGATCACGGTCGACAATGTCGTTGCCAACAGCAAGCTCGCCGAGATGGCCAAGGCGCAGCATCCACGTATCCTGGCCACTTATGGCGGTGAATATTCCGATCCCAAGCTCGAGCGCATGGTTGCCAAGGTCGTCGGCAATTTGACCGTCGTGTCGGCCAACCCGACCCAAACCTATCGCATCACCATCCTGAATTCGCCCAACGTCAATGCCTTCGCGTTGCCGGGCGGCTATCTCTACATCACGCGCGGCCTCCTGGCGCTGGCCAATGATTCGTCCGAGCTCGCCGCCGTCATCGCGCACGAGATGGGCCACGTCACCGCCAATCACGGCCTGCAGCGCCAGCAGCTAGAGGCCGAGGAAGGCCTGGCGACCAAGGTGGTTTCGGATGTGCTCGGCGACAGCCCGACGGCCAAGGCGGCGCTGATCCGCGGCAAGCTCAGGCTGGCGCAATTCTCGCGAAACCAGGAGCTGGAGGCGGATGCCATCGGCATCAAGTCGATCGGCGAAGCCGGTTACGATCCTTACGCCGCCGGCCGTTTCCTGCAGTCGATGTCGGCCTATACCGATTTCCGCTCGATATCGGGCGCCACCGATGCCAGCCTCGACTTCCTGGCCACGCACCCGAACACGCCGCAGCGCATCGATCTGGCGCAACGCCACGCCCGCAATTTCGGCGCCCCCGGCGTCGGCACGCGCGACCGCGATTCGTTCCTCGCCGGCATAGACGGCCTGCTTTACGGCGATACGCCCGAAGAAGGCTATGTGCGTGGCGAGACCTTCCTGCATCCAGGCCTCGGCGTGTCGTTCACGGTGCCGGACGGTTTCATCATCGACAATTCGGCGGCGGCGGTGACGGCGACCGGGCCCGGCGACATAGCGATCCGCTTCGATGGCGTTTCGATCGACAAGAACCGCGCCTTGACCGATTACATCAGAAGCGGCTGGGTCGCCGGCCTCGATGACACGAGCGTCAAGCAGGAAACGATCAACGGTAACGAAGCGGCGACCGCCCATGCCGGTGCCGAAGGCTGGCAGTTCGACATCGCGGTGATCCGCGCCGGCGGCCAGGTCTATCGCCTGCTTACCGCTGCCCCCTCCGCCAGCACCTCGCTGGAGACGGTGGCGCGTTCGGTCAGCGGGTCGTTCCGCATCCTGAGCCCGGCTGAAAAAGCTGCCTTGAAGCCGCTGCACATTCGCGTGCTTACCGTGCAGCCAGGGCAGACCATGGGTTCGCTCGCCGCGCAGATGGTGGGCGTCGACCGCAAGCTCGACCTCTTCCGCGTGCTCAACGCGCTGTCGCCAGGCGCGGCGGTTTCGGCCGGCGACAAGGTCAAGATTGTCACCGACAAATAGACGCCGGACGACGGATCGGGCTGCGGTCGCTACGGCGGGTTCAGGCGGCGGTCGCCAGGAATTCCGGGTTCTGCTTCACCAGCGCCACTTTCAGCTTTTCCATGGCGCGGGCCTCGATCTGGCGCACGCGTTCCTTAGAAATGCCGAGCGTCTCGCCCAGCGCCTCGAGCGTGGCGCCCTCGTCGCTCAGCCGGCGCTCCTCGATGATCCGGAGTTCGCGCGCGTTGAGCGCGCAAAGCGCTGCCTTCAGCCATACCGAGCGGCGTTCGACATCAATCGTGTCGCCGGCGACTTCATCGGGCAGGGGATCATCCGAGACCAGGAAGTCCATCCGCTCGGTGGCGCCGGAATCGTCGGCAAGAGGCATGTTGAGCGAAGAATCGGGAGCCGACAGCCGCGAATCCATCATCGCCACATCGGCTTCCGACACACCAAGCGCAACCGACACCTCGCGATAGAGCGTCTCGTTGGAGAGCGGCTCGGCGCCGTTCGCCAAACGGGCGCGCAGGCGCCGGAGATTGAAGAACAGGGCTTTCTGCGCCGAACTGGTACCGCCGCGCACGATCGACCAGTTGCGCAGGATATAGTCCTGCATCGAAGCGCGGATCCACCAGGTCGCGTAGGTGGAAAACCGCACCTCGCGCTCGGGCTCGAAGCGGGCGGCGGCCTCCAGGAGACCGACATGTCCTTCCTGGATCAGATCGCCGAGCGGCAGGCCGTAATGACGAAACTTGGACGCCATGGAGATGACCAGCCGCATATGCGCCACGGTAATGCAATGCAACGCGTTCTGGTCGTTGTCCTGTTTCCAGCGCAAGGCGAGCAGATGTTCCTCGTCGCGCTCGAGATAAGGCGCCTTCATCGCCGCGCGGACCATGATCCGTCCTGCCGTTTCTTCCATCATAAGGCGCTCCCTGGCTCAGGCGATGCGAATGACAAGTTGGCAGGCACCGGGTTGAAATGGCGGCGTCGTGCCCTACAGCAGCCAAAACTGCCACGCGCGGGAAAGGTTCCGCTAGCGCGGGCGAGCGAGCGATGACGTGCGGGCGATTTCGACGCGGTTGCCCGGAACCTCAAACGCTGCAAGATAATTCCTTTTTGAGAACTTGATTTCTTGAATCAGCTCTCTTTGAAATTTCATTCCTTATTTTTTCGACCTGCATCTGTCATTTTCCAGCCCTCACAACATGCCTGACATCAGGCCAAGGACGGGATCACAGAAAAATGAATTGGCTCAAGTCGCTCATTATCGCCGGAACGCTGCAGGCGCTCGCCGTTGCCTCGGGTCATCCCGGCGCCAATCTCGACCAGATCAAGCAGGCCGGCGTCATCAAGGTCGGTACGGAAGGCACTTACGCGCCTTTCACCTATCATGATGCTTCCGGAGCGCTGGTCGGCTTCGACGTCGAGATCGCCAAGGCGATCGCCGACAAGCTTGGCGTCAAGGTCGAGTTCCTCGAAGGCAAATGGGACGGCTTGATCGCCGGCCTCGACGTCAGCCGTTATGATGCTGTCATCAACGAGGTCGGCATCACTGACGCCCGCAAGGCCAAGTATGATTTCTCCGATCCCTACATTGCTTCCAAGGCAGTGCTGATCGTGCGCGGTGACAACACCGACATCAAGAGCTTCGCCGATCTCAAGGGCAAGAAGTCGGCCCAGTCGCTGACCTCCAATTTCGGCAAGCTGGCCGAAACGAACGGCGCCGAACTGGTCGGCACCGACGGCTTCGACCAGTCGATCCAGTTGCTCCTGACCGGCCGCGCCGACGCCACCATCAATGACAGCCTGTCCTTCCTCGACTTCAAGAAGCACAAGCCCGACGCCAATGTGAAGATCGCCGCCCAGGAAGAGAACGCCGATTACTCCGGCGTCATCGTGCGCAAGGGCGATCCGGAGCTGGTCGCGGCCATCAACAAGGCGCTGGCCGACATCAAGACCGACGGCACCTACCAGAAGATCGCCGACACCTATTTCGGCCAGGACGTGTCGAAGTAATTCACTCAGGGGTCCGGCTGCCGGCCCCCGAAACCTGCTCAGCGGCGGGCCGTCTTTGACGGCTCGCCGCTTTTGTCGTGATATGGCCGGCGCATTCGCGCTTCGATGACGCCGTTCGTCCATTCCGGAGGATCCTTCGTGCCGCACTGGCTGCAACTGATGCTGGAGTCGCTGCCTTCGCTGCTCTGGGCCGCCTTGATCTTCACCGTGCCGCTGACGCTGCTGTCCTTCGTGCTGGGCCTCACCGTCGGGCTGGGCGCGGCGCTGGGCCGGCTGTTCGGGCCAAAGCCGGTGGTCGCGCTCGTGCGCTTCTATGTCTGGATCTTCCGCGGCACGCCGCTCCTGGTGCAACTGTTCCTGATCTTCTACGGCCTGCCGTCGGTCGGCATCCTGCTCGACGCCTTCACCGCGGCGTTGATCGGCTTCACCCTCAACATCGGCGCCTATACATCGGAGATCATCCGCGCGGCGATCGGCTCGGTGCCCAAGGGCCAGTGGGAGGCCGCCTATTCGATCGGCATGACCTGGAGCCAGGCGATGCGGCGCACCATCCTGCCGCAGGCGGGGCGCGTCGCCGTGCCGCCGCTCTCCAACACCTTCATCTCGCTGGTCAAGGATACGTCGCTGGCCGCGGCCATCACCGTGCCGGAGATGTTCCAGGCGGCACAGCGCATCGTCGCCACCACCTATGAGCCGCTCATCCTCTATGTCGAGGCGGCGATCCTCTATCTGGCGCTGAGTTCGGTGCTGTCGGCCCTGCAGACACGGCTGGAGGACCGGCTCAACCGCTATGGCGGCTTCCTGGAGGCGCGCTCATGATCGGCCTCACCAACATTGAAAAGCGTTTCGGCGACAACCTCGTGCTGAAGGGGGTGAGCGTCACCATCGCCGAAGGCAGCGTCACCGCGCTGGTCGGGCCTTCGGGCGGAGGAAAGAGCACGCTGCTGCGCTGTATCAACCTGCTCGAGATCCCGACCTCGGGCACAGTGCGGATCGGTGACGAGACGCTCGAGTTCCGTCCGGGGGTGAAGGTGCCGGCGGCCGACATCAGGCGCCTGCGGCTGCAGACCGGCATGGTGTTCCAGAACTTCCAGCTGTTTCCGCACCGCACGGCAATCGAGAATGTCATGGAAGGCCTGGTCACGGTGCTGAAATGGCCGGAGGCACGGGCGCGCGAGCGGGCGCTCGCCCTGTTGGAAAAGGTCGGCATGGCACACAAGGTCGACGCCTGGCCGGCGACGCTGTCGGGCGGCCAGCAGCAGCGCGTGGCGATTGCCCGGGCACTGGCGCCATCGCCGAAGGTGCTTTTGTGCGACGAGCCGACTTCGGCGCTCGACCCGGAACTGGCGCAGGAGGTGGTCGACGTGCTGGGTCAACTCGCCAGCGAGGGAACGACCATGGTGATGGCGACCCATGATCTGCGGCTTGCCTCCAAAATCGCCCAGGAAGCCGTGTTCCTCGAAGCCGGCGTGATCGTCGAACAGGGGCCATCCGCCACGCTGTTCGGCAATCCGGAGCGCGAACGGACGAAGCGCTTCATCGCGACGCTGAAGCAGGAAGCGGCGCAGAAGGAAGGCTGAGTCCTCTACCTCCCCCTTGTGGGGAAGCCGGACCGAAGGTCCGGGTGGGGGCGGCGGCGCACTTGGCGCATGCATTGTCTTGTGCCGCGCTGGTCGACCCCCACTTCGTCTCGGCTTCGCCGAGCCATGCCGGGGCGAGCCACGGGTCTCGCCCGTCCTTCGGACCCCCCGATCGACGGGTAGAGGAAAGGCGCGAGCCTGTTGCCGCCAACGCTTTTCCAAAGGGGCTCCCTTCCTTTCCCTCCGGAGGGGGAAGGTGGCGCTGCGAAGCAGCGACGGATTGGGGGAACCACGTGGCAATCAAGCCCCGGGCCGATCAGTCACGCCAATCACAGATATGCACAGCGTAGTCCCACTTGTGAGGAGGGGTTAGGGTGGGGTACTCGTAGAGCGAAAGCCTCTCTGGTCGTCCAAAACAAAAAACCCGGCGCGAGGCCGGGTTTTTCGTGAACTCTAGGACAAAGGGATTCAGGCAGCTTCTTCCTGCTCGGCTTCCTCATTGTCGGCCTTGGCGCCGCGCTTGGGGCCCTTGTTGAGATTGACCTCGATCAGGCGCACGGCTTCGGTTTCCGACATGCGGTTGACGGCCGCGATCTCGCGGGCCATGCGGTCGAGAGCCGCCTCATAGAGCTGACGCTCGGAATAGGACTGCTCCGGCTGGTTGTCGGCACGATAGAGGTCGCGCACGACTTCCGAAATCGAGATCAGGTCGCCCGAATTGATCTTGGCATCATATTCCTGGGCGCGGCGCGACCACATGGTGCGCTTGACGCGGGCGCGGCCCTGCACGACCTTCAGCGCGCGCTCGACATAATCCTCTTCCGACAGCTTGCGCATGCCGATCGAGGTCGCCTTGGCGACCGGCACCTTCAGGCGCATCTTGTCCTTCTGGAAGTCGATGACGAACAGTTCCAGCTTGTGGCCAGCCACTTCCTGCTCGTCGATCGAAACGATCTGGCCGACGCCATGCGCCGGATAGACGATGTACTCGCCGGTCTTGAAACCGTGACGCGCGGCCGTGGACTTCTTCTGCGGGGTGATCGTTGCCATTACGCCCTGAACTCCTTGTTGTGGGCCGGCGGCGGTGCCGGCTGAACTCACGTGATCGGGGTCACCGATCATTAGCCGCACAACAGATGAACCCACCGGAAAAGCCGGGACCGGCAAACCGCACGAATTGCGACCGCCTGGCCCAGATTGCTCTGGTCCGGAGTGGGATTTTCACCTTTCAGTGATTTGGGGCGTCTGCGCCATAAATCGACGTTGTGTCACCGGCATGTTTCGTTGGTGTAACACAAAAAGTCGGAAGAATCAAGGTTTTGCTGCATAAGCGAAGGCCACAGCTCTGCCCCGCCTGTCAAGGCGGTTAATGCACCATGCCTCTTACGCAGCGTCATACCGGTCGAAACGGTAGCGCTGTCAGTCGCCTTCGCCGGGTTCGGCGGAGAAATACTTCTCGAACTTTCCGGTCTCGCCGTCGAAGGTCTTGGCGTCAGCCGGCGGCTCCTTCTTGGCGGTGATGTTGGGCCATTTCTCGGCATATTCGGTGTTGATCTGCAGCCATTTGTCGAGGCCGGACTCGGTGTCGGGCTTGATTGCGTCGGCCGGGCATTCCGGTTCGCAGACGCCGCAGTCGATGCACTCGTCGGGATGGATGACGAGCATGTTCTCGCCTTCGTAGAAACAGTCGACCGGACAGACTTCGATGCAGTCCATATATTTGCATTTGATGCAGTTGTCGGTCACGACATAGGTCATCGGTCGGCTCCGGGACGTCCCGTTTTTGTTGGCTTTTTCCGTGAGGTAACGCCTTTAGCGGCGGCTTGCAAGGGTCGCTATTCCCAGTCGGGCGGGGGTTTGGGAATGGAAATCCAGAAGGGCGGCGCCGCAAGAGCCTGACATGCCGCGCCGGCGGGCTCGTTTGCCGGTGCCGGTTTGGCTTTCGGTTGGCGTTGTCCTGGCCGAGCGCACCCCAGCGCCGGGTTGACAGGGCTCAATCGTCGTCGAGCAACCGGTCGGTCTGGCGGCGTTCTTTTTTGGTCGGGCGGCCGCTTCCTGCCTCGCGCAGCGCCGGAATGGCATCGGGTGGCGCGTCGCCCTTCGGTGCGGGCGGCGGCGACATGTCTTCGTAAAGCGTGCGGGCTTCTTCGGCCGGACCGCGCCGCGCACCGGTGCCCAGCACCTTCCAGACGAAGATGCGCCGATCCAGCGTGATGGTGAGCACATCGCCCGGCTTGACCAGATCGGAAGCCTGCGCTGCTTTGTCGCGATTGATGCGCACGCGTCCGGCGACCACCAGCTTGGCGGCCAGCGAGTGCGATTTCACCGCGCGCGAGAAGAACAGCCATTTGTCGATGCGCTGGCGGCCTTCGACAACCATGGTCTGGCGCCGGGTCTACTTCTTCAACTGGTCGCGCAAGGCGGCGAGTTTGGCGAAGGGCGAGTCTGGATCGAAGCGTACCGGGCGCTCCTCGCGCGGCTTGGGCTGGAACGCAGGCTTACCGCCTTGCGGTCCGCCCTTGCCTTCCGGCCTGCCACCCTTCCAGTCCGGCCGGCCCTCGCGGCGGTCGGGACGATCGCCCTGCGGGCGGCCGTCGCGGCGCTGTTCGCCTTCGGTGCCCGGCTTGGGCTTGAACTTCGAGCGGTCGAAGCGCGGCTTGCCGGCACCGTCACGCCGGCCTTCATGCGCGGGACGCTCTCCTGGTGCGGCGGGTGCACCGGCGACATCGCCCGGCGCATTGCCACGGCCGCGTGGCTGGCCGTTGCGCTGGCGATTGTTGCGGCCTTCGTGGTGACGCGGGCGCTGGTCGAAACGCCCTTGCCGCCACAGCAGGATGGGCTTTGGCGCCTCGGCTTCGACGGCCGGCTCAGCAGCAGCTTCCGCCACTTCCGCCGATGTGGAAGCTTCAGCGGCCGGTTCCGATGCTGCTTCGTCCCCTGGCGCGGCTTCAAGCGCGGCCCGGGGTTCAACCGGCGCCGGCTCGGCGGCCTCGACAGCAGCTTCGGCTGCAGGCGTCTCTTCATCCGCAGCCGTCGCATCCGAGTGCTCTTGCGCAACGGCTTCAGCCGGGGTGTTGTCGGCAACGATTTCAGCGTGACCCTCCGGCTGGGTCTCCTGGGCGGTTGCCGCATCCGGCGAGGGCTGCGACCCGTCGACGGCTGACACTGCCGCCTCTTGTGCTGCCTCGGCTTGTTCGGCGCGCGCGGCTTCTTCGGCCGCGAGCTTGGCCACGGCGGCTTCCCGCGCGGCACTGTCTTGCGCTTCGAGGCGTGCCTTGACTTCCGCCGCCGGCTTCGGCTCGGCGCGATAGCCGAGGCCCTTGAGGATCTCTTCCATGTCGTCGGCGGTCGCGCCGAGGATCGACATCATCGGCGGCGTCACCATGAAGGCCTGGCCGTCATAGGCGCCGTCCGGACGCTGGCCGAGGCCGGGCTTCCAGTTGGTCGCCGGCCGGATCAGGTCGGCCAGACGCTCCAGAATGTCGATGCGCACGGCGCGACGGCCGAGATTGCGGTAGCCGGCAAGCTTGTAGAAGGCCTTGTCGAAGGCCGGATCGATGACAACCGAGGTGCGGCCCGACGCCAGTGCATGGACGACGTCGCCGAAGCCGGGCTTGTCCTTGCCATCGTTCTTCAGCACCCACAGCAAGGTCACCAGTCCGGCCGGCGCGGGCTTGATCAGCGCCGGCACGAAGACATGATAGGCGCCGAAGCGCACGCCGAGCCGGCGCAGTGCCGCGCGGCCTTCCTGGTCGAGCGACTTCATCTCCTCGGCAATGTCGCGGCGGTTGATGAGACCGAAATTCTCGACCAGCTGGAAGGCGATGCCACGGCCTATGCCGGAAATCTGCTCGGCGTTCTTCAAGTCGACCAGCGGCTTCAGCAGGGATTCTATCTGGAAATTGACGAAGCGTTCGGCGCGCGCGGCGACCTTGTCGCGCGCCGGGCCGGTCAGCTGTTCGTCGGCCAACAGCACCAGCCGCGGCTTCAGCGTGTCCTCGCCTGAAACCAGCGTGCCGATCGGCGCACCGATCCAGCGCAACGTGCCGTCGGAGCCAAGCGCCAGGTCGCCATTGGCGCAAGAGCCGAAGCGTTCGGCACGCGCCTCGAATTCGGCGGCCAGCGCCTTCTGCGCGGCCGTGCGCACGGCCTTGGCGTCTTCGCCGCCGGCAGTCTGGTCGGCAGTGAAGCGGAACCCCTGCAACTCGCCGACATGATGGCCTTCGACAAGGACGGTTCCGGTAGGGCTAATTTCGGCTTCAGGCATTGTATTTTCTCTAAGGCGCCGCATGAGGACGGAAGTCCTGCGGTCTACGAAGCGTTTCGTCAACCGCTCATGCAGCGCATCCGACAATCTGTCTTCGATTTCGCGCGTCTTTTCCTGCCAGTGTGCCTGATCGGCCAGCCAGCCGGGCCGGTTCGACACGAATGTCCAGGTGCGGATCTGGGCGATGCGGTGCGACAGCGTGTCGATGTCGCCCTCGGTGGTATCGGCGCGGCGCACCTGCTCGGCCATGTAGTTTTCGTCGACATGGCCGCGCTTGGCGAGGTCCATGTAGATCGAGGCGATGAGGTCGGCATGCTGGGCCGGTGCGATCTTCCTGTAGTCGGGGAGCGCGCAGGCCTCCCACAGCAGGGCAACCCGTTTGGTGTCGGTGGCAAGCGCGCGGATGTCGGCGTCGCGGGACAGATATTCCAGCGCCTGCGCGTCGACCGCTGGCAGCGCGCGCGTCAGTCCCTCCACCGGCGCGTTGGTTTCAATCGAGCGCTTCAGCGCGTCCAGGCTGGCGAAGTCGAATTGGGCGGTGCGCCATTGCAGCACCTTGACCGGCTCGAAGTCATGGCTCTCGATCTTCTGCACCAGGTCCTCGTCCAGCGGATCGACCTGGCCGGTGACGCCGAACGTGCCGTCGCGCAGATGGCGGCCGGCGCGCCCGGCGATCTGACCGAGCTCGGCCGCCGTCAGATTGCGATACTGGTAGCCGTCGAACTTGCGGTTCTGGGCGAAAGCGACGTGGTCGAGATCGAGGTTGAGGCCCATGCCGATGGCATCGGTGGCGACGAGATAGTCGACATCGCCCGACTGGAACAATGCCACCTGGGCGTTGCGGGTGCGCGGCGACAGCGCCCCGAGCACAACCGCCGCGCCACCTTGCTGGCGGCGGATCAGTTCGGCGATGGCGTAGACCTCGTCGGCGGAAAAGGCGACGATCGCCGTGCGCCGGGGCAGGCGGGTCAATTTCTTGGACCCGGCATAGGCCAGGTGCGACAGCCTCGGCCGCGTCACCACCGAGACGCCCTTCAGCAGGCGCTGGAGAATGCCGTGCATGGTGGCGGCGCCGAGCAGCAGCGTTTCCTGACGGCCGCGCAGATGCAGGATACGGTCGGTGAAAATATGGCCGCGCTCGAGATCGCCGGCAAGCTGGACCTCGTCGATGGCGACGAAGGCGGCGTCGGTCTCGCGCGGCATGGCCTCGACGGTACAGACCGAATATTTCGCGCCCGGCGGCTGGATCTTCTCCTCGCCGGTGATCAGCGCGACCTTGTGGGCGCCGACCTTTTCGCAGACCCGGCCGTAGACTTCCCGCGCCAGCAACCTCAGCGGCAAGCCGATGACGCCGGTTTCGTGCGCCACCATGCGCTCGATGGCCAGATGGGTCTTGCCGGTGTTGGTCGGCCCAAGCACGGCGGTCACGTCGCGGCCCGACAGGATCAGCGGCTCGGTGTGTTTGTGCTGAATGTTCATCGGCTCGGAAGTAAGGCTTTCTGGCCTCTCGTGGTCGGGAGCGTGCCTGGACGGCGCGTGTGACAGCCGACACATAGGGATTTCGAGTGCGAAGCGAAAGCGGAATGTTCCGGCGCCGCTTCGGAAGACGCCGGCCTTACCCGCAAATCAGCCCGCGCTTAACAGGTGGAACGAGTCTGGAACGAATCGGCGACGAATCGCTGACTCCGGGAGATTCAGCTTTTGTTCACGGCTAGATATGGATTCTATGACGATGACTCTCACCACATGCTGAATCCGAAAACTGGCCCGTTTTATGCTAGGCGGGGCTTGGCGTTAAGGTTTGCCGCCGAACGAGGGCCGCGGCTCGACGAGCGCCCTTCAAGAGTATGAAATTGTTAATCTTTCTGAACCGGACGTTAAGGAATTCCAGGCAATTCTGGCCATTAATGTTAATATTGCGCTCAAAGGCGGAACGAATCGGCGACAAATCGGCGCCAGCGCTATTTTCTTGGTTTGTTCCGTCAATATCTTGTGTTGTGAACAGCTTATCCACCGACAATCCACAGGCCTGGCCACAGGTTTTGCGCTGGCGTCGCCAACGCCGTTAACCTTTGCGTGCCGGATTGGGGCATCGCGCCGCAGCGCGTTTTTCCGAGACCGCGGGCCTCAACGGGAAGCGGACCGGTTTCCCGGTCCGCTTCCCGCAAGGCACAAATCCATCCGCAGCCATTGGCTGCAGCTTGAAAGCTTCAGGCGAAGTACTGGCCGCCATTGGCGGTGAGGGTCGAGCCGGTGATGAAGCCGGCATCCTCGGAAGCGAGGAAGACGACGCAGCGCGCGATCTCTTCCGGTTCGCCGAGGCGGCCGACCGGTATCTGCGGCAGGATGCGTTCGTTGAGCACTTTCTCGTCGATCGCCTTGACCATCTCGGTGGCGATGTAGCCGGGGCAGATGACGTTGACGGTGATGCCCGCGCGCGCGCCTTCCTGGGCGAGCGCCTTGGAGAAGCCGATGTCGCCGGCCTTGGCGGCGGAGTAGTTGACCTGCCCGGCCTGGCCCTTCTGGCCGTTGATCGAGGAGATGGTGATGACGCGGCCGAACTTGCGGTCGCGCATGCCGCCCCACAGCGGATGCGTCATGTTGAAGACGCCGGAAAGGTTGGTGTCGATGACCTCCTTCCACTGCTCGCGCGTCAGCTTGTGAAACATGGCGTCGCGGGTGATGCCGGCATTGTTGACCAGCACCGAGACCGGGCCGAGATCGGCCTCGACCTGTTTGATGCCGGCTGCGCATGCGTCATAGTCGGCGACCGACCATTTGTAGACCGGGATGCCGGTCTCGGCCTTGAATTTCGCCGCCGCCTCGTCATTGCCGGCGTAGTTCGCGGCAACCGAATAGCCGGCATTCTTCAATGCGATCGAGATCGCCGCGCCAATGCCGCGTGATCCGCCCGTGACGATTGCAACCTTGGTCATGTGTCCTCCCTTTGGTCGGAAGAGCAAGTCGGGAGTAGCCAATAGTGGGTAGGGATTTGATGTCCCGCCGCACTGAAGCGATTCTTCCCTATTCGCTACTCCCTATTCACTACTCACTTCTTTTTTCAGAGTGCTTCGACGCACATGGCGACGCCCATGCCGCCGCCGATGCAGAGCGTGGCGAGGCCCTTCTTGGCGCCGCGGCGGCGCATCTCATGGACCAGTGTGTTGAAGACGCGCGCGCCCGAGGCGCCGATCGGATGACCGATGGCAATGGCGCCGCCATTGACGTTGACGATCGAAGGATCCCAGCCCATGCCCTTGTTGACGGCGCAGGCCTGCGCGGCAAAGGCTTCGTTGGCTTCGACGAGGTCAAGGTCGCCGACCGACCAGCCGGCCCTTTCCAGAGCGCGCTTCGAAGCCGGGATCGGGCCGGTGCCCATGATTGCCGGATCGACGCCGGCGGTTGCCCAGGAGGCGATGCGCGCCAGCGGGGTGATGCCGCGCCTTGCGGCTTCCGCCTCGCTCATCAGCAGTGCGCCGGCCGCGCCGTCATTGATGCCGGAGGCGTTGGCGGCGGTCACCGTGCCGTCCTTGTCGAAGGCCGGCTTCAGCTTGGTCATGGCATCGAGCGTGGCGCCATGGCGGATATATTCGTCCTGATCGACTGTTGTGTCGCCCTTCCTGCCCTTGATGGTGAAGGCGACGATCTCGTCCTTGAACTTGCCGGCCTTCTGCGCGGCCTCGGCCTTGTTCTGCGAGGCCAGTGCGAACTGGTCCTGGTCGTCGCGGGTGATCTGGAACTGGCGCGCCACGTTCTCGGCGGTGTTGCCCATGTGATAGCCGTTGAAGGCGTCCCACAGCCCGTCCTTGATCATGGTGTCGATCATCTTGTAGTCGCCCATCTTGACGCCGGCGCGCAGGTGCTCGGCGTGCGGCGACAGCGACATCGATTCCTGACCGCCGGCGACGATCACCTTGGCGTCGCCCGTGGCGATCTGCTGCATACCGAGCGCGATGGCGCGCAGGCCCGAACCGCAGACCTGGTTGAGGCCCCAGGCGGTGGTTTCGATGGGCAGGCCGGCAAGGATCGAGGCCTGGCGGGCCGGGTTCTGGCCCTGGGCCGCGGTCAGCACCTGGCCGAGGATGACTTCGTCGACCTCGCCCGGCTCGACGCCGGCGCGCGATAGCAACTCCCTGATGACGACGGCGCCGAGTTCATGGGCAGGCGTGGCGGCGAAGGCGCCGTTGAAGGAGCCGACGGCCGTGCGCGCGGCGCTGGCAATGACGATGGAATCGGACATTTTGTTCTCCAGACTTCAAGGTGTTGTTGTGCCGTTGAGGACTTTTCTTGCCGTTTCCCAACCCCAAGTCAAACCGGAAATCGGCATGGCGCCCATGCGCCGCAAGCAGGTTGCATCTCGCCGCGCCGGCGGCATGGCCGCTGCTGCGCAGCATATTTTGCCTGCTATGCAGCATTATATGATCCCGCACTGCACAAACCGCTTGGAATTGTGAGGCTTTTGCGCATATCCTCAAAAAGGGCGCAATCGTTACCGGCTGCTTACTCAGGCGTGCCGGTGTCCGGGGAGGATGCAGATGGCCGCAAAAGACGACCCGATCATTATCAAGAAATACGCCAACCGCCGCCTCTACAATACGGGGACGAGCACTTATGTGACGCTCGAGGATCTGGCCGAGATGGTCAAGAAGGGCGAGGAATTCACCGTCCAGGACGCCAAGACCGGTGACGACATCACCCATCCGGTGCTGACGCAGATCATTTTCGAGCTGGAGAACAAGGACGGGCAGAACATGCTGCCGATCCCGTTCCTGCGCCAGCTGATCGCCTTCTACGGCGATCAGATGCAGATGATCGTGCCGAGTTTCCTCGAACAGTCGATGATCGCCTTCTCCAAGGAGCAGGAGCGGTTCCGCGAGCAGATGAAGGGAGCTATCGGCAAGTCGCCGCTCGATGTGATGAAGATGGCGACGCCGATGAAGGCGCTGGAAGAACAGACACGGCGCAACATGGAAATGTTCCAGAACGCGATGCGGCTGTTCACGCCTTTTCCGCCGGCCGGCTCGGCGCCTGCCGCGGCTCCCGCGGAGCCGCCGAGAAAGGAAGCGCCGGAAAAGCCGGACGATCTTCAATTGCTGAAGGATCAGATCGCGGCCATGCAGCGCAAGCTCGACACGATGTCGTGAGCGGCCGACGTTTCGCCGAACGCAGGTCGCCAGCCTGACAGATCGATGACGAGAACCGTCAAGCGCTGCGCCTGAGGGCCGGCGAAGTCTGTTCGCGCCCTATCCGTCGATGGTCAACAGCCAGGGATCCCAGATTTCATCCGCCCGCGCGCCGAGCGAGCGATAGAAGGCCTTGGCCGGCATGTTGGATCTCAGCACCGTCCATTTGACGGCGGATGCGCCGATGCCGACGGC
The DNA here is from genome assembly GCF_006442315.1 of Mesorhizobium sp. B2-3-4. Taxonomy (GTDB): domain Bacteria; phylum Pseudomonadota; class Alphaproteobacteria; order Rhizobiales; family Rhizobiaceae; genus Mesorhizobium. The sequence goes on along the minus strand of NZ_VFVY01000023.1, from coordinate 24,096 downwards.
ATGATCGCGGAGCCGTGTCACAAGGGCGTGGCCGACAGACATGCCGCGAGCCGACTCGGCCACATAGAGTTCCTTGAGGACGACGACCGGCTTCAGGTCGTAGGTCCAGGGGATGAGATAATGAACGGCAATGCCTGTTATCTCGTTGTCGACCTCAGCCACCAACACGCCGAAGCGGGGCGATGGCCCCAGCCCATGCTCGATGACATCGGCCTCGGTGACGCGGAATTTGTCGTCATAGCCCTCGAAGACCGCCAGGGCCTGCATCAAGGCGAGCACCGCGCCGACATCCTGCCGCGCGAACGGACGCACGATCATCGCGGCCTTGGACATGTCTTTCTGTCCTCTCCTGTCGAGGATGCTTGGATCCACAGTGACCATCATGGACGCAGAACGCCAGGCTCCTTGCCCGAAGCGAAAGGGAGATCCTCATCCTGCCAGCCGGTAATGCCACCGATCATGATCTTGACCGGCAGGCCGAGGCCGGCCAGCTTGAACGCCGCCCGGTCCGCGCCATTGCAATGCGGGCCGGCGCAATAGACCACGAACAGCGTGCCGGCCGGCCATTCTCCCATCCGCTCGGCAGAGATGTCGCGGTGCGGCAGATGCCGCGCGCCCGGCACGTGGCGGCGTTCATAGGCCTGCGGCGACCCGACCACGTGCAGGAGCACGAAGTCCGGCTCTCCGCCGCGCAGGGACGCGGCGACGTCGGAGCAGTCGGTCTCGACCGAAAGCCGGCGCAGGAAGTGGTCCCGGGCAATTTCCGGCGATGCCGCCGGTACGTCTGTCACATGGCTCATCAGGTTTCTCCATCGCTGATGGAGCAGACGTAACGCACCGAGCCGGGCAATTGCAGTTGGCAGCTTTGCCATATAGCGTCAAGATTATGCCAAACCGTCTCGCCAATCCATCCCCGGCCAATCCACCCGCCAGCAACCGGCTTGTTGTGGCAATCGCCTATGACGGGCTCTGCACGTTCGAGTTCGGCGTGGCGGCCGAGGTGTTCGGCCTGCCCAGGCCTGAAATGGGCCCGGACTGGTACCGTTTTGCCGTCGCCGGTATCGACGCCGGTGAAATGCGCGCGATGGGCGGCGTGCGTGTCCTTGCCGACGGTGGACCGGACCTGATCGGTGAAGCCGGCACGGTGATCGTACCTGGATGGCGCGGCGTGGATTGTCCGGTGCCGGCGCTGCTGATCGAAGCGCTTCGCAAGGCCAGCGCACGAGGCGCACGGGTTCTTTCCATCTGCTCGGGCGTCTTCGTGCTTGCCGCAGCCGGCCTGCTCAAAGGCAAGAAGGCGACCACGCATTGGCGCTACGGCGAAAAATTGATGGAGCGATACCCTGATATCACCGTGGTGGCGGATGTCTTGTACATCGACGAGGGCAATGTCCTGACATCGGCCGGCAGTGCGGCAGGCATCGATCTCTGCCTGCACCTGGTGCGCCGCGACTTCGGCACCAAGGCGGCCAACATGGTGGCGCGTCGCCTGGTCGTGCCGCCGCACCGCGATGGCGGCCAGGCGCAGTATGTCGAGCGTTCGGTGCCCGAGCTTCATGAACGCAGCCGGCTTGGACCGCTGATCGACAAAATGCGTGCAGACATTTGCGCCGACTATCCCGTCGCCATCCTGGCTGGTCTGGCCGGGATGAGCGAGCGGACATTCCTGCGCCGGTTCGCCGCCGCCACCGGGGTCACGCCGGCGCGCTGGCTGCTTTCCGAACGGCTTTCGCGCGCGCGCACGCTGCTGGAAGACACTGATATGCCGATCGACCATATTGCCGAGACCGCCGGCTTCGGCGCGGCCGCGACGTTGCGGCATCACTTCCGTCGGCAATTCGCCACGACGCCGGCCGCCTACCGGGCGCGGTTCGGGACAAACGTCAATTCCGGCTGACGCAGCTGGCGCCTGCTGTCAGGGCAGCAAACCCTCATAGCGGCCGCGCGGCCGTATGATGCTGCCGCTCGCTATCTGTTCGACCATGTGGGCGGCCCAACCGACACTGCGTGCCAGCGCGAACAAGTGGAACGGCGCATCATGCGGCAGGCCAAGGCCGCGCGTCAGCACGGCCAGGGCGAAATCGATATTCGCCGGGGCGCCGGTCGCGGCAATGGCCGCTTTTTCCAGCGACCGCAATGTCTCGTCATTGTTGTCGATGGCCGCCAGAAGCGCGGTCGCCCGGGGATCGCCCTCGGCATAAAGCGGATGGCCGAACCCGGGCAGCGGCCGGTCATGACCGAGCCAGCGCCGGATCGTGGCATCGGCTCCATGCCGCGCCGCGTCTTCGGCAAGCTGCATCACCGCTTCGCCGGCACCGCCGTGGCGTGGGCCGGACAGTGTCGCCAGACCCGCCAGCAGGCAGGCGGCGGGTGGCGCGCCGGTCGAGGCCGCGACGCGGGCTGCGAAGGTCGAGGCGTTGAGTTCGTGATCGGCGAGCAGCACAAGGGCGCGCCGGATCGCGACCGCGCCGTCATCACCCACCGACCAGCCTCGCGCCAGTCGCCGATGCACCGGATCCGGCCCCGCCTCGGCACCGAGGGCGCCGGCCAGCACGCCGATCGCATGCGCCGCGTCGGCGCATAGCGAGGCGGCACTGCGTCCAAGCGAGGGCCGCGCCTGGCCGGCAAGCAGCGCGAGTTGCTCAAAGGCGAAGGCACGACCGATCCGGGGCGATGACTCCGTTGGCGCCTGGAAACGGACCGCTTCAGGCAGGACCCAAAGCAGCCCGGCGGTCTCTTCCAGCGTTGCATGGTCCGACAGCGCAACGGCGTCCTGGCCCCGATAGATGAGCTGGCCGTGCCAGACGGTCGAAATCGCGGTGGCGATCGATGGCTCACCCCAGGCAATCGCGCTTTCGGCGATGGCCGAGGGGCTTCGCCCGCGTGCGCGCCGTGTCGCCAGCGCGGCGATGTCGTCGGCGCGATACTCGCTGCGGCGCGGATCGGCGCGGTCCGGCCGCATGCCGACGCGCCCCCGGCTGACATAGGCATAAAGCGTCTGCGGCCTCACCCGAAGCCTCTCCAACGCTTCGTCCCGCGACAACCATTCCGACATTTTCGGCTCTGATATTGATTCTATTGATCAAGATTGATGGAAACGTTCCCCAGCCTTATCTCCGATCCCGAAAAGCTTCAAGGAGACATGTCTATGGCGAATGGGCTCGACGATGTGGTGGCAGCCGAAACGGTGCTGTCCGACGTGGATGGTCTGGGCGGCCGCCTGACGATCCGTGGCTATTCGCTTGGCGAACTGGGTGGGCGATGGAGTTATGCTCAGGTCGTGCGCCTGCTGCTTGACGGGTTCTTCGACGATCTGCCCGATGATGTCGGACTGGCGGCAATGCTGGGTGAGGCACGCGTCGGGGTGTTCGACCGGCTCGCGTCTGCGCTGCCCTTGCTGGCGCCGCTTGACGTCTACAGTGCCATGCGCGCCGGCATGGCGTTGCTGCCGGATGGCGAGACGCTGACGGATGCCTTGCGGCTGATCGCGGCGCCCGCCGTGCTGACGCCGGCGCTCTTGCGCGTGGGGCGCGGCGAGCAGCCGGTCGCACCCGACAGCAAGGCAGACCATGCCGCCGACATGTTGCGAATGCTCGAGGGATCGGTTCCGTCGCCCGATCTGGCCAGGGCGCTCGACACCTATCTGGTGACGGTCTGCGACCACGGCCTCAACGCCTCGACCTTCGCCACGCGCGTGGTTGCCTCGACGCAGGCCGGCCTGACGTCATCGGTGCTTGCCGGTCTTGGCGCACTCAAGGGGCCGCTGCATGGCGGCGCGCCCGGCCCGGTCATCGAGATGCTCGATGCCATCGCCGCGCATGGCGACGCGGCCGGCTGGCTGCGTAACGAGATCGCGCAAGGCCGGCGCATCATGGGCTTCGGCCATCGCATCTATCGGGTGCGCGACCCGCGCGCCGATGTGCTGAAAGCGGTGGTGCGCAAGCTGGGCGGCGAGGGTGAAACCGGCCGCAGGCTGGCCTTCGCCGAGACGGTCGAGCAGACGGCGCTCGAAGTGCTTCGGATCGCCAAGCCGCAGCGTTCGCTGCAGACCAACGTCGAGTTCTACACGGCGCTGGTGCTGGAAGCGGCGGGTTTCCCGCCACAGGCTTTCAGCAACGTGTTTGCAGCCGGACGTGTTGCCGGCTGGATCGCGCATGCGCGCGAGCAGCAGACGACAGGACGGCTGATCCGTCCGCAATCGCGCTATGTCGGCCCGGTGCCGGAACTCGTCGCCTAGGGTTCAGGTCTGTTTCGAACCGTACGGCCTCTCCGCATGCAGCGGAGGGGCTTTTCGCATGACCGAAATTTCATGTGATCACGCGACCGTGTTCGTGTTCTTGCCTTGGTCCATCCTTATATGCTGCATTGCAACATAAGTCGGCGACAATTGCTCCCTTCCCGTAACGTTGGGGCAGGCCGGCGCATCAGGATAACAGGAACGCCATAACGAAGAACGGCAAGGCGGAGGAAAAGAAGAAGATCAACATCGCGCTCCAGGGCGGCGGCTCGCACGGCGCCTTCTCCTGGGGTGTGCTCGACCGGCTGCTGGAAGACGGCAGGCTGGAGATCGCGGCGGTATCCGGCACCAGCGCCGGCGCCATGAACGCGGTCGCCCTGGCCGATGGTTTCGTGCGCGGCGGGGTCGAGGGCGCGCGCAAGAAGCTGGACGATTTCTGGCGCGCCGTGGCGGCGAAGGGCCGGTTCAGCCCGGTACAGCGCATGCCATGGGATGTCGCCTGGGGCAACTGGTCGATCGAGAACACGCCGGGCTATGTCTTCTTCGACACCATGTCTCGGGTGTTCTCGCCTTACGTCGCCAATCCGCTCGGCCTCAACCCGCTGCGTGACGTGGTAGCGCAGGAGATCGACTTCAGGAATGTCCACGCCTGCAAGTCGATGGAACTGTTCATCTCGGCGACCAATGTCGAGACGGGTCAATTGCGTGTCTTTTCTGACGGCGAGATCGATCTCGACACGGTGATGGCCTCGGCATGCCTGCCGCAATTGTTCCGCGCCGTGGAGATCAAGGGCGTGCCCTATTGGGACGGCGGCTATGGCGGCAATCCGGCGCTCTATCCGTTCTTCAAGACGGCGGCCACCGAGGACGTGCTTCTGGTGCAGATCAATCCGGTGGTGCGCGAGGGGACACCGAGAAGCGCCAACGAGATCCAGAACCGTATCGCCGAGATCACGTTCAATGCCGGGCTGCTGCGCGAATTCCGCTCGATCGCCTTCGTCAAGGAACTGATCGCCGCCGGCCGCCTGCCGCATGGAGAATACCGCGACATCCGCATGCATCGCATCGATGCCGATGAGGCGTTCAAGGATCTGTCGGCCTCCTCGAAGGTCAATGCCGAATGGGCCTTCCTGACCTATTTGCGCGACCTTGGCCGCACCGCGGCCAGCGACTGGCTGGAGGAGAATTACGATGCCGTCGGCAAGCACGCCACGCTCGATCTTTCCGGCGAACTCGATGACGGTTTCAAGCCGGTGCGCGGTCCCGCACCCGGCCGCCGCGTCAAGGAATTTCTCGCCGTGCGCAAGAACCCGCAGGCCGAGCGCCGGCGGGCCTGAGCCCGCCGGTCTTTCCTGTCACTCGGTTGCGATCAGGCGTCGGCGACGTTCCGTTCGGCCTTGGCCGGTGCTGCCGGCTTTGCCGCCGGGGCGTCGGTCCCCAGTTTCGAACCGGCCAGCAGGCCTTTCGACCGGGCGAATTCGGCGCCGGACATCTTTGCCCCGCTTTCGGTGCGGACCTTGAAAATTTCGAGATTGCCGCCCTGGACGGTGACCTGCAGGCTTTTCTCGCCAACCCAACTGATCTCGCCCGGCTTGCCGACTACGTCGGCGAACTTGCGGGCCACATGTTTCCTGACTTCGAACAGGCGGACTTTCTCGCCGTTCACCGTCGTCCAGGCGCCAGGCGCCGGATCGCAGCCGCGAATGAGGTTGTGGATGGTGTCGATATGGCTGTTCCAGTTGATCCTCGCCTCGGCGTCCTTGCACCAGCCCTCATAGCTCGCCTGGGATTCGTCCTGCGGGATTTCCTGGTGCTTGCCGGCGACGACGAGATCGGCGGCGTCGAGCATGGCCTGGACGCCGAGCGGGAACAGCCGGTCGAAATAGACGCTGCCGAGCGTGTCCTCCGGGCCGATGCCGACGGTGACCTGCAGCAGCACCGGGCCTTCGTCGAGACCGTCGGTCGGGCGGAAGATGGTGAGGCCGGTCTGGCCGTCACCCTTGATCAGCGGCCAGTTGATCGAGCTCGGACCACGATACTTCGGCAGCAGCGAGGGGTGATACTGGATGGTGCCATGCTTGGGGATGTTGACGAAGCTCTGCGGGGCGAACTGCAGGACGTAGGCCATGACCGCCAACTCCACGTCGAGTTCGCGCAGCGCCGTCTCGGCCGCTTCGCCCTTCAGGCTCGGCAGCTGGAACAATTTCAGGCCGTGCTCTTCGGCCGCGAGGCGCAGCGGGTCGGGCCTGGAGCCGGGCTTTTCAGGGGCGCAGAAGACGCCGGCGATCTCGTCGCCGCGCGCCAGGAAGGCTTCAAGCACGCTTTTGCCGAAGGCCTGCTGTCCGATGATTGCAATGCGCATGATGGTCTTCCTTGTGCGTTGGACAAAGTTCGGGTGAGCCCTCGCTCCCCTGTGGTCGCGAAGGTGGATGTCGGTTCGTAACGTGAGGCTTCAGGCGGGCAGGAGGATCACTTGCCGGTCTGGATCCATACGACCTTCTGCTCGGTGAAATTCTCGATCGCGGCGTCGCCATGCTCGCGGCCGAAGCCGGAATCGCGCGACCCGCCCCAGGGCAGGCGGATGTCGGTCGGGCCATAGGTATTGACCCAGACCGTGCCGGCCTTCAGCTCCCTGGCGAAGCGATGGACACGGCCGATGTCGGAGCTCCAAACGCCGGCGGCGAGGCTGTAGACGGTGCCGTTGGCAAGCCTGAGCGCATCGGCTTCGTCGGTGAATTTGATGACCGTGGCGACAGGTCCGAAAATCTCTTCCTGCGAGATGCGCATCTGGTGCTCGACATTGGCGAATACCGTCGGCTTGACGAAATAGCCGACATCGCCATGGCGGCTGCCGCCGGTGACCACGGTTGCGCCTTCATTGCGGCCGACCTCGATATAGTCGAGTACGCGCTTCATCTGCACCTCGGAGACCAGCGGGCCCATCGCCGTCGAGGCTTCCAGCGGGTTACCGATGCGGGTGGATTCGGCGCGGGCCGCGAGCCTCTGGACGACTTCGTCATAGATCGACTCATGTGCCAGGATGCGCGAGCCTGCCGAACAGACCTGGCCGGTGTTGAAGAAGATGCCGGAGCCCGCTGCCTTGACCGCGGCATCGAGGTCGGCATCCGGGAAGATGATGTTGGCGGACTTGCCGCCGAGTTCCAGCGTCACGCGCTTCAGATTGCCGGAGGCGCCCTGCAGGATCTGGCGTCCGACGACCGGCGAGCCGGTGAAGGTGATCTTATCGACATCGGGATGATCGACCAGCGCCTGGCCGGCGACCTTGCCGAAGCCAGGCACGACATTGAGGACACCGGCGGGGAAGCCGGCTTCGAGCGCCAGTTCCCCGATCTTGAGTGCGGTCAGCGGCGTGATCTCGGCGGGCTTCAGCACGACCGTGCAGCCGCAGGCCAGCGCCGGCGCGATCTTCCACATGCCGATCATCAGCGGAAAGTTCCACGGGATGATCGCGGCGACGACGCCGAGCGGCTCGCGCACGGTGTAGGTGAGCGCATCGGTACGCGCCGGAATGACCTGACCGTTTATCTTGTCGGCCATGCCGGCATAGTAGGTCAGCGTATCGAGGACGGCTGGCAGATCCTGGCGGCGAATGGCCGAGACCGGCTTGCCGGAATCGAGGCTCTCCAGATTGACCAGCTCTTCCTCGTCTCGGCGGATGAGGTCGGCGAGCTTCAGCATCAACTGCCCGCGCTCGGCGGCGCGCAGACGCTTCCATGGGCCTTCGAACGCCGCGCGGGCTGAGCGCACGGCGGCGTCGACATCGTCCACGCCAGCCTCGGCGATCTTGGCGATCACCTCGCCGGTGGCGGGGTTCACCGTTTCGAAAGTGCGACCGGACAGCGCCGCGACGCGGCGCCCATCGATCAACAGATTGTGTGTCTGGTCGGAGGCGCGGGTGAGCATGCGGCTTTTCTCCCAATATATGAACTTGATTGCATATGTGGCGAGCGAAGCCACGACCTGCCTTGTCGCAGCGAAACCTACATCCACGGCAAATCCCTGGGAATATGATATTTGTTGCCTATCATCCCAGGCAAAGATATGAAGGGCGGCTCCTATCTCGTGCTGGTCAAAGATATGATGTTGAGTTCATATATCTCTACTGCACATCCGCTTCCGGGAGGAGAAGGCCGATGATCAAGATCGAGATCGACCCGGTATGGCGCTTCCGACGGCGCGAAGATCAGCAATCGTTGCAGATCATGCTGGATTTCCTGGCCGAGATACGTGCGACGGGAAAGATCACCTCGGCCGCCGACAAGGCTGAGATTTCCTATCGGCATGCCTGGAACCTGATCGAGAAATGGTCCGATTTCTTCAACATGCCGCTGGTGGTGCGCAAGCAGGGCAGCGGCACCAGCCTGACGCCGTTCGGCGACAAGCTGGTCTGGGCCGGGCAGCGCCTGGAGGCCCGGCTTCGTCCCTTGCTGCAGAACCTGTCGCAGGAGCTGGAAACCGAGATCAACCAGATGCTGCCGCATGGCCCGCTGGTGTTGCGGGTTCACGCCAGCCACGGTTTTGCCGTGCCGAAGCTGCGCGAGATTCTCAGCCGCGAGCCCGATATCGGCGTCGATTTCCGCTATGTCAGCAACCAGAACTCGCTGGCCTCGCTTGCTCATGATGGTTGCGATCTCGCCGGCCTGCATCTGCCGCAGGGCGAACTGCGCAAGCGGGCGATCGCCGCCAGCAAGGGCTGGCTGACGCCGAGCGTCCACCGCGTCATCTCCTTCGTCACGCGCGAAATGGGTCTCATGGTCAGGCGCGGCAATCCGCTCGGCATCACCTCGCTGGAACGGCTGCTCGATCCGTCGATCCGCTTCGTCAACCGCGATCCCGATTCAGGCACCAGGCTCTTGTTCGAACAGCTGCTGGCGCAGCACGGGCTCGATGGCACGCGCATCAACGGCTACGAGCATTCCGAATTCACCCATGCCGCGGTCGCCGCCTATGTCGCCAGCGACCTCGCCGACGTGGCCTTCGGCGTGGAGGCAGCCGCCAGGCAGTTTGGGCTCGATTTCGTGCGAATACTGACCGAGGACTATTTCTTCGTCTGCAAGAAGCAGATCCTCGAAGTGGAGGCTGTGCGGCGTGTGCTGTCGATCATGCGCGGCGAGGAGTTCCATGCCGCCATATCGCAATTGCCGGGCTATCGCGTGAAAGATGCCGGGTCGATCAAGACGATCAGCGAGGTCTTCCGGAAATCGGAATGAGCGCGGCACGGTGCGGCGGGTCGACAACCCAGGCGTGTGCGCCTCGCCATCATCATGCTGACGCCTGCTGCCACCATGGCGATGATAGGATCCCCCGAAGCGGTCGAAGCGGCGGACGCAGCGCGCGATACGCAATTGCCAACGGTGCGCCGCGCGGACGCCGTTCCGGCGTCGGCATCTCGGCGCGCGCCACGTTGCGAACACCACGCCACCTCGGTCCGATGAAGCCCGACACTCGGCGCATCTGACATTTTCAACATCGGGCGTGTCTCCGGCGGACCGGGGCCCGGCAATGCCGGCAGGCCGGCCCGCCGCTCATTTCGCAAGCAATTCCAGCATGTTGATCAAGCAAACAAGCATCGCCGGCCATCATCTTTCGCAGGGCCGGCCGGCCTCGATCGATTGTTGGCGACCTGCCTGTGGTCGGAGACACGGCAGGGAATGCGACTGAATTCCTGGGATTGCCGGCGGCATTCAGGCGGCCGCGAACCGATCGGCGGCGGCAAGGTTCGGGCGCGTCGCGAGCCGGCTGCAGTCTTCGTCGAACCAGCCTGGCAAGTCTTGAACACCGTTTCATGGCGGCCACACCTTGTCCGGCTACGCAATGCTGCTGCAACTTTCGGACTATATTGCGATGCAACTTTGATGTAGAAGCGCGCTCGCCTATCACGGCAATTTGAACACGGTCAGGCGCGCACCCATATCGGCGACGCGCCCGCGTCATGAAGGCGCGGTGCTGGCCGAACCCGCAGTGGAAAAATGACGATGCCTAAAATCAGGTTTCACAAGCTTGCAGCCATTGTTGTGCTCATCGGTTTCGCAGCCTGGATGGCGACTGGCGAGTTCTCCTCGGTCGGCAGCGCCGCCGCCGACGGCCAGAAGGCGGGAGACCCGGCAAAGGCGCCGGATGCCGCCAAGCCCAAGGCTGACGCAGAGCCGAAAGCCGCACCGCGCACGGTCGCGGTGGTGACGCCACCGCGCAAGACCTATGCGCGCGCCATCCGCATTTCGGGGCTGACCGAGGCCGACAAGCGTGCGGTGCTGGCGACCCGCGTTGCCGGCGTCATCGAAAAGCTGCCGGTGAAGCAGGGCGATCACGTCAAGACCGGTGACCTGGTGCTGATGCTGGCCGCGGAAGAAAAGATTTCGATGGTCGACAATGCCAGGCAGCTGGTGACACAGCGCAAGGCGGAACTCGGCGCGGCCGAGCGGCTGGCCAAAACGGGCAATTTGCCGAAGCTGCAGCTCGATACCGCACGCTCGAACCTGACCCAGGCGCAATCCCAGTTGGATACCGCGCAGGCCGAACTCGACCGCAACGAGGTCAAGGCGCCCTTCGACGGTGTCATCGACCGGGTGCCGGTGGAACTCGGCAGCTCGGTCATGCAGGGCGGCGAGGTGGCGACCATCCTCAAGCTCGATCCGGTCATCGCGCGCGGTGAGATCAGCGAGCGCGACCTCGGCTATCTCAAGCTCGACGACAAGGCCGCCGTGCGGCTGGTCAGCGGCAAGACCGTCGAAGGTACCGTGCGCTACATCAGCCGCGATGCCTCGTCGGCAACCCGCACCTTCCGTGTGGAGATCGCCATCCCCAATGCCGATGGCTCGGTGCCCGCCGGCATGACGGCCGAGATCGCGCTCAGCGCGCAGCCGACCGACGCGGTCATGCTGCCGCGCTCGGTGGTGACGCTGGGTGACAGGGGCGATCTGGGCATCCGCGCTGTCGACAAGGACAACAAGGTGGTGTTCTTCCCGATCGACCTGGTCGACGATTCGCCCAGGGGTCTCGTGCTTGGCGGCATTCCCGCCGATGCGCGCGTCATCGTTGCCGGCCAGGAACTGGTCAAGGAAGGCGACATGGTCAAGCCGGTCGACGCCGACCAGGCGACCATCCAGAAACTGTTGGGCGAAGCGACTGCGGGAACGCAGTAGCCTGAGCTTGCGACGGATGCCCCCGGGCGGGGACAACCGGCTGCAATGCAGCTCCTGAAATCTTGAGAATAGGCGTTAGCCAATGGATATCGTCAAACTCGCGATCAACAATGCCCGCCTGACCATATCGGTCCTGGTCTTCCTGCTGCTGGCGGGCTGGGTTGCGTATGAGTCGACGCCGAAGGAAGCGGAACCGGACGTTCCTATTCCGATGATGTATGTCAGCCTGATCTATCAGGGCATTTCGCCGGAGGATTCCGAGCGGCTTCTGCTGCGCCCGATGGAAAGCAAGCTGAAGAGCCTGAAGGGCCTCAAGGAAATGCGTTCGGCCGCGTTCCAGGGCGGCGGCTATGTGCTGGTCGAGTTCCAGCCGCAGACCAATCTCGCGACAGCGCTGCAGGACACGCGCTCCAAGGTGCAGGACGGCAAGGCCGACCTGCCGCAGGCGGCCGAAGAGCCTGTCGTCACCGAGGTCAACATCTCCGAGTTTCCCGTCCTCGTCGTGACGCTGTCGGGCGAATTGCCCGAGCGCGTGCTGACAGCCGCCGCGCGCGAATTGCGCGACCGCATCGAGGAGGTGCCCGGCGTGCTGGAAGGTTCGCTGCAGGGTTCGCGCGACGACCTCGTCGAAGTCGTCATCGATCCGATGAAGCTGTCTTCCTACGGACTGCAGCTCGACCAGGTGATGCAAGGTGTCGGGGCTTCCAACAGTCTCGTCGCCGCCGGCAATCTCGAGGGGTCGGAAGGCAAATATGCGGTCAAGGTCCCGTCGCTGATCGAGACGCCCGAGGACGTCGCCAACCTGCCGGTCGTCGCTACGCCCAATGCCGTGGTGCAGGCCAAGGACATCGCCACGATCCGTTCGACCTTCAAGGACGCCGAGACGATCACCCGCCTCAACGGCAAGCCGGCCATCGCCATCGAAGTCAAGAAGCGCATCGGCGCCAATCTGATCGACACCCTGACCAAGGTCAGGGAAGTGTCCGACGCCTTCGTCAAGACAATGCCCGAAGGCATGAACGTCACCTACACACAGGACAAGTCGGTCTTCGTCAATCAGTTGCTCGGCGACCTCCAGAACCACGTGATGATTGCCGTCATCCTGGTGTTCATCGTCATCCTCTATGCGCTGTCGGGACGCGCCTCGCTGCTGATCGGGCTTGCCATTCCTTCATCCTTCCTGATCGGCATCCTTTTGTTGGCGATGATGGGCTACACGATCAACATGATCGTGCTGTTCAGCCTCATCCTGGCGGTCGGCATGCTGGTCGACGACGCCATCATCGTCACCGAATTCGCCGAGCGGCGCATGGCCGAAGGCATGCCCAAGGCAGAGGCCTTCACGCTGGCCGCCAAGCGCATGGCTGGTCCAGTGATCGCCGCGACGATGACGCGCATCGCCGCCTTCTCGCCGCTTCTGTTCTGGCCCGGCATCATCGGCGACTTCATGAAGTACATGCCGATCACGCTGATCGTCACGCTATCGGCCTCGATGCTCTATGCGCTGGTGTTCGCGCCGACGCTGGGCGCGATCTTCGCCAAGCCGCCCGAGCATCATGAGGACGCCAATCGCGACGGCTGGTACATGGCGCTCGTCAAGCAGGCGGTTCGCTTCCCCATCACCGTCCTGGTGCTTACCACCGTGTTGCTGACCGGTGTCGGCTTCGCCTATTCGAAATATGGCGCCGGTGTCGAGTTCTTCCCCAGCGTCGAGCCCGATTACGGCCTGCTCTATGTGCATGCCCGCGGCAACCTTTCGCTGGCCGAGATGGATACGGCGACCAAGATCGCCGAAAACCGGCTGCTCGGCTGGCCCGGCGTCAAATCGGTCTACACCCGCGTTGGCAAGACGCAGGGCGGTGGCCAGGACGTGCCGGAAGATGTGGTCGGCGTCATCCAGTATGAGTTCATCGATTGGCGTGAGCGCAAGTCCGCGAACCAGATCCTGGACGAGCTGCGCGGCGTCATGGCCGGCATTCCCGGCGTCGATGTCGAGGTTCGCGTGCCGGAAGCCGGTCCGCCGACCGGCAAGGCGATCCAGATCAGGCTTTCCGCCGTCGACCCCAAGGGCCTCGACGATCAGGCCCGCGCCGTGGCGGCGCGCATTGCCAAGGTGCCAGGCGTCATCGATGTTTCCGACGGCCTGCCGCCTCCCGGCGTCGACTGGGCGCTCGATGTCGACCGCGCCAAGGCGGCGCAGTACGGCATCAGCCCGACCGCGGTCGGCACGGTGGTACAATTGGTGACCAACGGGTTGAAGCTCTCGGAATACAGGCCCGCCGGCGCCGACGACGCCGTCGATATCAGGCTGCGCCTGCCCGAGGACCGGCGCACGCTGTCGACGCTGGACGAACTCAGGGTGCAGACCTCGCAGGGCTCTGTGCCGATCTCGAATTTCGTCGTGCGCAAGCCCGAGCCGACCGTCGGTACCCTCAACCGCATCGACGGCGCCCGCACGGTGGTCGTCCAGGCCAATGTCAGCGCCGGAACACAGGTCGCGGCGGTGCAGGCCGAGGTCACCAAGGCGGTCGCCGACATGAAGCTCGACAGCGGCATACGCTGGAAGCTGGCGGGATCGAACGAGGACAGCGCCGAAGCCAGCGCCTTCCTCGGCAAGGCCTTCGGCGCGGCGATCTTCCTGATCTTCCTGGTGCTCCTGATGCAGTTCAACAAGTTCACCAGCGTGCTTCTGGTGCTGTCCTGCGTGGTCATGGCGACGATCGGCGTGTTCCTCGGCCTGCTCCTGACGGGCGAGGCTTTCGGCATCGTCATGTCGGGCATCGGCGTCATCGCGCTGGCCGGCGTGGTGGTGAACAACAACATCGTCTTGATCGACACCTATGACCGGCTGCGCGAGGAAGGCTGGGACAAGATGGAGGCGGTGCTGCAGACCTGCCGCGAGCGCGCCCGGCCAGTCGTGTTGACGGCGGTGTCGGCGATCCTCGGCGTGTTGCCGATCGCTTTCGGCCTCGGGCTGGAAATCTTCCATCACGAGACGACGATCAACGCGCCGTCGACGCAATGGTGGATTTCGCTGTCCTCGGCAATCGTCTTCGGCCTGTCCTTCGCCACCCTGCTGACGCTGGTGGTGACACCGTCGATGCTGATGATCTTCACGCGCAGCAAGAACAGCCGCTTCTACGCGTTCTTCCGGCGCGTATTCCGGCGCGGCAAGGGCAGGATTTCATCGCAGGCGCCGACGGTCGATGCCGGTGCCGAACCGGCCATCGCCTTCCCGAAGGCGGCGGAGTAGGCCGGCCTGCCGGCTGGACGATCCCGACAGAACGGCAAAGGCCGCCCGGAACAACCGGGCGGCCTTTCGCATTCTCCCTCCACGGGTGATGCCAGGCATTGCCTTGACGCAACGCAAAGCGGGGAATTCGTCATGCCGATCAGCACCATCGTCATCATCGTCCTGATCCTTGTCCTCATCGGCGCGGTACCGGCGTGGCCGCATTCGCGCTCCTGGGGCTATGGACCCTCAGGCATTGTCGGCGTGGTGCTGGTGGTGGTCCTTGTGCTGTTGCTGATGGGGCGGCTTTGAAGTCAGGCAGCTTTGGCGGCGCCATTCACCGTGGCGATGCCGATATCCCTCAGAGCCTCGGCGACCGCCTGATCCAGCGGCGTGTGCGGGATTTCACCGATGATGCTTTCCAGCCGCGTCGAGGCCAACTGGTGAGGCTCGAAGCGCAGGTAGGACATCGAGACGATCTCGCGCCACATCGCCACGAACGGGCTGCCGGCACGCAACACCCACCAGGGCATCGCGGTCATCTTGAGCGGATGGCCGACGGCCTTCTCGGCGGCGGCCTTGATCTGCAGGTCGGTAACCGCGTGGCCCAGAAAGTTCAGCGCCTCATAGGAGCCGAGCTTGTCGAGGTTCTTGGCCAGCGCGACGAAGCCGACCGCGAAATCCGGCAGATAGGCCCATTCATGCACGAGGTCGACCGGGCCGGGCGCGGTGTAGCTGCCCTTGCCGATCTTGGCCGCGACGACCAGGTCGAACCAGGAGCCGCTGCCGGTGCCGCCGAAGAAGTCGCCGGCCCGCAGAATGACGGTGCGGACATGTCCGGCCTCGGCCTCGCGGCGGAACAGGTCTTCCATGGCGCAGCGGATGCGACCCTTTTGCGTCGTCGGGTGGAACGGCGTGTCTTCGGTGATCACCGCCGGCATCGGCGAGCCGTAATTGTAAACGGTGCCGGGGAAGAGATGCAGCGCGTTGTTGGCATGGCAAGCGGCAATGACATTCTCGGCCATCGGCAGGCATTTGCCCCAGTCGGTGTAGATCGGGTTGAGGCCGTTGAAGATGATGTCGACGCCTTCGGTGGCGCGGATCAGTGATTGACGGTCCAGCGCATCGCCGGCAACCGCCGTCGCGCCCTTGAGTTCGGCCGGAACCTTGCCGGTGCGGGTGACGGCGCGGACATCGAAGCCGGCATCGATGAAAGCCTTGCCGACCACGCGGCCAAGCCGGCCATTGGCGCCGAGGATTGCGATCTTGGTCATTTGAGTTCTCCTGCTTGGGTTTGCTGGGGTGTCGTTGTTTGCAGGACGAATATCGCCTCCTCACAAACGAATAGAAATTGACTACGTATGGAGTTTTGATATTCAAAAATGAATGGCGGACATCGACTGGAACCTGATCAAGAGTTTCGTCACGGTTGCGGAAACCGGCAGCCTCTCGGCCGCGGCGCGAAGACTATCCGCCAGTCAGCCGACGCTTGGCCGTCACATCGGGGAGCTGGAACAGGCGCTCGGCGTCACGTTGTTCCGGCGTGGGCGCAGTGGTTATGCGCTGACGGAGGCCGGCGCCACGCTGTTCGAGCGCGGCAAGGCGGTCAGCGAACAGGCGAGTGCTTTTTCGCTGCTGGCGCTGGGCTCGGTCGAGGCGATCGAAGGCACGGTGCGGATTGCCGCCAGCGAGGTGGTGGCCGCCTATGTGCTGCCTGACATGATGGCGCGGCTCGGCATCGAGGAACCCGGCATCGAGGTCGAGATCGTCGCTTCGAACCAGGTCGAGAATCTGTTGCGAAGGGATGCCGACATTGCCATCCGCATGGTCAAGCCGGCGCAGAATGAACTGGTGGCGCGCAAGGTCTGCGACATCGCGCTCTGCGCCTGCGCGGCGACATCCTATCTCGATCGGCGCGGCCGTCCGCTAGCGCCGGCCGATCTCGTCAATCATGCCTTGATCGGCTTCGACCGCAGCGACGAAATCGTCCGCGGTTTTGTCCAGCATGGTGTCCCGGTCACCCGTGGCAGTTTCCGCTTCAGGGCCGACAACCAGATCGTGTTGTGGGAAGCGGTGCGGGCGGGAAACGGCATCGGCCTTGGCCAGGAGCCGTTGGCCGTCCGCGATCCGCTGGTGGAAAAACTGTTGCCCGGCCTGCCATTGCCGGCGCTCCCGGTATGGCTGGCCATGCACCGCGACGTGCGCAGCAGCGTGCGCATCCGCCGCGTGGCGGACTTCCTGCATGAGGAACTGAAGCGTTACTCGGCGGGTGCCGGAGCGAATTCGGCACGGTGAGCCAATCCGGCCATCAGCAGCACGACGATCAGCAGGGCCGACATTGCGATGAAGATCGGGCCGAAGCTGAAATGTTCGGCGACGAAGCCGATCGCCGACGGGGCCACCAGTATGCCGGAATAACCCATGGTGGTGACGACGCTCATCCCGGTGCCCGACGACATGCCTTCCTGGTTGCCGCCGGCCGAGAAGATGATCGGCACCATGTTGGCGATGCCGAAGCCGCAAAGCGCAAAGGCCGATATGGCAATCCAGGGCGAGGGCGAGAGGCCGGCGATAAGCATGCCGGCGGCGGCGATGACGGCCGAGCCGCGCAAGGTCGTCACCGCGCCGAAGCGATTGCGTACGCCGTCGCCGAAAAAGCGCATGATCGCCATGACGCCGGAGAAGGCGGCGTAACCCAGGCTGGCGACGGCAAGGTCGGCGCCGAGTTCCTGCCTCAGATAAAGCGCTGCCCAGTCAAGCACGGCACCTTCGGAAATCATCGACAGCAGCGCCATGAGGCCGACCAGGTAGACGATGGGGTTCGTCGGCAAGGTGAATTTGTGGTGCTCGGCGGCCTGCGGCTTGTCCTCGGCAACGAGGTAACTGGCCGCCAGCACGACTACCACAAGGGCAAGCGCGGTCACCACAGTGGCGTGGGCGAGGTAGCCGTAGCGCTCGATGGCGAGGCCGCCGAGCCCGCCGCCGGCAAAACCGCCAAGGCTCCAGAAGCCGTGCGAGGAGGACATGATCGCACGGGACAGTTTTCGTTCCACCACCACCGCATTGGCGTTCATGGCGACATCCATGCCGCCGATCGCGCCGCCGAAGACAAACAGGGCGGTGGCGGCCAGCGGCACGTTGGGCGCCAACGCCACGACCAGCAGGCCAAGGCTGCCGCACAGACCGAACCAGCGCAGCACGGTGCGCGAGCCATGCTTCGAAATCAGGTGGCCGCACCAGGTCATGGCGGTGACCGCTCCGGCGCCGAACAAAAGAATAAGCAGGCCGAGGGTAAATTTAGAAATGTCGAGCCGTGTCAGGAAAACCGGGATTTGCGGCGCCCAGCTGCCGGTCACGAAGCCCGCGGCGAGGAACATGGCGGCCACGGCCCATCGTCCGCGAATGGCAGTCTGCATGGCGTTCGACGCGTTCATGGAGCGAATCCGGTCAAAAAATGGCTTTGCGCGGCAAATTAGATCGATTCAATTCGCAGTCAAGCGCCGGGACCGAGGAAGCGCTTGGACCAAAGAGCGCAGCAGGGATGCATGGCCTTTGCCGACCTAATGATCCTTCGGCCGCCTTGCCTCGAACTCGGCCTTCTTGGCCTCGGAAGCCTCTGTCTGATGACGCGCTTGCCAGTCGGCATAAGGCATGCCGTAGACGATCTCGCGCGACTGATCCTTGGAGAGATCGACGCCTTCGCCATTGGCCGCCTCGCGATACCAGTTCGACAGGCAGTTGCGGCAGAAGCCGGCGAGGTTCATCAGGTCGATGTTCTGCACGTCGACACGGTCCCTGAGATGCTCGACCAGCCGGCGAAAAGCGGCGGCCTCGAAGTCACGCTTCTGTTCGTCGCTGAGTTCGGTCATCGTAACGTCCTTTCGGCCTTTTGGTCCTTGGCGCATTCCTGTCGCTGTCCGAAAGCCGCAGCCGGGTTTCGGCGACACGCATCAGAGCGGCCCGGTGCGCGAGCCGAATTGCCTGACCTCGTGTATATCGGCACGGCGGTCGATCGCGTCAACGATCGGGGCCAGGCGGCCGGCCCAGGCGAGGATGCCTTCCTGGTCCGCTATCAGGTCCTGGCGGATCTCGATCAGCGCGTGGGCATAGCCGTTGACGATGGCATGCTTGAACATGGTGTCGCCGCGCAGCGCCCCGTCATAGGGCTCGTTGTCGCCGACGACGAGGCTGCCGTCGGCAGCAAGCCTGTCGATCAACGGGCGCGCTACACGGTCGTCCCTGTCCCAGAGGATGCCGACATGCCAAGGGCGCTGCCGGCCCTGCATGACCGGCGTGAAGGAGTGCACGGAGAAGATGAACGGCGCCTTGCCGCTGGCTTGCGCGACCGACGCGATCATGGCGCCGACCGCATCGTGATAGGGACGGTAGAAGCGATCGAGCCGCGTTTCGCGTTCCTCCCGCGCCAAGGGATAATTTCCCGGGATTATGGTGCCGTCGTAGAGCTGGCGAATGAGGGTTGGATCGTCCTCGCCCCTGTTGGGGTCGATCAGCAGCCGCGAGAAATTGGCGAGCACCGCCGGCGCGTCCAGCAGGGCCGCCAGTTCGCGCGTTACCGCCTCGACGCCGATGTCGTAGGCGATGTGGCGGTCGAACTCGGCCGAAGGCAGCCCCAGGCTGCCATACTCCTCTGGCAGGTCGCGGCGAGCATGATCGGCCAGAAGCACGATGCCCCGCTTGCGGTCGCCCTCGACAATGTCGAAGGGCGCGAAAACTGTGGATCGGGTCATTGGCGGAAAATGGTCGTTCGCTGGCTTTCGGGGAGGATGCTATCGTCATTCCACGAAGACGACGTGTGCGCAATGCCGTTGTTTGGCCAAGGTTTCCCGGGAAATCTTGCAAGGGGCGGCGGATCGTGCGCCGGGAGCCTTCCTAAATCGATTGGAATTGGTCAAAACGGCGCGTTGACATGCGCCCGGACATTTCCGAAAAGGGGCGCAGAGAGATGCTGATGTGGTTCTTGAGGGGTTTTGGGATGGGTTCCGCCGGCCGGCAGCGCGCGCGCTTTGCCTTGGCCATGCCGCTCCTGACGCTCGCCGCGGGGCTGTCCGCGATGGTCGCGGCTTCACCGGCGCGCGCCGATTTCCGCGTCTGCAACGCCACGCAGAACCTGGTCGGGGTGGGCATCGGCTACCGTGCCAAGGCCGGCTGGATCACGGAAGGCTGGTGGCACATCGAAGGATCGAGCTGCAAGACGTTGATCGAAGGGCCGTTGTCATCAAGGTTTTACTATCTTTATGCAGAAGACGCCGAGCGCGGTGGACGCTGGGACGGCCCGATCAACATGTGCGTGGCTGAAAAAGAGTTCAAGATCGCCGGCGTAAACGACTGCGTCGCCCGGGGCTTCCAGCGCGCCGGATTCCAGGAATATGACACGGGCGAGCAGGCAAGCTGGATGGTCCAGTTGACCGACGAGCCCGCAACGGGAGGCGCCCCAGCCGCCCCGGGAACGAATAGTCAATGAGACGTAGCCGCAAGGTCAAGATCCTAGCCACAATCGGTCCGGCATCCTCTTCCGAGGAGATGCTGAAGAAGCTGTTCGAAGCGGGCGCCGATGTGTTCCGCATCAATATGAGCCATACCGATCACGAACTGATGCGCACGTTGGTCGCCCGCATCCGCGCCGTCGAGGAAAAGGTCGGCCGGCCGATCGGCATCCTGGCCGACCTGCAAGGTCCCAAGCTGCGTGTCGGCAAGTTCGCCAATGGCAAGGAAGTGCTGACGCTCGGCCAGACGTTCACGCTGGACGACAATCCCGAGCCCGGCACCTCGACCCGGGTCTACCTGCCGCATCCTGAAATCCTGAGTTCGGTCGAAGCAGGCCATCGCCTTCTGATCGACGACGGCAAGCTCGAACTCAAGGCGGTGAAGAGCGACGGCAAGTCGATCGTCTGCACCGTCATTGCCGGCACCACCATTTCCGACAAGAAGGGCGTCAGCCTGCCCGACACCGACCTGCCGGTCGGCGCGCTGACCGAGAAGGACCGCAAGGACCTCGATGCGGTGCTGGCGACGGGCGTCGATTGGGTCGCGCTGTCCTTCGTGCAGCGGCCGGAGGATCTGGCCGAGGCGCGCAAGATCGCGCGCGGCCGGGCGCTGATCATGGCCAAGATCGAAAAGCCGCAGGCTGTCGCCAGGCTGGCCGAGATTATCGAACTGTCCGATGCTCTGATGGTTGCCCGCGGCGACCTCGGCGTCGAGATGCCCTTGGAAGCGGTGCCGGGCATCCAGAAGCAGATCACGCGCGCCGCGCGCCGCGCCGGCAAACCGGTGGTGATCGCCACGCAGATGCTGGAATCGATGATCACCGCCCCCGTGCCGACGCGCGCCGAAGTGTCCGACGTTTCGATCGCCGTCTTCGAGGGCGCCGACGCCATCATGCTGTCGGCGGAATCGGCGGCGGGTGCCTATCCGGTCGAGGCGGTCGCGATGATGAACCGCATCGCCACCAAGGTCGAAACCGATCCGACCTATGCCGGCATCATCAACGCCCAGCGCTCCGAGCCGGAGGCGACCGGCGCCGACGCCATTTCGCTCGCCGCCCGCGAAATCGCCGAGACGCTGAAGCTGTCCGCGATCATCACCTATACCGCATCCGGCACCACCGGCCTGCGCGCCGCGCGCGAACGGCCGCAAGTGCCGATCGTGGCGCTGTCGCCGATCCTCAACACGGCGCGGCGGCTGTCGCTTTTGTGGGGCACGCATTGCGTCGTCTCGCCCGATGCCACCGACCTCGACGACATGGTCAACCGCGCCTGCCGCATTGCGCTGGAAGAAGAATTCGGCAAGCCGGGCGACCGCGTCATCATCACCGCCGGCGTGCCGCTCAGGACGCCGGGATCGACCAACATGCTGCGCATCGCCTATGTCGGATCGGAAGCAGCCGGCCGATAGCCGATTTAGCCAGGGCACACGGTTCCCGGTGTGGCCGCGGTACAACAACAGCGCGGACAATCATCGCGGCCCCTGTCTTCGACACAGGGTCGCCGCGATCGACCTTAGAAGGCGCGGTAAGGCGGCATTGAAAGCCGCTCCGCCCGCCTTTTCCATCGTTTGAAAGTATACTGAATGTCCTGTTCCGTTTCACGCCGGTCGCTTTTGACCGGACTGTCGCTTGTTGGGGTTTCGGCGATCTCGGCTTGCGCCCAAATGCCCAGGCAGTCGATCAGCCTGGCCGGACCGCTCGGCACGGCGCCGCCCGAACCAGCGCAGCAACCGCTGCCGGTCGAGGCCGCCGCCCCCGAGCCCATGGCCCCGGCATCGCCCGATTATGCCAGCATGTATGCGGCGGTCGAAGACGGCGGCCATGCGCTGCCGGCGATCCCCTTCGCCAAGGTCGACGGGCGATTCCTGCGGCAGATCGTCAACGACCCGACAGGCGAAAAGCCCGGCACGCTCGTGGTCAACACGACCGAGAAATATCTCTACCTCGTGCTCGAGGACGGCAAGGCCATGCGCTATGGCGTCGGGCTGGGGCGCCAGGGCTATTCGTGGAAGGGCCGTGCGATCGTCCAGTGGAAACGCAAATGGCCGACCTGGACGCCGCCTTCGGCGATGATCCGCAGGGATCCGAAGCTGGAGAAATGGCGCCAGGGCATGCAGCCGGGTGTAACCAATCCGCTGGGGTCGCGGGCACTGTACATCTTCAAGGACGGCGTCGACACGCTTTACCGGATCCACGGATCGCCGGACTGGAAGTCGATCGGCAAGTCAGCCTCCTCCGGCTGCGTGCGAATGTTCAACCAGGACGTCATGGACCTCTACGACCGCGTTCCCGGCAAGACGCCGCTCTTGGTCATCTAGCGCAGCGCGCCTTGCAACCGTGCGGCCGCGGATTGCGCCCCGGCGGGCTTCGACCCGTTGGCGATTGCGAACGCCCTCGCGGCCGCCTCGCGGTGATCAACGCGCTGAAGGAACCGGCATGCGCGGGCAACGGGGTCGTGCAGATATTGATCCGGTCCCAGCATTTTTCGCTGGTTGAGTTGCGCCGTGTCGAGCAAGTCGAACTCGACCCTGGCGATCGCGCATTGCCAGCCGGGATGCCGGGAGGCCCACCCTTTTCGGTGGTGTTCAAGCAGGCGATCGCGACCGGAGTAGCCGTGATAGTCGAAAGCGACGACGCCGTCGGTGACATAGATATGGTTTCCCGAAAAGTCTTCGGCTGGAAGGATCCGCTCCGCGTAGAAACCTTCAAGAGGCGGGTGTTCGAGGTATGCGCCCGCCAGGATGGCGCACGCGCCATGGCCGAAGAAAATACGGTCCGGCAGTGCCCATCGCCGTTCCGGATTTCGTTTGACGCCGTGCTTCAGGATATACATGTCGCTCCAGTTTCCATGGCGCAAGGCGTCCGGCGGACAAGCATCAGGTTGGCGCGAGTTCCGCCTGAGGTTCCTTGATGTCGGCGCATTTGCCGGCGCCATAGGCATCGCTGGCGATCCTTGTCTCGACCGTCCTGGCCAGCGCCTCCAGATCGACATCCATGCCCGCGACTTTCTCGATGGCGCCAACGACCAGGTCCGGAGCGATCCAGTCCGGTTTGTGGCCAAGATTGTGCACCCAGATCAATTCGGCGCCGGCGATGTCCCTGGCCAGGCCGACGGAGTGGATGCGGGCATAGACGACCTTGTCGCGATCGCCCGATACAACCACGGTCGGCGCCTTGATCTCATTGTAGTGCGGTGCGGCGTCAAGCGCATAGCGATAGAGCCCGGCAACGTCTCGGGCATTGGCGCGAAAGGCCGATGGCCGCAGTACCAATGGGATGGAGGCCGCCGCGAGATAATTGTCCGGCACCTTGTTGGGCGAGAAGACGCAGGTCGTGGCATCGGCCATCTGCAGCGTCCCGGCCGGATAGGTCAGCGTTTCAGAAAACAGCCGGCCGATCACCGGAACGGTGGTCAGGTCGTAGTACCAGGACGTCGCGCCGCCCGGCCAGGGATGGGTAGCCGGCGCCAGGAAGACCAGCCCGAGCGTCTTGTCGGCATGTTCGCGGCCAAATGCCGAAGTCACCACGCCGCCGAAGGAATGGCCGACGATGATGGCCTTTTTGATGCCGAGATGGTCCATCAACGCGGCGATGGTAGCGGCCTGCGCCGAGGGGTTCTCATTGTTGGCTGGCCCGCGCCCGGACCAACCGAAGCCCGGCCGGTCGAAGAACAGCATTTCGGCGCGGCCTTCGAGGACCGGCTCGAGCGGCAGCATCTGGTCCTTCAGGTTGGCGCTGGCGCCATGGATGAAGACGATGGGCGGCAGATCCGCATTGGCTGGCGCGGGAAAGTGAACGTAATGGATACGGGCGCCGTTGATGTCGGCGAAGGCGCCGACCGGCGGATTGCGGCGCTCGATCAGCCATGAGCCGACGCGGGTGACGCCGACAAGGGCAAGGACGAGTGCGAGGAGGAAGGCGAACGCGGCGTAGATAAGGTTCATGCGGGGAGATACGGGGG
>NZ_VFVY01000022.1 GCF_006442315.1 Mesorhizobium sp. B2-3-4 | reverse complement strand
GCGGATCGCCTCCTGTGGAAAGCCTGTGGACGGCCTCGTGCTATCGGGAACCGGACCTATCGTGCCATCGGGAACCGGAGGCTCGTGCTATCAGGAACCCAAACGGGGCCTAACCTCCCGAAACCAAACCCGAAATCGCGCCCTTAACTTAGAGTCTAACCCCGAATCTAACCTTAGAGCGCGCGCGCGTGGTGTGCAAAGACTCATCCGACGAGCCAGCGACGCACTCAGCAGAGACACCGACAAGACCTCGAATGCGCCATCGGTTTCTGACGGCAGCAGCACGGTAACCAGCGTCTCCGAAACCCCGAATCCGCCTCTTGATCTGCGCTCGGGAGCCATCCGATGATCGCCGCCACGCACCACGCTCGCGACGAACTCGTCCAGGTCGAACTGACCTGGGTCGAGAAGAAAATTGAGAACTGGATACGCTTCGGCACGCATGCCCAGGAACAGATCATCGATCGTCGCCGGCGCATCCTGTCCTATCGCCCCGGCGCGGTATTCGCCTTTGTGCGCTGGGCGGCGAACGATTTTGGAACGATCATCTCACGCATCGACATCGTGCGTGCGGTCGTACCTGGCGATGCCTATCAGACACTGCCCTTCGTGCGCCCCGGCGGCGACATCCTTCTGAAGGTCGAGAGCTGGCCCAAGGTCGAACGCGTGCTGCAGGCGATCGACGCCATCCAGGGCCTCGACATCGAGCCTGAGCTGGTGTCGCCCGATCATTGGCGGCACATCCACAACCGGATAACTGCCGGTCAGGGGCCGCGCGCCTACACGCTCGACCAACATCGCGCCTTCCTGCTGCGCACGAGGACCGAGCCGTGAGCCGCGCCGGGATCATCGTCGCTGGCGTTCTCGCTACCGTGGGCGTCGGCTATCCCGGCGTCACTTCGATGCCCACGAAGCTCATCTGGAATGCGTCGGCTAGCGCGCCGATCGGCTTCTACACGATCGACGTCGATGGACCGTTGGAGGTCACCGATCTTGTCGCGGTCGACGCGCCCGAGCCACTCGCGGCGTTCCTCGCTGATCGCGGCTATCTGCCGAGGGGCGTGCCACTCTTGAAGCGCATCCTTGGCGTTTCCGGGCAAATTGTCTGTCGCTCGAACCTCACCATCGCTGTCGATGGTGTCGAGGCGGGCGTGGCGCTCGAGCGTGATCGAGCCGGCCGTTACCTGCCTGTCTGGCAGGGCTGCCGCCGCATCCCGACCGGCGAAGTCTTCCTGATGAACTGGCAGGTCCACGACAGTCTCGACGGACGTTACTTCGGCCTCCTCGCCACCAGCCAGATCATCGGCCGCGCCGTCCCGCTGTGGACTGACGAGAACGGCAACGGCCACTTCGAATGGCGCGCGCCAACGCGGTGAGCGCGCGACCGGCGGCGCGCGTCGTGCCGCAAGCCTTCATCACCGCACAACTCTAGAACAGGAGCCTGACATGCAACAGATCGGGGAATTCACGCGCCAGAAGACCGGCTACAGCGGGCGCATCCACACGCTCAGCCTCAACCTGGATATCGCCATTGTGGCGGCAGAGGCGAACGAAACCGAGAATGCGCCTGACTACCGCGTTCACGCCAGCAACGAGGACGGCCCCGAGATTGGCGCCGGCTGGAAACGCTCCAGCGAGAAGGCCAGAGACTATGTCTCGATCCAGCTCGACGACCCGACCTTCGCGCAGCCGATACGCGCGAACCTCTTTCGCAATGGCGACGACAAGACGTCCTGGTCGCTGCACTGGGCGCGACCGCGCGACCGCAGCGAGAAGGATTAAACGATGCGCGCTCGCCGTCCCTCGACGAGCCATCGCGGTGCGCCCGGGCCGCTTCGCGCCGCCCGGCGCATGGCTCTCTTACTCCTTTGCGGCCTGTCCATCGCGACCGTCGTGCCGGCGGCGACCTTGGCGCAGGACTTGGTCCTCGCGGGGTCTTCGCAACGCGATGCGTTCGGCGCGCATATCACAGAAGCCTCGCAGCGCTTCGGCGTTCCGACCGCGTGGATACGCGCCATCATCCGCAAGGAAAGCGCGGGCGACGCGCGCGCCGTCTCCAGCGCCGGCGCCCGCGGCTTGATGCAGATCATGCCCGGCACATGGGATGATCTGCGCGCCCGCTGGTCGCTTGGCCGCGATCCGTTCGATCCCCGGGACAACATCCTGGCAGGAACGGCGTATCTGCGCGAATTGCGCGATCGCTTCGGCTCGCCGGGGTTTTTGGCCGCCTACAACGCGGGACCTGCACGGTACGAAGCCTACCTCGCCGGGCGTCCGTTACCGGCCGAGACCCGGGCCTATGTCGCAGCACTTGCCCGGCTCGTCGGAGATCGCGCGTCCATCCGCCCTTTCGCCGTCACGTCTGCCGAGGCCATTCCATGGAAGCATGCCTCGCTCTTTGCAGACCAGCCGAGCCGCCAACAGGCTGTCGCTTCCGTACCGGCCGAACGACCGCCAAATGACGCTGGCTCTGTAGCTCCAGGGCACGATGTCTCCGCCATCGTGCCGCTGTCCGAAGGCCTCTTCGAGGCGCGAGCCGGCGTAGGGATCCAGCCATGAGCGCGCATGGGCGTTTTCGCGCAACCGCAAGCTCCGGCGCACCGTGGCGTGGATGGAGGCGAAAGGTGGGCAGAACAACCGGAAGATGGCGAGATAAAAGGCCGCGAGGTGCGGCGTCGATCGGTTGTGTTATTTCAATAGGTTATACCCAATTTTCGGGAGGTGCGGGTTTTCCCTGCACCTCCCAAGATCGTCGATTTTCGTTCTTCGTCCGTAGCTTAGCGCGATGTGCGGCCGCCTGGCTGGCCTTTGTGGGGGCCGGGGCCGGGAAGGGAGGGCGTGGTCAGAGACTGTTCTTGAGGTAGCCGCTCGTCGGTAGATAACGAGCTGTTGGATGGACCACGTTAGAACCTCGCCGACCTAGCCTGAGGTGGCCCGCGATCGGAGAACGACTCGCTGCAGCAGAGGGGATTCACCTCGGCCGGTGGAGCCGACGTCGCCAGCGCCGGCCATAGGGTGGCAGCCGAGTGCAGGCTTGTCGGCTGGCGCCATCCTCCGCACGGCGAATAAATAGGCTTCACCGCCCTAATGGAAGCGCCCGGTCGCGATAAGCCCGCGCCCAAATCGAAGCTTCCGCAGGGCGCTCGGGCGCGGCATCCTTTCCGAGATGCAGCCGCTGTGCATCGCCCAGCCGCACGGGCTCTCGACGGCCAGAGATCTGGCTATCCTGACACGAATTCGCAAACCGTCGTGTTATGGTTTGATGGTTTTTACGCCACTGGCCTGATCGCCATCAAAGCAAATGGGAGAGGTTGCCGTGTTTAGGATCAACCGCCGCGCCTTGTTCCTCCACTCCGGCAGCGCAGTCGTCGCCTCGTCGATGACGGCAACGGCGCTCGGCGCAAACCCGCCGAGCCGAGACCAAGAGCCGTCCAGTTATCTGCGAGCGCTGATTGAGGCGCACAAGGCAGCCTATGCTGAGTTCGGCAGAGCTCTGCACGAGACAGGCGGTGGCAACTGCGACCCCGCCAGAGCCAGCCGGGAAGAGGAGAGGGCGCTGCTCGCCATCTGCGGCTATCCTGCCGTCGGGGAAGGGGACCGCCTGGCCAAGGCCCGATACCTTTTAGAGATCGAGGCGCGCGGCGAACTCGACCTCGCAGAGCATACGCAGGCCATTCTTCAATCGACGATGTTGAAGGGTTGATGTGACCGGCGCGCGGATGGTCAGGTAATGAATATCTGGTATGCGCCTCATCTCGGTCATTCCTTCTGACTTAACCGCCTGCCAAAAGCAAACTTGTTGGTAGCGATGCTGAACTTGGGGTGCCGCTTGTGTTGGCCGTGAGATCAGTCTCGCTGTTTACTAAAAGCCGGCATTTTCGAAATTTGGTGAGGGGCTCTATCCACCGAAGAATGAAGGGCACCGGTGCAGGGAGTGGCGGCCGCTGATTCGGTGGAATTAATCCGCTGTGATGCGCAAGGCGTTCAGCGTCTCCGGCGTAATGGTGCCGGTTACCTTTAGATTGTAATCCGACTGCATTTTCAGGAGCCCAGATCGCATCGCAGGGCTCATCTTCCCATCCAACTCGCCATTGTAATAGCCGAACGACAGCATCGCGAATTGAACCTGGAGGACGATCTCCTTGAATTTGGCAGCGTTCCCGGGAAGCACAACCAGAGGAGCTGCAGCCGTCGGAGGGGCAGTCGGCGCCTGGTAGGTTGGCGCGGGCGCCTGATACACCGGTGCTGGAGGCTGATAGACGGGTGCGGCAGGTGGGTAGTAAGTGCCTCCCGTGGAAGATCGATGACTGCTGTGGCTGCTATGGCTCGAATGCGAACTATGCCCCGCCAATGTGAATTTGTGATCCAGCTTGAAAATGTCGAACAACGATTTCGACTTGCCTCCATCATTGAATGGAGCGATCGGCATTGCGGTGCTCTCGATTGGCATAAAGCCGGCTGCGAGCAACGACGGGATAGTAAAGAGCCGCTTTCTCATGTGAGGCCGAACCTTGCATATCCATGGGCTTTCGGGTGCCATTCGAAGAAGCCGCCGCAATCGTCACGCAGTCGGCAACCAGAGCACTCCGAGACGTAGGTTCGCTTCCAGTCTGAAATCGTCGACGGAGCAAATGTTCTGTAGTTGGGCGGAAGAGTGCATAGCGGGAAATTATACAGCATGGCGTTGATTCCGCGGCTGATGGCGAGATCGAGCGCCTTTCCAACCGTGTCAAAGCCTCTGGAACTGTCGAAGAACAACGAGTCCCAGTTCTGCCTGCCGTAGCCGATGTTCTCAAGCTGCATGATCGCCCACTTGTCGACGAAGGGCAGCGATGTCGTTACGAACCTGGCCAGATCCGCCAGACCGGCTGCATTCGGCTTCATAAGCACAGTACGCAGTTCGATTTTTGCGCCGGCCTGACAAAGGATCGACAGGCCTTCTCTGACTTTGTCGAACGCGCCCGGCTTTGCCACGATCCCGTCATGAACGTTAGGGTCGCTCGAGTAGACAGGAACGCCCCAAAGGACACGGTTCAAATCCAGCTCGCCGAGCCTAGCCAGGTCATCGCGGTCAAAGTGTTGCGCGTTGGTCAGAACGTGGAAATCAATGTCGGGCCGCGCTGCTAGCATTCGTCCCAGGAATTCCAGCAGCTCCGATTTGAACAGCGTCGGCTCTCCGCCAGATAGACCAATCGTTGCGTTTTCTGGCGAGAGCAGGACTGCCGTCTCGAAAAAGGGGAACATGTCTACGTGCTGCTTTTTCGGCGGCTGCGAACACATAAGGCAAAGCTGGTCGCAGCGTTCGGTAACCAGCAGTGTGTTATGACGGGAATTTGCCCGGATAAGACGGTGTGCAGTCCCACGTCGAGGCACAACGAACAGCACGTCGCCATTTATATCACTGGCGTCTATTCCGAAGACACGGAGGGTTCCCTCTCCGCCCGAATAGTCTGCGCTTTCGCCGGTTGCGTTACCCAGCACCGCATCAAACGAGCTGAGCGTCGGCATGTCGTGGGCAACGCCCTCGAAGGACCGGAGCCGAACCACATACGGATCGATAGCCTCCGTCTCGACTTTGAGGCGAAGCGGGATCATGTATGGACCGGGACCATGTGATCCCCCCAGGACGCAACTCTGGCCCATTTGGCGACGGATTGCCGAGCTGCGTCGTCGCGACGCGTCATCACCTCTACGACTTTGTCGAATAGAGAATATGCCGTCTGCAGAACCACGTCTCACTGCGAATGAGATCGATATGGCCGTCGCGTGACAAATCGTCGACGACGTCCGTGCCGCAAAAAGGCTGATAAACACAGTGGATGCAGTCGGCATCGAAATTGTTGATCGATGCGCCATTGAGCATCTGCACGTTTTGCTGATCGATGCCGTCGGCCACTGTTCCGATCGAGAGGTCGACACGTCCGATCCGCGACAGCATCCTGGCTTCGTCGCTCGGATACAACTGCCCATCGTAATCGACAACGATGTAGTCGGACGCGAAGAAATTCGGATTGCGAAGATCGACGTGATCATCGATGCCTGATCGCAAAAATCGCCGCAGGCACTGGCCGAAATAGTACTCTTCAACATATCGGCCGGTGCGGTGATTACGCTCTATGAGATAATCGATGAAACCTGAATGTAGCGCATTCCACCGCGCGATCGCGTTCGGATCGCTCTTTCGCCGGCGCGCAAAACCTTGGTGGTTTATCGGTCGCAAATATATCGACTGTATCCCGTGGCGCTCGAAGTTGCCGACGAGGTCTTCGAAATCTGGCGGGCGCTCGACGTCGATGGTTGGCAGCGCGGAAACTTTGCCGGAGCCGAGACGCCGCACAGCTTCAGCCAAATTTCCAAAGAAGGTGTCCGTAGCGAGGCCGTCGCCAGTGCGCTGCCGGGTATGCGTCTCATGGTTCCCATCCAATGACGTGCTGACGAACGTGTCCGGCTGATCAAGAAAGGCCCACTCCACCTCGCCCATGCGCTGGAGGTTGGTACAGACGACAAACTGGCTGCGCGGAAACTTTGAACGAGTGAAGGCCCGGATCTGCTCGAGCAGATCGACGCGAAGCAAAGGCTCCCCGCCCTGAAACTCGATCTTAATGTCCGGACCTTTTAAATCGCCGATGAAATCGAGGGCGGCGTTCAATGTTTCGTTGGACCAGTCGAAGCCCCGCGCGGCCTCAGGGGCCCGGGAAACCTGGCAATAGCCGCATGTCAGATTGCAACGCAAAGTTGGGACGAGAATAAGATACGAAAGCTCTTTCTGCTTCGATTGCCTGCCCGCCCAACGATAGGCAAAGGATGTCCAATCAGGATCGCCTTCGCGTTCAAACGTATGTCCATTGCCACGAAGAAATCTCAGGTCGTCGGGCGAGAGCGTATCGCGTGCGTATCTCCCTAGAAATTCGCCGCTACCGAGAAAGAACCCACCGGCATCGTCGCTAAACAGCAGCGTTCCGTCCGGGCGATCTCTAAATTTGAGCGGCCACACGGTCATCTGGCGGTGACCGCCCCGACCAACGCTTGTCGCAGCGGAAGCGTTTCCGAGTAGATCTTCTCACGATAGATGGCGTGAAGGACGCTCTTTCGCAGATCGTCCAGCCTGTCCGGCGGAAGCTCTTCTACCACTACGCCCTGACCGGATGCCGAAAACCGCAGCGACGGATATTGGACTTGTAGTCGAATTAACGCGCCTTCCACAAAACACTGAAAGCCCTGTGGAATCTCGATTGTTGCCTGTCCTAGAAAGCGCGCCGCCCCCACGTACCAAGTCCTCCCTCCCAACAAACTATACCCAAAACTGGAGTATGGGAATTAGTGCAGTTCAACTTCGATTTTTTAGTGAGGACCGATATCACTGATGGTTGGCTTGTTGCTGAGCGGGCGGCGGTTTTGCGCCTCATTTCAGACGTTGAGCCGAAATTCTTATCAACTGAAAGCCGACATGGGATTGCCTACCGCGTCAACTCACGTCCTGAAGCAGACTGTGCCCACCGGTCAAATTCCAGTACGCATCAGACTGCCTGGCTATCCGCTTCCGATACCGACATCTGCCTCAACTCCGAAAGGCAGTTTCCTCGCATATTTCTGGAACGATACAATTGCGTGCCGTATGTAATTGATTTTACTGCGGTAGGGTGACCTGTTGGGTGCAACGTAGGCGCAGAAAGAGGCGTAGCGCTCCACCCGGTTGCGTCCAGCTGTGTTGCAGTCACGTAGTACCTCTAAGAGCGGCCCCTAGCGCAGAATCTGGGGGACGCTTCGCCTTGGTATCCTCACTAACGCCTCTCCCAAAAACCAACGTTCGGCGGCTTGGCGAGGGCCGCTCGCGGTGGGTGCCTTTGTTCTTAGGCTTTGAATGGTCTACTGTCCCCCGGCAAATGAGGGGGGAAAGCCGATGTTGGTAGCCGAACGGGTCAATCAATTCATCACAGAGCGGAAATCGAAGCCGGTGTGTGACGGCTGCATCGTTGATGGTCTGAAGCTCACCACCCAGGCCCATGCCGCACAAATAACCGCGGCGCTGGGCACGACATCGGATTTCAAGCGCGAGAGGGGCGAATGTAGCCTCTGCAAGAATGAGCGCACTGTAATCCGCTCCTCCATGTAAAGCCCATTTATCCACATCGGAACGCGCCCAAATCGCTGGCCCGGGCCGTTGTGGGTAAATGATGGGATTAGGCACTCAACTCTCTCGGCACCGAAACCAGCCGGAAGGCTGCCTGTTCCAGCATCGCATCAAGCTGGCGCTGGGAGAGGTGAACCATTGGCGACGGATTGGCCTTGGTGATCCCGGTATTCGGCCAACAGCGCGTCAACCTCGGCCTTCTTGAATTTCTGCATTTTGCCGAACGCGCGGGCGGATGCCTCGCCATGGCAATCCTTGAAACACCATGCAATCGTCCCGAAGAATGCGTACTGCCGGTCGTCCATTTCGCGCCTCCTGAAAGAGGTCGAATCTTAGGGAGCCCGGAATTTCCGCGCAAGCGAGAACGCAGCTTAGGTGTCGAGGTAGGAGATCAGCTCCTGATGCGACTTGAAGTGCTTTTCGTTCATGATGTGAAAAAACAGGATATCACTCACCAACCTCTCCGCTTGGAAAAGGATGATGTCCCGTTCGTCCTCGCCCGGTGACCTTGCAGCGTGGATGTTCGTGTTCCGCCGAATCCGCAAATGCTGCGCGATTTGTTGACCGACCAGCCGATTGCTAGTCACCTTCGATGCTCGACGCACAGTGATCTCGTATTTG
This sequence comes from Mesorhizobium sp. B2-3-4, assembly GCF_006442315.1. Lineage (GTDB taxonomy): Bacteria > Pseudomonadota > Alphaproteobacteria > Rhizobiales > Rhizobiaceae > Mesorhizobium. The sequence continues at coordinate 131,786 of NZ_VFVY01000022.1, read as the reverse complement.
GCCCAAGGCGTGACGGTAAGCTGCTCAATAGCCTGCCAGAGGCCTAATAGGCAGGCATCATGGTCGTGCTGGTCTAGAGCCCGGCAATAGCGCGTCAGCCCGGCCAAAATCTCCTTGCGGAAGGGTGAGCGATTGATTTTCCGCCACCACCCCATAATCGCTTTCCGGCTTCGCCCGATGTCGTCCACCGGCGTTGTCATCGACGCCCTTTCGTGGACCCACCGTGGCTCGTACCAGAACATTTCAGTCACCAGGTCTCCATCCGGTTTGTGGATGGTCTGAAAGGGGCCAAGCCGGAACCGATTAATCGCGTGCGGGCCGTCTATGTACCAAGAAAGCTTCGGTCCGGTACGCCGGTTGGTGAAGAGATTGAGAAGGCCGCGAAGGCGGTCGATGGTCTCTATGCCGCCTTCGTAGGCACTGTGGATGTCACGCGCACGGACATGGACGATAATTGGGTCCAAGTGGTCGGTCGGCTCTTTAATGCCCTGCCTCTCTCGCCGTTCTCGGGTGCTGTCCCTGGCCTGGTTAGCCGACCATGAATTTCGATTTTTCAGAGGGCATCCAAAACACGCGCTTCCCGTCGTCGGCAAGCCAGTTAATGAGTTTTGGGCCGTGATATGTCATCGAGGCAAAAAGCCGATAGTCAACCAACGGCCGCGCCAAAATCCGCTGATAATGATGCTCGCAATGATCCGGAAAGAGCTTGTGCTGGTTCAAGTTGACGGTTCGGTCATTCAGTGCCGACTTGATGGCGCGAATCTTCTCGACCTCCGTCACGCTGTCAGTCGTTTCAACGGCCGTGGTTAGGATCGCGAGCCAGTATTCGTAGTCCTGGGCAATAAATGACGTGTTGGCGGTCGGACTAGTGGTGCGGACCTTGTCTATGTGCTTGAGGATGACTTGGGGGCTGAAACCGGCCCTCCAAGAGAAATTCGCGGACGTCGATCACAAGCCCCAGAGCCAAGGCTGGCCCGGCGACGACGTTACTCGCCAGTCATTCTGTTTTGCAATCGCGACCAAGGCATTGGCACCGGCGTTTGCCTCATCCTCGACAATCTTCCACTTCTAGCACCTGGGTGTGTGTGAGACATCTTTGAATCCATGGCGGGCGAAGCGCGCCAGCAACCGGAAGCGGGTCTCTGCTTTCTCCGAAGCCTCAACCGGATGATGACCTTTTCGCCTGGACTGCCGAGAGAGATAGAAAAGAACGGTTAGCCAAAGACGCGGCAGCGCGTAAAGCGGCGGCAGCACGCAAAGCGGCACCGATAGGAGACCAGCAACGGGCCAAAGAGAAGCAACTCCGCGATGAGCAGGCTGAAATTCGGTTCATCAACGCCATGCCGGCCGATCTGCGTATGGCGTTCTACTGATTGTTGATCCACCAGATTGCACTCTGCGGCTGAATCGGTTTCCCCTTAGACTCCAGCCGATGGAACCCCTCACGAACGATATTGGAATGTCCCAACCAAAAGGGTGGCCTGTGCGGTGATCGCCGTGGCTATCATTGCGGTTGTCAAAGCCGCCAACTGATGGTGAGCTATCCGCGGCTGTTGTCTGCGGGGGAAGAAGTGAAACGCTGGCTTATCACTGCTCTAGTCCTGGGCTCCGCGCTATTCCCAAGTCGCACAGCCTTTGGACAGGCACCCTTCGATTGGTCTGACGACCAGGACATGACCTTCCATGACGCGTACAATGGCGGCAATTGCAGCACCTGCGAGTGGATTCTGGCGGAAGGAACAATCGTCAACGGCTCTTCAGGTGCGTTTCTTGAATATCTACAAAAGAGGTTTCACACCCCGGAAAAATCGCGGCCTCTCACCGTCTACTTCAATTCCAATGGTGGCGACGTTATTGAGGCGTTGAAGATCGGTCGCCTGATCCGGGAGTGGGGGCTCGACACCTCTATTGGCAAAACTACCGGGGAAATCAGCAACGACATCGTACGCTCGGACAACCCCACCGCAGGGGTATGCGCTTCGTCATGCGCCTACGCTATCTTGGGCGGTAACAAGCGTTATTTAAGCAATACGGGCAAGTTAGGGGTCCACCAACACTATTCGCCGAAGTCGGTCGAAAAACCTCTTGAGTTGACAGCTACAGCCGTCGACCGCTCAATGGATCAGATATTCACAGCCATCATTCTCGATTATGTGGTGAGCATGGGTATTGACCCGGAGTATGCCGTCCTGGCCCAGTCGACGCCTCCCGTCGAGGTTCATTGGCTCTCTGAAGACGAAATCAAAAAATTTGGGGTCGACAACACCGTCGACCAATACTCCGATCCCAAGATAATCCCATTCGGCGCCCGTGGTGCCGCGCTAGAGGTCGAACACGTAAAAGGTGTTTTCGCGAACCTCGCCACGCCGACCAAGTTCAGATTGTACTGTCGTGGCAAATCGGCGACGCCGTACCTGGCCGCTATCATCACCGACAGGTTCGATTATGAAAGCGCTATGCAGGGTGCGGTGGCAAATAATATTGACTTCAAAGTCACCAACGACCTCGGTCTGGATGTCACAGTACATCCCACGCTTGCAGGATTGAAATCGGTAATGAACGCCAACAGTGTCCACACGCTCGCCACAGCTTGGGCGCTGGAGGGGCTGTCGGTAGGAGATCTCGCGGAGGCGTCAACGATCACAGCCGTGGACGGAGAGGGCAAGTTTGTCCCCCATTATGCCTACGACCTACAACAAATGCTCACAGTTTCGTTCACGAATGCCGGTCCGCTCATACAACTGGCCTTACGGAACTGCATACAGTGACGGCGCACTAGTTTCTGTAGCCAGCCCGCTGCTTTGGCTCATACTCCCCTGTAATGAGCAGTAAGAGCGTGTCATCAAGGAACAGCAGGGCAAGAAAGCCGCCCGTTGAGCATCAGTTCAAACCGGGCCAGTCTGGCAACCCCGCTGGCCGTCCGCGTGGCATTCCCAACCTGTCTGTCCGCATTCGCAACAGCTTTGAAGGCGTGATGCCACTACCCGCAGCGATCAAGGAGGCGATCGTCAACGCGGTGGGTGAGGATCGGAACGCTTGCGGACACGGGCAGGATGCTGCGCCGCCCTCACCAACTGAGAAGTCAGTTTTGAGGCGCTGCCCGAACAGCCACGAAGTCTCAGAAGACAATCTTATTTGCGTAGTTTGCGGCGCTGAATTCAGCGCGGCCGAAGCGGAGCAATCGTCTTTCGGAGACTCAGCGATCCCAGAAACCTGTCATTCCGCTTCCGGCCCGTTGCGGCCATTTCGCAACTCGTCTGATTGGCCGCCACGCGTCTCGCCCCAACTCAACGCCAGCCCACCAGACGTTACTTCATTCGTAGTCGATCACGGTCGCCGCAACCTCACGCCCGGATGATTGCCATTCGTAAATTCGACACCCTCGGCCTCAAGAACAGCACGGATTTTGTCCTGGGTTTCCTCGGAGACGACGGCGGCGCGCTCACTGTCGCTCTCACATCGTTTTACCGTCGGAATAGAAACACCAGCCCTACGGGCAAGCTCCGATTGTGAGAGAGCTATCAACGCTCGAGCCGCTCGCATTTGTGCTGCTGTCACCAATTTCTATTTGATCCCTTTAGATCATTGCGCTATGATCCAAAGGTATCAGTGGATACCCTTGGCCTTTGGTCCGGGGCGCGGCTAGACGCGGTGTTGACGCACCATGCCTAGCCTGACCACGCCTAAGCTTCTGGGAGCTCGGATCATGGCTGATTCCGACAATAACACGACTTTGCCTTTCGTCACGCGCAGGAAGGTGCTTGCGGGAACAGCAATCGCAATGGCGGCGACACAGGCTACATCGCTTGCTCACAGCGACTTGGAGGGTGATGACGCCATTGATCCTGCGGTGGCGGTGTGGAGACGATGGCAGCCGGCTTGGGAGGAGACTGAACGGCTTTGCAATGAGCAGCAGCGGTTGGAGAGGGTACTTATCGAGACCGTTGGTTTCCCTTGCACTACAGTGAAGTTGTCCGACGGCGAGAGCGTGACCGTTCACTCTCTTGGAGCCCTCCAAGAATTGCTGGGTGTTCGTCCGGCGAACACAGTAGCCCGCGCTCAGGCTGAAGCCGAAATCGTAGCCCATCAGGCGCGCTGGGATGCGGCCGATAGAGTGATTGGTTACTCGACGGGCTTGCTTGCGGAGCGCGAAGCTGCCGAGAAGGCGCGGGAATTGCTGGAAGCCTTTTCCCAAGTGCCTGCTACGTCGCTTGCTGGTATAGCCGCTAAGCTGGATGCAGTGCTTAGGGAAGGGGAGTATTCGCTGCACGGCGGTGAACCTCCGTGGCCACAGATTCGCTCGGCCTCAGACGATATAGCTCGGTTAGGGAGCAGGAAGTGTCGAGGCGAATCTTCGGCACGAAGGTATCGAAATCGCGATCATTCGGCAGTTTGACGATTCTCGCCCGGACGTACCGAATCAAAATTCATATCTATGGGGTGACTGATGCAGTTCCGAAAGGCATTTGCGGAGCCAGGACGCCGCAGCGTCTTCAACGCACCGGCAAACCATGGAACCGAGAGTGGCCCGCACCCTGCTGATCAATATGTCGGCAGGCAGATCGCTGCGGTTCGCGTGCAGTCGGACGTATCGCAGGCCCAGCTTGCCCGATCTATAGGCATCAGTTTCCAGCAGCTTCAAAAATATGAGAACGCGAGAAACCGCGTTAGCGCGTCGATGCTCTACGAGATCGCCAGTTCGCTGGGCGTCCCGGTCAACCGTTTCTTCGAAGGCCTGCCGGGCAATGAGACCGATAGTGCCGCTCCGCCGCTGCCGGTCGACGAGCGCATCAATTTTATTGCCAGCGCAGAAGGCCGACGCCTGATTGAGGGACTGATGCAACTTCATCCGCGGGTGCGCAGCCGTGTGTCGGCTTTGATCGCCGCACTGAGGGAAGAACTGGCGATCGTCGATCCAAAGCAGGAGAGCGGAAGGCCCGGCGAACCCATGCCGGTCGAACGCAGGCTGGCTTGACGATTCATTGTCGAAAGGTCGCGAGTGCTCCGTTGATTACAGCCTCGTCGTTTAGCAGGCGCCGCGACTTCCAGAGCCCCGGAACGACCCCGGAAGTGGGGCGGACGTAGAAAAGGCAACGGGAGCGTACATAACGGTCATGGGAGATTATGCAGATTTCGACGATCCTTGCTCTGACCGCGCAATCGCGTGTTGGAAACCGGGCAAATGCGATGAAGGCAACACGCAGAGATGCCGGTCGGCAGATCGAGACCGCCCCATCTTCTCGGGTGCGCGCTGTCGACGACGCCTTTCTGGAGCGAACGGTTCGGCTCTTCGAGGCACGCACCGGTCGTTCGCTGTCGAAGGAAGATGCGCGCCAGATCGTGGAAAACGTCAGCGGGTTCTTTCGCATCCTTGCCGAGTGGCACAAGATGGATTGAGCGGAGCGGCTGCACGCCTGATATCGCGCTATGGCGCTTGGCGGCCTCAAATGACACGAGGAAAGCCGGTTCCGCCGACTGCGGGTTCGCACGTTGTAGCCAGTCCTGACCGCCGACATGTCAATCACATGCGCCGTTTCGTGACCGCGAAGGAGCGGAGATGAAGCCGATCGATAGGCGAGCAGCACCGAAGGCAAGGCCCGGCAGTTTCGTGAAAGCGCTGCTTTATGCGCGCGTGTCCTCGAAAGAGCAGGAGAAGGAGGGCTTTTCGATCCCGGCGCAATGCAAGCTGCTGAGAGAATATGCGCTTCAGCGGCAGTTTGGCATTGTTGAGGAATATGTCGATGTCGAGACTGCCAAGAACACCGGGCGGACCAACTTCGGCGAGATGGTCAAATATCTGCGCAAGCACCCTGGCGTACGCGTCATCCTGGTCGAGAAGACCGATCGCCTCTACCGCAACCTCAAGGATTGGGTGACGCTCGACGAACTCGATGTCGAGATCCACCTCGCCAAGGAAGGCGTGGTGCTGTCGCGCGACTCACGATCCTCGGAAAAGTTCATGCATGGCATCAAGGTGCTGATGGCCAAAAACTACATCGACAACCTTTCGGAGGAAGCCCGGAAAGGGCAGATGGAAAAGGCGGAGCAGGGCATCTGGCCGTCCAAGGCGCCGCTCGGCTATCTCAACGTCACGGCCAAGGACGGTAAGAAGGTCATCGAGCCGGACCCGGTGGTGGCGCCGGTTGTCACCAAGCTGTTCGAGCGCTATTCGACTGGCCTGTATTCACTCAAGGCGCTCACGAAGGCGGCGCATTGCGACGGCCTCATCCATCCAAAGAGCGGCAATCCGGCGCCGGTCAGTACCGTGCACACGATTTTGCGCAATCGGCTCTATACGGGCCTGTTCCAATGGAATGGCAGGCTGCACCAGGGCAAGCACGAGCCGCTGGTATCGATCGACCTGTGGGAACGGGTCCAGGGCGTCCTGGCAGGCCGGCACGCGACCCCGATCCATTCCTATGGCTATGAATTCGCTTTCTCTGGCCTCATGACCTGCGCTGAGTGCGGCTGTGCGGTCGTAGCGGAGGTCAAGAAGGGAAAATACATCTACTACCACTGCACGGGACATGCCGACAAAGGCCGGGGCGCCTATGCCGACTGTCGCCGCAAATATGTCCGGGAGGAGGTGCTGGATAAGACCTTTGCCGGCCTCCTGGACCAACTCCATTTCGATGAGGAGGTTCTGGAATGGGTACGCGACGCGCTGAAGGCGAGCCATGCAGATGAGCGTCGGGAGCAGGAACAGGCGATTGAGCGGTGTCAGACTCAGTACAAGCGTCTCGAAGACCGCCTCAACGCCATGTACCTGGACAAGCTCGACGGCCGCATCGACAATGCCTTCTACGACCGCATGTCGGCGCAATGGCGCGTCGAACAAGCGCGCCTGCTGCGTGAGATAGAGCGGCATGGCGAGGCGCAAGAATCATACATGGACGATGGAATCCAACTGCTTGAGCTAGCCCGCAACGCGGGCCAAATGTTCACTCGTCAGGCCCCAAATGAGAAAAAACGACTGCTGAATCTGGTGCTGTCGAACTGCGAATGGAATCGCGGCCAGGTCCGCGCGGTCTTCAGGCAACCGTTTGATTTACTTGCGGAAACGGCCACGTCTGCGGAAGCTGCAAAAGCTGGTGGGGATGTGTCGTTGACGAGGCATCCAATTTGGCTGGGGTTCCTAGAAGCTTTTCGAACTTTTTGGGTCGCACCTCAACCGGAATTGCGCGTGCTTATTGGACAAATTAGGCCACTAAATTCGGAATTAGGATAGATTGGGGAGACTTCGACTTTCTGACGCTCGGGACATTGTAGGTCGTTCACGTCAGCACGCAGGGCGTCTAATTCTATTTGTCGCACGGCAGCTATGCGCCTCATATCGGTCGTTCGCAGGAGCGGCAGAAAATCCCAAAGCCCGCCGTTCGTTTGGGTGCACTGAAGACACGATTGGTGGATAACGGACTGTCCGCTTTTGAGCCGGACTGGCGTAAGCAGTCGTTCGTTCATGGGGCAGGAAGTGGCTGACGAGCATTATTTTGGTGGATAGCGGCTCTTGCACTCTTCGGCCTAGCAATGCCTGATAGCGGCCATTCGTTACCTTGAAAGACAATCAAGAGGACCAAGAAACTTCGCGATCTTGTAACGTTTCGAGATGCAGAGTGCTGCTAACGACGCTACAGAATAGTCGTCATCAAGCTCATTGGGATAGCCTTGGCCATACCGGCAGAACTGCTTCAAAGTCTTGCCGCTCCCGGCGGAGGACAGGTCGCCCTCGTTATTGGGGCCGGCTGCTCGGTGGGCCATCCGACCAGCATCCCGCTCGCTGGCGACCTCTCGGAAGCAGTCGAACGCCAACTGGTGCTCAACGGCCGCCTGCAAGCGAATCAGTGCCCGAACCCGCGCGACCTTGCCGCACTGGCGAGCCTGGTTTTCCAGATCTGCAACAATCAGGTCGAGTTGGTTCAGTGTTTTCCGATTCAGCGAATGCGGCTCGCGAGAGCCAACTTCGGCTACAAGCTGCTGGTGGCGCTGATGTCGGAGGGCGCCATAAGTCATGTGCTATCGCTCAACTTCGATCTGGCGATCCAAAACGCCGCTGCCGAACTCGGCATTGAGATCGCAACGATCGCGGCCGTGAATGAGCCCGTGCCGATCCGCGCGGCGCTGGTACAGCTGCACGGAAATGCGAACAGCGAGCCAGACCACCTCGTCCTTCGAACGGAAGTCATGGACGGGGAATGGATTGGCCAATGGCACCAGGTCGTTGCTCAGCAGGTGCTGGCGGCTCCGACGGTACTCTTTGCTGGCCTCGGTTCGCCGGCCCCCGTCCTCACCGCAACGATAGCGATGATCCAAGGCGCGTTGGGCGGTAACAAGGCATTATATCAAGCCGACATCGTTCCCTTCGCGCAAAGCGGCTTTGCCGCGCAGCTCGAGATACCCGAGCAGCGCTACATCCAAGGATCGTGGGACGCGGTCGTAACGCGCCTCGCTGAGCGCATCGCCGCGCAACAGGTCGACTCCCTTTCGCGCAGCGGCCGCGCACTATTGACGGAGAACCATTACGGCGAAGCGGATCTCCAGCGGTTCACCGGCATCGCCGCCAAGCTCGCCGGTCAATCTCTGCTCACGCTTGGCAAGATGCGTGCTTTCGCCGATCTGGATCGCGATAAGCTCTACCGGCCACACAGCGTCCGCGACGACGAGTTCATGTCGGAGCCGATGCTCCGGCTCGTAAAAGTCGCGGAGCGGTTCGGGCTCGACACGGCACCGACGCCCGCCGGTACCTGGGCGCTGCGGCGGAACGGCCAGGCGATTGCACAGATCGTGCTCGCGACCGGCAGGGGCGTGCGCCGCATGGCCGCCGTTGAAACCCGCGCCAAAACCATCTGCGCCACCATCGCGGAGAACGCCCCGATGCCCGTCGACATCGTTCTGATCGGCGGCCTTATCGACGCGGCGCCCGCATTCGATCACGTCGACCTCATTGCCGACGAGAAGCCGGACGACATCATCGGCGGCCTCGCCGTCCCCTTGCTGGTCTCTGCCAACGATCCGCGCTACATCGACCGTATAGGAGGGCTCTTGCATGTCGCCTGACGGCTTTTCGCTTTCGGCATCGTCCATGATCGCTCTCGCCAGCGAAACTCTCTCGCTAAACGGTTACCGCGTTGTCCGCGACATGACCGACATGAAGAAGCTCGGTGATCGGGCCCTCCTGGCTGAGGACGCCTATAGCGTAATTTCTGTCGTCGCCTTCGAGACCTGGCAACAGCTCGAGAACGACTGGGCGGAAGCTCAGGCCGACCTCGTCGACCTCCTCGCCCGCCGCCTCTCCCGCTCCGCGCCGAAGGCGTGGGACGGCTATCTCGTGCTTCTGTGCGCCGGCGAGCCTTCGGATCGCCTCGACACCGACCGGATCGAGCGCGATACCTCCAGGGTTCGGAAGATTGTCGCCACAGGTGGCAAGCTGCGCACCAGCGCCGACATAAACCGCGTTCTGGACCTCCTGCTCCCGCTCGAGCTGCCGGACAATCTTTCCGCCCTTGAGGACGTTCTCGACGCGCTGCCTGAACTCATGAAAAATTCCGTCGACCGTGCGAAGCTAAAGATAGTCGTCGACGCCTTCCGTGACGGCGAACCCCCGCTCGAGCGACTGCACGAAAGCGGTGGCGGGCGATGAGGTTGAAGTCCATCACAATCGAGGGGTTCAGGGCGTTCAGCCGTCAGGCGACGATCGATCTCAACGCCGACGTCATCCTCCTGCAAGGCCCCAATGGCGTCGGCAAGACTTCCCTTCTCGACGCCATCCTCTGGGCGCTGGCCGGGACGATCGCCCGCTTCGCCGAGCGCGGCACGCCCATCTCGACATACGCCCGGGAGGGCCGCGCGCGCGTCGAACTCACCATTTCGGGCAATAACGGTGACGTCGTCCTCACCCGGGCGACAGACGGCACAACAGAGGACTTCGTGCGGCTCCGGATTAACGATAGGGAATACGAGCAGGCGGCCGCAACGCAGCAGCTCTGCAACTTGCTCCTTCCTCACCTGAAGGACCGCGTCGGCGCCCGAGACGCCCTGAACCAAGTCCTCACGCGCGGAGTCTACCTCCAGCAGGATCTCGTCCGCCAGTTCATCGACGACGATAGCGCGGCGGACCGGTTCGCCTTCGTAAGCGAGGTGATCGGCGCCGGCGCCGTGCTCGAGCTACAGGCCGCGCTCGAGAAGAGTCGCCGGTCCTGGGCAGCGAGCATAACCACCTTCCGCAAGGAGGAACTGGATCCGCTGGTGGCGCGGGTCGCGCAGATCGACGAGCACCTCGCTCGTCTCTCCGACGGCGGCACGGTAGTGAGTGACGACGCGCGCCAAGCCTCCAACGCGCTCTTCCAGCAAGCGGTCGCACTGTTGAGCGAATCCCGATTTGGCCCCGACGCGACGCCGACCACCCCGGCCCGGCTGGACCGCTTTCTCAAGACGCTGGATGCTGAGCGCAGTAGGCTTGAGCGTGATCTGGCCACAACCCGCAACCTGCTGGAGCAGATCCCAGAACTGCTCACCTCGGTGGCCTCCAACGATACGGGCGACAAGCTCCGTCAGGAGGAGATCAATCTGGTCGGCCAATTGTCAGGAGCGGATGAAGCCATACGGACGGAACAAGCCCGGCTAGCCGCCGAGAGGCAGGCCCAAGTTGCCGCGGCCGACCGCGCGCAACGTGCTGCGACAATGGCCAAGCTAGCCCTACAGGATCTCGGCGAACACTGTCCTGTATGTCAGCAAACCCACGACGTCGGCCACACGATCGCCCATCTTCAGGCGCTCATCGAGGTCGCCTCGGACGTCGGCCAGGCCACCACGACTGACCGGTTGGGTCCGCTGACAGATGAGCGCGCCGATATCCAGGCATCGCTGAATCGTGTCCGTGAGGATCTACGACGAGAGGAGAACGATCTGCGCGAGCGCGAAGCGCGGCGCTCGATCCTCACGGCCCGACTTTCGGACCTCGGGATTGGCGGCACCGGTGATGCCGGCACGACCCTGCGCGAGCGCGAGAACGCAATTGAGCAGATCCTCGGAACGCTCGCTAGGCTGCTGTCAGATGGCGAGCGTCTGTCTCTGCAGGTCCTGCGGCTGGGCGAGCAGCGCCAGCGCGACGAGCTCATTGCCGAACGCGTCCAAGTGACAGCGCGTCTACATGCGGCAAATAGCCGAGTTGCTGGCGAGGAGGCCACCCGCGTCCTCTCCGGCCAGATCATCGACGGTTTACGGGACGCGTCGCTCGCGGTGACGGCGAAGCAGATCACCCAGATCTCGCCGCTATTCCAGAGGATTTACAGTCGCATCGATCCGCACCCCACTTTCCGCGTGACGCAGATCGTAGCCGGAATGGAGCGCGGCCGCGGCAAGCTGGACGTAGGAGTCTCCGATCCTGACGCTTTCGCGCGCGCCCGGGACGCGGGTCCGCTGCTATCCAGTTCGCAGATGAACTCGTTCGCGGTCTCGCTATTCCTCGCGATGAACCTCGCTCTCCCCAGCGTCCGGCTCGGCGTTACGATCCTCGATGATCCCCTGCAAAGTCTCGATTCAATTAGTCTGCTGGGCCTCGTCGACGTCCTGCGGCGCTTCCGCGCTCACCGGCAGATCATCGTTTCAACGCACGAAGAGCGGCTGGCGGGACTATTGCAACGCAAGCTACGGCCCGTGCTACCAGGCGAACGCATGGTGACGATGATCTTTGAGAATTGGAGCCGGGAGGGTCCGGCAATGCGGGCGGTCGAGTTCGCGCCAACGACGGACGAGAACGTGATCGCCGCTTAATTAGTCGGAAGCCAATTAAATCAAGCCTCGATGTGAAGGAGCGTCGAGTTTCAGGGCCGCCAAGCTACTCCAAACGTCGCATTAGGGTCTTAGCGGCGTCGAGCGAGGATATCCCGTACTTCAACTGGCACCCGACCATTCATCCAGAGGACGCTGCGGAAATTGAAGCCCGCATGGCGGAGGCTTTGGCAACCCAATCTACCGTCTCTGTCCAGGGTCGCTACAAGAACTGCAAAGGCAAATATCGCGTGCTGCTTACGGCCGCTCGCCCTCACTTCTCCATCAAAGGCCGGTTCCGAGGATTGATTGGGGTCAATGTCGATGTGACAGAAAGCCAAAAGGCGGAAGCAGCGCTTCGCCATAGCGAAGAACGGTTCCGATCGGCGGTCGAAGCAGCGCCCAGCGGCATGGTGATGACGGATCGCAACGGCTGCATCGTCCTTGTCAACCTGCATGCCGAAGCGGTGTTTGGTTACCAGCGCGAGGAGATGATCGGCAAAGGAGTCGAAATGCTGGTACCGGACCGATCTCGCAGCTCCCACCCGGTGTTTCGCGACACCTATGGCCGCCGGCCTTTGGCGCGCGCCATGGGCGCGGGCAGGGACCTATACGCAAGGCGCAAAGATGGCACGGAAGTGCCGGTCGAGATCGGCCTCAGCCCAATTGAGACAAGCGAAGGACTGATGACGCTCGCGTCGGTCGTCGACATCAGTGAGCGAGGCGGTCAGAGATGCAAAGAGAACTTCTGATGGCCGAGCTCAACCACCGAGTGAAAAACACACTCGCCGTGGTCCAGGGTATTGCCCATCAGACATTCAGGGGAACGCTTGCCACAGAGGCCTTCGCCGCCTTTGAGGGGCGGCTCATGGCTCTTTCGGCCGCTCACAATATATTGACGCAGACCAGTTGGCAGCATGCCGCCCTGGATCAGCTCGTTTCCGACAGCCTGCAGATCAGAGGCACCTTTTCCAACCGGATAGCCAGCAGCGGGCCCGCAGTTCTGCTGCAGCCCAACCAGGCGCTTCCCATAGCCCTTGCCCTCCATGAATTGCTGACAAACGCAGTCAAGTACGGAGCCCTTTCCAACGAGGCCGGCAAAGTCTCGGTCGAATGGTCTTGCAGCGACAGGCCCAAGCCCCGGCTAAAGCTGAGTTGGAGTGAATTCGGCGGTCCCTTGGTTTCGTCTCCATCACGACGAGGTTTTGGCTCCCGGCTGATTGTCGGGGGTCTGGCGGCAGATCTCCAGGCGGAGGTCGCAATGGAGTTCCAGCCTCAAGGGCTTGTTTGTAGGATCGACGCTCCATTGCCAGAGAGGGTGCTCACACAATGACTGCACTGTCCGGCAGGCGCGTGCTCGTGGTCGAGGACGAGTCCCTGATTGCCATGATGGCCAGTGATTTCCTGACGGACCTCGGAGCAACGGTCATCGGCCCCGCCACATCAATCGACGCCGCCTTGACGATCATTTCAACACACGAGATCGACGCCGCCGTGTTGGACCTCAACATACGTGGGGAACTGAGCAAGCGTGTCGCTGACGCGTTGAGGCTCCATAGGATCCCAATGGTATGCGCAACAGGATACGGAGAGGGCGCAGCTGATTTCGCGAGAGGCTCGCCGATCATCGACAAGCCCTATTCGAGGGAGAACCTGGAGAGTTCACTTCGGGCAGTGCTATCGGCGGGAGCGGAATGATTCGAACGGGGTGATTGCAACATTCGCAACAATGCTGAGGGCTTGGGGGGCAAGGTGCGTCGGGCGATTGATAAAATCCGAGACGACAATCTAAAGCTTAGGCTTGCTCTACGGGCGGCCCCGATAGGTATTTGGGACTGGAATCTCGAAACGGGCGAGATGAACTATTCGCCCAGAGCACGGGTGATTTCAGGCTTTTCCCCAGACGAGCCGATTACCATCGACAAGGTTCGCGCCGTCACCCATCCGGAAGATTTGCCTGGCACGAGTGCCTTGGCACGCATGGCGCTGGACCCCGAGATCAGGAACAATGACCCCTACGAGTATCGTATCGTGCGCGCAGATACCGGCGAGATTCGTTGGGCTTTGGCTCACGGAGAAGCGGTTTTTCGAAGGGTTGGCGACAGTGTGCAGGCGGTGCGCTTCCTCGGCACAATTCAAGATATCACGAGCCGAAAACTTGCAGAGAATGCGCTGCGAGAGGCTGAGTTGAGACAACGATTGGCCATTGACGCAGCTAGAATGGCCGTCTGGGAACTGGATGTTGAGAACGACCGGTTGACGGTCTCTGCTGAACTCAATCGCATGTTCGGCTTGGTGCCGGATGCTTGTCCTACAGTTGCAGAACTGCGGAACCTTCTGGCTCCAGGTGATCTCGACAAGATCACGGAGGTTCGCAACCGAGTTGCATCTGCCAATGACCCTCACTTTGAAGCGGAGTTCCGCTGCAGATTCCCGGATGGCTCTTTGCGCTGGCGCCTGTTGAGGGCAGAGGTCCAGACGTCGGCTGGCGGAGAGCCAAGGCGCATCATCGGCGTGTTGATGGATATCGATGAGCGGAAGCGGGCGAATGAGCAGAAGCAGTTGCTACTCCGTGAGGTCCATCATCGCGTCAAGAATTCGCTCAGCATCATCCAGGCTCTCGCCACACAGTCGTTTGGACGAGGTGCCGCCGATCCAAATGCGCTGCACGCGTTTCTCGGCAGGCTCGCGGCCTTGGCGAAAGCTACCGATCTTGCTGTTGCACAACAGGGTGAGGCCTTTGGCCTGGCCGACCTGATAGCCACCGTTACCGAACCTTTTCGGTCGCCAACCAGGTTCAAGATTGCCGGCAAGGACGTCCAACTGCCGGCGCGGTTGAATGTACCGCTTGCCCTTGTCTTCAACGAACTGTGCACCAACGCGGCCAAATTCGGCGCGCTTTCGAATGCGAACGGGTCGGTCAGCCTCCGCTGGGAGATCACGACCAAAGGGCTCGAACTCCATTGGCAGGAGACTGATGGACCTCCTGTCCCTCCAAAGCTCAACAAGGCCTTCGGCCTAAGAATGATCCTCGACGTCTTGCCTGTGGAGTTCGCCAGCGCCCAGATTGAGCCCCGACCCTCCGGAATAAGGTGCCATATTCTTGTCGCCACCAGCGGCTGGAAGACATTACTACCAGAGACGGAGATGCGCATTGATACCCACGTTGAGGGTCACCGAAAGGCCATTGACGATGTAGCTGGCAAAGCAAACACGGATGGGGGCGGCCAGCTGTCGCCAGTAATTCCCTCTGCAGGCCGATCATAGCAACAGACGCAGCAGGACGGCCAGCGCATCCTGGCTGTCGAACGGCGACGGAACCTTGGCCGGCGATCTCGTGCTGCCATTTGGGCTTCAGCTTGACGCTGGCGCAAGCCTGCAGATCGATGGCGGCCGCTCGTGGCGCAGCGCTTCTCCACCTGCGTGCCTGCTGGCTGCATCGTGCCGCTCACCCTCGATCAAGGAACTGTAGCTGCTCTGCGCGCCGCCTCCGTGCAGGAGATCGAGGTCAAAAGCGTCGATCAGAAGGAGGTGCCGCTATCAGTTTCGCTAAAAGGGCTGGCGCCTGCTCTGGATTGGCTGGGGTTCTGGCTGGATGAGCGGAATAACTGGGGAACGTGAGCATCGCAGGGATCTCGGTCAATCTCGATTGCCCAGTCCTTGAGCGCCTTGCCGGCCATCTCCCAGTGCACTCCAACAGTCATTTTCATGATTGATCCACAAGGGGCGACGATCGCCCCGTGGCGCGTGGCCATCGGCACAGCTTTAGCAATTCAGCGTGCTTCGGTGAATGTTCTATTTTGCCAATAGGCTTCGGAGCTGTCTGGCTGCTTCCGTCCCAAACGCCGACGTCTGACGGTTCTACAATTGGCCATCGACCAACGACAACCGCTTCAAACAGCTCAAAGCCGACGCGGCGCACCTCGCGCGGGACAGCGAACAAACCCTCTGCAAGCGGGCTCCGTTCGTCATTCACAACGGGTCGATCGGCCCGCCAGGGTTGCTGGCGCTGATCGTAGACGACGGCATGTTCGAGCGTGGCGGCCGCCTCCGTGCCAAAGGGTGCGCAAGAAGCTGCCGCCGACGTCAATTCGTCGTCGAAGCGATCGAACAGCATCTCCCAGGCCGTGAGCGCCGTCAGGCGATTGACCGGCGTGCCGAGCATCCGGCCGGATTGTAACTGGCAGAGCGGTAGCCGGGCGGTAGCGTCTTTTCCGAAGACCTGATCGAGAGTCTGCGCCGAAGAGAACTCGACGCGCTGGGAAGCCGGATCGCGGCCCAAACCGGCCAATCCTTCAACCGTGCCGGCAGGCGAGTTCGTGTCGGGCGACCTACAAGCAGCGCACTCGAATCCGCCAACGAAAAAGCTGTTGAACGCTGCCGGTTCTCTCCTTTGCGCGTCGAGGACTCTCTCGATTCTTAGCCGTCCAAGGCAGCGCAGGTGCTGTTCCAGCGAAGATCACGATCGCGCAGGAAGCGTCCTACGCCGCTTACCACGGTAGGCATCACTTGCCCCCGCTCGCTGGCCAGGGCGGCAGGCGTGAGGACACTGCCGCGATGATCGGCCAGCACCAGACGTGCATCGAGACCAACGGAATGGGCGACCTCTCTCGCCCAGTCGTACAAGCTAACCGCGCCGTCATTGGCGAGATGCCATATTCCCGTCTCGCCATCGATCAACAGGTCGAGGGCGGCGTGTGCCAGGTCCGGCAGGTAAGTCGGGGAGCACACTGCTTCAGCCGGCAAGCGAAACGACCGGTGGGCAGCGATTTCATCGAGAATCTGGGAAAGCACGTCACCGGTGTTCCACGGTCCGAAGACGGCGCTCGTGCGGATTACGAGCGCAGCGGGATGATGCTTCATCGCCATCGATTCGGCTGCCGCGTTGAGATTCCGGATTCCCGACCCCGGGCCTACCGGACTGCTCTCGACCAAACGGCAGGATAGGCTCTTGCCGACCAGTGCGCCCGAAGTCACGGTCATCAACGCCACCCCGGCGGCGGCGCAGACGGACGCCAGCACCGCCGCGTCTGCCGGACATTCGAGATTTCTCTGCGAGCCGTCGAGGTGCCCATCGGCTCCGTGGGCGCTTGTCACGTGGATGAGGGCCCATGGCCGATGCTTAAGCAGCACGCGGCGCACGGAATGTGGCTCCGTGATGTCTGCAAGGGCAGTAAACTCAAGGCCCCGATGAGCTGCTATCCGGCAAAAGGCACTACCCAACACTGTATCCTTGCAAAAGATAAGCACCTTGCGCGCGCTGCCTTCGACGGTGGATCTGGCGGCCGCCAAAGGAGAACTGAAAAATCGCGTGTCCCTGCGCCACCAACCCGGACTGTCGAGGACCGGATGACTAAGGCCTGCGCCAGACGCCATCTGCCGCACCGCGCTGCCCAAAGCGGTCATGCGCGGCGACGGGCTGCGGACATCGAAAGCTCCGGCCTCATAGGCGCCGTCCTCGCGCAGTAGGAGGCTGTTCCAGTCGACGCACCCGAACAGGGCCCAGACGGTTACGGCGGCAATGTTCTTTCCTTCGCCGGCCAGGCGGTTTGCGGCGCTCCAAACTTCGTTCAGCCAGCGAAGCTGTTCATCCCGACTGCAGCCATGGTGAACCTCGGTGACGGCGACTGGCCGGTCATATCGTGCACACACTTCGCGCAGGCGCGGCTCAGGTCCCACCGATCCGAGCGGAAGATGCACCCTCACTGCGTCGAGATCGGCATAATGATGCCTGCCATTGCCTCCGACCAAGGCTCCGGCAGGGAGTTTGGCGCGGCGGTGGTCAAGGAAACGCTCGCTGGTCGGATAGTAGTTGACGCCCACAATATCGGGAGGGCAGGGCTCGTCGACGAAGGCCTGGAGCTCGTGCTCGGGAATCCCATGATCAATAAGCCGGGAGAACCAGGGGTGGCTACGGTCGACGCGGCCGAACAGCAAGTCGAACGTCAGCCAGCGGCGTTCGTTCTCATAATCCGCCTGGTAATCAAGTAGTGGCGTGCTGAACGTCTTGCCGAGATCCTCGGTCTGGACGAGGACCGCGTCCGGCGTCACCTCGCGGATCGCCCGCATGGCAAGCGCCACACCGCGGCACTGGTTGATCAGCGCCCGCGCGAAATCTGGCATGTGTCGGCGATGTGGATACCAATGCCCATACAAAGCGCTGAAACGGGCCGTGGTCAGCGGCTCGTTCACGGGGGTGAAACGGTGAACCTCGGGGTAGCGCTCGGCGACACGCCGGGCATGCCTCGCCAGGAGCTCGGGGAAGGCCGGGTCGAGCAGATTGGTGTAGTGGGGACCGCTTCCATGATGAAGCAGTCCAGCTATGACGTCGACGCCGAGCTCTTTCAGCCGCGCCAGTCGTTCGTCGTGCCAGGCGAAATCGGCGGTTTCGATGTCGTTCGGTGAGATCGATTCCCACAGCAGTGGGTACCGAATCGTGCGTATGCCGAGATGCCGGATCAGGTCCAGATCGTCCAGCCTGCCAGCATGTCCCGTCTCCGACGATTCGTCACGCCATCGATTCCACATCCGAATGATGCTGCACTCTACGCCTCCCCAGATCTCCGGCGTTGCCTGCATTGTCTCGGTTTGCATGGGTCGCCGCCGTCATTGTATTGCTTGGAGAATTTCGCTCATCTTGGACACTGCGGTCTCAAGAGGAGCGCGATGATACCGGGAACCGAGGCTTCGATTCTCCGGTTGGTGGCGAGGACCACCTGTCCATACTGCAGTAGACAACCTGCCGACGAACCAGACATTTACTCAGCCCTAAACAGCCGCCCTTGCTCAGTTGCTCGCATAGGAAGTCATTAGTGCCAGGACCTGCTGATGCGCTGCCACCTGGGCCTTGAGATAGGCGTATCGAATACCTCGCCTCTGTCGTTGCTCAGCGCATCCAACTGGGCAGCATGTTTGCTTGTCGTCTCCGGCTCAACCGCCAGATCGTCCTTCTTTGCGGCCGATAGGAGCCGCTTGGAAGAAGTCGTGTGGTCGTTGATCAACATGCTGGCGAATTCCTTCACTCGACAGGTCTGCGATTGCGCAGCGCCAATTCACTCAAGCGATTCAACATGTCCGAAGTTGCAGCCGCTTTGACAAATTCCTGCGGGGACGTCATCGCGGTCTGAGCTATTGCTACTGGGCTGATGAGACCGATCGCGATCGCGGCAATAAACGCTTTCACAAAATGCATGTTGATCTCCTTCAATAATGCACTCAATTTGGCTCCGAACTCGGCGGAGATAACGTTGTTCCCTTGGATGACAAAAAGCGACGGGTCGGCAGGCGCAAGGGAAAAGCTCGCTGGACGGCTCCTAGCCCCAGGCCTGGCCAACCAACGCTGGAAACGGCGATGTTGACGCTCGGCAGGCATGTCACCGTCGCGCTTCAAATCTTGGAGCGGCACGGCTTGCTCCGACTGAATGTGGAAAGGTCGTCATCCCTGATCGCGCGCTTCTCATTGCGCTGGCTGCGGGATCCTATGGCAAGGCTGAAGCCGAGTACGCTGGCTAATCGGCCAACCGCACTGATCGGCTCTGCGGGGCGCCCGACTGAGTTAAACTTTCAACACGCTAGTGCACTAGCCCACGGCCGCCGCTCAATTGTAATGCGTGCATTAACGCCGCGTCGGCCCGATTGCTCGGTATTCGAAGACCGTAACTCGCCGTTCGTTGCGGTGACTCTGGAGCGAGATTTGCGTTACTCTAATCCAATTGGCTTCACCGTTGCGCAAGGTGATCGCTCGGTGAACTGCCTTTGCCGCGGCTTCGAAAGACGCCAGCGCATCGGCTTGATGGGTAGCCAAGACAGCATCGTTTTCCATTCCTCAACACGATACGAGTTCATAGCCCCGCCAACCCATTTTCATTCGCGTAGACCTCCGAAAGGCGCCGACGCGCTCTTGAATCAAAGTTCAATAGGCGGAACCCAGCCCACTCCTAAGCTGGTGGCTCCATTCTGGCTTCAGTTCCATTGGTGAGATCGATGCCCCAAAACTTCAGCATGCGAGCCGTAGCGGACAGGACTGCCGCCGAGATCGCCCTGTTTGCGGCAAGGAGCCTTCGTTACTCGTCCGCTGAAACGGCCCTCGTACTGTTGGAACTGCGACTGGAGCAGGCTTTCAGCTGTCAAGTTTTCAATCACTGAA
The DNA here is from genome assembly GCF_006442315.1 of Mesorhizobium sp. B2-3-4. Lineage (GTDB taxonomy): Bacteria > Pseudomonadota > Alphaproteobacteria > Rhizobiales > Rhizobiaceae > Mesorhizobium. The sequence goes on along the minus strand of NZ_VFVY01000022.1, from coordinate 111,874 downwards.
CAGCAACGCGGCATCCAATCTGAAAGGGGCTATTATCATAGTTAATTGCGAGCCTCCGGCCGCCTGCGTAATTGGATGCGATGACTTTTTCAGGAGAGCGGCATGTTTTACCCAGGTCGTTTTTTGGAGCCGAAGGAAATCGCAATGCTTGCCCGCGTTACTGAGACGATCAGTAGCGAGCGAGGTGTCGCGCCTAAGTCGCCAGAGCGGGAGCGCTTGGCTGCACACCTGCTCAAGCTATTCATGAACGGCTTGGCTGGGGAGGATGAATTGCTGGATGCCGAGAGAAACCGGGCTCGGCGTCAACGAATGACTGTTCTGAAGCTCTCTGGCAGCGAAGTTGGGCTCAGCGAGGCGGCATGAATTAGCAGATGGAATCAGCTGCCCGAGCCGAGCACTCGCGGTCGGATATTCCAGTATGTCGACAAGCTTTTGCGCGAGCAATTCGAATTCTTAATTCTGTAACCGCCATGGGTCAGATCAAAAGTACTCAGGAATATTCTGTGGCTTACGCGTGGATCTTCCGATGCACCTGTTAAACGGCCATCTTGAATGTCTCATGTACCGCAGAATGTCTGTAGGACGCGTTCATCCCGGCGTGGCGGGTCAGCATAGCGTCCCATGCCCGGCTGCTCATCGAAGGGCCGCGTGACGACGTCCAGAATCTCCTCGAACGGTGTGAAGTCGCCGCCCAGCGCCGCTTGGATCATCGCCTCGATGCGATGGTTGCGAGGGATGAATTTGGGATTGACGGCATGCATGGCCGCTCGGCGCGTGGCCGTGTCGGCTGCTTCGCTGGCGATGCGCTCGCGCCATCGTGCCGACCAAACATCGAATGCGCCTGGATCCTGAAACAGCTGCCGTGCCGTGCCCTCAGCATCCGCAGGGTCAAGATCGTCGCCCAGGCGCCGGAAGCCGAGCGTAAAGTCCGCTTCGCCACGGGCCAGTACATCCAGAAAATCAGCAGCGAGCTGCAAGTCGCCTTCCGCCTCGGTCAGCAATCCGAGTTTTCTGCGGAATCCGCGATGCAGCACAGTCTCATAGGAGGACTGGAAAGACCTAAGCACCTCTTCGGCTTCAGAGACGGCTTCATTCTCGTCCGTGCTCATCAGCGGCAGCAGTGTCTCAGCAAAGCGTGCAAGGTTCCATGTTGCGACCCGAGGCTGGTTGGCATAGGCATAGCGGCCGGCGCGGTCGATCGAACTGAACACCGCGCTCGGGTCATAAGCGTCCATGAAGGCGCACGGGCCATAGTCGATCGTCTCGCCCGAGATCGCCATGTTGTCGGTATTCATGACGCCATGGATGAAGCCGACCAGCATCCAGCGCGCCACCAGATCGGCTTGTGCGGCGACAACGGCCTCCAGCAAAGCGCGGTACGGCCGCGCCTGTCCAGCCGACTGCGGGAAGTGGCGCTGAATGGCATAGTCGGCTAGGATCTTGAGCCCCTCGGTATCGTGGCGAGCAGCGAAATATTGGAAGGTGCCGATGCGGATATGGCTGGCCGCCACTCTTGTGAGGACGGCGCCGGGCAGCCGGACCTCGCGATAGACCGGGTCCCCGGTGAGCACCGCCGCCAGGCTTCGCGTCGTCGGAATGCCCAAGACGGCCATCGCTTCGCTGACGACATATTCGCGCAGGACCGGGCCGAGGGCAGCGCGGCCGTCACCGTTGCGCGAGAACCGCGTCGGTCCCGACCCCTTCAGCTGGATGTCTCGGCGAATGCCGTTGACGTCAACCACTTCGCCAAGCAGCAGAGCGCGCCCGTCGCCGAGCTGAGGCACGAAGTTTCCGAACTGGTGGCCCGCATAGGCAAGGGCGATTGCTTGCAAGCCTTCCGGAAATCTGTTGCCGGCCAGCATCTGCACTCCGTCGGGGCCGGTAAGCTGGTCGGCGTCGAGCCCGAGTTCCTCGGCGAGGGGCCGGTTGAATCGGATCAGCCGGGGTTCGGATACCGGCTTCGGATCTGTTTGCGCAAAGAAGCGCTCCGGCAATTGCGCATAGCTATTGTTGAGGGCAGAAAGGCCCATCTGAATGGCTCGGGGTTCCGCGGTCGCAGGTGACGTCATGACGAGCGGGCTCTGAAGAGAGGGACGGTTCCTGTTGCGAGGAGCCTGTATTTACATGTGCATATAGGGACGCAACGTCGCTGGTGCCATCCGGATCCATCAGGCCGGCACCGGATGAAGGCTGGGAACCACCCGCTACATCGAGGTTAGGGGCTGCCGTACGAGCCGGGCTGTCGATTGTCGTCCTGGCGGCCGATGGACGACGGACGGACTTGATGATTAACGCAGATGAGTCATGGCCACAGTCGAGGATGGCGAGATACGCGTGCCGCCGCGGAACATGAAGCATCGTGGCCGCGTCGCAATTCGGGAGACCGCGCCCTTGTACAGCGCCTGGATTTCGCGACGAAGGAACGCGGCCGATTTTTTCCAAGCTCTCGGCCAGACGCTGGGAACGCCGCACATACTGGTCAACAATGCCCGGACCGGACGGAGCGGCTTGCCTCCGGCCCAGACGACGAAGCAAGCCTGGGACATTGATCAAGACCGCTCTTTTTCTGCTGCCGCGAATTCGTGCGCCGGCGTCAAGCTCGGGCGTAAACAGGCCAGATCATCAACATCAACTCGCCCACGAAGCCATTCCGAACCCCAGGACGCGGCTTACGGTCTGCCAGGGGTGGCCTGCTCACTCTGATGCGCAGCTTGGCGCTGGATGCCGAACCTTAGGCTCGGCGCCAACGCGATTGCACCCGGCCTGATCCGCACCGATGACGAGGGCGGGCACCGACGATCTGGGCGTTTCACGCTGGCTCTCGAACCGCGGCCGTTTGCCTGTCGCTCAAGCCTGGGTCTTCAACCCTGAGCGCGCCGGCCGAGCCCTGAATTCACGCGCTCCATTCTCAGCGCGCGCGAGCAACGCCGGGGAGGGCTTCTGCATCCGGTGGCAAAACCTCTCTCGGGGCTGCCTGTTCCGCTGCGGGCGACGGTGGTGGACCCGGGTCGACCCGTTCCTCGGCGATCAGCCTGGCGCCGCGTTCATAGGTGAGGTAGCGCCACAGCCATTGGATCGAGACCTGGACGCGGTGTTGAAAACCGACGAGGAGGTAAACATGGATGATCGCCCAGGCCGACCATGCGAACCAGCCTTTCAGTTTCAATCTGCCGGACTCGAACACGGCAGCATGGCGGCCGACGATCGCCGTGTTACCTCGATTGTTGAAAACAAAAGCCGGCAGCTCTTCGCCGGTATCTATCCGCCGAGCCAGTGCCTTGCCGAGGTGCTGGCCCTGCTGCTTGGCGACTTGGGCAAGGCCCGGCAATGGCTGACCGTTCTCGTCGAGGAACAGCGCGACATCGCCAAGCGCGAAGACGTCAGAAAGACCGATGATCTGCAGGTCGGATCCGACCTTCACCCGACCGCCGTGATCGAGCCCAACACCAAGCTTGGCCGCCAGCGGCGAAGCTGCCACTCCGGCCGCCCAGAGCGTCAAGGCTACCGGGATTGCCTTGCCGCCGACCGTGATTTTCTGTGCCTCGATCGCCTCGACGCGATTGCCGAGCGCCACTTCGACGCCCAGGCTTTCCAGGCGCAGACGTGCATATTCGGAAAGCTCCGGAGCGAACCCGGCGAGAAGACGGTTGCCGGCCTCGATGAGTATGATCCTTGTCTTCTCCGGACGGATGTTCCGGAAGTCGCGCGCCAGCGTGTGCCGGCTGAGTTCTGCGATCGAGCCCGCGAGTTCTACACCGGTCGGCCCGCCGCCGATGATGGCGATCGTCATCAGCCGGGATTGCTCGACTGGATCGGTGGTCCTTTCCGCGTGCTCGAACGAAAGCAGCAGCCGCGACCGGATCGTGCGGGCATCCTCGATGCTCTTCAAGCCCGGACAAACCCGAGCCCAGCTGTCCTGACCGAAATAGAATGGCTGCGATCCGGTTGCTAGGATCAGCAGGTCATAGCGGACCGTGGTTCCATCGGCCAGCACCACTATCCTGGCCTCGGTATCAATCTCGGCCACCTCGCCGAAGAGGACCTGAACCGAGGGATAGCTGCGAAGTATCTTGCGGATTGGCTCGGCGATGTCAGGCGCCGACAAGGCGGCGGTTGCAACTTGATAGAGCAACGGTTGGAACAGGTGGTGATTGTGGCGGTCGATGATCGTGACCCCGATCTCCGCCTTGCCGAGCGCCTTGGCTACCTCCAGACCAGCAAAGCCTCCGCCGACCACGACGATGCGCGGTATCAATATCGGGCCGTGGCTGCTCTCGATGGCGCGTTGATCCTTGATACTCCCCCTGTTCGGCCCGTTAGTCATTGCCGGATGCCTCGCTGCTGGCTGGAGCCGCTGCTCGCTCCGGCGGCATCAGTCCAGGCGAAGCATCCGGCAATGATAGGCGTCGTGCTGACGACCAAGGCGCCTTGCGCATAAAGGGCCAGCAAACCGCGCCACGAGACGCGGTCGACCGCCCAGACGGTGCCGCTCGAGTCGACCCATTTCAGGCGGGCGTCGGCGACCTCGAGGGCTCGCATCATCTTGGCCGGTTCCATGCCGCCCCGAAAGACGATGATGGGATTGGACGCGCCGTTGAAGAGCGGGCCGGCGCCCGCTGCCAATCCGGCAAGCAGGACGATACTGATCAGCGCCGCAGAAGCACCCCGTGCCGGTCCGCCGCGGTTGGGCAGCACCATGACCAACAGCAGCGGCACAACGCCGAAGATGACCAGCCACGTAATATCCCAGGCCAGCGGCATGTCGCTGTTCATCTTGATCCGGTGCAGGCCCAGCAGCCAATGGAAGACAACGGCATCCACAACATGCCAGACGCCAAACCCGACCAAGGCGAGCCGCAGGATCTCGGTCGTCCTCCCGGGGCGCGCGCCGGCCACCCTGGCGGCCACCAGCAGCACTGTGCCGATGACGGCCAGCACATACATGAAAAGATGGAATATGCCGTCGGCCATGATCTGGAAGCGCAGGTCGGAGCCCGCCGGGTCGCCGAGGCCCGAGAGAAGATGATGCCATTGCAGAATCTGATGCAAGACGATGCCATCGAGGAAACCACCGAGCGCGAAGCCAAGCAGCAGCCAACCGGCTCGGATTCTCGATCGAGTTTTGCGAGGATCGCGTCCATCAGAACCACCGGCTCCAGGCCGAGGTGGGCCGTTGCGTAGGAGCCAACATGTCCGGCATGGGGTCATGGAGACCATGACGCGCCTCGATCCAGAAGGCGGATATCAGGCCCCCAACCACCGTGGTCAGAACCAATGTCGCAGCAATCATCGCCAGCATGGATGTCGATCCTCCGCCGCGCAGGGACATGCCGCGCCCAGCCAAACCATCGCGTGCATTGAATGTTCCCGACCGTCGGTTCTGTGGAGGGAACATTCAACTGCCACCGCGGTTCTGATGCCTTGTCAGGAGACGGCTCAAGCGGAGACGGTCGTGAGCGAATATACGGCAGCATCAGATTCGGGCAGTCAGGACGGCCACAAGCTGAGCGGCATCACCCGCTGGCTGTTCTCGACCAACCATAAGGACATCGGCACACTCTATCTGATCTTCGCTTGCATCGCGGGCGTCATCGGCATGCTCTTGTCGGTGGGCATGCGAATTGAGCTGCAGCAACCCGGGATCCAGTTTTTACCGGGCCTGGCGTCGATGATCTATGGCTACCAAGGCGACCAAGCCATCGATGCCGGCAAGCAGCTCTACAACGTCTTCACGACGGCCCACGCGCTAATCATGATCTTCTACACCGTGATGCCCGCCCTGATGATCGGTGGCTTCGCCAACTGGATGGTCCCAATAATGATCGGGGCCCCCGACATGGCGTTCCCGCGGATGAACAACGTATCGTTCTGGCTGCTGCCGCCGGCATTCATGCTGCTTTTGTTGTCGATCTTCGTGCCCAGCGTGCCCGGCGGCTATGGCCCTGGGACCGGCTGGTTCCTCTACCCGCCACTGTCGACCTCCGGCCACCCCGGTCCCGCGGTTGATCTGGTCATTCTGTCGCTGCACATCGCGGGCGCTTCCTCGATACTGGGTGCCATCAATTTCATCACAACGATCTTCAACATGCGCGCGCCGGGCATGACGCTGCACAAGATGCCCCTGTTCGTGTGGTCGATCCTGATCACCGGGTTCCTGCTGCTGCTGGCGCTGCCGGTGCTGGCTGGCGCCATCACCATGCTCCTGACCGATCGCAATTTCGGAACCACGTTCTTCGCACCTGACGGCGGAGGCGACCCGCTGCTTTACCAGCATCTATTCTGGTTCTTCGGCCACCCGGAAGTCTACATCATGATCCTGCCGGCCTTCGGCATCGTCAGCCAGGTGATCTCGACTTTTTCGCGAAAGCCGATCTTTGGCTATCTGGGGATGGTGTACGCAATCGTGGCTATCGGGGCGATCGGCTTCGTCGTCTGGGCTCACCATATGTACACCAGCGGGATAGGCCTGGACACGCAGCGCTACTTTACCTTCGCCACGATGGTGATTGCGGTGCCGACCGGGATAAAAGTATTCTCCTGGATTGCCACCATGTGGGGCGGTTCGGTCAGCCTGCGGACGCCGATGCTCTGGGCGCTCGGCTTCATATTCCTGTTCACCGTCGGCGGGGTGACCGGCGTTCAACTCGCTAATGCCGGCCTCGACCGTGAACTGCACGACACATACTTTGTCGTCGCGCATTTCCACTACATACTCTCACTGGGAGCGATCTTCGGCATCTTCGCGGGCTGGTATTACTGGTTCCCGAAAATGACGGGATATCTCTACAACCCGCTTCTGGCTGCAATCCATTTCTGGACGACCTTCATAGGTGTCAACCTCGTCTTCTTCCCCCATCATTTCCTTGGAATAGCGGGCATGCCGCGTCGTTACATCGACTATCCCGACGCATTCGCCGGCTGGAACATGGTATCGTCGTACGGATCATATCTGTCGGCCACGAGTGTCCTGATTTTCCTCTTCGGTATTTTGGAGGCTTTCTACCGGCGCAGGGTCGCTGGCATGAACCCATGGGGGGCAGGAGCCACCACATTGGAGTGGGAGTTGACCTCTCCACCCCCTTTCCATCAATGGGACAGGCTGCCGAAAATCAGATGAAGACGGTTCGCTGCGCGACAGGTGACGGGACGGTGCTGAGTTGGAAGGCGCGCGCGCCGCCGTGAATCTTGAAGGGAGAAGCTCCGCCTATCGGAAGCTGATCACGAGCACGGCGAAGCAGCTGACGAGGGCTACTGCCCAGCAAAACAACCAGTTGGCGATCAGCAGGACCGATTTCGCCACGATAGGGTGACAGTAGTCTTCGATGATCGATTGCATGCCCAGCCGCATGTGGATGCAGTTGACCACAATGAACGCGATGAGGGCGGGTGCGACATAGATCGACCCGATGACGCCCACGACGACATCTCGAGGCTCTCCGATCAGTCTAATAACGACCGCGACGATGTAAATGACGAGGATCAACAGGGCAGCAGATGTCAGCCGTTCCAGTATGAACGCTTCGGTTCCGTGTTGAGCTGATCCAAGGCCCCGCACCCGAGCCAGCGGAGTTCTGAATGAGGGGCTGTCAGCCATCTTGCTTTCCTGAAATCACCTGGTTCCGTTGCTCGTAGCGCAAGCTGTTGATGTTCAATGCCCGGGCTTTGCACAATAGTTGGATTCTTCGCTCATCTTTTTATCATCTTCGATGGCACCGAACCATCACAGCACTGGGTTGTTCCCTTGCCGCGTTCTGTTGACCTGAAGAAGCGTGTGCTTGGTGTGGCTGACAAACGACATCCCGCCAGTCTCGTACGGAGCAACCGTCTCACGACAAGATGGGGAGCCGTCGGGCCACATCCTGTATGGAAATGAAGAGCCCGCGCCGTTGGCCGCCGCGTGCGATCAGGTGACCGATCTTACAGCACAGGTCGACCGCTGCACGGCCCCACTGCGCTATCGGGATTGTTCGGAGGGCGCATGCTCAAAGCGCCGGGTCATGATGGCTTGGAATCCCTTCTCACGGATCGGACGCCTCTTAGGACCGCGAGATCGTACTCGGAACTCTCTGCAGCTTGCGAATGAGGATTTCCGAGGGTGAATTGAGAACAAAAGCGCGGACCTGGTACGTGCAAGCTGAACTTGCCATCGCTCGAATGCTCCGGAGCCGGGAAGGCATCGACTTGATGTGGGGTTGGCCAACGAAACCACACGGCCTTGTCCCGGAACAAATTGCCGACGATCCGGTTCGGCAAGATCCATACCAGGCTCATGCCAAGTGTCGAGGCATGATGACAGACGAAGGGAAGCTGAAGATGTCTAAGTCTCCCGACCGCGCCGTTCCCGGCGAAGGCAAGATCGAAGCCGGCTCGAAAACATCTCCGCAACAGGATCCGGTGGAGGGCTCACGCGAGACAATAGATCGCGAACTCGAGCGGACAGACGACGAAAATAAACCCGACAAAGCGGAACGATTGCGCCGAGATCTGCAAAGCGAGGTGGCAGAAGAAACCGAGCTGCCCGAACGCGGCTCGGCATAACGATTGCCGGCCCTATCAGGCAGAGACAATGGAAGCTCAATCCGAGGCCGAAACAGCGATGGAAGCTTGGCCGGCAAGCTTGTGCCGTTTGGGCTTCTGCTCGACGCTGGCGCAAGCCCGCAGGAAGAACCCACCTAAGCATCGCTCCGAGATGGCCACTCCATCGCTCTACGCCATCGCTCTAACGGCGAATCTCCTCGTGGCGTAGGCTTGCTGGAGACGGCGCGCGTAGCCTCCTACGCCTTCTCGCACGGCCTTCTGGCGAGGTAAGTAGCGGCTCCGCAAGCCGCAATTGCCTCGGCCGGTCGAGGACGCCGGCGTGGCTCGAGTCTCTATGGAACATGAGGCACATTTCGGAGTTGGGAGAACTTCCAACCGGCAAAAGGAGCAAGCTTTGGCAAACGATGCACATAACCGGGTCCGGGACCTTTACGTCACTGGGCTTCGCAACGCTCATGCGATGGAGAACCAAGCATTGAGCATCATGAAACCGCAACTGGAGCGTATCGAAAACTACCCACAGGTCGCCGAGAAGCTGGATCAACACATCAGGGAGACCGAGGGTCAGATCGGACGGCTCGACAGCCTTCTGGAAGGGCTGGGAGAGTCCAATTCGACGATCAAGGACATGGCGCTTTCGCTGGGCGGAACCATGGCCGCGATGGGCCATACGGTTGCCGGTGATGAAATCCTCAAGAACAGCTTCGCCAATTTCGCGTTCGAGAACTTCGAAATCGCGGCTTACAATTCGCTGCTGGTAATTGCTGACCTGGCCGGAGAGACACGGGCTGAAGGTCCACTGCGCCAGAATCTGTCCGAAGAAGAAGGAATGGCAAGGTGGCTGCAGGCGAGCCTCGCCGACGTGACCCGTCACTTCGCGGAACTGAAGAGCGTCGGCGAAGAGGCCAAAGTCTGAGATGGCCGATGTCCAGGCCATCACTGACCTCCTGTTCTCGCCCAGCCTCTCCATCAACGGCTTGATCACCGCCGACACCGTAACGTTCGTGCTGGACAGGCTTCAGCAGGTCCGCAGTGAAAACAGTCCTCTGCGAGTGGAGCTGAACACGCAGGGCGGGGACGCCGATGCCGCCCGCCGCATTGCGCTTGAGCTGCAGTTGTTTCAGCACCACGCCGGACGTCCCTCCGCGTGTGTGGGGAAAACGAACGTTTATTCCGCCGGCATTTTGATTTTGGCCGCGTTTCCCAAAGAGGCGCGATACCTGACGCGGGACACAATCCTGCTGGTACATCAGCGCCGCCTTGAAACCACCCTGCAGCTCAACGGTCCAATCTCGTCATGTCTTCAAATCGTGCAAGAGCAATTGGAACTCCTCAAGACCGCCGAGAAACTTGAACAAGAAGGGTTTGCCCAATTCGCCGAGGGTAGTTCGCTGTCTGTCGAGGAACTGACGCGAAGGGCTAAGACGAACTGCTACCTGACGGCCGCAGAAGCACTCGAGTTCGGCCTTATCGCCGAAATCCTTCAATGAAGTACGGGTCAAATCGAGCGAAGGAGATAGACAGCTTTCTGACGAATTGGTTGACTGAAACCGTGACCCTGCAGTCTCTGGAGGAAGGAACTCTGTCTGTCTTTGACCTGGCTACTGCCTGCCGTATCTGGGGCGAACGTGGTTTCACTCCATATGAACTGGAGCGCCAGCTCGGTCCTACGGTCGAGGAGGCGATCATGGTGACGGTGAATGGCCTGCGAAACAAATGAATGCGCACCTCTTGCGGAGATTGGCCCGTTCACCTTGTTCTTGGTTTTTACCGAGTCCCCGTCGTGGCATTCTCATGGAAAGGCAAAAGCCAGTGAGGATTTCCGCATTTGACCAGCAACTGGAGGAAGCCTCTAATCCCCAATGGTCGCATTACCGCCGTCTTATTTTCTTGAAGGTAACGACTTTCGACTGCAGATCGGCGTGAGCGCAGAACCCAGCCTGATGCCAAGCTTCCGCTTGGACCGACCTGTCGCCACCCAGGCCGTTCGACCACCAATTCGGGTCCATGTGGGCCGTTCGAGGCAAAGGTACGACTTCATTCAGTTGTTCAAACGTGACGACAACCTCCGGCGCGTCCAGCGTTCTCAATAAACTTCGCCACGGCTCATATTTCTTCATCGCCGCGGTCCTCCAGACTTGCCTGTCCCGGCTCGACCGGTTCGGCCCGTATTATTTGTTCGATGTCATCCGGAAAACCAGGTGCAAAACCTTCAATCAATTCCAGCAATACATCAGCCATGACTATCATCCATTGTCGTGTTGCTCCGAACTTTGGACACGGCCTGATGTTCCCTTGGGTGGTCGCCGCGCCGGACAGCGCCATCCCGCTAGCGGAGAATTCGCTGCAGGAATAGCCCTCGATCTTAGTCACACCTGAGACAACCTCGTCCGTCACCCGAACAGCAGCGCTCGGCTCATGCTGGCCTCTCCTTCTGGACCATGAGCATTTCGCTGACCAAATGATTCGGCCGAAGCGGCTCTGATTGAGATGCTCGGTGTCGGCTCCGCATTTACGGCACTTCGCTTTGGGTCGGAGTAATTCAGGCCGGAAGGACGCGTATGCCAACGCGATGCTCAGAATGCGAGCGTGCCAGCTGCCGCAAGGCGTAGGACATGGACCGGATTGCGTTTTCTCGGCGGGAACGATTAGCCCGCATCTTCATTGGCCCGCATGGAGCAATTGAAGCTTTCGCGGATGCAGCTTCCTGACGCGATTGGCATTCTGGTCCTAAGTTTCGTTGTCGGATTCCCGTGCATCTCGGGCGCCTTGGCTGCGCGCCCCGTCTTTGCGCGGCGGCACTGGAGCCACGGCAACTCGACCTTTGGCATACCTGCCACAACGGAGAAAATCTCGGGCTTAGTTACAAACAGCTGGAGCCTGGTCGTGATAGGCGGCACGAAGATCACGATCGGGATCGTGGATGCTGTCCCTGTCTTTACTCCGATCGGAAGCTTAAGTTGTGAATTCTGGTGATGCATCCGCCCTCAAGGCCCGACGCTCGAAGGGTGGCTCACAAGCCAAGGGCGGCCTTCGCCTTGTTAATAAGCCGTCCTAGTGCACACGGTGACCCACCATCCAGGTCACAAGACAAAGGATTTTGTGTCTTGCTCCTCCGCTTGGAACCAACACGTCGGGCGTAGATTAGCCCAGACAACATGTTCGTTCCAGCACCCGGAGGAAAACGTGCGCGACCAGTCCCTTTCCTATCTGGAGGCGCTCATTGCGACGCCTTCCCCTAGCGGCTTCGAACAGCCCGTCGCCAAACTATATCGGGACAATGTCTGCGAGTTTGCAGATAAGGTGACGACCGATGTGCTGGGCAATGTGAGCGCAATCCTGAACCCGGAAGCCGGCTTTCGCGTCATGTACGCTGGGCACATGGATGAAATCGGCTTCATTGTTCATTACATCGATGAAAATGGCTTCCTGTTCTTCAACACGATTGGTGGCACCGACGTCGCTACAGAGATCGGGCAGCGCGTCTGGGTACACGGCGCTGAGCGGGTTGCCGGCGTGATTGGGCGCAAGGCCGTACAGACATTCAAAGTGTCCGATAGCAGCCAGACGCCCAGCTTGAAGGATCTGTGGATCGATATAGGCGCCAGGTCGCGCGAAGAGGCGGAAAAGGTGGTGAAAGTTGGTAGCCCGGTCACTCTGAATGCAAGCTTCACGATGCTTCTTGGTGATCGCGCGATGGCGCGCGCTTTCGACAACAAGGCCGGCCTCTTTATTGGTACGGAGATCGTGAGGCGGCTCAAAGAGGGTGGCGGCCTGCACCCCGACGTGGGCGTATACGTGTTGGGAACGGTTCAGGAGGAAATAGGATCAAGGGGCGCCCAGACAGCAGCCTTCAATCTCGCACCGCATGCTGCGCTTGCGGTAGACATGGGGGTGGCCATGGATTACCCGCTCGCCAGGGCAGAAGACCAGGGTAAGTTGGACCTTGGGAAAGGTCCCGGGATCTCGCAAGGTCCAAGCACCAACCCTGTAGTGTTCGATCTTCTCAAGGGAGCTGCGGATCGTAGGGGAATTCCGTATCAGCTGCAGGCCTACGGAGACAAAAGCCCGACCGATGCCCGCCTCCTGCAAACCAACCGAGGCGGTGTCGCCACCGGGCTCCTGTCCGTGCCGCTACGCTACATGCATACTCCATCCGAGGTTTTGTGTCTCGCCGACGTCGAAGCGACGATCGAGCTGGTGTGTGCGTTTTGCCGCGATGTGCGCCCCGACACGGATTTCACCCCGTAACGCCATCCACCAGCTGGTTATTGACGAAGTTCGACAGATAGATCGGTTCGACCGAGGCGATCATCGCCAGTACCAGAGCGATGAATCCACGCGGTGAACCCTAGCATTCCGAGGTGGCCAGGATCCAAGCATCGACGAGGACATATGGAGAAAATCGATCCCATGCTGCCGGCAAAGTTGGTCACGGCAGCAGCTATTCGGCCCTGCAGTGAAGCATTTCCTTGCCCGATTTTGCGCCGCTCCGTCAAGGTCTCCAGAATTGCGCTCCAAGGCCGGTGGAAAACCGCTCGCCTGAGGCGGTGGAATTGTTGTTTGTACCGCGCAAAGCGCCGACAGGCAAAAGTCTATACCAGCCTCCCTGAGCGGTTCCGAACTGCTGTTGCGAGATTGGTTCCGACTTGAACAATGAGGCATGTCTTTATCGCGACTTTTGGTTTGCGATGCGATCACTTTGGGCGGAGTTCACCCACCTCAAGGGAGTTTGGGTCGGAAGGAACTTTCCTCATTTTGGTACATTCCTCGTAATCTGCATCCATCAACCTGCGGGATAAAAACCTTGTTACTCAGAGACCGTGCAACCGCTATCAACGAAGGCGACAGCCTTTCTGTCGTCGATCTTATTCCGGCATTGCGCGCCTTCGCGCGCACGTTCTGCCGCGTGCCGGACGATGCTGATGACCTCGTCCAGGAGACCTTGGCCAAGGGTCTTGCCAATCTCGACAAATTCGAGCCCGGAACGCGCATGAAATCCTGGCTCTTCACCATCATGCGCAACACGCATTATACGCGCATCAAGGCCGCGGCGCGCGAGGCGCCCGGTCTGCTCGACTGCGCCTCAAGCCGCCCTGTTACGGAAGCGCCCCAAGATTGGTCAATGCAGAGTAAGGAAGTCCACCATGCGATCCAAAAGCTGCCTGAACACCAGCGCGAGGTTCTCATGCTGATCGGCGTTCTCGGCGTCAGCTATGAGGAGACAGCCGAAATTTGCGGCTGTGCGGTTGGAACCGTCAAAAGCCGTCTCAATCGGGCTCGGGCCAGTGTACTGGAGTTTCTGGGCGAGACGTCATCGCAAGCGTTAGTGGAGCGGCGGCACCCGTTGGCCGAGAATCACTGGGATTCCGATGCCGGATGAGGGGATCGAACGTCAATTCGACGTCTCGTGCCGCCGCTTTTGGATAAGCGCATTTTGCAGGTCGATTGCGAGTTGCGTCAGGCGATCAGGAACCTTCTCCTGCTCAATGGCACTCAACAACGTTGCAATCTCCTGATCCATGCCCAGGCTGGCTTGGGTAGCATGATTAGGTGGGCCGGTGCGAGGCATGTATTTTCTCTTAACAAATGACAGTCCCTTTGCGTCACTGTCACCACAGACGGCTGACATTTGCAATGCGCTCACGGCAACAGACCAGACTGCTTCGACTCTGCACAAGATTCTGCCGAAAACCTGCATCGCCGGATCGACTTAGCCGGCTGTCCGCGTTGCGGTGGGATCGGTGGCTGCATGGTCCTGATATTGATCGGACTTCGTCCACTGCCCCTCGACGCCGCATTGCTCAATATGCTTGTTTATACCGTTGAGTGGATGTCATTTTCGCCAGCCATCGCCTTGCGAAAACTGGTTGCAGCTCCCGTTCTCGGTGTTTGCCCCGACCACCGCGGCCTATCTGCTTCTTACTGCCGGACGGCATCTTCCGGCTCCTGAGTTGCAATCGTTGCGAACCAAACCGCGCTTTCCTATTATGTTCCGCTGAAGCACCGTAGCAAAAACGCAGTGCCGTCATCGGCGGCGCCACCGATCCTATCAGGCGCGGATGCAGCGGATAAGCGACGTTACACGATGTGGGTCATGGGTGATCGAGCCTGAGCTCTTCGAACAGGACCTTCGGGTGCTGATCATAGGGAGGCATGGGGGGGCTCATGCAGCCGAAGCTCGAGGCGGGGATGCCGTGGCAGCAGTAACCCCTGGTGCATATCGGCGGGTCATCGCTGCACAGAACTCGGCAAATTCCTCAGGTATTTGGGGTGGGCTGGTATGGTGCGGTTGCAGGCCGCGATGCTCCGGCGTGAAGCAGAACGTGACGGTGACGTCAAAATCCGCAAGCGCCGCCATCTGCCTGTCAAACCAGTCGAGTGCGTTCGGCCTGAAACTGTCTGCCCAGGAAAGACCGGTCCGCAAATTTGTGACGCCAAGCCTCTTCATCCACGCGACCGCGTCGTCCAGGCGAGGGTCTTCGAAATGGAACCACTGTACGAGCCCCATCTGCGGTGTGTGACGCACGAACTCTTCAAGCGCCGGCTTGGGCGTGCCATCCTCGCGCAGCAGGCCCATGTAGAAGTGGCGGTAGTAGGAAGAGCCCTCTGCCTCGCGGTGGCGGGTCGTCGCGCCCCACGCAAGCGGCAGATCGTAGAGACTGTACCACTGGATGCGCGGGGAATTGCCAAGCAGCAATTCGGCTGTCCGACGCAGGCCCCAGAGCTGGATTTCCTCCGCGCCGAAGGTGGAGACGCCGACTTCGCTGACCCAGATCGGCAGATCAGTGACAGCCGCAATCTCTCCAAGCTTCTGCGGCCATTCGTGAATCTGCCAGAGGTTCCAGTCGAGCGGGAAGCCGTGGGCGGCGACGGCATCGACGTGGTCGAGCACGCCAAATTCCTTCATGCGTGTTATGAAACCGGCATCGATCGGCGAAATCCCGCCCAGCACCTTGGTGAGGGCGGCGTTCTCCCTGGCAATCGCATCTGCGGCCAGGATTGCCATCTCGGCGAAGCGGCTCCAGTCCGGATCGAGTTCGGGATCCCAATGGGATTTGTTGTTGGGCTCGTTCCAGATCATGGCGGCTTCAATCATTGGTTCGTCCTTTCGCAGGATAGACCGCGCCGCCGCCGCCCGGTTCGCCAGCGACACGGCAGAAAAACACTTCATCTTCCGGGTGCTGCAGGATTTGAAATCCGGCGCTTCGCAGCATCGCTTCGGTGCAGGAGCGGTTGGGAATCCACCAGTTGGTAGGATCGTCCGCGTAGCGATGCTCGATGAAATGCAATTTTGGGAAAGCGGCGCGATCGAACAGATCATGCGTCCAAAAATGATAGTTCTCTTCGACCGGCAGAGTCTCGTTGCTGCCGCGCTGCATGGACTGGAAAACCAAGAGGTCATTTGCGACATGCTGGCGGATGAGATCGAGCGCCAGCAGCGGATGGCGCAAATGGTAGAGCACCCCCATGAAAAGCACGATGTCGAAGGTCTCACCCAACGCGCCGACGTCATAGACCGAGAGCTGGCGGAACTCGATCTCGCAGTCCGCGATCTCGGCAGCAAAACGCGCCTGCGCCAGATATGCTTCATCGAAGTCGATGCCCAGCACGCGTTCGGCGCCGCGCCTTTTCATCTCGATGGAGTAGAATCCGGCATTGCAGCCGATGTCAAGCACGGACTTGCCCGACAAGTCGTGCGGGATGGCGTCTGCGAATTTTCGCCATTTGATGAAGGGGTAATTGCCGAGGAAATGATCGGGGGCGGTCTCCACGCCGCCTAGTTTCATGTTGTGGAACCACGGCCCAAGCGCGTCGATGCGAGCCTTCAGCTCAGCATTGGAATGCAGCACAGCTAGCCTCCTTCGCCCGGCAAGGATGGCGTTCCTGTCCGGCCCTGCGGCAAGACCATAAGCGTCGCCTCTTCCTCCGCAGGTATGATCAACATCAGACAGCTTCCTTCATCGGTACGTTCGCGGGGGCTCGTAAGGCGTCATTCAGCATCCGGTCCAGCTCCGCCGCGCGCACTGCCGAGGTGTGCTCGCTGAGAACCCGCTCACGGGCGCGGCCGCGGATGGGCCGGAGTTCGTCGTTCGGGAGGCTGAGCGCGGCAACGACATCATCCGTAGAATGGGCAAGAAGGATCTCGCATCCCGGCTGGAAGAAACTGTCCAGGCCCGGCCAGTCATCGGAGATCACCGCTGCCCCGCACGCCGCCGCCTCGAACAGGCGGCCCGAAGGGCACCAGCCCGTCTGCGCCATCGCCTCGCGGGTGACGTTCAGCGTCAGGCGCGACGAGCAGAAGAAGGCGGGATGATCGGCGGGCGGCAGATGCCTGACCAAGAAGATATTCTTGCTCCACGGGAATTCTGGCGGATACTGTGCCCCGCCGATGATGAAGCGCTGGTCTGGCAAACGCGCCGCAGATGCGACCAGGAGTTTTTCGACCCCGGCCTGACGATTTGCCGCGTAGGTCCCGAGATAAGACAGATCGGCCGCGAACTCTGCCCTTGGCTCGGCGGGGCGATGCCGTTCCGGGTCGACATGGCCATAAAGCGGCAAGACGTGGCGCGCGCCCAGGATATTTTTCAAGGCGTCGAGGGCCGGCCCGCCGGTGTAGCTCAGCACCAGGTCGAAATCGCGCAGTCCTTCGGGGCCGAAGTAGGGCGGATAGTCTCCGCGCGCTATCCTTGCCAGTGTCACCGGTGTGTCGAGATCATAGAAAACCGTCAGCCCGCGGCAGCTTTGCTGTGCAAGCCGGGAAGCTTCGACCGCATCGGGACAATAGGAGGTGACAATGACGATATCGGCATGCCGGATTTCGGTCTCCGCAGCGTGCCGGATGTCCTCCCAACTCGGGTAGAGCACGACATTGCCGCCATCGAGCTGATGAAGATCCCTGGTGCCCGCGTAGTGGGTGTCGTGCTCGAAGAAACTGATGGACCAGCCAAGCCGCGCCAATGAGCGGATGAGACCACGCCACAGTGTGGCATGTCCATTCCCCCAAGACGAGGTGACGGTGAGACCGAAAATGAGCATGCGCATTCGGCGACTCCGTCAGGCGTTTTCGTTCAGGCGGATCAGCTTGGAACCCCAGTCGCCATAGACGATCGTGGTGATCGAGGCGGGCTCGATATCGAAGCGGAAGCAGTCGCCGAGCTGAAGCCCGAGCACTTTACAAACGGCTGCCTTGATAACGTCGGCATGGCTGATCAGGGCAACACATTGGTTCTGCGCCGTCTGGCGCACCGTCTCCATGACCGCGACCACGCGCTGCTGAACATCCTGCATCGTCTCGCCGCTCGGGGTGCGCGCGCTTTGACGTTGACTGTTCCACATCCGCCAGGCGGCATCGCCGTTCAACTCGTCGAACGTCTTTCCCGACCAGGCGCCGAAGTCGATTTCATCGAGCTCCTGGCAGATCGCGATCTTGTCGACGGCGCAGGCGATCGCCATAGGCTTGGCGGTTTCCAGGGTGCGCTCGCGCGGGCTGCTGCAGATCGCAGCCAGCGGTTCGCGCGCCATGCGGCGGGCCAGATGCAGGGCTTGCGCCTGGCCTGCCGCGCCAAGACAGATGCCGTCCATGCGACCGGCCAGATAGCTGCCGACATTGTCGTGCGCGGCGTGCCGGATCAGGAAGAAAGTCGTCGTCATTGTGCAGCGTCGAGCATCGGCTCGTTCCTGCCGGCGATGAAGTCGAGCGTGCGTTGACGGGCTTCGGCGTCGGTGAATTGTTCTGGTGGCGACTTCATGAAATAGCTGCAGGGGCCGGTCAGGGCTCCGGCAATTCCGCGGTCGAGAGCGAGCTTGGCGCAGCGAACGGCGTCGATGACGACGCCGGCTGAATTGGGCGAATCCCACACTTCCAGCTTGAGTTCGGCATTCAGGGGAACGCCGCCGAAGGTCGTGCCCTCGACACGTATGTAGGCCCATTTGCGGTCGGTCAGCCAGGGAACATGGTCGCTGGGACCGACATGAATGTCACCTGCCGCGAGGGGGACGTCGATCTGGCTGGTGACGGACTGGGTTTTCGAGATCTTTTTCGACTCCAGCCGTTCACGTTCGAGCATGTTGAGGAAATCGGTGTTGCCGCCGAAATTAAGCTGGTAGGTGCGGTCGATGCGCACGCCACGTTCACGGAAAAGGTTGGCCAGCATGCGATGCACGATTGTTGCGCCGACCTGGCTTTTGATGTCGTCGCCGACCAGCGGCAGTCCGCGCTCCTCGAAGCGCTGGCGCCACTCCGGTCGAGAAGCGATGAAGACGGGTATGCAGTTCACGAAGCCGCATCCTGCTTCGAGCGCGCATTCGGCATAAAAGCGGGTCGCCTCTTCCGACCCGACCGGCAGATAAGACACCAAAACATCGGGCTCGCTTTGCCGCAGCCGGGCGACGACGTCCGCGACCGGTTGCTGCGACTCTTCGATTTCATCCCGCAGATATTTGCCGATGCCGTCGAGGGTGGGACCGCGCTCGACGCGAACGCCGGTCGCTTCTACGTCCGCGAAACGGAAGGTGTTGTTGGGCGCGCTGTAGATCGCCTCGGCGACATCGCGCCCGACCTTGCCGTTCGCCACGTCGAAAGCGCAGACGATTTCGATGTCATCGACATGGTAGCCGCCGAGATCGGCATGCATCAGCCCGGGTATCGGCTCGTTGCTCTTGGCGTCACGATAGTAGGTCAGGCCTTGCACCAGGGAGGATGCGCAATTGCCGATGCCAACGATACCGATACGAACTTTCTTCGATGCCACGAAACCGCTGCCTCTGCTTTTTAAGGTAAGTTCCTTGGCGCCGAACCGTGAGCGGCCCGGAATGTTCCTTTGCAGAGCCCAAAAATTGCGTTGCCGGGTTGCGGATCGAAAATGCAGCGTTCGCGTTGGCGGCCAGACAGCAAGGCAGGGCGATGATCGTCTTCGGTGACCACAAGCGGAAGTGCCGCGCCGGCCGGCTCGCCGAGGCAGCGAGCGCGGCTGCGACCAACATCAGCGCGATGCCGCCGGGCCTCGAGCGGCATTCCGCTCTGGTCAGGCTCTTCGTCAACGTCTCTGAGCTGGTTCAAGGCCTTGCCGACGCGGAGTTCGAGGTCGCAGGAGTCGACCGCAATTCAGCCTCGCAGCAACGCGGCGCACAAATTCTGGTCGCGCTGGCCTCGGAGGTCGCGCGGTCCTGGCGAAGCGGATTTGCCTCTGCCGGTGCGCTTGATTGTGACATATCGGAGATGTTGGCCAAACTGGATCGGCAGGCCGAGATCACAACAGGCGCCGCTGAAGGTTATGCCCATTATGCGCTATATCCCGAAACCTATCTTGCCGCCGCGCAGCAGTCCGGCCTCGACGCCAACACATGCGTCATCGGCCTCCGCAGCATTGGTCTGGGGCTCGCCGCGATGGTCGCCGCCGCTCTCGGCGCGCCGCCGCCCGTTAGCGTGCGGCCGGTCGGGCATCCGTTTGCCCGGCG
This sequence comes from Mesorhizobium sp. B2-3-4, assembly GCF_006442315.1. Taxonomy (GTDB): domain Bacteria; phylum Pseudomonadota; class Alphaproteobacteria; order Rhizobiales; family Rhizobiaceae; genus Mesorhizobium. Next base: position 91,876 of record NZ_VFVY01000022.1, on the reverse strand, counting down.
CATTTCCGCCGCGCCTGATCTGATCGGCCGCTGGCTTATCAGTAAGGCGGCCAGCTATGCTATCGTCGACGAAGGTCCCGGTCTGTCTGGCAGCTCGTTCCACGCCGTTGTAAGCTGGTTGCTTGAGCAGGGCGTCGATCTCGACCGCATCCATCTGTTCCCGAGCCATCGAAACGGCCCGGGCGGAAAAGCAACCGAAGATATCCTCGCCACCTGGTCTCGCTGCCGCATCCATTGCGTGGATTTCGAACGCACGTTCGACGGCCGGACGACTGCGAAACTCGCCGACTGGGTGGTCAAGCTTCTGGCCATGCCCGATGTTCAGTTACGTGAGATATCCGGCGGAGCGTGGCGCCATCATCTGCCTTTGTCGCCAGGGCAGTGGCCGCCGATCTTTGCTGGCTTCGAACGACGCAAATTTCTAGCGTCAGCCGGGGCAGGGCGTTGGCTGGTCAAGTTTGCCGGACTTGGCGAGAGCGGCTTGCATAAGCTGCGCACAGCCACATTGCTCCATGAATCCGGGTTCGGGCCGCCCGTCGCAGGCCTCTGCCATGGTTTCCTGGTCGAGCGTTGGGTCGAGGCGAGCAGGTTGGACGGCGCCGGTGTATCCAGAGAAAGGTTTATCGCATGGCTCGGGCGCTATCTTGGCTGGCGCGGCGCCCATCTTCGGACATCCGAGACGGGTGCTGCGCCCGATGTGTTGGCAAGCATGGCCGTGCAGAATTGTGGAGAGGCATTGGGGCCAAGCAACGCGGTTGAACTGCGCAACTGGTTCGAAGCCCAACCGCTGCCGCAATCCACACATCGAGTGCAGATCGATGGGCGCCTGCACCCATGGGAATTCCTTTGTTGCCCCGACGGTAAACTGCTCAAGACGGACGCTCTCGATCACTGTCGGTCGCACGACCTTATTGGCTGCCAGGGCATTGAATGGGACATTGCCGGCGCCGTTGTCGAATATGATCTTTCGGATCCCGAGCTGCTCCAGCTGACGGTAGGCGCGGAGGCTGCAATGCACCGCGCGGTTGATCGCGAATCGTTGAGCTACATGCTGCCCTGCTATCTCGCTTTCCAATTGGGATTGTGGACCATGGCCGACCAGGCTGAGACCGGTGAGAGCGACCGGCTGCGGCCTCTCATCGAGCGGTATCAGGCGCGCCTGTCCCGCTTTCTGGATCGGACGATGCAGTGAAGTCGCCAGCGCTCAATCGAGCTTGCGCAGCATATCGGCTTCCTGCTCCAGGATAGCGGCTATTTCATCGCGACCCATATGCGTCATCATCAGGCTGACGCAGCATTCCAGATAGGTGATGGAAGCGCGGCGCAAGAACGCTGCCGTTTCCTCGGCCGCGAGCCGATCGATGTCCTTGACACTTCGCTTTTTTGCACCGCTTTGTTCTCCCTGCCGGTTGACGCACCAAACCGGCAGGTCTGGCGGATGTTCCCCGCCGGCGAAACGGAGAGCGCCCCCCGGGACGGCGCTCTCACACGGAAAGGTTCTGCGCCTTACCCGCTACCGAGCTTTTCGCTGCGGTGATTGGCTCGATCATGCCGTCGTCCTGGTCGGCGAAATAGGCGATGGTCGGCAGCAAGCCTTCGCGCAGTGGTACCCTTGGCCGCCAGCCGAGCAGCGTCTTGGCCCGTGTGATGTCGGGCCGCCGCCGCCGCGGGTCGTCCTGCGGCAGGGGCAGGAATGTAACCGTCGAGCGTGTACCCGTCATCTCGCGAACCAGGCTTGCGAGCTCAAGAATGGTAAACTCACCTGGATTGCCCAGATTGATGGGCAGGCGCGGATTGGGGTCGACCTCCATCAGGCGCAGCAGTCCCTCCACCAGGTCGGTGACATAGCAGAACGACCTCGACTGGCGACCATCGCCGAAAATCGTCAGTGGCCGTTTTTCGAGAGCCTGCATGACGAGATTTGAGACGATGCGGCCGTCGGCCGGATCCATTCTGGGACCATAGGTATTGAAGATCCGCGCGACGCGAATATCGGCCCGGTCCGCCCGCAGATAGTCGAAGCAGAGCGTTTCCGCGGTTCGCTTGCCCTCGTCGTAGCAGGCGCGCGGCCCGGTGCAGTTGACATGACCGAGATAATCCTCGTTCTGCGGATGCTGTTCGGGATCGCCATAGACTTCGCTTGTCGAAGCCTGCAGAAAACGGGCGCCTTTGGCGACGGCAAGTTCCAGGAGATTGAGTGTGCCGATCACACATGTGCGCGTGGTGTGAACCGGATCGGCCTGGTAACGGGGGGGCGACGCCGCGCAAGCCATGTTGAAGATGCGATCGACGGGCTCATCGACCGTGACCGGCTGGCAGACATCCTGCCTGATCAGGCGAAAACGCGGCCGCCCGATCATCGCATTTATGTTCTCAAGCCTGCCAGTGAGAAAGTTGTCGACGCAGATCACCCTGTGACCGCTATTGAGCAAGGTCTCGCACAAATGCGAACCGAGGAAGCCGGCGCCGCCGGCAACAAGTACCGTCAGCCTTTGCGTCTTTCTGGATTGCCGCATTGCCTTTGTCTCCTGTCTGCCTGTCATGCTGCACTTTCCACGTCCCGAGCGAGCACCGGACGTGCCTGATTTGGCTGCTTCAGCGCGGAAACGAATTCGCGTGCTCGCGCAGCCCCCGTGTGTTCGGCCAGGACAATCGCCTGAGCCTTGCTTGCCATGCCCAACCTTGCCCGGTCGGATTGTCTTTCCAGGATTGCGATGATGTCTTCGGCACTACCGGCCGTCTCGATCGCTGATCGCGGGAAAAAGCTGTCCAGCCCCGGCCAGCGGTCGCTGATGATCGGTGTAGCGCACGCGGCGGCCTCGAACAGCCGCACGCTGGGTGACCATCCAGCCGCAATCATCGACGCGCGCGTGAGATTCAGCGTGTAGCGCTGGCTGCTGTAGAAGGCCGCGTGCTCGGCAGGCGGCAGATGGTCGATCCGCTCGACATTGTCGGGCCAGACGATGTTTGATGGATATTGCGCACCGGCGACGACAAAGAGTCGCTTCGGTAGCCTGCGCGCCGGCTCGATCAACAGGGTTTCCAATGCCTGCTGCCGGTCCGCACTGTAGGTGCCGAGATAACCGAGGTCCCATCGAATGGCGGTTTCGGTTCGATGGTGGCGCTTGGGATCGACTGCGCAATAGAGCGGCTCGGCGCGCCGCGCCCCGAACTCCGACTTCAGGCGCTCAAGCGTCGGGCCGCCAGCAAAGGAGAAATAGCAATCGAAATAAGGAACCTGACGACGGACCAGATAGTCGCAATCGTTCTGCGCGAGCTTGGCCAGGGTCACCGGTGTATCGATGTCGTAAAAGCAGAACCGCCCCGTGCACAACGAGCTCAAGCTGTCGATTACACTTATCCCTTCGGGAACGAATGATCCCACCACCACAATGTCGGCCCGCTGCAGCTCTCGCTCGTAGCTGCGGCGCAATTCATCGACGGTGTCGTAGTAGCGCAGGGTGCAAAAATCGGGGTCGCGCAGATCCCGGTGGTGTGCATACCATGGCACGTCGCGCTCGAGAAAAGTGACGCGATGGCCGAGCTCGTTCAGGCCCCTTAGCAATCCGCGAAAGGTTGTGGCATGTCCGTTGCCCCAGGACGACGACAGGGAAAGGCCAAGGAACACGATGTCGAGTTGCGTCTTCATTCCGCCGCCTCCGCCTTTTCGCTTTCGAAATGCCGCTTGAAGATGGCGTCCACCAGTTCAGCCCGCAGCGTGTAGGTATGATCGGCAAGAACGCGGCGCAGCGCCGCCGCGCCAATGGCTCGGGCTCTCGACGGCGAGAGCGTGCGCATGATCTCGGCGACGTCGGCGCCGTCTCTTGCGACCAGGATTTCCTCGCCTGGCGTCAAGAAAATCTCGACGCCGAGCCAGGCGTCCGTCACCAGGCAAGCGCCGGCGCCGGCTGCTTCGAAAACGCGAGTCGCCGGCGAAAAGCCGTTGGCTGCCATGCTGTCGCGGCTGATGTTCAAGACCGCCTTGGGCGTGACGTTGAAGACGTTGTGGTCTCTCGTCCCGACATGGCCCAGCCATGTGACATTGGACGGCAGCGGCTTGTCTCCCCAACCCGAGCCGCCAAGCAGGAAGCGCTGGCCCTCCAACGCCCGCGCCGGCTCGAGGAAGAACGCCTCGACGCGCGCCTCACGGTCGGGGAGCCGGTTGCCCAGAAAGGCGAGATCGCAGGCAAAGCGCGAATTGCTGGCGACGGGATGATGCGTCTCCGGGTCGAGCGCGTTGTAGATGGGGATACACTCGGCGGCGCCCAATGCCCGGTATTCCCAGACCACCGGATCGCCCCCGCCATAGGTCAGGACAAGATCGATCCTGGTTAGCGCCTCGTGCAAGGGATGATCCGGATCGTTGCGCAATTCCTCGAGCGTGGCCGGCGCGTCGACGTCCCAGAACACCGTCAATGCATCGGGCCGCGCATGGTCCAGCACCGCACGCAGCAAGACGTCGTCCTCGAAGCCGACGCCGCTTGCCTTGACGACGATGTCGGCCTGCGCGGCGCGTGCGGCGACCTGCATCAGTGCGTGCGGAGTGGCCTCGTAGACGACGACGGTGCACCAGTCCGGCGCTTCGATGTCGCGATGTTTCTGCCGGTCGAAGGCGTCAGGCTCGTAGAAGACGATGTCGTAGCCGTGCTTGGCGAGCGCCTTGAGCAGCCCCCGATAATAGGTCGCCGCGCCGTTCCAATAGGACGAGAGCAGACTGGAGCCATAGAACGCGATTTTCATGCGGCGGCCTCCTTTGCCGGTATCTCTTTGGCCACGTGGCGATTGCCGCATCTGGCCAGGACGTCGAACAGTTCGTCGGCGCGGTGGCGGCATGTGTGCCGCGCGAGAATGGTCTCGATGCCGGATGCGGCCAGCGATCTCGCAAGCTCCGGATCGTTCAGTATGTCGCGGAGGTGCTGGCGCATTTCGGCCCCGTCGCGCGCAAACAAGAAATCCTGGCCGGCCCGAAACAGCCCTTCGGCGTCCGACCAGGGCGCCGAGACAAGGGGAATGCCGCAAGCCAGCGCCTCGAACATGCGGATAGTCGGAATCCCCGGCAGGCTTTCCCGGTAGGGCCGGCGCGGAATGTGCATTGTGACGCGGTGGTGTGCGAACGCCTTCGGCACGTCGGCATTGGCGATCCAGCCTTCATAACGCAGGCCCGCGTCGGCCACTGCGGCGAGAGCCTCCGGTGGATAGCGCACGCCGTGAACCGTTCCCGACAGGCCAAGCTCGCGCGCCGGCTCGATCAGGAATTCCGTGATCTCGGCGCTGCGCTCGTCATCGCCCCAATTGCCGATCCAGATCAGGTCCGATCCCGGATGTATACCGGAGGATGGCTTGACCAATCGGTTGTCGGCCGCCTCATGCCAGGTGAAGACCCGTTTGCCCCACCCGGCGCGGAGATAGCCATCGCGCAGGGCCTCGCCGAAAACCAGGACGCCATCATAGTGTTCGAGGTCCAAGGCCAAAATTGCCTGCGTTGCCGATACCGCCCGGTGGTGCGTGTCGTGGAAAAGAAGGGTGAAGTCGCCGCCATTGGCCCGCGCACGTCCAATGCGCGCGACGAGGTCGGGCTCCGTCCATTCGTGGACGATCACGACATCGGCGTCGGCGACCCAGGCCTCGTGATCGAAGGACGCGTCATAGGTCACCGGCATCAATTCCGGGAAATCCTTACGGAAGCGCTCGATGGCAAAACGTCCTTGTTCGGCCAGGAGGTTGGAGCGGCTCCAGCCGTCCGCCGGCTCCAGCGCGATCACATGGTGTCCGCGCGCGACGAGTTCGCGCATGATGCCGCGCTGGAAATGCGCGTTGCCGTGGTTCCAGTCGGAGACGGCCGAGTGGGTGTAGAACTGGAAATCCATGGCTAGCGTCCCGCGGCGGCCACGGCCGCCAGATCGTAGATTTCGCTCGTCGCGCCGGACTGGGCTGGCAGCGAGAACCTGCGAGCTCGTTCCGCCGCGTGCCTGCCGAGTCGACCCCGCAATTCGTCGTCGCCCGCCAGCCGGGCGATGCAGCCTGCAAGCCCTTGAGCATCGCGTGCCTCGAAGAACAGCGCTGCGCCGTCCCAGATCTCGCGGTAGGTGGGAATGTCGGCGAGAACCAGAGGCGTGCCGGATGACGCGGCTTCAAGCGCGGCAAGCCCGAACGGCTCGTAGATGGACGGCGACACGAAGATGCCTGCTCTCGCCATCATCCGGCGCACTTCGGCATAGCCGACCCGGCCGAGCGCGCTGCAATTGTCGAGCTGGGCACGCTGCCCGTCGGGGCCTTTGAGCGACCCGGCCGCGTAGACCGGCCACGGCGCGATCGCTGCCGCCTTGTCGAGAGCATCGGCGTTCTTGCCCTCGTCCCACCAGCGCGCCGCGGCAAACACGAAAGTATCGCGTCCTTCGGCAGTGCAGCCGGGAATGGCGCCATTGTGGACGACGGACAGTCTTGCGATCGGCCCATAGCAGGCCTGCAGCGCGGTGGCATGGCTTCGGCTCGGCGCAATGACGGCATCGGCCCGTTCGAAACCTGCTCTGTGGCGCTCCCACTGCCAGACCCAATCGCCTGCGATGACGTCGCCGCGCACCGCATGCAGCCATGTCACCACGCAGGAATGCGATACCGCCACGATTGGGCATCGAAGCTCGAGACCAACCGCCTGCGACGGCGCATTGAGATGCACGAGATCGATGGCATGAGCGCTGACGAGGGCGTCGAGTTCTGCGGGCAGCCGGTCGAGGTCGTTCTCGTCGCGGGTCATCCAGTCCGGCGGCGTCCTCAGCCACGCCAGCGTGGCAAAGGAGCGCGCCTCAGCCGCCTGGTCTCGCGACGGCTCGGGTCCCAGCCCCGCCAGCACGATGCTGTTGCCCTCGGCTGCCATGGCGCGTGCCAGATCGAGCGAATAGCGCCACACCCCGCCGACGGCGTCGGTCGTCATCAGAATGCGCCGCGGATGACGGATCAATGACTGCAGCATGTGGCCTCCAACTCCGCCAGGGCACGCGGGCGTTTTTCCTGGATGTCGCTGAAGGTCTCGAAGGAGGCGAGATAGTGCTCGTGAGCACGTTCCCAGGCTAAATCGTCGGGTTCACCCCACAGCTCGCGATAGCTGGGCGAACTCGGATACGGATAAAGCGGCACCGGCTCATTGGCCCAGACGCCATTGTCGATGAGGTGCTTGCGCCAATAATCCACAAGCGCCGGATCGTCCTCGACGACGCCGATCAGATTGGCCTGCACGAAGGGGACATGACGGCGGGCATCGACCAGCAGCGCGGCAAGTTCCTCGGTGCCCAGCCGGCAGCGCTTGGCCAGCATTTCGCGGCCTTCAACGGTGAGACTTTCGAGACCAGCTTCGATCGACACGCAGCCGGCTGCGCCCAGCAACCTCAACAGCTCCGGTTTCCAGAGATCGATGCGGGTCTGCACGCCGAACTGGATGTCGCGATCGACCAGCGCCTCCAGAAGGGCCTTCTGCGGCAGGAAGATCTCGTCGATGAAGTAGATATAGCCTACGCCCTGTGCGATCAGTCCGTCGATCTCGGCCAAGACGGCGTCATGATTGCGGCGGCGATAGCCGTCGCGAAAATCGATCTTGGCACAGAAGCTGCAATTGTAGGGACAGCCGCGCGACGCCTCCACCTCGGCGCCGGCTCCGAGCTGGTTGGCGTCGAACCGATGGTGATGATGCGCATGTGCCGCGATCCACTCGGAGGGCCAGTGCAAGGCAGGGTGGTCGACGAAGCGGCTTGCATGTGTGCCGCCATTGGCGGCGAGCGCGCCATTGGCGAGGCGCGCCGTGTGCGGCACGTTTTCCCAGTCGTGGCGGCGGGCGAGATCGGCCACGATCTCCTCGCATTCGCCTTTGACGACGATATCCACGCCGAGCTTGCGCAGCGTCGGCGCCGGCGTCGCCGACCCATGCGGTCCGACCGCGACGGTGCGGCCGCCGCGTCCCGCGAGATGGCCCAGGAATTCCGCCGGCACCCGCAGCTCTGGCGGCGCGCAGCGCCAGAACAGGTAGGTCGGCGCAGTGGTCACGACGCTCATATCGGGCGCGAAGGCTGCCACCCGCTCGGCAAGCGCGGCGTTGTCAAGGTTTTGCAATTGCCCGTCAAGCATCAGCACTTCGTGGCCGTCGGATTCCAGCATTGCCTTGGAGTAGCCGAGCTCCAGCGGCAGATGCGGCTGGCGGCAGCCAAAATAGATGCTGTGTTCGTATGTCCAGCAGGGATTGACCAAGGCGACTTTCATGCAACATACCTCGCGGCTTGCAGGCCTGGCGCCAGTCGATGCTGCCGCAGCCAGTCGGCGAGGTCGCGAACGCCATCTCGCCATGTGAATTTCGCCTTCCAGCCGAGCGCGGCTTCGATCTTGCGGGTATCGGCAACGAAGAACGGTTGGTCGCCGGTGCGCTCGCGGTCGTAATGAAGCGCGATTTTTCGGCCGGTCATGCTTGCGATCTCGGCCAACAGCATCCGCAGGCTGACAGCATTGCGCGGTCCGCCACCCAAATTGAAGGCTTGGCCCTTGAGATGGTCGATGCCGGCAAGCACGCCGCGATAGGCGGAGACCGCATCGCTGACATGCAGGACGTCGCGCACTTGCCGGCCGTCGCCGTAAATGGTGATGGGGTGGCCGGAGAGCGCGCTCAGCAGGAAATGCGCGACCCAGCCCTGATCCTCGGTGCCAAATTGGCGCGGTCCGTAGATGCAGCTCATGCGCAGCACCGCCGTGCGCAAGCCGTAGGACTTGGCGTAGTCGAGGACATATTGATCGGCCGCCCCCTTGGAACAGCCATAGGGCGTGCAGAAATCGAGCCCGACAGCCTCGTCGACGCCGTGGGCGCGGATGTCATCGTCGCAAGGCTCGTAGCGGTCCCGTGCTTGCCGCACCGCGATTTGCGGCAAGGCGCCATAAACCTTGTTGGTGCTGGCGAAGATCACTGGTGCGCCGGTCTGACGAGCGGCCTCCAGCACATGGAATGTGCCCCTTAGATTGATATCGAGATCGTCCTTCGGGGTGACGAGACTGGTGGTCACAGCCGTCTGCGCGGCGAGATGGAATATCGCCTTCGCGAAGGTCAGCGTGGACGTCATCGCCTCTGCATTGCGCACATCGGCCCGTTCCACGGCAAGCAAGTTGCCATGTTTTTGCGCCAGCCATTGCAGGTTCTGCTCGACGCCCGGGCGGCTGAGATTGTCGATGACCAGCACCGGCTTGCCATCCGACAATAGGCTGTCGGCGAGATTGGAGCCGATGAAGCCGCTGCCGCCGATGATGGCAATGACAGCCTCGCGGTGATGGCTCATGAAACCAGTCCCCGCTCTTCCAATTCCCGCTTCATGTCAGCACCACGGTCGATGGCGACGGTGTTGCGAACCCAGGCGACAAACTCGTCGAGGGAGTGTTCCAGCCGGTGTTCCGGTTCGAAGCCGAGCAATTCGTGCGCTTTTGAAATATCGGCAAAGCAGTTGCGGATATCGCCCGAGCGTGACTTGCCGAGGATTTCCGGTCTCAGGCCGGGCTCGCCCATCGCGTCTGCGAGCAGGCGGGCGACCTCGCTGATTGTGTAGGAGCGGCCGCTGCCGATATTGATGGCGTGGCCCTGCGCCTGACGCTGCTCCAGTGCCAGGCGAAAGGCCCGCGCGACGTCGCGCACATGGACAAAGTCGCGCTTCTGCTCGCCGTCCTCGAAAATCATCGGCCGCTGGCCGTTCGCCAGGCGGGCTGCGAAATTGGCAAGCACGCCGGTATAGGGGTTGGAAAGCGCCTGGCCGGCGCCGAATACGTTGAAGAGGCGCAGCGCCACCGCGTCGATGCCGTAAGCCTGGCCGAAGATCAGCACGGCCCGCTCCTGTGCGTATTTGGTGAGCGCATAGATCGAGGCAAGATCGGCCCGCTTCTCTTCATCGGTGGGCACAGGGGCAAGCCTGTCTCCGCCGTCCGACAAAAGGTCCCACTGGCCACTCTTGATGTCGCTGGCCTTGCGGCGCGCATCGTCGATGCGCCGGCCGTCCGCGGTTTCGTAGAGGCCCTCGCCATAGATGCTCATCGAGGAGGCGACGACGACCCTTTCGACCGGCCGCTTGATCAATGCTTCCAAGATGATCGCGGTGCCGAGATCGTTGGTGCCGACATAGCGGGCGATCTCGTACATGGATTGGCCAACGCCGACTTCGGCGGCCAGGTGGACGACCGCATCGACATTCGACAACGCCTCGACCACGATCTCGCGGTCAAGGACATCGCCCTTCATCAACTCGGCGCCGGCGGGAAGAGTGATGGCCTCAGCGCCATGCACCTGCTCCAGCAGTGCGTCCAGGATGCGCACCTCATAGCCATGTTCGACAAGCTCCTGGGCGACGTGACGGCCAATGAAGCCGCAGCCTCCCGTAACCAGTATGCGTTTCACGATAACTCCTCTGAGATTTGGCTTGGGCAAGATATGGCTTTGGCGCCCCGAACTGTCGGGCAAAAGGTTTGTTCCCTTGCTTCAAGAAAGTTCCTTCGCCCGATTGTGCAACCAGACGGCGCAAGCCCGAACGCAATGCATTGGAACATTGCTCCTTCGCCGCTGTTAGGCGGCTCATCGGCCGACAGCGAGAAAGGGTAAGCGATGTCCGAAGCGAAAAAGACAACCAATCACGAGGAAATCCGCAATTGGGTGGAGGAGCGGGACGGCCGTCCCGCCGTTGTCCGCACGGGCGGCAAGGGCGGCATTCTGCGGATCGACTTCGGCGAGCCTGAAGACACGCTCGAACCGATCGAGTGGGACGAGTTCTTCCGCATCTTCGATGAAAACGATCTGGCTTTCCTGCATCAGGAAGAGTCCGGCAACGGCGGACAGAGCCGCTTCAACAAATTCGTGGAGCGCACCGGCGCCACAAGCTGAGGCGCATCAGCGCAGCCACACCACCATCATCGCCGGCGGAGCCGGCATTTAGCAGGAGTAAGACATGTCGGACAAATCAACTCCCGCCGGAACGTCGCGCCGCACCGTGGTCGGCGGCATGGCCGGCGGCATGCTTGCCGCGCTGGCAACGCCAGCTCAGGCGCAGCAGGCCAACGCGGCGGCGGCTTCCGGCCCGGCCGCGGCGCCCGCCAAGCAGGACCCGACCAAGCAATACCCGCAGCCGCCATTCAAGCCGCAGCAGCAGGACTGGCCGGGCCTCGCCTCCAAAATGGATCCGCGGCCCGATCACGGCGAGAATAGCTACAAGGGTTCCGGCCGGCTGGCCGGCCGCAAGGCGCTGATCACCGGCGGTGATTCCGGCATGGGCCGCGCCGCCGCCATCGCCTTTGCGCGCGAAGGTGCCGACGTCGCCATCAACTATCTGCCGGCTGAAGAGCCCGACGCCAGGGAGGTCGTGCAGCTGATCGAGGCAGCCGGCAGGAAGGCGCTGCCGCTGCCTGGCGACATCCGCGAGGAAAGCTTCTGCCACAAGCTGGTCGAGGATGCGGTTGCCGGCCTCGGCGGACTGGATATACTGGTCAGCAACGCCGCCCGTCAGCACCCGCAAAAAGACCTTGCCGACATTACGACGGAAGCCTTCGACTGGACCTTCAAGACCAATGTCTACGCCATGTTCTGGATCACCAAAGCGGCGCTGAAGCATATGGATGCGGGGTCGTCGATCATCATCACCAGTTCGGTCAACGCCTACGATCCGGACGAGGCGCTGATCGACTACGCCATGACCAAGGCCTGCGGCCAGAACTTCACCAAGAGCCTGGCAAAGCAGGTGGCCAAGAAAGGCATTCGCGTCAATGCCGTAGCTCCAGGGCCGATCTGGACGCCGCTGCAGCCAAGCGGCGGCCAGTTCCCAGAGAAGCTCCCGCAGTTTGGCGCCGACAGCCCGATGGGCAGGCCGGGCCAGCCTGCTGAACTGGCCTCGATCTATGTGCTCCTGGCTTCGCAGGAGGACAGCTACGCGACCGGCCAGGTCTATGGTGCTGTCGGTGGCGGAGGCGGGCCCTGACCGCAAAAGAGGAGCGGCGCCGGACTTCGGCGCCGCACCGTAGGCTTTCTTAGCCCAGCGGTTTGTCGGTGGGGCGAGGCGTCGCCCCTGCCTGGCGAGGGCGGCCGGCATTTCGGTTGGCAATGCGGCTGTCGAGCGGCGATCCGGATGCTTCCTGCGCACCGGCCGTCTTGGGGGCCGTCGGCCTGGCGCCGGCATCGCTGTCTTCGGCGTCGCGGCGAGGATGCGGCAGGCCATCGGCGCCGGGCGACGTCACCGGCGGCCTGGCGCTCTGTTTTGCCGGCATGGGCTTATCCCTGACCATTTGCAATCTCCTTCATCACTCAGCATCAATCGGCCCGTTGGACAGGAGGTTCAGCCGTGCGGGCGCATCACCACTTTTATGCAGCCATCCTCCTTGTCGCGGAAGGTCTTGTAGAGATCGGGCCCGGCGTCGAGGCCAGCCCGATGGGTAATGACGAAGGACGGATCGATATCGCCGTTCTGGACCTTCTGCAGCAGCGGCTCTAGATAGCGCTGCGTGTGGGTCTGTCCCATGCGAAACGTCAGGCCCTTGTTCATGGCAGCGCCGAACGGGATATGGTCGACAAGCCCGATGTAGACGCCGGGCACCGAGATCGTGCCGCCTTTGCGGCAAGAGTAGATGGCCTCGCGCAAGACATGCGGCCTGTCTGTGCCGAGATAGACGGCCGCCTTCACCTTGTCGAGCATGGCATCGAAGCTTGCGCCGGGATCGGACTCCGTGCCGACGCAATCGATGCAGCGATCCGGTCCGCGCCCGTTGGTCATCGACATCAGCGCGTCGTAGATGTTGGAGTTGCTGAAATCGAGTGTCTCCGCCCGGCCGTGCGTACGTGCCAGCGCCAATCGCTCCGGCACCTTGTCGATGGCGATGACGCGCCCGGCGCCCAGCATCCAGGCGCTCTGTATGGCGAATTGGCCGACCGGACCGCATCCCCAGATGGCAACCGTATCGCCGCCCTCGATGCCGGCATTTTCCGCCGCCATGTAGCCGGTCGGAAAGATGTCGGACAAAAACAGCACCTGCTCGTCGCCGATACCGTCGGGCACCTTGATCGGGCCGACATCGGCGAAGGGCACGCGCAGATACTCGGCCTGGCCACCCCAGTAGCCGCCGACAAGATGCGAGTAGCCGAACAGGCCGGCAGGCGATTGTCCCATCACCTTCGCCGCCTCCTTGGCGTTCGGATTTGAGCGGTCGCAAAGCGAGAATAGCCCGCGCTGGCAGAACCAGCATTCGCCGCACGAGATGTTGAAGGGAACGACGACGCGGTCGCCTTTCTTGAATTTGGTGTGGCCGCGGCCGACTTCCACCACTTCGCCCATCGTCTCATGGCCCAGCACATCGCCCGACTTCATCGTCGGCATGTAGCCGTTCATCAAATGCAGATCCGATCCGCAAATGGCGCAGCAGGTGACCTTGATGATGATGTCGCGATCATCCTGGATGGTCGGATCAGCCACCTGTTCACAACGTATGTCGCCTTTGCCGTGCCAGGTGAGGGCTTTCATGTGCTGCTCCCTTGGGATGTGCTGGACAAGATCGATGATGCCGAACTTGCCCGGAGGTGAAATGTTCCGCCGCTGATTAGGCCGCCGGTCTCAGCCCTTGGCGGCCGAGCCGGGCTCGGCCATGCCGCGGTGCTGCTCGGCCAGGGCGCCGGCTGGAGTGACATGCGCCGCCGCGACCTGAAGCTTGTTTTTCCAGCCGCTGATCACCTGCTGCTCGCCGGCCATCATGGCGTCATAGCCGTCCCTGGCGACATCAGCAGGATTATCCTTCTCAGCGGTTCCGACCTTGGTGTCCATCATGTCGGCACGCTCGAAGAACCGCGTCTGCGTCGCGCCGGGCATCAGCACAGTGACGGTAACGCCACTGTCCCTAAGCTCGTGACGCAGTGCGACCGCGAAGGAATCGATAAACGCCTTTGTGCCGTTATAAACCGCCTGGAAGGTGCCGGGCATGAAGCCGGCAATCGAGCCGGTAAACAGGATTCGGCCGCGGCCGTTACGCACCATGCGCTCGCCGAGCTGGCGGGCAAGATAGACTGTGCCGGTGACATTGGTGTCGATGACGCGGCGGACCTGTGCCCAATCCTGGTCGACGAAGCCGCGCCCCAACCCGCGCCCGGCATTGAGAAACAACAAGTCAATCGGGCGGTCACCGATTGCCGCAATCAGCCGATCAGCGCCGTCCTCGGTCGAAAGGTCGGCCTCAACAGCTTCGACCGTCACATTATGCGACTGAAACGCCTCGGCAGCCTGGCGGATCGCCGGCTCGTCGGCCACGACGATCAGGTCATAACCGTCCTTGGCGCAAAGTTTGGCGAGTTCCCTGCCGATTCCGCTTGAAGCGCCGGTTACAACGGCGAGCTTGGCGTCTTCCATTTGATCCTCCGATGACCAGAACAATTCGGAATGAGACCCGAACTTGCGCCGGGCGCGGATGTTCCTTCGACATCGCGCGTTTTCTGAACCAGATGGCCAATCTGCGGAACCAATCACTTTGCCGGGTGTTGCGGCAAAAACGCGGAGCTACGTCATGGGACTGTTTTCTGATTTGGACAAAAAACTTACCGAGAATGTCTACGCTCACGGTAGCGAGCTGACCGACGCAAGCGCCGACCTCTCACAAAAGGTCAAGGACACGGTCGAACTTTTGATGCCACTGATCCGGCCCGAGGCGCGCGAAGCGGTGCGGTCGGAAATCCTCGGCATCATTCATGAACACCTTTATGATGACAATTTGTCTTGAAAGTCCGGTTGGAGGACAGAGCTTCGGGGCGCTGGATGGCTCGCTTCGCTATCGCCCCAGTATCGCAGCGCCAACGAACACGACGGCCGCAATCACCACCAGCGCTGCAATGACCAGCACCGGGCCGCTACTGGCAGGGGATGGCGTGCGCTCATCGTGCGGCGGCCGCATCGCATCGGCGAAGCTTGCCTGATTGGCGAAGGCGGGCGTGCCTGTCGCGGCGGGAACCGGAACGGTGCCTGCGTCTGCTGCTTCGGCATCGGTTTCCTGAGGGGCCGCCGCCGGGTCGAACCCGGGCGTTTTGTCGCTTGTCGTGCCAGATTGGATATCGCCCCTGTTTTCGGCCGGGCTACGTTCAGCGCTCATAATGATTGCTCCTGTGGCGGCTCTCCGAACTGCGAGCTGGTCAGGATGTTCCATCTGGACAACAAAACCGTCCTTGCGCGGCGGTTGTGGCCAAACAGATTTTTTCGAGTCGCTGGAACATTGGCGGACGAGACCAGTTTGGTGTCGCTGCAGATGCCGCCGCCTGGTGTCTGTTGAAGATCGGTGGACAACCTGATCGGCCCGCGCCGAGGCCTTCAAAGGCGCGGGTTTTCACGGTGACAGTACGTTGAGTGGGATGGCGAGAAAGGCGCGTTGGCTTTGTACGAATTCACAAGTCGGATTCAGAACCCGCTGCAGCTTCGAGCGTCTTTTATAGCCCCCAGCTGTGCCTTCGGCAGCTTGCATTCGCAATTAATGGAGCAGACCGGCCGAACTGCTTGCGACCCGTTTCAGGATCGAGTTCAGCCATCGCTCGGTAGACATACCGGCCGGGCGATCATCGCTCTCGCTGATGGCGAGTTCGAGTGTCATTTCGACCAGGCGGTCGGCGGCGCCCGCGTCCGGAAGCATGAGCCTGGCGGCCAGCCGCAATTTCGGCAGCAGCGCCAGCACATCAAGCGGGTCATCCACACTCTCGTTCGAGTTTGTGTCGGGAAAAAGCGCCGCAATAATTTTTCGCCGGTCCGTCGGCTTCACAAGGCTCGCGATATGATCGAGCCGGGAAGGGATGACGTTGCGGTCATAGGCGCTGAAGAAGACGAAGGGGACGCCGCGCTCGGAAAGACGGTCAGCGACCGGAAACACGGACGCGCCGTTCAGGTCGATGTCCAACACAGCGGCATCCGCCTCTTCGGCAAGCACTTGCGCCTCTGCGACGGTGCCCACCGGGCCGAGGATACGCGCGCCCAATCCGGCGAAGTAGCGCGCAATATCGTCAGCCACGAGAAATTCGTCTTCGACAATCAGAATCTTGGCTTCTGCCAGCCGTTGCACTTTGGCTCCTCATCGTCTCGATTTTCGCCAACAATCATCCGCGTTGGAGCGGGCTGCCAGTCCGCAGGCATGCTTACGGCCTTCCTTCGTTTTCAGAAGAGACGCCAACGCTTCGCAGACAAGAGAAATATTGACATTCCCAGACATTGATCAACGCCGATAGCTGCAAGTTGTTCCCGCGCGTCGACTTTTGGAGCCTTGCGGGAGAGCCGGTCGCTATCGGGTAAACAAAGCTTGCGATAGCCGTTCGGAGAGGGCATGCTTTGACATGGACCAGATTGGACGTCATCTGGAGGATTTGCGCATTTTGCAATGCGAACTCCGCGACGAGGCCGAGTTGCTGCGGGGCTTGTCCAGGCGCACGGCGAGCGAGCTCGGCTATTCCAGCGAAGGTCTGCGCGCAATGATCGCGGCGGCGCGCGAGAAAAACCGCTCCGCGCGCCTTGGCCGCGATCTCGCACAGATGCGGCTGCTGATCAAAAACGCTTGACGGCGAAATCCTGTCTGGTTTCCTCAGCAAACCAGCGTGTCAAAGATGTTTGCCGCCTTATGTACAGCGGCGCAATGGGTCGGAGGTGGGGGCTAAGTGTCGCGGAATTCAAGATTGCCGATCGTCGGCATCGGCGCTTCGGCGGGTGGCATCCCGGCCATGGAAGGGCTGTTCAAGGGTTTGCCCGACGCGCCCGGCATGGCCTTTGTCGTTGTCACCCATCTGAGCCCTGAGCGCGAGAGCATGCTGCATGATGTGCTCGGCCGATACACCGCAATGCCCGTGGCGATCGCCGAAGACGGTATGGAAGCGGAGTCTGACAGAGTCTATGTGATGCCGCAAAATGCCGTCCTGACGATGGAAGGCGGTAAATTGCAGCTACGGCGGCCAAGCGCGGCGAGCCGTGAACGCAAGCCGATCGATATTTTTTTCAGCTCGCTCGCCGAGGACCAGGGAGAGTACGCCGTCGGCATCATCCTGTCGGGCGGTGACGGCGATGGCACGCTTGGCGCCAAGATGATCAAGGAACATGGCGGCTTCGTGCTGGCGCAGGCCGCAGATGGTTCGGGACCGCGCAACCCCGACATGCCGCAAAGCGCGATTGCCAGCGGCGTCGTCGACATGGCCGTTGCAGCGGAGCATATGGGTGAGCGGCTGATGGGCTTCGCCCGCGGCTTCCACACGCTTGATCAACTCGCCGAAAGCAATGAGGATGCTTCCGAAAACATCGACCGGGCGCGCGGGGAAATCTACGAGGTCCTGCGCTCCCGGTCAGGCCATGACTTTTCCGGCTACAAGACCAAGACCTTCGTTCGCCGGGTCAAGCGACGCATGCAGATCGGCCAGATAACATCGCTGTCTGGTTATATCGAGCTGCTTCGCAAGGAGCCGCGCGAGGTCACGGCGCTGTTTCGAGACCTCCTGATCAATGTCACCAACTTCTTTCGCGACGCCGATGCATTCGAGCTCCTGGCAAAGAAGATCTTGCCGAAGCTTTTCCAGGGCAAGACCGCGTCCGACACGATCAGGATCTGGGTGCCTGGCTGCGCGACCGGTGAAGAAGTTTATTCAATCGGCATGCTGCTGCGCGAGCATATGGACACTCTGTCGGCAGTGCCGAGGATACAAATATTCGCCACCGACATCGACGAGGCGGCGCTCTCTGTCGCGCGCGCGGCTCGGTATCCCGCCAGCATGCTGGATGGTGTCTCCGCCGAGAGGCGCCAGCGATTCTTCATCAATGAAAGCGAGAGCTTCGTGCTGGCCACCGAGGTGCGCGAACTGTGTATCTTCTCGCCGCACAGCGTCATCAAGGATCCGCCCTTTTCGCGCATGGACATGGTCTCCTGCCGCAATCTTCTCATCTATTTCGGCCCGGATATCCAAAACCGCGTCATTCCGATCTTTCATTATGCGCTGAGGCCCTCCGGCTATCTCTTCCTCGGCACTTCCGAAAGCGTCGGCCAGCACACCGATTTGTTTGTAACCGTCGACAAGAAACAACGCATCTTCAGAGCTCGCGAGGATGTCTTGGCGAGAGCACGCCTTCCGCTTTTGGTTGGCGAAGGCGGCGGGCGGGCCCCAATCCTGTCCGATGGGCGACACGGCAGGACAGGCGAACTCGTCGGTTATCCGCTGCGGCAATCAGTTGAATCGCAGGTTCTTGAACGCCACGCGCCACCGCATGTGGTGGCCAATGCGGAAGGCGACGTCGTCTATTATTCGGCGCGAACCGGACGCTATCTCGAACCGCCGCAGGGTGTGCCCAGCCGTAACCTGCTCCACATGGCGCGGCGGGGCCTCAGGCTCGATTTGCGCGCGGCGCTGCGCGAGGCGGTGGCGACACGCCAGATCGTGCTGCGCGAGAACGTCGTCGTCGACGGCGAGGAGGACCGCGTGCAACGGGTAACCATCACCGTAGAGCCTCTGCCGGACCGCGGCAGTGGCGAGCCGTTCTATCTCGTGCTGTTCCAGCCGGTTGGGGCCTCCCGTGACAAGTCGGAAGTCGAGCGCGGCAGCGGCCATCCCGACGACTTAGCCCATCTCGAGCGCGATCTGCGCGAAACCCGCGAGCGCCTGCAATCGACCATCGAGGAATACGAAACGGCATTGGAGGAGGTGAAATCCTCCAACGAGGAGCTGGTTTCTGTCAATGAGGAGGCGCAGTCGACCAATGAGGAGCTGGAGGCCTCCAAGGAGGAGATGCAATCCCTCAACGAAGAGCTGAACACGATCAACGCCGAACTGTCCGGCAAGATCGAGGAGCTCGACCACGCCAACAGCGACCTTAAGAACCTGTTCGAGAGCACTGATATCGCAACGGTGTTCCTCGATCGCGAGCTGGTGATCCGCAGCTTCACGCCGGCGGCCTCGTCCTTCTTCAATCTGCGCCCGTCCGACGTCGGCCGCCCACTTACCGAGCTTTCCAGCCAGCTCGACTATCCCGAAATGCGCGACCAGATCGCAACGGTTTTCGAGACCGGCGAGCCGGTCATTCATCATCTGGCGCGCGATAGGCGGGGCTTATTTTTCATGGTTCGTCTCATTCCCTATCGCGACAAGGGCGCGCGCATTCAGGGCGTGGTGGTGACGCTGGTGGATGTCACTTCGCTGGCCGAAGCCGAGGAGCACCAGAACGTGCTGATCTCGGAGTTGAACCATCGCGTCAAGAACATGCTGGCCGTCATCACGAGCATTGCCAACCGCACGGTGGAGACTTCTTCGACCAAGGAGGAATTTACCACGTCACTACTCGGGCGGCTCCATGCCATGGCGCGCGCCTACGGAGCGCTGTCACGGGAGAACTGGACGGAAGTCTCGATCGAGGAGCTGGTCGACCAGGAAGCCGCGCCTTTCGGCCGCCCGCGCTTTTCGCTGTCCGGCCCGTCGGTCAAGCTCAAGCCGCGACAAGCGCTGTCACTCGGCATGGTGATGCACGAACTGACCACCAACGCGGCCAAGTACGGCGCGCTGTCCAAGGAGGACGGCAAGGTGGATGTCGAATGGTCGCTTCGCGATGAGAAACTCAGCCTGGCCTGGGAAGAAATCGATGGGCCGCCCGTCACCCAGCCAAAGCAGGGCGGTTTTGGCCTTTCGCTGGTCAAAGGCGAAATCGAATACCGTCTCGGTGGCACGGCTGAAACATTCTTCGAGCCAACGGGTTTGAAAGTAAGGATATCTTTTCTTCTCGATCGGAAGGCCTGACCCTTTGGCAGCCGCTCTGCGCATCCTCATCGTGGAAGACGAATGGCTTATCGCCGCGGACCATGCGGAGCATCTGCGACGGGCAGGGTGCGAAGTCGTCGGGCCTGTGCCTTCAGTCGAAGCGGCGCTCGACAGCATCGCACGGGAACAACCGGATTCCGCGCTTCTGGATGTGCAATTGAATGACGAGACGAGCTACGTGCTGGCCGACACGCTGCGAGAAAAGGGGATCCCGTTTGCTTTCGTGACCGGCTATGGCGATTCTTCCCTGCCGCCTCGTTTCGCAAAGGTGGCGGTGCTGCAGAAGCCCACGAACCAAGCCCTGTTGGCGGCAGTGGTCTTGAAGCTCGTCCAACAAGTATCGACGCCGAAGGGCAGGTAGAGCTCGTCGACCCGGTGAATCCTTTTCAGCGCGACGCGCTTAGCCCCCAGGTCTGTTGATGGTTGGGGCGGAGCCAAAACCAACCGTCGGGTCAGGGACAACCGGACCGCGCTCGGCTTCCGAGCTTTCGGATTCGACCTCCTGCACCGCTTGGTCCCAATGCTCCTGCTGGCGCCCTTCGGGGTAGCCTTCGCGCTCCCAGATTTCGTGGGCGCGGCGTCTGATGCGCTCTTCCCTGTCCATGACCGATCCTCCGTTGCGTTCCCTAATCCCGGGCATTGATGTTTGTTCCACGCCAGGGTCGAACGGCCTTGGTGCGGGAACGCTCTTGCCAGGTGAGGGTTGTTGTTCATCGCAGTCAAACCGGAGAGACGTCATGAGCAATCAGGAAAACCGCCGCGAGACGGGCGCCAGGAAATACCCCGCAAATAACGATCCCGATCCGGCCGATGAGTTCTCCCAGGATGCGGCAGGCAATAAGGAGCCCGCTGGGGGAATGGGGCTCACCCGCAAGCAAGGCGAGGTCGAGGACAAGACCCATCAGTCGGACGGTCAAAACCCGCCGCGGCGCGCAACACCCAGCCCCGCAACGCAAAAGACCTCCGGTGCCGGTCCATCGATCGCGGAGCATTCCAAGGACGCCAAGGCGCCCAAGACCGGCCGCCAGCCGGGAGCTTATGTAAAGGACTGAATACGGCGCGACCGCACGCGTCCTGCCCGGCAACAAAAGGCCCGCCGAGATCGGCGGGCCTGTTTACATGCTGCGAGTGGGACAACGGGCGTACCGCGAGGGGCGGTGCCGCCTGGCCGACGGCAGAATTCTACTTATTGCAGTTCTGCTTGGTGGACGTCGTGGCGCCGCTTGCGGTGTCGGTATCGTTCCCTGCTGCATCCTTGCAGCGGTCCGTCATCCCGTCCGTATTGGTCGTGCTGTTGGTGGCTTTCGGATCGGCTGGTGCGGTGCCACTGTTGGTGCCGGTACCGCTGTTGGTGCCGGTGCCACCGTTGCCGGTACCCGTCGTTGTGCCGGTACCATTGTCTCCACTTCCGGTACCGCCGGATCCGGACTGCGCCATGACCGAGCCCGCGAGAGCGAGCGCGAGAGCAGATGCCATGAGAAGTTTGATCATCGAAGTCTCCTGAGTTGATCGCCTGATTGCGATACAGCCCGAACCTCCGGCAGTTTGACATGTTCCCAGACTACTTGACGTTGCGACCGATATTTCTCAGGCGGGCCCAGGTCGCTTCGTCACTGAATGCCCTTCATGATCGTCGGCATCGGCTGTCCTATTCGCCGGCCTCCATCATCGTCTTGGCCGGCTCGCGCGCGACATTGTCCGCGATGCGCTCGTGCCCAGGCGTCTCAGGCAGCGCCTTGCGGAAATTTTTTGCATAATTCGGCGGCATCATCGGCTCGTAGGCATCCACCAGCGCCTGGATAATGACCGGCCCCTGCGTGGCGAAGGCTTCGTCGAGCACTTGCGTCACCTGATCCGCGCTCTCTATGCTGAAGCCTTTGCCGCCCATCGCTTCGGCCGCCTTGGCGAAATCGATCGGCTGCAATTCGCAGCCGAATTGCGGGTTGCCGAGGAACATCATCTGCTCCCAGGCGATCTGGTTCAGCATGTTGTTCTTGATGACCAGAACTTTCAGCGGGATGCGGTAGCGGACAGCCGTCGAAAATTCGCCGAGCTGCATGGCAAGTCCGCCGTCGCCGACAATGGCGGCGATCGGCCGGCCCGGGAAGGCAATGCCGGCGGCAATCGCATAGCTCAGGCCGCATGCCATCGAGGCCAGCGCGCCGGAGACGCCGAAGGCCTGACCATGATGCAGGTCGACGTGCCGCGCAGCCAATTCGGTGTTCTGGCCTGAATCGGCAGCAAGCACGGTGTTGCCGGCCAGCCGCTCTCCAAATGCACGGGCGACAAGCTGCGGTTTGAGCGGATGCGACTGGCCATCCTCCGATTGCCGCATCATCTCACGCCATGTCCGCATCGACGCCTGCGCCTCGGCCAGGAACCGGCTGTCGGCCTTTCGGGTGAGCCTGCGGTTGAGCGCGGCGAGTGTTTCCCTGGCATCGCCAACCAGGCCCGACTCCACAGGGAAGCGCAAGCCGATGCGCTGTGCGTCGCAGTCGATCTGCACGCCGCGCGCCTGGCCCGGGTTCGGATAATATTCGATATAGGGAAACGTCGAACCGACAATCAGCACGGCGTCGCAGGTTTCCATCGCTTCCTGCGATGGCAGGGTGCCCAGTATCCCAATGCCGCCGGTGGTATGAGGGTGATCGTCAGGCAGCACCGCCTTGCCGAGCAGCGCCTTGATGACCGGCGCCTGCAACAAGGTCGCGGCTTCCTCAAGCTCCGCCGCCGCGCCCATCGCGCCGCGCCCGGCCAGGATCGCGACGCGCGCCGCGTCGTTCAAAATGGCTGCCGCCCTGTCGAATTCCCCATCCGTGGGCAAGCAGCGCGGCGCAAACATCCCTTGCGGCGTGTGCGCCGGCCGGTTGCGCTTGGAGCGCATGGAAGCGTCCGAAGGCTGTTCCTGAATGTCGCTGGCGATCGAAAGGTGGGCAACGCCCTTGCGTGACAGCGCCGTGCGGCAGGCAAGGCTGGCCACATTCTCCATGTGCGCCGCGTCAGAGACCTGCGCATTGTAGACGGCGACGTCGTTGAAGACGCGTGTCAGATCCACGTCCTGCTGCGTGAACGTCTCGATGAGGTCGTGAAACTGCATGCCGGTGATGGCGAGCACCGGCGCCTGATCGAGCTTGGCATCGTATAGCCCGGTCAGGAGGTGCGTGCCGCCGGGGCCTGATGTTGCCAGGCAAACGCCCAGCCTTCCGGTCCATTTCGCATACGCGCACGCCATGAAGGCTGCCGATTCCTCGTGCCGCACCTGGATGAAGGATATCTTTTCCTGCTTGCGCCGCAGAGCCTCCATGATGCCGTTTATGCCGTCTCCCGGAAGGCCGAACACAACTTCGACGTTCCAGGCTATCAAAGTGTCGACGAGAATTTCCGCTGCGTTGGACATGGCGAGGCTCCAGGCATTTGGCGAGGCTTCAGCAATTGAGGCTCCAATTTGTCCCCGAACCGGCGGGCCGGCAAATGGTTCCCGACAACCGGCGCTGCCTGCTCAACGCCGAACACCCGCCAAGCCTCCGAGGCCAAAGTGCTATTTCGAACAGGAGAGCCAGCAGCGGCCGGGCGTCCTAAGTCGGGTACGGCCAAACTCCTTCCTGCCATGCAGGAACTGCGCGATCCGGAGAGAAAGCCGCCGATCGGTGGAACATTCGGGCATCGTGCCGGTTTGACGACAGATCGCTCCCCCTCAAGCGATCCCGGGTCCACTCGGATCCATCAGGCCCGTTGCCCAAAGCAACGGGCCTTTTGTCACTGGGGAAAATGCTTCAGGCGGTCCAGGAACAATAGAACGGGCGCCTGGTTTCCTTCGGATAGGCACTATTGCAGCAAGGAGAGACGACTATGAGCGAGGCCCTGAAAACCACAAATCACGAAGTGATCCGGGCGTGGATAGAAGCGCGTGAAGGCAGGCCTGCTGTGGTGCGAGATTCAGCCAAAGGCGCCACTCTGCGGGTCGACTTCGGTGAGGATGGCGAGCGAGTGCAACCTGTCGAATGGGATGAGTTTTTCCGTATACTGGACGGAAATAATCTGGCTTTTCTGCACCAGAACCCGACGGAGAGCGGCGCCACCAGTCGCAGCAACGAATTTGTCGACCGCAATTGACAGGTCCGGCTACTGCCTCGCCTGATTATTGATTGCCGGGCATTTCATTGTTGCTTTGCGGATCCTTGCGGATACCAGCGGCCGGCGACGTGTCCTGCGGCGCGTTGCCGCCCTGGTTTTGCTCCGGCGCCCGCTTCAAAGGCGACGTCGGCCAGCCCCGATCGACATAAAGGAAGGCCCAGTAGCAGAGCGCCAAAACCACTGCAGTCATTAGAAGCGACAATAGCAAGCGTTTCACATCGATCTCCCGAGAGTCTGCGGCGAGGCGAGTGCCGGCGGCGCAAACAATGTGCGCGTGTTCTTGATCCCGAGCTCCTTTGCCAACCGGGTGGAATCGAACATCGGCAGTGAGCTTTGTTCCCCAAGGGCCCGTTCATTCGGCATCGGCGCCCTCGTCGGTACGATGGGACTTTGTCACCGCTTTTCGACAAGCCTGGACATCTTGAGAGGGACGGTCCTGCCTTCGTAACCGTGATCCGCGATCATCAGTGCTACCGCTTCTTCCGTGCACAAGCCGCACCTGCGGGCAAAATACTGCGCCTCGGATACGATGCCCGCACTTACCCGCTGGCATTTTTCCCGTGCACTTACCCGCTGGTATTTTTTGTCTTCGGATTTCTTCGCCTTGCCCATTCCAGCCTTCTTGCCCAGCATCTGGCACGATGCCGGTTTTGCGAATGTGGGCGCCTAACTGGCGAAACTGCAAAATGATCCATGGACTTTCGGGTTTCGACGCGAACCGTGGACGGCAGTGGTTTTGCAGTGGCCGGATGGCGGAGTCCTGTCGGCTGATGGTTCCAGGTGGCATGGATTGCTTCCCGGGACACGGCTCGAAGAGCGTCTTGCCGTCCGCCGGGCTGGAAAATATTTGAAAGTGACTCTGGCCGCAAATGGCATACTCTGCCTTCAACTGGCGAGCGGCTGTCGACGGCTTCGCCAAAGGGAGGCTGCCATGCGAAAACCCTTGGCTCTCATTGTGGAGGACGAGGCCTTCATCGTCGCCGACCTTGAGGCTTCGCTGAAGCGCGCCGGCTTCGCTGTATCCGCCGCTGCTTCATGCGAGCGCACGAGAGAGATTCTCTCATATCTACAACCGGATATCGCGATCCTGGATATCATTCTACGGGACTGCGATAGTGGTGAGATCGCGGAGCAGCTGGCTTTGCGTCAAATACCCTTTCTTGTTTACAGCGGCACAGATCTTGATGGCAGGAGCGAAGCTTTCAAAGCCGGCAAATTCGTGGGCAAACCGGCTAATACATCAGAGCTTGTCAGGCTGGCGGTGTCATTGACGGCTCGGTAACAGGTCGCGGTCGGCGTGAGTGTCCTTCAGAACTTCTCGTCTCCGGTCGAAGCGTCCCGACGGTCAATACAGTACCGGCCGCTACTCATTGAGCTTGCGGTCAAGCTCATCCAGCAATGATTTATGTTCAGGCGGAAGATCAATATCGGAGGGCCGGTCCAGCAATTGCCGGATCTGGCGCCGGTTTGTGTCTGACGTGATCCACCGCCGGATAAGTTCGGCCATGACTTTCTGTTGCGCGTTGCTGATATCCGCCATGTTCCGCATCCGGGTTCAGAATGGTCGAACTCAATAGGCGGCTGGTGGTTCCCACCCGTTCGCCCAGCTTACATGAAGTCGCTTGGCTTCGGTTCGTAATCACAGCCGACCGAAAGATCATCGCCACAAATAAACCGGTTCCCAGCAAGCCGAGATCCGGATCTATTTTCCATAAGGGGATGTGCAGCGTCAGTCGCTCTGCTGCTCGCGATGGCGATGTTCGTCGACTTCCTCAGGCTCCTTGTCGTCTATCCGCGTGATATTTGTGGCCGCGTGACTTGATCGCAAGCTTTCGTCCAGCTTCGCATGTTGCGCAAATGTACAGAAATTACCAATCAGCCCCACCAATCGAAGGTGAATGACCGGCTTGGACATTCCAGCCATCCTCGTGCGCGCTCGTGGAAGGATCGTCTCAGATCGCAGCGTACTCGTCACGTATCAGTCATGCGAGTGAAGTGCTGAACGCCAGCGCCGATCACACGCAGCACACGAAGCCACGAAAGGAAACAACCATGCTGTATCCCGGTCGTTGTCTTGAGCCGACCGAGATCGAAATGTTGGCTCGTGTGAGCCGATCGGTTTGCAAACAGAACGGATTGCCATTTACCTCGCCCGAGGCAGCAAGGACGGCGTCGCATCTGCTGAAGCTCTTCATGAACGGCTTGACCAGCGAGGAGGAGCTCCTCGACGCAGCGCAAAATTGTGCGAAGCGGCTGCCGTGCGTTGTGGCTTCCCGAAGAGCAACAGTGCCCCCAGGCGCGGCGGCCGATTGCCTGCCTGACAGCAGATTGGCGGTGGCCTAGCTGACCTCAGGGGCCGCGGCGATGCCGTGGCCCCTGTTGCCTCGGTCTGATGGTTCAGGCGGCTTTTTGCTGCTCGGCCGCCTTGTCGTTCACGCCGGACTCGCCAAGAGACGTCAGAGCCTCATCGGTGGCCTTCTCTTCTTCGAGAGTAGCGTTGAGGAGTTCCACAATGTCATCCTTGCCCAGCGAGGTCGCCCAGGCGATCAGCGTGCCGTAGCGTGCGATCTCATAATGCTCGACCGCCTGCGCGGCGCCGACAAGGCCGGCGTCAATCGAGGTCGAGCCCTTGTATTCCTCGAGGATCTCGGATCCTTCCTCGATGATGCCGTCAATGGCAGGGCAGGTCTTGCCGCGCGCGGCGACGCCGAGGATTTCGAACACCTGCTCAAGCCGCTCGACCTGGCCCTCGGTCTCTACACGGTGTTTTTCGAATGCAGCAGCGACCTGCTCGTCTTCCGCGCCCTTGGCCATCTTCGGCAACGCCTTGAGGATTTTCTTTTCGGCATAATAGATATCCTTGAGGCCGTCGAGCATGAGGTCCTCAAGCCCCTTGGTGCTCGCACTTGCTTTCTTGGTGGCTGCCATTTGACAATCTCCTTTGGTTGAAATCACCCGTTTGGGTGCCAACCCAACTGAGAGTGCCGCCGCAGGTTCCCGCGAAAAGTGATCTGTCGGTCAAATTTCGACAAACAGCGTTTGGCTCCGGATAGCGGCGGCTGGGGAGGGTCCCGGCAGGACCAGAATTGCGGCTCCCATAAGCGCCCCGCTCTCACGGGGCAAAACGGTGGAACATTTCGGCATTCGGGCTGTTAGCGGGGGGAACTCGACTGGATAGTCCCATTTCTCGAGGAGGCAACAATGTCTGGCGTTGATATGTGGGTATTGGTGGTTGCTGCTGGTCCATTGATCCTTCTGGCGGCGATCCTCTACGCGATGTTCACTCGTCGCCGAAAAGAGCCGGCTGAGCAACGCCAGAGCGACCGCGCCACCAGGGAATTGTATAACGAGCATAACGAGTAGCAGCTTGACTGCCGAAGCGAGGACCAGAGCAAGTCTTTGAATACCTGCAGACAGGCTTAATGGCGTTCGTTGGCTTCGCGTTTTGGTCTTTGTGCAAACAATCGCTTTGGTCCTGGAACCAGCGCTGAAAACCGTTGTTTGTCACAGACAACCAAGGAGGTTTTTATGCAGATCGTCGGTGTCAATGTCGAGCCAACCTCCGGTCTTGAGGGCAGGTCGCTGCTGCGTGTGGTCTTCCAGGGCGAGGGAGGCGAATCCGTGTCGGTGGAAATGGCACGAGGCGAACTTGTCGATGAGGCCTCGGGGGTCGGGGCTATCGACCGTGCCAAGGCCATTCTCGTGCAGACTGCCACCTTCGAAGGGTCTGGCGATAGAACTGACGCTCGACCGACAGATCCTGGCGAAACCGATGGCATGGTGAGCAAGATCTACACATTCGAGTACCGCGACGGGGACGAGGCTCGCGTGCTTCCACCTTGTGAGATGCCAAGTGCAGAGGCTGCGCGCGCCGAAGCTGTGCGTTGCGCAATTGATATGCTGGTTGACCTCCAGCCGGGCAACGACGACCTGACGGGATGGCTGGTGCGCGTGCGCGACGACAGCGGTGCTGAGGTTTGCACGATCGATGTTGCCGAAGCCGAGGCAGCGCGGAAGGCCAATGACAACGCGTCGATTTGAAGCCACTTTGCAACTGCGCACCCGGGAGTTTGAGATGGCTGCACGCGGTCTGGTTCACGGCCCCCTCGGCAAATCTGCCGTTCACATCTGCGTCGACATGCAAGGCCTCTTCGGAACCGCCGGCCCCTGGCCGGTCCCTTGGGCGAAGGAGGTGTTGCCCGCCATCGAAGAGCTTGCCGGCGCCAATGCCGATCGAACGATCTTCACGCGATTCATACCGGCGGAGAGACCCGGGAAGGGCATGGGTATGTGGGCGCAATATTACCGGCGCTGGGCAGAGGCCACCATCGAGAATATCGATCCTGAACTGATCGAACTCATGCCGGATCTCAAGCGTTTCGTTCCACCTGCCAAGATTTTGGACAAGAAGGTCTATTCGCCCTGGACCGAAGGTCGCCTCGACGATCTCCTGAATGGCATGCAGGTGGATACGCTGGTCATCACCGGCGGCGAAACGGACGTCTGTGTTCTCGCCACGGTTTTGGGCGCAGTCGATCGCGGATACCGCGTCGTCGTCGTGTCCGATGCGGTCTGCAGTTCTGCCGATCAGACACACGACGCGTCGATGGAACTCTATCGATCGCGGTTCAGCGAACAGCTTGAAACAGTCGTGGTGAAAGAGGTCCTCGAAAATTGGCGTCCGAGCCAGCGCGATGCGCGGGCTATTTTTTCGCGCCCTTGAACAAGCGCGCCGTATGCCGGCGATCAGCGAGGCCTGCCTGCAGCAAAGCGAATCTTCGTTCCGACTTCAGCTGACCCAGTCAGGCCTAGGCTGAAAACAGGCCGTGGACTCACCTAATCATGCGCGAAGCCAGTTCCGAGAATACAGCTTCTCGATCACCGCGGTGCTTGTTCAGAAGTTCAATGACTTCCTCGCGACCGAGCCTACCAATCTTGCTGATGAAGTCGATCTCGTGACGGGGAACAGCTTCTCGCGTCAACCGGGTTAGGAACGCTTTCGGCGCTCCGGTTCGCGAATCTTCTTTTGGCGCCATTGATCCTCACCGCACCGCCTGCAAACACCTCCAAATTTGCGAGCGCACGATTTGTTCCGACAGCAGCTTGAAATGAACGCCAACGCAGGATTTTCCTCGAGCCCCTATCGGAATGAGTAGTCGAGGCGGCACCTCACCATACTGTCTCGGCTGGACGAAAAGCGGCACCTGCCCGTGACACTACCCGATGAAAGCTGTTTGGCTTGTGGCCCAGGCACCCGACTGAACCGCAGTTGCCGGCTGCGTTGGCACCTGGTGACTGCCAGACATTTCCGCCCGTGCCGGCTGTCCGCACATCAATCTTTCGATTTAGGTAAACTATGTAATTTGCAGTGTTTGATATGTGTGCTGATAAACAAGCAATCAAAAGCTGAGGTTTGAAGATGGCATCAGGCGCCGAGAAGACGCCAGCGAACGCTGTTCGCGTTGAACGGCTCGACGGAGAGTGGGCCGTTCAGATCGTTGAAAACGGCAAAGTCACCCAACGGCTTTTCGAAACTGAACAGTTCGCCAAGAATTTCGCGAATGGTCAGCGAATTCGGCTGTCCCTTCCGGTGCTGCCTCAACATGCGGGTACGGGAAAGTGATGATGTATCTGTTCCGCGCTTTTTGATTGGAGCAGGTAATTCCAAAAGACTAAGTCGGAAGATTTGCCGGGCGCGAACTCTGGAACGTTGTCGATTGGCACACGCTTCTGATTGTGCATGCCATCAATTCACTGGCAGCTAATCTTTCAACGCCGATCTTTTCAAGTCTGACGGCGCGCTGGTTCGCGCGGCGACTTTTTCGAGACGGTTTCGGAACGCTCTCCCGTGCCGGATGTTGTGATACAGCGGCACGTCCTCATCAGGTTCATGCGTCTGGTCATGATGTTCCTCGTCCTGGTCGCCCGTGCGGCATTGACCGAAAGCGCGGGCCATCTCTCTTGAAAGAGCGTTCCCTATGACGAACAATGTTCCTGAAAACCGCGCCCGCCAAGCCACGCTTGGCCGTCCGGTTCTTTTCGTTCTCCTGGCTGCCCTGCTCCTGGCGATCGTCGCCTGGGGTGTTGCCGAGGTCTATGGTGTCCTTATCAAAGATCCTTCGACGGATCAGCAGCACAGCCCGCCGGCGGCTATGTCAGGTGCCAACCCGGCTGCGAACGATCCCGTTCAATCCAAGACCGACACCATGAACAGCCAACCAGTCGACCAAAATCCCGAGGTCGACAAGAATCCTACGCCCCAAACGGGCACCGGCGGAGACCAGCAAGGCACACAACCGTCGCAACCAGCCGCGCAATGAGATTGCAGCCAAAACCTTGGAACTCTTGGCTGACCCGCTCGGCAGTCGTTGATATCCGGGACTGGTGAAACACTCCCGCCAACCTGGCCAGTTTCGACGGCGTTAGTTGCGCGTGGACCGCCTGGGCCCGCGTTCGCTTTGGGTGGCGGGGGCCTCTTTGCATTGTTCTTGGCCGGTTTGCGGTTCGTAACAATGCTTTTGGATTTCCTCACATCATCCGGAACATTTTCGGTCAAGCAAGGTTTTGAGCCAGCTTGATGCTCCCATCTCGTCAGGCCATCTAGCCCGCCTTCGCAATTGTGCGAGGCGGGCTTTTTTAGGCCTTTCGACGCGCCGTGGACTCTGTCCTGTTTGAAGGTCCTCTCTCTCTTTCGGGTTTGAGAGCCAGCAGTGAG
The DNA here is from genome assembly GCF_006442315.1 of Mesorhizobium sp. B2-3-4. Lineage (GTDB taxonomy): Bacteria > Pseudomonadota > Alphaproteobacteria > Rhizobiales > Rhizobiaceae > Mesorhizobium. The sequence goes on along the minus strand of NZ_VFVY01000022.1, from coordinate 61,241 downwards.
GTGTGAGACTTTCAATCCCTTGCGCCCCCCATCAGAGCGCTGCCAAGGGCGGAGAGCCCCGTAGCCAAGAAATCTTATCGCCCTGCCTGTCGGTGGAGTGACGCGACGGGCGTAGACGAACTGCTCCCTGGCGGCGGCAGGGCCCCAGAGTTCGGCCTTATCGCGGAGATTCTCGAAAGAAGCCCCTGTCGCAAACCGAAGAAGCCGCTGATCAATCGCCCTGCTGCCTGCGATAGCGTTCTTTCTCGATTTCCTCAGGCTCTTCGTCGTCGATCCGCGTGATGTTGGAAGCATTGTGATCTGATCGCAGGATCTCGTCGAGCTTGGCGTGAATGGCTTGGGTGTCGCGGTGCTCAGCCCGCTGAATGAACAGCGTCATGGCCCAGGTGAACAAGGTAGCCGCTCCATGCCAGTCCAGGCTCTGTCGTTCAAAGATTAGCCAAAGGATTGCGTACGCCAACAAGATCAGGAATGCCGCGGGGCGGGAGGTCCATGTGCCGATCGAGGTGAGCACGCCGGTGACGGGATGGTTGGCCATCCCAAAGAACTTGCGGCGGCGAGCCTTGTTCCCGACCGCACTACATTGCGCCGCCGTGAGCCTGCCAGACCTGACAGGCCAATTGACAGGATGATGGTTGCCGATCGTGCGTAGCTACAACGCTGGCCACTCGATCGCCGGGCGTGCAATCATCAGCCAGAAAATGGCAAGGACCGCGGCGAAAGCCGGGAAGCCGAAGACAAACCAGCGTCTGAACAGCTGATTGTAGCGCTCGGGCGGGGCTTGGTTGGACAGGGCAGCCTGTGTCGCCAGATTTCGCATCTCGATCTGCATCCACACGACAGGCAGCCAGAACACGCCGGTTACGATGTAAAGCAGGATCGAGAGAATGATCCAGCTTTCGGACAGCGAATACCCCGCAAGCCAAGCAAGGCCTAGTCCGGTCAGGGGTTGTACGACAACGGCCGTAGCCGTGAACAGGAAATCAGCCAGGACGACAAGGCGGGCGACGGCGGCGATCGTAGCGGCGTTTCCGGTCCGGTGTGCCATAAGCATGAAAAACGCGATGCCGGCGCCAGTCCCGAGCAGCACAGCCGCACCGATGACGTGAAGGTATTTGATCACCAAGTACATCATCAGCGTTCCTCCAGAATGGCCAGCGCTGCAAAATGCAAAACGAGGATCGGGAAGATTTTTAACAGCGGCCCGAGTGGTTCAAACCAAAGATCCGGCCGCAAAATGATCCCAGCGATTGCATAGAAAAGCGATACCGTGATTGCGCCGAAAAGACCAAGCCGGCTGGTTGGGCGGTAAGCGATGAACGCCCCCACGACGATGTCCGCCAGTGCGCCGGCGACGACCGCCGGTTCGGCCAAGGCGCCGGCAGCAGTGCCAATCAGCAAGTCAACTCCGCTGCGCCAGCCGATGGTGAGGGAAATGATACCGGTCAGAATCCAGAAGAGCGGCAAAACGACAAACAGCGCCGGCTTGACGAAGTAAAGACCGGCGAACCATCGCTCCTGCACCGTCGCAGGATTTAGACGTAGTGCAGCTGTGAGACTGGACGGTTGAATGCCGGTCGCGGTCATCCACGGCCGGGGATCACCGACAGCGCCACGCGTGATCTCTTTTGCAGCATTGGTGCGCATTGGCGGGCGCCAGCCTAGCCGAGCCGCGGCATCCCCCAATCTGTACAAGATAGCTGCGGTCCAATTGGGCAAGATGAACTCCCGAGCACTGCGCCATTCGAACCAGCGGCGATAGCAACCGACGACCTCGCTCATCGAAAGCGCCACGGGCCCAGCAAGTTCCAGCGTGAGGCGCGATGGGCTGCCGGGTTTGAGGAAAAAGAGAACGGTGGAGATCACGTCATCGAGCTGAACGACCTGGAGACGGCCCGTGTGGGGCATCAACGGCAAGAGCGGCAAAGCCGCGAGTCCCCGAAAAAGCGCACTTGCGCCGAAAGCCGGCCTTCCCAGCACCACCGAAGGCCGCAGGATTACCCACTCAAGTCTACGCGTCATCAATGCTTCATCGCCGGCAAGCTTGCTGGCGGAAAAGGCGGAGGGCTGCTGGCGATCGACCCCGATGGCGGAAAAATGAATGACCTTGTTCACACCAGCCTGCTCACACGCGACGAAGAGAGCCGAGGCGCCGGTCGAATGGACATGCCGGGTGTTTTCCCGGGCGCTATCCTGCAGGACGCCGGCACAGTTTACGACGGCATCCACACCGGCGAGACGCGGGGTCCAGTCCTCAGGTCGCAAGGCCCGCGCCATATCCAGCGAAACCGCTGGGGTCTCAGGATGGATGCCGGTATCTTTGCGGTGAAGCACGCGAACCACCTCATGTCCCTCACTTGTCAGGCGCGCGCAAAGCGCGTTCCCAATCAGCCCTGACGCGCCGGTGACGAGAACTTTCATTCCTTCCTCCCGCCGTTCGCCGGCGTGTACGACTTCATAGACCCTGCCACCGCGCCTGAGAGAACTTGATCGAAGCCGAAGCCAGCAGGGTGAAGCCGGATGGAAAAAGCTCCGGGCCACAATGGAGCTAAGAGTTGGGCGGCGGTAGAGTGCGTTCGCATCTTCAGGTCGACTTCATCGACATCGTCGCCGGCTGGGCGCACTCGCGCAGGTCGTTGTGAATGTGAGTTGCAGCCGTGGCGGCGTGTCCGAACGCGACAGCAATTTGATTGAGTCCCTCCGCCACGTCACCGATGGCATAGAGCCCTGGCGTTGAAGTCTCAAGATGCTGGTTGACCAGGACATAGCCCTCTTCGTCACACATAGCTCCGAGCGCAACGGCGAGTTCGGAGCGTACGTCGCAGCCCATGGAAGGGTACACGACATCGATGTTGCGCAGCGGGGCGCCTTCGGCCATGACGACATCGAACCCGGTTCGTCGAGGGATCAGGTCATCGACAGCGTCCCAGATTTCTACTCCGCCTGCCAATGCGACGGCGCGAGCAGCTTCGGAAATATCGTCCGGGTAATTGGCGAGCAGGGCAACTCGGCTGCCATATTCCTTCAGGAACAGAGCCTCCCTGACGGCGAGATGCTCCGGGCCAACGACGCCGATGCGGCTACCCCTGGCTTCATACGCATCGCAAACCGGGCATAGCCTGACAATGCCATCTGCGATCGCCTGCTGCAGCCCTTCAATCGGAGGTGCCTTGTCCACAATGCCCGTTGCCAAAATTACGCGCCTTGCTAGGACCACCCCGCAGGCCGTCGTCAGAACAAAATATTCCTCACGTCTTTCGGCGTGAGCGACGTAACCATCGGCGACGCTCGCCCCGTATAAGCGTGCCTGAGCTCGTAGGCGGCCGAGCAGTTCTTCCCCGTTGATGCCCTTGGGGAAGCCGGGACAGTTATGGGATTTTGGAATGAGCTTGGCGCGCGCATCCCCAGCGTCGAACGAGATCACCGAACGCAGAAACCTGGCTAAATACGTGGCCGCGGCGAGCCCTGCTGGGCCGCCGCCGACGATAACAACGTCAAAAACTTGTGAGCCGGGAGAACGTGGCATAGCGCCCAACCCGCGCGAAACAACCTTGTTCCACGTGGTGTCGAACGACACGCGAGAAGAGCGAGTCTCGAATCGAGGCGTAAAGAGAAAGGCCACTGCCAAGTGTCCGAAAACGTCGTAGCTGTCCCGTGGATACAGCGCCATCGTTGAAAGTGAAGCCGTCATGGAACTTCGGATCACCGCCGCGCTTAATCTGGCGAAAGGGTCTGAGATGAGCGCGACCAGAGAGTTTTTTGAAAATTGGTTACAGGAGAATGTCGGCTCACTTCCTGGCCGAGAGGAAGTCAGCGTCGCGGTGCTCGCCCAGCAATTCGAACAGGATGCCGAGGTGGCTGGTTACGGTCGCGACGTAAGGGAGGACGAACTCGGAAACATCGAGGATGCTATCGAGCAAGCGATAAAGAACGGCGGGCCCGGGGGGGCAGAGCGTGAGATCCGAAGGGGGCGATCTGGCCCCTGTAATGGACGCCCTGGACGTCGATGATCCCAAGAGCGGCCCGTAGCCCGTGCCAACCGCCTTCCGTTCGCTTGACCAATCCCGCGCTTCGTAATGGGCGCAAGGTCAATTCCATGACCATGGTTCGTGCCCGTCGAGGAACATTCCTGCCGCCACAACGTTAGGTGAGGTTCTCCACATCGGTGCGGCCCGTGCTAACTGCGAACCTCCCAGGCGAATGGCTAACCCGGCACGAACACGGCCACATCTCGCGGCGGACGGCTCTTGCAGCTATCGGTTGCTGGCTGTTGGCGGTTTCCGCGCAAGCCGCGGCACAGCCACAGCCGCGCGTCCGGTTTGGCGTGCTGGGATATGGCACTGCTGCTTGGGAAGTCGATGTCATGCGGCGGCATGCATTGGACACCGCATACGGCGTATCAATCGAGGCGCAGCGACTTGCTGGCGCCGAAGCGGGCAAGACCGCATTGCTTGCGGGCAGCGTCGACGTCATCGTGTCGGATTGGGTGTGGGCTATGCGCCAGCGAAGCGAAGGCGCCGATCTGGTCTTCCATCCCTATTCTCGTGCCGTCGGCGCGCTGGAACTGCCACAAGGCTCGTCCATTCGCACTCTTGCGGACCTCAAGGGTAAAAGGCTGGGGGTCGCGGGTGGTCCGCTGGACAAAAGCTGGATTCTGTTGCGCGCGCTCGGCCTCCGTCAGCTGAAGAGTGATCTCGCTGAAGAGGTGCATCCGGTGTTCGGCGCGCCGCCTTTGTTGGAGCAGGAATTCCTGGCGCGGCGACTGGATGGCCTGCTGACATTCTGGAATTTCGCCGCCCGTCTCGAGTCGGGGGGGGCAAGTCCTCTGCTCAGCGTCGCGCAAATGCTGCAGGGGCTTGGCGTATCCGCCGAACTGCCGATGCTCGGCTACGTCTTCCATGAAAGCTGGGCCCGCGCCAACCCGACTGCCCTCGCGCGATTCACGAACGCAACTGCGGCGGCGAAGTCGCTGCTCGCGTCCTCGGATGCCGAATGGCGCATGCTCGCGCCGCAATTGGGCACTGACGATCCTCGCCTGCAGGTGGCGCTACGCGACGCTTATCGGGCCGGAATCCCTCGTCGCTTCGGCAAAGACGAACGTGATGGCGCGGCCCGGTTGTTTGCAATCCTGGCCGAATTGGGCGGCGAGGATCTGGTCGGCAAGGCAACGAGCCTGGATCCCGGTGTCTTCTGGACCATACCGGCTTGAGCTGGCGATCATGACCGAGGTCTCAGCCATTAGCACCAACATTCAGCGGTGGCAGTCCGCTGCGGCATTGCTGGCCATGGTGCTTGCCTGGCAGGTCGCGGCATCGGTAGCCGCCGATCGGCTGTTTCCCGGTCCGGTGCAGGTTGTTTCCGTTCTTCTGAACGAAGCGGTTCGGGGCGAGCTGCTCTACCATCTCGGCATCTCGCTTGCGCGTGTTGCCGCAAGCCTCGGGGCGGCAATCCTGATCGGCGCGGCCCTTGGCTACGCGGCAGGCCGCTCGCGCAGGGCCGACATCTGGATGAGGCCCTGGATCGTGTTGCTCCTCAACATGCCGGCGCTGATCACCGTCATCCTGATCTATATCTGGCTGGGCCTTGCCGACACGGCGCTTGTCCTGGCGGTCACGCTCAACAAGATCCCCAACGTTGTGGTGACAATCCGTGAAGGTGCCGGCCGGCTGGACAAGGACCTTGCTGAGATGGCGGAGCTCTACCGTTTCAGCCGTGCTGCGATGCTGCGGTACGTCGTGCTGCCGCAATTGGCGCCTTTCTTTCTCGTCACCCTGCGCAACGGGCTGGCACTGACGTGGAAGATCGTGCTGCTCGCCGAACTGCTCGGCCGCTCCAACGGCGTCGGATTCCAGCTGCAGGTCTATTTCCAGAACTTCGATGTCGCCCATATCCTTGCCTATGCAATCAGTTTCGGCGTCGTGATGCTTGCCATAGAGTATGGGCTGCTCGTGCCGTTGGAACGCCGTCTGCTCGAATGGCGACGCTGATGCTGAGGATCAGAATAGAGGAGAAGACTTTTCCGGGTGACGACGACCAACGCCGGACGATCTTTCGCGCGCTGTCGCTCGACATAGCCGACGGGCAGGTCTGCGTCCTGACCGGCGCGTCGGGTGTCGGCAAGTCGACGCTGCTGTCGATCGTTTCTGGGGCCGACAGCGAATTTCGCGGCAGCGTGAGCGGCCGCGCGCGTCCGATAGGCATGCTATTCCAGACGCCTAGGCTGCTGCCGTGGCTCACCGCCTTGCGCAATGTCGAACTCGCCATCCCGGGTCACGCGCCCGATGCCGCCCGGTGGCTCGCTGCTGTCGGCTTGAAAGGTCATGAGCAGGATTATCCGCAACGTCTCTCAGGCGGCATGGCGCGGCGGGTCGCGCTCGCCCGGGCGCTTGCAGTCGAGCCCGCGCTCCTGCTCCTCGACGAGCCGTTCGCATCACTGGACGAAGCGACGGCGCAAGCAATGCGCAACCTGTTGCGGGACAGTTTCGCCAAGCGGCGCCCCACCACGCTGCTGGTCACCCATGATCTTGCATTCGCCTCGTCCCTGGGGGACCGGGTCATCGTTCTTGAAGGACCGCCGGCGCGCATCGTGCGTGACGTCGCAATCTCACGTCGTGATGACGCGGGATCGGCGCGCTTTAAGCTGGGAAGTCCGGCACAATGAGACTGATGCTGGCTCTTCTTTATCTTTTGTTGATCGCCGGCCCTGGCGCCGCCGACGAACAGACGATGGTGATCGGCTATATCGGCCAGCAGCGCAAACCCGCTCTGCCTCTGGGACCCCTTGACGAAGCCGTCGCCGATGACGGCCTGCAAGGCGCTAGGCTCGGTATTGCCGACGACGACAGCACCGGCCGGTTTCTTGGGCAGAAATTTCGGTTGGAGGAAAGGATCCTGGCACCCGCTGAAGCTCCGGCCGACGCTGTAAGACAATTCGCCGATGCCGGCATCGCCTTTGTCATTGCCGATCTCGATGCCGCTCCGCTTCTGCAGGCCAGTGCCGCGTCCGGAGCCGAGCGGATGACGTTGCTCAACAGCCGAGCACCGGACGACGTGCTGCGCCAGCAGGATTGCCGCAGGAATGTTATGCACACGATCCCGAGCCGCGCCATGCTCGCCGACGGGCTGGCGCAATATCTCGTCTGGAAACGCTGGCAGCGTTGGTTCCTGCTCGTGGGGCCACATCCGCAGGATCAGGCCATGGCGGCGGCCTTTCGACGGGCGGCGGCTCGCTTCGGAGCCGAGATCACGACCGACCAGCCGTGGACCTTCAGGCCAGCCAATGGACGCGCCGATACCGGGCATGTCACACTGCAGACCGAAATACCGGCGGTCACGCAGGTCAGCGACTATGATGTTCTCGTGGTCGCCGATGAGGCGGATGAATTCGGCGCCTATCTGGAGGGGCGCACTGCTCTGCCGGGGATCGTCGCCGGCACCCAAGGGCTGGTCGCCACAGGCTGGAGCGCGGTCAGCGAGGAGTGGGGCGCCACGCAACTGCAGGATCGGTTCCACAGGCAGGCCGGGCGGTGGATGCTGCCCAGCGACTACGCCGCCTGGCTCGCTGTGCGCAGTATCGGCGAAGCGGCGACGCGTCTGCACAGTCTCGATGCCGTGGCTATCGGCAAATATATGCGCAGCGATGCATTTCTTCTCGCCGGCTTCAAGGGGCAGGGGCTCAGTTTCCGTGCCTGGGACGGACAGATGCGCCAGCCCATTTTGATTGCCGGGCCGCGCCTGCTGATTTCCAGCTCGCCGCAACCTGGCTTCCTCCATCAACGCACGCCGCTCGACACGCTGGGCATCGACCTGGAGGAGAGCACATGCAAGTTCTAATGGCGCTGTTGCTGGCGACGTTGGCTCTTGCTGTTCCCGCCGCCGCGGAGACCATTTACGTGTCCAATGAGCAGGACAACACCGTCGCTGTCGTCGATGGCGCAACGATGACGCTGCTGGCAACGATCGACACCGGCCGACGTCCGCGCGGGCTGGCGCTCTCGACCGACAACAAGATGCTGTTCGTTGCGGAAGGTGACGACAACCGCATCGGTGTGGTCGACATCGCGGAAGGGCGGGTGGTCGGGGAGTTGCCCTCGGGAGCCGATCCGGAATTCTTCGTCGTCCATCCGGATGGCAAGCGGCTGTTCGTCGCCAACGAGAACGACAATCTGGTGTCGGTGGTGGACATCGCCGCGGTCAAGGTCATCGGCACGGTGGATGTCGGCGTCGAACCGGAAGGGATGGCTGCCAGCGCCGATGGCCGCTATGTCGCCTGCACGTCGGAGACAACCAGCATGGTCCATCTGATCGACGCAAGCACGCTCAAGCTCGTCGACAATCTGCTGGTCGACACCCGGCCGCGCGCGGCTTCCTTCTCGCCAGACGGCAAGCAATTGTGGGTCTCGTCGGAGATCCGGGGCACCGTCACCGTCTTCGACACGGCATCGCGCGCGCAGACCGGCAAGATCGAATTCGAGGTTCCGGGTATACGACGAGAGGGCGTGCAGGCGGTCGGCATGGCGATGTCTCGCGACGGCGCGACCGCCTATGTCGCGCTCGGCCCCGCCAACAGGATTGCGGAAGTCGATGTAAAAACGCTGACCGTCCGCCGGCTCTATCTTGTCGGCCAACGCCCCTGGCACGTTGCGCTCTCCGCCGACCAGAAGCGGCTGGTCAGCGCCAACGGCAATTCCGGCGACATCTCCTTCATCGATCTGGAAAACCAGGAGGTGGTGAAATCGCTGCCGGTGGGGCGCGGTCCGTGGGGCGTCGTGATCGGGCCATGAACGCTTTGTCGGTCGAGAATCTGGGCCACAGTTTCGGAAGCCGACGGGTTCTCGACGGCGTCTCGTTCGCGGTGGCCCAGGGCAGGATGTGCATCTTGCTGGGCCGTAACGGCGCCGGCAAGACGACGCTTTTCTCGCTGATCACCGGTCTTTATCACGCCCGCGCCGGATCGGTGCATGTCTTCGGCCAGGCGATGGATGTCAACCCATCCGCCGCGCTGGCGCAGATGGGCGTCGTCTTCCAGCTGCCGACGCTCGATCTTGACCTGACCGCCGGCGAGAACCTGCATTACCACGCGGCCCTGCATGGCCTTGACAAAGCATCGAGCACGGAGCGCTCCATCCATGAACTCGAACGCCTGGACGTGCTGGACAGGGTCGACGATCCTGTCCGCGCGCTGTCCGGGGGGCAGCGTCGCCGTGTCGAGATCGCACGCGCTCTGATGCATGGCCCGAGCCTTTTGCTGCTGGACGAGCCGACCGCCGGGCTCGACGTGCCCGGCCGCCGCGCGCTCGAGCGCCACGTAAGGGAGCTTTGCCGCGAGCGCGGCATTGCTGTTCTATGGGCAACGCATTTTCTGGAGGAACTCACGGCGGACGACGATGTGGTGGTTCTGCATCAAGGCACGGTACGCTGGGCCGGCCGCGCCGATCGCCTCGCTGCCGATCTCGGTGCAGCGAGCACGGCGGAGGCCTTCGCCTCGCTGACGGGGGCCGAATGAACACGTCTCACGCCGTGCGGGCGCTCAACGGTATCCTGCGCAGGGAGATGCTGCGCACCTTGCGGCAACGCGGCCGGCTGCTCTCGGCGATGGTACGGCCGCTGGTCTGGCTGGCGATCTTTGCCGCCGGCTTCCGCTCCGTCCTCGGTCTGTCGATGACGCCGCCCTATCAGACCTATGTGCTCTATGAAGTGTATGTGGTGCCCGGGCTGGCGGCCATGATGCTGCTCTTCCATGCCATGGCAAGCTCGCTGGCCATGGTCTACGATCGCGAGATGGGCAGCATGCGCCTGTTGCTGACGGCACCATTGCCGCGCTGGTACGTGCTTGCGGCGCGCCTGTTGGCCAGCGTGATTGTCGGCCTGCCGCTGGTCTATCTGTTCCTGTTCGTCGCGCGTTTCTGGGATGTGCGTCCCCCGGTTTTCGGCTACGTCGCGGTATTCCCGGCGCTCGTGCTGACGGGCCTCATGCTTGGCGCGTTCGGCCTGCTTGTCTCCTCCGTTTCGACCCAGATGGAGAATTTTGCGGGCGTCATGAATTTCGTCATCTTCCCGGTGTTCTTTGCCTCGACGGCGCTCTATCCGCTCTGGCGGCTTGCCGAGGCGGGACCGGTGCTGGCAACAATCGCCGCCTGGAATCCGTTCAGCTCGGCGGTCGAGCTGATACGCTTCGCGCTTTATGTGCGGTTCGATCCCGTGGCCGCTCTCGTCGTTCTTGTCTGCCTCGTCGCGTTCTTCCTCGCGGCCGTGATCGGCTACGACCCCGGCCGCGGCTTGTGGTCCCGGCGCGGCGGCGAGGGCTAAATCACTTCAGGGCATAGAGATAAGCGGCGATATCGCGCGCCTGTTGCTCGGTGATCCTGGTCGACGGCATGGCCGTGTGCGGGTTGATTTCCCTTGCCGACCGTATCCAGCGGATCATATTCTCCGGATTGTTCGGCAGCAGGCCGCCGATAAAGACGCGGTCGGCAAGGCCGCCGTCAAGGCGAGGTCCAACCTGGCCTTCTGCGCCTGGCACGCCTGGAATGGTATGGCAGCCGGAGCAGCCGTTCGCCGTCATGATTGGAATGGCGCGCGCGCCTACGCCGCCGGTTGCCGCATCCGACTCGTGCTGGACGCGATCGCGCCGGTCCGACCACAAGGTCGCCGCGCCGACAGCCACCGTCAGCAGCAGGATCGCAGCAAAGGCGATGCCGATCGGCCTAGCCAGGACGGAGCGCATGTGTTGCCTCCCTGGCCGCGCTGTTGCTTATCCAGAGGCCGGCGAGCAGCAGGGCGGCGCCGCCATAGATCAGGCCGGCTGGAACCCACATGATCAGACCGGCGAGCTGCTGGTCCTCGATCGGGGTCATGCCCCACAACGCCGCGCCGGCGCCATTCTCAGGATACCAGAGTTTGGGGGATACCAGCAGGAGGACACCGAGCAGGCCGGTGTGAAGCGAGGTGAAGAAAAGATGCATGACGAAGCTGCCATAGCTCTGCTGTCGACCGGGGCGCGGCAGGAGCACCCACCAGAACAGCAAAGCTGTGCCGAGGAAGCTCGCATGCTGGGCATAATGAAGAATGCCCTGCTGCAGCGCAGCCTGGAACAACGCGGGAATATGCCAAACCCAGATGGCGATGCCGTGAATGATCGTTGCGTTTAGCGGACGGGTTGCCAGGGCCCACACCGATTGCAGCGTCCTGCCGCGAGTGAGCTTGCCCGTTCCGCGGCGAAGTGAGGCCGGCAAGGCCCATATCAGAACTGCGCCTGGGCGAGCGGCGACAAGGAGGGGCGCGGCCACCGCCATCAGCAATTCATGCTCGATCATATGGGCCGCAAAAACCCGCTCGCCAAGCGCATGAATGGGGCTGACCAGTGCTGCCGTCAGCACGCCCCAACCGGCGGCAAACAACCACGCCTGCCGCATCCGCTCGGGGCGGCCCCGGCTGCTGCGGCGCCACAATCGGGTCGCGCCGACGGCATAAAGGAGCGCAATCGCCATCAGTGGAAGCGTGATTGGAAACGCGAGCGTCCAGCCCGCCTCGGGCGCGCCGGCGCCGTAGCAGATCGAGGTCGAGAAGAAGGCGTCGAAGCTCATCGCAGGCACTCGTCGAGGATGAGAGCCGCGCTGCCTTGCATGACGATGACGAGGGCAAACAGCAATGCCGCGATCATGCCGAGATCGGCGACGAATTGCTCGGTGCTGCGCGTGCGCTCCGGCTTGAAGGCGGCGCCACCCTGCTGCTTCGCCCGCCATGACAAGGCACCGCCGGCCAGCGAAAGCACGGCGAGCACAAGTGCCAAGGGAAGCACCACCTGGACCTGACGGTTGCACTGCCACGGCACGAGTGCGTAGTTCAGCTGCGTCGAGATCGCCCAAGCCAGCGGCCCTGACAGAAGACCACCCCAGGACGTTCCCATTCGCAACGCGCGCATCAGCCTAGCCTCGGCATCCAGTAGATGAGCAGATAGATCGGGATCCAGGTCAGCACCACGAAATCCCAGTAAAAGACATTGTCGCCGACATCACCGAAGCGCCGCCCGCTATAGCCGTGGCGTGTGAACATCAGCACCGTCAAAACGATCGTGTCGCCGACATCGGTGATCAGGTGCGTGGTGTGCAGCCCGAGCAGCACCCAGAGCATCGAGCCGTAGGCGTTCGTGTCCCAATATATGTTCAGCGCCGGAAACTCGAACCAGCGTACGACAAGCGGGGCTACGCCGAGCAGCGACATCACCACCATGCCGATTCTCACCGGCCCGATCGCGCATCGCTTGGCGTAGCCGTGGAGGATATGGTTCGGCACCAGACTGACGATGAGAAGCAGCGTCACGATCGTTCCGGGCCAATGGTTCGGTTGCGGGGCGCTTAGACGCCAGTTAGGCCACAACGTCGCGAGATAGAGATAGGCGCCGGCGGCAATCGCAAAGCCCATTCCTTCCAGCGCCATGAAGCCGAGGGTTCCCCACCAGGTCGGACTGCGCGGGCCATGGCCAAAGGTGGGGAGGGCGGAAAGATCCAAGCTGGGGCGCTGCTTCATTCCTCGTCCTCCGGATCGCCTTTGGGCCAGAACCAGCCGATCAAGGTGATGGCGATCGGCGCGGCGCCCCAGGCAACCGCCCATGGCGTAAAGATCGAATAGACAAACGTGCCGCCGACGGCGATCGCCGCCAGCAGCGGCCAGATAGAGGGTGTCGCTGATTTCTCGCGAATGTCGGGATGGGCTTCAGCCACGGTTGAGATCAACAGCTCACGGACATCGACCCGCAGCCCGGTCGCCACAGGCAGCGCCTCACGCTCGGCCCACAGCGGCTCGCCATGCGTGACGATTGGAATTCGCGCGAAATTATAGCTCGGCGGCGGCGAAGACGTAGCCCATTCGAGCGTGCCGGCATCCCATGGATTGTCTCCAGCCAGTGCGCCCTTCAACGCGCCGTGCGCAAGATTGAAAGTGAACAGGACGAAGCTGAGGAAGAAGACCACCGCGCCGGCGCTGATGAACAGGTTGATGTTGCCCCAGCCAAGCTCGGCCGGATAGGTGTAGACCCTTCGTGGCATGCCCCACAGGCCGACGAGATGCATCGGGAAAAAGGCCGCGTTGAAGCCGATAAAAGCCAGCCAGAAGTGCCAGCGTCCAAGACGCTCGCTCATCATGCGGCCGCTGATCTTGGGGAACCAGAAATAGGCCGCGCCCAGCAGCGGGAAGACCGAACCGCCGATCAGCACGTAATGGAAATGGGCGACGACGAAATAGGTGTCGTGCACCTGGAGGTCGAGCGGCACCGAGGCCAGCATGACGCCGGTGAGGCCGCCGATGACGAAGATGAAGAAGAAGCCGAACACGAAAAGCAGCGGCGTGCGGATCACGGGCCTGCCGTCCCATAAGGTCGCCAGCCAGCAGAAGATCTGCACGCCATTGGGAATGGCGATCATCATGCTCGACGCGGTGAAGAAGCTGGCGCCGAGTTTCGGCAGTCCCGTCGCGAACATGTGGTGGACCCAGAGGCCGAACGACAGGAAACCGACGGCGATCAGCGACAGGACCAGCCCGAGATGTCCGAAGACGGGACGCCGGGCGAAGACCGGGATAATCGCCGAGATCATGCCCGTCGCCGGCAGGAAGATGATGTAGACCTCGGGATGGCCGAAGAACCAGAACAGATGCTGGAAAAGCAACGCGTCGCCGCCCTCGGCCGGATTGAAGATATGGGTGCCGACGAGCCGGTCGAGGATCAGGAAGGTCGAGGTGATCATGACTGCCGGCATGGCGAAGACGACGACGAAGGAGGTAACCAGCATTGCCCAGACGTAGAGCGGAATCCTGTCCAGCGACATTCCAGGCGCGCGCTGCTTGAACACCGTGACGATGGTTGCCACCGCGACGGCAAGTGAGGACACTTCGGTATAAGTGATCATCTGCGCCCAAACGTCGGCCCGCTTGCCCGGGGCGAACTCGGGGCCTGACAGCGGTACATAGGCAAACCAGCCGACATCGGGCGCCATGTTGAGTGCAAAAGACACCCAGGCGAATATACCCCCCGAAACATAGATCCAGTAGCTGAACGCGTTCAGGCGGGGGAAAGCGATGTTGCGGGTGCCGACCATCAGCGGCACGAGGTAGATGCCTGTCGCCTGGACGATCGGCACGGCGAACAGGAACATCATGGTGACGCCGTGCATGGTGAACAGCTGGTTGTAGAGGTCCGGCCCGATCAGGCCGCGCTGCGGCCCTGAGAGCTGGATGCGCATCGCGACGGCGTTGAGCCCGCCCAGGCACAGGAAAACGAATGCGGTGATCAGGTAGCGCCGTGCGATGACCTTGTGATCGACGCTCGACAGCGCGCCGATGATACCGGGGGGCGTGCGCCATGTCCGTGTCAGCCAGCGATGCAGGCCCGCATCGTCCATGCCGGTATCGCGCGGTCCATCATGCTCGGGCGCGATGTCGCCTTTCACGGACGCCTCGCGTTCGGGCGGTAAGTCGCGTTCGCTTGCAAGGTCCGCACTGCTCATTTCAGGCCCTCGAGATAGGCCACCACGGCGTTGAGTTCATCGCCGCTGAGCTCCACCACCGGCATGTGGGATCCGGGCTTGATGCCTTGCGGGTCGGCTATCCAGGCGGCGAGATTGCCGCGGCTCATCGTCAATGTCCCGGCAGCGAGCGTCTGCCGGCTGGCTAGATGGGTAAGGTCAGGAGCGACCGTTCCTCCGGCGGGCGTCCCGCCTATCCTGTGACACATCACGCAGGGGCGCTTGAGAAACAGCTCTTCGCCGGCCTTGGCCTCGTCGGCTGTCGGGGCAGCGGCGGGCTGCAACTGGTCATTCCACCAGGCGTCGAATTTTGCACGCGGCTCGGCGATGATGAAGGTACCCATGTTTGCGTGCTGGGCACCGCAGAACTCGGCGCATTGGCCCCGGTAGACGCCAGGTTTGTCGGCCTTCAGGTCGAGCACGTTCATGTGGCCGGGAATGAGGTCCAGCTTGCCGGATAGGCTAGGAATCCAGAACGAATGGATGACGTCGGTCGAGGTCAGAAGAAGCCGCACCGGCTCCCCGGCAGGGATGTGGATTTCGTTCGCCGTGGTCAGGATGCGGCTTGGCGTTGCATCCTCATAGCGCACCTCCCACCACCATTGATGGCCCGTGACCCGAATGGTCAGCGAGGCGTCCGAGCCGATTGCGGCGAGCGTTCTGTTGGCGAAGAAGCTCAGCAAGGTCAGTCCGACCAGAATCAGGGCGGTCAGCCCGACGGCGGTCATCACCACGCGCAGCTTCCGGCCATCCGCGCCGGCATCGATGGCAAGCGGCTCCGCTTGCGCGCGCGACCGCATCATCAAGGGCACGACGAGGGCAATCATCACCAGCACCCACACCAGGGCGCTAAGCCCGGTGAAGAACCAGATCAGCCATGCCAGTTCGCTCGCCGCGGGACCTTTCGGATCGAGAGCCGATTGCCAGCCCGCGCATCCCTGGAGCAACAGAGCGCCGGCTGTGGCGAGCGCCATCGAGGCGACCCGTGTCACGGCGACTTCCCCAGCGTTGCGGCGTCCGGCAGGCGGTTTTCCGAAGGATGCACCATCATGTCGTCATTGCGCTGTGGGGCGGCGGATGACGGCGCGTTGCCGCCCAGCGAGCGCACGAAAGCGGCAAGCTCCCAGATCTGGTCGTCGGGGATCTTGTCGCCGAATCTCGGCATGCCGTTCGGCCGACCGTCGCGGATCGTGGCATGGATGCTTTCCATCGAGCTGCCATAGATCCATTTCTCGTCCATCAGCGCCGGCCCCATGCCGCCGCCGCCATTGGCGTGGCATCCCGAGCAGTTGAACCAGCCGAAAAGCCGTTTCCCCTCGCTCATATGGAAGGCGTTGGCCTCGAAGCTCGCCGCCTTGTTGTCGCTGGCGGAGGCCCGCTGTCCGCCGGGCTCCAGAGTGGTCACAGGCGTCGGCTGCTCGCCCGACCCGAGCGCCGATTGCGGGCGCGTGTCGCGCTCCTCGCGCTGGCAGGCCGCGAGCACCAGTATTGGAAACAGGAGCATGGCGACCGCGGCTCTCATCGCACCGGGCTCCCGGGGGAGTCGAGGCGCAGCACGCCATACTGTGCCAGCAACGCGTCTATCTCGCTCTTGTGCCTGGACAGCGCGCCGTTGACATCGCCGCGCAGCGCGTCGTCCTCGCGCCGCACGCCCATCGAGATGTCGTAGATCATCGGCAATTGCGGGCCATCGATGCGAGGTGCAACCGGGGTGATGCGGAGCGGCACCTTCTGCTTGGCGGCGAAGTAGCCGGCGAGCGGGCCCCAGACCACCGCAAGGTCGATCTCGCCACTCGCCACCGCTTCGACGATGCGCGCCGGCGGGTTGGGGGCGGAGTAATCGCCATAGACGGGGTAGCCAACGAGGTGCCCCACGATGCCGCGGCGACCAAGCGCCTGGACCGGAGGCGAATTGGCGCCGTCGTCGCCGATAAGCTGGACACCGATCCGCATGTCGCGCAGCCGCGGATCGTTGAAGGATGACACGTCGGGGCCGTCCTTGCGGGTGACGAAGACATAAGACGAGCGGTAATAGGGAGTGGTGGTGCGCAGCATTTCGAGATTGGCCGGCGTGCCGGGCACGAGATCGCAGAGGCCTGCCTTCAGTGTGTTGCGCACGAAGCCGCGGCGCTGCGCCCACCAGGTATAGGTCAGCTTGGCGCCAAGATCCGAGGCGACGATTTCCGCGATCCTGTTCTCGAAGCCCTGACCGGCCGCGTTGGAGAACGGCATGTTGTTCGGGTCGGCGCAGACCCTCAACTCTCGTGCGTCGGCTGTCGCCGTCAAGAACACGAAGGCAATCGCGGCCACGCCGATCGCCAACCATTGAAACGCCTTGCGCGCCAGGCGCACGGCCAGGTCCAATCCATCAAGGCAGCCGGAACACATAAAGCGTGCCTCCCGCGGTTGTCGCGTTCTTCAGATCCTTCATGGCATTGACGAAACCGAGCGCGGCGGTGGCGTCACGCGGGTCAAGATCGCCCGATACAATGGCGCCGGCCCAGCCGCCGACGCCTGAGAGGATGGCGACATATTGGTGCCCATCAGGACCGCGATAGGTGATGGGCTGGCCGATGATCCCGGACGAGGTCTTGAACTCCCAAAGCAGATCGCCGGTCCTGGCGCTCACCGCCTTGAACCAGCCTTCCATCGTGCCGTAGAAGACGACGTCGCCGGCGGTCACCACAGCGCCGCTCCAAACCGGAAAGTTCTCTTTCAAACTCCAGGCCGGTTTCTCCGCGGCGATGTCCCAGGCTGTGAAGGCACCGCGATTGCCGCCTGGCCCTGGGATCATGCGGACGTTCATCCCGACGTAGGGTGTGCCGGCAATGTAGTTCACCTCGACGCCTTCTTCATCCATGCATAGATTGTTGTGCGGGATGTAGAGCAGGCCGGTCTTCGGCGAGAATGCGGAAGGCTGCCAGTCCTTGAGCCCCGATGCGGTCGGGCAGATATCGCGTACGACTTTGCCAGTGCCCGTCTTCTTGTCGGGGTTTTCGATCAGACGGCCGGTTTTAAGATCCACACCTTTGCTGGAATTGACCGGACCAAAGGGTTTTGCCGACAGGACCTCGCCGGTGGTTCGGTCGAGGATGTAAAGATAGCCATTGCGCTCCGGCCGGGCCAGCACCTTGCGCGGCTTGCCCTGCCAGGTCATGTCGAGCAGGATTTGCTCGTTGATGCCGTCATAGTCGTGGAGGTCATGCGGGCTCCACTGATAAAACCATTTCGCCGCCCCGGTGTCGGGATCGCGTGCGAAGATGCCAGAAGTCCATTTGTTGTCCCCCGGCCGCAAATCCGGATTCCATGGTCCGGGATTGCCGGTGCCGTGGAAGATCAGGTTCAGATCGGGATCATAGGAAATCCAGCCCCACATGTTGCCGCCGCCGATCTTCCAAGCTTCCGGCGGCCACGTGGTGACGCCAAGATCCTTGCCTTTGTCCATGTCGTAATACGGCTTGAAGTCCGGCCCGATCAGCACGTCCTTGTCAGGGCCGGTGCCGTACGCGGTCCAGACGACATGACCGTCGCCGGCGTCGAGCGCCTTGACCCAGCCTCGAACACCCATTTCGCCGCCGGAATTGCCGACCAGCACTTTGCCTTTCACCACAAGCGGCGCCATGGTGATGGTCTCGCCGATATTGATGTTGCCGATATGGGCGTTCCAGATCGGCTTGCCCGTGTTCGCGTCGAGGGCAATCGTGTGCCCGTCCAGCGTGTTGAAAAAAATGCGCCCGTCGGCGAAAGCTGCTCCCCGAGTGACCACGTCGCAGCAGGCCACCCCCTGTGCCGCCGGCTCGGGATTGGGTTCGTACTTCCACTTCATCGGGGCGCCGGGCTTGGAGAGATCGAGCGCGTAGACGAAGTTGGGAAAGGGCGTGACGATATACATCGTGTTGCCGACGACCAGCGGCGCTGCTTCCTGGCCCTTGTTCACGCCTGTCGAGAACGTGAACGCCACCTGCAGGTTCTTAACGTTGCCGTCATTGATCTCGGAGAGTTCGCTGAAGCGCGTCGACGCGTAGTTCTTGGCCGGCATTGTCCATTGACCGTCATCGGGTGGCGAGGCTGCCGCGGGCGGTACGATCGCTACAGGATTAGGTGGCTCCGAGGCAGCGCCCAGAAGGGGCAGGCAGGCGAACAGCGTCACCAAAAGGATAGCGCGAAAGGAATTCCCAGCTGCAAATTTGCGGGTATGTCGTTCTGCGTCAACGCGCGTTAATGCCAATTGCGGCACAGCTTTCATTTATTGATCGAGCCTCCCACGCCGGCGCCGAGTTCGGCCGCGATGTCGGCCTCCGTTCCGGCGCAAAGCGGATGCCCCCAGCCCGAAGCGCTTTTGCCGCCGGGGTCCAGATCGTAGACAATGGCATCCTTGCGATTTGGATTGACGCCTGCCGGGACCTTGTCGAAGCCGAGCGCCGCGCGGATCCGCCAGGCGACATTGTGATCGGCGCATGAGGAATCGCCTGAAACGCCAAGGCCGCCGACGATGCTCTTGCCGTCGTAGAGGGCGAGCCCGCCCCCAAACACCACCACGCCGCCTATCGGCTTGCCGACCAGCGGATCGCTTGCGCTTCCAAACGTTTTGGGATCGCCCACATAAGCTGCGGCCTGGTTGACCGGATTGGTCTCCTGCAAGCCGAATAGTGGCCCGCCCGGCTGCACCCCCGCATAGAGATTGGCCGTGGACAGGGCCATCTCGGCCAGGCTGAGACCGTTGGCCGTGTTGGCTTTCTCCGCTGCAATGAGGCGGCTCCCCGGCCATTGCGAGTCGGCGGTAGGGCCACTGAACGCAACCGCGCAGACGGTACCGTCGCGGCCAACGATGGCTGCCCATTCGTTGGTTTCAAATCCGCCATTGGCTGGGCCGCCGCTTGCCTTCACATTGGCCTTCAGGACTGCAAGCAGCTTGTCGTGATCGGCAGGGCAGGGCTGCTGCGCCATGGCCCTGTCCTCATGGAAGAGGCCACCCAGCAGCAACAGCAGAGCAAGGAGAGGCACGAAAAGCTGAGAGCGATACATTGTCCTGAGCATTCGTTCTAACACCAAAGAGCATCCTGGCAGACCGGAGCATGCGAGGATGAGTCCAGATGCGACCTAACTCGCATCAAGCTTCTATGTTCCTGCTTTGGGGAAAATTCGCGCAGTTGGATTTGAAGGCTGATGTTGCATCAAGGATTGGGAGCTAGCCATCAATGCCCAGGCCCAGTGAAGCGACGCGACCTGATTGCACGGACGCACTCGCCTCTCCCTGACAACGCGGTTGCCGTGTCACGGCGTTCGACGATGGATGATCTCTTCAATAAGTTTCGCGTCGGCTTCATATTCTGCAGCTCGCGCTGCCATTTGGCTGGCCAAGCTGTGTCTTTCTCGAGCAGCCTCGCGTTTTGCCATCCGTTTCGCCAACTCGGCTCGCTGCTGGTGGGCTCTTAGAAGGCTCCAAAGAGCCTGCTCCGCATCGTCCGCCTGAGCCTGCATCAAAACGTCTGCTCCGAACGCATGTCCGGTGTGACAACGGTAACGGGTGATAGGCCCGTCTTCGATCTCCCAAAGTGGTCCGTGACATTCGGGGCAGACAAATGGTGATGCGGTGCCAAGCTGGCCTTTTGTCTGTTCCATTGTGCCGTGCTCCTGAGCAGCAATCGCAGCCTCGAGGCGGATGACAGACGGGATTTCTGGTGTCGGCCCTGCCATTTCGGAAGCGAGCCTGTGTAACAGGCCAGCCATTTCGGACAGGGGCACGCAATGGTCGACTTCCACATTCTGCAGGGCGCTCAGCGGCATGTCGGGGACTGCAGCGTCGTCGGGATCTTGGACCACGCTGACGCCGCCGCAAATCTTGATGGCGCGGAGGCCGGCGGTGCCGTCGGAGAGGCTGCCTGTTAGCACGACCCCGATCACGCTGCCGCCAAAGCTGCAGGCCGCTGATCGGAAGAGGGGATCGACGGCGGGGCGCGCCAGATTCTCCCGCGGCCCGCGTCGCAGCAGCATGTGATCGTCGTGTAAAAGCAAGTGAGCTCCGGGCGGTGTAACGAAGATGTGCCCGTTTTCAACCTTCATGCCGCTGGCGGCATTCGCTACGGGCATGTTGGCAGCGCGGCCAAGAATGTCGCCGAGGTAACTCGTGGGGCCGACATGCTGTACGATGAGGAGGCCCGCTGGAATATCCGGAGAAATATCCCGCACAAGTCTCTTCAGCGCGTCGACGCCCCCGGCCGAGGCCCCGATTGCAACAATGCACCGGTTCTCGCAACCGTGGGGCGGGACCCTCTCCAGCTGCTCTGCACGCTGCCAGTCTGGTCGTGGTGCGGAGGTGGCCATGTGTGCTTCACCCATTCACAAACATGTCGATGCGAGCGCTCCGGCTGGTCCAGTGCTGGTCGGATGCCCTGCCTTCGCCGTCAGCTCCCAGACTCGTCCCAGAACGTCGCTGCTCCCGAACGGCGTTCGGCTGTGAACTAACGCTTAGATGTGCGTTTGGCTGCAGCCTCCGCCATAGCAGGGGCCTCCTCGATGCTTGCCGCGCCGCCAAAATCCGCGTTCTTGGTACGGCCGGCTCCCGGCCCCGCACCGAGATCAGCGCCTGTGGTCGGATCGGAAGCCGGATCGGAAAGAGTACGCTCGGCCATCTTGGCCACCACCTTCATGTCTTTGGCGCCCAGCTTCACAGTTGCCAAGCCGTCTCCGCCGTCGACAGGCATCACCTGTTCAAGGTCATCGATTCGATCCCACTCTTCTCCGGAGTTCCATGGGCCAGTGACATCGCCGTCACCTTGAGAGGTGTTGACGTACATGCTGGCATACTTCTCGATGCCCGGGAGCTTGCCTGACGGGAAATTGTTTTCGATCGCGTAGAGTGCTTTCTCGAACGATTTCTGGTGAGCGATCTCGCGCGTCATCAGGAAGCCGAGCGCGTCCTTGATGCCCGGGTCGTCGGTGATGTTGATGAGGCGTTCGTAGACGATCTTGGCGCGCGCTTCGGCGGCGATATTCGATCGCAGATCCACCGTCGGTTCGCCGCGCGAGTCGACATAGGCGGCTGTCCAGGGAACGCCGGCCGAATCGCACAGCGCGGGAGCGCCGCCGAACAAAATCGACTCCTTGGCTGTCGTACCGCTGGCGCCGATCATCAGGTAAAGGTCGGCTTCTTTCATTTGACCCTCGGCAAGTTGTGCCTTGAGCCCCTTGTTGAGCATGGTGACGATAGATCCCACCACTTCGAGGTGGCTGAGTTCTTCGGTCGCAATGTCGAGCAGCATGTCGCGACGGCCAAGATCATCCTCGCCGAGCCCCTGCGTGAAATAGCGCATTGCCGCGGCAAGCTCACCATCGGCGCCGCCGAACTGTTCCATGATCATGCAGGCGAGGCGAGGATTGGGCTCCGAGACGCGAACGGTGTATTGCAGACGCTTGTTGTGCATGAACATTGGCATTCCTCCGGTTATACCGCCCGAACCTCCCCGCAACTTGATTGTTCCATTCGGCGGCCGAGCCTCGGCCCTTTTCTTTTTTGATGATCGATCCCGGCCAATGGTGCCATCGACCCTTCCCATAGCCTAAGTCGATGTAGGCGCGCCCAAACCTTCAATGGTGCCGTCACACTATCAAGCGCCGTGACGGCAGCTTTCGTCCTTGAACCGTTGAAAAAGATCAGGGGCGGCAACGCGAAATCGCCGGGCGGCACGGCAATGCGGTCTCACCGGCGGCGGCATCGTTGGCATGTCAAGGCAGCCAGGGTAAAGTCGGAGGCGTCACCGAGAACGATCCCTTACGGTCTCAAGCCGGGAGTGTGCGACGGCAATGGTCTTCTTTACGAGCGATACGCATTTCAACGATCCGCGTATTCTCAGGATCGATCGCCGGCCGTTCGGATCGCTGACGGAGCACGATGAAGCGCTGATCACGCGGTGGAATGAAACTATCAGCCCCGAGGATGAAATCTGGCACCTGGGCGATTTCGCGCGCCTCGGCAAGTCGAGCGTCGAAGCACTGCTGGCACGCCTGAAGGGCTGCAAGAACCTCATCGTCGGCAACAATGATGCTTTCGAAACAACGGCTGCACACGGGTGGAACAGCGTCCAGCCCTATAGGGAGCTGATGCAGGAGGATCAGCTCATCGTGTTATGCCACTATCCGTTTCGTACGTGGAACCGGATGGGCAAGAAATCGATAAACCTGCACGGCCATTCGCACGGCAAATTAAAGCCGCTGACGCGTCAATACGATGTCGGTGTCGATAGCTGGGGCTTCCGGCCCGTTTCCCTGCACACCTTGCTCGGCAAGCGCCGCGGCTGAAGTGGGGGAGGGACGGTGGGTGAGCACCGCTGGCCGTCGCCCATTTACTTTCGATCCACCACCTTGCGGATGGCTTGGTCAAAACTCCCGTTCCGAAATCGAGCGTGCCGTTACGGACCGCGTTTCGCGAATAGCCGGTGGTATTGAGCACATGAGCGACGGGTGCATTGCCTTGACGCGGTCCACCAACTTCCGACCCGACATCTCCGGCATAACACATCGGTGAACAGAAGCGCGGACACTTGCCCGCTTTCGATGGCCAACAGCCCGTCGCGTGACCCTTGCATTTCAACGCGGAATAGCCAAGAGCCTCCTCGCTCCGAAGTCTCTTTATCGCGGTACGCGCCCGGTCCGCCACTTCCGAAATGAGGGCTACTGTCGCCCAAGGTCTGGGCGAGGAGTGGCTCAGGTACAGCAGCGCCACCAAACCGCCATGCTCGGTAACATGCATGTTGATGAAAGATGGGGCATTGATGGGTGCATCTGCATGGCCGCTGGTTCGCGCCAGGCTCGGCATCCCCGAAAACTACGGTGACGCCTCGCTTCAAGTCTTCGATATCGAGCCGTAGTTTTTTTGATGCTTGACGGATTCCAATCTCTTTAGACGGCGAAAGTTTCATTTTCTACATCGAACGTGCCGTATCCGGCTCGGCTGATGCCAAAAGGGTTTCCCAGCAATCCGGCGGCTGCCTAGGCCACCCGTAGGGTCAGTAATCTGCCATTTGTGTAAATTGGCCCGCATATCGCCCCCGCGTGCCCGGACTCAAATGCAGTCCGCGGCCAGGAGTTTCCGGCGGCGCAGCAGGTTTCTTGGCGGACCGGCCACGCCGGTCCGTCATAGGTTAATGACAGGTTGCTGCGCCGGGGCCATAAGGCGAAATCAGCAGGGCATTTTAACGAGCTCCGCTGGTTCCGTGCCAATCGCACTCTCACCCGGAGACGCTTGATGTTTGACCGACCCATTCTCATGCAGACGGAAGCTCTCTACCCAGTTGTACCGGACAGCGCCGCAGCCAATTCCATCGCGAGAGAGCTGGTTAGGCTCTTCCAGAACGGGATTACGGAAGCGGCCATGCTGATGATTGCCGTGCGCGCACGTTGGAAAGCCGATTGGACATTGGAAGGCAGCAGCGCTGCCTGACGCTTGACGGTCAGGCGGGCTCGAAGTCGCTGCATCCTTTTCGAGACGCTATCATTGAGCTCGCAATGGGCGTCCGCTGGCGCCACTCACGGGAGGAATCGATGCCGAAATTTCGCTTCGAGTTCATCGAAGGCTTGCCGAAGCCTGCAATCTTCGCTGACATGGACGTGGCTCCGTCAGGGAGGCGAAGAGCGTCGTTTAAGGAGGGCCGTGCTTGATGGAATTGCCTATGGCGCGGACCCGACCAGTTGGGTGACAAAAATTAGGACGAGGCGTGTTATCTCGTCGCTCCCTCAAGCTGGTTAAGCTGGCACTTCACCGCTTGCCTTCCCCCGTCTCTGCACCCACTCCGCGCCTCCGTTGCCTCCGGACAGACTGCATCGCTGCTACCATGTCCATGGAGAGCGTACTTTCCACGCAGTTCGAAACGACCATACAGAGTTGCCTTTATCTGGCGGAACAAGCTGTGACCCCAAAAGTTGGGGTCACGCAAACTGCTATAAAGGCACACGCATGGCCTTGGACAGAGACGGATTGAAACTCGCAACCGTGTTGTTTCTCGCCGCATCGGCGGCACTGGCGGGATACAACGCCATCCGCGCCAGACGTGCGATTGTCAGCCGGGCATGCGGACGTGTGATGAAGATCGACGGCCTGCGCCTGCATTTTATCGAATCGGGCAGCGGCATGCCGCTGCTTCTCCTGCATGGCAATGGATCCATGGCGGAGGATTTCAAGTCGAGCGGCGTTTTCGATGAGGCGGCAAAGACCTATCGGGTCCTCGCATTTGACCGTCCCGGATTTGGACGAAGCTCACGACCGCGCGGACGGCACTGGTCCGCTTGCGACCAAGCCGACCTCATACATGCCGCCGCCGGCAGACTTGGTATAAAGAAATATCTCGTCCTTGGACACTCTTGGGGAGCCTGGATCGCCCTCGAGCTGGCGCGCAGGCATTCCTCATCGGTCGCTGGCATTGTGCTCGTGTCAGGTTATTACTATCCGCCACCGCGGGTGGATCTTGCACTTGCCGCGCTACCGGCATTGCCGGTGATCGGCACTGCCTTTCGCCATACCTTGCTGCCGCTGCTTGTGAGGCTTGCCTGGCCGTGGGCAATGAAGAAGATCTTTCAACCCGCCGTGATCGCCAGCGACTTCGCTGCATTCGCTAAGGATTTCGCCAGCCGCCCTTCCCAACTGCGGGCGGTTTGTTCAGAGTCGGCATCGATGCTGGCCGCGGCCCTGTGGAGGAAGGCCACCTATAAGGACATCTCCGTACCAACCGGCATTATGGCGGGATCTGGAGACCGGTTGTTCGATGCGGAAGGGGACGCACGGCGGCTGCACGCTGAAGTTGGCAGGTCTCTCCTTGAGGTGGTTCCGGGCGCCGGCCATATGGTTCATCAGAGCGCCCCACAAGCAGTGGTCGGCATGGTGCACACGATTGCAGCACGGCATGCCTCTTTCCAATCGACCCATCGGCGGCGACATGAGCCGCGTGCCGACGAGTTCGAGCCAGGTCCAGCTGCGCAAACGTTCCAGGCGGGCGACAAGTGACGCCGCATGGACGAGTCGTGGTTCAAACGGGGCTCTCAAAATGAGCGACCATCGTCCAGCCGACATGCAGTCGGTGCTCCACCAGAACATACAGTCCCTGGTCGAGCACAGGCGACAATACGAGGAGCGCCAAGGCGTTGAGGAGCGGATTGCCGGCGTCATTTCGCGCTTCGCGGGAAGCATGACTTTCATTTATCTGCATCTTGCAATTCTTGTCGTTTGGATCTTCGCGAACCTTGGCGCGATACCAACCATCCCAGCTTGGGACCCAACTTTCGTGATCCTCGCCATGGTTGCTTCGGTCGAGGCAATCTTCCTGTCTACTTTTGTGCTGATCAATCAAAACAGAATGGCCGAACACAGCGAGCGTCGAGCGGAACTGGATTTGCAGATCAGCCTTCTTAACGAACATGAAACCACCCGGCTGATCGAGATGGTGGCAGCCTTGGCAGCGCGTCTGAATGTCTCCACCCCGGCCGACAAAGAGCTGCCGCAACTGGCCGAGAATGTCGATCCCCGAAAGGTGATGACGCAAATTCAGCAGGCTTCTGAAGATCAGGAGGAAGCTTGATCGAAAGACCGCGCCGACGAGCCGACGCAGCGTACAACACGAGCGTACAGCTGAAGAACATTCGCTACGGCTGCTGTAGGCCGTCAATCGCCATCCTTATCATGGCACCAAGCTGTCGAAGCAACTGCAGACTTTGCCCGCAGCGGATGTGTGCAGTCTTAACCCGCTCGGCCTGACGGTGAGCTTAGAGTTCAATCTACTTCAACAACTTGACTCGGAGTAAGAGGCTCAACCGCATAATCTTGTCGCCATTTTCATCACGCACTTCGACAAACAATTGCTGGCCATCGACGCTTTTCAGTGACTCCCTCGTAAGGTCGATAAGGCCTTCGAATCCCGCGCGGCGGACCTCTGCCAGGCCGGCGCATTCGACGCCTATTTCGTCTTCGAAGGTCAGATCGCGATCGCCGCTGTCAAAGTAAAATCGTGCCATCGGAGGGCTTCCGTCACCACTGATCCGCGAGGTTACGTTGATGCAGGTAGGTGGCGTCGAAATCTCCTGCGTGAGTGAGGCCGGCCCAGTCCATGGCATGCACTTTTGATCCTGAGGTAGCGATGAGGCCGCTTCGTCGTAGTTCCTGGAGCATCCGGTTGACGTGGACCGTAGACAGACCCAATGCATCGCCCAGGGCTGCCTGAGTGATGGGAAGATCCGCTACGTGATCCTGAATGCGCCCGACGGAGCGCAAGCGAAAAATCAGTTCGCACAGAATGTGAGCCATGCGGGTATAGGCCTCACGTCTTCCCACATTGGTGACCCACTCCCTGTATATCGCTGCATCTATCAACGTCGACCTCCAAAAAGAGGTGGCAATGCGGGGGTGCTGATCGCAAATGCTGCGCAGAGTGTCGTGCCGCATGAAGCCTATTCGAGCCGGCGTAAGGGTCGTGAAGTTACAGTCCATAACCGCCAGATGCAGCCCATGCAGATCAGGAATGTCGCCCGCCACGAAGAAGGAGGTGATTTGTCGCTTGCCTTCGCCCGTATGTTTGGTGGAGCCAACCAGGCCATCCAGAACAACAAACGAGTACACAGGACGGTCGCCCTCGCGCACCAGATCGTGGTTGGCCAAATATTCCCTCTCCTGGATCGGTATACCTCTCAGAACGCCGCTATCGGCCTCTCGAAGATCCGAGATGGTCTGAAGCTTGCGAATGAGTACATCCGAGGATGAGGTGGGAGACAAATTGACTACCTAGCTGATGTTGGTGACCGAACTATTATTTGCGCCAAAAGTTCCCGGCGGGCCGCAAAGGGGATTCCGAAACGATCAACCTCGCGTGGTTATCTTCGCTTCGGCAATTCGGAATGCGCTACATATTGACGGCGGTGGAGGGCCACCGCGCGGCATGATCCCACGCATAGAGCGTTCTACCGGCGTCGAGCTTGATTTAAGGTATCGGGAATAACAGCAGCAGTCTTTTAGGGCAGCAAGGCATCAAGGCCGCGCACCGGGTGCCCGGCCCTGGAACACTATAATGCGCGCCGCCAGGAACGCGGTCGCTGCACTGAAGTTCTCCCGGTTAGGTTTCAGTGAATAGGCATTTCTCGCGGACGGGGTGTCGGACAAATCGATCACACGGATGATAGCGGGTTTGCGCTAGAGTCCCGCATCTTCAGCAATCGCGGCACCGGTGGCCGGCGAAATGGGGGGCAGTCAGTCGCACAAGCACATCATCCACATGACTGCCTTTGCTGCATGCGATTTAAGGCATGGTTCCGGCTTGGTGGGGCGTCATGACAACCATGTTCTCATCCAGGTGAGCCATGATCCAGATCGAGCCCAGAACCACTAGCGCCACAATCAACACGCCGAAGGCCAGGGCCAGGATGTTGTTGGTGTTGTCCGGCCCGGTGGTCAGGTGCAGAAAGAAGACAAGATGCACACCCATCTGCGCAACAGCGAGCACCACCAGGGCCGAGACGACCGCCGGCTGGTAAATCAGGTCGGTTCGAGCCGCCAGGAACGACGCAATGGTGAGCAGGATCGCGAGGCCGAAGCCAAGCAGGTAGCCCGCAAGGCCGCCGGCCAGTTCGTTTTCGGTTATGCGTTCCTCGCCCGGTGCTGAATCGCGGCGGTCTTTTATCTCGCCCGTCTTGCTCGCGATCTTGGTCATGACGATGCTCCCAGCAGATAGACCAGAGTGAAGATGGCAACCCAAATTATGTCGAGCGCGTGCCAGAAGAGCCCGAAGCAGTGGAGGCGCCGCAAAATGTCTGCCCGAAAGCCTTTCACCCACAGCTGCGCCATCATGGTGCCTAGCCAGAGCAGGCCCAGACTGACATGGGCGCCGTGGCAACCGACGAGCGCGAAGAAGGCTGAAAGAAATGCGCTGCGCGATGGGCCAGCCTGAAGGCCGATCATCACCGCGAACTCCTGCATCTCCAGAAACAGAAAGGCCGCCCCGAGCAGGCCCGTGACGAATAGCCAAAGCTGCGTGGCAGCCATCGATCTGCGGTAGGCCGCGAGCGTCGCCAGGCCACCGGTGAAGCTCGAAGTGAGCAGAAGGCCCGTCTGAACCGCAACGCGTGCGGGCTCGAACAGGTCCTTGCCGGTCGGACCGCCTGCGGTCGCCTTGGCCAGCACGGCGTAGGCGGCGAAGAGCGCCGAGAACATGATGATGTCGGACAGGAGAAAGATCCAGAATCCATAGGCGACGGTGACGAACTTCGAGGCCGGGCCGCCTTCTCCATGGCCGGTTGCGGATCTTGCGGCATGCCCGCCAAGCTCGTGTGGGTCGAGTGTCTGGCTGGCGGGGCTGATGTCGCTGGAGAACGCGTGATTGGTCATGCCGGGCGCTCCCGACTCCGCAGCAAGGTAGACCGCGCTGCCATGTGGTCGTGATCGATGCGCGCAACCTCGTTGGCGGGGATTTCATAGTCCCCGTGATCGCGCCAGGCGAAGATGACGAAGGTCGCGTATGCGCCGATGAAGCCGACAACCGCCAGCCACCATATGTGCCAAATCAGCGCGAAGCCGATGAGTGTGCTGAAGAAGGCGGTGACGAAGCCAGTCGGGCTGTTGCGCGGCATCTCGATCGGCTCGTATGCTTCACCCCTGTCGGGACTATGCTCCTCACTAGCCCGTTGCTTGATGCGCCAGTAGGGCTCTTCGCCTTCGACGTGAGGCAGCCGAGCATAGTTGAAGACGGGGGGAGGGGATGATGTCGACCACTCAAGCGAACGTCCATCCCAGGGGTCGCCTGTCTCATCGCGAAGCTTGTCGCGACGCCGAATCGAAACGAGAAGCTGTGTGATCTGCAGTGCGGCGCCGGCGATCATCACCAGAACGCCAAACGCGGCCACCCTTAGCCACGGCGCCCAAAGATCCATGTCGATATGTTGCAGGCGCCGTGTCATTCCCAGCAGACCGACGATGTAGAGTGGGACGAAGACCAGAATGTAGCCGGCCAAGGTGACCCAAAATGCCGCTTTTCCCCAGCCTTCATGCAACCGGAAGCCAAACGCCTTGGGAAACCAGTAGGTGAAGCCGGCGAAAGCGCCAAACAGCACGCCCGAAATGATGACGTTGTGGAAATGCGCAACGAGGAAAAGGGAGTTGTGCAGCACGAAGTCGGCAGGTGGGACGGCAAGCAGGACCCCGGTCATTCCGCCGACCGTGAAGGTGGTCACGAACGCCAGGGCCCAAAGCATCGGCGTGTCGAAGCGAACGCGCCCGCCATACATGGTGAAGAGCCAATTGTAGATCTTCACGCCCGTACCGACCGCGATGACCGACGTGGCGATGCCGAAGGCGGCATTGACGTCCGCTCCTGCGCCCATGGTGAAGAAATGGTGCAGCCAGACCATGAACGAGACGATGCAGATAAACATCGTGGCCGCGACCATCGAACGGTATCCGAACAGCGGCTTTGACGAGAACGTCGAAAAGACCTCGGAATAGATACCGAAGGCAGGAAGCACCAGGATATATACCTCGGGATGGCCCCACGCCCAGATCAGGTTGACGAACATCATCTGATTTCCGCCGGCTTCGTTAGTGAAGAAGTGGAAGCCGAGATACCGGTCCAGCGTCAGCATTGCGAGCGTGGCGGTAAGGATCGGGAAGGCTGCGACAATGAGCAGGTTGGACGCGAGCGAGGTCCAGCAGAACATCGGCATTCGCAGATAGCCCATTCCCGGCGCGCGCATCTTGAGGATGGTCGTCACCAGGTTAACGCCGGTGAGCAGTGTGCCGACGCCGGAGATCTGGATCGCCCAAAGATAATAATCGACACCTACGCCCGGCGAGTAGGTGGTTTCCGACAAAGGGGCATAAGGCAGCCAGCCGGTGCGCGCGAACTCACCGATCACAAGTGAGATGTTGACCAGCAGGGCTCCGGAAGCCGTCAGCCAGAAGCTGACGGAATTAAGCGTCGGAAAAGCGACATCGCGTATGCCAAGCTGCAGCGGCACGACGAAATTCATCAGGCCGATCATAAACGGCATCGCCGCGAAGAAGATCATTATCGTGCCGTGCGCGGAAAAGATCTGGTCGTAATGCTCCGGCGGCAGGTAGCCCGGCCCGTGGATCGCCAGCACCTGTTGCGTGCGCATCATGATGGCATCGATGAAGCCACGCAAAAGCATGAGCATCGCCAGAACAATGTACATGACGCCGATGCGCTTGTGGTCTACCGAGGTTATCCACTCGCGCCACAAATAGGGCCAGTAGCCCTTCACCGTCATCCAGCCAAGCATGGCGGCTGCTGCCAGGAAGACGCCGAGTGCCGCGCCGAGTGGGATGGGTTGATTGAAAGGAATGGCTGACCAATCGAGCTTGCCCAGCATCGTCATTCTTCCCCTTGCAGATGATGGGCCATCGGCGCCGCCGCCGCGGGTAATGCCTTTGGGCTCGCCTGTGACTCGCCGCCCGCGGCGCTCTCAGCGGGCCCCGGACCCGGCGGCAATGTCTGCCGAACGACTGCGTCGAACAGCCCAGGCTGCACATGACCGAAGGAAGCTGGCGCCACGTCTGTGCTTTGCCGGGCGAGTTCGCGATAAGCATTGGCGTTGAGCACGCCGCCGCCGCCACGCAGCGACGAGGCCCAGCGGGCGAAGGCATCGGCTGAGACCGCGCTCACATTGAAGTTCATATCCGAAAAGCCGTCGCCGCTGAAGTGCGCCGACTGACCGAAAAAGCTGCCCTCGCGGTCGGCCTGCAGATGCAGCTCGGTCTGCATGCCGTTCATGACGTAGATCATGCTGCCAAGCTGGGGCACGAAGAATGTGTTCATCACGCTGGCCGAAGTCAACTTGAAATGCACCGGAACGCCGGCGGGTATAACCAATTGATTGACAGCGCCCACGCCCTGCTCGGGATAGAGGAACAGCCATTTCCAGTCCAGCGACACCACCTGAATGTCGAGCGGCGGCTGCGCGGAGAGGATGGGTTTGCGCGGATCGAGCTGGTAGGATCCGTAGTAAATCAGCCCGCCAAGAAAAAGGATGGTAAGCGTGGGAATCGACCAGACGATCAACTCGATGCGCCCGGAATAGGTGAAGTCCGGGTCGTAGGGGGCGTTGCTGTTGGAGGCGCGAAATTTCCAGGCGACTGCCAGGAGTCCAACAAGCGTTGGAACAACGATCACCAGCATCACCGCCAGTGAGTTCAAGAGGATCATGCGGTTGGCCGAGCCAACGGGGCCCTGCGGGTCGAGCACGCCGCCCGCGCAACTCGATAAGATTGCGATTGCGGGAATCCAACCCAGTAGCCGCATCAGCATGCAGCCGGATGGCAGCAGTACTAACTTCGCCAGCAATCCCGGAAAGGACGCGTCTGTGGGGCACGAGCTCTTCGCACTCTCCATCTGAAGTTTTCCTCTGAACCAACTTCAAGGCGCATGGCCGGGGCCGCCCTCCGCCGAACGAAAGCCCTAACTGGCGCCTCCCAGGTTTGTTCCGCCTGTGCTGGTCGTCGGCGATCGAGCGGATTCCGGAAAGAGCAGTTCGCTGTTATCTGGTGCCACCCGCCCGGATTTCGACCTGGCCGAATTTGGAACAGTGGTGGCAGTCAGGCTCAGCTATTTCTGACCGTCGCTGGCTCGTGCACAAATTTTAATTGGCGGGGCAGCGATGGAGTACGGGTAAGTCGACCATCCCATGCAAGCGGGTGGAAGCCGCGACAGGGTGAAGCTTTCCAAAGGCCGCTGGATTTGCGGTTGCAGGCTGTCTGACTGGTTGAAGCTGGCCCGATGACCCTACCTTGGCCGGCTGCATTCCTGGCCGTCTCTAAGATACATGGTCGAACAGGATGGATTTATCCAAGCCCTGTGTCGGCTCAGGCGGCCATTCACCGTTCGGCGTCATGTCATCGACTGTCTCAGGTAGATCCCTCGTAATCCTTCTGATTAGCTCCTCGCGCGCAAGACCCGTCTGCATCGAAATGGACGTGAGTGTCCCTTCGTCCACTGCCGCTTCGACGTCCCTCGGCTCGAGTGGCTGGTTTGGCCCACTGCCAACCCACGAATCGACCTTCGATCCTGCCCCCACCTCCCTCAACTGGTCGAGGATCTCACCAAGGTCAGCCGTGGACACGCCATTTGTTATCTGAGCCAGAATTCTGCGTTGCGGGTCGTTTGGATTAAGGAATCCCGCTTCCGGAATCAACTCGCTGAGCTTGTCACGATTTTGGTAAGCCAGAACGCCAAGCATCGCGATAGCCAATCTTCCGAGATTTGCCATTGGTTCCTCCACGGGTTGGGGCCATGTGCGGATTATGCCAGTCCTGGCGAATGCCGACGCGTGTGGGCAAGAACACTTCTTGCCGGCCGGCTCGCTGGCAGAGGACGCCTCCTTCAGGGTACTCGTGTTCCATGTGACGTCTGATCCTGACGCAGGATTGCGGGGGCTGACCGCAGTCGCCCTGCGGTGAGCGACGCCCTAACTGGCGCCTCCCCGAATTGTTCCGCTTGTCACAGTTGTGGGCGACGATGGGCGCGCGATTCTCTACGGATAACTACCTGCTCGAGAGATGGTGTCTGCCCAACGTGCCCATATTCAGAACGAAGGCGGCTCGCAAGCGTCAGGTATTTGCAGCCGTCGCTGGCTCGCGTACGAATTTCAATCTCGGCGGGACGGCGAATACCGTGAAGCGCTCAGCCAGGCTGTCAAGAGCTTTACGCATGCCCACTCCGGCGGCAGCTGCACCGTGTCCAGTGATGACCATCTGCGGGTTCAGGGCGGCCAGATGCTTCACAGATCTTTCCGCCGCATCCCAGTCCGGCGTGAAGTAGCGCGGCGGACCGTGCATCTCGAGATCCTGAACGGCGACCTCATAGACTGACTCCTGACCGGTGGTGATGAAAGCGTCCCCTACGATCAGCGAGCGGTCTTCCTCGCGCCAGAGGGAAATGTGCCCAGGCGCGTGCCCGGGTGTGTGCAGCCATTGCCATCCAGGCATTCCGGGGACCGTTCCGTCGGCGGGCAAGAGTTCTAAACGGTTGCCAAGATCGATTGGCCCGCGTGGAAAGAGCGGCGAAAGCAGCGCCATCAGTCCGCCCCCGACCCAGGGATCGGGTGGCGGATAGGATTCGGTTCCGTCCAAATAGGGATGCTCGAGTCGGTGCGCGAAGACGGGCACATCCCACTTATTCGCGAGGTCCAGAACCGTTCCCACATGGTCGAAATGGCCGTGAGTCAGGATAATCGCGGCAGGCCGCGCGTTGGTGCCAAACCGCTTTTCCGCGACTGCAAGAATGCTGCTCCGAGACGTCGGCAACCCTGTGTCTATCAGCACCCAATTCCGATCTCCGCTGCGCGGTGCGCCGAAGAACACGACGTTGACGATCGCCAGCCGCAAATAGCCTAGGTCCGGTGCGATGCTCCAGGCGCCGTCGCCATGATCCTCGCGCCTGGCGTGGTCGATCTCGGAAAGTCGAATCTGAACGGTCATGATCCGTGCCTCTGTTGTTGCTGCGCAGCCGCTCGAGTTCATCGGCGGCGGTGGTATATCGCCCCGAACTTGGTACGGCCCTCCTTGTTCCTTCCTCATTCGCCTCCCGGATCGCCGACAGTCCACCACCGAAACAAAGGCTCGGCCAATCGATTTGGCATAACCCGATCACGCAAGGACGCTGACTGAGCGAAGATGGCGCGCGCCCCGATCGGTTGCGCTATCTTGCCATCGCGGTTTCCGGTGCGAACACGGCAGCCGAATTCGAAGCCGACATGCAAAGGAGGCTTCCAATGACCGAAGTGGGACGCGCTTGTCGGAAATGTTGCTCGAAGTTGCTTTTCGTAAGGTAAGCCGATGTTCGTTGCCGGGACCGGCTCGGCGGCGTCGGGCGGCCCGGCTTGGCTCCACCCCGGCTTGGCTCCACTATGTCTGCGACGAAGTGCGTTGCGCGATCTGGAGCCTCGACCGAGGGTATGTGCTTGTTCCCGACAACCGCTTACCCAGGCTGGGACAATTCGCGACATGCGGAGGTGGGTTTGTTTTCCGTCATCCAGGCTGAGGGCGGCAACACCAGCGCAAACCCGCAGCAGATGCAACTGTCAGCAAGCCTTTGTGGCGAACACGACGCCGTGAACACGGCGCCTCGGGGCGGGCGAGCGTCTGTTGGAAACGCTGCCCGCCTGTGGATCAGCTTTTTGCGGTCGCCCCGGCCTCTCGCAGCTTGGCATACCGCATCGTGACCTCACCCAGGTTTTCCTTGAGCCAATCGGCCATCGCTTCCTCCTCGCTCAGATTCTGCTTAAGGGCCTCTTCAGCATCCTGGAAGCCCCCGGCCTCGGCGAGTACCAGCAGAGAATTGTAAGCAGCAATCTCGTAGTTCTCGAACGCAAAATTCGCCAGGCTGTTCTTGATGATCTCGTCGCCGGCCATCGAATGGCCCATAGCTGCAACGCTGCCAAGCATGGACAAGGCAGTGTCCTTCACAGTGGAGTGCTCCTCATCGAGGCCCTCCAGGACGGACTCGAGTCTTGTGATCTGGCCTTCGGTTTCCTGAATGTGCCGGCGCAAGCGATCGGCCACCTCCGGATAGTTCTCTATGCGCTCGACCTGAGGCTTCATGATCGACAGCGCCTGATTTTCCATAGCGTGCGCGTTGCGCAACCCAACGATGAATATTTCTCGGCTTTCCGAGTTGAAGTGCGTGTCCATTGCATTTCTCCTTTCTGATTCCCGCCCGATCTCCCGCTTCGAAACCTATCTTCCCGGCTCGGCCAACAACGGCCCCTCTGTGCGCGCCCAGGCCGGGACGCTTTTTTGGATGCGCGCGAATGTGGCCAGAGCCTGTCCGACCACCTGGTCCATGTTGTAGTAGCGGTAAGTTGCAAGCCGACCGACAAACCACACGTCGGGGCAGCTTGCCGCGAGTGCTTCATAGCGCTTGTAGAGCACTTCGTTTTCAGCCCGCAGGACCGGATAGTAGGGGTCGCCGATGTCCGTGGGGTATTCGTAGGTCAGGCTGGTACGCGAGCTCTGCTGGCCGGTCAGATGTTTGTACTCGGTAATGCGCGTGTAATCTTCCGTCTGGGGATAATTGACGACGGCAACCGGCTGAAACTCGTCGCGGTCCAGGGTAACGTGCTCGAAACGGAGCGAGCGGTAGGGAAGATGCCCAAGCTGCCAGCCGAAATATTCGTCGATCGGGCCGGTATAAATGATGCGTCTGAACGGTATCTGATCACGAATTTCCCGGAAATCGGTCCGCAGCATGATTTTGATGTTCGGCTGATCGAGCATGCGTTCGAACATGCGCGTGTACCCGCCGGCCGGCATCTTCTGGAAGCTATCGCTGAAATAGCGGTCGTCACGGTTGGTCCTGGTCGGCACTCGTGCCGTCACCGATTTGCTCAGTTGGCTGGGATCGACGCCCCATTGCTTCCTCGTGTAGCCGCGGAAGAACTTTTCATAGAGCTCGCGCCCCACGGTGCTGACGACAACGTCCTCGGCCGTGCGGACGTCCTCTACCGTCTCGCGTCGCGAGGCGAAGAAATCCTCCAGCTGCGTTGAGGTCAGGTCCAGCCCGTAAAGGCGGTTAATCGTGTCGAGATTAATCGGGATGGGAACGAGCTTCCCGTCCACCGCAGCCAGCACCCTGTGTTCGTATGGCCGCCACTCGGTGAATTGAGACAGGTAATCGACGATGGCCTGGCTGTTGGTGTGGAAGATGTGCGGCCCGTAGCGATGAATAAGGATGCCGGCTTCATTGTAGCAATCATAGGCGTTGCCCCCGACATGACTGCGGCGGTCGATCAGGAGAACGCTTTCGTGACGCTGCGACGCTATCCTTTCGGCAAGCACGCTACCGGCAAACCCTGCGCCGACGATCAGCCAGTCGAACATGGCTATGCTCTCCTGCGAAGCGGGACGACCTTCTTGCGTTGATAGGCGCCCTCGATGTGATCGGCCATGGCAGTCCACGTTTTCTGCCAGGACATGTCGTGGAGATAGGCGTCGACTTGCTGCAGGAGCATCTGCCGCGGTCGTGAAAGAACCGAGCGCAGCTTGTCTTCCAGATCGTCGCAGTCGGCGATTTCCACCAGCCCGGCGGCGCCGTAACTGCGCACGACATCGACGATCGCCGTCGAGACCACAGGCAGACCCGCCGCGAGGAATTCGGGCGTCTTGGTCGGGCTTATGAAACGGGTCGCCTCATTGAGTGCAAACGGCATCCATCCGGCGTCCCAATGGCGCAAATAGTCGGGTAGATCGCAGTAGGCTTTCGGGCCCAGCCAGTGCAGGTTTTCGGCCTTAGGCAGGCTTGCAGGGTCGATCTTGACGACCGGGCCGAGCATGATGAAATGCACGTCCGGCATGGTCTTTGCCGCCAGTGCCACGAGATCGACGTCCAGCCGCTCGTCGATAACGCCGAAATACCCAACCCTCGGGGATGGAATGTCGGCCTGATCGGTTGGGTCCTTTCCTGGCCGTCTTGCGGTGTGGAAGTGCCTCACATCGATGCTGCTCGGAAAGGGAAAGATCGCATGATGCAGATGACGCTTGGTCTCGAAGAGACTTAGCCCACCGGTAAAAACCACATCGGCGCGGCGCAGGAGGGCCTTTTCCATCTGACCCAGTTCGGGAGGCGCATTCTTGAACGCGGAGAGTTCGTCCATGCAGTCATAGACGCATATGTCTGGGTCGAGGTACTCCGTGAAGCGAAGAGCCATCGGCGTGTAGTACCAAGCGATCAGCCGGCCGTACGGCATAGAAGCTATGGTCTGCTGAACAAATCTCCACTGGACGGCATCTGCTTTGGCAGATGACATGCCAAGCGGCAGCACTGGCGTCACAACCAGAATGTCTGGCGATGCCTCGCTGGTCCGCAGCAGCGGCTGAGACAGTTCTTCGAAAACAGGTTCTTCAAAGTAGACTACCCTGTTATGCCCGGAAGCGAGAGTGAGGAGATGTTGCGGACGTTGATGAACGAAATTCCATCGCAAATGGGAAAAGCAGATCAAAAGACTTTCGATAGGGACATTTTTACTATCGGTCACCCGGCCAAAGGCTGCTTCCATTGACGTATTCCTCTAATTGATATTCATTTATAGTTATTTAGGTCGCGATTAACGTTTGTTAATCGCGATCGAGGAGAAATAAACTTCGGTAGCGCTCCTAACTCTCAATCAGGTGAGTTGTTCCAAGGTGGGATGGATAGCCAGTCTTCGCCCAGCGAAGCGGAGATCAGGTTGGCTGGTAAAGCGGCTGTGGAGCTCCAGCGTAGGTGAAAGCGTGTCGAGCAAAGGGAATTGCCGGGGAGAACCGCCTTGCCGCATTTGAGTTGAACTCGTCGGCTATAAAATGTGCAGCAGATCAATTGATTCGCCTGCCTCGCCGCGCAAGAGCGAGTGCCAGGCGGTTTCCGGGGCTGATATGAAGATCGACTTTGACAGCAACGTCTTTCCGCTGTTTCATCCACTGAGCGTGGATGATCTCAAGGACCCGTGTCCTGTCTTCGATGGCACTCTGTGGCACGTCTTCGGATCAAGCGGCACCGTCACCACCGAGACGTGGAGGATCCTGCATGCAACAGCGCCGGATCTTTATGGGCCGTGGGCCGAACATGAACCTATAGAACTCCCCATCAACGGCACGGGTGTCGCGGCTCCCGGAGTTATCCACGAGTGCGGCGTCTTCCACATGTTCATCCAGACTGAGTTCATGAGGTCCGGGGGCCGCTGCGAACATGCGGTTTCCAACGACGGGTTCCATTGGGTGGTGCTCAGCCCGGCTATTCTCGCCATCCCGGACACGGAGGAGGACGGCATTTACGATCCGCATCCCGCAGTCATCGGCGGTGGGCGCTACCTGGTCTATTCGGCCATGCCAAAATTCACCAGGGTCCCGCAGCCCGACGTTTATCTGGCGCGCAGCCAGTCCGACTCCTGGTTCGGTCCCTGGAAGCGGATCGGCAAGATCCTTGACCACAATGAGGTCCCTCACCACAACACCAGAGATGATCCCGACTACGAATGGGGCATCGAGGGCGCGCAACTGATCGAGTTGCCTGACGGCCGAGTGCTTCTCAATGCCACTTGCTTTCTTCCGAATGGCTTGAGGGGAAACCGGCAACGGGTGTTTTTTGCCATCGCCGATGAGGTTGGCGGGCCTTACGTCTCGATTGGCCCGGTGCTGGAACCAGGCCAACCTGGAGAGAACGGCCATTCGACAGTGATGATCGAAGGCAGCCAGCTTTCATTGTTTTACCAGAGCCGGGTCGCTACGACCGACCATCGGTGGCGCTACGGTTTGGCCAAATGTGACGTCGCTCTGTTTTCAAAGGTTGCATGATCCCAGGCAGCCATTCAGCATCCGCGTTCGCCCGAACGGCTATTGTCGTGCGCCTTAAGATCCGCTGATGCCAGACGTTCCGGTACGAGGTCCCAGTCAAGTGTTTGCTCGTGCGGAACGAGGGAACATGCGTCCGCCACCGCGAGCTCGGCATCCTCTAGGGACCTAAATGACGCCGCCGCCTCGGCCCTTCGGTCCGAGAGTCTCCCGGCTCGCATTTCTCCGCCAACTGCAGAGCCGTCTCGGGATGCTTGCGGGTGAAGATGCAGGTGCTCGATACAGCAGTACACACCGCGCCGGAGGACGACGTGATCGAGTCTCTCGGCGAAGGAAGGGAAAAAACGCGGTGACGATAATCTTGCCCGACCCGCACCTCGGCCCGATGATGCGGCGCCCCTCGGCTGCGCCATGCAGATGATGGTCCAGTGCTTGTGTTCGGAGGCGCGGCAGACGGATACAGCCGCCAGAGCAATCCTTTTCCCGACAGGCCGGCCGGCGCCGGACAAGCGTATAGATATTCAAAAACCATGATGAGTCGGCGTGCGAAACGCCAGCAAAACACCCAAGATTGGGGGTGCCCATGATTAGGCACACCGGTCGGCGATCGATCTCGGTCAACGATGTGCCTCTGCATCCGCGGGAGGGCGGGCCGGTGTGGGGTTCGCGACGGCAGCGCAACATAGTTGCTATCGGTCGATTTCGAGGAGACCAGACGAGGAAAGTCCGCGGTACCCGACGACGGGGATCCCTGCTTTCCGGCGCAAGGGAGACGGGCTGCGCTCGGAACTAGCGCGTTTGCTGCAGGCGCGCGCCGGGCTGGATGCAGCCGGGATCGCAGATCTTCGGCTGAACAACGGCAGAGGCATTGAGCAGGCCGGACAAAATCCCGTCGGAGCTATCGAGGAAACGCAGGCCAATGTGGCCCACCCGCCTGTTCGACAGAAAGACATAGCTATACGCCGGCATCGCCAGGTCGCTGAGGCAGCGATCGCGGCATCAGTAGCGCTGCCTGAGGCGTCGAACGGGGTATCCAGCGCAATTGCGGTCCATTGCCTGGCCCGCAGCACTCGGCGGGACAGGCCGCCATTCTTGATCTGCGGTGTTGCTGACGACACGCGTCGAATGAGCGCCCATCGCAAATGCACCTTGCTCATGGAACATCTCTGGCCAATCGAAGTTCGGGAGTACGGAGGAACGAGTTCATGAACAGTGTCATTTATCTCATCGGTCTCATCGTTGTCGTGCTCGCGGTCCTCTCCTTTCTCGGTTTTCACTAGGTGACCCATGCAGCATGATGATGGCCAAGGCTTGCAGCCCACTGAATTTGATAAGGTGAAGAGCGAAGTTTCAGACACGCTTCTTCGAGAGAAACAACGTGCAAGCGAATTGCTTCACGATGCTCGCGACGAAGTGGCCAGCAAGGCCGGCGACTACGCAACAGAAGCCACGCAGGTCATCTCCGACAAGGCGGAGGCGGCGCAGCGCGACATCGCATCGAGCCTTGCGGCATTGAGTGGTGCGCTGCGCGCGGCCAGCGATCACCTGGCCAACAACGATGAAAGGACCGCTTCGAAATTTTCTCTGGACGCCGCCGGTGGTCTGGAGCGGCTTTCGTCCTCGTTGAAGCACAAGCCGTTCGGACAGGTCCTTGAGGATGTGCAGTCCTTCGGCCGCCAAAATCCGGGTGTCCTTCTTGCTGGGTCGGTGTTGGCAGGACTGGCCCTCGGCCGATTTATCAAGGCTTCTCCGCCAGAAAGCCGGGTAGCACCTCAGGATGCGTCGGGAGAGACCGACTCGCAGACTGCTCAACCAGCTGACCAGTCGGCTGACGGGTCTTGGGGAGATGACCGTATCAGCGACGATGTCGCCGAGCAGCATGCGGAGCAAGAACGATGAACACGCAAGACAATCCCAGCCTCGCGACCCTGGTGACTGATTTGGCCCACCACGCCACCACGCTGGTGCAGACCGAAACCAGGCTCTTGCGCGCAGAGCTGTCCGAGAAGCTTTCCAAGGCTGGAACGGGCGCCGCCGAGGTGCTGGGCGGTGCGATCTGCCTACTCGCGGCGCTACTCGTGCTGCTGCAGGCACTCGTCATCGCCTTGACGCGGGCGGGGCTAGGCGCCGGCTGGTCCTCCCTGTTGGTAGGCGGGGTCGTGGCAATTCTCGGCGCCATCCTGCTGCGAAACGGGATGGCGAGCATGGCGCCTTCCGAACTCACTCCTGATCGAACCCAGGAACAACTCAGGCGCGACGCGAGTGTGATCAAGGAGCAAGTAAGATGAACGGGAAATCCGCAGCCGAACTTGAACGCGACGCGGAGGCCGCGCGTGCCAGGGTGGTGGAAACCGCCGAATCCATTCGAGGCAAAATGACCCCGGGACAATTGCTGGACGAATTCACCGGAATCTTCTCCAGAGGAGAAAGCTCAGCCATGCTCAGCAATCTTAGAAAGCAGGTCAGGGATAATCCCCTGCCGGTCACCATGGTGGGCGCGGGCCTGGCTTGGTTGATGTTCGGCAGCGGTATCTCGAATTCCCGTGGTCCCTCGGCGCGTGGGCAACATGATGAAGGGCGGGCGGGCGGCTTTGGCAGTGCGTTCTCGGGTGCTGTTGAATCGCTTTCATCCGCTGCAAGCACCGTCGGCGATACGGTTTCGAGCACAGCCGAGAGACTGGAGAGCAATATGGCCAGTGCACGATCGGCGACTGGCGACATGGCTGCAAAGGCCGGCCGCTCAGGTCAGGAGCTGCTGAATGACCAGCCGTTGGCCGTCGCGGCGGTCGGTCTCGCCATAGGTGCCGCGATAGGTGCCATGCTGCCCCACACCGCAATGGAGGATGAGCAACTGGGCAGCTATGGAGATAAGCTTCGTAACAAGGCCGAGGCCACGCTGAAAAAAGGTCTTGATGAGGCGAAGGAAGTTGCAGCCGAAGCTTATGAGACAATCAAGCAGGAAGCTGGCTCACAAGACATGCAAGCAGGCACGATGGCCGACCAGTTCGGCGACATCGTCAGGTCTGCAGTTGACAGGGCCGGGGATTCGGTGCGCGAACGGATTTCCGATTCCGGGCAGGAACAGTCTTAGCCGGGTGCGAATTTGGTCCTCATCCGAAAAAGAGCCGAACGTGATTCTGACCGCCACTCCCACCTGCTTCGGAATGCCGCCGGCCCTGGGCGTCGTGGTACTCGACAGATCGGATCCACTGTGGCGCGGTGGACAACACCTAAAAGGAAAACGCTCATCGGTCATCGTCGACGGCGCCAGCGACCCCGCGGATGATCCTAGTTTTCGCCCTATGCGCGGACCACCTGATCAAATTTTCGAAGAGCACGAGATGCTCTGCATGCGGCCGGTCCATCTGGGAGCAACCCTCGCGTATCCATAGCAACGGTTCCCGGATTGGCTCCCCGTCGGGACCACAGAAGTTCTCGACCAATTGGCTGACGAGATCCGCCAATGAGTCGGGAGCAGGAAACCGGTGCATCTCTTGCTGTGGAACGACGGCCGAAGGCTTAGTTCTTCGCTCAGGTCATCGTCTTCCCGAGGAATAGACCGCTGTCCTAATCGAGATGTCGCGCTACTTGCAGATCGACTTAGCCGCGCAGAAAGTCGATCAAAAGATGGGCAACCTCGGCCGGGGCCTCGCGAGTTGGAAAATGGCCGACATCAGAAATGACGCGCCTTTCATATCCGCCTGTGAAGAATTGATCCTTGCCTTCGGTCTTCTCCGGGAATGTGACTGCGTCCGACCCGCCTTGGATCATCAGTGTCGGCACGGTTATACGGCATTGCATCCCTCCATGAGGCGAGTGCCTATTTGGCGCATTCGGTTCTTGGACCGCGCCTTTGTCACGCGACGCGCACAGTCCTTGCAACAAAGAACCTGTCGGTCCACGAAATTTTCGGTTCGCCCGATGATCTCAAGTTTCATTCTTCGATGACGCTGTTTGCTCTGGCGTCTTCGGTCCCGCAAAACCTGTTCCGTGAGGCCCTTGACCACTGGTTCGTCGGCCAAATGGATGGTGCGTCGCTGCAGATTTTGAGCATCCGCGGTCAGCGGGACCAATGACGTCAGGCGAGGGGACACTCTGCTACTCTGAGGGTTTCGCCGAGAGCTTTCGGAACATGCGCTTGTCTTAGACATTCCTGATCCCACAATCCTTTTTTGGGCATCGCAATGGCAAATGACAAGCTCACCACATACAAAGCTAAGCGCGACTTTCGCGAGACGCAGGAACCAAGTGGCCAGGCCAAAGTCCAACCGTCGGATCGCCGCCGCTTCGTGATCCAGAAACATGACGCCACGCGGCTACACTATGATCTGCGTCTTGAGCTCGGCGGTGTGTTCAAATCCTGGGCCGTGACGCGTGGTCCCTCTATGGATCCGCATGACAAGCGGCTCGCCGTCGAAGTGGAAGATCATCCGCTGGACTATGGCGACTTCGAAGGGACGATCCCCAAGGGCCAGTATGGCGGGGGATCGGTCATGCTCTGGGACCGCGGTTATTGGGAGCCCGAAGGAAAGAAGACTCCTGAACAGGCGCTGGCAAAGGGAGACTTCAAGTTCAGGCTTGAAGGCAAGCGGCTGCATGGCAGCTTCGTGCTGGTGCGAATGGCCAATGACCGGGAACGGGGCAAGCGAACCAACTGGCTCATGATCAAGCATCGAGACGAATTTGCCGTCGAGGCAAATGGCGCTGCCATTCTTGATGACAATGGTACCTCGGTGGCGTCCGGGCGAACCATGGAAGCGATAGCGGCAGGCAAAGGTCGCAAGCCAAAGCCGTTCATGCTGCAAGGTGGCAACATGGGGGCAGATGCCGTCTGGGATAGCAGCGCATACCGTTCCTGAAGCGCTTCATCGTGTTCAACGTGGCGCAATGCGAAAATCTGCCTGACGATCTGGCCGTGGCTCCGCCTGCACCAGAGCCTGGACTGATCGAGCCCGCCGCCGACGCGCTGATCAAGGCGACCGGGATCGATTTCCGCATCGGTGGCGATCGCGCCTATTATGCTCCGGCGCATGACTATGTTCGGGTGCCGCCCCCGCAGGCCTATTTCGAGACCATCGACTGGCACCGCACCGCCCTGCACGAACTTGGCCATGCGACCGGCCATCCCTCCCGCGTCGGCCGG
The DNA here is from genome assembly GCF_006442315.1 of Mesorhizobium sp. B2-3-4. Lineage (GTDB taxonomy): Bacteria > Pseudomonadota > Alphaproteobacteria > Rhizobiales > Rhizobiaceae > Mesorhizobium. The sequence goes on along the minus strand of NZ_VFVY01000022.1, from coordinate 17,272 downwards.
GACCTCGGCGGCGCCTTCGGCACCAAGAAATATGCGTTCGAGGAACTGGTCGCCGAGATGAACGCAGCCTTCTGCTGCGCCTCGCTTGGCATCGTGCCGACCGTGCGCCACGCCGACTACCTGGCCTCCTGGCTTGAGGTTCTGCGCGAAGACAACCGCGCGATCGTGCGTGCCGCGTCGCGGGCCAGCAAGGCGGCCGACTGGCTGCTTGCCTTCCTACCGCAACCTGACGGCGCATCCAGGACGGGCACAGGCGAGGCCGATGAGACCGACATCGACAGAAGGGCGGCGTGATCCTCCTCACGTACCTCGGATCTTCCGTGTGCGGCGCGGTACGTAGAGTGAGAGGGCTGCGCCGGTCTTTGTGACGGGTTTGGAGGTCGAGAGAGTCTCGGCCGCCCGTCGCGGAGATAATCAAGATGGCTACGGTCAAGCAGAAGATCACCCTCAACGCTTCGTGCGACATCCCGTTCAACAAGCTGATGCTGAGCCAGTCCAACGTCCGGCGCATCAAGCGCGGGGAAACGATCGAGGACCTGGCCGCCTCGATTGGACGGCGCGGCCTGCTCCAGAGTCTCAACGTCCGGCCAGTGTTGGATGGTGAGGGCAACGAGACCGGCATGTTTGAGGTGCCGGCTGGTGGCCGCCGCTATCGCGCCCTTGAGCTGCTGATCAAGCAGAAGCGCATGGTCAAAACCGAGCCTGTGCCTTGCGTCGTCACCGACGCACATAGCGAGGTGCCGATCGAGGAAGATTCGCTGGCCGAGAACTTCCAGCGCGAGGACCTCCATCCTCTCGACATGTTCCGTGCCTTCCAGACCCTGCACGATCAGGGCGCGACCCACGAGGAGATTGCGGCACGCTTCTTCGTGTCCGCGACCTTTGTCCAGCAACGCCTGCGGCTCGCGAAGGTCTCGCCCAAGCTGCACGATATCTACGAGCAGGACGGCATGAACCTCGATCAACTCATGGCCTTCACCGTGACCGACGATCACGCCCGTCAGGAACAGGTCTGGGAGGCGCTCGAACATTCGTGGTCGAAGGAGCCGCATCAAATCCGGCGCATGCTGACCGAAACCACGGTTCGGGCAAGCGATCGCCGAACGCTATTCGTCGGCGTCGAGGCCTATCTCGCAGCCGGCGGCATTGTTCTGCGTGACCTGTTCGAGGCCGACAATGGCGGCTGGCTGCAGGACCCTGTGCTGCTCGACCGCCTGGTCTGCGACAAGCTGAAGTCGATCGCCGACGATATCGCCGCAGAGGGCTGGAAGTGGATCGTGGTCGATGTCGATCTGCCCTATGGCCACACTCACGGCCTGAGAGCGCTCGCCGGCACCCCCACCGATCTGACCGACGCGGAGCGGGCACAACGTGAAGCGCTGCGCAAGGAATACGATCGGCTGGAAGGCGAGTATGGCGAAGTCGACGAACTCCCCGACGAGGTCGATCAGCGCCTCGGCGAGATCGAGTCTGCGCTCGATGCCTTCGAGAGCCGGCCGATGAACTACGATGCGGCCGAGATCGCTCGCGCCGGAGTGTTCATCAGCATCGATCGTGATGGCGATGCCGCCACGCTCCTCGAATGGGTCAGCGAGCATGTGCCGGCACGGTTGCCGGTCATTATGCCCAGGGGCGTCACTGACACACCGTCTTCGGCCGTACCTCGCACCGTACGCGGCTATCTTGCGCGCACGACGAGGGCGACACCGCGCCCCTCGATCGCCGATCCCGAGGCCGTCGAACTCGCCTATGAAGTGATCGACTGGCAGGCCGCCGAGGGCGGCCACATCAGCGATGCGATCTATGAAGATTACGGGCTTCAGGCGATCCGTATTCCCGGCGCGCAGGCGCACCCGACCCAACTTGTGCAGTCGGCGGCGATGGCCTCGGTCGCTCCGCCCAAGCCGAGATATCGGCCGCGCCTGCCACGGAACGTTCTCGACCTGCTGTCGGATGCGCAGATCGAGACCGTCATCTATGCCGGCGAGGCCCATGCCGAATATCTCGCCGGCGCCTGGACCCTCGACTACACCTTCGACGTCGTCAGCGCCGCGGCCGATGACGCCGCCGGCGCCGTTCGCTTCCGCCAAGGCTTCATGATCGGTGACGGCACCGGCGTCGGCAAGGGGCGGGAATCCTCGGCCGTGATCCTCGACAACTGGATGCAGGGCCGTCGCAAGGCGGTGTGGATTTCGAAGTCCGACAAACTGATCGAGGATGCGCAACGCGATTGGTCGGCGCTCGGCATGGAGCGCCTGCTGATCACGCCGCTGTCGCGTTTTCCGCAGGGCAAGCCGATCACGCTGCCGGAAGGCATCCTATTCACCACCTATGCCACGCTGCGCAGCGACGACCGTGGCGAGAAGGTTTCGCGGGTCAAGCAGATCGTCGAATGGTTGGGTCCGGATTTTGATGGAGCCATCATCTTCGACGAAGCGCATGCGATGCAGAATGCCGTCAGCGCCAAGGGCGAGCGGGGCGACACCTCTCCCTCGCAGCAGGGCCGTGCTGGCCTGCGACTCCAGCACGCCCTGCCGAATGCCCGCATTGTCTATGTGTCGGCGACTGGCGCCACCACCGTCCACAATCTAGCCTATGCCCAGCGGCTCGGCCTCTGGGGTGGCGAGCATTTCCCGTTCTCCACCCGCGCCGAGTTTGTCGAGGCGATTGAGGCCGGCGGCGTCGCGGCGATGGAGGTGCTGGCCCGCGACCTCAGGGCGCTCGGCCTCTACACGGCTCGCTCGCTCTCGTTCAACGGCGTCGAATACGAGCTGATCGAGCATGAGCTGACGCCGGAACAGATCCGCATCTACGATGCCTATGCCGGCGCCTTCGGCATCATTCATAACAATCTCGACGCGGCCATGCAGGCGGCCAACATCACCGGCAGTACCGGCACGCTCAATGCCCAGGCCAAGTCGGCCGCTCGCAGCGCATTCGAAAGCGCCAAGCAGAGGTTCTTCGGGCATCTCCTCACCAGCATGAAGACGCCGACGCTGATCCGCTCGATCGCCCGCGATCTGGAGGAGGGCCATGCAGCTGTCATCCAGATCGTCTCGACCGGCGAGGCGCTGATGGAACGGCGGCTGGCCGAACTGCCGACCGAGGAATGGAACGACGTTCGCGTCGACATCACGCCGCGGGAATATGTCCTTGACTACCTGGCCCATTCCTTCCCGGTGCAGCTCTACGAGCCGTTCACCGACAGCGACGGCAATCTGTCGTCCCGGCCGGTCTACCGCGACGGCCAGCCGGTCGAGAGCCGGGAGGCGGTCGCCCGGCGCGATGACCTGATCGCCATGCTCGCCAGCCTGCCGCCCGTGCCCGGCGCACTCGACCAGATCGTCCAGCATTTCGGCACGGACATCGTGGGCGAGGTCACCGGTCGCTCGCGCCGCATCGTGCGCAAGGGCGACCGCCTGGTTGTCGAGAATCGCGCGGGCTCGGCCAACCTCGCCGAGACGCAGGCCTTCATGGATGACCAGAAGCGCGTTCTGGTGTTCTCGGACGCGGGCGGAACGGGGAGGAGCTACCACGCCGAACTGTCGGCCCGGAACACGCGGCTGCGTGTGCATTATCTGCTCGAAGCCGGCTGGAAGGCCGACACAGCCATTCAGGGCCTAGGCCGCACGCATCGCACCAATCAGGCGCAGCCGCCGCTCTTCCGGCCGATTTCGACCAATGTGAAGGCGGAAAAGCGCTTCCTCTCGACGATCGCGCGGAGGCTCGACACGCTCGGCGCAATCACGCGCGGCCAGCGCCAGACCGGCGGCCAGGGCCTGTTCCGGCCAGAGGACAATCTGGAAAGCCACTATGCCCGCGATGCGCTACGGCAACTCTATCTGCTGATCATACGCGGCAAGGTCGAGGGCTGTTCGCTCGAGCGTTTCGAGGCGGCGACGGGTCTCAAGCTGATGGATGCCAATGGCATCAAGGACGAGTTGCCGCCGATCACCACCTTCCTCAATCGTCTGCTCGCACTGACCATTGCGCTGCAGGGCGTGCTGTTCGGTGCCTTCGAGCAACTGCTGGCGGCGCGCATCGAGGGCGCGATCGCGTCAGGCACCTACGATGCCGGGCTGGAGACGCTGAAGGCCGAAAACTTCGTCGTCACCGATCGGCAGGTGATCTACACCCATCCGCGCACCGGCTCCGAAAGCCGCCTGCTCACGATCACCGAACGCAAGCGCAATCGGCCCGTCACGCTCAGTGCGGCGCTCGATCATCTCCGCGATCCGCGTGCCGTACTGCTCATCAACGAGCAATCGGGCCGAGCCGCCGTGCAGATCCCGACCCCCAGCGTCATGCTCGACGATGGCGAGGTCGAGCGACGTGTCCGCCTGATCCGGCCGATGGAAGGCCAGAACATGCCGCTCAAGGCCATGGGCGAAACACGCTGGGTCGAGGCCGACCGCGAGGCTTTCACAACTGCCTGGACGGTCGAAATCGCCGGGGTGCCGGAGTTTTCGGACTCGGTCTTGCACATGGTCACCGGCCTGCTGCTGCCGATCTGGAAGCGCCTGCCCAACGAGTCGACCCGCGTTTATCGACTTCAGACCGACGAGGGCGAGCGCCTCATCGGCCGCCGCGTCTCGCCGGCATGGGCCGCCAACGCCTCTGCGACGAACGTGGTTGCGCTATCGCCGGAGCAGGCGTTTGCGGCTCTGCTGGACGGCCGGACCATCCTTGATCTTGCCGAGGATCTCCAGCTTCGCCGCAGCCGCGTCATGGGCACATGGCGCATCGAATTGTCCGGCTTCACCGACACGATGCGCGAGCGCCTCACCGCCTACGGTCTCTTCCACGAGATCATTTCGTGGAAGCTCAGGATGTTCGTGCCGATCGACGCCAACGGGCTCGCCGTGCTGGAGCGCGTGCTCGACCGCTTCCCAATCGAGCGGGTCAGTGACCGGGAGGCTGCATGATTGCGCGTCACGCTGCCTCCGACCTCGCACACCCCTCGGCGAATATGCCGAGGCGGTGTGCCGCCACTACCTCTCCAATGGCCGTCGCCAGGGCAACTATTGGACCGTCGGCGACGTCCGCAATGCGCCGGGCCGCTCGATGTTCGTGCGTCTGCAGCCATCCCCGAAGGGACCGCCAGGCAAATGGAGCGACGCCGCTACCGGCGAGCATGGCGACCTGCTCGATGTCATCCGCGAATGCCTCGGACTGGTCAATTTCCGGGACGTCGCCGACGAGGCGCGCGTGTTTCTCGCTATGCCAGATGCCATGCCACCCCGACCGGCCGAGCCGATCAAGCAGGTCCCCATTGGATCTCCGGAAGCGGCTCGCCGACTGGTCGCCATGTCGAAGCCCATTATCGGCACCCTCGTGGAAACGTATTTGCGTAGACGTGGCATTGCGACTTTGCACGGAACCGCATCCTTGCAGTTCCATCCACATTGCTACTACCGGCCAGACGATCGTGGACCGACCACGACTTTGCCGGCGATGATCGCCGCTGTCACCGACCTCGATGGACATCTGACCGGCGCGCACCGCACCTGGCTGGCACCGGATGGCTCCGGCAAGGCACTCGTCGACACACCGCGTCGGGCAATGGGTAACCTCCTCGGTCATGCCGTCCGCTTCGGCGTACCTGGCAGCGTCATGGCAGCGGGCGAAGGCATCGAGACGACGCTGTCGCTCAGATGCGCTTTGCCCGACATGGCGATGGCGGCGACTCTCTCGGCGGCTCATCTCGCCGCCATCCTGTTCCCTCCGAACCTGCGGCGGCTCTATGTCATCCGCGACAACGATCCGGCCGGTGACGGTGCCCGAGACAGTCTGCTCGAGCGCGCGACGGACGCCGGAATCGAGGCAATCGTGCTGTCGCCGGAGACGGAGGACTTCAATGAAGACCTCCGCCATTTCGGACTTGCCACCTTCCGCGCCTCGATTGCGGACCAGCTTATGCGCAGGGATCGCATCCGTTATCTGACACGGGCGGCGTGAGCCGGGAGGGGAAGCGCGCGGCCCACGGTGTGGCCGCATAGCATGTATAGGAGCCCGCCGGTAGGGAACCGCGACCCGGCCTTCGAGAGGGCGATCGGCCCACAATCGGGCCGGCCAGGCAATGGCGGCGGCCGACTATTTTCCAGCGGCGCGCGACTGCTCGCAAATGGTAGCGATTGGTCGAGACGCCGTTCCATCGCGAGGCAAAATAGCCGGCCGCCGCCATCCTCCGCTTCGCTCCGGCCCTCCGCTACGCTGCGGGTGTCGGACCGTCCCGCCCGTGGGCTCTCGTCGCCATGAAGGTCGCGAGGGTCGCGGTCAAACCGACGGGAGCATCCCCATGAGCGAGCACGACGACACCGAACCGCACCACGCCGCTTCTCCGACCGATCACATCCTCACCGAACAACAGCTCTATGGCTGGCGCCCATTTGCCGACGAGCCCGATCCGCGACCGCTCCCCGGCGGCGACCACGTGGCCGGAGCCGTGGCCGACATCTTTGACGCCCTCATCGCCACCCTGGCCGAAACGCGCCTCGAACCCGACCTCGATGACCTGCTCTGGTCCGTCACCAATGTCTTCCACCGAGCTGTACAACGGATCGAGCGGCAACTGGACGACAACGAGCAGGCCCAGCGCCGCCTGCAGCGCGAACAGGACGGCAGCGAGATCAAGGCGGTCGAACTAGAGAACCTCACCGCCCAGGGCCGGACCACGATCGAGCGGCGCGACGCCTTCGAGCTAATGCGTGACCAGGCCGCCGACCACTACGATCAATACACCGGCTCGGCCTGGCGACCGCGCACCGGGTCGATGGTCAACCACCATCATCTCACCGCCGCAATGATCGATAGTCGCGACTTCCTGGCGGCCAGGCGGCGCGCGGAAACCGAGGTCATGCTACCCGCCGGCCCCAAGATCGCCTTCTCCGGCGGCGATACCGCTGATCACCAGTTGATCTGGGCAAAGCTCGACCAAATCCGCTGCAAGCACCCCGACATGGTGCTGATGCACGGCGGATCACCGAAAGGCGCCGAAAAGATCGCCGCCCGCTGGGCCGATCATCGCAAAGTGCAGCAGGTCGCCTTCAAGCCTGACTGGAGCAAACATGCCAAGGCCGCTCCCTTCAAACGCAACGACCAAATGTTGGCAGTCATGCCGATCGGCGTCATCATCTTTTCGGGCAACGGCATTCAGGAAAACCTTGCCGACAAGGCCCGCAAGCTCGGCATTCCGATCTATCGGCTCGGCGGCTCGTGAGCGCCGCCTTTCCCAACTCAAAGTCGCAGTCCAGGTCGCAAGCGCTATTGCGAATGTCTTCTTCTCACCGAAGCCGACGTATGCCCCTAATGACGCGAATGGCCGCTTTGCGCCCCTTTTCCGCTATTCAGCTAGAGTTCGCCTTTGCCGGAATGCGGACATGACGGTGCCGGCGGCGCGATTCGACGTCAGCTTTGCGCGCCCCCCGATCGAGCGAAATTCCAACCCGCTAATGCGCTCGTCCACCGTCGCCGCTCGCCAATGGTGACGCGCAGGCGGCATCCTTGGCGGCATAGACTCTCTGGAGCATGCAGCACCTCAGTGTCAGCCGCGTCGGCGGTGCGACGACGGCGGATGTAGTCGCCCCGCTAATGCTGCTCCGTTACCTATGGGAATGGGATCGTTCGACTTTACCTTTGATCCAAAGCGCTCATTGCCGTGTCAATCTCGTCCATGCTGTAAGACATCGACGGCGCCAGGTTCGTGATGTGATGATCCCATTGCATTCTGCAGGCGATGTAGGCCTCGGCACCTGCTCCTTCGTCAGCCGTGGTCTCGATGCCCGCCTCGCGAAGCCGAGCCAGGGCAACGTGATAGCGTGCCTGCCAGCGGTCTCGGGTCTGCTGGTCTGGTTGGGCCTCCCGATCCGGTGCGCCGTGAGGAAGGAAGGTCTCTTCCAGGGTGGTGACCAGCATCATTGACGCTTCCCAAAGCTGCGCTACGGCTCCCGTCTCCTTCAGCCAGCCGTACTGCTGATCATTCAGCGCGCTCTTCAACAGGCTCACCGTGTCGAATGCCAGCAGCGTGGTACGTGACACCGAGTGATATGGATCGTTGAAGCGAAAATAGAACAGCACCGGGTAGAAGTGATGTGCCTCCTTGGTTTGAGTCATCTCGACACCGAGTTCCGAAAGGTTTGTGTAGCCGGCACTGAACTGCCCTCGAGGGCCGAGGCGGGCGAGCAATTCGGCGGCGTCGCCTGTGCACCCCGACAGGAGATGACTATTTAGGGCTAGCAAGTTGCGCCGCAGCAACGCTGTATAGACCTGCATTAGATAGGTCAGCGTCAGCGATATCACCGACGTGCCGATCAGCGAATTGAATAGGAAAAGGAGCCGCGTCAGGCTTGTGTGGGGGGTGAAGTCGCTCGCGCCGACAATAGCCATGCTGGTGCCACCGGCATACATGGCGGTGACAAAGTCGGTGGGTGTCGCGCCGTTGGTGGCGCGGATGGACGTGCCGAGTTCCGGGTGAACGATCAGCGCCGCACCAAGCGTCAGTCCGAGAGCCCAGACCCCGACGAGCAGCACGAGGATGACCGGACCGCAGAGGGACAGAACGGCTCCTTGCCGAGAGCCGAAAATCTCAGCGGCCTGGACGAAAGTGTCCCAGACCAGCCGCGCCACCCTGGATCCGACAATGCTGGTGCCAATGCGAGCGTAGAGCACGGTGAGAAAGATATCGAGCAAGACGATCAGGATCAGCAGTATTCCAAGGCCCTGCTCCAGTGGCTCCATCACGGTAGCCTCCCGTCACCCCAACTGCCCGGTCGGGTTCATTGGGGATTCTCGACCGAGCCTGTGGCCTCGTCGCTTTTTGGAGGCTTGATCCGCCACAGCCGCGTCTTCAGGCGCGGGCCGTTCTCGGGCTTGAACCAGCTCATGTCCTGAATGCGGGAGCTTGTGACATAGACGGTCCCGTCGGGGCTTTCCGAGAACGTGTCGGGCCAGCGCAGCCGCTTGTCCTTCACCAGGGTGGTGATGCGATCCCCATCAAGAACCTTCACTGCATCCTGTTCAATCGCGCTCAGATAAAACTGCCCGCGCCGGTCGATCCAAAGCCCATCCGTCGGCTCGGTTTCGGTGACACGCTCCACACGCCCTTCGAGGTCTTTCTCGGATAAACGCGGGTCCTCCAGGGCATCCGCTGCGATTCGATAGAGGGTCCGGCCGGTCAGGGCTTTCCAGTAGAGCGTGCGCCCATCGGGGGAGAGCGCGATGCTGTCAGCGGCAAATTCCACTCCGCGCCCGTCAGGCCGGCGTAACTCATGGCCATCAGTCTTTACCACCACCTCCTTTTCCGTTTGGGTGCTAGGGTGCCCATCAAGCACGCGCCGAGCTTTCCCGGTCTGCAGATCCACAACAACGAGAGCACCCTTCGCCCCGGCATCGGTCAGGAAGGCATGTCGCCCGTCGGGCGAAAACCGCACATCGTTCAGGTAGCTGCCTTGCGGCGCGACCGTCTCGCCGAACTGGATCACCTGCGCAACCTTGTTGGTCTTCAGGTCGATCCTGACGAGTTTGGGTCCACCCTGCACAACTGGTCCTGTGGCTGGCGCGGCCGGATCGACGACCCAGAGATTGCCACGAGCGTCGGTCACGACGCTCTGGACGCACACGAAGTGATCGCCTGCGGACATCTGATTCTTCTTGGCATTGCGCCAGGAATTCCACTCGTCATCCGGGTAAGGTTTGATCTGACCATCGCCGGTCACCTCGGCAACCGAGATCGGTGCATCCTCTGTCCACCGCGGAAAGTTGACGAAGATGCGCCCATCCTGCGAAACGCTCACTCCGGTCACTTGGTGATCGAAGCGGGCGACCTGCTGCAGTTGTGCCGTACCCTGAGATGGTGCTGCGCTCTGCTGCGCCATTGAAGTGGTGGTCACGAGCGTTGTGAACAGGGTCATCGTTGTGAGCTTGAGCATGGTTACCTCGATCGCGCTCCGCGCGGGTGGTTTGTGGGCTTCAAGATCGCCCAACTGAGTGAGGCTCACGATGTTCCATGAATTTTTCTTCAGGGAAGCTCCTCTCGTAAGCAGCTAATCGCTCCGGCGCCAAAGCTGTCGGACGGCAATCCGCTCCAAGCCGGACCTAGAGGCCAACTTTGCCTTGCAGACGACCACTCGGGAGGTCGCCGTCGCGTCGCTCGCGGTCATTGTCAACCTTGCGATTGAATGGCTACCACTTTGGCCGGTTTAGCGGACGTGGTTAGCCGTGCGACTGTTGGCATGATGCGCGTTGTAAGCTAAATGCAAGGCAACGGCGGTTGTACAAAAGGTGACACCGGCGCTGATGAAGAACACGACGCTCAAACCTGCTCGATCGGCAGCCCAACCCAATGCTGGGCTTCCTAGAGCCATCGCGACGTCCAGAAAGGCAGTGTAGATGCCCATCGCCAAGCCGCGGTTTTGCGGTGATGTGCCACCAACCGCCTCCGCGCCAAGCCCGGGGTAGACCAGCGAGTAGCCCAGGCCCGCCAGCGCGGCTCCGAAGGAAGCAAGCACACTGCTTTGTGCCAACCCGATGAGCAGAAGCCCGGCTGACTGCACCAGCACGAACAGGAGGGCGATCTTTGCACCGCCATACCTGTCAGGCAAATGACCGCAGACGACACGCGCTGCGATTAGCGAAGCTCCAAACGCTGTAAATCCAAGCCAGACGGGTCGCCAGTGATTGTCGGCATAGAGGAGCGAGCTGTAGGCAAGGATTGAGCAGTAGCCGATACTGGCGAGTGCCGCACCGACTCCTGGCAGCCAAACTGCGCCAAAAACTGCTCTCAAATCGGATTTTCTCTGCCGCAGTTGTATCCGAGGGTTTGGCGCTCGCATCAGCGATCCCAATACAAGCAACGGCAACAATGTGGTCAGCAGTCCTATCGCCGCAAAACCATAGGCGGTGAACAACATGGTTCCCAAAGGTCCGCTGAAGGCCAATGCCGCGAACATCGCAGTGCCAACCCATGCAATGACTTTCCCGGAATGCCCGGCATCCACGAGTGCCAGGCCCCAAGCCACGCCACCTGTGATGATGAAGCTCTCGGCACCGCCGAGCACCGCGCGCCCAACGACCAGGATCGTGACGGAGAGAACGGGCGCATTCGCGACGGCAGAGGACACAAGATAGAACAACCCGGCAGCCGTTGCGGCAACCAGCCCCACCAGAACGGCTCGTTTTCCTCCGTTCTCGTCGGCAAAGGAACCCGACCACACGCGTGACACCAGGGACGCCGCGAACTGCGTTCCTGCCACCATGCCGACAATGACGCTACCGAACCCCAGATTGTGGCTGACGTGCAGCGGAAGCACAGGCAATGCTGCGCCGATGACAACAAACCCGGACAACACCGCTGCCATGGGGGCCAGCAGGCTAAGCGTTGCACCTTCGATGATCATGGCAAGGATCTCCGGGCCAGATGCGATGCGGCAAAAGCGGTGAGCGCCGACCCGCAGAGCAGCACCGCGCCGAAAGTGAAAGCTCCCCGCCAGCCGACCGTATCGAAGAGCATGCCGCCGATGGCGGCGCCCCCGGTGATGGCGAGCTGGATGACTGCGACCTGCAGCCCGCCGCCGGCCTCCGCGTCGTCCGGCAACGTGCGGCTGAGCCACGTGCCCCAGCCAACGGGCGCGGCCGTGCCGAAGAAACCCCAGGCAACGAGCAGCAGCGCTGTAGAAGCCGGCAACGCGCCGAACGCGATCAGCGCAACGGCCAGCGCGGCCATGACCAGGGGGATGACGACGAGAACGCTGAACAAGCGTGTGCGCAAAAGCCGGCCGATGCACCAGGTGCCGGCCACTCCCGCCAGGCCCATTGCCAGCAGGATCGCCGAAAGCGCGGCGATATCGAGCCGGGTGACGCTCTCCAGGAAAGGGCGCAGATAGGTGAAAAGCGCGAACTGGCCCATGAACAGCATCATGATCGATGCCATGCCGATGGCGACTGGAAGACGGCCGAGCAGCGCCAGCGGATTGCCTGGGCGTTTCCTCCGGCGCGGGGGCAGCTCTGGAAGGCTGATCCACTGCCAGATCAGCGCCAGCAGACCGAGCGGCACGACGAGAAAGAAAGCGCCGCGCCAGCCGACATAGGCGCCAAGAAAGCTGCCTAGCGGCGCGGCGATCGTGGCCGCGATCGCATTGCCGGCGTTCAGCATGGCGAGGCCCTTTGGAACCATGTCTTGCCGCACGAGGCGCATGACGATCGCGGTCGACATCGACCAGAAGCCGCCGATCGCGACACCGAGCAGCGCGCGGCCAACCATGAGGAGCGCGTAATTCGGCGCAAAGGTGACAGCGAGCCCGGAAACAATGAGGAGAGCCGTAAAGCCGGTGACGACCAGCCGGCGGTCAATTCGCCGGGTCAGGCCGGCGACTAGGAGGCTGGTCACGACGGCAAAAGCACCCGAAATCGAAATTGCCTGTCCGGCCCGGCCTGCGGCGATGCCGAGATCGGCCGCGATCGGGGAGAGCAGGCTGACCGGCATGAATTCCGACGCGATAAGCACGAAGACGCACAGCGCCATCGAAAGCACCGCGCCCCATGCGGAGCGGGCTTCGACGAATCTCGTGTCGTAGGTCGTTTCCATAATTGGCATCCTTGCAAGGGCGACCGGGGCGGATCAGCCGCGATCCCCGTCGCCATGCCCGGAATATATCGACGCGGAACCCATTCTATTAGACTGAGGAATTCGCATGGACTTATCTGTTTGTGATATAAATGCCGTTGGAGGTGACCTATGCATCGCGATGGCATGAAGGATCTTCTGTGGTTCGTGGCGGTCGCTCAGGAACGCAGCTTTACCAAGGCGGCGGCCAAGCTCGGCACCTCGCAGTCGACCCTAAGCTCGACAATCAAGGATCTGGAAGCTCGTCTTGGCGTCCGCCTGCTGACTCGCACGACACGGAGCGTCGCCCCGACGGAGGCCGGTGAGCGACTTTTCCAATCCCTTGTTCCTCGCTTCGAGGAAATTGAAGCCGACCTTTCAAGCCTGGTGGCCTTTCGCGACAAACCCTCCGGAGTGGTCCGCATCACGCTGTCCGACCATGCGCTTCAGACGACCGTCTGGCCGAAGCTGCAGCCCGTGCTCAGCGACTATCCCGACGTGCGCGTGGAGCTCTACAGCGACAATGGCATGAGGAACATTGTGGAGGAGCGCTTCGACGCAGGCGTGCGGCTCGGCGAAAGCATCGACAGGGATATGATCGCAGTGCGGATCGGTCCGGACTGGAGGCTGGTGGCTGTGGGTTCGCCGGAGTACTTTACCCGCCATCCGGTTCCGTCCGCGCCCCAGGCGGGTGGAAGGCCAACTCACCTTCAATTCGTCCATACCCATGATCGAGGCTGCGATACGCGGTTGCGGGATCGCCTATGTTCCGGAAAATCTCGTAAGTCATCACATCACCAGCGGACGCCTCAGGCTGGTGCTTGACGATTGGAGTCCGCCATTTGCGGGCTATCACCTTTATTACCCGAGCAGGCGGCAGCTCTCGCCTGCGATGGCGGTGATCGTCGAGGCGCTCCGCCATCGCATCTGACCCAGCCAGCCACTCCTTGCACTGGGTTGTGAGGGATGATGCGGGTGGCGACCTTCCACCGCAGATCGCGGAGGTCTTCACCGTTCAGATCTTGCGACAGCAACGATCATCACCCAGCCAACTTTGAGGTTGTTTGCGATGGCTGCTCCAGGCAGTTTCGCCCTGGCACCGGGCAGTACGCTCCCGGCCCAACTGCGGTCATTCGAGAACCGGCGACGGATGACCGCTCTGGCGCAAAGCGGACGACTTCCCGTCGACCTAGGAACTCGGTCGGTAGCAACTTCAAGCCGAGTGCGGCGTTCGGGCGCAGGACCGGCACAGGGTATCTCGCTCGGCATTTTCCGTCCGTCAGTTCCTGGAACGAAGTACCACCCCTGCGATGCGACGCTGATCCTTGGTCCAGCCGATGGCCTGACGCCATCAACCCGCAAGGGGTCGGACTACGCGAAGCGTGCCGCCGCTCCGGCTTCGCCTTCGCGGTGATTGCGGCCATCGGCCGAACACATCGGGCGCCTGTCAGCGGGGGAGGGTCCTCCGCCTCAAACAGGAGCCGGATCGATGTCCTACGCCGACGCACATGCCTTCGCCTTCAGCCTCGCCGCCACCCTCATGGTCGCCGTCGTCATCTTTCGTGCCGGTGACGGCACTCTCTCGGTCGTGCCGGTGAACGAGTATGATGGCGACGACACCGCCATCATCGGCGAAATTGACCCGTTCGCCCCATGACGGGGCGGACATCGCCCTGGCGATGCAAGAACGCCGGCGGGTTTCACCCGCGCTTTTCCTTTGCTATGCTGTGCACTGCGCCAGGTGGTGGTGGAAGGCGCAATCGCCAGAGCTATTCTCTCGGAGACACCACCATGATCATCCTCGGCATTCTCCTTTGCGTCGCGGCCATCGGCATCTTGTGCTGGTTGCTTTTCACGCTTGCTATCGTCGCCCTCCCGTTGTTCGCCGGGTCAACGCAAGTACATGGGCATTCAACACCGGTGCCCGCTGGCCTGGCGCGATCCTTGTCGGCATCCTCGCAGCCGGGTTGACGCTCGGCGTCGGCCAAATCCTCCTCGGCGTTATCAGGCCCATGTGGGCGAAGCTGGCGATCGCGATCGTCTTCGTCGCTCCCGCGATCGTTGGCGGCTACCATGCCACCCATGGCATCGCGAAGCACATGATGCCTTCGGAGACCTGGCAGATCGTCTTTTCCGTCATTGACGCGGTGGCCGTCGGCGTCACGGCATATCTGCGGGTCGCGGGCATGGCGGCCGCCGACCAATCCGGTAGGGACAGGGTTCAAGCTTAAACCCGCGCGAGCGAGGCGGGTGGACCAGGCCGACGAAGGCCCAGCCTCCTCATCATCGGTGGTTGGGGTAATCGGGCCGCATGCGAATGATCGAGCAGTGGCAATCCCGGCGCGGCTTCGTCTAATGGTCTTGAACGTTGGCCGGTCGATGCTGCAAGGCAGGTCCGACCAGTCGGTGGCAGGATGGCAGCGCGGCCGATGGCTCCGGGCGTTGGAGGTGCGCGGGATTTGGTGCCTGGATGTGTAGACGATGCCAGTGAAGCTCGTAGCGATCTGCTGGGCCTGAGTTGGGCGCCCAAATCTCCGTCGCCAATCCGTCCCAAGAGCGCTCCAAACGGCCTCTTCAATGGGCTGATCTGGCCGAAGGACGGCTGAAGCCTCGACCGCCTAAGCCGCAACGACGCGTCTCGACTTTCTTCCCCTGCCGGCTCCCACCCCACGCGGCAAGCGCATGGGGGCCCCGAGCGCCGCCATTCCTCGCGAGACAAGAAAGTCGTTCCTGCGCCGTCCTTCGCGTTGCTCCGGTCGCAAGCGATGCGTCGTCGGTCGCCTCCGGCCAAGTGATCGCCATCGAGGCCGCATGGTGCGGGCTCGGGAACAGAAAAAGGAGACTTTACAATGGCTACCATCGGCACCTTCAAGAAGACCACCGCGAATGAGTTCACCGGCGAAATCGTCACTCTCAGCGTCCAGGCCAAGAACGTGCGCATCGTCCCAGACACCCGCGCCACTGGCGAGAACGCTCCCAGCCACCGGGTGGTGGTCGGTCGCGCCGAGATCGGCGCCGCCTGGTCGAAGACCTCCAACGAAGGCCGCGACTACCTGGGCCTCAAGCTCGACGATCCGAGCTTCAACGCCCCGATCTACGCCAACCTCTTCGACGACGAGGAAGGTGAGGGTTTCTCGCTCATCTGGTCTCGCCCGAACGCGCGGCGGGGTGACTGAGGCCGCGCGCAGGCCCCGGCCGGGAGGCCGGGGCCTTCTTGCGCGGACGTCCGGTTCGGTTCACTCAAGCCGAGAGCGATGCTGAAACCGCATCGCCTGATGCTGATCAACCATCCTCCGTCGGCGCTATTGTTTCTATAAAATGCAGGCTTTCACTCCGTGAAGACGAGGCAAGCGATGATCGAGCCGTTTGACGAAACCGCGCCGACCAGTGACGAACTCACCGAATACGATCGCGAACACGTCAAGCTCTATATGCGCCTGCTTGACGCCGCCGACGACGGCGCGGACTGGCGCGAGGTGGTTGAAATTCTCTTCGGCATTGATCTGACGAAGGAGCCACGACGCGCCCGGCGTATCCATGACAGCCATCTGGCGCGGGCGCGCTGGATGGCGCGTGCTGGCTACCGCCACCTCTTGCGTCAACCCGGCAGCTAGCACCACCGCTCCTCTGGTTCCCGGGTGATGCCGAAACGGCATCACCCGATGCCCGGCGGGGGTCTTCCGCCAATCGCTACAACCCGGAATCGTTTTGAGGCGGGGTCTACGCGTTTCTTGCGTCAGGAGCTTTGGATGAGGCCGGATACATCGCATTGGCGAGACAATGCCAGCTATGATTATTTCGATATATTACCCATCGAAGGGCTCGCCTGGGAGTGTCTGCGTCGTCACGAACCCTATCAGCGGCACTACCAGGCGCTCCTGACCGCACGCGCCGAAAATGCCCCCTTCCTCCCTGAGACACAACGGCTGTGGGGATTACGATTTCCCGGCCAGGCCGGATTTGTCCGCCTTGGCGCAGGATGTTCTGTGGTCGCCTGACGTCGATCCATCTGTGGTTTCTCTCGTGCCGGCGCCGGAATTCCTGTCGTCCTTGCGATCGGCGCCTTTGACCGGCGTGGGGGTGGTCCACGACAGCCCGGAAGGGCGTCACATGGTCCACAGTGCAGGTGTCGCGACCCAACTTCTCCTTCTTCCCGGTAGCGATCCGCATGGCCACCTGGCGGCGCTGATCTCCTTGGATGAAGAAACGTTGGGACGGATCGAAGCACTCACCCGTTTCTGGCGTTCCTTGCAGGGGCGCCCAACGGCTTCGGACACGCGTATGACCCCACAGCAGCGCCGCCGGTTTCGTCTGATGATGCAGGCCGCTGACGGCCGTGCGAACGGCGCGAGCTACCGCGACATTGCGGTTGCATTCTACGGTCATAAGCGCATCGCCGCCGATCCTTGGAAGACCTCGGCGTTGCGCGATGCGGTGATCGGCCTGGTCGAAGGCGCCACCGCCCTGATCGGTGGCGGCTATTTGCAGATCCTGCGTCATCGCCGTCGACCGTAGCGGTTCTGGCCCCGGACGAGGGGGTGGGATTTCAGCCTCCCTCAACTTCCCCATCCCTTGCGAAGCCCATTCTCCGCCACCGTGGTCGCCGTCCACCGCTGAACGCCAGCGGCTGCCCAAAACCCCACGGAGGTCCGACCCATGCGACCCGATATCGCC